>CAWEOT010000013.1:0-15944 GCA_963810775.1 uncultured Gammaproteobacteria bacterium
TGGCAAACGCTGAAGCGGCTGTGCGCGCGGCCAAGATGCCGGCCGAGACACGTGAGCGCATCAAAGCGAGCATTGCTGCGAGGGATGAACGCCTCGCCCGAATGCCGAAGGCATGTACAGAGGCGCGTTTCGATTCGGCGACGATCAGCCAGCGTCTGCGCGACGCAGCCTCCGCAGGGCATGAAGCGAGCCTTTGGCAGCTCGGAAACCTGGCCGACATCCAAACCGCACGACGGTATTGGCTCTCCGCCGCGATGTTGGGATTTGGCCCTGCCCAGGTCGACCTGGCGCAGAACCTCATGTACCACCCCGCTTCGAAAGAAAGCGGCGAGCGGGCACAAATGCAGTACTGGCTGCGGGCCGCAGCGAAGCAATCGTGGGTGGGCAAGGTGAATCTTGGTGAGTGCCTCATCGCTGGCTGCAACGGCCAGCCTCCCGATACCGCCACTGCCGCACAGCAGCTGCGCGAAGCAGTCTTTCTCGGCGCCGCATCTGCGCCGCAGGCGCTGGCGGCGATCCCCGCCACCGATCCCGCTGCGCCAACCGACGAAGAGATGTACGACTTCGAATCGTTTCTGCAGCAACTGAATGATCTCGGTTGTTTCGGCGCGGATTACTATCCGACTCACGCGGTGCGTACGCACGATCAGCTGCAGCAGCTCGCGTTGAGCCTCTCGCCGTCTGCGCTCGAAGAGGCGCGAAAGTCCGCTGCTCAGGCGTGGCGCGAACACGGCGCGCAGGCGCGGGCGGCCTGGCATTGCGAATGAACCGGTCGACGCTTGCAGCGCGCGCTAGTGTTTCCTGAGCACAAGATTCTTGCAGTACTGCACGTTCATGACGTTGTTGTGCCAGCCCTCGACATAGGGCTTCACCAGGTGTTTGTTGACGTAGTAGTACAGCGGGATCACGGGCTGGTCGAGGAGCATGAGACGCTCGGCCTCCTCGAGCGTGCTGCTGCGCCGCGCCGTATCGACTTCCGACGCAGCGCTGGTTAGCAAAGCGTCATATCGCGGGTTGCGGTAGCCCGGCAGATTGAGCCCGAAGTCGCTCTTGAGGTATTGCGCGAAAGTGTAGGCGTCGTTGTAGTCGCCGATCCAGCTGGAGCGGAAAACCTGCGTGACATCGTGGCGATCGATGTTCTGCAGCAGCACCTTGAATTCTTCCCCCACCAGCTCGGTCTGCACACCGAGCGATTCCTTCCACATCGATGCGATCGCGACGGCGATGCGCGTGTGGCTCTCGTCGATGTTGTAGCGGATCTCGGTCCGCAGCGGATGCTCGGACGAGTAGCCGGCCTGCGCGTAGAGCTGCCTGGCCTTCGCGACGCGCTCCGCGAACGAGAACTCTGCCCACTCGGGCCGCTGCGATTCATAGTTCGCGACACCGACGGGCACCCAGCCATAGGCGGGTAGTTCACCGCGCCCCGTCACCGATTCCGTCAGCCGCTCGCGATCGATCACCATCGAGAGCGCCAGGCGCAGCTTGGGATTGTCCTTGAAGGGTGCGCGATAGAGGTTGTAGCCGTAGTAGTAGGTACTGAGCTGTGGGGATATGTGCAGCTCCGCGCCGAGATTCTCGCGAATCCATTTGAACTGTGCCGGCGGCACCGTGTAAGTGATGTCGAGCTCGCCCGCCCGATAACGCCGCAGCTCGGCGCCCTGGTCGGCAATATGCAGATAGTTGATCGTATCGATCTTGTTGCTGGCGTTGTCCCAGTAATGCGCGTTGCGGTGGGCAACGATGTGAGAACCAACCGTCCATTCGGCCAGCACGAAGGCGCCATTCGAGACGGCATTGCCCGGACGTGCGAAATCGCGACCGAGACGCTCCAGCGTCGAGCCGATGCACCGGGAACGTGCTGGGATGTGCAAGCACGCCGGGCAGATACGGTGCCGGCGAACTCAGCCGGATGAGTACCGTACTCGGGTCCGGCGCGGTGACGCCTAGCGCCTCGGGCGGCTTGCGACCTGAAGTGATGTCGGCCGCGTTTTCGATGACATCCACAATCTCCGCGTATGGCGAGGCGGTGCGTGGATCGACAAGCCTTTGTAACGAGTAGACGAAGTCGGCGGCGAGGACCGGATCACCATTGGACCAGCGCAGGTTGTCGCGCAGCTTGAATGTGTATTGCCGCCCGTCGGCGCTCACCGACCATTCCTGCGCTGCGCCGGGTGCAGGTTTCGCGTCGCCGTCGAGAGCCGTCAGTCCCTCGTAGACGTCGCGCAGAATCGTGAGCTCGGAATCGGTGCGCGCACGCTGCGGGTCGAGTGATTCGGGCTCCGAACCGTTGCCGCGATTGAGCACCACCGGCTCATGGTCGCTTTCGGCCCTCGTGGACGCCGTATCCTTGCGTTGGCACGCGCCGGTGAGCGCGATGGCCAAGGCCATCGACACGCTCGCGAACGCTCGAGCTCGTCGGATCACGCCGCGCGGCTGCGCTTCTTCAGATGGATGAGCAGCAACGAGATCGCTGCTGGGGTGACGCCCGGAACGCGCGCCGCCTGACCGAGACTCATGGGCCGGGCCTCGCCAAGACGCTGGCGCACTTCGTTCGACAATCCCTTCACTGCGTCGTAGTCGAGGTCCGCAGGCAATGCAGTCGCCTCGTTGCGCCGCTGGCGTTCAATCTCCTGCTGCTGGCGCTCGATGTAGCCGCTGTACTTGGCCTGGACATCCACCTGCAGGCGGACTTGCTCGGCTCAGCCGATCATCTTCCACCCAGGACTGCGGCATCTCGCCCACAACCGGCAAAGCAGTGAGCGCTTCGAGGTGCACATCCGGCCGGCGCAGCAACTCGAATGCGGACTGCTCGCGCGTGAGAGGGCTATCGAGTATCGAATCCGCATCCGCGGCACCGATCCGGATGTCCTCGAGCCGGGCGCGCTCGCGTGCGATCAATTCGCGCTTGCGCTCGAACAATCGCCAGCGTTCCTCGTCGATCAGGCCCAGCTCGTGAGCTGTCGGCGTAAGACGCAAGTCCGCGTTGTCTTCGCGCAGCAGCAGGCGATACTCCGCGCGGCTGGTGAACATGCGATACGGTTCCGGCGCACCGCGCGTGATGAGGTCGTCGATCAGCACTCCTATGTATGCTTCACTGCGCTGTGGCCACCAGGGCTCGCGCTCGCCAGCACGCAGCGCCGCGTTGATTCCGGCCACGATCCCCTGCGCCGCGGCCTCCTCGTAACCGGTCGTGCCGTTGATCTGGCCCGCAAAATACAGGTTCTGAATCGAGGCGGGTTTCCAGGCTCATCTTCAGATCGCGCGGATCGAAGAAGTCATATTCGATCGCATAGCCGGGTCGCGTCAGATGCGCCTTCTCGAATCCGCGGATGCTGTGCACGAATTCGTACTGCGCATCAAAGGGCAGACTGGTGGAGATCCCGTTCGGGTACACCTCATTGCTGGCGAGTCCTTCGGGCTCGACGAAGATCTGGTGCGAGGTCCGACTGGCGAAACGAAACACCTTGTCTTCAACCGACGGGCAGTAGCGCGGCCCGACGCCCTCGATGCGGCCAGTGAACATCGGCGAGCGATCACTCGCTCGGCGGATGATTTCGTGCGTGCGTTCATTGGTCGCGGTGATATGACACGGAACCTGGCGCGGGTGCTCGCTACGACGCCCCAGGAATGAAAACACCGGCTGCGGATCATCGCCGTGCTGCTCGGCCATCACGCTGAAGTCGACACTGCGGGCATCGATGCGCGGCGGTGTGCCGGTCTTGAGCCGTCCGACGCGGACTGGCAATTCACGCAGACGCGCGGCAAGTCGCAGCGAAGGCGGATCGCCCGCACGTCCCGCCGCGTAGTTCTCCAGGCCGACGTGAATGCGCCCCGACAGGAATGTGCCGACGGTCAGGATCACGGCGCGCGCGTCGACTTCGATGCCAGCTTGCGTAATGACACCGCAGACGCGCTCGCCAGCGAGCTTCAGGTCCGCGACTTCCTGCTGGAACAGCGTCAGGTTGGGCTGCGACTCAAGCGCCGTGCGGATGGCCTGTCGATACAACGCACGATCCGCTTGCGCACGCGTCGCGCGCACTGCCGGCCCTTTGCTCAAGTTGAGCGTACGGAACTGGATGCCCGCGCGATCCGTGACGCGGGCCATCGCGCCACCGAGTGCGTCGATCTCTCGCACCAGATGTCCCTTTCCAATCCCGCCAATGGCCGGGTTGCAGCTCATGGCGCCCAATGTCTCGATGCTCTGCGTCAGCAGCAGGGTGTTCGCGCCCATACGCGCAGCCGCCAGCGCGGCTTCGGTGCCGGAATGGCCACCGCCGACCACGATCACATCGAAACTGCGCGGGAAACGCATGGCCAAAGGCTCAATGGCATCAGGGACTTGAAAAAGGGCGCCTAGTGTAAGCACCCCGCTGTCCCGTTGCCAGAACGGGCGCGCGGAATGGACTCTCGTGTAAGGTGCGCCCCTGACATGCCTATCGCGATTGTTCCGGACGGGAGCCTGAATTGAGGTCGCGCCTCGGCGCGTTCATCGCCGCAGCGTGTCTTGCGCCGGCCGCCTTCGCCGCAGCGCCACCTGCCTCGTCTTTATCCCTGAAGCCGTGCCGGCTCGAGCATCCGGAGCATTTGCAATCCATAGAAGCACGCTGCGGAGCGCTCAAGGTTCCTGAGAACCGCAACGACCCGCACTCTCGCAAGATCGATCTCAACGTCGCTGTTGTTCCAGCGCTCGACCGGCGCGCAGCCGCCGACGCGCTTTTCATTCTCGCTGGCGGGCCCGGACAGGCTGCCACCGATTTCTACACCCTCATCGCACCGGCCTTTGCACGTGTGCAGCGCGAGCGCGACATCGTCCTCGTCGATCAGCGGGGCACGGGCGGCTCGAACGCGCTGAACTGTCCATTTCCGGATGAGGACGAGGCTGCCGACTTGACGCCCGCACAACTTCGCGCTCATGCGCGCGACTGCCTGGCGAGCCTGCACGCCGATCCGAGGTTCTATACGACGAGTGTGGCGGTGCAGGATCTCGATGCGGTCCGCGCCGCGCTCGGCTACGCGCGGATCAACCTCTACGGTGTCTCCTACGGAACGCGTGTGGCACAGCACTACCTGCGCCGATTTCCCGGGCAGGTGCGCGCACTCATTCTCGATGGCGTCGTGCCGCCCGACGCGGTCCTCGCGGCTGATGGCGCGCTTCATGCCCAGCGAACACTCGAGCTGATCTTTGCCAGGTGCCACACTGATGCCGCTTGCCACGCGGCATTCGCCGATCCGCGCGCCCAGTTCGAGACGCTGCGTTCGCGCCTGTCTGCATCGCCGGCTCACATTGTGCTCCCCGACCCGGACACCGGAAGCGTCATGCCGCTTGATGTGCGACTGGTGCACTTGCAGATCGCCACTCGATTGCTGAGTTACGCGCCGGAACGCGCCGCACTTCTGCCGTTGATCCTCGATCAAGCGGTAGCCCACAACAATCTTGTGCCTCTCGCCTCGCAGGCGGTGATCATGTCGAAGCGCTATGTCGATGCGCTGAGCTACGGGATGCACAACGCGGTCGTGTGCACGGAAGACGTGCCGTTCATTGATCCTTCAAGGCTCGACCGCGCCGCCCTCACCCGTAGCTATCTCGGTACCGCCCAGCTCGATGGTCTGGTCGAGGTCTGCAAGGAATGGCCGCGCGGGCAAATGGATTCGGACTTCCATGAGCAGCTCCAGTCCGATCGACCCGTATTGATTCTCTCCGGCACTGCGGATCCTGTGACACCGCCGGCCTATGCGGAACGGACGGCACTGGGTCTCAGCAACGTGCTGCAAATTACGCTGGAGGGGCAAGGCCATGGTCAGCTCGCGACTGGCTGCATGCCGCGCCTGATGGCGCGGTTTCTCGAGCTGGGCACGAAGCAGGGGCTGGACACCTTGTGCACCCGAAGTATCGCGCCGGATCCCTTTTTCACCTCGTTCTCGGGTCCTCCGCCATGATCGAAGTCCAGGGTCTGCGCAAGTACTTCGGTTCCGTCGCAGCGGTTCACGATGTGTCGTTCGCGGCGCTCGACGGACGCATCACTGGTCTGCTGGGGCCCAATGGCGCCGGCAAGTCCACGACACTGCGGATCCTGAGCACACTGCTCGAACCCGACGCCGGGGGTGGGCGGATCGACAACCTGGAGCTACGTGGTGATCCGCTCGGCGTGCGAAGGCTCATCGGAGTGCTTCCCCACTCGAGCGGGGTTTACCCGAATCTCACCGGCCGCGAAAACATCAGCTATTTTGGCCGCCTGCAGGGACTAGATGCGCCGACGATCGATCGGCGCACGCGCGAGCTCGTAGAGTTGCTGGAGATGGGCGACTTCGTCGATCGCCGCGCCAAAGGATACTCCCAAGGCCAACGGCTCAAGGTCGCGATCGCGCGTGCGCTCGTCCACTCGCCGCGCAACGTGGTGCTGGATGAGCCCACCAACGGACTCGACGTGATGGCGACACGTGCACTGCGCAGCCTCCTCAGGCGGCTGCGCGATGAGGGACACTGCGTGCTTTTTTCGAGCCACGTGATGCAGGAAGTCGCGACGTTATGCGATGAGGTCGTGATCATCGCGCGTGGCGTGGTTGTGGCACGTGGCACCCCGGATCAGATCCGCACGCGCAGCGGCACCGACAGCCTGGAAGATGCGTTCGTCGCCGCGATCGGCAGCGCGGAAGGCCTGCAGTAGTGCGCGCGATCGCCATAGTGTGGCTCAAGGAGATGACGGAAAACCTGCGTGACCGGCGCACGTTGCTGTCGGCTTTGGTGTTCGGTCCGCTGTTCGGTCCGGTGCTGTTCGCCGTGATGATCGGATTGCTGCTCGAGAAGACCGTGAGCGAATTCGACGAGAAGGTGGCCCTCGCGGTTGACGGCAGCGCCCTCGCCCCGAACCTCATGCACTTTCTCGAAGAGCACGATGTCGCGATTCAGCACGTGCGCTTCGACCTGGAGAGGGCGCGTGCAGCTATCCGCAATGGCAGACACGAAGCAATACTGCTCATCCCGGCGGAGTATCCACAGCGCTTGCGCTCGGGCTTGCCCGCCCCGGTGCAGCTGGTTTCGGACAGCGCCGACAATCGCACCGGAAAATACGTTGCCCGCGTGCGCGCGTTGCTTACGGCCTACGGCTCACAGCTTGCCAGCTCTCGCCTGCTGGCGCGTGGCGTGAATGCCGAGGTGATTCGACCGATCGCGATCGATGAGATCGACGTATCGACGCCCGCCGGGCGTGCCTTGCTGGTGCTCGGAATGATGACGTACTTCATCCTGTTCGCGATGCTGATGGGCGGACTGTACCTCGCCATCGATGCCACCGCCGGGGAACGCGAACGAGGCTCGCTGGAACCGCTGCTCACCGTTCCCGCGGAACGGTCCAGGCTCATCTACGGGAAGATTCTCGCCACCTGCTGCTTCATGCTGCTGTCACTCGCCATTACGCTCGCGGCCTTCACCCTCGGGCTCAAGCTCGTGCCCCTGGAGTCGCTTGGCATGAGCGCAAATTTCGGGCCCGCCGTGGCGATACGCGTGTTCGTCGTGGCGGTGCCGTTCGCGCTACTGGGCGCTTCGCTCATGACCGTGGTTGCCTCGTTTACGCGTACCTACAAGGAAGCCCAGAGCTACCTGACGCTCGTACTCCTGATCCCCACGCTGCCGATCGTATTCGCAGGTTTGTACTCGCTGCGTCCAAGCAACTGGCTGATGGCTGTGCCGAGCCTGAGCCAGCACCTGTTGATGACCGGGTTGATTCGCGATGAGCCGTTACCGCCTCTGCACGTGGCGATTTCGGTGCTCACGACACTGGCAGCCGGTCTCGCGCTCGCATGGATCGCGGGCCGACTGTACGAACGGGAAGCAATCCTCGGCTAGACGTTGGCATCGTCCGCTGCCGGTGCCGCCGTCGCCTTCGCACGGGCCACCAGCACGCAGAAACGACGTTGATTGGCCGCTTCGAAGTCGCGCGCCTCGATCTCAAAACGATTATTGGCATAGCCACGTATGAGCCACTCGAACACATAGCGCAGCCGCGTCAGGCGCCGCGGCGCCCACTGATTGACTACATGAAAGTACTCGTGCAGCACCAGTCCCGGATCGCGCGCGAATTCCGCGATAGTGCCGCGCAGATAGATCCGATTCGGTCTGGTGGTTGCGATCGCGCGTGGATGCCAGCGCACGCGCCAGGATTTCTCGATGATCGACACCCCTGCGACCGCGTCGCCGAATATTTCGTGCAACGCGCTGCGCACCGAGGGTGGCAGCCGATCGAAATTCGTCGTGCCAGTCATTCGTTTATCTGCCGACGCTATAGATATGAGTCGAAGCTCCTGCGCTGATTCGTATCACGTTGCGTGGTTTGCTGCCACGGCCACACCAGCGAGCGGGCGAGCTGCGGCTGGCAACGGTCCATCGGCGGGCCTGGAACGGGTTGCTACTGCAACTCGGGCAATCAGTCGCATGCTGGATAGCGCGGACGCCGATGTACGAGGGCAACGGCACGATGGTGTAACCTTTCAATTACACGACTAGAAAAACGTGGCGCGTCACCTGCATTTGACATCACGCGGCCAAAGGCGATGCACATGGTCGACGGTATCAACGTCGCGTTGTGGCAGGTACTCTTTGCACAAAGCGAGGCCGCACCCTCTATCGACGGACTGCAGTTATGGCGATCGTAGTTCCAAATTTCCTGATAATCGGCGATGTAAAGACAGGCTCAAGCTCTCTTTATCACTACTTACGGCAGCATCCAGACGTCTTCATGCCGGATCTCAAGGAGCTCAGATACTTTGCCTATGACCGAGAAAATCCCTATCACGTTCGATCCAATTCCTATCCTGTCAAGACGTACTCGGAATACTTGCGCTACTTTGAAAACTGTACGGATGCCAAAGCCATCGGCGAAGCATCGCCGAACTACCTGAGAAGCCCGACAGCGGCCACCAGAATCAAGGCTGAAATACCTGATGTAAGGCTGATTGCCTGCCTGAGAAATCCCGCCGACAGGCTTTATTCGGGATACATGATGGAATAC
This sequence comes from uncultured Gammaproteobacteria bacterium, assembly GCA_963810775.1. Taxonomy (GTDB): domain Bacteria; phylum Pseudomonadota; class Gammaproteobacteria; order Steroidobacterales; family Steroidobacteraceae; genus DATBVX01. The sequence goes on from CAWEOT010000013.1 coordinate 9,006, forward strand.
AGGGCAGGACGTATCACGAAACCCTTTGATGAGGTGCTGTTTGGCGGAGAGGCCGCTTGGATAAAGGCGCGCTTCTATTGGCTGGATCTGAAACGATATTTCGACCTCTTCTCCCCGAACCAGATAAAGATAATTCTGTTCGATGATCTCAAGGCCGACGCAGGGAAGGTTGTAACGGAGCTCTGCAGATTCCTTGAGATCAATGATACTTTTGCACCGAACCTCACACCCCAGAACGAGGGCGGGATTCCACAAAGCCTACTTTGGTACACGATTCTCGCGAGAGGTAGGAAGATGCTAAGACGTTTCGGCACTTCCAGCCCGGCACTAAAGCAGCTGTTCAAGAACATCGAGCGCCGTTCCCTGCAAAAGCTGCCGCTCGATCCGCAAATACGACGAAAAATACTCGAGATATGTCGGGACGATATAAGGCGCACTCAGGAACTCATCGGGCGCGATCTGTCCGGATGGCTCGGGCAAGACTGACGGTATACTCGCTTCACAGCCAACAGGACCTGGCTCGTGGCGGCGGTAAGCCGCCTAACACTTGCAACGACGGTGCGCGCCAGCTTCACACCACGATACTCGGCGAGGTACGGTTGCTGCCGCTGCTAGTACTTGTGATTGTTACTTTCCAATGCAGAACGTGGAAAAGATGCGCTCCAGCAGGTCCTCACTCGTGAACTCGCCGGTGATTTCTCCCAGCGCCGCCTGGGCAGCTCGCAGCTCCTCGGCGAGAAGTTCCCCTGCACGTTGCCTGCGAAGCTGCTGAGCACCTATTTCGACATGTCGCCGCGCGCGTGTCAGCGCATCGAGATGACGTCGGCGCGCTGAGATGCTGCCGGCTTCTGCCGGCATGAATCCCATGCACTGCTTCAGATGTGCGTGCAGCAGACTGAGCCCGGCGCCGGTCCGTGCCGACAGCCGCACGCTTGGCGGTGAACTCGTCGCATCCAGTTGTGGGGCGCGATCGACGAGATCTGCTTTGTTCATCACGAGAGTCACGGGCACGTCGGCTGGCAGTTGGGCACGCTCGTTGGCGTAGCTGGTGCCTTCGGGGTCGGCAAGACCGTCCACGACGAACAGAACGCGGTCAGCACGCATCATCTCCGCTCGCGCACGCCTCACTCCCTCGGCCTCGACCACGTCGCGTACTTCACGCAATCCCGCGGTATCGATCAGGTGCAGTGGCATCCCGTCGATGTCGATGCGTTCCCGCAGCACATCGCGTGTCGTGCCTGGAACATCCGTTACGATCGCAGCGTCGTAGCCGGCGAGGCGGTTCATCAGGCTGGACTTGCCAGCATTCGGCGCGCCCGCGATGACGACTGTCATGCCGTCGCGCAGCAGCCGGCCCTGCTGGGTCAGACGAGCCACGGAATTGAAGTGCTTGAGCAGAGACTCGAGTCGTTGACTCAAGTCGGCGTCAGCCAGGAAGTCGATCTCCTCCTCTGGAAAGTCGATGGCCGCCTCGACCCGCACGCGCAGATCGATGACGGCCTCGGTCAGTCCCTGCACCATGGCCGAGAACTCTCCTTGTAAAGAGCGCAGTGCCGCGCGCGCTGCCGCGCGCGAGCCGCTGTCGATCAGATCCGCCACCGCTTCTGCCTGTGCAAGGTCGAGCTTGTCGTTCAAGAAAGCGCGCTCGGTGAATTCGCCGGGCCGCGCCATGCGCGCTCCAAGATCAAGCACCCTCTTCACCAGCGCTTCCATCACCACGGGACCGCCGTGCCCGTGAAGCTCCAGCACGTGCTCACCGGTGAAGGAATACGGCGCCGTGAAGAAGAGCGCGAGGCCGGAGTCGATATCGCCGTCGCTACCGCGAAACGTGGTGACGGTGGCGATGCGGGGCGTCGGAAGGGAGCCGAGGATGATCCGCGCCAGCTCCGGCACTTGCGCGCCGGACACCCGCACGATCCCGATGCCGCCACGTCCCGGTGGCGTAGCAGCGGCCACGATTGTTTCCTGCGGTGACATGGCGATACTCGCCGCGGCCAGAGTTGTTCTGCGGTTGCGCAGCCTAGCGCCGCTTGCGCGCCCGTGCCACCACCGCCGCATTTCTCGGCACGGCTCGTGGACGATCCCACAATCCTCCCAGGGACCCGAGTGCCATGGTGTAATCTCTTGATGACGACGTGCTAGCGTGCGAATGGGTTTTTGACATTAGCAGGCCAATGATGCCGACGAGTTCGGCAGTACAAGAACAACAGTCAAACCGTGAGCGGCGAGCGATGTCCGGATGCCACAGACGACCCGCATCCAAAGCACCGCGACATTCGGAACGACATGAGAGCCACAAATCGACGCAGGCCGTAGGATTGCAGACGAAGCGCACCCACGCGATGGATATATCGACCGACTCCGCCTATGCCGCTGGCGAGTGAACGTGCGCTGGTAGCTCGCGTGATACGAAACAACTCCTGGTGGCTCGTCGCTGGGCTGATGATCGTGGGCGCCTACCTGCGTCTCGCCAACCTTGGCGATCTCGGCATTCATTCGGACGAGGACATTTCCTGGATCACAGCCAAGCTGATTCTGGAGAAGGGCGTTCCGGAGTTTCCGAGCGGACTGATGTACATGCGCGGCGTCGTGTACCTTTATCTCACTGCCGCAAGTGTGAAGCTCTTCGGACTCTCCGAATTCGCCATACGCTTGCCCGCGGTGTTGTTTGGAGTTGCGATGATCCCGCTGGTCTTTGTGTTCGCAAGACGGCTGTTCGGTGTGGCCGTCGGGCTGCTGGCAGCTACGCTGATCACCTTTTCGCACTGGGATGTTGAGATCGCGCGTTACGCGCGGATGTATGCGGCGTTCGGTTTCTTTCTCCTGCTGACCGTTCTGTGCATTTGGGAATATCGGGTACGCTCGGAGCGTCTTGCAGGCGGGATCCTGTGCATCGGCCTCGCCATCTTCAGTATCTCGCTGCACGAGCTCGGTTACGCGATCGCTCTCATGTTCCTGATCCCGCCGCTCTTGAATTGGGACGCCGTGCGCCACCATCCCGGCAAGCTCGTCTTTCCACTCGTTGCCTGTCTCACGACCGGAATCTTTTTCCTTGTCTGGCGCCACGTCATCTCTGCCGGTTACTCCGTGCCGTTCACGATAAATCCGCGTGCGACCACGCCCAACTTTCTGAATCCAGCCTTCGGGGGAACCTTCGATGAAGGTGTCAAGATAGGACCGGTTTCGGTCCCGCTGACCAGTCCCGACCTTTCGCTCCTGCACGCGCTGAGTGAAGCGGCTCCGATGCTTGCCGTGGTGCTCGCTGGCACAGTTGCAATCGGTCTGGCCATGTTCTGGCGCAGATATCGCGCAAGCTTCAGGACTATCGATACCGTTCTCTGAGCGCGGTCGCCGTGTTCTCGGCACTGCAGTTGTTCAATCTCGCGATTCTGGCCATCGTTGCGCTCGCCGCCTCGAGGATGGAAGGCATCCGTGGATTTCGCTACCCCCCTGTGCTGCTCGCGGCGGCTGTCGTGGGAGTGTGTTTTGCGATGTGGCTGGGGCTCACGTTCGGCATGAATCTACATCCACTCGATGCCAGGCACCGGAGGAGTTGCGGTGACTCGGGTCATCAGGCAGTTACTGGACTATCCACGGTTCAGCCAGTTCTGGGGCTTCGCGCGCGAATGGCCATTGGCGTCCATCGTTGCGTTCGTCGGCGGTCTGTGGGCATTCGATCGCGCCGCGACGCGATCCAATCGTGACATCGCCGCAGGTTTCCTGCTCCTCGTCTTTGCGATGCCGTTGCTCGTGAATGGACTCCTCGAGCACGAGTATCAAGGGTTCCGCTACAACGTCCCGTTAGATCCCTTCTACTGGTGTTTCGTGGCATTGGGTCTTTGCAAGTGGCGCGAGTTGATGCCGGCGTCGCACCGGGAAGGCGCGAATCGGCAGAGTTCGCAGATGAGGTGCCGTCGTGCTCGCTGCGCTCGTCCTGCTGGACGTCAATCCGATGCGCGCCTGGTTGGTGGCGCATCGCGACTACACAAATGCGGGCCTGCCCTATCGCGTGTACCGGATCAAGGAGCGTCGGGATTTCAAGACGCCAACGGCATACGTCGCGAAGCACGCAGCACCGGGCGATTTGATTCTCGCGATCGATGCGCGCGAGGTGTACGGCTATCTCGGCCGTCTCGACTACTGGTTGCAGTCTTCCAGATCTCGTGCAGGCCTACTATGACGGCGAGACGCTGCGGGAAAAATACGTGTTGACTCCCGTCGTCACGAACCTTCCCAGCTGCAAAGCGTGTTGAAGGAGAGCGCGCGGACGCAAGTGGCTGATCGCGTCGGAAACGTACCGTCAGGAAGACCCACGCGCTAAGCGACGATATCAAGCACTTTATCCTCAGCAGTCAGGATCGCGTCGTCTACGTTGGCGGAGATCACACCACGAAGGTTTATGTGTTCGAGTAGAACCCCGTGAGCTTCAGATTCGCGAAATCGCTTCTGGACCGGCGCGGTGGCAGAACGGTACTGGGACACTGGTAACCGCGCGCGCAAGGGCTCGTGGCAACTCTGTCAGATCTTCTACGACGACGGCTGCTGGATTCACCGCTTTGGGACCGATGCATTCGCCATTGGGAGCCCTCCAGCAAACGCAATCTGCCTTGTGGCTCAAGCGGGCGCAGCAGCGTTGGCTGTCATTCTATCAGCCGACACCGGGAGAACCGTCATTGAAGTGGGTGCGGGCATCGGTATCGAGTCGATTCTGTACTCCCGCGCAGTTGGCCAAGCGGCCGGGTCATCGCCATCGAGGCACATCCGCGCACCTACAAGTGTCTCGTCAAAACATGTGAATACAGCTCACTGACGAACGTCACGCCGCTGAACATCGCGCTGGTCGACCGCGAACAGGTGGTGTCTATCGAAGACAGCTCGATGCACATCAGCAACGCAATCTTGCCGGGCGCCGGCGGCGGCTGCATCCAGGTGCGTGGCCGCAGTCTCGACGATGTGTGCGCCGAACTTGGAGTGGGCGATATCGGCGTGATTCGCACGAACATCGAGGGCGCGGAAAAGTTCGCCATTCAAGGGATGAACGAGGTGATTGGGCGCATCGCTCATGCCGAGATCGCGTGCCACGATTTCAAAGCTGACCGAACCGGTAATGACTTCTTCCGGACCAAGAAGATCGTCACCGAATTCCTGCTGGATCACGGCTTCGAGATCGTACCGATGCCCTTCGAAGAGCCGTGGGCCAAGGATTACGTTTTCGCGTACAACCGCGCGCTGACCGGCAATCCGCTGCACGCGCGGCGGCCCTGAGTTTCCAGTGCCAGGTGGCCGCGGCGGCCCCAGAGGCCGCTAAGAGATCGTCGTGCTCACCTCGGCCGAGTAATCACTCTCGGCGCCGCTCGCGCTGCGCGCGGTCACCGCGAAAAAGTACGTGCCAGCACCGAGGCCGTCGATCACGTAACGCGTAATGCCCGGATTGTCGATCGGGATCGTCGTGGAGTACGCGCCCGATGCATTGCCGTAGTGAATCTCGTAGCCCTTCAGATTCACGAGCGGCGTCCCGTCCGTATTCTCCGTGGGCGGCACCCACGATAACGTCACGCTGGCGTCGCCGTTCTGGACGACCGCCACGACGAATTCCGGCAGACGTGCCTCCGCCTGGCCGTCAGTCACTGTGACCACGATCGCCTTGTACGAGCCCACGTCTGCGGCCGTCGGCTTGCCCGAGATTCGACCAGACGCGGAATCGAAGTTCGCCCAGGCGGGCAGGTTGTGCACGGCGAACGTCAAGGGATCGCCGTCGGGGTCAGCTGGCCTTGGGTTTGAACAGGTACTGCTGCCCGGCAATGACATTCCTGGGCGGCTTCCCTTGGATTTTTGGTGCGCCGTTGGACGTCGCGGGAGGATTGTCGACGCCCGCGGCAGGATCGTCGCCGCTAATCGGAACTCTGCTCCCGTTGCGCGCACTTTGCACTGCGCTCGACGGCGATCCATCGGAGAGGCAGCCCGAAACAAGAAATACCACGGTGAGAACTGGAAGCAGTGGACGAATCCACTGTGAGACGCGATCTTGCACTTCAACCCCCGATGACTTGTGAGTCTCCCCACGTGCCACGAGCGTTGTCGCAACGGCTCGAGGACACGCGCCACACGCCACATCCGGCGTTGGGAAGGCTGGTCAGGGAATTGCTGCAAACAGAACGAGAGTAGCTCTCGCTGTGTTAACGAGATCGCGCTGCGACCCCGGCAACCCCGCTGTCCTAGGCCGAAGCCCTTAGACCGGAAGCTTTGCGCCCCCACCTTTCGATGGGTTTGCCCTTGTAGGTACGGCCGCAGTATTGCGCCGAACGGCGCGCATCGCAATGTCTCCGCGAAGCGACGTTCGCGAGACAGTTCGCATTTCCGCACTGATGATGCGGGAAGCGCGCTTGCTCAGCGGCCTTTACCCAAAAAAGCGGATAGGGATAAGCAAGCGCAATGCCAGAGTCGCTAACCGCTTGAGATCGGTGTGAGTGTGCGTCGTGGCAAGCGGGTCGTTCCCGCCCGACCGCGCTCCGAGCTGTTGCCCGCGACCGACACGTCAATACGCGTCGACAGGAGAAACGCGGAAATTGTCGGTAAATCGGTGGTCGCCGGCCGCCGACAAGGATCTTCGCAGCGACAGCCAACGCGGCTGGAGTCGATAGCAGATCACGTCGAGAAGACGTGAACACCGCAAGGTCTGCATGATGAGCAGCCGATACGTCAGGTGCGCTATATCCGCGCAGTGCCGTTTGTTCGCAAGCGCGGGACCGAGAAAAACATTGCTGCGCAAGCAGCGTTCCTCCATCACGCGCTGCAACTTCGGCGGCCTCGAGCAATGTGCAGGCGCGCAGCGCTCGAACGCCAGATGGTGAACAATCTGTGCGGATTGATACTAATCGCGATCCAAGAAGCGATTGTCGCTGCGAGCGGACAGTCACCATAGAACGGGCCACCAGAGCG
>CAWEOT010000014.1:0-452500 GCA_963810775.1 uncultured Gammaproteobacteria bacterium
CGCGCGGCGTGATCCGACGAGCTCGAGCGTTCGCGACCGTGTCGATGGCCTTGGCCATCGCGCTCACCGGCGCGTGCCAACGCAAGGATACGGCGTCCACGGGGGCCGAAAGCGACCATGAGCCGGTGGTGCTCAATCGCGGCAACGGTTCCGAGCCGGAATCACTCGACCCGCAGCGTGCGCGCACCGATGCCGAGCTCACGATTCTGCGCGACGTCTACGAGGGACTGACGGCTCTCGACAGCGACGCGAAACCTGCACCCGGCGCAGCGCAGGAATGGTCGGTGAGCGCCGACGGGCGGCAATACACATTCAAGCTGCGCGACAACCTGCGCTGGTCCAATGGTGATCCGGTCCTCGCCGCCGACTTCGTCTACTCGTTACAAAGGCTTGTCGATCCACGCACCGCCTCGCCATACGCGGAGATTGTGGATGTCATCGAAAACGCGGCCGACATCACTTCAGGTCGCAAGCCGCCCGAGGCGCTAGGCGTCACCGCGCCGGACCCGAGTACGGTACTCATCCGGCTGAGTTCGCCGGCACCGTACCTGCCCGGCGTGCTTGCACATCCCAGCACATTCCCGGTGCATCGCTCGACGCTGGAGCGTCTCGGTCGCGATTTCGCACGTCCGGGCAATGCCGTCTCGAATGGCGCCTTCGTGCTGGCCGATTGGACGGTTGGTTCTCACATCGTTGCTCACCGCAACGCGCATTACTGGGACAACGCCAGCAACAAGATCGATACGATCAACTATCTGCATATTGCCGACCAGGGCGCCGAGCTGCGGCGTTATCGGGCGGGCGAGCTCGACATCACTTACACGGTGCCGCCGGCACAGTTCAAATGGATTCGCGAGAATCTCGGCGCGGAGCTGCACATATCCCCACAGCTCAGTACCTACTACTACGGCTACAACCTCTATCGCGCACCCTTCAAGGACAATCCCAAGCTGCGCCTGGCGCTCTCGATGGTGATCGATCGCGAGCGGCTGACGGAATCGGTGACGGGGCGCGGTGAACTACCCGCCTATGGCTGGGTGCCCGTCGGTGTCGCGAACTATGAATCGCAGCGGCCCGAGTGGGCAGAGTTCTCGTTCGCGGAGCGCGTCGCGAAGGCCAGGCAGCTCTACGCGCAGGCCGGCTACTCGTCCGAGCATCCGCTGCGGACCGAGATCCGCTACAACATCGACGAGAGCCACACGCGCATCGCCGTCGCGATCGCATCGATGTGGAAGGAATCGCTCGGTGTGCAGACCGAGCTGGTGGGGGAAGAATTCAAGGTGCTGCTGCAGAACATCGATCGCCACGATGTCACGCAGGTTTTCCGCTCCAGCTGGATCGGCGACTACAACGACGCCTACACTTTCGCGCAATACCTCAAGAGCGACTTCGGGCTCAATCTGCCGGGCTACCGCAACCCGCGATATGACGCTTTGCTAACCAGCGCTGCGTCGGAAGTCGATACGGCGCGGCGCAGCAGCACGCTCGAGGAGGCCGAGCGTCTCATGCTCCTCGACCAGCCCGTGATCCCGCTGTACTACTACGTCAACAAACACCTGGTGAAGCCCTATGTCGAGGGCTGGCACAACAACGTCATGAACGTGCAGTACTGCAAGAATCTTGTGCTCAGGAAACACTAGCGCGCGCTGCAAGCGTCGACCGGTTCATTCGCAATGCCAGGCCGCTCGCGCCTGCGCGCCGTGTTCGCGCCACGCCTGAGCAGCGGACTTTCGCGCCTCTTCGAGCGCAGACGGCGAGAGGCTCAACGCGAGCTGCTGCAGCTGATCGTGCGTACGCACCGCGTGAGTCGGATAGTAATCCGCGCCGAAACAACCGAGATCATTCAGTTGCTGCAGAAACGATTCGAAGTCGTACATCTCTTCGTCGGTTGGCGCAGCGGGATCGGTGGCGGGGATCGCCGCCAGCGCCTGCGGCGCAGATGCGGCGCCGAGAAAGACTGCTTCGCGCAGCTGCTGTGCGGCAGTGGCGGTATCGGGAGGCTGGCCGTTGCAGCCAGCGATGAGGCACTCCCCAAGATTCACCTTGCCCACCCACGATTGCTTCGCTGCTGCCCGCAGCCAGTACTGCATTTGCGCCGCGCTCGCCGCTTTCTTTCGAAGCGGGGTGGTACATGAGGTTCTGCGCCAGGTCGACCTGGGCAGGGCCAAATCCCAACATCGCGGCGGAGAGCCAGTACCGTCGTGCCGCTTGGCTGTCGGCCAGGTTTCCGAGCTGCCAAAGGCTCGCTTCATGCCCTGCGGAGGCCGCGTCGCGCAGACGCTGGCTGATCGTCGCCGAATCGAAACGCGCCTCTGTACATGCCTTCGACATTCGGGCGAGGCGTTCATCCCTCGCAGCAATGCTCGCTTTGATGCGCTCACGTGTGTCGCGCCGGCATCTTGGTCGCGCGCGCAGCCGCTTCAGCGTTTGCCATCTCGAACGAACGCGTTGTGTCCGGCGTCTTCTCCCTGGCACGCATGCTCGAGACGCGACAATGCGACGTTGGCATCTCTGTCGTTTGCACGCAGCCCGCTCCTCGAGCGCGGCGGCCGCTTGCGGCGATACGTAGCTCGGAAACAGAAACTCGAATGCTCTCCGGGACTGCGATATCTCCGAGAATGACGTAGGACTCCACGCGCCGTAGCTGGCCGACGAAGGCATCCAGGTCGAGCGGTGCGGCGGGAACGCGCGAAGCTGATGGCGCTATAGCTGGCGCGCGCTGGTCGCGCGGCTTGCGCTACGTCAACTCGCGATCGTGTGGCGCTGTCAGCCGGATTCTGCGCGACGGTGGGCTCGTTGCGCAGAAGGCGCAGCCCGAGAAGCACCGCACCAACGACGCCGACCCCGATTAGCACCTGCAAGGGCCAGCGCGGCCCGGCCGGCCGCCGCTCGGAAGGCGGCGGAATCGTACTTCTCGGTCCACCGCGCTGCATGGCGCCAGTCTACCCGGACTTCCCTGGCTGAAGTGTCGGCGTAGAATCGGTTGTCGAACGGCTCGTCCATCGGAGAAGCGGCCATGCTCACCGTCAAACATCTGCTCGAGCGCAAGGGAGCGCAGGTTTATTCGGTTACACCCGATACTCCCGTGCTGGACGCCATTCGCCTCATGGCCGAAAAGTACGTCGGCGCTCTCTTGGTGATGCGCGGCACGGAACTGGCTGGCATCATTTCCGAGCGTGACTACGCCCGCAAAGTAATCCTGCTCGGGCGCTCGTCGGCCGACACGCCGGTCCGGCAGATCATGACCTCACCAGTCATAACGGTGAAGCCCGCGCACACCGTCAACGAATGCATGCAGATCGTGACGGACAAGCGCATCCGTCACCTGCCGGTGGTGGAAAACGGCAGCGTGCTCGGCGTAGTTTCAATCGGCGATCTGGTGAAGGCCGTCATCGAATCGCAGCAGGAACAGATCGAGCAGCTCGAGCGCTACATCAGCACCTGATATCCGCTTGACCGCGCAGTTCTGCCGCGCGTGTCAGGTCAAGCCGTTGTGCAGATAGGCGTGGATCCGGCGCCGATAGGTACGTCCGGAGGTGAAGCGGTGGCCGCTCTGCAGCGTAATGACGTACTCGCCATGAAGCCAGCGCTCCATTTCGCGAATGCGGCGCGTATTGATGATCACCGAGCGGTGAATGCGCAGGAAGGAAGCGGAGTCGAGCATTTCCTGCGCCTGGCGCATCGTGCATCGAATGCGATACACATCCTGGCCGACGCGGATACCGACGTAGTTGCGGTCGGCCTCGACGCAATCGATATCCTGCGGATCGATGAACGTCAGCCGCTGGTCTTTTTGCGCAACGATGCGCGGTAAGGGTGGTGCAAGTTGCGGCGTCACGTCCGCCAGCGCGCCGCGCACGGCGTCAGCGATTTCTCCCCGTAATTGTGAGTCGCGTGAGCTGGCAAGCCGCTGACGAACGCGGCCAAGAGCCTGCTGAAAACGGCTGCGATCGAATGGCTTCAGCAGGTAGTCGACGGCCTCGACATCGAAGGCACTGAAGGCGTAGTGCTCGAAAGCCGACACGAACACGACCAGCGGAGCGGCGCTCTTCGGCAGTCGACGCAGCACATCGAAGCCACTGGTCTCACGCATCTCTACGTCCAGGAGCAGCAGGTCAGGGCGTAGCGCCTCGACGAGTTGCACTGCTTCCCCGCCATGACTGCATTCGCCGACGACGTCGACGTCAGCTTCCAGGCGGCAGAGCTCACGCAGCCTTTGCCGTGCCAGCGATTCGTCGTCGACTATAAGAGTACGGATCGGCACGGCGTCGGCTGCGACGCGCAGTGGCCGAGCGTTCAAGTCGTCGCCAGTCCGGGTATCCATGACAACCTGCCAGCGATCAAGCGCCCCGCCCCGCCGGGGCCTGGATGAACGGAATGCGAACGCGCGCCACGACGGAGCCGTCTGCTCGTGTGCTGAGTGACAGCTCTTGCGCGTCTCCGAACAGGGTCCTGAGTCGTTCGCGGGTTGCTCCGAGCCCGACACCTTCACGGCGGCTCTCGAGCAGCGCGTGGGCTGATGCAGTGTTTGCGACCTCCATGACGAGATCGCTGCGCTCGCGGCGAGCGCTCACACGCACCAGCACCACATCGCTCTCATTCCTGACACCGTGTACGACCGCGTTTTCGGCAAGTGGCTGCAGCAGCAGCCCCGGCACCAGCGCGCGTTCCAGTTCCCGAGGTACCTCGACTTCGAACTTCAGTCGATCTGTAAAGCGCAGCGACTGGATCTCCAGATACTGCCGCACGAATTCCGCTTCACTGGCAAGCAGCACCTGCTCCGACCCGCCGTCGCGGAATGTGCGACGCAACAGGTCACCGAGACGAACCAGGATCTGTTCCGCGGCGGATGCATCGCTGCGCACCAACGCGACTGCGGCATTCAGCGTGTTGAACAAGAAATGAGGATTGAGCTGCATGCGCAGCGCCTGCAGGCGTGAGTGCGTCCATTCATCACGCAGCCACGACGCGCGCAGCTTTTCATCCCTGAGCTCACGGTACGTGCGCACGCCCACGACCAGCACCAGTCCGAACCAGTACGACAGCACGAAGTCGCAGAGCGATGACAGCCACATCATCGCCCACGCGTACCGGCCGAGCTCGGAGTCGATCAACTCGTACAGCAGGCTCCATTCATCGCGGCGGTATGCGGTGAGGAACACCAGCACCGGGCGCGCCGCGCAGGCAAACAGCATTGCGAGCCCAAGGTGCTTCGCCAGCGCGACTGGCCGTCCCGTTTGAGGCCATCCAACCGACAGTGCCGCCTTGTAGCACAACAGCAACAACGGTAGCAGAAGCAGGTGTTGACCGATGCGCACATCTGGCGGGGCAATGATCACCATCGGATTGCTGGTGCTTGCAAGCATGTAGGTGATCAGCCGCTCGCTGGTCATGAAAAGCCAGAAAGGCAGCGTGATTTCGAGAATAAGGCGCCATTGCGCGGCCACCGTGAGCGGTGACGCGAGCGGCGCGGGCGCGGTCGAGGCAGTTGCGGTGGCGGCCATAAAACTACGAAGGTTGCCGTAGTGGATCATGCCACTCCTGTATGATCCCGGCAACACAGGAAGTGAAAAATTCGGCAGGGTTTTGAGGCTGCGCGGGACGAATGTCCGGAATCTGGGATGGCTCGCCCGGAATGCGCGCCGAACCTGGACTTTTCCACGGCCAAATTCGGAGCAACGCGAGTGCGGCGTTACTTGCGCCAGAACGTGGGCGTGAACAGCACCAGGACGCTGAAGATTTCCAGTCGCCCGAGCAGCATCGCGAGCGTGCAGACCCAGGTCTGAAAATCCGAGAGGGAGCCGTAGTTGGTGGAGGGCCCGACGCGATTCAACCCGGGGCCGGTATTGTTGATCGAGGAAATGACAGCGGACATCGAGCTGCTGAAATCCAGACCCGACAACAGCAGGGTCAGCGTCAGCGTGACTACGGTCATGAAGTACAGAAATATGAATGCCAGCACGGCGTAAACGATGCGATTGGGAACCACCTGACCGCCGATGCGGATCGGCTCTACAGCCTGGGGGTGCACCATCAGGCGCATCTCGCGCAATGCCTGCCGCCACAGGAGAAGCGTGCGGAACATCTTGATACCGCCGCCAGTCGAGCCCGTGTTGCACAGGATGCCGGTGAGCAGCAGCAGCCAGTAGCCCGCGAAGGGCGGCCACTTCTCCCAGTCCTCGGTCACGAAGCCGGTGGTCGTCCCCATGGAGATCACCGCGAACGCTGCATGACGCAGGGTGGTTCCGAAGTTCGAATACGTGCCGCCCGCAGCAGTGATGCCTGCCAGCAGCAGGATGCTGACTGCGATCACGCGCAGCATGGGCCCGATTTCCGGATCGGCGACATACGGCGCGAGTGACAGGCGGCGCAACGCGAGGAAATGGCGGCCGAAGTTCATCGCGGCGATGAGCATGAAAGCCATCAACACCAGCTCGACGGCGGGCGAGTTGAAGTGCGCGATGGAGGCGTCGTAGGTCGAGAATCCGCCCAGTGCCATTACGGAAAACGCGTGACAGATCGCATCCAGCCAACTGATTCCGCAGAGCTTCAGCGCGATGATGCAGGCTGACGTGATGCCGGTGTACGTAAACCACAGTACCTTGGCGGTTTCAGTAATGCGCGGCGTAAGCCTCGTGTCCTTCACGGGACCCGGTGCTTCAGCTTTGTAGATCTGCATGCCGCCGACGCCGAGCAGTGGCAGGATCGCGAGCGCCAGCACGATGATCCCCATGCCCCCGAACCAGTGCAGCGCGCAGCGCCAAAGATTGATCGCCGGCGGCAGTCCATCGATGCCCGTGAGGATCGTTGCTCCGCTGGTCGTCAGGCCAGAGGTGGTCTCAAAGTACGCGTCAGTGAAGCTCAGGCCCGGAATTGTCAGCAGCAACGGGATCGTGGCCGCACCCGCCACCAGCACCCATGCGAGAGTTACCAGGAGAAAACCGTCGCGGGACTTGAGCTCGCGTTTGAAGCGTCGCGTGCTGGCCCAGATAAGGAGACCAACGCCGCTGCTGATGAGCCCGGCGAGCACGAAGTGCCACCACGTATCATCTCGGTAGATGAGTGATGCGGCTGTCGGCAGCAGGAAGGTCACGCCGAAGATCGACAGCAACTGGCCGAGGACATGGACTACCGCGAGCACGTACCAGCCTCAGTTAAACGAGGTGCCGCTCTGGAACAATCGCTCGACAGCTTCGATATGCCTGCGGTCGGTGAGAAACAGGATGACGTGATCGTCAGCGTGAATCTCCGTGTCATGGTGCGCGATGATCACGTTGTCCCCGCGCACGATCGCGCCGATCGTCGTGCCCTCCGGCAGATCGATGTCCTCGATCCGCCGGCCGACTACGCGCGAGGTGCCGGACTCGCCGTGCACGATTGCCTCGATCGCCTCGGCCGCGCCGCGCCGCAGGCTGTGCACACGGACCACATCGCCACGGCGCACGTGTGCGAGGAGTGAACCGATTGTGACCGTCTGGGGCGAGATCGCGATGTCGATCGGGCCGCTCTCCATGAGCTCGGCGTAGGAAGGCTTGTTGATCAGCGCCATGACCTTGTGCGCGCCCAGGCGCTTGGCCAGCATCGCGGAGAGAATGTTGGCCTCTTCGGAGTTGGTGAGCGAGGCAAACACATCGGCGCTGTCGATGTTTTCCTCCACCAACAGCTCTTCATCGGCGGCATCGCCATTCAGCACGATGGTGTTGGTGAGCAGTTCCGCGACCCGCCGCGCACGCCGGTTGTCGCGCTCGATGAGCTTGACCTGATTGTGCTCCTCGAGCGCTTTCGCCAGCCTGAAGCCGATATTGCCGCCGCCCGCGATCACGATGCGCTTGGCTGGATTTTCAGCCTTGCGCATCTCGCTCATCACCAGCCGGATGTCCGCGCGTGCTGCGAGGAAAAACACCTCATCGCCGTTCTCGATCACCGTATCGCCTTGCGGAACGATGCTCTGGCCGTTGCGATAGATCGCAGCAACGCGCGCGTCGGTGCCGCGGATGTGCTCGGGCAGCGCACGCAAGCGTTGACCGACGAGTAGCCCGCCGCGCAGCGCGCGCACGCCCACGAGGCGCACCTTGCCGTCGGCAAAGTCGAGCACCTGCAAGGCACCCGGATAGCGGATCAGGCGCTCGATGTATTCGGTCACCAGCTGTTCTGGACTGATCCATGTATCGACGGCGATGCCCCCTTCGGCGAACAACCCGGCGCGTCGGAAATAGTCGGGTGCCCGGATGCGCGCAATCTTTGTGGGCGTGCGATACAGCGTGTAGGCGACCTGGCAGGCCAGCATGTTGACCTCATCGCTCGAGGTCAGCGCGACGATGATTTCGGCATCTGCGGCGCCCGCGGCCTCGAGTACCACGGGGCTCGACGCGTTGCCGTTCACAGTGCGGATGTCGAGGCGGTCCTGCAGATCGCGCAGTACTTCCTCATTTATGTCGACGACGGTGACTTCGTTGGCTTCTTCGCGTGACAGGTGATAGGCAGCAGTGCGGCCGACCTGGCCGGCGCCGAGCACGATGATCTTCACATGAGCTCCAGGTTGGCGTAGCTGACCATCAGCCACTTCGTGCCCTGGCGTTCGAAATTCACCTGTACCCGGGCGTGCGAGCCCTGGCCTTCGAAGTTGAGCACGACGCCCTCGCCGAACTTGCCATGCCGCACACGCTGTCCAAGACGCATGCCGGGAATCTCGGGCTCCTCCAGCCTCCCGCCATGAAAGTGCACCGGTCGCGAGATCTGGATCCGCGGGCGCACCTCCTCGATCAGCTCGTCCGGAAGCTCATTGACGAAGCGCGACACCTGGCCAAGCGAGTCCACGCCGTGCAGGCGCCGCTGCTCGGCGTAAGTGAGCACCAGCTCGCGCATCGCGCGCGTCGTGCCGACATAGCACAGGCGGCGCTCTTCCTCGAGGCCCCCCAGGTCATTGAGCGAGCGCTGATGCGGAAACAGCCCATCCTCCAGGCCGCAGATGAATACGATCGGAAATTCCAGGCCCTTGGCGGAGTGCAGGGTCATCATCTGAACGCAATCCTCCCACGCCTCTGCCTGCCCCTCGCCGGCCTCCAGGGCCGCATGCGACAGGAAGGCGTTCAACGGCGTCATATCGCTGCCCGATTCCTGGGTGAAGCCGCGTGCCGCGCTCACGAGCTCGAGCAGGTTGTCGACCCGCGCCTCGCCGCGATCGCCCTTTTCCTTCTTGTGATGCTCGAGCAGGCCGCTCGCCTGGATCACGTGATCGACCTGTTCGTGCAGTTCCAGCGCACGGATCTGCTGCGCGAGCCGCTCGATCAGGCTCATGAAAGCGTGCATTGCGACTCCGGCCTTGGGCCCCAGCGTATCCGTAAGGCACGCGCCGGCGGCGCGCCAAAGTGAGCAGGCATTGGCGCGGGCGTATTCGCGCACGATTTCCATGCTGCGCGCACCAATACCACGCGTGGGCAGATTCACTACGCGCTCGAAGGAAGCATCATCGTCCCGATTCGAAGTGAGACGCAGGTATGCGAGGGCGTCCTTGATCTCGGCGCGTTCGAAGAACCGCAGTCCACCATAGACACGATAAGGGATGCTGGCGCTCAGGAACGCTTCTTCGAATACCCGCGACTGGGCATTGGAACGATACAGGATGGCGATCTCGCGCCGTGCACCGCCGCGTTTTACCCATTCGCGGATGCGACTCACCACGAAATCCGCCTCGTCGCGCTCGTTGAATGCCGCATAGAGTTTGATGAGCTCGCCCTGCTCGCCGCTGGTCCATAGATTCTTGCCGAGACGGGCTGAGTTGTTCGCGATCAGCGCGTTGGCTGCTGCCAGGATCGTACCGGTCGAACGGTAGTTCTGCTCCAGCCGGAACAGTGTCGTGCCCGGATAGTCGCGCTGGAACTGCTGCAGGTTCTCTATGCGCGCGCCGCGCCAGCCGTAGATCGACTGATCATCATCGCCCACCACAAACGGCACGCCGTGCTCGCCTGCCATGAGCCTGAGCCAGGCGTACTGGATCAGATTGGTGTCCTGGAACTCGTCCACCAGCAGGTGGCGGAAGCGCCCGCGGTAGTGCGCGAGCAGATCCGGGTGATCGCGCAGGGTTTCATAGGCTCGCAGCAGCAGCTCGGCAAAATCCACCACGCCCGCACGCTCGCAGGCGTCCTGGTATGCCTGGTAGATCCGGATAAACTCGCGGCGCGTCGGATCGCCGTGGTCCTTGAGCTGTTTCGGTCGCAGGCCCTCGTCCTTCTGGGCATTGATGAACCACGTCACCTCGCGTGGCACCCAACGCGCTTCGTCGAGGTTCATCGCCTTGAGCACCTTGCGCACCAGGCGCAGCTGATCCTCGGCGTCGAGGATCTGAAAATTTTGCGGCAGTGACGCTTCGCGCCAATGCATGCGCAGTAGCCGATGCGCCAGGCCGTGAAAGGTCCCCACCCACAAAGCCGCGCTCGGTATGCCCAGGAGTGTTTCGATGCGGCCGCGCATTTCGCCCGCAGCCTTGTTGGTGAACGTGACAGCGAGAACGCTGTGTGGAGAAACGTCTTCGACGCGAATCAGCCATGCGACACGATGCGTGAGCACGCGCGTCTTGCCGCTGCCGGCGCCCGCGAGCACTAGTGTCGGTGTAAGCGGCGCGGTGACAGCCGCGCGTTGCGCATCGTTGAGCGGATCGAGGATATAAGACACATCCATGGGCCGCGCATTCTATCACCGGCCCCAGGTGTGACTTCAGCGCGCTCAGACCAGAGCTTTCTGATGCTCCTCGGCCCAGCGCAGCACCGCGATCGTCATCGCCAGCAGCACCGGGCCGAGGAACATGCCGATCGGCCCAAACGCGGACAGCCCGCCGAGGACGCCCAGGAAGATCGCCACTGTGGGCACTTCGACCCGGCCGGAGATCAGCAGCGGCTTCAGCAGGTTGTCCATGAGGCCGACCAGCAGCGCACCCCAGATTGCGAGAAAGATGGCCGCCCCGTAGCGACCCTCGGCGAGCAGGTACAACGCCGCGGGAATCCACACCAGTGCAGTTCCGCCGATCGGAAGTAATGACAGGAGCGCCGCTATGACCGCGAACACCAGCGGCGAGGGCAGATGTACGATTCCAAAACCGACGCCGATCAATGCACCCTGTAGCACACCGGTGAGGAGCGTCCCGAACACTACCGCACGCGTGACCGAGGCGAGGTAGGTGATCAGTTGCTGCTTGCGTGCGTCCGGCATCGGCACCAGGGCGACAAGATGAGACTCCATCCTTGCGCCATCACGCAAAAAGAAGAACAGCAGGAACAGCATCATCACGAAGCCGACCATGGTTCCCAGCGCGCCGACGAATATCGATCCTCCGACCGATCCGACATGCTCGAGGAGGGAACGAGAGCCTGTGATCAGCCAATCGCGCAACTGCTCGGACGTGAGGATCGTATTGCGCTCGATCCACGCAATCGCCGGGCCGATAACCGGAATGCTCTGCAGGGATCCCCCGCCGACCTCGCTCAGGGAGCCGTAGTTCGCCTGCAGCCGATCGACAAGTGATGCGGCCTGGCGCGCAAACGCGACACCGAGTGCGGCCAGTGGACCGACGAGTACCAGCAGGGTGGCAAACGTCAGCAGCAAAGCCGATCCACCAGCGCGCCCCCCCAGCCAGGCGGTGATGCGCCGTTGCAGCGGATACAAGAGGAATGCGAACAGCAGCGCCCACGCCAGCGTAGTGGCGACCGGCTGCAGCACCTTCCACAGCAGCACCACCAGCACTGCCAGCATCGCGAGTGCGAAGACACGCGTGTAGAACGGGCTCTGACCCGGTGTCGATGTTCCGTCCTGCATTGTGCCGCGCCCTCATGCCGGTTTGCGGCGACATTACGCCACTCCGCGTGCCGAAGACTAGGATCACTTGGCGTCGCGGTGAAAACGCGGATTCGCCACGAATTCCGCATCCGTCAAGCTTTCCAGGAATGCGACGAGATCTATTTTCTGCTCTGCCGTCACCTGAAACGGTCGGACGCGTGCATCTCTGAATGTGTTGTGAGCAGCCGGACCTAGCGGGATCTGCCGGCCGCCCGCCGAGTAGTGGTCGATGACTTCGGCAAGCGTCGCGATGCTGCCGTCATGCATGTAGGGCGCGGTGAGCGCGATATTGCGCAGTGTGGGGACCCGAAAGTGGCCCTCATCCTGCTTGTTGCCCGTGACGTCCCTGATCCCCGCAGCATCGGGCGGATAGGCGCCGTGACCGTCCAGGTTGTAGAGCCCGGTGTTCGCGTAGACAGCCTCGACCGCCGGCTGTCGCGCGGTGCGCACCGGGCCGGAGAAATTGATTCCCGAGTGACACTGCACGCAACCGACGCGTTCGGAATAGAAGAGCGCCATCCCGCGCCGCGCCGCTGCGCTCATCCCGGAACCGTCGTCGTCGAAAACGTAGCGATCGAAAGCGGACCGGCCCGAAATCAAGGTGCGTTCGAAGCTCGCGATGGCACGCGCGATGTTGGCGATGGAAACAGGATCGGCGGAATCAGGAAAAGCGCTGGCAAAGAGTCCGGGGTAACGCGAATCCGTGCGCAGTGCTTCGGTCACCTGCCGCTCGTGACCTGCAACGCCCATCTCGACCGGATGCTGATTGAACAGCGGCTGCAGCACCTGTGCTTCGAGCGAATCGAAGCTCGGGTCCGCCCAAGTGAATGAAGGGTTGTAGGCAACGTTTGTCAGGCTCATCGCGCTGCGTGGGTGCAGCTGGTCGGTCGCGCCAACGGCTCTCGGTTTGCCATCGGTGAAAGCGAGTTCCTGACGATGACAGGTCGAGCAGGATTGCTTTCCTGTAACCGAGAGCTTCGGCTCATGGAACAGCTCGCGGCCGAGGAGGACCTTTGCGTCCGTAATCGGGTTGCCGGCGGGCACGAAGGGAGGTGGAAATCCGCGTGGCAGATTCCAGTCAAACTCCGAGCGCGGGTCCGCTGGCGCGGCGGGCCCGGCCACTGCACTGCCACTCATGATCAGCGCCAGGGCGCAAGCGAGAGCGCCGAGATCGCGGCGCAGGCGTCTGTAGTGGCTTGTGATCTCAGGCGTCAGCGATATCAGCGCCAGCTGGTCGAGGCCACGCCAGTATCGAGCGAAGCCGTCTGCTGTGCGATCGTGGCGCGCTCCTGTACCCATTGGGCGAACGCGTCCAGGGCCTGGGGCTCGACTCCGTTGGGAGTCGCACGCCGGGAGGCGACGAACTTCTGCATCGCGCTCAGCAGTTGATCCGCATGCTTGCGCGAGGCGGAGAAGAGTTCCATGTATGCCTGCCGCGCATCATCGAGTCGGTTGAGGCCGAGGTACGCTTCGCCGCGATACTCGATTGCGTCGGCGAAGCCTGGCTTCAGCCGCAACGCTTGCGCATACGCCGTGAGCGCATTGTCATAGTGACCGAGATGCCGTTGTGCATACCCGGTGTAATTCCAGGCCTGGTACATCGACGGATCGAGCGAGGTGGCGTCCTGGAAGTAGTCGAGCGCCTTCTCGTAAGCCCCGCTGGCTTTCTTCATCGCCTTGTCACGTTTTTCCGGGCTGCTTGCCTGCTCGGCGTCTTGCTGGTACTCGTCCGCCTTGCGGATCTGCTTGACGCCGGCGTTGTAGCTCGACGTGGCCTGCTCTTGAGGTGTGATTTCTCGCCGCTCGGTGGTCCGGGGCTCGGGCGTCGGCATCGCGCCACCACCATTGGCTTGAGCTGCCGAGTCCGGCAACGCCGCGCAGGCGCCGATTGCCACCAGCAACATCAGTTTTTTCGCGATCGTCATGAGCGTATCTCCCGCACGTGAACTTTCTTTCGATCAGGCGCTTTCGAGAGTCGCAAACGCCGAAAGTTGCGGCTCGGTCTGCCGACACGACGGCTCGCAGTTTGAAACAGGACGCCTCGCGGATCAAACCTGAACGTAGCGGCACTGCAACCGGGCAACGCGGGCTCCAGCGTAGACTTCAAAACCGCTTCAAGAAGGAGTCTCCATGAGGATCCGCGTCGTACGCGCTTTTCTGACAGCGCTAGCTTTCGCTTCGCTACACCCGTGCGGGTCGATCGCTGCCACGCAGCCCGCCGCCCATATGCCGGAACTCGCGCGGTGGATCGGAAGCTGGCACGGGCCCGGCAGTAACAGCGGTGTCGCGGCGGAGCTGACACTGCAGTTCGAGCGCGTCTTGGGCGGCCGTTTCGTGCGCCTGAGCCTCTCCAATCAGGTCGGGCCGCCAGCGACCCGCCAGTTGTTCGAAGGCCTCGCGCTCTATTGGCCGGCTGCCGATGGGCAGTTGCGTGGCAGCTGGTTTGATTCGCAGGGGACCGTATACGCGCTCGATGTGCAGGTGTTCGATACCACCCTGGTTGCGATCTGGCGCGACAACGAGAAACCGCGCGGGCGCTCGAGCTATCGGCTGGTACAGCCGGATGAGCTCGAAGTCATCGATTCGGTGCGCGCACCGGATGGAAGTTGGCGCGAGTTTGCTCGCTATCGGCTCAAGCGCGGCTCGTGACACCGCGCTGCGCCTGACTTACTTCAAGTCATCGGTTGTCGAGTGGCCCGCCGGTCAGGCCGTCACGAAGTAGTGATCAACCAGCAGCAGCGCGAAGAGCCACATGAGGTAATTGATCGAGAATCGGAAGGTGCGGATTGGCAGCTCCGTACCGCGCAGCAGCACCAGCGCATGACGCAGGAACAAGGCGTCGAGAATCAGCGCGCCGCCGAGGTAGATGAGACCGCTCATGCCGGTGAGATACGGCAGGAGCGTGACGATGACGAGCAGGATGGTGTAGAGAAGAATATGCAGCCGCGTAAATTCGATCCCATGCGTCACCGGCAACATCGGCAAGCCAACCTTCGCATAGTCATCGCGGCGCGCGATCGCGAGCGCCCAGAAGTGTGGCGGCGTCCACGTGAAGATGATGAGGAACAGCAGTAGCGCGTTGGGATCGACGCTATTGGTGATTGCAGTCCAGCCGAGAACCGGTGGCGCTGCACCCGCCGCACCGCCAATGACGATGTTCTGCGGCGTCGCACGTTTGAGCCACAGCGTGTAGATCACCGAGTAGCCGATGAGCGATGCAAACGTGAGCAGTGCCGTGAGCGGATTGACGAGCAGCGCCAGGATCAGCATCGACGCGAGGCCGAGAGCAAACGCGAACAGCAACGCGCTCACTTCGTTCACGTGACCGGTGGGAATGGGCCGCCGACGCGTGCGTGCCATCTCTGCATCGATGCGCCGGTCGAGCACGTGATTGATCGCTGCGGCTGAGGAGGCCGCGAGCCAGATGCCAAGCGTGGCGCATGCGGCGATCGACAAGGGCGGCAAGGCCGGCGTAGCGAGCAACATCCCGACGACCGCGGTGAAGACGATGAGGGCGACGACTTTGGGCTTGGTGAGCTCGAAGTAATCGTGCAGGCGCGCGGATCGCGGGCCGAGGTCCGACGCCTGCTGACTGAGGCTCTCTTCACTCATATTCTTCTCTCACCCGCAAACCAGGTCGCGCTCAGGGGAGACAGTGCACGAATCAGCGCGACCGCGCTCAACAGCAGCAGTGCCGCACCGGCATTGTGCGCCGTGGCGAGTGACAACGGGAACCCCTTCGTGACCATGGCGATGCCAATTGCCAGCTGCAGCACCAGCATCGCTGCGACGCCCAGGCCGGCGCCGCGCATCCTCGCACTTCGGCCACGCGTAACGCTCAGGACTGCGATAAACAAGAAAACGACGGTCGTGAGCAGTGCGCCAATTCGATGCACCACATGGACGGCGATGCGCGCCGGGTGGTCGAGCACGCCGCCCTCGTAATCGATGCCGAGCCCGCGCCAGAGCACGAACGCGTCCTTGAAATCCATGTGCGGCCAGAAGCTTCCCTGGCAGGTCGGAAAATCGGGACAGGCGACCGCCGCGTAGTTGCTGCTGGTCCAGCCGCCGAGCGCTATCTGTACGCTCAGCACGGCGAGCGCAGCTATGGCGAGCGGCCGTAATGCGAGCTCATTGCGGTGCAGCTCACGATGCTCCGGCTGCAGCACCATCCACCACAATAAGGCGAGCGTCGCCATGCCGCCGAGGAGGTGCAGCGTGACGATCAGCGGCTTGAGAAGCCACGTCACGGTGAGCATTCCGAGCGCACCCTGCAGCACGACGAGCGCCAGCAGGATCAGCGGCAGACGAATGGGCTGTCGTGGCTCGCTGCGATTCCGGATGGCGATCGTTGCCATGGCGACGATGAGCAGACCGAGCGTGCCTGCGGCATAGCGGTGCACCATCTCGCGGACTGCCTTGCGGTAATCGAGCGGGCGTTCTGGATGCGCGGCGTTGATGGCTTCGGAGTTCTCGAGCGCTCCCTGGGCCGTGATGTGCCCATAGCAGGTCGGCCAGTCTGGACAACCGAGACCTGCAGCACTCAAGCGAACGTACGCGCCGAGCACGACGACCACGAAGCACAGGATGAACGCAGTAATGCTGAGCAGGCGAAACACACGCAGACCGGTCATCACGTCTACCCGATGTGCGATAGTTTTAGCAGGCGCTTGAGGTCGGCGAGCATTCCCCCCGCGTCCACTCCGGATGGGTAGCTCATCATGAGGTTGCCGTGCGGGTCGGCGAGCCAGATGCGACCCGACTCCGCCGCGGGAGCGGGAAATGCGCGCAGGAGTCTCCCGCCCACGTCGGAGTCCAGATTCAGCCTGATCAGTCCCTGCTGCTGCTGGGAGAAGTACGGTTCATCGCAGCAGTCACCTCGATAGAGGAAGACCCGCTGCACGCGGTCACTGTCCCGGTTGAGGGCGAGACGCACCTGCCGCATCACGTACAGCGCTTCACGACAGCGAGCATCACAACTGCCATCACCTACGTATATCAGCGACCATGAATTATCGAACGGTCGCTCACTCGCAGACCCTGCGGGCCCGCGCAACGTCACTGCCGGCAACGCACGTGGCGGCAGGATGAGCTCGCCGTGGTTGGTCGTATCTGTGGGGCGCCAGTTGCCATGCCCGTAGTACAGATAGAAAGCGAGTGCCACCGGCAACAGGAACAACAGCGCGATCAATAGCAGCTGTCGACGCTGACGGGACTTGGTGGAGTCGGCTTCGGTCACGACTTGGCTCCGCCGCGCTGCAGGTTCGTGGCCACGTAGATAACCAGGAGTGTCGCTGCCAGCGCGAACCAGGTTACTGCATACCCCAAGTGACGTTGCGGGGGAAAGGTTGCGGGCTGCCACTCGCGCACGAAGCCGTCAGGCTGATCGGCATCGAGCAGCAGGATGTAGGGATACGGATCGCGCGACACGGCGTTGCGAACTTCTTCCATGGTCGGATAGCTCAGCACACGTGGCCATGGAGCATTTGCGTCGGACGGCGTGGCGAGATGAATTCCAGCGCGCGGCAACTCATCGAGCCGGCCCGTGGCGACACGATCCTGCGTGCCCACCCTTACATCCGGGATCTGCTGGCGACTGTCTCCCATCGGGATCCAGCCGCGATCCACCAGCAGCGTACGCTCGGAACCGAATCTGAGCGGCGTCAACACGCGATACCCCACCCGTCCCTGGTGCGTCATGTTGTCGAGCAGCACCTGGTGCTCGCTGTCGTAGTGGCCGGCCACGGTAGCGTGCTGGTAGCGCGCGTCTGTGCCCGCTGGCAGCGACATGAGGTTGACCGTCGCGCGCGTGCCGGCGGCAAACTCCGCGAACAGCAGCTGTTTTTCGCGCATGCGATCGAGTTGCCATAGTCCAAGTGTAAGAAGTACGGCAAGCAGAGTGATGACTAAGAGTGTCGACGGCCATCCGGCCTCGAGAACGTGCGCACCAATTCGCAGCCTCATTGCCTAAGGACCTATACTGCCGCGCAGCAGCCTCACGAGGGAACCCGACGTGCCGCTCATCAAGCTGTTGGTCGTCCTGATGCTGATCGCCATCGTTGTGAGCCTGGGATCGGCCCTGTTTCATCTGTCGCGCGGCAAGGGTGATTCGAAGCAGATGCTGCGCGCGCTCACCTGGCGCATCAGCCTGTCGGTGCTGTTGTTTGCATTGCTCATGCTCGCGTATTCGCGCGGGCTGCTGTCGCCGCACGCGGTGGGGCAGTGAACGGCGAGGTCAGGGGCAGCTCTGCACCTGTGCAGAGCTGCCCTAGAGCCAGTAGACGAAGACGAAGAGTCCCAGCCACACTACATCGACGAAGTGCCAGTACCAGCTCACCGCCTCGAAGGCGAAGTGACGCTGCGGGGTGAAATGTCCCCTGAGCACACGCAGCCAGATGACCAGCAGCATGATCGCGCCCACCGTCACGTGCAGGCCGTGGAACCCGGTCAACATGAAGAACGTCGAGCCGTACACACCAGTAGACAACTTGAGGTTGAGGTGCTGGTAAGCCTCGCCGTATTCGTGGGCCTGCAGACCGACGAATGTGAAGCCCAGCAGGAACGTGAGGGCGAGGAACAGGATCAGGCCGCCACGTTTGCCGGCGCGCAGCATGTGATGCGCAATCGTCACGGTCACGCCGCTCGAGAGCAGAATCGCCGTGTTGAGCGCCGGGATCTCCCAAGCCGGGATGATCTCGAAGTCTCCGCCGATATGTGCCGGCCCGTTGGTCGGCCACTCGACTGAATAGTCCTTCCACAGCAGCAGATTGCTGAAGATCTTCACGCCCTGGCCGCCGAGCCAGGGCACCGAGAACTCCCGCGCATAGAACAGTGCACCGAAGAACGCGGCGAAGAACATTACTTCGGAGAAGATGAACCACATCATCCCCAGGCGGAAACTGCGATCCACCTGCAGGTTGAAAATACCGCGCTCGCTTTCATCGATGACGGTGCCGAACCAGAAGAAGAACAGCAGCGCCAGCATCACGAAGCCTGGCAACAGGGACCAGGCGCCGAGCGCGCCATCCCACTCGTTCAAGAAGGCGATCGCGCCCGCCATCAGCACGAACAGCGTGATCGAGCCGAAGAACGGCCAGGGGCTCCCGTGCGGGATGTAGTACTTGTTGGGATCGTGGGCTTCGTGAGCGTGTGCCATGTTGCCTGCCGGAGGTCGTTTCGGGTTCAGCGGTTATCGGCGATCTGACTGGGCCATTTGCGACTGGCCATAAAACACATACGCCAGCGTGATGCGGTCAGTATCCGGCGGCAGCGCCGGATCGAGGATGAAGCGCACCGTCATGTCGCGCCCCTCGTCCTTGCGGAAGTGCTGCGGTGTGAAGCAGAAGCACTCCGTCTTGTGAAAGAACCCGGACACTCGCCCGGGCGCTACGCTCGGAATCGCCTGGGCGACGGTGTCGTGCCCGGTGAGATTGCGCGCGTAGAAAGTCGTCTCGTAGAGCTTGCCCGGATGCACCTGCATCGAGGCAACCGCGGGGCGGAATTCGAAACTGCCATTGGTGGGCAGGTTGGCGACGAACTCCACCGTCACGTTGCGATCAATCTGCGGGCTCTCAACTGCGCGCGATGGCGTTGTGAGAGCTGCGCGGTCATCCACACCGATGATGCGGCAGAACGCGTCATAGAGCGGCACCAGCGCGAAGCCGAACGCGAAACTGCCAAGCGTGAAGGCGCACAGGCGCAGCACCAGCGCGCGGTGCGTACGCTTGTGCTCAGTCGTGTCCTCAGGTTCCGGCATGGCTGCGATAGACGCTCAACAGGATGAAGCCGACGTAGAACGCGAGCGCCACCAGGGCCAATCCGATGGCGAGGCGCCTGATGTCACGGCGGCGTTGCTGGTCATCGCCCGGCACTTGATCTCACTTCGAATGCTGGGCATGGGGATCGAATTCGCCCGCTTCATCGCTGAAGTGAATGTTCGGCGCCGTTTCCCAGCTGTGATAGGGCGGCGGCGAGGGCAGCAGCCATTCCAGGCCGTGCGAGCCCTCCCACACGTCATTGGTTGCCTTCGCACCGCCGCGCACGCACTTCCAGATGATGTACGGGAACAGCAGCTGCGACAGGCCGAAGCCGAACGCTCCCAGCGAGGAGACCATGTTCCAGTCGGCGAACTGTGTGGCGTAGTCCGGGATGCGGCGCGGCATGCCAGCGAGCCCCAGGAAGTGCTGCGGGAAGAACAACACGTTGACGAAGATCGCCGACAGCCAGAAGTGCCAGGTCGCGAGCTTCATGTCGTACATGTGGCCCGTCCATTTCGGCAGCCAGTAGTACACCCCGGCCATGATGGCAAAGATCGAGCCCGGCACCAGCACGTAGTGGAAGTGGGCCACGACGAAGTAGGTGTCCTGGTACTGGAAGTCCGCGGGCACGATCGCGAGCATCAACCCGGAGAAGCCGCCGATCGTGAACAGGAACAGGAAGGCCAGCGCGAACAGCATCGGTGGCTCGAAGCTGAGCGAGCCCTTCCACATCGTCGCTGTCCAGTTGAACACTTTTACGCCGGTTGGCACTGCGATCAGCATCGTCGACAGCATGAAGAACAGCTGCGCCGCGAGCGGCATGCCGACCGTGAACATGTGGTGCGCCCACACAATGAAGGACAGGAACGCGATGCTCGCGGTCGCATACACCATCGCGTCGTAGCCAAACAGCGGCTTGCGCGAGAACGTCGGGATCACTTCGGAGACGATGCCGAAGGCCGGCAGGATCAGGATGTAGACCTCCGGGTGCCCGAAGAACCAGAAGATGTGCTGGAACATCACTGGATCGCCGCCACCGGCCGCGCTGAAGAAGCGCGTGCCGAAGAAATGATCGGTGAGCAGCATCGTGACCGCGCCCGCCAGCACCGGCATCACCGCGATCAGCAGGTACGCGGTGATCAGCCATGTCCAGACGAACAGCGGCAGATGCAGCAGCGACATGTTCTTCAGGCGCAGGTTCATGATTGTCACGATGATGTTGATCGCGCCCATGATCGAAGAGGCGCCCATCAGGTGAATCGCGAAGATGGTCATGGGCAGACTGTTGCCGGCCTGCAGTGACAGTGGCGGATACAGCGTCCAGCCACCCGCCGGCCCGCCGCCCGGCACAAACATCGAGCCGATGAGCAGCGTGAACGCGAACGGCAGGATCCAGAAGCTGTAGTTGTTCATGCGCGGCAGCGCCATGTCGGGCGCGCCGACCTGCATCGGGATCATCCAGTTCGCGAGCCCGACCCACGCCGGCATGATCGCGCCGAAGATCATGATCAGCGCGTGCAGGGTGGTGAATTCATTGAACAGACCCGGATCGACGATCTGCAGGCCCGGCTTGAAAAGTTCCGCGCGGATCACCATCGCAAAGGCGCCGCCGATGAAGAACATGATGCAGGCGAACACCAGGTAGAGCGTGCCGATGTCCTTGTGATTGGTGGTGAAGAGCCAGCGCTTGATGCCGCTCGGCGGCTCGTCGTGATGCGCGTGGGCCGCATGAGCGTGGGAAGCGTGGCTGTGCTTGTCGGCGTACGTTGCCATATCGGATCTCTGTCGCGTGGATACGTTGCGAGTGAGCTTCAGGGCGTCTGGGCGACGGTGGCGAGGTTCGAATCGGACGGTGTCGCTGCCGTCGCGGGCTCAGCAGGCTTGGCCGCGGCCTTCTGTTCTTCGAGCCAGGCGGCGAAATCTGCCTTGGTCTTTACTTCCACGACGATCGGCATGAAGCCGTGATCGCGACCGCAGAGCTCCGCGCACTGCCCGCGGTAGAACCCCGCCTTGCCTGCTTCGACCTTGAACCACATTTCGTTGACGAAGCCCGGAATCGCGTCCTTCTTCATGCCGAAATCGGGCACCCACCAGGCGTGAATGACATCGTTCGCGGTGAGAAGCAGCCGCACCTTGGTGGCTTCCGGCACGACCAGCGGATGGTCGACATCGAGCAGGTAGTGGTCAACCGTCTTCGGATCGATACCCGAGCCGAGTTGCCGCGCTTCGTTGCTGGTTTGCGCAAGCTGCGAGAAATAGCTCACGCCTTTGTCCAGGTAGTCGTAGTGCCACTTCCATTGATAGGCCGTGACTTTGATGGAGAGCTCGGTGTTGCGCGTGTCTTCGATCTGGATGAGTGTCTTCGCCGCCGGGATCGCCATGACCACCAGAATCAGGATCGGCACGATGGTCCAGATGACTTCCACCTTCTGGCTGTGGGTGAGCGTGACGTCGGCGACCGCGCCCTTCGACTTACGGAAGGTGGCGATCGAATAGATCATCACACCGAACACTACGATCGCGATGGCCACGCACCACCAGAAGATCTTCATGTGCAGGGCGTAGATCTCGGTACTCAGCTCCGTGACGCCCACCGGCATGTTCAGATCGCCGGCCGCGAATACCGGCGCCGCCCAGGCGAGCGTCAGAAACATCAGGACGCGACGCCAGCTCGATGCGAAATTCATGACCATTGCGACCTTAAGCTCCACGTTTTTGAGTACGAAATTGCCGTCAGCGCGCCATGACCTGATCCACCCCGCGCATTTCGAGGGGCGGCGACTCATTAATCGTGCCAATCACCTGCTTGAGCCGTGCTGCAAGCCCGCGCCGCTCTTCCTCCGTGAGGAACCCGCCGATCTCGCACGCGCGACCGTGGGATTCGATCAGCAGTCGGCTGGGGTGCAGCGCCGTATACGAGGCGCGAAGTGTAACCTTGGCCCAGTGCCGAGGAAACACGAGGCGCTCCTGGGTCGAGCGGTTCTGGAACTCGACCACGATCTGTGCTGCCGACACGCTTACGCGTTCACGCACGTGTCGCCCGCGCAGGCTCACCCTGAGTGCCCAGCCGAGCACCAGCATCTCGAGGCCAGCGAAAGGGAATACCGGCCAGAGCCCCTGCGCGGCGAACAACCCCGCGATCGAAAAAGACACTGCGCATAGCGACGCAAAGAAGAGGAGTGCCGCAGCCGGTGTCAGCGCGCAGTTGGGCCGCAGCTCCACGCGATAGATCAATTCCGGTGCTGTGCTTGTGATCGCGCCCGTCACGGCCTAACCGCCCCCGCCGAGCGCGCATGGTAGGCGAGAATTCTCACTCACTCAAATACTTAACGGCGCGCCGTCACAGTCTCAACAGGTCGATATCGAGAAATTCGCTGCTGGCGCTGGCCGAGGGCTGAGCCTGATGAGGAACGCTGCCGAGCAACGGGACCGTCAGCCGCTGCTCGAGGGTGCGCAGGTTATCGGATGCGCGCTCAAAGCGCGCGTCAACGCCATTAGCGACCCAGCCGACCAGGCGCTGTCCGCTCGCCTGGATCGCCTGCGCTGTCAGCAGCGCGTGATTCAGGCATCCGAGGCGCATGCCGACGACCAGGATCACCTTTGCATGAATGGCACGCGACAGATCGGCGAAGGACTCCCGCTCGTTGAGTGGCGTCAGCCAGCCACCGGCGCCTTCGACGACCACGACATCCGCCAGCCCGGAGAGGATGCGGAAGGCCCGCTCGATTTCGCGCAAATCAATGCGCGTGCCGGCCTCGACCGCCGCGATGTGCGGGGCAACCGCAGGATCAAACGAATACGGGTTGACGATTCGATACGGCGCAGGCTCGCTCGCCTCCGCCATCAACGCGAGTGCATCCTCGTTGATCCAGCCATCTGCCGTCTGCCGAGCGCCTGAAGCCACGGGTTTCATCCCTGCAACCTTATGCCCTCGCATCCGCAGGGCGCGCAGCAGCGCCGCGGCGATCAAGGTCTTGCCGACCCCGGTGTCGGTTCCGGTAACGAAGAGGGCTTTACGTGGCATGCGTGAGAGACGGCCTCAGAAAACGCAGACGGCCTGGGGTGTGGGGCGGGTGCAGTCGGAACTCATGGCTTGCTCCGGCGCGCGATGTCGCTGATGGGCACCCTTACCTCACTTTCGCGCGGGATTGCACCCCAGGCCTGGCCGAGCACCACTTCATAAGTGGCGGGCAGCCGCCCTGCAATCCGAAACCGCTCATATCCTGCCGTAACTGCGGTGAACGTTGCGCGGCCGGTGAGCCCGGCCGGCCGGCCGGCAGTCGCGTTCTGTGCTCCGATGGCTTTCAAGTCTCGCATCAGCGCAATGGCCGTATCGTATGTCAACGTGAAGCGTTCGACGTCCAGCACCGGTTCCACGAGTCGAGCGCGCACCAGTGCATCGCCGATATCGTGCATATCCATGAAGCGGCTCACGTGCGTGCGCGTATCTACACCGGCCCACGCGGCTCGCAATTCCATGAGCGTATCGGGGCCGAAGGTACTGAACGTCAGCAGCCCACGCGGCTTCAGCACGCGCCGGAATTCCCGAAATACGTCATCGGGTTCGTCGCACCACTGCAGCATCAGGTTGCAGAAGATGAGATCGACGCTCGCATCCGCCAGCGGCATGCGATCGGCATCTGCGCACACGCGTTCGAACCTGCGCCACCAGCCCTGGTTGTGGCTCGCCTCGCGCAGCATTCCCAGCGCGATGTCGAGCGCAATGACGCGTGCGCGCGGAAAACGCTTCTTCAATTCGCGCGCTGCGTGTGCCGGTTCCGCATCCGGCATCGACGATGACCTCGGGCTCAAGCTTGAGATAGTCCAGCCGCGATAGCAGGCGCTGACGAACCTCGGTCTGCAACACCGCTGCCCGGTCATAGCTGTGGCTGGCACGCTCGAAGGCACGGCGCATCTGGCGCCGATCGAGCGCGAACGGCTCGGCGGATGGGTTGCGGGATGGACTCATGATGGCGGGCGCGCGACCTCAGCGAGAGCTTCGACCAGGCGATCGATCTGCTCGTCACGATGTGCAGCGGAGAGCGTGATGCGCAGGCGCGCGGTCCCTTCGGGTACGGTAGGTGGACGGATGGCAGTGACCCAGAATCCTCGCTGCCACAGTGCTTCACTCACAGCGAGCGCGCGCGCAGCGGTCCCGAGCACGATTGGCTGAATGGGAGTCTGCGAGGCGGCCAGCTCAATTCCTGCGTCCTGCGCCAGCCTGCGAAAGTGCGCGACGTTGGCGCTGAGTCGCTCGCGTCGCCAGCTCTCCTCGTCTACCAGGCGCAGCGCCATGCGGGTCGCGCACGCAACCGCCGCAGGCAATGCGGTCGTGTAGATATGCGTTCGCGCTCTCTGAATGAGGTATTCGATGAGATCCTCGGCACCTGCCACGAAGGCACCGAAAGTCCCGCACGCCTTGCCGAGCGTTCCCATCAGGATGGGCACCCGCCGGGCATCGAGCCCGAAGTGCTCGAGCGTGCCGCGTCCGCTTCCACCGAGAACACCTATGCCGTGTGCATCGTCCACCATGAGCCACGCCCGCTTCGCTTGCGCGACCTGCGCGAGCGCATCGAGGGGCGCGATATCTCCGTCCATGCTGAACACGCCGTCGGTCATGACGAGCGCGGCGCCGGACTCGAGCTCCGCAAGGCGTGCTTCGAGCGCCGCAGTATCGCAGTGCGCGTAGCGCGAAAACCGTGCGCCTGACAGGAGGCCTGCATCGAGGAGCGATGCATGGTTCAGGCGATCCTCGAACACGTGGTCGGCGCGCCCAATGAGCGCGCTCGCGACGCCGATATTCGCCATGTAACCGGTGGAAAACAGCAGTGCGCGCTCGCGCCCGCTAAAGGCTGCGAGCTCTTCTTCGAGCGCTTGATGCTCGATGCTGTGACCGGTCACCAGGTGCGACGCGCCGCTGCCGACGCCGTAATGCGTGGCGGCATCACGCAGCGCAGCGATGACGCGCGGATGATGTGCGAAGCCGAGATAGTCATTGCTGCAGAAGACGGTGCGCGGTGCGCCTTCGACTATGGCCACGACGCCGTCAGCGTCCGGCGGCCACTCCTGCACCACGCGACGGCGCCGATACAGGTGGCGCGCACGCAGCTCGTCGAGGGTTTCACGCAATGCAGGGCTCAGGCTCGACTCCGAGGCGCGCGAAAAGCTCCTGGTCATGGGCGACATCGGGGTTTCCGGTCGTCAGCAGCTTCTCGCCGTAGAAAATCGAGTTGGCGCCGGCGAGGAAACACAGCGCCTGCAGCTCATCGCTCATCTCGCTGCGCCCTGCGGAGAGGCGCACGTGTGCTTTCGGCATCAGGATGCGCGCAACTGCGATCGCGCGCACGAACTCCAGGGGGTCGAGTCGCGGGGTGCCATCGAGTGGCGTGCCCGGTACCTGCACCAGTTGATTGATAGGCACGCTCTCCGGGTGTTCCGGCAGCGTGGCAAGCGTGTGCAGGAGCTTGGCGCGATCGAGTTCGGTCTCGCCCATGCCGAGAATCCCGCCGCAGCACACCTTGATTCCCGCGGCCCGCACCGCGGCTAGCGTGTCCAGGCGATCCTGGTACGTGCGCGTGGTGATGATCTTCTCGTAGTGCTCGGCGGAACTGTCGAGGTTGTGATTGTAATAGTCGAGGCCGGCGGCCTTGAGCTCCTCAGCCTGCTCTTGCGTCAGCATGCCGAGCGTGGCGCAGGTCTCGAGGCCGAGTGCACGCACTTCGCGCACCATTTCTGCAATCTGACTGAGCTCGCGCGCCTTGGGGCTGCGATAGGCGGCTCCCATGCAAAAACGGGTGGCACCGGCTTGCCGTGCCGCCCTGGCCCGCTCGACGACGCTGCCGATGTCCATGAGGGCCTCGCGCTCGACGCCGGTGTGATAGCGAATGCTCTGCGGGCAATAGGCGCAGTCCTCCGGGCAGCCGCCGGTCTTGATGCTGAGGAGCGTGCTGACCTGCACCTGGTTGGGTGCGTGATGCGCGCGATGCGCCTGTTGCGCGGCGAACATGAGATCGGCGAATGGCAGCGCAAACAGCGCCGCGCACTTGCTCGAGCGTCCAGTCGTTGCGAATCGTGCCGGGCATTGCGGACAGGGCGTTGCTCATTCGATTTGATCCGTTTGCGGCCCATTTGCCGCGTGGCAGCCGCGAGGCTGCCGCGCAGTATTCGGTGAGCGATGAAACTCTGTCAACCGGACCGACAACGATTGGTTAACGGATGGCTACTGCGTGTACAGGGCCTGATCCTGCCGCCGAGCTGCGTCCTGTGTGGGGCGCACGGGCAAGCACCGGTCCTCGATCTGTGCCGGCCCTGTGCAGAGGACCTGTCCTTGAACTTGTGCGCTTGCCACCGCTGCGCCGCGCCACTTACGGGTGCGGGCGATCTCATCTGCGGGCGTTGCCTGCGCTACCCGCCGCACTTCGATCGCGCGTTCGTGCCGTTTGGTTACGTCTATCCGCTCGATCAATTGATCCGCGCGTTCAAGTACCGGGGCATTCTCTCTTATGGGCGCGTGTTGGGAAGTCTGCTGGCGGATCGTGTCTGCACGCGCCAGGAACCCATGCCTGAGCGGATCGTACCGATGCCGTTGCATCCTTCGCGGCAGCGAGAGCGGGGCTTCAACCAGGCGAGCGAACTGGCGAGGCCGATCAGCCAGCGCCTCAACGTACCGTTCGACGAACGCCTGTGTCGACGCATCCGCGCCACCGCCGACCAGACAGAGCTTGATGCTCGTTCGCGTCGTCGCAATGTGCGCCGTGCGTTCGAGGGACCCGGCAAAACAGGCCTGCGACACGTCGCTGTGCTCGACGACGTGCTGACGACGGGCAGCACAGCCAATGAGATGGCACGCGTGCTGAAGGCGGCCGGCGTCGAAACGGTGGAAATATGGGCGGTGGCGCGCGCTCAGACCGTGAAAGCGTAGTGCAACAGGATGCCGATGAACACCAGCATCCCGAAATAGTTATTGTTGTTGAAGGCGCGAAAACAGGCTTCAGGCTGGCGCCGACGAATCAGCCATTGCTGCCACAAGAAGCAAATGGCTCCGGCCGAGAGGCCCGCGTAATACCAATGGCCGTAATGTTTCTCGCGCCCCACGAGCACCAGTGCAAACAGCACCATGAGCTGCATGACGCAGATCAGCACTCGATCTGCATCCCCGAACAGGATCGCGCTCGACTTGATGCCGAGTCTCTTGTCGTCCTCACGATCGACCATCGCGTAGAGCGTGTCGTAGACGCCGGCCCACAAGACCGTTGCGCAGAAAATGACCCAGGCGATTTTCGGCACACCCCCGGTCTGGGCTGCGAACACCATTGGCACTGCGATGCCGAAGGCGGCGCCGAGGTAGAACTGCGGCACCGGGAAGAAGCGTTTCAGGAACGGATAGCTCACCGTAAGCGCCCCGCCTACCACTGCGTAGAGCTGAGCCAGTGGATTCAATGTTAAGAGGAGTCCCACCGCGAGCAGGCACAGCACCAGGAAGAGCAGCAACGCTTCAGTCGGCGTGACACGCCGCGCCGCCAGTGGACGATCGCGGGTGCGAGACACGAACGGGTCCAGGTCGCGGTCAGCGTAATCGTTCATTACGCAGCCGGCGGACCGCATGAGCAGGGTGCCCAGCAGAAATACGATGAAAGTGCGCTCATCCGGGTGCGCATCACTCGCCACCCAGAACGCCCACAGCATCGGCCACATGAGCAGCCAGATGCCGATCGGGCGGTGCAGGCGCATGAGCAGCGCGTATTCGCGCAGCGTCCCGGTCACGCGCGGCAGTGACGAAATCAAAGGCCACGAGCGCAACGATTGGCGCAATTGCAGGAAACGTGCGGACGCGTTCATCCGATCTTTCCGTAAGCCTCGCCGTGGCCGACCCAGCGCGCGATGAGCGGGGCTATGTTAGCGGCATGCTCGGCGAACATCAGCTCCGCGAGTTGTTGCACCTCGGGCAGCAGATCAGCGTCACGCATCAGGTCCGCCACGCGCATCTGCGCAAGGCCCGTCTGCCGCGTCCCCAGCAGCTCGCCCGGACCGCGCAGCTCCAGATCCCGTCGCGCCACTTCGAATCCATCGTTGGTCTGGCGCATCACCGCAAGCCGCTCGCGCCCCAGCTCGGACAGCGGCGGTCGGTACAACAGGACGCAGCTGCTGGCGTGTGCGCCACGGCCGACCCGGCCACGCAGTTGGTGGAGCTGTGCGAGACCCATGCGCTCGGAATTTTCGATCACCATGAGGCTCGCATTGGGAACATCGACGCCCACCTCGATGACGGTGGTCGCGACCAGCAGCTGCAGCTCACCCTTGCGGAAGCGCTCCATGGCACCGTCCTTCTGCGCCGGCGTCATGCGTCCGTGAACGATGCCGACGCGAATGCCTGGCAGCGCTTCTGCCAGCGCCGCCGCGGTCTCTTCAGCAGCCTGGTACGGAATGGATTCGGATTCGTCGATCAGCGGGCAAACCCAGTACACCTGACGTCCGGCGACGCACGCGTCGCGAATGCGCGCAATGACTTCGTCACGCCGGCTTTCGGGCAACACGACCGTCTGCACTGCAGTTCTTCCCGGCGGCAGCTCATCGATTACCGAGACATCGAGGTCGGCGTAGGCAGTCATGGCGAGCGTTCGGGGAATGGGTGTTGCAGTCATGATGAGCTGGTGCGGATGGCTGCCGTCGCGCATGCCCTTGTCGCGCAGCTTCAGTCGCTGATGAACTCCGAAACGATGTTGCTCGTCGACGATGGCCAACGCGAGCTTGTGGAACTGAACGCCTTCCTGGAACAGCGCGTGAGTGCCCAGGACGACACGAGCTTCACCAGCCGCAACCGCTTGCAGGACACTCTCTCGAGCTCGACCCTGCACCTTGCCCGCCAGCAGGGTCACTTTGATGCGTAGCTCGCCAAACCAGCGTGCAAAATTTCTCGCGTGCTGTTCGGCCAGCAGTTCCGTAGGCGCCATCAGTGCCACCTGGCAGCCGGCTTCGACCGCGTGTGCGGCAGCGAGTGCTGCAACGATCGTCTTGCCGCATCCGACGTCGCCCTGGATCAGCCGCAGCATCGGTCGCGGCTCGCGCAGGTCGGCGACGACTTCCTGGTATGCGCGCCGCTGCGCACGGGTGAGTTGGAAGGGTAGCGCCGCCGTCAAGCGGTCGGCGAGCGCGTGAGCGGGGAGCGCAACAGCCGGATCGGCCCTGATTTCGCGGCGCAGGAGTTTCAGGCTGAGCTGATGTGCGAGCAGTTCCTCGCAGGCGAGCCGGCGCTGTGCCGGGTGCCTGACCGAAGTCAGGAGATCAAGCCGCGCGTCGGGCGGCGGGCGATGCACGTAGTCGAGCGCTTCCATCAGCTCGGGCCAGTGCGCCTTCGCGAGCGCTGCCGCCGGCAACCAGTCGCTCAAACCCTGCTGTCGTACCGCATCGAGCGCCTGCGCGGCAAGCCGGCGCAGACGCCCCTGCGCCACCCCCTCGGTGCCTGGATAAATTGGTGTGAGCGCCTCCGCGAGCTCTTCGCCCGCGGGGCCATCGAGCAGGCGGTACTCGGGATGGACGATCTCGAGCCCCAGCGGGCCACGGCGCACTTCGCCGAAGCAGCGCAACCGCGCTCCGCGAGCCAGCGATTCGTGCTGGCGCTGATTGAAATGGAAGAAACGCAGGGTCAGAAAGCCGGAGCCATCTGCGATCCGTGACAGCAGCTGGCGCCGGCCACGGAATACGACTTCGCTGAGCTGTACTTCGGCTTCTATCACGGCACGCGCGCCCACGATGAGCGTTCCGATCGGCACCA
Source organism: uncultured Gammaproteobacteria bacterium (assembly GCA_963810775.1). Lineage (GTDB taxonomy): Bacteria > Pseudomonadota > Gammaproteobacteria > Steroidobacterales > Steroidobacteraceae > DATBVX01. The sequence continues at coordinate 30,358 of CAWEOT010000014.1, forward strand.
CGCGCGTGCGATCCTCGTAGCGCAACGGCAGCAGGAACAGCAGATCCTGGACCGTAAAGACGCCCAGCCGCGCCAGACGTCCGGCCAACGCTTCGCCGACTCCACGAAGCGTGGTGACTGGCCGTTGCTCGGGCGCCGTCAGGTCCCGAGATACAGAATGCATTCCATCTCGACCTGGGCGCCGCGCGGCAGGGCTGCGACGCCGACCGCTGCGCGCGCGGGGTATGGCTCTTTGAAATAGCGCGCCATCACCTGGTTGACCACGGGGAAGTGCTTCAGGTCCGTGAGATATACGTTGAGCTTCACGGCCTGCGCCAGACTCGCTCCGGCACCCTCGGCTATCGCCTTGAGATTTTCGAACACGCGCTCGATGTGAAGCTCGATCTCCCCGATGATCAGCTCGCCGGTGGCGGGGTCGAACGGCACCTGGCCGGAGATGAACACGAGATCACCGGCACGCACGGCCTGCGAGTAGGTACCGATGGCTCGGGGCGCCTTATCCGTATGAATGACGTGTCGGGGCATGGGATGAGACCTATGCAATCGTCCTTACGACTTTGAGTACGTCCGGCATGTTGCGAATCGTGCGCATCACGCGTGCGAGGTGTTTGCGATCGCGCACCTGAAGCTCGAAGATCAGGCTCGAGGTATCCACATCGCGCTCGACCAGCGAGACATGGTCGATGTTGGTCTCGGTGCCCGCAATGCTCGCCGCCACCGCCGCCAGCACGCCCATGCGATTGGCGACTTCGACGCGGATCTCCGAGCTGAAGAGCCGATCAAGACCCTTCTCCCACGCGAGAGAAATCCACTTGTCAGGCTGCTTCCGGTAACCGGACAGGTTGCCGCACGATTCGCGGTGTACCACGACGCCGCGACCGGTGCTGAGATAGGCCATGACGGGGTCGCTCGGAATCGGGAAGCAGCAACGCGCGTACGAGATTACCAACCCCTCGGTTCCCGCGATGGCCAATGGCGCAGGCGGTGCGCTCTGAGTCGCCGGGTCGTCGACCGGCAGGAGGCGCCGCGCAATCAGCGGTGCAAGCCGCTCGCCGAGGCCGATCTTTTCGTACAGGTCCTCCGGGCTCTTCATGCCGAGCTCGTTGAGCATGGGCTTCATCTGCTCATCGTCGACCTTCTTCACTGTCAGCGAGAACTCCGCCAGCGACTGATTGAGCAGTCGGCGCCCGAGTTCGACAGCCTCCTTGCGTTTGAGGCTCTTGAGGTAGTGCCGGATGGCAGCACGTGCTTTCGCGCTCACCACGAAATTGACCCATGCTGGGTTCGGCGCGGCACCCTTCGCGGTGATGATCTCGACGGTCTGGCCGTTCCTCAGAGGTGTGCGCAGGGGCACCAGCCGCCGGTCGACCTTAGCCGCCACACAGCGGTTGCCGACGTCGGTATGCACCGCATACGCGAAATCCACTGCCGTTGCGCCACGCGGCAAGCGCAGGATTTCGCCGCGCGGCGTGAACACGTAAACCTTGTCGGGGAACAGGTCGACCTTGACGCTCTCGAGGAACTCCTCCGAGTTGCCACCCTCCTGCATCTGCATGAGCTGATTCAGCCATTCTCGCGCCCGATCGTGCTGGGTGCGGTCCGCCCTTTCACCGGTCTTGTATTTCCAGTGCGCCGCGATGCCGCTCTCGGCGACGCGATGCATGTCCTCGGTACGGATCTGCACCTCGATCGGTACACCGTTGGGCCCGAACAACGTGGTGTGCAACGACTGATAGCCGTTGATGCGCGGAATGGCGACGTAGTCCTTGAAGCGCCCGGGCATTGGCTTGTAGAGACCATGCACCAGCCCGAGCGCGCGATAGCTGGTATCGACGCTATCGACGACGATGCGAAAACCGTAGACGTCGACGATCTCGTTCAGCGGCACCCCCTTCTTGCGCATCTTGCGATACACGCTGTAGAGATGCTTTTCGCGTCCTTCGACAATCGCCTTGACTCCGGCCTTCTCCAGCACCGAACGCAAGTTGTCCGCGATCTTGCCCACGAACTGCTTCTGGTTGCCGCGGGCTCGCTTCAATTCCTTCTCGATCACGCGATAGCGCTGCGGGTACAGCGCCCTGAAACCAAGCTCCTCGAGCTCGAGCTTGATGCTGTACAGCCCCAACCGGTCGGCGATGGGCGCGTAGATGTCGAGCGTTTCGCGCGCGATGCTGCGTCGTTTTGGCAACGGCATCGCATCGAGCGTACGCATGTTGTGAGTGCGGTCCGCGAGCTTCACCAGGATCACGCGGATGTCGCGCACCATCGCCAGCAGCATCTTGCGGAAGCTCTCGGCCTGCGCCTCCTGGCGGCTCTTGAACTTGATCTGGTCGAGTTTGGTCACGCCATCGACCAGGTCGGCGACCTCGCGCCCGAACTGTTCAACCAGCTGTTCCATCGCGGTCGGCGTGTCCTCGATCACATCGTGCAGGATCGCCGCGATGATCGTCTCGGCATCGACGTGCAGGTCGGCCAGGATGTTTGCGGCGGCGATCGGATGCGAGATGTAAGGCTCGCCCGAAAGGCGCTTCTGCCCCTTGTGTGCGGCGGCCCCGAACTCGTAGGCCTGTTGCACCCGCTCGACCTGGTCGCCGGGCAGATAGTTCTCGAGCTTGGAAATCAGCTGATTGATGCCCAGGGCGCGCCTTCCGCCCGGCAGGAGACTGAGAATTGAGGAGGCGTAATCCATGGGAAAACAAGGGTTCGAACCGCGGTTGATCCCATTCTGTGGGCGAATCGAACCGAGTTCAAAGCCCAAAAAGACAATGGGGCCAGACCGGCGGCCTGACCCCACTCCTAATATCAGTACCCGGCCGAGCGTGATGGATTAGTGCCGGCCGGTGCGGATCCGTTCAGTCGCCCAGACCAAGCTGCGGTGCCCGGAAGTCGGTCGGCAGCTCCATGTCGGGAATCGCGGGCTCGACCGGCAATTCCTGTTCCTCGAGCAGCTCGGCGCCGATGTTACCCGCCGCGATCTCGCGCAGTGCGACCACGGTCGGCTTGTCATTTTCCCAGTCGAGGGTCGGCTCCGCGCCGTTCGCCAGCCGGCGTGCGCGCTTCGCCGCAACCAGCACCAGCTGAAACAGGTTTTCGACGTTTTCCAGGCAGTCTTCGACAGTGATTCGCGCCATGATGAAATCTCGAGGGGTTCTGTGCCGGCCGAAAAAGGGCGGCAAGTCTACAGCAGGATCAGCCGTTCATGCCAGCAGGGCCGCCGTTAGCGCCTCGAGTTCCGGGCGGTCCGAACGCAGCGCCTGCCCCCGGTCGGAAATGATCGCCTTGAGGTCAGCGAGCGCGTGATCGAAGGCATCGTTCACGATCACATAGTCGAATTCACGCCAATGCGTCATGTCCGCCACGGCATCCCGCAGCCGCCGGGCGATCACCTCGTCCGAATCCGTGGCGCGATTTCGCAGGCGTTCTTCAAGAGCGGCCCGCGAGGGCGGGAGAATGAATATTGAGGTGCATTCCGGCAGTGCCTTGCGTACCTGGGCCGCACCCTGCCAGTCGATCTCCAGGATCAGGTCCTGGCCCCGCGCCAGCGATTCTTCGACCTGCTGCCGCGGCGTGGCGTAGTAGTTGTCGAACACCTGCGCGTGCTCGAGGAACGCGCCGGCGTCGATCATGCGCTGGAACTCTTCGCGCGAGACGAAGTAGTAGTCGCGACCGTGGACTTCAGTGGGACGTTGCGGGCGGGTCGTATAGGAGATCGAGAACCTGAGCGACGGGTCGCGCTCCATCAGCGCACGCACCAGCGAGGTCTTTCCAGCTCCCGAAGGCGCTGCGCATACAAACAGGCGCCCACGCTGGGCCTGGCTTGAATTTCCAGTCGAGGATGAATTCGATGACATCGGGACTCGGAGCGGCGAAGTCGCGTCGCGAGATTACCCGATGTAGCGACGCGGTGGGTGGGCCTGCCTTGGCCACTCATCCCACCGCGTCCGAAGGGGACGTCTGATATTAGACGCTGGTTTCTGCTGGCTGTTTCCGCCTAGTGCCGAGCGGACCACGTCCAGCGCCGCGTCGCCGGGCGACCAGGAGGGCAAGGAGACCGGGAAGCAGTTCGGCACCGCCCATGGCGCCACCGCCACCGCCGCCACCACCGCCACCACCGCCGCCACCACCGCCACCGCTGCCGCTTGAGACGACGAGGCTCACCGCGGAGCCGCTCGCCACACTCGTGCCGGCCGCCGGGTTCTGGCTGATGACGCTGCCGGATGCGACCGTGCTGCTCGACTGCTGCGTGACGCCCCCTACCGTGAGACCGGCACCGGTGATGGCGCTGGTGGCGGCCGCCTGCGTCATGCCCGTCACGTTCGGCACCGCGATGCTTGTCGGGGCGCTACAACGAGCGAACGTGGAGAATTCCGTCGAGTCGCCTGGTTCGTGACCCGGACCCGCATCTCATGGTTATTGCAGTCCGCTGATCGTGGAAGGCACGGTCAGGAGGTACTCGTTCTTCAGTCGATCAGAGATTCTGGTGTAGGCCGCCGCGATCTCAGCGTCGGTTGGCGCAGGGATGTATTCGCCGCCGGTCAGTGTCGGCAGACGCGTCAGCAGGGTCGTGTTCCTGGTGTCGGTGACGCCGATCGTAAAAATAGGAATGCTGTTGGCGCGAGCGCTGTCGACCACGGCGCCCTCGGGCGTCGTCGAGGCGTTCTCGAGGCCGTCAGTGATCGCGATGATCGCCTTCGGTCCAGGAGGCAGCGTGACGGGAGGCGTGATGAACTGATTGAGCGCCACGTTGAGGCCGTCCATCAGGTTCGTGCGATCGCCCGGATAGGGAGCCATTACCGCACTGATCAATGCGGTGATCGCCGGCACCCGCATTATCGATCGCCGTGAACTGCTGCACCACCGAAGCCTGGCTTGGATTGGTGCCATTGAACTTGACGATGGCCGCGAAGTCGCCATCGTTCATCGCGTTGATGAAGCTGATCACCGCGTTCTGCATGTCAGTAAGCGCGGCGTTCATGTACGCTCTGCGCTGTAGTCCATGGCGAAGACGACCGAAACCTTCTGATTTGGATCCTGGCTCGGCGGCAGTGTGAAGGTGATGCCCGACCGGTCAACCTCGACGTTGTCGAGCGCCACCCTGAAGTCGCTGGACGGCAAGGTTTGCCTACCGGAGCTCCGGCCGAGTCGGTGACTGTCACGAATACCTGGATCGGCTGACTGGACTGGTGCCCGGCTCGACTCGCAGAGTGACTGCTGCCCGCGCGGGACTCACAAAAAATGCGGCCGCCAGGAGCAGCATTGCCGGAAGCCAGCGTGTCAGCTGTGCATGCCATCGCTGGTGCGGGCATGAAAACAAGGTCGCAGAGATTGTTCGAGCATAGGAGTACTTCTGATTCTCTAATCCATGTAGTTATTGGTGATCCCCACGCATATTTAATACCGGGAAGCCGGAACAGCGTCACAAGGATTGTGTGACGCACGTCACTGTTCAGCGGCAAACCGGCTGATGCGGCGCTTTATGGTGAATGGGCGGGCCGGTGCCTGGCGGTTTGCGGCGACTATTCGACGTTCTGCACCTGCTCGCGCATCTGCTCAATGATCACTTTCATGTCAACAGCGGCGCGCGTCGTTTCCGCGTCCTGTGACTTCGAGGAGAGCGTATTGGCCTCGCGGTTGAGCTCCTGCATCAGGAAATCGAGCCGCCGACCCGCCGGCTCCTCGCCATCCAGTGATTTGCGAACTTCCGCGATGTGGCTGCGCAACCGATCGAGCTCCTCATCGACATCCATTTTTTGCGCGAGGATCACGATCTCCTGCTCCAGCCGATCCGCATCGGGCTCTACGCCGAGCTGTGCGACGCGCTCCGTAATCCGTGCCCGGATGCGTGCGCGCACCTCGGGCAGGCGTGTGATCACAGCGGCGACTAAAGTTAGCAGCAGCTCGCAGCGCTGCAACAACATGTCGCGGATGCGTGCACCCTCGCGCGCACGTGCATCGGTCAGTGCCTTCAGCCCGTCAGCGAGTCCCGCCTGCGCGGCGGTGAGCAATGGCGTCACATCACGACCTTGATCCTGAACGACGCCCGGCCAGCGCAACAAGTCGATCGGATTGATCGGGGCTGCGAGATCCCCCGCGAGGTCTCCCAGCTCACGTGCGCGGGCGAGCAGTCTCTCGGCCAGTGCACGGTTGATCTCGATCTGGCCTGCGGTTTCTGCAGCAGCACGAAAGTTGAGCGTGCAATCGACTTTTCCACGACGCACGACGGAGGCAATCGTCTGGCGGAAATCACCTTCCGCTGCGCGCAGCTCTTCGGGCAGCCGGCAACTCACTTCGAGATAGCGGTGATTGACGGTACGCAGCTCCCAGGTGAGGGTGCCCCAGGAGCCCGACTGCTCGCGCCGGGCAAAGCCCGTCATGCTGCGGATCATGTTGATTTGGTGCTATAAAGCCGCGCCGAAGTCTAGCAGACCGGGGTGTGCATTGCGGGTCGAGTACGCGGAGCTGAGTCTCGTCGGCCATCGCGAAGACAATCAGGATCGCGTCTCGATCGCGGTGGGCGAGCACGCGGCATTTCTGCTTGTGGTCGATGGCATGGGTGGACACGCGGAAGGCGCGCGTGCTGCCGAGACGGCGCTCAAGTCGATGCTCGAGAGCTTCTGGCATACACCGCACCCGATTTTCGATCCGCTCGGTTTTCTGCACCTCACACTGGGTAAGGCACACGAGGACGTCGTCGCGCTCGGGACGAGCCTGAGCATGGAGACGCGCCCACGCGCCACCTGCGCTGTGAGCCTCGTACAGCAGGGCGCCTCGTTCTGGGGGCATGTGGGCGACAGTCGCGTGTACCAGATTCGCGGCGGGCAGGTGTGCACACGCACGCGCGATCACAGTCACGTCGAACAGTTGTTGCGCGATGGCGTGATCTCGGAAGCAGAAGTGGTCGGTCACCCAATGCGTAATTTTGTCGAGTGCTGTCTGGGTGGAGATTCCGCATTGCCGGACATGACCATCAGCCGGCGCCGACCGCTCGCCGTGGAGGACGTGCTGCTGCTTTGCACCGATGGCATGTGGGCCAATCTCAGGGACGCAGACATCGGCGCTTTCTATCCGCAGGACTCGAGCGATCTGCGCGCCGCGCTGCAGGCACTCGGCAATCGTGCTGTGCAGGCGTCTGCACCTTACAGTGACAACACCACCGCGGCCGCGCTGCGCTGGTTGGGACAGTAACCGTGCGGCCGAGTGGACGCGCGCCCGACGAATTGCGAGCCGTGCGTATCACGCGTCGGTTCACACGTCACGCGGAAGGTTCAGTGCTCATCGAGTTCGGTGACACGCACGTGCTGTGCACCGCGAGCGTCGAGGAATCAGTGCCGCCGTTTCTGCGCGGTGCGGGTCAGGGGTGGATCACCGCAGAGTACGGCATGCTGCCACGCTCGACGCATACGCGCACCGCGCGGGAAGCCGCCAGGGGCAAACAGACGGGACGCACGCAGGAAATTCAGCGCCTCATCGGCCGTTCATTGCGGGCAGTTGCGGATCTGCGCGCCCTTGGAGAGCGGACCATCACGATCGACTGTGACGTCTTGCAGGCCGACGGCGGAACTCGGACCGCGGCCATCACGGGCGGCTACGTTGCCCTCGCCGATGCGATCGAGGCACTGCTGCGCCGCCGGGTGCTTTCGAGCAGCCCCTTGCATGCGCAGGTGGCTGCGGTTTCCGTCGGCATCTGCGGGGGTGTGCCGGTGCTGGATCTCGACTACGCCGAGGATTCGGAAGCCGAGACGGACATGAATGTTGTCATGAACAACGGTGGTGCCTTCATCGAACTGCAGGGCACGGCCGAAGGTCATGCGTTCCGACGCAATGAGCTCGACGCGCTGCTGAACCTCGCTGCGCAAGGTATTGGCCAGCTGCTCGCCCGGCAGTTGCAGACACTCTCCGACTGAGAGCTCGCGATGCGTGTGGTACTCGCGACCGATAATTCCGGGAAACTGCGCGAGCTGCAGGCTTTGCTCGCGGGCAGCGCTGTGCAGATCGTCGCGCAATCAGAGCTCGGCATTGGCGCCGCGGAAGAGACCGGCCTGACATTCGTCGAGAACGCGATCATCAAGGCTCGACATGCGGCATCGCAGTCAGGGTTGGCGGCGATCGCGGATGATTCCGGGCTCGAAGTGGACGCACTCGGCGGCCGACCTGGCGTGCATTCGGCTCGCTATGCGGGGCCCAAGGCGAGTGATGGCGAAAACAACGCGCGACTACTCTCCGAGCTTACCCATGTCACTCCTGCAAAGCGCACCGCGCGCTACCGATGCGTGCTGGTTCTGCTGCGATCGGCGAGTGATCCGGCACCGCTCGTGTGCGAGGGTGTGTGGGAGGGGCGCATCACAGATTCTCCCGCGGGTCAAAGCGGCTTCGGGTACGACCCGCTATTCCTGGTCGGCGATCTCGGCCTGACTGCAGCGCAGTTGGCTCCGCAGCTCAAGAATCAGCTCAGCCATCGCGGACAGGCGCTGCAAAAACTGGTCGCGGCGATCATGCACGGCAATGCGGGGCGCGGCGGCTAGCTAGAATGGCGTCCATGGCGTTGTTGCAGAAACCACCTCTCTCGGTCTACGTGCACCTGCCCTGGTGCGTGCGCAAGTGTCCGTACTGCGATTTCAATTCATACGCAATCGACAGCGTCCTGCCCGAGAAGCGCTATGTCGCGGCACTCGATCGGGATCTCGAGCACCAATCCGGGTGGGTCTCCGATCGAGAGGTGCAAAGCATCTTCTTCGGCGGCGGAACGCCCAGCCTGTTCAGCCCGGCAGCGATCGGTGAGATCGTCGCTTCGATTCGGACGCGCCTGACACTCGCGCCTGCAGCCGAGGTCACCCTGGAAGCGAATCCCGGCACCATCGAGCGCGGTCGCTTTGCCGAATACCGTGCGGCGGGCGTCAACCGGGTATCGTTGGGTGGTCAGACCTTCAGCGAACGGCATCTGAAGCTGCTGGGACGCATTCACTCCTCCCGTGAGACCCACGACGCGGCGGCTGAGCTGCACGCCGCGGGGCTCGAGAACTTCAATATCGATCTGATGTACGGGCTGCCGCAGCAGTCCGTGGCGGCGGCACTCGACGATGTGCGAACGGCCGTCGCGCTGCACCCACAGCACATTTCTCACTATCAGCTCACTTTGGAGCCGGGCACAGTCTTTTTCCATCGCCCGCCGCCGTTGCCCGACGAAGAAGACTCCTGGCAGATGCAGCTCGAATGTCAGCGAGCACTCGCGGCGCACGGCTTCGTGCATTACGAGATTTCAGCGTACGCTCGAGAGAATCGTCGCTGCGTTCACAATCTCAACTACTGGCAATTCGGCGACTACCTAGGCATTGGCGCGGGCGCGCATGGGAAGCTGACCGGGATCGACAGCGGCGTGATCGCCCGCACTGCTCGGACCCGCCAGCCGCGGCAGTACCTCGAGTCCATCGAGGCGAATTCAACCGAGCTCCCGCAGGTGGCAATTTCCACCGCCGACCTTCCTTTCGAATTCATGCTTAATGCGTTGAGGCTGCCGAGCGGCTTCACGAGCGAGCAGTTCATCTCGCGGACCGGCCTGCCGGTGGACTCGATCGCAGAGATCCTCGAGGAGGCACTGGGGCGCGGCCTGATGGAAATGACGGAGCGTCCCGGGCACTACAGACCGACTGATCTGGGCCTGCGCTTCCTCAACGATCTGCAAGCGCTGTTTCTGCCGAGGCGTTCAGCTACGACTCGGCGCGAGGCCGTGTCACAATTTGTAAATCTTCTGTGATCAGGCACTTACTGTTATGCACAGCGCCGCGCGAGCTGTGACGGAGCGCACGTTGGCGCGCCTTCGCCATGAGTGCACCCCCAAGGAATCAGTTGTAACTCATTGAGCAATGAATCAAAAACACCTTGATTATTTTTTAGCCAATCCAACAGCGCTAGGTGCTTTCGGCTCGGACTTTGAACGGGGCGCTGGTTCGTCCACAGAGTTGTCCACAAGTTTTGTGGATAATGGAAGAAATTCAAACCGTTGCAGTGGCTAACAGCCGCTAGCTGAGATTGCCGGCAAGAGGGAGCTTCAACTATCGAGAGTGATTGAGTATTCCGCCGCAGCGAAAGTCGGCACAGCGCACTGCTTTCACGCTCTTGTACGCCCTACGCACCGTCGCTAAACTGCGCGCCCTCTTTTTTTCAGCAGATCGGGCCGCATAACGAGGCGCTACGGGCCCGACGTCGAGGCGAAACCCAATGAAACCGTCAATCCATCCCGAATACAAAGACATCACCGTGACGTGCAGCTGCGGCAACACTTTCGCCACCCGCTCGACGCTCGGTCACGATCTGCAGATCGAAGTGTGTTCGAACTGCCATCCTTTCTATACCGGCAAGCAAAAGATCGTCGACACCGGCGGACGGGTCGACAAGTTCCGCAAGAAGTACGGCATAGGCGCACGCTGAAGCGGCCCACTTTCCGCGGAGAATCTCAAAGGGCGCCCTGGTGGCGCCCTTCGGCGTGTCCAGCGGGCGCAAAACCTACAAAGCAACCGGAACTCCTTGTCCGCGCGTCGGATCGTAGCTATAACGCGCCATCTTCAAACGCCTCCCTGAGGTCTCCATGACCAGGTCCATCGCGTTAGTCAGCACCGTTCTGGTGGGCTGCGCCGTGCTTGTCGCAGGCTGCGCACGCAACCCGGTCACGGGCAGCACCGATGTCACGATGGTGTCCGAGAAAGGTGAGATCGAGCAGGGCCGCAAGGCACACGAGCAGGTCATCAAGTTCTACGGTGTCTACGAGGATCAGGCGCTGCAGGACTACATCAACGAAGTGGGCCAGAAACTGGCGCATGCCAGCCAGCGGCCCGAGCTGGAGTGGCACTTCACGATCGTCGACAGCCAGGAGATCAACGCTTTCGCCCTTCCGGGCGGATACATCTATATCACCCGCGGCATCCTCGCCTATTTGAACAATGAAGCCGAGCTCGCCGCCGTGCTGGGGCACGAGATCGGACACGTTTGCGCGCGTCACCAGGTGCGCCAGCAGACAAACCAAACGCTGGCCGGGATTCTTGGCGCCGGCGCTGCGATTTTCACCGGGAACGCCGCAGTGGCCGACCTCGCGAACATCGGTGGCCAGGCGCTGTTGAGCGGTTACGGTCGCGACATGGAACTCGAGGCAGACCACCTGGGCGCGCAGTACATCGCCAAGACAGGCTATGACCCGCAGGCGATGATCGGCGTGATTGGCGTGCTCAAGAACCAGGAGGTTTACGAACTCGATCGCGCGCGCCAGGAAGGGCGTGAACCGCGGATCTATCACGGCGTGTTCGCGAGCCATCCATCGGCGGACCAACGGCTACAGCAGGCGGTCGCGGGCTCCAAGGAGAGTGCAGTGACTGCCGCCGCCAGCCCGCGCGTCGGCGCCGAGGACTATCTGCGCCATCTTGAAGGGCTGCCCTTCGGCACCAGTCGGCAGCAGGGCATCGTGCGCGACAACCGCTTCTATCATGCAGGTCTCGGCATCACGGTCGCCTTTCCAAAAGACTGGGTGGTAGAGAATCAGCAGAACCGCCTGCTGGTGCACAGCAAGGCCAACGATGCGCTGATGCAGATGACCGCAGACCGCAGGCCGGAGAAGCGTGAGCCCGCGCGAGTACCTGCAGAAGAACCTCGGATCGCGCGCGCTCACCGGCGGCGAAGAACTCAACTTCGGCGGCATGGAAGGCTACGCGATGATCGCCAAGTCGGGCTCACCGCTTGATGGCGGCAGGGGCCCGGTGCGTTACATCGCGGTGTACAAGGATAAGCTGGTCTACATATTCGCGGCGTCCAGCCGCTCCAGTCAGGACTCGATTCCACAGCACGATCGTATTTTCCTGTCGACCGTGCAGACATTGCGCGCTCTCAAGCCGAGCGAGTTCCCGCTCACCGAACCTTTGCGAGTTCACGTCGTGAAGGCGCCCCAAGGTGCGACCATGACTCAACTCGCGCAGGGCTCGCCGCTGCAGAAGGACCCCGTTCAGATGTTGCGCCTGATCAATGATCTGTATCCAAACAAGGAACCGACACCGGACAAACCGGTGAAGATCATCGATTGAGCCGCCGCAGCGGCTGCTGATTTTGCGCGCATTCGCGCTGTGCCATCGAGGTATGGCATCGCCTGCAACGCCTTGATTGGACGCACTGTCCGTGTCAGTCTGCATGCCCCGCGAACACCCCGCCGCCGGCAGAGATTCGAGCGTCAATGAGTGGCAAGAAGTTTGAGCTGACCAACCTCGCCACCGGGCAGAAATCCGAACTCGACTCACTTTCGGGCACGATGGGACCTGACGTGCTCAATGTCGCAACGCTCACGCGCGACCAGGGCGTGTTCACGTTCGATCCTGGATACATGGTGACGGCGAGCTGCGAGAGCCGCATCACCTACATCGACGGTGAAGAGGGCGTGCTGCTGTACCGCGGCTATCCCGTGGAGCAACTCGCCGAAAAAAGCAATTTCCTCGAGGTCGCGTATCTTTTGTTGCTGGGCGATCTGCCGACTCAGAAGCAGCTCAGCGAGTTCACGCATTCGATCTGCTACCACACGATGATCAACGAAGCGCTGCTGCGCTTCTTCAATGGTTTTCACTACAACGCGCATCCGATGGCGATGGTGTCGGCAGTGGTGGCGTCCATGTCGGCGTTCTACCACGACTCCATGGACATCGGTAACGCGCGTCACCGCGAGATTTTCGCTCATCGCATCATCGCCAAGCTTCCGACCATCGCGGCCGCCGCCTACAAGCACTCGCTCGGGCAGCCGTTCGTCTACCCGCGCAACGACCTGGACTACTGCAGCAACCTGCTGAACATGTTCTTTGCCGTACCCTGCGAGGCATACCACATCGATCAGGTTGCAGCCCAGGCACTCGATCTGCTTTTCATTCTGCATGCGGATCACGAGCAGAACGCCAGCACATCGACTGTACGCCTGGCGGGCAGTACCGGCGCCAATCCATACGCAGCGATCTCGGCGGGAATTTCCGCGCTGTGGGGCCCGGCGCACGGTGGCGCGAACGAGGCCGTGCTCACGATGCTCGAACAGATCGGTACCGCCGACAATATTCCGAAGTTCGTCGCAATGGCCAAGGACAAGAACAGCAATTTCCGCCTGATGGGATTCGGCCATCGTGTCTACAAGAACTTCGATCCGCGTGCCAAGATCATCCGCGAGATGTGTCATCGGGTGTTGGCGCGCATGGGAAGGCCTGACAATCCGTTGTTCGAGCTCGCACTGCGACTCGAGGAGATTGCGCTGAAGGACGAGTACTTCATCGCGCGCAAGCTCTATCCCAATGTCGATTTCTACTCCGGGATCATCTACAGCGCGCTCGGGATACCGCGCTCGATGTTCACGGTGATGTTTGCGATTGCGCGTACCGTCGGCTGGGTCGCGCATTGGCAGGAAATGATTTCGGACCCGGGCATGCGCATCGGCAGACCGCGACAGCTTTATACCGGACCCACCCGCCGCGACTACCGAGACATCACCAGGCGCTAGACCCACTCGGACTCACTGCGGTCGTCCGCGCTCTTTTATTCTTCGATCAGGGCTCGCAGCTCCGCATGGCTCGCGCGACGCATTGGCCGCCCATCAACGGGACTGAAGGGTGCCTGGCGAATGCCGTCGCGCGGGAAAACCGTCGCATCGATGGTGTGAGATCCCGCATCGAAGCGCACAGCCGGAAAGTTCACGCTCCGATCGGTGAACATCTTCACCCTGCGTTCCAGCAGCTCGTGAGGAATACCTACGTCCATGAGCTTGAGCGTTACTGCTTCGGCACGGTCCGCAAACAAGTGCAGGTCAACGTCCGCATGTTCGGTCGCGGTTCCGGCGAGAACTGGCCCGACGAGTCGCGGCTCGAACTCCTGCAGCAGCTGCATTGCGAGCAGTGCCGCGCACCGCTGGTCGCGCAGGGATTGCGAATGCGTATCGGCGGCGAACAGGCGTTGATACTCGACCAGCGCCGCCTCGATTTCCGTGTTCTTCGGTAGCGTAGCGCCGTCGGTGACGCCGAGGCGCTCGGCCGCCTTGCGTTTGGCCAGCAGGTAGTCGTCGATACCGTGCTCGCTCATGATGCGCGCCGCTTCCTGCGCAATCGCGCGGCGCAGCTGTTCGACACGGGTTGCGGCTCTGCTCACGGTTGCCTGGTTACGCTTCCTTCAGAACAGCGGCTCATCGGAGTCCTTGGGCTGGTCACGGTTTGCAGACTGGCCACGGGCGAAAGGATCCGAGGAGTCCGGCAGGTGACCTTCCAAAAAGGTCTCGAACACCGCGCTCGGATCGTCGGCGCTCGCCAGTAGGCCAGTCTCGGGGGAAATCTTCACCGTCACCAATCCATCCGGAGCCGCAGTCAATGCTTCTGGTGTATCACGCAATGCCTGGCGCATGAAGTGCACCCACACTGGCACTGCGGTTCGACCGCCTTCTTCGCCCGCACCGAGGGAGGCCTCCTGATCGAATCCAACCCACACCGCAGCCACCAGTCGCGCGTTGAAACCGCAGAACCACGCGTCGTGGTGATCGTTGGTGGTTCCTGTCTTGCCCGCAAGGTCCTCGCGCCCGAGGGCCAGTGCGCGTCGGCCCGTGCCGCGACGAATCACGTCTCGCATCATGTCGGTCAGCAGGTATGCGTTCTGGCTGCTGATGGCGCGCGGTGCAACCTGGGCGGCCGGGAGCTTACCGCGCCCGCCACGAATCGCATCAGCGATCTCCAGCGCCTCCGCGCTGCCGCCGCTCGGCAGGCGCAGCTGCGCCGCCTCGATGGCGCAATCGTTGCAGGCCATCGCGGGCGCCGCGTCATAGACAGCCTTTCCGTAGGCGTCTTCGATGCGCTCAAGGTAGTACGGCTGCACGTGAAAGCCGCCGTTGGCGAAAGTCGCGAACCCACCGGCGAGTTCGGCTGGAGTGAGCTGCAGGCTCCCCAAGGCCAGCGTCAGATCGTCCGGCAGGGCGGTGCGCTGAAAGCCGAATCGCTGCAGGTAGTCCACCGTGTAGGGGATGCCCATGGCGCGCATCAGTCGCACCGAGACGAGATTTCGTGAGCGGACCAACGCCTCGCGCAAGCGCGTGGGTCCATAAAACTCGCCAGTGCTGTTTTCCGGTCGCCACGTGTCCTCGGCTGCGGTGTCTTCGAAGACGACCGGCGCATCCATTACGATCGAGGACGGAGTGAAGCCATTTTCCAGCGCCGCTGAATAGATGAAGGGCTTGAAGGCGGAACCCGGTTGCCGCCTCGCCTGCATGACGCGGTTGAACTTGCTGACGAAGAAATCGAAGCCGCCATCGAGCGCCACGATGGCACCGTCGCGCGGATCCTCCGCTACCAGTGCCCCTTGTGCCGCCGGCAATTGGGCGAGCTGTGCAGTGTTGCCGGTGCGGATGACATACACGATGTCACCGACAGCGAGCACATCGCTCGCACGCTTCGGTTCCGGGCCGACACCACTGTCTACCGCGGCTCTTGCCCAGGCGATTCCCGGCCAATCGATCTGCGCCGAGCGTCCATCCTTCAACACCACACGGGCTGCCCGCTCGGCAACGTCCACGACCAGCGCCGGTTGCAGCACGTTGATGGCGGCATGCGCTTCCAGGGCCGTCAGCAACTCTGCCGGCGGGTCACCGGGCCGGATCGACACGCGCGCGATGGGCCCGCGATATCCGTGCCGACGGTCGTATTCGATCAACCCCAGGCGCAGCGCGGAATTCGCAGCTTGTTGCAGACGACTGTCAATGGTCGTGAACACGCGATAGCCGGCTGTGTAGGTCTCATCACCCAGCCGATTGAAGAGATCCGCACGCGCCATTTCTGCCACGTATGGTGCCTCGACCTCCGCGACAGGTCCGTGGAGCACGGATTCCATGGGCGCCGCACTCGCCGCTTCGTACTCGTTGCGGTCGATTTGCCCGACCTCGAGCATGCGCCGCAGAACGTACAGGCGACGCAGCTTCGCGCGCTCCGCGTTCGCGACCGGATTGTCGCGCGAGGGTGCGCGCGGCAGACCGGCGATCGTTGCCGTCTCGGCGAGCGTCAACTGGTCGAGCGACTTGCCGAAGTACACCTGTGCCGCGGCCGCCGCGCCGTACGCACGCTGTCCGAGGAAGATCTTGTTGAGATAAAGAGTCAGGATCTCCGGCTTGGTGAACTCGTGCTCGATGCGGAAGGACAGAAAGATCTCTTTCAGCTTGCGGTCGAAGCGGCGCTCCGGTGTCAGAAACATGTTGCGCGCGAGCTGCATGGTGATCGTGCCACCGCCCTGGCTCGGCTGGCCGGAGAGCAGGTTGACGAATGTCGCCCGCAACAGCCCGGCGTAATCGACGCCGTGATGCTTGAAGAAGCGATCGTCCTCGGCAGCCAGAAATGCCTGCTGGACGCGCAGCGGTATGTTTTCGTACGAGGCCGGTATGCGTCGGTATTCGCCGATCTGCGCGATCAGGCGCCCATCGCGACTGAAGACCCTGAGAGGCACCTGCAGCCGCACATCGCGCAACGTCCCGACATTGGGAATCGCCGGGGCCAGGAACACATAGCTGCAGAGTGCTGCGTAACCAATGGCTGCGGCCGCCAGCAGAAGAGTGGCAAGAACGGAATAGGCTAATGCGCAGGTAACGTTGGTTCACAGGAAGGGACTCTAAGTTCTTGCTTTAGCGAAGTCAGTTATGCATATTACCTTGAGATCAGGGGGGCTGACTCTCGGGCGAACGAAGAGCCACCGGTCAACGGGATCAGACTGACGATAACGGGAAAGCCGGACGAAAAAGTAACCGATTTTCTTGGGCCAATTCATCAAGCATTCGTTCCGGCTCGCTTGAAACGTTCCGCCAGGAACCTTCCCGCCACTGCGGCTTTGCGTTCGGATCAGGGCCGACAAGTTATGTTGCATTTGTGGGCGACGCGGCGCAGTTGTCAGAGCACCGATCGGCGTCGCGGAATCGAAATAGCGCGGTCATTGTGTGAATGTAGTCACGCTCGATTTAACAGTTCACTGCTATAACTTTGCCCGCTTTTTTGCTGCCGGCTCTGCGTTTGGCTACTTAATGCGCTGAATCAACAAGGGAAATTGCCGTGCTGTTTGGCCCGAAATATCGCCCGCTCCTGGGCCTCGACATAACGACCTCCTCGGTGAAGCTCATCGAGCTCAGCATGAGCGGCGGGCAACATCGGGTCGAGTCGTACGCTGCTGAGCCGACTCCGCACAACGCGATCAACGAAAAAGCGATCGTGGATGCAGAAGCCGTCGGTGAAGCGATACGCCGTGCCGTGAAACGCTCCGGCGCGAAGAGCCGTGAGGCGGCAATTGCGATCAGCGGCGATGCCGCGATCACCAAGGTCATCCAGATGCCGAAGACGCTCGGCGAGAACGAGCTGGAAGGCCAGGTCGAGATGCAGGCCGATCAGTACATCCCGTTCCCGATGGAGGAAGTGAGTTACGACTTCCAGCGCATTGGCCCTTCGGAAAAAGACCCCGAGATGCTGGACGTACTGCTGGTCGCGACGCGCACCGAGAACGTCGAGCAACGCGTAGCCGCCGTGCAGGCAGCTGGCCTCACCGCTCGCATCGTGGATGTCGAAGCCTTCGCGCTGGAGAACGCCTGCAAGCTGCTGGTGCACCAGATGCCCGACGGCGGTATCGACCGGACGATTGCGGTCATCGATTTCGGTGCGAGCAGTACCACCTTCAGCGTTCTGAGGGATCTCAAAGTCATCTACACACGCGATTTCGCCTTTGGCGGGCAGCAGCTCACCGAGGAAATCATGCGTACGTACGGGCTCTCGATGGAGGAAGCCGGTCGCGCCAAGAAGGAAGGCGGCCTGCCGAGCAACTACCAGCCCGAAGTGCTCGATCCGTTCATCGACGACATGACGCAGCAGGTCAGCCGATCGCTGCAGTTCTACCTCGCCTCCGGCAGCGGCCGCGAGCAGCCGGAGAAGATCATCGTATGCGGCGGCTGCGCCAACATCGCCGGCGTCGACGACGTAATCGCCAGCCGGGTTGGAATTCCTGCTGAGCGTGGCGATCCGCTCGGCCAGATGAAACTGTCCTCCCGCGCCAAGGCGCAGGCGGTCAAGAAGGACGCCACCGCGTTGCTCACGGCTTGTGGGCTCGCATTGCGGAGCTTCGACTGATGCCAAGAATTAACCTGCTGCCCTGGCGTGCCGAAGAGCGCAAGAAGCGCCAACGCGAATTTGCATTCGCTGCGATCGGTGCAGTCGTAGCCGCCGGTGCTGTCGCACTGCTGCTGTCGCTCGTCATGTCCAACCGGATCGACCGGCAGAACGAGAAGAATCAGATACTCAAGACCGAGATCGAGAAGCTCAACAGGCAGATTACTGAGATCAATGGTCTCGACAACCAGAAGCAGCGCCTGCTCGCGCGCATGGAGATCATTCAGAAGCTGCAGCGCTCGCGTCCGGAGGTCGTGCACCTCTTTGACCAGCTGGTGCGCACGCTCCCGGACGGTGTGTATCTCACCTCCGTGAAGCAGAGCGACAAGCGCCTCGAGCTCAAGGGCATGGCACAGTCGAGCACGCGCGTGTCGGCGTTCATGCGCAACATCGATGACTCGGAGTGGCTGGACAAGCCCGAGCTCGAAGTCGTCGAAACCAAGAAGGATGCGGCTCTCGGCAGCGAGTTCACGCTGTTCGCCAACCAGGTCGGTGTGCAGCTTCCCGGGGAGGGTGAGGAATGAGCCTGCTCGAAGACCTCCGCGGCCTCGACAAGCGTGACATCGGCCGCTGGCCGGCTTTGTTCCGCTGGGGCCTCATCGGCATCATTTTTCTCGTGGTCGCGCTGTTTGCGGCCTACTACTTCGTCTGGCAGAACCAGCGACCGGAGCTGTTGCGCGCACAGCAGGAAGAGCAGGAGCTGCGCCAGACCTTCGAACAGAAGCAGCGCAAGGCGGCCAATTTCGAAGCGTACAAGGAGCAGCTCAAGGACATGGAGCGCTCGTTCGGCGCCATGCTGCGCCAGCTCCCTGGCAAGACCGAAGTGCCGAGTCTGCTGGTCGATATTTCGCAGACCGGTCTTGCCGCAGGCTTGCAGGAGAAACTGTTTCAGCCGGCGGGTGAAGTGCGCAGAGACTTCTATGCCGAGCTGCCGATCAAGATCCGCCTGACAGGCAGCTATCACCAGCTCGGCAATTTCGTCAGCGGCATCGCGGCGCTGCCACGCATCGTCACTTTGCACGACATCGAGATCAAGCCCGAGAGCAAGGACTCTCTCGATCAGCTGGTGCTCGACGTCACGGCCAAGACCTACCGCTATCTCGAAGAAGACGAGGACAAGGGTGATGCGGCCAAGGCCGCCAACGCCAACCCAGCGGGCAAGAAGACATGAGCACGGCAGCACTCGGATACGCAAGAGAGAGCCGCATGCGTGAGCTGATCATGAAAGGTGCCCTCTCGGCCCTGGCACTGGCGGGCGTGGTGCTGCTTGCCGGATGTTCGAGCGGCCAGGACGACCTGCAGCAGTGGATCGCCGAGGTCAAGCAGCGCCCCGGCGGGCGCATCGAGCCGTTGCCGGAAGTGAAGCCGTACGAGACCTACGCGTACAGCGACGCGGACCTGCGTTCGCCATTCGCCCCAGCGGCACCGGTTGCGGCAGGCGTCGGTGTGCGACCGGACACCAAGCGCAACCGTGAGTTCCTCGAGCAGTTCTCGCTCGACACGCTGAAGATGGTAGGCACCCTGAAGCTCGAAGGCCGGCAGTTTGGCCTGGTGCAGACCAAGGACGGCCTCGTGCACCGGGTTCTGCCCGGTCAGTACGTCGGTCAGAACGACGGCAAGATCGTTTCGATATCCGACGCCAAGATTTCGTTAGTCGAGATCGTTCCGGACGGCATGGGCGGCTACATGGAGCGGCCGGCTGCCTTGGGCCTGAAAGACTGATCTGTAAGGGAGCACAAGCAAATGAGTGGGATGAATCGGCTTTGGCTCGCTCTGGGAGCAGGTATCCGCAGCGGATTGGGCGCCGCCTTGCTGGCAGCGTTCGCGACCGTCGCTGCCCTGCCTGGTCTCGCAGCCGCACAGCCCGCTGAGGGCTTGAAGCTGCAGGCGATCGACGTGCAGACGTTGCCCGGTCAACAGCTGCAGCTCAGGCTGCGCCTGAACGGGCCCGCACCCGAGCCTCTCAGCTTTACGATCGATCGGCCGGCGCGCATCGCCCTGGACCTGCCGAACACAGGCCTGGCTTTGCAGAATCGGCGCATCGACGTCAAGTCGGGCGGCGTCGATACGATCCTCGCGGCCGAGGCGGGCGGACGCACGCGCCTCGTGCTCAATCTCGATTCGCTGATGCCATATCAGACACGAGTCGAGGGCAACAGCATCCTGGTCATGATCGGCGGCGCGCAGCAGGCGGCTGCGGCAGCCGCACCCGCTGCGTCGGCGTCGGCCGGCGGTGCAGGTGCGACGCGCAGCACCGGGGCAAGTGGTCCGCGCAGCATTCGCAACATCGATTTTCGTCGCGCGCCCGATGGTGCCGGCCGGGTAATCGTGGATCTGAGCGATCCGCATACCCCCGTCAACCTGCGCCAGCAGGGCACGCAGATCGTGGTGGATTTCGCCGGCGCATCGTTGCCAACGGAGCTGATGCGCCGCTTTGATGTGACCGATTTCGCCACTCCGGTGCAAAACGTCGATGCACTCAAGGTGAGCGACAGCTCGCGTTTGGTGATCTCCGCGACGGGCGATTTCGAGCAGCTCGCATACCAGACGGACAATCAGTACACGGTTGAGATCAAGCCGGCGGTTCGGTCCGCAGCATCCGCACAGGAGAGGAAGGAGTACACCGGTGAACGGCTGACCCTCAACTTCCAGGACATCGAGACGCGCGCCGTACTGCAGCTGCTGGCGGATACGAGCGGCCAGAACATCGTGGTGAGCGACTCAGTGCAAGGCAACGTCACTCTGCGCCTGCAGAATGTGCCCTGGGACCAGGCGCTCGACATCGTTCTACGCACCAAGGGTCTCGACAAGCGTCGCGAAGGCAACGTGATCATTGTGGCGCCGACCGAGGAACTCGCGGCGCGAGAAAAGGCGGAGCTCGCCGCGCGCAAGGATCTGCAGGAGCTCGCTCCGCTGCGCACCGAATACGTGCAGGTCAACTATGCCAAGGCTGCAGACCTTGCCGGCCTGATCAAGTCTTCAGGCACCAATTCGCTACTGTCCGCACGCGGCAGCGTGACCATCGACGAACGCACTAACACGCTCCTGGTTCAGGACACCGCGGACCGTCTGCAGGATATCCGCCGACTGGTGTCGACGCTGGACATACCGATCCGGCAGGTGCTGATCGAGGCGCGTATCGTTGTCGCGAACGATGACTTCTCGCGCAACCTCGGCGTGCGTTTCGGCGCTACCGCGATCGGCGATCAGCAGAGCCTCGGGTTCGGCGGCACGAACTCGGCCGGCGTGGTTTCCAGCAGTGGTGTCGGCCGCGAGGACGATGACATCGTCCTGCAGCCGAACAACAACAATGCTCCAGGCGGCACTCCGCCGTCCATCAGCCTGCCAGCCGTCAACGATCGCTACATGGTCAACCTGCCGGTGGCCAACCCGGCGGGCCGCATAGCGCTCACGTTGCTCGACTCGGACTTCATCGTGGATCTGGAGCTGTCGGCGGCGCAGGCCGAAGGCCGCGGGCAGATCGTCTCGGCGCCGCGCGTAGTGACGGCGAACCAGCGCGAAGCGGTCATCGAGCAGGGCACGGAAATTCCCTACCAGGAAGCATCATCGAGTGGTGCCACCACCATTCAGTTCAAGAAGGCGGTGCTGGCATTGCGCGTCACGCCGCAGATCACCCCGGACAACCGCATCATCATGGATCTCACCGTCAGCAAGGACAGCGTGGGCCAGGTGATCGTGACCTCGTTCGGCGTCAACGTGCCCTCCATCGATACGCGCGAGATCGTCACGCAGGTCCTGGTCAACGACGGTCAGACGGTGGTGCTCGGTGGCATCATGGAAACCGAGTTCCGCGAAACTGAAAACAAGGTGCCCTGGCTGGGCGACATCCCGGGCCTGGGCCTGCTGTTCAAGAACAAGAGCAAGACCGAAAACAAGGACGAGCTCTTGATCTTCATCACGCCGCGGATCCTGCGTGAGGGCGCGAATATCTACTGACGCGCCACGCCGGAAGCCGAGGATAATACGCGGCCGCCTCATCAGCGGCCGCGTGCTTTTGATGCTCACGAAACGCAATATTTTCCTCATTGGACCGATGGGCTCGGGCAAGACCGCCGTCGGCAGGCACCTGGCGCGAGCGCTGAAGTTCCCGTTTCACGATAGTGATACCGAAATCGAAGCCCGCACCGGCGTCGACATTGCGTTCATCTTCGAGAAGGAAGGCGAGAGCGGTTTTCGTGTGCGTGAGCATGAGGTCATCGAGCAGCTCACCCAGCTGCAGCCCATCGTGCTGGCCACGGGCGGGGGGGCAGTTCTGCGACCGGACAATCGCCAGGCCCTCGCCACGCGGGGTTGCGTGGTCTATCTGCAGACCTCAGTGCACCAGCAACTCGAGCGCACGCGACAGGGCCGGCACCGCCCGCTGCTGCTCACCACTGACCCGCAGTCGCGCCTCGACGAGCTGATGCGCGAGACGGGCGCCCCTGTACGCGGAGATTGCCGACATCACGGTTTCGACGGACGGCCGCCGCGTTCAGTCCGTAGCCGAGGACGTACAGAAGCTGCTGAGCGAGCGTCCGGCACTTCTCAGCTCCTAGCGCGGTTCGCCGGCTCGACCTGCAACTTCGCGCACAACGCCTTTATACTGCGCGCCGCGAACGCCGGGGCGGGCCTCAGCAGCCTGCCCGCTCACCTCAGGCCACTGGTGCAGAAGCTCGACATCGATCTTGGGACCCGCAGCTACCCGATCGTCATCGGTGAGGGACTGCTCGCGGACCGCGCACTCCTGGAACAGCTGCTTCCGCAGCGCAGCCTCCTGGTCGTTACCAACGCGACACTGGCGCAGCTGCACCTGCCACAGCTGATGCAGGGCCTGGGTGAACGAACCATCGCCGTGCACAGCTTGCCGGACGGTGAGGATTTCAAGAATTTCGGGACGCTCAACACCATCTTCGATGCCCTCGCAAGCGCGCGGCTGCACCGGGACGGCGCAATCGTGGCGCTGGGCGGGGGCGTCGTGGGTGACGTCGCAGGCTTTGCAGCAGCCTGCTACCAACGCGGCATCGCATATCTGCAGGTGCCAACGACCCTGCTTGCGCAGGTCGATTCCGCCGTCGGTGGCAAGACTGGAATCAACCATCCGGCGGGCAAGAATCTCATCGGAGCGTTCCATCAGCCGATTGGCGTGCTGAGTGACATCGCTACCCTGCGCACGCTGCCGCCCCGCGAGCTGCGCGCCGGCCTTGCAGAAGTGATCAAGTACGGCCTGATCGAGGACATCCACTTTCTGGAGTGGATCGAGGCCTCCCTCGACAAGTTGCTCGCGTGCGAACCCGCAGCGCTCGAGCGCGCAATCCAGCGCTCCTGCGAAATCAAGGCCCGGATCGTCGCTGTCGACGAGCGCGAACAAGGCGCGCGAGCGCTGCTCAATCTGGGACATACTTTCGGTCACGCGATCGAATCGGCGACGGCGTATCGCGGCTGGTTGCACGGCGAGGCAGTCGGCATTGGCCTGCTGATGGCAGCCGCAATGTCGGCACGGATGGGGTGGCTGGCTCGTGCGGACGTGCAACGCGTCAGATCACTGCTGGAGCGAGCACACCTGCCAACGTCGGCGCCCGGGCTGAACGCCGGCCAGATGCTCGAGTTCATGCAGCTCGACAAGAAAATCGCGGGCGGCCGCCTGCGACTCGTATTGCTGCCCAAACTGGGCACGGCGCGTGTCTGCGCGGAATTCGAGGCGGGAAAACTGCGGGACACCCTGCAGGAGTTTCTGGGACAGTGATGCTCGACACCAACCGCGACGAGGAAGCCGCACTCGCTCCCTGCGCGGCGCACGCCTCTCGATCGCGCGGCCGGCTCCATCCGGAGGCAGCACCGCGATTTCGCAGCGAATACCAGCGCGACCGCGATCGCATCATTCATTCCACCGCGTTCCGCCGGCTGGTCTACAAGACGCAGGTATTCGTCAACCACGAAGGCGACCTGTTTCGCACGCGTATCACGCATTCGCTCGAAGTCGCGCAGATCGCGCGCACGATTGCACGCGTGCTCAAGCTCAACGAGACACTCACCGAAGCGATTTGCCTGGCCCATGATCTCGGGCACACCCCATTCGGCCATGCGGGTCAGGATGCTCTCAATGAATGCATGCGCGAGTTCGGCGGATTCGAGCACAACCTGCAGTCATTGCGCGTCGTGGACGAGATTGAGGATCACTACGCAGCCTTTCCGGGCCTCAACCTCACGTTCGAGTGCCGCGAAGGCATTCTCAAGCACTGCTCGCAGTCGAATGCGCGACTGCTCGGCGAGATCGGGGAGCGCTTCCTGCGTCGCGAGCAACCAGGACTCGAGGCACAGCTCGCCAATCTCGCTGACGAGGTGGCATACAACAATCACGATGTGGACGACGGCGTGCGCGCCGGACTGATCACTGTGGAGCAACTGTTGCAGACGCAGCTCTTCGGCGAGCAGCACCGGCAGGTGATCTCGCGCCACCCCGATCTCAGTGGCAGACGGTTGGTACACGAAGTCGTGCGCGGCATGATCGACTACGTGGTGAGCGACGTAATCACGACCAGCCGCGCTGCCATCGAATCGGCCGCACCATCCAGCATCGATGAGGTGCGGCGCGCCGGCCGGCCGCTCATCGGCTTCAGCCCCGAGGCGCGTACGCGTCAGGTGGAGCTCAAGAGTTTCCTGCGTGAGCACGTCTATCGGCACTACAAGGTGCAGCGTATGACGTCCAAGGCGCGGCGCGTAGTGCACGAGTTGTTCGGTGCGTTTGTCGGTGATGTACGCCTGATGCCTCCGGAGCACTGCGCGAGCGCCGGGAAGGCGCTGGAGATGGCCGGTGAAGCCGGCAGGGCGCGCGCCGTCGCCGACTACATCGCCGGCATGACAGATCGCTACGCGATCCTCGAGCACGAACGACTCTTTAATCCGGCGGTACGAACATGACGGCTTCGAAAGATATCCCATTGCGCGAGCGCCTGATCTTTGCACTCGATGTCCCCGATGCGGGCAGCGCGCGGCGGCTCGTGGACCGCCTCGGCAGAGCGGTGCGCTTTTACAAGCTGGGACTTGAGCTATTGATGGGAGGTGAGTACTTCGAGTTGCTCGACTGGATGGTGGGCAAGGGCAACCGGATCTTCGTCGATCTGAAGTTCTTCGATGTTCCGGCGACGGTCGCTGCTGCAGTGCGCCGCCTGCGCAATCGGGGTGTCACCTTCGCTACTGTGCATGGCAACCAGTCAATCATGGAGGCGGCCGCCGAAGCGAAAGGGGACGTGAAGATACTCGCCGTCACCGTGCTCACGAGCCTCGATCGTGGCGATCTCGAGGATCTCGGGTTCAGCTGCGATGTGGAGCAACTGGTCCTCTCGCGCGCCCGCCGCGCACTTGAAGCCGGTTGCGATGGTGTCGTGTCCTCGGGCCTCGAAGCGAAGATGTTGCGCCAGCAACTCGACCAGCGGCTGCTCGTCGTCACGCCTGGCATCCGACCGGTCGAGAACCGTCCGGTCGACGATCAAAAGCGTGTGGTAAGCGTCGAGGATGCGTTCGCCAATGGGGCCGACTACATCGTGGTCGGCCGACCGATTCGCGATGCCGCGGACCCACAAGCCGCTGCCGAGGCCATTCAGGACACCATCGCACGTATCTTCCCGGGAAACTGAAGCGCTCCTTCCGAGCGCCGGAGCGCTAGAACGACTCGGCTTCGAAGCGCCAGACCTCGAGGTCGGACTCCCAGCCTTCCGCCGGCCAGCCCGCCTTCTCGCGCAGACTACGCACGAAATTCCGTGCATCGGCGACGCTTTCCCAGACGTGCGGGATGAAGGTCACTCGGTCCTCGCCTCTTCCTAGCAGCAATCCATGTTTTTTCGGCACCAGCGAGGCAAGCAACTCTTCAATGCCATGCACCTCGAGCTTCTCAAGTGGTGAGAGCACCGAGATTTCAATCTGAAGATCCTCGCACTCGTGTGGCAACAGCGGTTCGAAGCGCGGATCGCGAAATCCTGACGCGTACGCGTTTTCCCAGACGTCCGCGGCCAACGGCCGATCCGCCTCCAGGCGTCCGCAACAGCCGCGCAAACGACCCACGCGGGACAACGTGACGAAGGAGCTGCGCCACTCCCGTAGGGGCGGCGAATATTCGCGCTGCGGGAACGGTCCTGGCACGCCCTGTCTCACCCCGGCGTGCAGGGATTCGCGTGCCAGCGTCAGCAGGTCCTGTCGCGCTGATTCGTCAAGCATCGAATACCGCCCATGCGCCGTAACCGACGACGCGCGCGCGATCTCCGGCCGTATCGCCGGAATTGCGCAGGTCCTTAAGCTCGATCCGGAGGGTGCGTGCCCGTGCGGCGCGCAGGAAGCCATTGAGCCCGACACATCCGCAGGCCTGTTCGCCGCCAAGCCGCTCCGTGAAAGCGAGGATCGCTTCATTGGTCGCACGATCGAGAATTCGCGCCGTCTCGTAGTCGTGGTAGTGGCTGAGGTCCGTGCTCACGACGAGCAGTGTGTCCGCTCCTCCCCACACAGCATCGAGCGCTTCGGCGACTTCGGCAGCGCTTGCATCTCCGGCAGCGATCGGGAGCACATTGAATGAGCCCAACAGCTTCTGCAGAAACGGCAGCTCGACTTCGAGGCTGTGTTCTTCGGCGTGCGGCGCATCAGTAGCATGGATCTGCGGCAGCTCCAGCAGGGCATCGCGGGCTGGCGTATCGATGGGAATCTCACCGAGAGGGGTGGCGAATGCAGCTACCGTGGGGACGGCGAGTCCGCGGAATGGAATTCTGTGGCTGGGGCCGAGCAGGACCACGCGGCTCACTCGCCCGATCTCGGCGCGCAACAGGCGGAACGCCGCAGCCGCGACTGCGCCTGAATACACATAGCCCGCATGCGGAACGATCAACGCCTTCAGCGTCGGCTGTGGCGCGCCGTCGCCTTGCAGCAGTTCGTTCAGCAACTCCGCGAGCTCGTCGGGGTCATCCGGATAGAACAGCCCGGCGACGGCCGGTTGCCGAACGCGTAAGCTTGCTGCAGCAGGTGCCATGGCGGCAGCAGTATCCGACCGGCAAAT
Source organism: uncultured Gammaproteobacteria bacterium (assembly GCA_963810775.1). GTDB lineage: Bacteria > Pseudomonadota > Gammaproteobacteria > Steroidobacterales > Steroidobacteraceae > DATBVX01. Next base: position 57,565 of record CAWEOT010000014.1, read on the forward strand.
GCCGCCCGGCAAGCCGTATGGATACAGCCGAACACGACACGCTTTACTGGCACTGGGTCGACGAGGAACGCATCCAGTGCGACGTCTGCCCGCGCGCGTGTAAGTTGCGCGCCGGTCAGCGCGGCCTGTGTTTCGTCCGCGGGCATGAAGGCGGCAGCATCAAGCTCCTCACCTACGGACGTTCGAGCGGATTCTGCGTCGACCCGATCGAAAAGAAGCCCCTCAATCATTACCTGCCCGGCAGTTCCGTGCTTTCATTCGGCACGGCCGGATGCAATCTGGCCTGCAAGTTCTGTCAGAACTGGGACATCAGCAAGTCGCGCGAGATCGACACCCTCGCCGATCGCGCCACGCCGGAGATGCTCGCGAGCGCCGCGGTGCAGCTTGGGTGCTCGAGTGTCGCGTATACGTATAACGATCCCGTCGTGTTCATGGAGTACGCCATGGACGTTGCGGATGCCTGCCGGGCGCATGGCATCAAGAGCGTCGCGGTCACCGCTGGTTACATGTGCCCTGAACCACGGCGCGAGTTCTATGCGCACATGGATGCGGCGAATGTCGATCTAAAGGCGTTCACCGAGAACTTCTATCGCCGGATCTGTGGCGGCGAACTGGCTGCCGTACTTGAGACACTCGAGTATCTCAAGCACGAAACCGAGGTCTGGTTCGAAATCACGACGCTCCTCATTCCTGGTGCGAACGATTCGGACCTCGAAGTTGACGCCTTGAGTCACTGGGTTATGGACAAGCTCGGGCCCGATATTCCGCTGCATTTCACCGCGTTTCACCCCGACTGGAAGATGCTGGATAGGCCGCCCACGCCGCCGGCGACACTGACCCGCGCTCGCGAGATAGCACTGAAAAATGGGCTGCACTACGTGTACACCGGCAACGTGCATGACAGCGCAGGTTCGAGCACCTATTGCCACAATTGCCAGGCGCGCGTGATCGAACGGGACTGGTACCAGCTCGGTGAATGGCGGTTGACGCAAACCGGCGCCTGCCAGGCGTGCGGCACGCAGATTCCTGGCGTGCTCGACGGCAAGCCTGGAAGCTGGGGGCGCCGGCGCATTCCCGTTCGGCTCTCGGCGATGGAGCAATGAGCCGCAGGCTGCTACGCACATGTTCCGCTATGGCCCTGGTGCTCGTGCTCGTGGGCTGCGCCAGCTCACCGCCACACCCACCTCAACCGAGGAGCACACCGGCAGCGGGTGAGAGGATTGCCTCGCTGGCGCAGACACTGATCGGCTCGCCGTATCGATTCGGCGGTGCGGAGCCGGACGGCTTCGACTGCAGCGGGCTGGTGTTCTTCGTACACCACGAGCTGGGTATCAGCGTGCCGCGCACCGCTGCCGGACAAGCGCTTGCCGCAACGCCAGTGGATGCGGCCGATCTGGAGCCGGGCGACGTGGTTTTCTTCCGCGCCTCTGGTCCCGAAGCGACGCATGTCGGCGTGTACGTCGGCGAGCACCGGTTCGTGCATGCGCCCAAGACCGGGCGTCCGGTGAGCTATGCATCGCTGCAGGACGACTACTATCGCGCCACGTTCCTCGGCGCTGGGCGCTTCTACCCGGAACCCTGACAGAGCACGGATTTAGCTCATCTGCCTCTGCAATCCATGAGGTTGCATGCATGAGCGCTGCGCTAACATGTAGCGCCCAGAGGCAAGCGTGGAGCGGGCGATGGTAAGTCAGCAGACGATTTGTGGAGCGTGCCTGTGCGGGGCCGTGCAGTTCGAAGTCATGCCCCCGACCAAGTGGTGCGCACACTGCCATTGCATGTTGTGTCGACGGGCACACAGCGCGGGCGTCGTGACCTGGTTCGGCGCGCGCAGCGACAGCTTCCGCCTCGTCGCGGGGCAGGAGCAGCTCAGGTGGTACCGGTCATCACCTGCAGCGCGCCGCGGCTTCTGCAGCCAATGCGGCAGTCCGCTGTTTTTCGAAGGCGAGCGCTGGCCGGACGAAATTCACATCGCACGCGCCAGTGTCACGAACGCAATCGATCGCGAGCCGCAGGCGCACGTCTTCTACGACCGGCGCGTGGAGTGGCTGGAACTTCACGATAGTCTGCGCAAACTCGGCGGCCCCCAGGGCAACGAACCGCTGACTCAAACTGGCTGAGCCAGCCAAAGGCGTCCTGCGATGCTGGTCTATCTGTTCTGGCACCGGCCGCGGCCCGAGGTCGCGGCAGTAACCTACGAAACTGCATTGAACGCGTTTCACCGCTCCCTGATGCAATCGCGCCCGCAAGGGTTTCTCGGCTCCTTCATCGTGGCGCTCGACGAGATTCCCTGGCTCGCCCGTCGTCCAGGCTACGCCGACTGGTATCTAGTCGAAGCGAGCGCCGATCTCGATATCATCAATCGCGCGGCCGTGACGGGAGCGCGCGAAGCTCCTCACAACGCAGTTGCCCAGCTTGCGCAGGACGGTATTGCCGGGCTCTATCGGGTGAGTCGTGGGCGGCTGCGATTGTTGAGCGACAGGATCGAAGAGACCTGGCTCAGCAAGCCATCGGCTGAGAGCTATGCGGACTTCCTGGCGCGCATGGAAGCCAACGTCGGAGAGCACGGCTGTCTGTGGCAGCGGCAGATGACGCTTGGACCAACACCGGAATTCTGCCTGCAGAATTTCTCCGCGCCGTCCGGCTTGCCAGCCTCAGCTCTCATGCGACTTACAGGGCGCAAGCTGGCTCAGTTCGGCCAGGTATGAACGTCGCCACGCGCCGGCTTCAGAATGCAAAGTCGGCAGGTGCACCGCGCGGCGGCTGGTCGTGCCGAGTGCCGTTGGCGTTCGCAACGACGACACTGCCGTCCGGCCCCAGAAGGGCACGCTGGGCGTGGACAAACTCGATGTCATCCGGCACATCGATCTCCAGGATGCGTTCAAAACGCGCCTCGGGGCTGGTGAGCCGCTGGCCGTCGGGCCCATGGGTCCGAAGCAGGCTGTTGGAGCTGATGACACGCATCGAACCGCCCCGCGGGCGCAGCCATTGCACGAGAGCAGCGTTACGTGCCTCGAGGCTGCGGCGTGCATCCGCTGGGCTCAGCCACGCGGTCTTGATCGCCGCCCGAAGTGTTGTGACATTGCGAACGAGCGGGTCGAGGTGCGCTCCGGTGTCGCGATCGGGGATCGCCACCGTTCCGCTGGTCATCACCGCCAGCATGGAGGTCAGCGCCATTGTCGCTGCTATCAACAGGGCTTTTGTTGGCATACCGCCTCGCTTCGGACCGTTCGGTCTGTTCATAGTCAAAAAAAATGCACTCAGGCTATAGAGGCAGCAGCGTTCGTACGCAGCTCCCGGTCCACGTACTCGCACAGGAAGGCGCCTACTTGACGCAGGTACCTGGCGTCGCCGTTGAAGTTGCTGAGCAGTTGTGCACCTTCCACGGCCGCAATGATTCGCGTCGCTACCTCGTCCGGATTGACGTCGGCTCGCACCTCACCGGCAACGATGCCCTTGGCGACAGTATTCGTAATGAGAGCACGCCACTGTTCGAGCACTTTCGCCACCCGCTTGCGCAACGCCGGATTGGAGTCATCGCTCTCCACCATGCTATTGGCTATAGGACAGCCACCTTCCGTATGCGTAGCTCCAGAGGCGATGAGCTGGATGTGCGCCAGCAATTGCGCGATCGGCGAGCTGTGGCTGCGGTGCACTTCGAGCACCTTGTGATTCACGCGCTCCATGAGCAGATCGAACGCCGCCAGTGCCAGCTCCTCCTTGCTCTCAAAATGATTGTAGAGACCGCCTTTCTGCAGCCCGGTCACGCGCATGATTTCCGAGACGGGGGCCGACTGATAGCCCTGCCGGTTAAGCAGTGGCGCGGCGCGCTCGAGGATGCGTTGACGGGTCTGTTCGCCTTTACTCATGGCGCGTACTTTAAGACCATTCGGTCTGTTCTTGCAAGTGCTCTTTCGGCCCGGTCAAATGGGCCGCCCTATCGGCACGCCTTCCGGGATATCCCATGCCATTGAATCGACGCGAATTCATGCGATACGCCGGGGCCGGTACAGCGGCCCTGGCAGGGACTGCTGAGCTCAAGGCTCAAGGGTCGTTGCCCACGTCCTCCCGAGAGTTATGGGCGCTGGCGCGATTGCAGCCGGTAATCGATACCGACCTCGCATGGTTGGACACAGCCGGTGGCGCACCGAGCCTGCGCAGCGTGTTGATCGAGGAGTATCGCCAGCGTGAAGCCGTGAGCCGGGATCGCGAGCGGTTCGTGCGTGAGCAATGCGGAGCTGATGCGGTCCGGCAGCTCCTCACTTCGATCGGCCGGTTTGTGGGGACCGATGCAGAGTCGATCGCGCTGCTGTCCGGCGCCACGGAAGCGCTCAGCACCGTGGCGGCCGGCATCGATCTCGCGGCGGACGATGAAATTCTCACCACCGCGCACGAGCATCCCGCGAGTGTCTCGTCCTGGCTGCTGGCGGCCAAGCGCCGCGGCGTAAAGCTGGTGCAGATTCAGTTGCCGCATCCGGTGACGGGTCCGGAACAGCTTGTCGAAGCTTTCAAGGCGGCGCTCACGCCGCGAACGCGAGTCATGAGCTTCAGTCACGTCCAGTACACGAATGGCTGTGTGCTGCCAGTGCAAGAACTCTGTGATCTCGCCCGCGCAAACAATGTCCTGAGCATTGTCGATGGGGCACAGGCGATCGGGATGCTGAGCACATCGCTGCAAACCCTGGGCGCAGATTTCTACGTCGGCAGCTTCTACAAATGGCTTAACGGGCCGGCGGGCGTCGGCCTGCTGGCGCTCTCACCTGCCGCACGTTTCAGGCTCTGGCCGCTCATCGTTGCTGGTCGCTACGACTGGGATAGCGCGGAGAGTTCCAATTCGCCGCCGCCGCCTCAGGAACGCGCTACATGGCCGATGTCGCTGCGCAAGTTCAGCGCTGCCTTCACACAGCTGGCGCCACTGGCACTGAGCGTTCTGCCGGCCATGGGGTTTCATCTGGAGGTGGGCCGCGAGCGGGTGATGGCCCGCATCCGCGAGCTCGCCTGGTACCTGCGGCTCGAACTGCAACGCCTGCCGGGGATCGAGATCCTCACCCCGGCGCATCCCAGTCTTTGGGCTGGCATCGTCACATTTCGCGTTCCCGGCTCGGACGGAGCCGCGCTCGCGAACGAGCTGGCACAGCGTGATCGCGTCGTAGTGAGGTTTGTCCCGCAGGCGGCCGGACCCGGAGCGCTGCGTGCCTCTCCGCATATCTACAACGAGTTCGGCGATATGGATCGTCTCGTTGCCTCGCTCAAGCGCAGGTTGCGCGCGTGAGCTGGCGCAGCGGTGTCGTCAGCCGTGACGACCAAGCGAAAGGGGCAGTACCATGCCGAGTCGATTGCAAGCAGGGAGATAGCGCATGAGTCGCCTGATTGTCGCGGCCGTTTCGGCCGAATCGCGCTTCGTGGACGTCGCTGGCCGGCTGGTCCTGTTCGTCAGTGTTTCGCGGCAGGATGACGGTGCACCGGTCTCGGGTCTGAAATTGCAGCACTTTCGAATTGCCGCGCCGGCCGGAAGCGTGTACGGCCTCAATCTCGAAAGCGTTGAGGAAGCGAAGTGGGAAGGCCAGCAGCCCGAAGCCGCCGGCTGCTATTCGCTCAGCATTGCGTTCCAGAGCGATGCAATGAACGCCGAGCAGCGGGAGTGGATCGAGGGCGAGTTTTACGCGTTCGCCGTGCAGGTGCGCTTCAATGCGGGCGGCAACCAGATGCACTACGGACAGGCCGTGATCAGGGTCGAGAGCCTCGGCAAGTAGCGCACCGGGACTGCAATGGAGTGGCTCCAGCCGTTGATTGACTTAGGGCAGACGCTTTATGACCTCGTGATGCACCTGGACCGGCACCTCGTCGAGCTGGTGTCGCGCTACGACAACTGGATATACCTCATCCTGTTCGTGATCATCTTCGCCGAGACCGGCTTCGTGATCACGCCGTTCCTGCCCGGGGATTCGCTGCTCTTTGCGGTCGGCGCACTGTCTGCAGTGGACACTTCGGACACGCTGCAACCGATCACAGCCTTTGCACTGCTCGCCGCCGCAGCGATTCTCGGCAACACGCTCAACTACGCGATCGGCCGCGCCGTAGGCCCGCGAGCTTTTTCCGGGAAAGTGCGTCTGTTGAAGGTCGATTACCTGCGCCGCACCGAACAGTTCTTCGAACGTCACGGCGGAAAAACAATAATCCTGTCGCGGTTCGTGCCCATCATCCGCACCTGTGCGCCGTTTGTAGCCGGCATCGGTCACATGAGTTACGGGCGCTTTCAGCTCCATAACTGCGTCGGCGGGATCGCCTGGGTCGCGATCTTCATCTTCGGCGGGTACCTGTTCGGCAACATTCCTCTGGTAAAAAACAACTTCGGAGTGGTGACGCTGCTCATCGTTGCCGTGTCACTAGTGCCGATCGCGCTGGCGATCATGCGTGGGAAACAGGCAGCTTGAAGCCAGCGCAGATCTTCGACTCATTTCTCGGCCGGGCGCCGCGCTGGTACAAGGTCACGATCCTCGTGGTGCTGGCGTTGAACCCACTGGTGCTGGGCATGGCTGGCGCAACAGTGGCCGGCTGGCTCGTGCTCGCGGAGTTCATCTTCGTGCTCGCGATGACGCTCAGCTGCTATCCGCTGCAGCCGGGCGGCCTGTTGGCGCTCGAAGCGATCCTCATGGGCATGACGGACGCCGCGAAGGTTTACGAGGAGGTGGTGAGAGGGTTTCCCGTCATCCTGTTGCTGATCTTCATGCTGGCAGGAGTCTATTTTCTCAAGGAGTTGCTACTCACCGTTTTCACGCGCTTGCTGCTCGCGGTCCGCTCCAAGGCACTACTGGCTTTCAGTTTCTGCCTGGCTGCGGCGCTGCTGTCGGCATTCCTCGATGCGCTGACGGTCGTGGCGGTCGTCATAACGGTGGGTGCAGGTTTCTATGCTGTCTACCACCAGGTTGCATGCGCTCGTCGTGAGGAAGATGTGCATGAGCTCGCGGACGACTCACGCGTCGCGGCGACGTTTCGCGGCGATCTCGAGACCTTTCGCGCATTTCTGCGCAGCCTGATCATGCACGCGGCCGTGGGAACGGCGCTGGGTGGCGTGTGTACGCTGGTCGGCGAGCCGCAGAATCTCCTCATCGGCGAACGGGCCGGCTGGAATTTCATCGAGTTCTTCCTCAAGGTGGCACCGGTGTCGATGCCGGTGCTCGCCGTCGGGCTGGCGATGAGCGCGCTGCTGGAGAAGTTTGGATGGTTTGGTTATGGCGCCCCGCTGCCCGAGAGCGTCCGCCAGGAGCTCGTCGCCTGGGCGCGCGAGCAGGCGTCGCGCCGCACCGCCGCGCAGCGCTGGAATCTCTGGGTACAGGCGTTCGCGGTGCTGATCCTGATTTTGGCGCTCGGCTTCCATGTTGCGGAGGTCGGCCTCATCGGTCTGATGGTGATCGTGTTCGTGACCGCGTTCACCGGCATCATCGAGGAACATCGCCTCGGTGAAGCTTTCAGCGAAGCGCTGCCGTTCACGGCATTGCTCGTGGTGTTCTTCGTAATCGTCTCATTCATCAATGCGCAGGATCTGTTTCGCCCCGTGATGCAGGGGGTGCTGGCGCTCGAAGGACGCGAGCAGCTCGGCATGTTCTATCTTGCGAATGGAGTCCTCTCGGCCATCAGCGACAACGTTTTCGTTGCGACGATTTTCATCCACGAGATCGAACGGCCATTCAGCAGTGGCCTGCTGACCCGCGAGCAATTCGATGCACTCGCCGTGGCGCTCAACACCGGCGTGAATATTCCGAGCATCGCGACGCCCAATGGCCAGGCGGCGTTCCTCTTCTTGCTCAGCTCATCGCTCGCGCCGCTGATCCAGCTTTCCTACGGCAGAATGGTGTGGATGGCGCTGCCGTATTTCGTGCCGACCACGCTGGTCGGCCTGCTCGCGGTGCTGCAGCTCTGAACCGCCTACTGCAGCCGGATCCTTTTCCAGGCGGCCGAATGCCAGCGGATGAACAGGGCCGCTCCCAGCGCAAAGACATATAAGAGTGCGGCGATCCAGCCGCCGACTGCGCCGAGTCCGAATTGCGGCAGAAAATCGACATAGCCCTGGCCGGGCGCGAACGCGAGCGCATGCGCCGCGGGAACGAACACGAACCACGACAGCACGATGACCATGGCCGCGGGGACCGCTGCATCGCCCGCCCCGCGCAACGCCAGTCCGCTGCCGAGATTCAGGCCATCGAATATCTGGTAGCCCGCGGCGATCCAGACGAGCACGCGACCGAGGGCAACGACGTCGGCCGCGTTGAGGTCCTGCGGGCTGACGAACCATGGCAGGAGCCAGGGACCAGCCACGGCCAGGACCACGCCGATCAGCGCCATGTAGCCGACCGAAAGTTTGATCGTCGCGTTGCCGAGCCGCATCGCCCATTCCTTGTCACCCGCGCCGATCGATTGACCCACCAGCGTGGTGCCGGTCAGCGCAAAGCCGACGGCCGGCAGATACGCGATCGAGGTCAGCATCATGACGATCTGTGTCGCGGCGCCGTCGACGCTGCCGAGCCGCACCGTCATGATCTGGAACAGCGCAGTGCCGAGCAGATCTGCCGCGTAGAGCAGGCCCATCGGAAATCCGAGCAGGAACTGGCGCATCAGGCGTGCGGGCCGTAAACGCCACATCTGCCGCGAGTGAAAGCGTGCGTTGACCTGGGGTGCAACGAACAGCCCCAGTGCAACGAGCCATCCGCTGAGCTGCGCCACGTTCGTGGCCCAGGCTGAGCCCGCGATTCCCATCTGCAGATCGAAGATGAAGAGCTGGTTCAGAAGCGCATTCAGTATCGCCACCAGCAGTGTGATGGTAAGCGTGATGCGCGGCCGCCCGATGCCATTGAAGAAGCCGAGCACCGCCCACAAGGCGACGCCACCGGGTGCGCCGATCATCCGAGGTACCCAGAATTCAAGCGCCAGACGCTCCACCGCGGGCTCGAGCGCGAACGGATGCAGCATCGCCCGCCCGCTCCACGCGGCCGCGAGGAACAGTGGCACTGTGAGCAATGCTCCCCATTGCGCCATCCACTCCGCCTGCGCTGCCCTGCGCCAACGCCGGGCACCGTGCGCCTGGGCAACCAGCGTCTGCACTGCAATGCCGACACCGCCGAGCAGCAGCACGAATACCAGCACCAGCAGATATACGGCGCCCATCGCAGCCAACGCTCGCGTCGATAGTCGGCCGACGAACCAGGTGTCGGTCAGATTCAGTACCGCCTGCACGGAACTGTTGAGGACGAACGGCCAGGCGAGCGCGAGTACCGCGCGGTAGTCGACGTGCGGACGTCCCGCAGCATCCTGCCGCCGCGCAGGCAACAGGCGCACGTCTCCGGGGGCCCTGGAGGCAACGGTGTTCATGAGTGGCGGGACAAAAACGGCGCGCAGGATATCAGAAACGCGCGACAAGGACGTCCGCGCTCGGAGACAATGCGGCTGCGATAATTCGGCCTCGTTGACTGCGATTCCAATGCGATACGAATTTGCCGGGCAGTTTGAAACGGTCTATTCCGGCGCCCGGCCCGGTGAGCTGTCGCTGCGGCGCCTGCAGCGCAACCACGTCTGCGGACTTGAGCTGCACTTTGCGGCGGTGTCGAGCCACGACCTGCCATGGACTCTGGACGGAATCATCGTCGAGGAAACTGGACCTGGGCTGTTCGGCATTCGCTCGGCGAGGGCAACCTATCGCGTTGCGGCGCGATCACTGCAGGTTCACGAGACCGCGCGGATCTACGGTCGTGCGCTGCAATTGGCGCGCTTTCCGTTTTCGCAACGCATCCTTTGGATGCTGCTGTTGTGGAGTGCGCGATTCACCTGGGGACAAAATCTGCTGCGCTGGCTGCGCCGAAATCGGTGAGCTGCTGCCGTGAAAAATCGGGGGAACATGGATGCGACATTTGCGATTTGCTGCGATCCCGATCGTGACCGCGTTCACCGGGTTTGCACTCGGCGCCTGCGTACCACACGGCGTGCAGGGGGCCGGCTCGATGCGTGACGCATCGCACAGGGCAACGCCGCCACTCGCCGAAGCACGGCCACAGCCCGTGCTGTCGCCCAATGGTGTGCGAATCGATCCGTATTACTGGTTGCGCGACGACACGCGACTCGACCCTAAGGTTCTGGGCTATCTAAGCGCCGAGAACGAGTACACCGACGCCGCGCTTGAGCCACTCAAGGCCTTGGAGGAAAAGATCTACCAGGAGATCGTGGCACGCATTCCGCAGGATGATGTCAGCGTGCCATATCGCAAGCGCGGCTACTGGTACGTCACGCGTCTCAAAGCGGGCAGCGAATACCCGATCTACGCGCGGCGCCGTGATGTCGCCGACGCACCGGAGGAGCTATTGCTCGACGTCAACGAGCTCGCCAAGGGGCACGACTATTTCAACGTGGGCATTTACGTGCCGAGCTATGACAACCGGCTCATGGCCTACGCCGAGGACAGTGTCGGCCGCCGGCAGTACGTGCTGCGCGTCAAGGACCCGCAGTCTGGCGCCGTGCTTGCGGACACGATTGAGAATGTGGAGCCGGCCATCGTGTGGGCCGGCGATAGCAAGTCGTTCCTCTATGTTGAGAAGGACCCGGTGACATTGCTCGGGTTTCGTGTGCGGCGGCACTCGCTCGGCACCAAGGTCTCGGATGACCCGATCGTCTGGGAACAGACCGACACTACCTTCCACACCGACATCAGCGAATCGAAATCAGGGCGCTACATCTTCATCGGCACTGAAAGCACCGTATCGTCGGAGTGGTGGTATGCGCGCACCGACGATCCGGCGCTCAAGTTCAAAGTTGTGCTGCCGCGTGAGCGCGACCATGAGTATTCGATCGAGGATCTGGGCGGGGATTTCATCATCCGTACCAACTGGCAGGCGCCGAATTTCCGCATCATGCGCGCACCGATCGATTCTGCGGCCGATCGCAGCACCTGGCGCGACGTCATCGCGCATCGAGGCGATGCCTTTCTGCATGACTTCGATGTGTTCCGGGATTTTCTCGCGGTGGCGGAACGATCAGGCGGGCTGCGCAAGATTCGCGTTAAAGCCTGGTCGGGTGGCGCGGAGCGACTCATCGAGGCGGACGAAGCTGCCTATACAGCCATGTTAGGTGCCAACCCGGAGATGGATTCGAACCTGCTGCGTTACACCTACTCCTCGTTGACGACGCCGACGACGACCTATGACTACGACATGCAGGACGGGTCGCGCATCCTGCTGAAGCGCGATCCGGTTCCGCCACCGTTCGATCCGGCCAACTACCGCACTGAGTACCTGCACGCGCCGGCGCGCGACGGGCAGCAGGTGCCGGTCTCGATCGTCTACCGCAAGGGCTTCGAGCGCGACGGCCAGGCGCCGATCTTCCAGTACGGCTACGGTTCCTATGGCATCTCTAAGGATCCGATTTTTTCGCCCAGCTGGCTGAGCCTCCTCGACCGTGGTTTCGTCGTGGCTATTGCGCACATCCGCGGCGGCCAGGAGCTTGGCCGTCGCTGGTATGACGACGGGCGCCTGCTGCACAAGGTGAATACCTTCACGGACTTCGTCGATGTCACCGACTACCTGGTGCGAGAACGCTGGGGAGCGCGCGAGAAGGTGATCGCGCACGGCGGCAGCGCGGGCGGCCTGCTGATGGGCGCCATCGCCAACATGGCCCCGGAGCGCTACCGCGTGCTCATCGCCGACGTGCCGTTCGTTGACGTCGTCACCACCATGCTGGATGAGTCGATTCCGCTCACCGCCGGCGAATACGATGAGTGGGGCGATCCGCGCGAAGCAGAATACTACGATTACATGCTGTCCTATTCGCCGTACGATCAGGTCGCCGCCCACGCCTATCCCGCGATGCTCGTGACCACCGGCCTCTGGGACAGCCAGGTGCAGTATTTCGAGCCGGCGAAATGGGTCGCGAAGCTGCGTGCCACCAAGACCGATACGCATCCGCTCCTGCTCCGCACCAACATGGAAGCGGGTCACGGCGGGCGGTCCGGGCGTTTTCGCAGATACCGCGAGACGGCGATGAAGTATGCGTTCCTGCTCGGACAGCTCGAAATCAATCGCTGAGGTGCTGGAGTAAGATCCCCACCTCGGCAGGTGTCGCATGCGTATCACGAGACAATCTTTGCTGCTTGCGCTGTTGTATCTCGTCAGCAGCGCGGGCTTTTCGCACGACGATTTGATCGGCACGCGTTATGTCGCCATGACCGGCGTGGATGAGGGCGATTGCGATCACCCGCACGAACCGTGTCGCACCATCGCCTACGCCCTCACCCAGATTCCGCCGGGGGGCACGGTGAAGGTCGCGGACGGGTTCTACTCGGTCGAAGGTATCGATGCTGACCTGCTGCTGCACGGGAAGAGCGGCGTGCTCGGCGGCTTCAGCGTGGACGACGAGTTCAAGCATCAGGACCTCGAACGCAGCCTCACGGTGGTTTATGGATTGTCGCCGAGCGAACGCGAGCGGTTGCTGACGCGCGGCCTGAGGTTGATGGTCGACCAGGTCGTGAAGCGCGCCGAGCTTGCAGGAATCACGCAAGGTCCGGCCAGCCAGCGACCCGCTGCGCTCGCCGCGAGACAGGTCGCCGCAAATTGTGTGCAGGGCTTCGCCGGTGCGTTTCCGTGCCGCAATGTCGACCTGCTGGCGCAGGTGCGGCTGACGGATCTGTCCACGCGCCCCGGCACGATGAGCAACATGTGGGGCTTCGTTGATCTCGACGACAACCGTGAGTACGCCGTGGTCGGGGTTTCAAACGCAACTGCAGTCATCGATGTGACCGATCCCGTCAATCCGCGCGAAGTGGGCTCGGTCCCTGGCAACAACAGCTTGTGGCGTGAGGTCAAGGTCTACCAGTTCTTCGATTCCGGGCTGAATCGCCATCGCGCGTATGCGTACATCAGCACCGAGGCAGCGCTGGGCGGGCTGCAGATCATCGACCTGTCCAATCTCCCCTCGAGCGTGCAGCTGGCCAACACGCTCCAGGACTTCCAGACCTCGCACACGCTGCATGTATCAAACGTCGATTACGCCAGCAATGCGACGCTCGCCGGTCGCGAGGCTTTCCTCTACATCGCGGGCTCGAATCTCAACAGCGGGTCGTTTCGTATCTATTCGCTCGCCGATCCAGTCGTTCCGCAGCTCGTGACGGCGGCACCGGCCGGAACCGGCTACATGCACGACTCGACCACGCTCTTCATCACCGACAACCGCACCACGCAGTGCAGCCAGGGCCACAACCCCTGCCAGGTGCTGGTCGATTTCAACGAGAGCACCGTCGATCTCTGGGACGTCACCGACAAGGCGCAACCGGTGCGTCTGAGTGCCACCGGCTACCCGGAGGCGCGCTACACGCATTCCGGCTGGCCGACTCCCGACCAGCGTTTCATCCTGGTGCACGATGAGCTCGATGAGCTGCGCATCGGCTTCAACACGCATCTCTATACGCTCGACATCGGCGATCTGGCGACGCCGCGCCTGGTGACGTCGTACCTCGGGCCGGACAGCACCACTGATCACAACGGCTACGCCAAGGGCGATCGCTACTATGTCTCGCACTACCGACGCGGGCTGGAGATCTTCGATCTTGCCGCCCCGGAGGCGCTGCGCGAGGTGGCGCGCTTCGACACTTTCCTTTCGCCCGCGGACAACGTGGCCGGCACAGATGGCGCCTGGGGCGTCTATCCATTCCTGCCGTCGGGCAACATTCTGATCAGCGATATCGACAACGGGCTGTTCATCCTGCGCGACCGCTCCCATGACGCTCCTGATCCGGTGCCACCCGCGCCGCCGTCAGACGGTGGTGGCGGCGGTGGCGGTGCGACCGATATCCTGTCGCTGTTCCTGGGTAGCGTCGCGCTTGGCGGGTACGCACGCCGGCGAATTGGCGCGCGACTGTCCTGAACAAGTTGCAATCCGTTAAGGAGTGGTGCATGCCCACGCACGGCCAGTCACGTCGCGATTTCTGCAAGGCGATCACTGCTGGTGCGGCCGTGGCGGCGCTCGCGCCGCAGACTTTGCCCGGTGCGGAGGCCGTGATGCTCAAACGCAAGATTCCTTCGACGGGTGAAGAGCTGCCGGTCATCGGCCTGGGCACTTCGGGTGTGTTCGACGTCGGCGGCGGCAGCGTCGAGCGCGCACCGCTCACGGAAGTTCTCAATATTCTCACGTCCGCGGGTGGCGCACTGCTCGATACTTCGCCGATGTACGGCCGCGCCGAAGCGGTGTCGGGTGACCTTATCGCCTCGCTCAGCCTGCGGCCGCGCATGTTCATCGCCACCAAAGTCTGGACGCGCGGCAAGGACGCGGGGTTGCAGCAGATCGAAAATTCGATGCGCCTGCTCAAAGTGCCGAAGCTCGATCTGGTGCAGGTTCACAATCTCCTCGATCTGCCGACCCAGCTCGCGAACCTGCGCGCCCTGAAGCAGCAGGGCAAGGTCCGTTACATCGGCATCACGCATTACACGGTGGCGTCGCATGCCGATCTCGAGGACCTGATCCGCAAGGAGCCGCTCGATTTCGTGCAGTTCAACTATTCGATCGCTACACGCGAAGCCGAGCAGCAACTGCTGCCGCTCGCCGCCGAGCGCAAGGTGGCGACGCTGATCAATCGCCCCTTCGAGGATGGCGCGTTGTTCTCGCGCACGCGCGGCAAGGAGCTCCCGGGCTGGGCAGCTGATATCGACTGCACGAGCTGGGGACAATTCTTTCTCAAATTCATCGTGAGTCACCCGGCAGTCACCTGCGTGATTCCAGCGACGGCCAATCCCGCGCATATGCGCAACAACGTCGCTGCGGGTCAGGGTCGTCTTCCCGACGAGAAGATGCGCGAGCGCATGGCTTTGTACGTGGCCAGTCTGTGAGCGCAGAGCTGTCGCCGGCCGCCCGGATCCTGCAGCGCCTGGCGAAGATCGAACCTCACGAGCGGCCGGCGGTCGCCGCCGCCTTCGCGCTCTTTTTCTGCGTGCTGTGCGGCTATTTCATGCTGCGGCCGGTGCGCGAAACGATCGGCACCGTGCTGGGCGAGAAGGAAGTCGAGGACCTGTTCGTCGCGACCTGGCTCGGCTCGATCGCGGTGATACCAATCTACGGTCTCGCCTGTTCATACCTGCCACGCGCGGTCGTGCTGGCCGCGGTATATGCACTATTTGGGGGCTCGCTGCTGGTGCTCGCCGGCGAAATGAGCTCCGACCCGGGCAACCTCGCGGCGGCGCGCTTCTTCTACGTCTGGATCAGCATCTTCAATCTGTTCGTGGTGTCGGTGTTCTGGACGCTGATGGTGGATCGCAGCAGCTCCGAGCAGGCCAAGCGCTTGTTTGGCGTGATTGCGGCCGGGGGCACCATCGGCGGATTGATCGCTCCAGTGCTCACCGACTTTCTGGTCGGCCGGGTCGGCCGCACCGGGGTGCTCATCACCTCCGCCAGTCTGTTCGCGGTCGCCATCGTGTGCCAGGCGATCCTGCTGCGCCTGTGGCGCCAGGGTTCGAGGGCCGCGAGCGCGGATTCGCCGGGCAAGGAACGGCCGATCGGCGGCAATCCATTTGCCGGCATTACACAGGTCCTGCGGTCTCCGTACCTGCTCGGCTTTTGCCTGTTTGTATTTCTGCTCGCCTCAGTGACCACATTCCTTTATTTCGATCAGCTGCGGCTGGTGAAGGAAGCGTTTCCGAATGAGGACGATCGCACGCAGGTATTCGCGCGCATCGACTTCGTGGTGCAGGCGCTCACCTTGTTCACCCAGGTCTTTTTTACGGGACGAATCGCATCACGGCTGGGCGTCGCGGTGCTGCTGATATCCGTGCCGCTCGCGATGCTGGGCGGTTTCCTGACCCTGGCCCTGATCAGCAATTTCTGGGTGCTGGCAGTGGTGATGGTCATTCGTCGCGCCGGAGAATATGCGCTTACTCGTCCGGGACGGGAGATCCTGTTTACTTCGGTCGACACCGAGACCAAATACAAGGCGAAGAACTTCATCGACGTCGTGGTCTATCGTGGCGGCGATGCCCTTTCTTCGCAGGTGCGCGGCGGACTGAAGGCGAGCGACATGTCGACAGCCGCCCTCGCCTTGGTGGGCGCCGGCCTTGCGCTGCTGTGGGCCATGGTCGGTTGGTGGCTCGCCCGGCGTCACGACGCGCAGCCGGCTGCCGAACCTGCTTCAACTCCGGTGCGTTGAGCGGGTCGGCCCTCGCCCGTGGCTCACGGGGGTCCGCGTATCGGGAGTCAGTTCCAACGCTGGCGAGCAGCTTGCCCGTCGATTCGAACTGTTGGTCCCACCGCCGCGGTATCTCGTCCCGACGATGTTGAGTCACCCGGTGGGACCCTCAGGCTAGGTCCCCGACGCGAAAGGAACTTTTTTCACGTGCCATGCAACCAATCGGATCGCGGCCGCATCCATCAAGAGCAACGTGTCCGAGGGCGCTGCGACGCCGAGTCCTCCTGCAAGAGGTTGGCTTGAGTGATACCCCATTGAAGCCAATTTGCACGCGGCGTCGCGGCGTCCACGGACACGCCATTAGTCAGGGCGGCTCACGTCCATGAGCGCCGAAGTCCGGATCCAGGTTGAGCCTGCAGAGCCAGCCCCCGCAGCCGCGCACGGCATCAACTCGTTCCCGCAGCCCGCACTACCGGCGCCGTTCGCGGACGCTGGCATGACCGCATCGGCTCCGTCGGTGTGGGCGGTGATTCTCTGGACCACGATTCCCTTTTGGCTGCTGATGACGGCCACGCGCGTACTCGGCTACACGGTACGAGTCGCCGCGATTCCTGATGTGCAGATTGCCGAACCTCTGGAACGCACGCTGCAGCATGCAATCCTGTTCTTCATCCTGATCGTGTTCTATCGGGCGGCGCTCGCGATCGGCTGGCCGCAGCAACGACGCTGGCTCGCGGCTGGCGGACATCTGGGCCTGGCATCCTTGTTCGCACTGCTGGCGACGCCGGTGCTCACGTTCAGCATCGATCTGACCGAGCCACAGCTCAAATGGCTGCCGACCATGCTGGCGGGCGACGGGGCGGTGAGTGAGCAGATCAGCGAGTGGCTGCACTCGGGCATCCTGCTCGTGAGCATCCCGGATTTCTTCATCTCGTACTGGTTCGGGCTGGTGTTGATCCTCGGTGTGCGCACCTATTTCGACCTGCGCGACCATCGCCTGCGCCTCGCGCAGCTCGAGCACGAGAACGTGCGTGCGCGCCTGCACGCGCTGCGCATGCAGCTGCACCCGCACTTCCTGTTCAATACGCTGCACTCGGTCAGCGGGCTGATCGATGCGAGGCCGGCAGTCGCGCGGCAGATCATCGTCAGACTCGGGGACCTGTTGCGCCGGACGTTGCGCGATAGCGACGCGGACCTGGTTCCGCTCGCGCGCGAAATCGACTTCGTACGCAACTATCTGGAGATCCAGCAGCTCAGGTTTCCCGATCGTCTGCGCTTCACGATTCGCGTCGATAACGCTGTGCAGGACGCAATGGTGCCGAGTCTGATCCTGCAACCACTGGCGGAGAACGCGGTGGTTCATGGAGCCGCCGAAGAAGAGGAGCGGGTCAACGTCAGCATCGACGCGCGTCAGGTCATCGATTCACGGCGACTCGAGCGCTGGCTGGAGCTCAGCGTCCACAACACCGGCAGTCCTGACGCGGAGGGCGAGGGCTCCGGCGCGCACATCGGCACCGGTAACACCCGCGAACGGCTGCGCGCCCTTTACGGCGAGAATTTCACACTCGATTTTCGTGTGCCGCCCGAGGGCGGATTCCTGGCGTTCCTGCGCATTCCATTTCGGGAGGGTATTCTCGAATGAACACCGCGACGATGATCCGCACTCTGATCGTGGATGACGAGCCGATCGCCCGCCAGACGCTGAAAGACTACTGTGCTCTGGAAGGCGACATCGAGGTCATCGGCGAGTGCCGCTATGGCGCCGAAGCCGTCAAGCGCATCGCGGCACTGCGCCCTGAGCTGGTGTTCCTCGATGTACAGATGCGCCGCGTGAACGGCCTGGAGGTCATCGACAAGATCGGCCGCGACGCGATGCCGTTGGTGATCTTTGTGACCGCTTACGACCAGTACGCAGTGGACGCGTTCGAGCTCAACGCGGTGGATTACCTGCTCAAGCCTTTCGACCGTGAACGCTTTCATGCCGCCGTACAGCGCGCCAGGTCGCGGCTGACCGGCCCCGCCGGCAATGACGTACGCGCCCAGGTCCAGGCAGCCGTGCGCCAGATGCTCGGCAACATGCAGGGCGCGCTTCCGGGTACCGGACCCAAGCGCATCGTGGCGGAAAAGAACGACCGCTATATCTTCGTCGATCCAGGCGACGTGCACGCCGTGGAGGCAAGCCGCAACTACATCACCTTGCACGTTGGCAGTGATCGCTACCTGCTTCGTTGCGGCATGCAACAGGCGGAGTCGATGCTCGACCCGACGATGTTCCTGCGCATCCACCGCTCCGTGATCATCAATACGCGCCACGTCCGCGAGATGGCGCGCCAACTCTACGGCGACTACGAGGTGACACTGGCCAACGGGACGAAATTCACTTCGGGGCGAGCCTATCGCCGCCGCGTGGTCAACTACATCAACAGCGGGCGACTGTAAGTGCTCTCACTCCGTCTGCAGCGCGAAGCGGACGCGCAGGCGCGCACGTTGCTCGACGGCACGGCCATCGCGCAGGATCGGCCGATAGCGCCATTGTGAGACCGCCTTGATGGCGGCTTCATCGAAGGCCTGCGCCGGCTCGGCCCGGAAGACGGCAAGATCCTTCACCGTGCCATCAGCAGCGACCGTGAATTCGAGCTCCACCCAGCCACCGATTCCCTTGCGTTGCGCCGCGGTCGGATAGCGCGGCGCGACGTACTTGTCACGTGCGAGCGTGGCGGCGTCGATGACGTTGCCCATGAAAGCCGAGCGTTCACGTGCCGCCACGATTTGTTGCTCGGCGGCCGTAAGTGCTCCTGAGGAAAACCCGAGCGCCCTCGCTTCATCAAGCGCGGCCTGCGCTGCCCCGATGTCGCCCTGCGCCAGACTGGCCTGCGCTTGCTGCAACAGTCCTGCACCGATGCTTTGCAGGGCCGGCTGCAGGCGGGTGTTTTGCGGGTCTGCAGCCCGGAGTTCGCGCCAGTAGTAGCTTGCGCTGTCTCGTTCCGGAGCAAGCAAGCGACCCTGCGAGATGCGCTCATCGAGGCGTGTGGCGAGCTGAGTCTGTTGTTGAGTACGCGCATTCGACTGGCGCGCCTTGTCGAGACCGCGCTGTGTGGCGCGAACGTTCGCGCCCAGCGACTCGGCGTGCACCAGCCATTGGTCGGCCGCGACGAAATCACGGGCATCGACCGCCTGCCGGGCTCTTGCCAGCGCCTGGTCGCCAAGCGCACGGCGTGCCTGTTGTGCCGTGACGTTGGCAGGGTCGGCGGCCAGTGCAGCGAGGATGTAGGTC
Organism: uncultured Gammaproteobacteria bacterium; assembly: GCA_963810775.1. Lineage (GTDB taxonomy): Bacteria > Pseudomonadota > Gammaproteobacteria > Steroidobacterales > Steroidobacteraceae > DATBVX01. The sequence continues at coordinate 76,986 of CAWEOT010000014.1, forward strand.
TCCGCGCTGTCACCTTCTGGCGCGATGAGCTTGTCCTCCTGCAACCGTTCGTTGGCTTTCTTGAGCAGGTTCTCGGCGCTCGTGCCGACGCGTCGCTGCTCAATTTCCCGGCGCGCCTGTGCCAGCAGCGGAGAGACGTTCTTCTGTCCCTGCGCGGCGCGATCCAGAAAACTGATGGCGCGAGTAAAGTTGCCAGTGTCCGCCGACTGTCGTGCGAGCGCGATCAGGCGTCGTTCGCGCTCCTTGCCGAGCTGCGCGCTCAAGAACGCCAGACGCATATTATTGGGCCGGACGAGACGCGCATCTTCGATGGCACGCGCGGCGTCATCGACACGTTCCTCGAGCATGGCGGTCTCGGCACTGGTGAGGAGCTGATCGGCGATTCGATCAAGACCCGCCTCGGCTTCCGGATCACCGGGGTACGTCGAGAGTACGCGACGGTACCGATCGAGGGCACTGTCGCCCGGGGGCGCGATCAGGCGTCCGGCGTCGAATGCCGCTCCCGCTGCCGCAAGTGCGGCTTTGCGCTCGTCAGCCGCTGCGGGTGCCGTTGGCGATGGCTGCGATCGCGTGCTCACGGCCGGCGGCGATACAGGTGGCGCCCGCACCGCAGGCGGCGCCGCTCTGGGCGCAGGCTGGGCAACAGGCTGTTGAGCCTGCCGCGGGGCTTCCCTGAGTTTGAAATACGCAGTGACCGTCGCGGCAATGATCAGCACGGCGATACCGATGAAGATTGCCGGCATCAAGCCGCGCCGGGGAGGCGGGGCCGTCTCGGCCGGCGTAAAGGTGCGGCCCTCCATGTGTCGGCGTATGCCGGCTTCGATGAACTGCCGGACCCGCGGCGGAGAAACCGGCTTGTGCAGGAACCTATAGATATCGCCGGAGGTGATGAGCTTGACGAGCTGAGTCTGGTCGTCAGTCGTGCCGGCGACGATCAACACCAGGTCAGGGAACTGCGAGCGGAGCTGTTCGCAGAAAGCTTCGGAATCCTCGCCCGTGGCGAGAGTGTCGACGACGATGACTCCGACGCGCCCCGCCATCATCAATTCGCCGGCGTGTTGAGGCGTTGCCGCATCCAAAACACGACGCGAACCGCCTGCGGCGTCATGCAGGATCGCGAGGAGGCCCGCGTCCGACGTCAGCGCGACAATGTCGATCGATTGGCCCGCGGCCGATAATTGTGCTGCGACCCGGGCGACTGCCGGATCTTCGGGGATCGGGTTCGGACTGCCTTGCACGGGCATCAGCGTCCTCCGCCTGTGGTCTCAAGTCCCCGTCGCCAGCGTAGTGCCGGGGCGGCCCAACGGGCACACGATACGAGGTCTGTTGCCCGGGGCAACGTCTGCTGCACTGCGTCATCCGATTCTGTGAAATCAGTCCTGACTGCGCGGTGGGGTACGCATGAGATGCACGCATGAACACCGCAGCTGCGCGACGCACGGAAACTGTCTGCCGGGTGCTGCTTGGCGCGTTGGCGCTCGCGACGATCCTCGCCTACTTCGGGTCGTGGTCGTGGCTCTGCGATTTGTTCTCGCACTTCCGTGTCCAGTACGCGGTGCTCGGCGCGATGCTTGCGGTGATTTTCGGAGCGACCAGACGGCCGGCGCTGGCCGCAATCAGTGTCGCCGCATTTCTCGCCAACCTGCCACCGATCATTCCGCAATTCGTGCCTCCCGCGATTGCCGCATCCGACACGCGCAGCGCGCCGCTCCGGGTGCTCGCCTTCAACGTGTTCAAGTACAGCCACGAGTACCAACGGATGGTGCAATTCGTGAGCGAGGAATCTCCTGATGTGCTGATCTTGTTCGAAGTAACGCCGGCGTGGGCGCAGGCGCTCGACGCGCTGCGCGCGCACTACGCGTATCGCTGGGTTCATCCCGGCGACGATGCCTCCGGCATCGCCGTGCTGAGTCGGCGCATACCGCTCGAGAGTCAGGTGATCGACCTGGATGGTAACGGCGTGCCCTCGCTGCAGTTTACGGTCCCGGACCCCGGTGGTGACCTCACCTTCGTCGCCGCGCACCTGTCATGGGCTTTCGGCACGCGCCTCGCCGGCATTCGCAACGCCCAGCTCGCGGCATTGGCGCGCCTGGCGCGCGAGCATCGCGGAGCATTCGCGATCGTCGGTGATCTCAACGTTACGCCGTATTCGCCACATTTTCAGCAGCTGTTGCGTGACGGAGGTCTGCACAGCTGCGCCGAGGGCGTGGGCCCCCGAGCAACCTGGCCGGCATTCGTGGTGCCACTGCTCATTCAGATCGATCATTGCGTGGCGAACGCGCAGGTCATTGCCAGCGACTTCCGGGTGGGTAGATTCTTGGGCTCGGATCACTATCCCATCAGCTTCGATCTCAGGGTTCAGGCGCGGACGCCCTGACGGGCGGGCGGGCCACCGCGTGCCGACATACCACCAGTCAGCACCAGACGCATCGCCTCTTCGACGCCGATGTCAAGCGGCGTCAGGCGTGCACGCGGCAGATAGAGCGTGTAGCCACCGATCTGGTAGCTCATCGGGAAGTACACACCGACCAGGCCGTCTGCGGTAGCCCGCGGCTCCAGCTCTGGTGCCGACTCGCGAGTGACAAAACCGATCAGGCGCGCTTCACCGAAACTCGCTGCCACCACGCGCTTCAAATCGCGGCGCTTGCCTTCCGACGGCAGGAACTTGACCAGGTCGCGCAGCGCGCCGTAGACCGTCTTGACCAGGGGAATATGTTCGAGGAACTGGTCCCACTGGCCGAGAAACCAGCGCACCACGTACGCGTTGACCACCAGTCCCGCGCCCAGCAGCAACAGGAAGCCCACGATCAGGCCGAGCCCCGGCCAATAGTGCACGCCCGGGAGCACGAAGGTGATGAGATCGCGCAGCACTGCTTCGGTGTTCGTGCCCAGCCAGATGACCAGATAGATTGTCAGGCCGATCGGCAGGACGGCTGCCAGGCCCTTCATCAGCAGGTTCCAGAGTTTGTTCATCATTGCTCAGGCTCTGCTAGTCAGCGCCGCACGCCGCGGCGGCGCATTGTACGCTGCAACGACTTTGCATCAGGGCTCGACGGGCATCGATAATCCGGCGCAATTTGTTGCACGCGAGGCTGGAGATGCGCATGAGATTGGAACTGCAGCCGACCAGTGGACGACCCCGGCGTCTGCTCGCCTGTCTGTTGATGGTAGTGGTGCCGGCGCTCACGTGGGCGGCGGGCGGGCAGGACAAGATCGTCAAGGCATATCTCGAGGCCGCGGCGTCCGGTCAGCCGGAAGCAGTGCTGGAGTTCCTTCATCCAGGCGAGATTCAGGACCTGCGCAGCAATCTGCTCAAGACGCTCGACGACGAGGCCGCCCACGGCAGCAACACGGTACGCGAGCGCCTGTTCGGTGCCTCCAGCATCGATGACATTCGGCACCTGACACCCAACAACTTCTTCATCGCTGTCGCGCGGCGAGTCGGCCTGCCGGCGGAACGCGTCGGCGAAATCAAGGTTCTCGGCATCATCGACGAGAATTCTCAGCTCAGCCACGCTGTGGCGCGCATCGCGCCTCCCGAGAACGGCGATCTGCGCGGGCGGGTGGTACTTGTCAGCCTGGTCCGTTATGGGAAGGATTGGCGCGTCGCGATTCCTTATTCGTTCCAGACGCGCCTGGACGCTGCGACCGCCGTACCGGCGGGTCGTCCTGCCGCGGGATCGAAGACGTCGAATACGCCCGAGATTCTCGCATTCCTAGAAGACGGATCGGCCACGCTGCGCAAGGGCGATTGCGCGGGGTTCTTCAACGACCGGATGAGCCCGACCTTCCGCAACATGACTGCGCCGAAAGCCCTAAAGACGCTAATCGATCAATGTATGACCTACGAGGACACGCGCGAGACGTATATCTCTGCGCTCGAGCTGGCGCGTCGCATGTCGCCTGCCTACGAGCAGAACGGGACGCGTGCCATTTATGACCTGCGCGGCCAGGGCCTGCCCTTCGATCGCTTCGTGCTGGAAAAAGTGGAGGATCGCTGGTACGTGGCGGAGTAGACAGGAGCAGTCAGGGAACTGTCGGCGTCGCGGAGGCGCAGAACCGCTCCAGGCTCCGTCGATACTGTGCGATGGTCATGAAGCTGCGCTGCGTCGTATCCCACAGCAGATAATCCGTGACTGCGTTTTCGCCTTCGCGGTGTGTGTATTCCAGCAGGCGACTGTCGTCTCGGAACGCGATGTCGCGGCCGGCGCGGCAGGGCAGAGCGTGCGAGACACGTGCGAGCTGCTCGGGAAAGGTGATCGATCCGGTACGCAGATCGATCACCGCCACCGTGTCGCAATCCGGAGTGCAGTTCAGCCTGGTAAGCGCGAATCCGCCAGCGAAGTTGTTACCAGCGCGTGCGGCCTCCTCGAGGGCTGCGGCTGGTTCCGCAGCCTGGAGGTCCGATCCGGGATCGATGCTCAGGTTACCCGGCAACTCCGCGATCGGCACGCGATACTCGGAAAAGCGCGGACGGCCGAGCTCCGCCTCACTTGACGACGCGTTGCCCAGCATTCGATCCAGTTCCGCGGCGACTCCATCCGGAAGCATCCAGTCGTCGATCGCGACGTTGTTGACCGGCTCCGAATCGCTCACTTCGACTGCCTGAAGTCCATGGTCCGTGCAAGTCCCGACAGCCGGCGACGCCTGGCCGCGCCGGCACACGCTGAACTGCGTGTGTGCTCCGTAGAGCCCTGCAAGACCCGGCTCTTCCGGTCGCACAAAAACCCAATAACGGCCCGCGGGCAGATCGAAACTGAAGTTTGCCTCGCCATGGCGCACCGGCTGGCTGTACTGGGCCTGCGTCTCGAGGTTGTGTGCGTACACCGTGCCGTCCGCGATGGCGCGCCCCGGAGAGGAGATACGCCCGGCAACGGCAGCGGCGAAAGTGAGCGACGGCGCGATCACGAGCAGCAACGCGAACAGCAGCGCCGCGTGGCGCGTCAGTGAGCCTTGCGTTGTCATGAAGTGAGCGGGATAGTCGCGTGCGCAGTCATTGCAGCCGTCGAATTCCCGGCCAACCCGGCCGCCGGAGATGGTAGCCGAACTGGCACCAGGATGGAGATTTCGGTGGACCCCGAGACACCACGGCACCAGCCGCACGAAGCCTTTCACATCCGCCCGGCGAGCGTGGCTGATGTATCCGTCGTGCTGGCGTTGATCCGCGAGCTGGCCGAATATGAAAAGCTGCTGCACGAGGTGGTCGCGACCGAAGCGCTGCTGAAGGAGGCGCTGTTCAGCCCGAAGCCAGCCGCCGAGTGTGCGCTCGCCTGCGTGGACGGGAACCCTGTTGGCTTCGCTCTGTACTTCCACAACTATTCGACGTTCATGGGGCGCGCCGGGCTCTATCTCGAAGACCTGTTCGTGCGTCCTGAGTATCGCGGCCGGGGAATCGGTGAGGGGCTGTTGCGTTACCTGGCGCGCGTCGCCGTGGCGCGCGGATGCGCGCGCATGGAATGGGCTGCGCTTAACTGGAACAAGCGCGCGATCGAGTTCTACGAACGCATGGGCGCGGTCGGTGTTCTCGACTGGACGGTCTTTCGCGTCAGCGGCGCGGCGCTGGTGCGGCTGGGTTCCTGACCTTCGTTGACGAGACCGCTCGGGCCCAGCCGATAGTGCAGGGTCACATCGAGCGTCGGACAGCATTGCGGATCGTCGGGGCCGTGCTTGAGCAGGCGCAGGTGTACTTGGCGATTGGACAGGCTGATTTCGCTGACCTCGATACGATCTCCCAGCGCCAGCGGCGCCAGCACACGCGGTTTGCCCTGCTGGTTCAGGATCGGCACGAGATCGAAGAACACCCCGCTTCCGCCCGGATCGCTTTCCAGGATGATCACCGCGTCCTCGGCACCATCGCCGTCCAGATCGCCCGTCGCGTAATAGTTGGTGGCGCTCACGACGACTTCCGTCGCTGCGCCGGGTGCGGCGGATTCGCGGTACTGTCCGTTTACAAGCTGCGCTTTGCCGGAGCGCGTCCATTGCGAGGGGTACTCGGCGTTGCGCAGCTGCTCGAGCGTAATCTTTGCACCGGAGCCTGGGCGGGACGATGAGTCCGGCCCGCCGCAGCCGCCCGCGCCGACGACGATGCAAGCCAACACGACGGCTGAGCGTGTCACTGGCGACTCCGGCCTACGCAGCAGGCGCGCCGCGTGCTTCAAGATCGACGATGCGCATGCGCAGCCGCCCGATTTCCAGCTCGAGATCGGAAATTCGGCGCTGCTGCGTGTCGATTTCGCGCTCCAGCACCTGCTGCTGTGTCTCGAGCTGTTTGATCCGTAGGATCCGCTCGTCGAGTTCACGCTGCGCCAGCTCGAGGCGCTCGCGCAGGCTGGCGAGCAATGTGTCGAAGCGCCGCTGCGCCACGGCGCCGGAAGCCAGCCATCCGAGTACTGCGCTGGCGACGATCATGGCGATGAGAGTGACTACCGAGAGTTCCATTGCGGAGCGATCCTCCTTGGAATCGGCGGCAATCTATCGGGACGCGAGCGGACCTGCAAACCTGCGACACAAGAGCCGGCCCCAGCTGGTTTCCGGACTGGCCGGAGCCAGCCGGCAACGGCCGAGTCGGGTCCCTTGGTATCACGCGAATTCGGCAGTAGGCTGTCCCTCCCCTGTAGTACGTCCATCGGAAGGAGACGTCATGTCAGTCGCACGCGTCACGGAACTGATTTCCTCATCGAAAAAAAGCTACGCTGATGCTGTAGAAAGCGGCATCAAGCGCGCCACCAAGACCCTGAAAAACGTGCAGGCGGCCTGGATCGCCGCCCACGAAGTACAGGTAGAAAACGGCCGGATTCGCGAGCATCGCGTGCGGCTTAAGGTGACATTCGTCCTCGAGTGAGCGCGCGCTGGGCTCGGGCGCCCTGGGCACGTTCCCGCTAGGCGTGCAAGGCCTGGTCCAGATCCTCGATGAGATCCTGAGGGTTCTCGAGTCCGATCGACAGGCGCAGCAGGTTTTGCGGCGTCAGCGTGTCGCTGCCTTCGACGGACGCGCGATGCTCGACCAGGCTTTCCACGCCGCCCAGACTCGTGGCGCGCATGAAAAGTCTGGTGCGCGCCGCGACCGCCATCGCGCTGCGTGCATCGCCGCGTACGCACATCGACACCATGGCACCGAAGCCGGCCATCTGTTGGCGTGCAACGGCGTGTCCCGGGTCACTTTCGAGGCCGGGATAGCAGACCCGCTCGATGCGAGCATGTCCGCTCAGGAAAGTGGCGACCTCGAGCGCGCTCGCGGACTGCGAGCGTACGCGCAGCGGCAGCGTGGCCAGGCTGCGACGAATCAGCCAGCAATCGAACGGTGAAGGGACCGCCCCGCCCACGGCTTGGTACTGGCGCACGGCGGTAGCCCGGGCCGAATCGCGTGTGATCACTGCGCCACCCATGACGTCACTGTGGCCGCCGAAATATTTCGTGGAGCTGTGCACCACGAGATCCGCGCCAATATCCAGCGGCCGCTGCAGGACAGGGGTCGGGAACGTGTTGTCACACACCAGCAGGGCGCCGACGGATTGAGCGCGCTCGGCGACTGCCCGAATATCCGTGACCTTAAGCGTTGGGTTGCATGGAGTCTCGATCCAGATGAGCCGCGTCTTTGGGTTCAGGTGCGCGTCGATCTGTCGCAGATCGGGCATGTCGATGAAGTCACTGTGTACGCCCCAGCCACTCAGGTACTCCTTGAGCAGCTGGCGTGTGCCGTAATAGCACTCGCGCGGCGCCAGCACGTGGTCACCAGGTCTGAGCAGGTTGAACACCGCCATCGTTGCGGCAGCACCGGAAGAAAAGCAGACCGCGTCCCCTCCGCCTTCAAGCAAGCCGAGGCAGGTTTCGAGGGATCGCCGCGTCGGGTTGTCGGGCCGCGTATAGGAGAATGAGCGCGAGTAGCCGCCATCGACATCGCGCTCGTACGTGGTGCTCATCTGGATCGGCGGTGTGATGGCGCCTGTCGCCGGGTCGATCTGTCGGCCAGCATGTACCGCGAGTGTTTCGATCTTCATGTGCGGCGCAAAGCTCCGGGCGTGTTTGTGTCAATCGAGCCTAAACGTGCCGCGGCTCACAAGTACCGCGTGTCCGCCGACGCGCACGGCTGCGATACGGCTGTCTTTCAGGTCAGTCTCGAGGTGCAGCAGGCTGGGGCGATTCATTTCGAAGCCCTGTTCGACCACCCAGCGCAACGTGCCGTTCGTGATCGTTGCGCGAGTGCCGAGATAGCCTCCGAGTGCCGCGCAGGCGCCTCCGGTTGCGGGGTCCTCCATGATTCCCAGCAGCGGAGCGAACATGCGCGCGCGCAGGTCCGAACCCGGCAGCTGCGGATCGCGGCAGAACAGGAACACCTCTTGCGCCCAGTACTGCGAGAGCGTGACGCGCCAGCGCTCGACATCAGGCTCAGCGCGGGCCACCACGCCCCGATCCCGCACGGGAATGAACAGAAACGGCACCCCACAGGACGCGGACTCTGGCTTGTCGACACCGTCGAGAATATCTTCGGGCCGGATGCGCAGGATCGCAGCCAGACGCGCACGATCGGGCGGTGGCGGACCGAACTCGGGCATTTTCGCCACGGAGAGCTGCACGAAATCCGGTTTACCGTCGTGCAACCTCACCTCGACGGGCACCAGCCCGACGCCTTCCTCGAAGGTCACGATGGTGCGCTCCTCGCGCAACGGGATGCGGCCCAGTGCCGCCAGGAGGTATCCGGTTCCGATCGTTGGATGACCCGCGAACGGCAGCTCGCTGGCGGGCGTGAAGATGCGCACTTTACAGAGTGCGCGCGCATCCTCGGCAGGCAGCACGAAGACCGTCTCCGAAAGGTTCATCTCGCGGGCGATCTGCTGCATGAGCTGCGAGTCCAGGCCCTCGGCATCCGGAAATACCGCGAGCGGATTGCCGCAAAAGCGGCGCTGCGTGAACACGTCGAGAGTATGAAATTCGTATTGAGTCTTCATGGAGAGGCCAGGGGCGGGGTGTATTCCTGCAAACCGACGACCAGCATGCCCGGACCACCATGCACGCCGATGGCCGGCCCGAGGGCGGTCAGGTATCGGTCACGAATGTTGCTGCGCCCGGCGCAGATTTCCTCCAGCAGAACGCGGCCTTCCTGCTCGGCCTGGGCGTGGCCCACCGCCACTCGATAGGCGACAGTATCGCGCATGCGCGATCTGATGAGGCGGGCAAATCGCGCGCGCAAGTTACGGCGGCCGAAGATCACTGTGCCGGCGCCGACTCGGCCGCTGCGCTCGCTCAGCATGATGGGTGTGAGGTGCAACCAGTTGGCGAGTGCCTGCACGAAACGCGGCACACGGCCGCCAAGCACCGCGTAATCGAGGTTACGCAACAGTCCGAGGGTCAGGATGCGCGGCACCATTGCCAGCACGGCTTCGCGCACCTGCTGCCCGTTCATGCCCGCCTGTGCGCACTCTGCGGCGTACATCGCAAGCAGTCCTTGTCCCAGCGAGGCGTTCCTGCTGTCGATCACGGTCACCTTGCCGTGCGCGCGCACGCGCTCGGCGGCGCCTTGTGCGGCAGCCAGCGTGCCGCTGACGCGCGCGGTGACGTTGATGGAAACGACGGTTTCGTAGTGCGAGGCGAGGAATTCGAAGATGCGACGAAAGTCTCCGGGCGGCGGTTGCGAGGTTTTCGGATGGTGCGGATTGTCCGCGAGCTCGCGATAAAACTCCTCGGGACGCATCGACACCTTGTCGAGATAGCTGCGCTCACCGAAGTGCACGCGCATCGGCACCATGTGGATCTCGAGTCGCTCGAGTTCCTCATCCGGAATATCTGCGCCTGAATCGACCACGATGGCGACTCCACGCCGATGGCGATGGTGCGCGGCGTCCTGCTGCTTGCGCATATCATCGGCCTTCTGGCCCGAGACAGCGCCGAAGGCGCGCGCCAAGCGGAACACGGCGCGTGTGTCATTCACGTGCACGTGCACCTTGGCCTTGCGTGCAGTGCCGGCGACCACCACGCCGCTGCCGAGCTTCGCCAGCCCTTCGCGCAGCTTGCGATGTTCGATTCCTTCGCCGGTGACGATGCACTCGGTGCAGAACCGGTGCTTGAGATCGATCTCGGTGCCCGCGGCATCCTGGGAATCGTACTCAACCTCGATCGGCGTATCGTCTGCGACCGCTCTACCATCGAAGTAGTCCGAGATTCCCTGCACCAGCTCCACGAAGCCCTGAGCTCCGGCATCGACGACATTGGCGCTTGCCAATGCATCGAGTTGCTCGCGCGTGTGTTCCAGCGACACGCGCAGCCGAGCGAGTACTGCGCGAAACACGGCGGCGAAGTCGTTTGCGGACTGTGATTGAGCCAGCGTCGCCAGCTCGGTCGCAAAGTCGGCGAGCACCGTGATCAGCGTGCCTTCACGCGGTTCGCTGAGCGCTTCCCTCGCGTAACGTGCGCCACTGGCCGCTCCCGCGGCGAGCGCGTGCATCGTCAGCGTCGGCATTTGACCGAGACGCTCGGCGAGACCGACGAAGAACTGCGCCAGGATCGCCCCGGAATTGCCCCGCGCACCATCGATCGCGGCATCGGCGACGGCCAGCAGGATCTGACCTGCATGTCCACGACTGTGCTGGCGCAGCGGCACGAGCACCGCGCCCATCGTCAACGTCATGTTGGTGCCCGTATCTCCGTCGGGAACCGGAAAGACGTTGATCTTGTTGAGATGCTCCTGGCAGGCAATCAGCCGGCGGATGCCGGCGCGCAGTGCCAGGCCGAGGCGCTCGCCGTCGAGTTCGCTGATCCCGGCATCAGCCCTGGTCACTGGCGCGGCAGCAGGAAGCGAACGCCGCGGTGATTGAGGACGACGCCGTCCGGTGTGATGCGCTCGATGGTCGTGCCGTCAGGGGTCTTGCCGCCCTCGCGATACTTGCGCGTGTTGAGGAATACGAAGCGGTCCGCCGGGCGGCTCGCGTAGACGTGCAGATCGAGATGCAGGTCCGGTAGCGATGCACCCTGCAACGTTACATCGCCCTGCGTCGGCAGGCTCGAATAGCTTTCGTCAGGTTCTGGATCCCCCGGCGCCGCGGATTTCGCTGCGGGCCGCAGTGTGGGGTCAACTTCGGTCGCAGGGGTGGATTCTGCGATCGAAGGTTGCGCTGTTTGGATGGGCGCCGGCGCGGCCGCAGTGGCGGAGGGCTCTGCAAGGGCTGGCGCGGCGGCAACCGGAAGCGGCGTCGTGGTGGGTGGCGCCGTTGTCGTCGGCGCTGGAGCAGCGACGCTGACAGGAGCGGTGACCTCCGGTGTCGGGTGGTCCCGATACGCGAAAACGATCACCACGATCATGTTGAGAGCCAGCAGGCCGCCGAGCGCCAGCGCCCAGACGGGGAACGATGAACGGGATGCCGCTCCCGCACGAATATCCGCAATACCGGGCCCGGCCTGGCGTTGGCGCTCGTGCTCCACTTTTCGCAGCGCGTCGAGGATGAAGGACATCGCTCAGCCCCCCGGCGCCAGTGGCGAGCGCAAGAATGGGGTGGCGGGATCCGCAAGCGCCGTGTCGAGCGCAATCTGTGTTTGCATGCCGGCGATGCCGTCCACTGTCAGGCGATGCTCGCGCTGAAATTCTTCGACCAGGCGCGCGAGTTGCTCATCGTAAACATCGGCACGGCCGGGTCCCGGCTCGAGACCGCGCACCTTCTCAAGACTGCGGCGCAGCCAGCTCACATCATCGCCCTGCATGCCGAGCGAGAGTTCCTTCGCGCCCGCCACTCGCGGCCGCCACAGCAGCAGGTAGTCGCCGAACCAGTACCGGGAAAGCTCGGCGATACTTACGGGTTCGCGCTTGCCGCCGACCTCCACCGCCGCCCGCTCATCGTCGAGTTGCGAGAGCACCAGCTGGTGTTCGATGCCCGCATCGTCGTTGAGCATCAGGATCGCCGGTCGATTGAGCGCACGCAGCTGCCCCCAGGAGCCGCGCTGCATGACGCACTCCAGGCCCTGCTGGGCTGCCTGGTCACAGGCGTCGGCGCTGCCCGGACGATACGTGGCGCCCCACAGTCCGAAAAGCTTGGAGAACGCCGCATCGAGATTGGTCTCGCCCGAATGAGCGCTCAGCGTCTTGGTAATCGAAGGTGAAGGTGACGCAGCTGCCACGACGGCAGGTTTTGCGGTTTGCGGAGCCGGGGCGGCAACGGAGCTCGCAGCGGGCGTCGTGCTCGCAGGGTTCGGCAGAACAACCGACTGGATAAATTGCCAGCCACCAAAAGCCAGCACCGCGACACAGGCTACGAAAGTCCCCGCCGCGACCCACCGACTCCACAATGGCAGCACCGGTCGGCCGTACACTTCGGCGACGGAGCGCCGCACGAGCTTGGCGGGGATGCGATGCTGCCCCTGCGAATAGGCGCCCAGCAGCGCGCGGTCGCAGACGACATTGATGACGCGCGGAATCCCGCGCGCCAGGTGATGCACCTCGGCCAGCGCGCCATTCGTGAACAAATCTCCAATCGCGCCGGCGACGCGCAGCCGATGCCGTACATAGCCGGACGTTTCGCGCCGAGACAACGGCGCCAGGTGGTAGCGACCCGTAATTCGCTGCGCCAGTTGCCGCAGCTCCACACGTCGCAGCACATCCCGGAGCTCGGGCTGTCCGATCAGGATGATCTGCAGCAGTTTCTGCGTCGCCGTCTCCAGGTTGGTGAGCAAGCGCACCTGTTCGAGCACATCCGGGCTCAGGTTCTGCGCCTCATCCACGATCACGACGACGCGTCGTCCCCGCGAGTACGAGTCGAGCAGGTGGCGATTCAGCGCATCGACCAGCGCCTTGACGCTCGATCGTTCACCGTCGGGAACGCTGACACGCAGTTCCTCGCAGATCGTGAGCAGGAATTCGGCCGGCGTGACGCGCGGATTGAGGATGAGCGCGACTTCTGCGTCATTCGGAATCTGACCCAGGAGGCTGCGAACGATAGTGGTTTTGCCGGTACCGACTTCACCGGTCAGCTGGATGAAGCCGCCGGCCTCGTTGATGCCATAGAGAAGATGAGCGAGCGCCTCGGCATGACGTTCGCTCAGGAACAGGTACCGTGGGTCCGGCGTGATGGAGAAGGGCTTCTCGCCGAGCCCAAAAAATGCCGTATACATAAGACCTTATCCAGGCCACTCGGGCGCCTTGGGGCGCCATGATGCACGCGCCGGGGACCTGAGTAAAACGCCGGGGAACCGGCGGGGGTCTGTCAGAGCTGCCCTGTAATGGCGTTCCGGTACAGCTTTTCGAACTTGCGCACCGAGAGCTTGACGGGGTTGGACGGCGTGCTGGGATCGGCCATTGCCATCTTCGCGAAGTCCGGAATGTGCGCTTCAGTGACCCCGAGCTCTACCAGCGTGTTGGGAATGCCGATAGTGGAGCGCAGCTCAACCACCCAGTCGAGCACCGCGCCGAACGACGGCCGCTTCAGGCCGAGGTAGGACGCGAGCCGCTTCATCTTGTCCTTGATGGCGCGCCGGTTGAAGACCAGCACGTACGGCATCACCACGCCGTTGGTGAGGCCATGATGAGTATCAAGGTTTGCCGAGCACGGATGGCTCAGGCTATGCATTGCGCCGAGTCCCTTCTGAAATGCAGTGGCGCCCATTGTCGAGGCGATCAGCATCTGCCCACGCGCTTCGAGGTTCGATCCCTCCGCGCAGGCCGCCGGCAGCCACTCCTTGATCAGGCGCATGCCTTCCGCCGCGATTCCGTCAGCCAGCGGGTGAAAGGTGGGCGCGCAGAAGGCCTCGAGGTTGTGCGAGAGCGCATCCATGCCCACTGCAGCAGTAATCTTGGCCGGCAGTCCCGCGTGCAATTCAGGATCCTCGATCACGATCGCCGGTAACAGGCGCGGATGAAAGATCAGCTTCTTGGTGTGATCGCGCAGGTCGGTGAGCACTGAACACCGGCCCACCTCGGAACCGGTACCCGCAGTCGTCGGCACGGCGACGACGGGCGCCATTCCGGCGACATTCACGCGCGTGTACCAGTCCTCCTTGTCCTCGAAGTCCCAGATGGGACGGGTTTGTCCGATCATCAGCGCTATGGCTTTACCGGTATCGAGAGCGCTGCCGCCTCCGAATGCGATCACGCCATCGTGACCACCGGCGCGATACGCGTTCACGCCAGCGATGACGTTCTCTTCCACCGGGTTGGGCTTGACGTCGGAGAACACTGCGCAACCGATGCTGGCGGCGCGACAGGATTCAACTGCGTTGCGCACCATATCGAGCCGGGCGAGTCCGGCATCGGTGACGAGCAAAGGATTGCGCATTCCGAGTTCGAGGCAGGCTGCCGGCAGCTCACGAATCATGCCGGCGCCGAAACGGATGCTGGTTGGATAGTTCCATCGACCGGTCAAGCTGCTTTGAGTCATCGGAATTCGCCCCTAGGTCGTGGTTCTCAGGTGAAACGACTTCGGCCGCGTCAGGTGCTCATAACCTACTACTGACAAGGTGCAGCCGCGGCCCGAATCCTTCACGCCCACCCACGCCAACGCCGGGTCGAGGTAATCGCAGCGATTCATGAACCAGGTTCCGGTTTCGATGCGCGCACCCATTTCAATTGCGGCTTTCTCATCGGCAGTCCACACCGACGCGGTCAACCCGTAGCGACTGTCGTTCATGAGGCGGATCGCCTCCTCATCCGAAGTCACGCGCGCAATGCTCACCAGCGGCCCGAAAGTCTCCTCCTGGACGATAGGCAGGTCGGCTCGCGCATCGACGAGCACTTGGGGGGCGAGATAAGGGGTTCCCTGCCGGCTCAACGCGAAGCGCTTTTCATCGATCAGGGGGTGGGCACCTGCGTGGATGGCTTGGGCAATCGAGCGGCGTATCGAGTCGGCGGCTTGCGTGCGCACCACCGGACCGAGGGTGGTGTCTGCTTCCAGCGGATTGCCGAGCCGGTATTGGTTGGTGAGATCTACGAAGGCTTCGACGAACCGACCGTAGAGCGCCTCGTGCACGTAGATACGCCCGATACCACAACACGACTGGCCAGAGTTGAAGAATGCGCCGTCAACCAGGTTCTCAACCGCGTGAGTGAAGTTCGCATCCGCTCGCACGTAAGCAGGATCGTTTCCGCCCAGTTCCAGGCCAGTGCCGATGAAGCGGTCGGCGGCAGCACGCTGAATTGCATGGCCGCCCTCCACAGAGCCCGTGAAGGCCACGAAGTCGACCCGGCTGTCGCGAACCACGCGCTCGGTGTCCGCATGCGTGAGATGCACCACCTGGAAAACACCGTCGGGAAGGCCTGCTTCGCGAAAGCAGGCTGCGAACTGCTCTGCGCACAGTGGCGTCTGCGCCGAGTGTTTCAGGATCACGGCGTTGCCCGCCATGATCGCGGGCACGACGCTGTTCACTGCGATGAGGTATGGATAGTTCCAGGCCGCGATCGTCACCACGACGCCGAGTGGCTCGCGGCGGATGAAGCGCGTGAACCCGGTCTTCGGCCCGACATCGATATCGCGCAAGGCCTCGCTTGCGGCATCGATCATGTAGCGGGCGCGCTCGAGTGTGCCGCGCACCTCGCCGGGCGCCACGCTGATCGGCCGGCCCATCTGCCAGGACAACTCGTTCGCGATGCTGTCGCGGTGGTTTTCGAACGCCGCAGCGAATGCCCGGCAGATCCGCGCTCGCTCGGGCACGGAGATCTGCTTCCACGCTTGCTGCGCGACAGACGCTGTAGCCAGCGCGCGATCGATATCGTCGTGAGTCGCGTAAGGTCGCTCGACGTATACGCGGCCGTCGACGGGAGAAATGGTGCGTTGAAGTTCCACGAAATACCGGGACCCGGGAGGTGAGCTGCGCGAGCGGCCGCGACAGCTCAGATGATCTCGAAATACCTCGCGAGTTCCCAGTCGGTAACGTGCTTGCGGAACTCGCGCTCTTCCCATTCGCGCGTGGCGGCATAGTGATCTACGAATGCGTCGCCGAACCAGTCACGCGCCATCTTCGAGCCTTTGAGCCGCTGCGCCGCGTCCCAGAGTGTCGCCGGCAAAGCCATGCTCTTGGGAAATTTCTGTGCGTAGGCGTTGCCTTCGATCGGCTTGCTCGGCTCGATCTTCTCTTTCATGCCGTGCAGACCCGCTGCCAATCCTGCTGCCAGGACGATGTACGGGTTGGAGTCCGCAGCGGCGATGCGAAACTCGACGCGCTGCGCTTTCTCACTGCCGGGAATCACTCGCAGGGCACAAGTGCGGTTCTCTATTCCCCAGGTCGCATCGGTGGGCGCCCAGAAGCCCGGGATGAGGCGTCGGTAGGAGTTCACTGTCGGCGCAACCATGGCGAGCAGCTCGGGCAGGAGCTTTTGCTGGCCGCCGACGAAGTGGCGCATCGCCTGGCTCATCGTGTGCGGCTTCTTCGCGTCGAAGAACACACCCTTCTCGTCCTTGGACTTCAAGGAGATGTGCACGTGGCCGCTCTGCCCTGGCCAGTCCTTGGACCACTTGGCCATGAACGTCACCATCTTGTTCTGACGTTGTGCCAGGACTTTGCTGAAAGTCTTGAACAGTGAAGCCTTGTCGGCTGCAGCCTCGGCGCCGTCCACTGCGATCGCTGCCTCGAGCACACCTGCTCCGGTCTCCTCGTGCAGCCCTTCGATCCCGAAGTCCATGGTTTCGCAGGTCGCGAGCAGTTGCCGATAGAAATCGCTGTGCACGCTGTTGCGGATCACTGAGTAACCGAAGAATCCCGGCGCCAGCGGTTGCAGGTCGCGGTAGTTCTTGGCGCGCACCGACTCCGGCGTTTCATTGAAGACGAAGAATTCGTATTCGAATCCGACGTACGCCTTGAGTCCCATCGAGGCCGCGCGCTCGAGTACCCGGCGCAGAACTCCGCGCGGGCAGATCGTATCGGCGGGTGGCGAGAACTCGCACAGGAAAAAAAGTCCGTCCTCTTCCCAGGGCAGCGGGCGACAGCTCCCGGGCAGTATGCGCACGGGGGCATCCGGGTAACCGGTGTGCCAGCCCGTGTAGGTTACGTTGTCATACAGTTGATCGTTCGCGTCCCACCCCAGCACCACATCGCAGAAGCCGAAGCCCTTCTCGAGCGCCGAGAGGAATTTGGCACGCGACATGTATTTGCCGCGCAGGATCCCGTCGACATCGAACACGCCCACCTTGATGTGAGTGAGCTTGCGTTCTTCGATAATCGCGCGCACGTCGCGCGCAGTGCGGACTTGCCGTGGCTGCATGGGCACAGATTCCAGTCACCGATCTCTCCCCCGGAAGACTGCCCGGGGGAGAGTGGTGAACCCTTGGGACTTCTACAACTTCGTCTTGCCGTAGCCTTCCGTTTCCGGATGACCGTGAGCACCCTTGGTGAGTGCAAACTCTTCTTCCGGCGACAGCACCAGCTTGTGCCGGCCGACCACCGCAAAGTACACGATGAAGGCGAGATACCAGATCGCCGCCCCGAAGACGCCTTTCTGGTAGATCGGGTCCTTCAACTGGTAGTAGAGCGTCACGACGGCAATGACGATCGTGACCGCGGCGCCGAGGTTGCCGAGCGGGCTGCGATACGGACGCGTGATGTTGGGCATCCGCACGCGCAGCAGGATGAATGACAGCCCCTGCATCGCGTAGGAGATCATCGCGCCGAACACTGCCATGTTGAGCAGCGTGCCACCGATGAACGCTCCACCCTTCTCCGCGCCTGCGACGAACCACACGATCAGCATCACCGCGAACCCCATGACCGTCCCTGCGACGAGCGCGCGATTAGGCGTTCGATGCGCGCCGTGCGTCACCGAGAGGACCTGCGGGAAATAGCCGGCGCGCGACAGCGAGTAGATCTGCCGGCCGTAGGCAAAGATGATGGTGTGAAAGCTCGCGATCAACCCGATGACGGCGAGCAGCGCGAGCACCTTGGCGATGTTGCCGCCGATGGTGACGCGGAAGCCGTCGAGCAGTGGCTCGGCGGATGCGCCGAGGCTGAACGCGCCGTGCATCTTGCCTTCGTCGAGGCTGCCGACGCCCGAGTTCAGAAACATCGTGAGGAATGCCGACAGCACGAGCGTCGACATGCCCAGGATCAGGCCCTTCGGCATGTGTGCTTTAGGGTCGTGAGTCTCTTCGGCCGCCAGCGGCAGCTGCTCGATGGCGAGGAACAACCACACCGCGAACGGCAGCGCCGCGAACGCTCCGCTCCAGCCGAATGGCATGAACGGCCCGTGGCCGTCCGGCAATTCAACCGCTTTGCCGTCCGGTCCCGCGCCGATGTTGAGCGCCCAGTGCTGGAAGTCGAAGTACGGAATCGCGCTGATCCAGTAGACCGCCAGTACGGCGAGTGCGCCCAGCGTCACGACCACCGAAACCTTGAACGACAGCTCCACACCGCGCAGGTTGAGGTAGAGAAACACGAGGTAGCTGCCCAGCCACCACAGTGGCTGATATTGCGGGCCAGTCTCGAAGATCGCGGTCAGGTACGAGCCGATGAAGAACACGATCACGGCTGGCGTCAGCACGTACTCGATGTTCTCGGCGAGACCGGCGATGAATCCACCCCAGGGCCCCATCGCGCTGCGGGCGAACGAGTAGGCCGCGCCAGTGTGCGGCAGCGCTGGCGACATCTCGGCGATCGAGTAGATCAGTCCCCAGTACATGATCATGATCAGCACGCCGGCGACGAACATCCCGCCGAAGCCGCCCGGGCCGATGCCGAAATTCCATCCCGAGTAGTGCCCCGAGATGACCGCACCCACCCCGAGTGCCCACAGGGACCAGATCCGTGCATAGCGTCTGAGTCCGCGTTGCGCGAAGTAGTCCTGACCGGCCTGCGCGTACGTGACGCTGCCGACCTGTTTCTTGTCAGACATGCAAACCCCCTTGATTTTATTCCTGCCGCTTCACTCGATCGATCGACCGGAAAGGCACTTCTTGTTCTTATCGCGCGGCGCAGTATAGACACGGGCCGCTGCGCGGCGCCAAGGCAGCGGATTTTGCAGTGCCAAAAGGCGGCTCAGCGAGCCGCGCTGGAAATCCGGACGCCCGCTCGCAGCTTGCGAAAAGGCAGTCGTCCGGGATCGGCAGGGCTCGGGCCGGGCGCCAGCACGATGAGGACGTCGCTCGCCAGCGGCCCGAAGTCGGCGCGGAAATGCACCGAGCTCTTGAGTACCAGTACGCGTTGCTCCGCCGGTTCGATGCCCAGGTGGCGGAACATGGCCTGGTCCGCGGCTTGTTGCTTGCGACTCGCGACTGCGATGCGTACGCCGCCGAGACGCAACAGCGCCATCGGGCCGAGATCCATGTGTGCACCGAGATAGAACGGCCCGGTGCCGATGAAGCGACCGTCGCCCAGGCTCTCGACCGTGAATTCCGCCTCGATCGGACTCTCTCCCGGGAAGCCGGACTTCGCTCCCACGGACAGCTGAACGCGGCTTCCCGCTCCGGCTTCGTGAGCTAACCGAGCGGTGTCCGGATCACAGATCAAGCCCGCGACCACACCATCAACCCGCGCGCTGATGAGTGCCTTGATGAGGCTCGTGCTGTCGCCATTACCCCCGGCGCCAGGATTGTCCTGTGTATCGACGAGGATCACCGGTCCCGCTGCCGGGGCCGTTGGTTGCTGCGCGCGGCGAACCGCCGCATCGATCGTCCAGAACCTGCCCCCGAGATCGGTTTCTGCGGCGGCGACATCGGCAGCAAGTGACTCGACTGCGTTGCGCACCGCAAGATCGTCAGCGCCGTACCCGAACACGCAGGGTCCACACTCGCTCACGTCGGCCAGGGGAAACCCCGGCGTGTAGTGCAGGGCGTGAAGCGACTGCCGCTCCAGCTCGGCGGCTCGCGCCATCAGGCGTCGCCCGGGCTCGATCAGCGTGCACTGTGCCGTCAGCGGGATGAGGAAATCGAGCTGCCGAAGCGCGCGTTTTAACGGCTCACGACCTGCGAGCCTTGGCAGGAGTTGCGCTGCGCGCGCGCCGGTTTCCGCCATGTCGGTATGCGGATAGTTGCGATAGGCAACGAGCGCCGAGGCCTGCTCCAGCATCGCCTGTGAAACGTTCGCGTGCAGGTCGAGGCTCGCGATCACTGGCACCGCGGGTCCGACGCGCCCACGCACGCGGGTGAGCAATTCGCCGTCCGCATCATCGAGGTGCTCGGCAACCATCGCGCCGTGCAGGTCCAGGTAGACCGCATCGACGGGCAGCGCGGCCGCGAGATCCTCCAGCAGGATGAACGCGATGCGCTCGAATGCGTCACGTGTCACCGGGCCCGAGGGTTGTGCGGAACACCAGACCAGGGGCTTGAGCGCGTGGCCATCGGCGCGCGCCTGGTCGACGAAACCGGCGATCGGCAGATTGACGCCCTTCACGGCCTCGATGAGCGCCGCGCCACGACACAGCCCCGGCCACGCGTCCGCCTGCACGAAGTCATCGAAGCTCGCGCGGCTCGCCGCGAACGTATTGGTCTCGTGCTGGACACCGCCGATGGCGATACGGCTCATGAGAAACGGCTGCGCGTCAGCTCCGCAGACCCGTCGCGCGAGTAATGGATTGTTCGCCGAACTTCTCGTGGATGCGATCGAGAGCGTTCCCGAGCGCATCGGTCCCTGGTGCGCGGGCGGCGGAGAACAGGTCGAGTTGCTGAGCGGGGCTCAGCGCTGCGACGCCAACACCGAGAAGCCGAATCGCGGCGCGGGGCTGCGCCTGCAACCACGTCTTGAGCAGGCGGGTTGCGATCCAGACGATGAGGCGGCTGTCCTGCGTGGGCGGCGAAAATGTCCGTTGACGCGTGTAGGTCGTGAAGTCGCGTCTGCGGATCTTCACATACACCTGGCTGGCCATGAGCTGGCGTGCGCGCATGCGCTCGCAGGTGCGATCAGCGAGGCTCGCAAGCTCCGCATAGAGCTCGTCATGCTTGCGAATGTCGTGCTCGAACGTCTCCTCGGCGCTGATCGACTTTTCTTCCCAGTCCGAGACGACGGGCCTCTCATCGATGCCCGAAGCGCGCTCACGCATGCGCTGCGTGAAACGTCCGAACAGCGGCCAAAGCACCGAATCCGGCGCGAGTCGCAGCTGGCCGAGCGTGTGAATGCCATGCTCCTCGAGTCGTGCCGCAGTTTTCTTTCCAACCCCGCTCAGGCGTCGAATCGGCAGTGGATCGAGCACGCTGGCAACCTCGTCGGGCCGTATCCAGACGAAGCCGTCGGGCTTGCCGAGATCGGAAGCGATCTTGGCGAGCAGCTTGTTGCTGGCGAGACCTACCGATGCGGTGAGCCCGGTCGCCTCGCGAATCCGGCGCTTGATCTCGTGCGCGATGTCGGATGCCGCGCCAAACAGCTTGACGCTGGCGCTGAGGTCAAGGAATGCCTCATCGAGGGACAGCCCCTCGACCTGGGGCGTGAACTGGTGAAACACCGCAAACACCTGCTGGGACGCTTCCTTGTAGCGGCGCATGCGCGGCGGAATACAGATGGCGTGCGGGCAGCGCCGCAGCGCCTCGCTCATCGGCATTGCCGAATGCACGCCGAAACGGCGCACTTCATAGCTTGCCGCGGCCACCACGCCGCGAGCGCCGGTGCCGCCGACGATGACCGGCTTGCCTTTGAGATCAGGCTGATCGTGCTGTTCGACCGACGCGTAGAACGCGTCCATGTCGACGTGCAGGATGGCGCGGTTGTGCTCCACGCGGGCCGGGCGTGCGAGCCGCGTGAGCCGCGACTCACAACGCCTGTTACTCCTTCACTGTGATCGTGATCTTCTTCGACATCACCGGCGGATCGTGCGGGATGTGTAGCTGGTCGCCGAGAACGAGTTGCAGCGTGTGCTTGCCGGGCGTGAGCTTGAGCTCGGTCTCCGTCTGTCCCTTGCCGAAATGCATGCTGTGTGCGTCGTTCGGCAGCGGCTGGCCGAGGTCGGCGGGCGGGTCAACATCGACCAGCAGGTGGTGATGTCCCGTGTTATCGAAAGCCACGCCCGCAGGCGCAATGCCCATGCCCTTCAGGCCGAAGCGCACGGTCAGCGGACTCGTTACTACCGCGCCATCCTTCGGGCTGATGATGTAAACCTCTGCGCCCTTCGGTGAGGGCGTGCGGTCGGCTGCCAACGCGCAGTCGAGAATCATCAGGGTGAGAAATGCAGCGATGAGATTGCGCATGAAGTTCTCCACGGAGCAGGCCACAGAGAGTAGGAGCCCGCCATCACCAAATCAACCACTCAGACGGTGAAAGCCGTATAGGCGGCCATGCCGATCCAGGTGATCAACAGGCATATGCCGTACGCGCTGAGTACCGCGAGGTACTTGAGAGTCGTCATTGCGCGCGACTGGCGGTAAACGGAACGCATCGCCTTGAAGAGATAGACGAAGAGATAGACGTAGGTCGCGAAGGTCAGTAGCCCGGGAATGAATGGCACGTGCATCCATTTGAGGAGCGCCGTCACAGTGATCTGCAGGGTGATCAGCAGGAATGCGAAGGCATGGTAGTGCACATAGAACAGCAGGTGCTCGACGTAGCTGCGCCGGCGAAACACGTACAGCACGAGGTTCACGAGGGCGATCAGCGGCAGGAAGATGAACATCATCTTGGGGAAGTTGCCGCGCAGCGCGCGCCAGAAGTCACGGGCGCTCACCGTCTTGAGATGCTCGCAGGCCTGCACCAGTCGCGGTTGCAGCCAGTCGGAGCGATCCCCGAAAAGGTCGATGTTCACGGTCGAGCAATCCTGGCCCTGCAGGAGCGTATTAGGTCCCGGAATGGCAGGCGCATCAGGCGCGGCCGGCGATTCGGGTTCAGCTGGTTTTGGCTCAGCCGATTCCGCGTTGGCTGCTCGCTCAGCGTCCTGATCGGCGGGTGCGCGCTGGCCAGGGTCGAGCTCGGTTTTCAAGTCGCGCGTCGCCTCCTTGAGGACATCCTTGTCGGACGTGGAAGTGCCGCCGGGGTTCTCGATCACCAGATCGCTCGGTCCGCCGAAGGAGGGGAGCAGGAAAAAGATCAGGCTGAGCACCAGGTAGAGTCGAAACGGCGGCAGATAGAACGTGCGCCGGCCTGCGATGAATTCGTTCGTCAGCTTCCCCGGCCTCGACAACAGCGCGATCAGCGTGCGCCACACCCGCGAATCGAGATTCACGAGGTCTTGCATGACTTCGTGGAACAGCGCGCCCATGGTCAGGCGCCGGAGTTGGATGCGCTGACCGCATTCGCTGCAGTACGCGCCACTCAGGGCGGCGTCACAGTTCAGGCAACGCGCGACGGGGACGCTGCGTGGCGCAGGCGGCGCGGGAGTCGGATTTGCGAGTTCTGCTTCGCCCAAGCGGTTCAGGCGACCTGTGCGCTGCCGCGCGGTTGCTGAACCGACGGCTGCGCAGGCTCGGCCGATACTCCGAGTTCGTGGGGCGCGAAGTCATCGACATTGATGAGGTCCATGACCTTGCGGTCGTACTCGCGCAGCATCGCCGCTTCGGTTTCCGTGATAATGCCGAGCGCGAGTGACTGCGTGATCTGCCCCGGCAGATCGAGGGCCGTGACCTTACCGGTCTTCTGGCCTTCCACGCGGATGCGCTTCTCGATGGGCTCGGCAGTGATCGAGAGCGTGAGCGCTTCCTGCAACAGGCCGAGCGGATTGGCCGGTTCCACCGTCTTGTAAATGCCGCGACACAGGCGTTCGCGTGCCTCGGTCGGATTCATGATGAGGTCGGAAATGCTGCGGCCGAGCCGGTCGCTCGGTGCGAAGTAGGTCTGGCCGCGTGGGAAGATGAACAAGCGCATCAAGCCCGCGAGAAAGCGGTTCGGGAAGTTGCGTAGAAACGCATGCAGCTGTTCCTGTGCGTGGAACAGCAGGTGGCGGCAGCCCCACTCGACGACCGGCAACTCGTCTTCAGGGCTGCCTTGATTCTCGTGGTGCTTGAGCACCATAGAGGCGAGGTACATGCAACTCAGCACGTCGCCGAGGCGCGCCGACAAGTTCTCCTTCTTCTTCAGGTAGCCGCCAAGCGCGAGCATCGCGACGTCCACCGCGAAAGCGAACGAGGCACTGAAGCGATTGACGTGCTGGAAGTACCGTGCCGTCGCGCCGGTGTCGGGGACGCGCGTGAAGCGTGCGAGCGTCAGAGCCATCACCAGCGAACGCACGGCATTGCTGATCGTGAAGCCGATATGACCGAACAGTGCCTTGTCGAACTCGTTGACACCGCGCTCGCGATTGCCGTCACGCGCAGCATTCATTTCGCGCAGGACGAACGGGTGGCAGCGAATCGCACCCTGTCCGAAGATGATCAGGTTGCGCGTCAGCAGGTTCGCCCCCTCGACGGTGATCGCGACCGGGACCACCTGGTAGCCGCGGCCGAGATAGTTTTTTGGTCCGAGCTGTATGCCCTTGCCGCCATGCACGTCCATCGCGTCGTTGGCGACCACGCGGCCCATCTCGGTGAGGTGATACTTGAGTATGGCGGACGGCACGGAGGGCTTCTCGCCGCCGTCAATTGCGCCTGCCGTCACGGAGCGCGCCGCATCCATGACGTAGGTGAGACCCGCCATGCGTGCCAGAACTTCCTGCACGCCCTCGAAGCGCCCCACTGGCATGTTGAACTGGCGCCTGATTCGCGTGTATGCACCGGACGCGTACGTCGCCGCCTTGGCACCTCCGGTGGCGTTCGACGGCAGTGAAATGCAGCGGCCCACCGACAGTTGTTCGACCAGCATGCGCCAGCCCTGACCGGCGGTTTTCACGCCGCCGATGATGCAATCGAGCGGCACGAACACGTCACGACCCGAGACTGGTCCATTCTGGAACGGCACGTTGAGCGGGAAGTGCCGCCGTCCCACTGTCACGCCGGGTGTGCCGCGTGGAATCAGCGCGCAGGTAATCCCGTAGTCGCTCTTGTCACCGAGCAGCTTGTCCGGATCGAAGAGACGAAATGCCAGTCCGATGACGGTGGCGATGGGGGCGAGCGTGATATAGCGCTTGGAGAAGTTGAGCTTGAGGCCCACGATCTCGCGGCCCTGCCACACTCCCTTGCAAACGACGCCGGTGTCGGGAAGTGCAGCGGCATCCGAGCCCGCGCGCGGCCCGGTGAGTGCAAAGCAGGGGACTTCCTCGCCGCGCGCGAGACGCGGCAGGTAGTAGTTCTTCTGCTCTTCGGTTCCATAGTGCAGCAGCAGTTCGGCGGGGCCGAGCGAGTTCGGCACCGCGATGGTAGAGGAAGCCGTGGCGCTGCGGCTCGCGACCTTGATAAGTACGCAGGAGTGCGCGTATGCGGAAAATTGCAGGCCGCCATATTTCTTCGGAATGATCATCGCGAAGAAACCCTTCGATTTGATGAACTCCCACACATGCGGAGGCATGTCGCCGAGCCGGTGGGTGATGTCGAAGTCATCGAGCATGCGACACAGCTCTTCGCATGGGCCGTCGAGGAAGGACTGTTCTTCAGCGGAGAGTCTCGGCGCAGGGCTCGACATGAGCTGATCCCACGCGGGTGCACCGGTGAAGAGTTGTCCATCCCACCACACGGTGCCGGCCTCGAGTGCTTCCTTCTCGGTGCTCGACATCGAGGGCAACAGGCGCCTGTAGGTCCGCAGGAACGGCCTGGTGATGAACGTCTGTCGCAGAGCGTTGATGTTCAGCAGCCAGAGCGCGATGACCGGCAACCAGGCGGCTACCTTCCAGCCGAGACTTGCCGGGCTGAACAACGTATAGGCGAGCGTCAAGACGCTTAAGGCGATCGAGGCTTGCAGCAGGCTGAAGCGACGATAGGCAATGAACAGGATGACGCCCAGGAGCAGGACGAACCAGAGAAGACTCAACATGGCGGGATCCTTGCGGGTTCAGGGCCGCCGCGGTCCGTACTGCCGCGGCCTTTTGCGAGCACTATAGCGGCGGGGCCAGTGCGAGACCAGCCGCGGCGTTCGCGCTGTAACTCTGTGATTCTGAGACGGATAGCGCCGTGAAGCGGATCAGATCAGCTCCTTCACCCCGTCGCGTTCCTCGCGCAATTCGCGCTCTGTCGCTTGCATGCGCTCGCGACTGAAGGCGTCGATCTCCAGTCCCTTCACAATCTGGTATTCGCCGTCGCGGCAGGTGACCGGGTAGGAATAGATGATGCCCTCGTTGATGCCGTAACTGCCATCGGCGGGCACGGCCATGCTGACCCAGTCTCCTTCAGCGGTACCTCGCACCCAGTCGTGCACGTGATCGATCGCGGCCGAGGCGGCCGAGGCGGCCGAGGAGGCACCACGCGCCTTGATGACCGCAGCGCCGCGCTGCTGCACGACCGGGATGAAACTCTCGCTGATCCATTTCTCGTCGACGAGTGAGCGCGCCGCTTTGCCATCCACGGTCGCATGGTTGAGATCGGGATACTGGGTCGAGGAATGATTGCCCCAGATCGTCATGCGACGGATGCGTGTCGCGTGGCTGGCGGTTTTTTGCGCGAGCTGCGACACGGCGCGATTGTGATCGAGCCGCGTCATCGCGGTGAAATTGTGCGCCTTGAGGCCGGGCGCGTTGCGTTGTGCGATGAGCGCGTTAGTGTTGGCGGGGTTACCCACGACAAGCACCTTCACGTCGCGATCGGCGACCGCGTCGAGCGCCTTACCCTGGGCCGAGAAGATCTGAGCGTTCGCCATGAGCAGATCCTTGCGCTCCATCCCCGGGCCGCGCGGGCGCGCGCCGACCAGCATGGCGACGTTGCAGCCGCGAAACGCTACCTTGGCGTCGTCGGTTGCGACGACCGTTTCGACTGTAGGGAATGCACAGTCCTGAATTTCCATCACCACGCCCTGCAACGCGCCGAGCGCCGGGGTGATCTCGAGCAAATGCAGGTTCACGGGTTGATCGGCTCCCAGCATCTGGCCGGACGCAACGCGAAATGCGAGTGCATAGCCGATCTGGCCGGCAGCGCCGGTGATGGCAACGGTGACAGGCTTCTTCATTCCAGACTCCAGATAGAGCAGTTGCGGCGACGCTGCCGCAAAGGGGCGCAGATTCTAGAGCCTCTCGCCTGACGAATCACGCGGCAAAGCGCGCGGGGCAGGCTCAGCGGTTCGGCGTGGTGACAGTACCTGGCACGTAGTCGGGGTAAGCCTTGCGAAACTCCGCGTATTCGCGTTCAGCCGCTTCTTCGTCGCCATTCGCGCGCAGGCTCGCGATCTCGTCGAGCCATTCCTCCGGCGGCTTCACACCGGCTTTCTGCAGCGCTTCGTTCGACGCAGGAGGCGCGGGTGGGCCAGCCGTGTTGTAAGCAGGAAGCGCAGCTACGGGCGGCGACGCAGGTGCTGTCGACGCAGCACTGGGAGGCTTCATCTCATCAAGGGCCGATACCGGCTCTGCAATCTCTCGGTCGGCGGTCGTCAGCTCATGGCGCGCGCCTGCTGCCTTCAGCCGCCGTGGTGCGCGCGACAAGCCCTCGTCCTGCTCATTGGTTGAGCGAACGGTGTCCTCTTTTTTCGCGCTCGGCGCTTCGAGTCCTGTATCTACTTCCGGCGCTTCAGCCGGTGCGTTGCTTGCCGGGGCGGCAAGCCCGGCGCTCTCGCGGGCAAGCGCCGAAGCTGACGGCCCGTCATTGGCGCGTTGCTGGTCCGCCATCGGTACGGGAGCAACCGGCTGCGGCTCGAGCGCGACCCGCATCACCAGGGCGAAGGACAGCAAAACTGTGGCGGCCACAGCGGTGATGCCTGCCCAGTGCCACTGTGATCTGCGCGATTGTCGTCGCTCCGCAATTGCGGCGCGCGCCTCGGAAATGACTGCCTGGTCGAGCGATGCCGCCGGGCGCTCGTCGCCCAGTTCCAAGTAGGCGCGCGACAATGGCCCCGACTGTTGCAGATATCGCTCCAGGGCCTCGTCTTCTGATTCCTTCACTTCCATCACCTCGTTCCTCGCTCCGCGCCTGCCAGCACCGCGCTCTGCGCAGCGCCCGCTTCTTCGGCAAGGCTCAGTCGAAGTTTTGCGACCGCATAGCGCAAGCGACTTTTTGCCGTCTCCATGCCGACACCGGTAATCTTCGCGATGTCCTCGAGACTCAGCCCCGTCTCCTCGTGCAGCAGAAATACTTCACGTTGCTCGGCGGGAAGATTCTCGAGCGCAGCGCGAAAACGCGCTGCAGTTTGTGCGCTTTCCGCCAAGCGCTCCGGGCCGCGATGCGCGGAGTCCACGAGTTCGTCCGTGCTCTGCTGCGATTCCGCGCGCATCGCAGGCGCATTGACGCGGCGCCGGTAGTAATCGATGAAGCAGTTGTGGCCGATCGAGAACAGGAACGTAGAAAATTTCGCACGCGGTTCGTAGCGCTCGCGGCTCGCGATGATGCGGCTCCACACTTCCTGGAAAAGATCGTCCGCAGCAGCACGATCTCGCGCGAGGCGCAGCAGGTAGCGATACAGCGAGTCCTTGTGGCGCTCGTAGAGACGCGTGAACGCTGCGACATCGCCGCGTGAATAGCGCGTCATCAGCACTGTGTCGTCGTCGCTCTCCTGCATCGGCCGCACGATACCGGCGCGCGGCAGGGCTGCAAGCGGGGCGGCGAGGGTGGAAGCGGTCAAAAACCTCTCCTTGGCGCGGGTCCTGACCGCAGCTGTTTGCGCATTTCCATGCCTGAATTAAACGTTCCTGGTCCTGCTTCAGGGTCAGTCGGTGCCACAACTCATTGATTCATATGGCGACCAGTGCCTCTCTTGGTGGGTGATGAAAAGTGGGCTTGCAATTGATGTGGTGTTATAGTCAACTACAACACCAAGGAGCTAGCACAGTCTGAGACTGGCTAGCGAGTGGAAGGGCAAGTCGAGGCTGAGGCTCCAAGCCAAACCCAGTGGAGCCGGGAGGATAGGCAGATGTTTACGAAGATTCGCAAAGCCAAGGGCACGGTTCAGCTGGCGGTCGTGGGCCTCTTCTCATTGACAGCGGGCAGCGCGTTCGCAGGTGAGTCCTGCGCCACGCCGGCGATCGACGCCGCATTCATGGGCCAGCTCGTTGTGAGCGCGCCGACCATCCGCATCGCAGACGCAGGTTCGATGGTCGTCGAAGCCAGTCGCGTGCGCGAGATAGCGCAGCTCGGAAGCATGACAGTGACGGCGCCGCGCCTCTCGACGTTCGCCGAGCGCGACACGCGCAGCGAGGAAAGCAGCGGCGATTCGCCGGCACGCACCCGGTCACCGCGGGCTGTTCTGGTACAGTAGTTTGCTAATCGCCCAGCACAGTGAACGCTGAAGGCAACAGCATGGATCCGAACTGGAACGACAGTCAGCCGATCTATCGGCAGCTCCGGGATCGCGTCGTCGACATGATCCTCGAGGGCGTGCTCAAGGACGGCGATCCCCTGCCTTCAGTGCGCAACGTGGCGGCGGAGTACCAGCTCAATCCGCTTACGGTGCTCAAGGGCTACCAGCAGCTGGTCGACGAGCAACTGGTCGAAAAACGCCGCGGACGCGGGATGTTCGTGACCGAGGGCGCACGCAAGATGCTGATGAAGGACGAACGGCAACGTTTCCTGGACGACGAATGGCCGAAGGTGGTCGCGACGATCACCCGACTCGGATTCAAGCCTGCCGAGTTGCTGGAGGCTGTCAGCACTGACAAGGGCGCCAATACCAATTCATCTGAATCGAGCGAGGTCCCCGATGGGCGCAGTGATTGAAGCGCGCGGGCTGAGCAAGACGTACGGCAAGTTCCGCGCGCTCGACAATGTGAACTTCAGCGCCGCTGCCGGGCGCATCGTGGGCCTGATCGGTCCCAACGGTGCCGGCAAGACCACTGCATTGCGCGCGATTCTCGGACTCACCAACTATGAGGGTGAGCTCAAGGTGCTCGATCTCGATCCATATAGTCAGCGCGATCGGCTGATGCAGGAAGTCTGCTTCATCGCCGACGTCGCAGTGCTTCCGGGCTGGCTGCGTGTGCATCAGGCGGTCGCTTTCGTCGCCGGCGTGCATCCACGCTTCCGGCCGGAGCTTGCCGAGCAGTTTCTCGGCCGCACCAGCATCAAGCGCACCAGCCGCGTGCGCGAACTGTCCAAGGGCATGATCACGCAACTGCACCTGGCGCTGGTGATGGCGATCGACGCCAAGCTCCTGGTGCTCGATGAGCCGACGATCGGCCTCGACATCCTGTATCGCAAGCAGTTCTACGAGAGCCTGCTATCCGACTACTTCGACCATGAGCGCACCATCGTCATCACGACGCACCAGGTCGAGGAAGTGGAAAACATCCTCACCGATGTGCTGTTCATCGACCGCGGCCAGATCGTGCTCGACAGCAGCATGGAAGAGGTGGCCGAGCGTTACGTGCAGCTCACGGTCAATCCCGATCACGTCGCTGCAGCCCGCGAATTCAAGCCGTTCTACGAGCGCGAGGTTTTCGGGCGCACGGTGATGTTCTTCCAGAACGCCGCCGCCGATGCGTTGCGCAAGCTGGGGGATGCGCGTACGCCGAGCGTGGCAGACCTGTTCGTCGCCAAGATCAAGGGAGCCGCTGCATGAACCACCTGCCACTTCTGATCCGGCGCGAGTTCTGGGAGCACCGCTCCTTCATCATTGCTCCGGCCATCGTCGCGGCGATCCTGCTGATCGGCATGACGTTCGGGCACATCGAGTTCGGCAACACTTCCCTGGACCTGCTCGGCAATCCCGAATTTGCGAGCAAGCACTACGGGATCATGACCGGCGTGCTGTCTTTCGTGGCCCTGCCGTATCTGATCTCCATGGGCTGCCTGATCGTCTTCTATCTGCTCGACAGTCTGTATGCCGACCGCAAGGATCGCAGCGTCCTGTTCTGGAAGTCGCTGCCGGTCTCGGACCGCGAGACTGTCATCTCAAAACTGATCGTCGCCGCGGTCGTACTTCCGTTGATGACCTTCGTCGCGGTGCTGGCGTCGAATCTGATGTTCGGCGTCATCGGCAGCATCCGCCTGAGCGGCAGCATCGAGAACATCTGGAGCGTGGTCTGGCTGCCGCGTGCCTGGTTCAGTGCGCATGCCCTGCTGCTGTATTCCCTGGTCGTGATGATCCTGTGGTACCTGCCGATCCTGGGCTGGCTGGTACTGGTTTCTGCCTGGGCGCGCCGCGCCGTGATCTTGTGGGCCGTGCTGCCGCCGTTGGCGCTCATGTTCCTCGAAGACGTGCTGTTTGATACGCGGTACGTTGCTCACCTGCTGCGCGATCGGTTCATCGGCTGGTTCAACCTGGCAATCAACACCAATGCGGTCGCCGAACACTCGATGGTTCTCGACGGCGAACGCATCCCGATGACGGCGCGGCTCAGCGATACGCTCGATCCGGGTCACTTCTTCTCGAGCCCAGGACTCTGGCTGGGAATCGTGGTCGCGGCCGGCTTCATCTGGGGTGCCATCCTGCTGCGGCGCCGTTACAGCGAGACCTGAGAGCAGCGAATCACCAACCAATCACTGCAGGCCTGAAGATATCCCCTGGGACCTGCGTTCATCTCAGCCAGGCGAAAGCTTGGCTGCTTTTTTTCGCGCCAGTAAACTGTCGTCACCGGGCGCGCCGTACCCAACAATCGAAGAAGATCGCTCGTAGTAACCATGCTGACACTGATCTTTCTGCCAGCGCTGTACGCTGCCTGCTTTCGTGTTCGCGAGCCCGCCGCGGCGCCTGCGGTGAGCAAGTAGTGACACGACCGGGCCGGCGTTGGGCGCTCGCATTGCCCCTCCTTTGCGCGACGTTCCAGCCTGCACGGGCCGAGCCCTTCATGGTTCGCGACCAGAATCCATTGATTCGCGGCGTCTACCTTCCGGTCGGCAGACCTGCGACCACAGCCGATCGGTCAGGGCGCCAGGATTTCACGCTTACCGTCAGCAACACGACCAACCTCGACACCAATGGCGACGAGGAGCTGCTCGTCGACGGAGAGACGACGGAGCTGCGCTGGAGCGGAGACTGGCCACTCAGGCGTGGATGGCAACTACAGGTCTCAATTCCCCTCGTGCATTACGAGGGCGGGCACCTCGATTCGATGATCGATGACTGGCACCGATTTCTCGGCCTGCCCCGCGGGGATCGCCCGGCACGACCCGAGAATCAGCTCGAGTTCTCCTACTGGCGCGCGGATAGCGCCCGCGTAGATATTGGCGAGAGCCACACCAGTATCGGCGATTCGGCGATCGAAATCGGTTACACGGCGCTGGCCACGGATCGGAGTACGCTCAATTTGTGGCTGGGTGTGGAGCTCCCTACTGGCGCGCGCAGTGCGCTCTCCGGTAATGGTTCTGTGGATGCGGCAATGTGGTTGAGCGGCGCGCGGCAATTGGCGGAACGCTGGCAGTTGGACGCGACACTTGGGATGGCCCGACCGGGTTCGGTCGAGCCGCTGCCGCTCGAATCGCGCGCGGTGGTTCCATTTGGTAGCGTCGCACTGGGTTGGGAAGGCGGGCCCGGGTACGGCTTTGCATTGCAGGTCGATGCCCACGGCAGTTGTGTCGACGACAGCGACGTGGAATTCCTAGGATCGGCGGCCCTGCTAACAGTTGGAGGGCACTATCGCACGCGCGCCGGCTGGCGCTTCGAGCTGGCTGTCACGGAGGACCTGCGCGCGGGCGCCTCGCCGGATGTAGCGTTCTACTTCGCCATCCGCCGGCAACACTGAGTCCGCATCATTCTCGCCGTCGATCGACCCGATCGACAGCAACGATTGGGAACCTGCCTCATCGTGTGGAGAATAGGCGTCGAATTCCGGCTGTAGCCATTCCAGAGAGAGGAGCTCCCATGCATAAGACGCGCATCGACCTTTCCGAAAAGACCCGTCGCAAGGTTACGGACCTGCTCAACTCACGACTCGCCGATGCGATCGACCTGCAGACCCAGGCGAAGCATGCGCACTGGAACGTCAAGGGCCCGAGCTTCATCGCGCTGCACCAGCTGTTCGATGACATCGCGGAGAACATCGAGGAGCATATCGACACGCTGGCGGAGCGCGTCACGGCGCTGGGCGGAACGGCCGAGGGCGTCCTCGCGACCGTTGCCAAGCGCACCTCGCTCGACCCTTACCCGCCGGACATCACCGACGGTTTGGCGCACGTTGACGCACTGGCCAGCGCGCTCGCGACCTTCGGGCGCAAAACACGCAAGGCCATCGATGAGTCGGGCAAGCTTAGGGACGCCGATACCGCGGATCTTTTCACCGGCATCTCGCGCGATGCGGACAAGTACCTGTGGTTCCTGGAAGCGCACCTGCAGGCGAGCGCGTGAGGCCTAGCCGAGTAATTGCGCGAAGTACACGTTGAGCATCCGGTTGTCCGGATCGAGTCGCTTGCGAAAACCATTGAAGACTTTCCAGCGTTCGCCGAACGCCTGGCAGGTCTGATCCTTGGTGAGAGAGCGGGTCTGGTTCAGGAGCGGCGTGCCGCGCCGCTGTGAGCAGAACTCGTTGAACTCGATTACGAAGTCTTCCCAGCCTTCATCACCGGTGGAAGAGGGATCGAGCGTGATCATCGGCGCGGCGAAGCTCGGGCTGAGCAGCGAACCCGGGTCGCGGTGCAGTCGATGACCGATATGCAACAGGTTGGCGCGATAACGCTGTCGCTTGTAGTAGTCGCGGCAGAACTCGAAGTACTCGGCGATCAGCTCGGCGTAGCCTTCCTGCGGGAAAGCCCAGGTACTGTAGGTAAACCGTGTTCTGCCCGCATCCTTGGGGAGCTTGCGCACCCATTCGATCGGGTAGACCGTCACATTGCGCGAGGCGCGATCCAGCGTGGAGCGCATCACGGTGTTGAAGTGCTCGATGAAGAAGTAGCGCACCGGCGGGAATGACACAGCGTTGCTCACGGTCGAGCCGAATGCGGGCAGTACGTTGGTCATCACCGACTTGCGGATCGACCAAATGCCTGAGCGCGTCGTCGGTGCCTCATCGTCGTAACTGCGCATTTCGACCGTCACGCGATCGCGGAACGGCATCAGGTAGAGCTTGAGCCCCACCGGCATCTCGCTCAGGCTCTGAAACTCGCGCGCGAACGCATCGAGCGAGAAGCTCTCGTAGTCGAGGCGTACCGCTCGCAGGGGCACGACGCGAAAAGTCAGTTCGTGCGCGATGCCGGCGAGCCCGTAACTCGAGCGAACGAGCTTCATGAGGTCGGCCTGAGATTCAGCAATCGTGACACCCTTGCCATTCGGGAGAACCAGCTTCGCCTCTTTGAGGGCCGAGGAGAGCTGGCCGACCTCTCCGGGCATCGAGGAGTCCTTGGTTGGCGCGAGCGCTGCCGCACCCATCGTCAGGTTGCCGAGATCCGGATTTACAGGAAGCTGCAGGCCTCGTTGCTCGAGCGCACTGGCGACATCGATGAGTGCCGCACCGGCCTGCACACGCACGTGATGGTCAGTGATCTCGAGGATGCGATTCATCGCGGCCATCTCGACGATCGTGCCGCCGTCGGCCACAGCACAGCGCGTCTGCGAGTAGTTGGCACCGATTGCGCGCACCGGCGAAGGGAAGGCCTTGGAGTTTTCGAGGATGGTCTGGATGTCTTCGACGCGCTTCGGGCGCACGATGACGCGGGGCCGCGTAACCACGGTCCCTTCCCAATTTCGCAACACCGCAATCCTGGCTGCCATACTTTCCCCCGGTCGATTCACCCTGTCGGCCATCACCTGATCGGGTCGCAAGACGCACGTCGACTCGAACGCACAGGCCTTGAGCCGGTGCACGAGTGCCCACGCAGAGGGGAGGGAGTCAGATCGAGCGCGGAAGTGCAGAGAGACCGCTGCCCGCTGGCAACCCCGCTATCGTAGGACTCAGGTCCTTTAGACCGGTGGCTTTGCGTCCCCGCCTTTCGGCGGGTTTGCCCTGATCAGCGGCCGGACTATGAGGGATGGGGTCGCGGGGAGTAAAGGGGGCGGTCTAACCAATTGTTTTTGATTGAAGCCGCGCACATTAAGTGCAATCGCTTGAAGGGATCCGTCAGCCCATCAAAAGCACGGCCTCGCCATGTTCGAGTGCTTCGGGAGTGCCGTACAGGACCAGCACGTCGCCTTCCTTGAGCACTGTATCGGGTGAGGGCTCGCGGCCCACGATGCCCTCGCGGCGGATTGCGCTCACGGTAATCTCGGCGCGCTCCTTGATCTGGTCGATCGAGCGACCGACCGCCCAGGCACCGGGTGGCAGCACGAGGGTGTAGAGCTGTTCGCGCAGCGCCTCGCTCTCATCCGGAAGCTGCATATCATCGCGCCGGAACAGCGTTCGCAGCATGTTGTAGCGGTTGCCGCGAATGTCGCCGATGATCTTCATCACTCGTGACACGGGCACCTGCAGCAACAACAGCACGTGCCATACGAGCATCAGCGCAGCTTCGAAAGTCTCCGGCACGACGGAAGATGCGCCGGCCTTCTGCAGTTCCACCAGCTGCGTGTCGTCCTGAGTACGTACAAGAATCGGAACCTCAGGCCGCTGCCGGCGTACCGCAGCCAGAATCCGCAGCGCCAGCGTCGAATTGGCGAAGCTGATGACCACCACGCTGGCCCGGTTCAGACCGACGCTCTCGAGCACCTCTTCCTGGCCGGCGTCGCCGTATACGATTGGATCGCCCGCCTGACGCGCCGCGCGCACCCGTGCGGCATCGTTGTCGAGAGCGATATATTCGAAGCCCAGCTCCTCCAGTACGCGCGCAATGTTCTGACCGACGCGACCAAATCCGCACAACAACACGTGCTCGCGCTGCGCCACGGCGTGTGTGCTGGCGAGTTCGCGTGCCAGCGCCGTCGGCGCCGGCCCGCTCTCACGCAGCAGCCAACGCGCAATCTGCTTGTTGTGTCGGATGATGAGCGGGCTCGCGACCATGCTCAGTACGATCGCGGCCAGCAGCGGCTGCACGACGTCAGGGGCGACCAGCTGGTCGCGCAGCAGGATGGTAAGCAATGCGAACCCAAATTCACCGCCGATACTGACGACAATCCCGGTGCGCAGGGATTTGAAGAAGTCACCGGAGAAACGCCGCGCGAGCAGCATGACGATCAGTGTCTTGCCGACGATGAGCGCGATCACCAAACCCGAAACCAGCAGCAGTTGCCGGCCGAGCAGGCTGGTGTCGAACAGCATGCCGATGGTGATGAAGAACAGACCCAGGAGCACATCGCGAAACGGCCGGATCACGGCTTCTACCTGATGGCGAAATTCCGTTTCCGCCAGCATCACGCCGGCGAGAAAGGCGCCGAGGGCGAGCGACAGGCCGACGACCTGGGTGGTCCACGCTGAGCCGAGCACCACTAGCAGAACGGCGAGGACGAAAAGCTCCGGCGAACGCGCATGGGCGATTTCATGGAACAGCGGCCGCAACAGCCAGCGACCCGCTGCCAGCACGACCAGCAAAGCGACGCCGCCCTCGAGCACGGCGCGCAGAAAATCTGTCGGACCCGCTACCTCGCCATGAGTGACGTGGGCCGACGTGATGGCCAGGAACGGCACGAAGGCGATGTCCTGGAACAACAGAATCGCTACCGCAAGGCGCCCGTGGGTGCGATTCACTTCGGCCTGCTCTGTGAGTTGGCGCAGGATGATCGCGGTGGAGGACATCGCAATTGCGCCGCCGAGCACGATGGCGACAGGCACGTCGACGCCGAGGCGCCACGCAATTGCCGCGCCCAGCCCGGCCGTGATCAGCACCTGGCCACCGCCGAGACCGAGCACCTCCCATTTCATCGCGACCAGTCGCGGGAGGGAGAATTCCAGGCCAAGAGTGAACACCAGGAACACGACGCCGATCTCGGCCAGGACGCTGATCGCCGTGTTGTCGGTGGCGAGTCCCAGCGCATGCGGTCCAAGCAGCATGCCGACGGCGAGATAGCCGAGTATGGGCGAGAGCTTCAGGCGGCGGGCGGCATACACCACCAGCACCGCCGCAGCGAGGAGCACGAGGACTTGTACCAGCGGGCTTTGTGGCATTGAATGAGAGCGTGCAGTTCCTGCGCCGCAAAGTAAGGCGCTGCGGGCTCGATGGCAACCGGGCCTCCTGCTAGCATCACCAACGATGTTTCTCAGCCAGCAGCAGCGGGACGGTGTGCTGACCGTTTCAGTCACAGGGCGCTGGCTGATCGAGAACGCGGCTGCCATCACGCAAGAGCTCGCAGCAGTCGAGTCTGATCCTGCCGCTAGGGTGCGTATCAATACGCAGGGGCTGGAAGATCTCGATCTGACCGGAGCGTGGTGTCTGCACGATTGGGCAGCGCGCGCGCGGGCAGCATCCCGGGAAGTGGAATGGCAAGGGAAAGTGCCCGACCAGGTGCGCTACATCGAGCGCACCCTCAGCGAACCTCTTCAACCGACCGCGGAGGACGAGGAGCTTGATCTGGCAGCACCAGTCCGGCGCATCGGTCGCTGGGCGATCAGGCAGAGTGTGTCACTCAGGCGCAGCGTGGCCTTCTTCGGCGAGATCTGTAGCGTCTTGGCCTCGGCGCTCGTGCATCCTCGGCGGCTGCGACTCCCGGCCCTGGTAAGGCATGTTCAAGAGACCGGCGTCCAGGCGATTCCGATCGTCTCGCTGATCGCATTCCTGATCAGCACCATCATTGCGTACCTCGGCGCGCAAGAGCTGCGGCGCTTTGGCGCGGAGATCTTCGTGATCGACCTGGTCACCATTGGCGTGCTGCGCGAGCTCGGTGTGCTGCTCACCGCGATTATTGTCGCCGGCCGCTCGGGTAGCGCATTTGCGGCGGAGATCGGCGTGATGAAGCTCAACGAAGAGGTCGATGCGCTGCATGCGATAGGCACGAGTCCCGTGGAAGTGCTGGTGGTGCCGCGAATGCTGGGACTGATCATCGCTTTGCCGCTCCTCACTATCATTGCCGATGGCGTGGGGCTCACGGGTGGCGGTCTGCTGTGCTACACGCTGTTCGACATTCCCCCGGCGCAATACCTCACGCGGGTGCAGGAATCGATTGCGCCCACCACGTTCTGGGTCGGGGTGATCAAGGCGCCGGTGTTCGCGATACTGATCGCATTCGTGGGCACTGTACGCGGCATGCAGGTGCGCGAGTCCTCACGCGACCTCGGGCGACTCACAACGGTCGCAGTCGTGCAGTCGATATTCCTCGTGATCTTCGCCGACGCGGTCTTTGCCGTGCTCTTCAGGCATCTTGACATATGAGCGAGCCGATCATCGAAGTCAGCGGCATCGTCAATCGCTTCGGCGCGCAGGTTGTGCACGATGGGCTCGACATGCATGTCATGGAGGGTGAGGTGTTTGGCATCGTCGGCGGTTCGGGCAGCGGCAAGTCGGTGCTTCTCAGGACCATTCTCGGGCTGCAGCGTCCACGCTCGGGACGCGTGAAACTCTACGGCCGCGATATCAGCTCGCTCAGCGAGAGCGAGTTGCGCGAAGTGAAGCGTCACTATGGCGTTACGTTCCAGCAGGGCGCGCTGTTCACGGCCTTGAACGTGACGCAGAACGTGCAGATGCCGATCACCGAATTCTTCGACCTGGATGCCGAGGCGCTCGATGCGCTCGCGCGGCTCAAGCTGCACATGGTGGGACTGCCGGCGGAGGCCGGCGCGAAGTATCCGGCACAGCTTTCGGGCGGTATGATCAAACGCGCTGCGCTGGCCAGGGCCCTGGCGCTGGAGCCGAGGCTGCTTTTCCTGGACGAGCCGACTTCGGGGCTCGACCCGATCGGCGCTGCGGAGTTCGACAAGCTGGTGGCGAGCCTGAAAAAGAATCTCGATCTCACGGTGGTCATGATCACGCACGATCTCGATACGATCCTCGGCACTTGCGATCGCGTCGGCGTCATAGTCGATCGGCGCATGATCATGGACACGGTACAGGGGATTCTGCGCAACACGCATCCGTGGATTCGCGAATACTTCCATGGGCCGCGCGCGCGTTCCGCCATGCGCGCCCACGAGAACAGCGATGGAGCGTGAAGCCAGCTATCTCACGGTCGGCGCCTTTGTCCTGCTGGTGCTCGCCCTCGGCACGTGGTTCGTCATCTGGTACACCGACAGCCAGGACCAGCGGGACTACAAGCGCTTCGAGATCTACTTCGAGGGCAGCGTCGCGGGCCTGAGCAAGGGAGGCCCGGTGCGCTATCTCGGCGTCGACGTCGGGCGCGTGGTGCGCATGGATATCGATCCGCGTGCGGCCGACCGCGTGCAGGTGATCGTCGACATCGACGCGCAGGCGCCCATTACCGATAGAACCCTTGCCACTCTCAGCCTGCAGGGCGTTACCGGACTTCTCTACATCGACCTCGAGCGCGACCGCGGCGACAAACCGGTGATGCCGCGCGTTCCGAGTCAGCGCTATCCCGTGATTCGAACCGTCAAGTCGAACTTCGACATCCTGCTCAGCAGCCTGCCGGACCTGTTGGGCCAGGGCGCAAACCTCGCACAGCGCATGAGCAAGGTGTTCAACGACGAGAATGTCGCCGCGGTGGGCGCGACACTCGACAGTCTGAACCGGGCGAGTGCCGAGTTGCCGGGGATCCTGAAGGAGGTTCGAGGCCTGACAGCGGACACGAAGCGCACGCTGGCGCAGATCGAGGCTGCGGCGAGCGGCCTGCGTGACATCACGGAAGGCTCGGGACCCGATATCAAGGCGGCGCTTGAGCGCGCGCGCACGACGATGGACCACCTCGCGTCGACGTCGGCACGGCTCGACGAGTTCGTGAGTGAAAACCAGGCGAATATCACTCGCTTCAGCGATACCGGACTGCTGGAATTGCAGCAGTTGATCCGGGAGAGCCGACAGGCGGCGCAGGACTTTCGCGAACTTTCCCGCAGCATCAAGCGTGATCCCTCGCAATTGCTGTATGAGCAGAAGTATCCCGGCGTAGAGGTTCCGCGATGACCGAGTCCGCGCACTCCGTGATGAAGACAGGCCGCACGGCGTCTCTGGTCATTTTGGGCTGTGCGCTGACTTGCGTCGGCTGCGTGGGAGGCGCGTTCGACAGTGAATTGCCGCCACAGCACGTCTATGTCCTGAAGCCACTCCCCGCTGCCAACGAAGGCGGCGCGGCACTTTCGGTCGGCGTAACGGTTGCGCGCCCAACGGCGCGACCCGGGCTGGATACCGACCGTATTGCGCTACTGCAGCCTGACCGGCGACTCGACTACTATTCCGCGGCGCGCTGGGGCGCTGAGGCTCAGGATGTGATGCAAGATCTGCTCATCCAGTCGCTGCGAAATACCGGCCGTCTCGCCACCGTGCAAGGCGACAACTCGCCGTTCGTCGCCGAGTACCTCCTGCAGACCGACATTACGGATTTCCAGGCAGAGTACGCAGGGGGCGGAGCAGGCCCGGTGGTGCATGTCACACTGATCTGCACCATCGGACGCATGAAGGATCGCAAGCCGCTGGCGGGTTTCACTGCAGCAGCCACCGCGCCAGCAACGGCCGATACGCTCGGCGCCACGGTAGAAGCGTTTGAAAACGCTTATCAGCAGGCAGCGCGTGTTGTCGTAAGTGGCACGCTTGATGCGCTCGCAGCCGTCAATGCGACCCCGGCGGCCGCCGAGCATTGATTCACACAGTCGGGAATCCAACTGTCGCCGGCGCGACCGCAATTCGCGCGCTGGTTTTCTCGCTGTGCCTGCCTTTCTCGCACGCGATAGCTGCAGCAGAAATCACCGGCAGGGTCACCAGGGTGTTCGACGGCGACAGCTTTATCGTGGCCTCCGTTGCCGGTGAGGCGATCGAGGTGCGCCTGGCAGGAATCGACGCGCCAGAAAAAAATCAGCCGTACGCGGACAATGCCCGCTCGGCATTGCAAGGGCTGATACTCGACCGAAAGCTGAGGCTGGAAGTGCTTGACGTGGATCGTTACGGGCGCAAGGTGGCGCGCGCGTACCGCGAACCAGACGGCCTGGAAGTCAATGCCGAGCTCGTGCGCCGCGGTCACGCATGGGTATATCGCCGCCGCGCCTACGACGCCTCCCTCTATGACCTGGAGCGTGAGGCGCGCGAGCACAAGCTGGGCTTATGGGCGCTCCCCGAGTCGGAGCGCGAACCTCCCTGGCGCTGGAGACGCGCACATCCGCCCGAGCACCGCCCGGCGAGCGATCAGAATGTTCCGAGCCCGGCCGCTTCCATGAGCCGATAGCGCCAGTAGTGGGTGAAGGACTGATCCTCGTAGATCTGGAAGTCCGTCGTGTACTCGCGCAAGGCGACCGGATCGTTCTGCCACAGGGTCTCGAAGTAATTCACCAGCTCCTGAGCGAGTGGTGTGTCGAGGTCTGCTTCCAGTGCCACGTCAGCGTTCAGATTGAAGTTGTCCAGGTTGCGCCGCGTAAAGTCGGCCGAACCCAGCATTGCCCAGAGGGCGTCCGCCCGGCGCACCATCGCGAGCTTGGTGTGGAACTGTTCGCCATGAGTTCGGTACCAGCGGCACTCGATTCGACCGCGGCTTTCGCGGACCAGCTCCGCTGCCACCGACCGGTTGGGTACGCCATCACCGCTTCGACCGTACATGTCCTTGTTTGGATCCAGGATCAGGCGCACCCGCACCTGCCTCGAAGCCGCCTCCAGGAGCGCGCGGACGATGTCGCGGTCGGTGAGATACAAGGCAGCGATCGAAATGGACTCCCCGGACTGTGCGGTGTCGATCGCAGCCCGGAGTTCGCGCCCGATCGCACCCTCAGTGAGCAGCCGCAGTCGCACGCTCGGCTCATCCCGCTGCGGACTCGTAAGCTCCGGAGCTTGCCAGCTTGAAGTCCAGCCGGAAAAGCGCGCAATTTCGAGCTCGCTGTCGAGGATCGCACGCGCCAAGGGGCCGGCAAACCGGAGTCCAACATTCGAGTGCGCGCTGCCGCCGTCGTTGGCGTCCGCCGAGGACAACAGCGATACCAGACCGCCCTGTCCGTCATCGGCAACGATCAGCTTGCGGTGACTCGCCTTGAAGTTGAGCATGCGCAACCACATCGACGCACTCACCGTTGCCGGGCCGATATCGAGTGGATTCCCCAGGGTGCCGGCATCGCCCGCCTGGCTCGTGGACCAGCTTCCCAGCGGTCGCCACAACGCGGAGTAGACCGGAGAGGGATCTCGCAGGCGGGCGAGATCGACACTGATGACGCTGATCCCGGCGCCGCGAAGCTCCGCCAGGGCCGACGAGGGCCATGCGCCGTAGAGCTCGTTCACCGGATCCGTGATGAGGATGACTTTGAGTCCAGGCAGCGCCTTGCGTCGTTCGATGAGTCGCGTCGTGAGTTCGCTGCTGATGCGGCGCTGTGCCGCTGGCAAATCCGCCGGCCCGCTGCCGTCACTGTCCGCAACGTCCGGCCAATCGTTGAACAGGTAGAAATCGACCACCACCAGCTCACGTGCGGCGGCGATCATTTTCAGCGCCTCATCGAAAATGTGTTGGCGAACCACGCGCCGGCCGTGACCATCGGTGACGGTTGTGTCAGCCAGCCAGCGCACATCGGCCAGGGGTGTGTCGATCCAGTCGCTCGCGAGGTTGGTGCCCGGCGGCATCGGTTTCAACAGATGCCACAATGCCAAGGCGGCCCAGATCAGCAGCAGTACCAGCAGCAGCGCTCGGCGCCAGCGCCGCCGCCGGGGGCGAGTAGGGCTCGCGTCACCATGACTGACCGTAGATTCGTCGAGACGGAGCACCGCTGACATCGGCGCGCATTGTAAGCCTTTCCGCCACCAGCACCGCCCGATAGCGCTCTCTAGCCGGCACGCTCGGCGCTTTGCAGTGCCTCGCTCACCGCGAGCCAGCGCGCTTCGAGCTCACCGAGTCGGCTGCGAATCGCGCGTTGCCTCGCCAGCGTCTCCGCGAGCGCTTGTCTGGCTTGGGCAGCGTAGGTTAGCGGATCAGACAGCGTCCCCTCGATCTCGGCCAGCTCGAGCTCCAGGCGCCCGATTTCCTCTTCCACACCCCGCACTTCGGCACGCAGTGGGCTCAGTCGATTGCGATGCTCGGCCTCGGCACGTCGTTGCGCACGCCTTTGTTCTGACGGCTTGGGCCCGCCCTGCGTCTCATCCGCCGCAGTGCTGCGCGACTCGAGAAGGGCGCGGGCGTAGTCATCGAGGTCACCATCGAACGGCGCGACGCGTGCGTCAGCCACCATCCACAAATCGTCCGCGATACTGCGGATCAGGTGTCGATCGTGTGATACCACGACCAGCGCCCCCGGATAGTCCTGTAAGGCCATGCCGAGTGCATGCCTCATCTCGAGATCCAGGTGATTGGTGGGCTCGTCCAGGAGCAGCAGGTTCGGCCGTGCAGCCACGAGCGTCGCGAGGACGAGCCGTGCGCGCTCGCCACCGGAGAAGGGCGCAAGTGGCTCGAACACCCGATCACCGCGGAATCCGAAACTACCCAGATGATCGCGCAGCTCCTGCTCCGCCGCGGCACGCATGTGCTCGCCACCGAATCGCGCCAGGTGTTCGATGGGGCTCATGGCATCGTCGAGTTGCTCAAGCTGGTGTTGAGCGAAATAGCCGACGTGCAGGTCCGCAGCCTCGACGCGTCGACCCGCGCTGCTGAGCGCCTGTCCAGCGAGGAGTCGCATCAGCGTGGACTTGCCGGCGCCGTTACGTCCCAGCACTGCAACTCGATCCCCGGGCGACAGGACCAGATTTATCTCCGAAAGCACCTGCCGTCCTTCGTAGCCTGCTGCCTGTGCCTCAAGACTCAGCAGCGGGCGGGGTAGCTTTTGCGGTGGCGGAAACGAGAATTCGAATGGCGCATCGACATGCGCGGGCGCAATGCGTTCCAGGCGTTCGAGCATTTTCAGCCGACTCTGCGCTTGTCGTGCCTTGCTGGCCTTGGCCCGAAAGCGCTCGATGAACTGGACTGCATGGTGGATTTCGCGCTGCTGGCGCTCAAACATCGCCTGCTGTAGTGCGAGCTGGGAGGCGCGCTGCGCTTCGAAGGCGGAATAGTTGCCGGAATAAAGCCGGACATTCGCACGCTCTATATGCACCACTCGCGAGACAACGCGATCGAGAAACTCGCGATCGTGAGCGATCACCAGCAGCGTGCCCCGATACTCACGCAACCAACCTTCCAGCCAGAGGATCGCATCGAGATCCAGGTGATTGGTGGGCTCATCGAGGAGCAGCAGGTCCGACGGGCACATAAGCGCCTGGGCGAGGCTCAGGCGCATACGCCAGCCGCCGGAAAAGCTCGCGACGCTGCGTTCCAGGTCGGCCGGGGCGAAACCGATACCAGCCAGCAGCTGCGCCGCGCGACCGCGAGCCGAGTAGCCCCCGAGCGCGTCGTAGCGTGCGTGAAGTGTCGCGATCAGCGCACCGTCGTGAGCAGCCTCCGCGCGTCGGATGGCCGTTTCTGCTTCACGAAGCTCAGTGTCGCCATCGATGACGTAGTCGATTGCTGAGCTGTCGAGCGGCGCAACCTCTTGGGCAACCCAAGCCACTCGCAGGTCGGCGGGCCGCGAAAAGTCGCCGGACTCGGCGTGCAACTCGCCGCGCACCAGCGCGAGGAGACTCGACTTGCCGCTGCCGTTGGCGCCGATGATGCCGACCTTCTCGCCCCGAAACAGCGTGAAGGTGGCGTTTTCGAGCAGCACGCGCGTGCCGCGCCTGAGCTGCAGGTTCTGGAAGTTGAGCATGAACGAACGCGCAACGTGTCGGGCGCGAACTCGTCTAGGCGAACAGCCTCACGATGTTGCTGCTGCCGGCCTGTTGCGCCATCAGCAGGGCAAGGAATTCCTCGGCGCTTACGGCATCGCCGAACAGACGTCCCTGCGCGAAATGACAGTCGCGGCTGCGCAGGAGCGCGAGTTGCTCCTCCGATTCCACTCCTTCCGCCACGACCTCC
The DNA here is from genome assembly GCA_963810775.1 of uncultured Gammaproteobacteria bacterium. Lineage (GTDB taxonomy): Bacteria > Pseudomonadota > Gammaproteobacteria > Steroidobacterales > Steroidobacteraceae > DATBVX01. The sequence goes on from CAWEOT010000014.1 coordinate 121,611, forward strand.
ATGCCGAGGCTCCGTCCCATGTCGATGATCGTGCGCACGATGGTCGCCTGATCGGCATCGGTGGCGGCGTCCCGGACGAAGGACTGGTCGATCTTGAGCGTGCTGATCGGGAACTGTTGCAGGGCACTCAACGAGGAGTAGCCGGTACCGAAGTCATCGATCGACAGGTGCAGTCCCATGGCATACAGCTCATCGAGGAGCTTCACGGTGCGCTTTGCGTCCGCCATCAGGGTGGTCTCCGTGATCTCGAGCTCGAAGAATGTCGGGGAGACGCCGTGCTTCTTGAATATTGACCGGAAGCGCGTGATGAAACTTGCCTGGCGCAGTTGCTTCAGGGACAGGTTCATCGCAACGCGTCCAGGATCGGTGACGCGGGCCTGCCAGTGCTGGTAGTCAGCGCAGACGCGATTGAGTACCCATTCGCCGATCTCGAGGATCAGGTTGGTCTCCTCGGCAAGCGGAATGAACTGCGCCGGAGGAATATCCCCGTGGCCTGGCAGACGCCAGCGCAGCAGCGCCTCCGCGCCCACGATGTGTCCGTTGCGCAAATCCACCTTCGGCTGGTAGAGAATGAGCAGCTCTTCACGTTCCAGCGCGCGGCGCAGCTTGCTCTTGAGCATCAGGCGCTCTACCGCCGCAGCGTTCATCTCACGCGAATAGAACGCGAACGAATTGCCGCCGTTCTGCTTGGAGTAGTACATCGCTGCGTCCGCGTTGCGGATCAGGTCGATGACGTTCTCTGCATCTTCGGGGCAGAAGGCCACACCGATGCTCGCCGTCAGGAATATCTCCTGCTGCTGCAAGTAAAACGCCTTGCTGACTTCATCAAGGATGATCCGGGCAAGGCTCGACAGCGGGCCGCGATTGTCGGTGTCGCGCGGCAGGTTCTCGATGAAGATTGCGAACTCGTCACCCGCCAGCCGCCCGACGACTGTGTCCTTAGGCAGGGCACGCGTCAGTCGCTCGGTGAGAATCTCCAACGTGCGGTCACCGGCCGAATGCCCGAAGGTGTCGTTTACTTCCTTGAAGTGATCCATGTCGAGATACAGGAGTGCCACGCTGGTGCCGGCCCGCGCGGCTCGCGCCAACGCCTGCTGCAGCAGATGCTGGAACTGCATGCGGTTCGGGATCTTGGTCAGCGTGTCGTATCGCGCCAGGTAACGGATGCGGCGCTCGGCTCGCTTGCGCTCGGTGATGTTGCGCGCTACGAAGATGTTGCCCTGAAACTGCGGATCCTCAGTGGTGATCTGCGAGCTGGAGCAGGACACGGGTATGGTCTGGCCATTGCGCGTCAGTATCACGGTCTCGCGCGTGTCCTGAGCCTGGGCGGCCTGATCGAGTGCGAAGGTGTCACGCTCGTTCTCGGCGATGATGAACTGGATCGGCTTGCCGATGAGGTCCTCCTCGGTGTAGCCGAGGAGCTTGCGTGCTGCGTCGTTAGCACCCTTGATGGTGTCGTCCGGTGAGGTGACCAGTACCGCATCGTTCATGCTGTTCAGAACGATATTGAGATAGTTTTTGGTGATCGTCGTCTGGCGCAGTTTTACGCGCATCCGTTCCAGCGACTGCTGCAATTCCCCGATTTCATCGCCGCGCGCCACGCTGAAGGGTCGCGTGTAATCGCCCTGGCCAATACGGTCCGCGCTCTTGATCAGCGCCGTGATCGGCCGCTCGATGCGACGCGCCAGTAGCCAGGCGCTGATGAATCCCGCGGCAATCAGCATTCCGCATGCCGTGGCGAGAAGTGTCATGAGATCGCGGAAGTGATCCCGCTGAGACGCGCCGACGTCCTTGGCAAGCTCCTCCAGTGCGGCATCCACGCTCGCACGCGACATCGAAACGCTCAGCTCTCCTGCGGGTTGATCGGCGCGCGTCGTTGCTTCCGGCGATGCGACCCGGATGCTGCGCTTGATGGTTCCAACAGAGCGAGAAGCTGCTGCGGCGTGATTGGAGGCGGCAAAGACCACGGTGCCGAGGTCGTCCTTGAGCTCGACAGCGGCGACGTCACGCGAATCGAGGATCTCAGTGGCGATGACGTGCGCAGCTGCCCAGTCGTGGCCAGCCATTACGGGTGCGAGCTCGCGGGCGCGTTGATCTGCCATCGCTTTCCCGTGCGCCAGGAGCTCAACCAGGAGCTTCTGCTCAACAGAATCGAATGCGAGCCCGCTGAGGCGGGTAGCGTCGAGGCGGTATTGCCAGAACAGCGCTCCGGCGAGCAACAGCGCGACGACCGCACCGAGGCCCAGGGCGGTCAGGGCATATTTGGTCTTCAAGCTCCGTGCAGTCACTTCGACCTGCGTCCGGCCTCGCCGCTGTCACGGCGGACCTTCAAGTTCGTAACCGGCTGATTTACCGGCAAGCGGGCTTTGATTCCCCGACAGCCCTTCTTGTTCGTGTTGGTCCGCATCATACCTGCAAGTAGCCGTTATTCCTAAAAGTTTCAGCACCGCTTTGAGCGCGCCGAACCGTACGTATGCGCAACCCGTGCCACGCTGCGTCGCGATAAACTGCGGGCTCACGGCTCTTTTACAATGCCGCTTCCATGCAAGTCGAGATCTATTCCGACCCCGTCTGTCCATGGTGCTTCATTGGCAAGCGCCGCTTTGAGCTGGCGCGCCAGCAGCGTCCGCATCTGGACATCGAAGTATGCTGGCGCGCATTCGAATTGAATCCGGAGCTCGCGCCCGATGGGATGGATCGAGACCAGTACCTCATGGGCAAGTTTGGTGATACCGGACGACTGCAGGAAATGCACGAGCAACTGCGCGCGACTGGTGCAGCGCTCGGCATCGAGTTCCGATTCGACCTGATTCGCAGGATGCCCAACAGCCGAGCCTCCCATGCGCTGCTGGCATTCGCTGCTGTTCAGGCTCGTCAGAACGATATCAGCGAGGCGCTGTTCAGCGCGTACTTCGAACAGGGTCGCGATCTTGGTGATCCCGATGTCCTGGTGGATCTGAGCAGCAGGCAAGGGCTCGACAGCGCGGATGCGCGTCGAGCGTTGCACGATCCGCATCTCAGGGCCGAGGTGCTTGCCGCCGAGAAGCTGGCGCGCGAATGGGGGCTCACCGGCGTGCCCACTTTCATCTTCGAACGCCGCTACGCCGTTTCGGGCGCGCAGTCCCCGGAAGTTTTTATGCAGCTCTTCGATCGCCTCGCAGTCCCGGTTGTCTCGGCATGAGCGCTCCATCTCGCACCGAGCTTGAGGGCTCATGTCACTGTGGCGCGCTTCGCGTGCGTTTCCAGAGCGCGATTCCACTGCCTGAGATCCAGGTGCGCGCCTGCCAATGCAGTTTCTGTCGCACGCACGGGGCACTCAGCGTGTCGGATCCGAGAGGCAGCTTGATCTATCAGATCACCGACCGCGAAGCTCTGGTGCGATACAGATTCGGCCTGAAACTCTCCGACTTCCTGGTTTGCGCACGCTGCGGCAGCTACGTGGGCGTCTTCATGGAGGATCCAGCCGGGGCGCTCGGTGTGCTCAATCTCAATGTGCTCAAGGATCGCAACAGGTTCGCAGCGCCCACATCCATGGACTACGAGGGTGAATCAGTGACCGAGCGGTTGCAGCGCCGTCGCGAGCGCTGGACCCCCGCCCGGCTCGAATTCAAATGAACGAGCTGGAGCTTACCGGCCGCGTAACAACGCATGTCGTGGAAGTCGAGGAACCGGGCTGCATCCTGCATCGCGATACGGTCGAACCGTTCCTCAAGATGCGTGCTGCGGCGGCCGGTGAGGGCATCGACCTGGTTCCGGTGAGCAGCTTTCGCGACTTTGAAGCACAGAGACGCATCTGGAACGCGAAGTACCGCGGCCAGCGCACGCTCTACGACCGGCATGGGCAGCCACTCGAGTACAGCTCGTTGAACTCATCGGAGCTCATAGACGCGATCCTTTGCTGGTCCGCGATGCCCGGTGCGAGCCGCCACCACTGGGGCAGCGATATCGATGTGATCGACCGTGCCGCGTTGCCTGATCCGCGGGCCCTCAAGTTGCTGCCGATCGAATATTCCCCGGCTGGGCTCTTTGCGCGCTTGAACGCATGGCTCGATGCAAACATGGGGACCTTCGGTTTTTTTCGACCCTATCGCACCGACCGCGGCGGCGTGTCGCCCGAGCCTTGGCACCTGAGCTACGCGTCCGTCGCGAGCGATGCACTGCGTGGACTGACGGAGTCGGTGCTGCGCAGGGCGCTCGAAGCAGCAGACGTCGACGGCAAAGAGGAATTGCTGCTGCGGCTCCCGGAAATCGGTGCCCGTTACGTTACGAGCGTGGACGCGCCGGAAGACATTCGGTACGCCTAGCGCATATGTCGCGGCTTGCCACTGCGCAGCCGCACTGCGCGGCTGCGGGACGGCTCAAGCTCGCGACCAGACTTCCTTGAGGTGCCCGAGCATCAACGAGCGGATGTTCTGCAGCGGCGCCGGTTGAGCGGTGAAACAGGGCGGATTGCGCCGCAGGAGCGTCCAGTTCTCACTGCGCAGAATCTCCTTCAGGTACTCGAGATTCTGACCGATGGCTTCCATGTACGGATTGCGCCCTTCGAACAGCGGCTCGAGGTATCGGTAGGCGCCCTCGAACTCACCGTCGAGGCGCTTGGAGCGCACTTCCTCGAAGAAGTGCGGCGTCTGGCGCAGCAGATCGAGGCCTGAGCTATAGCGGATCTTGAGCTCGCCCTGACCGGCGTACGGTGTCGCAACGCCGCCGAGCACGAACTCCGGATACAGCCGATCACGACATTTCTCCAGATAGCAACGATCGGCCATTTGTGCGATGAGGTCCGCGGTGCCGAGCAGGTGCCCGATCCTGCGATCGCGCGAGTCCGCAAGATGAATCTGGTCGAACTGCACCTCGTAACCGGTGAAGTGCACGATGCGCGTCGCCACCGGCACCCAGTCTTCCATGTGAAGCGTCGGTAGATAGCGCGCCAGGAACCGTGCGCTGCGGGTGACATGACACAGCGTGAATTCCGCACCGTTGCGGTGCTCGTGGTCGCTGGTCTGGCGGATGTAGCCCGAGTCGTGGAACAGAGAAGTGACGAGACCCATCGTGGCGCGGTCGGCCTCGAGGCGCGATTCGCCGCCGTGGACGTACTCGTAGCCTGCGAGCAGCCGCGCCATCGCAAGCGTCATGTCCAGCGTGTGCTGGCGATCGTGATAGACCGTATCGACGCCGTGGTAGCCAGTCATCTGGCCGCCAAACAGTTTCGCGAAGTCCTCGAAGCCCTGTGCCACGCGCTCGAAAGAAGCGCCAGGCCAGGAAGCATGGAAGAGCTGTTCGACGGCCTCGCAAACGGCGGTCGGCGAGCTCACCTGCACGGAATTGCAGACGTCGAAATCGTTGCGTCGTGTGCTAGCCACTTGCCAACGCGTGCATGTTTGCGCGCGATCCCCCCATCGGCAGTGAGTCTAGGCTCAAAACCAAGCAAACACTATGACGGGATTCTCTTAATGAGACATAAGCGCGCAGTCGAAGTGCGCCACGACCGGCGCGTGGTCTGAGGGCCGTTCCCAACGCCGCGGCTGGCGATCGATCCGGCAGGTGTCGTGCAAGGTGCGGCGAACGCCGCACTCGCGAGCTGCAAATCGCAGGCTGCTGAAGTTTCAGGTGGCGAACTGCACGGCGCCGTTAGTAGACCTTGAGCCCGCCGTATTTCGCGAGCACACGCCTTTCGAGCGTGCGATAGCCCCACCAGAATCCGAGACCGAGCGCGCCACCGATTGCGAGGATGGTCAGTATCCAGCGCCAAGGAGTTACAGGCCTGTCGCGACGGGGTACCTGCAACGGCACATCATCGCTCGCAGGCGCGGGAGCCGCGCGTGCCGTCTCTCGGAGTCGGGTGACTTCAGCGCGCGCCTGGTCGAGCGCCGACTTGAGTTCGGCATTTGTAGCTTGCGCGGCCTTGAGCTCGGATGCGCCTCCGGAAGCGGAGCGCGCAGCAGCTCGCAAGCGCTCGTTCTCGGCTTGGAGCGCCTCGACGCGTGCGGCCGCAGGTGGCTCCTCGCCAACAAGCGCGCCGTTGATCCATCCTTCGGCACCATCAACGAGGCGTACTTGCGCGGCCTCGGCCTCACGCGCGAGCAATTCCACTGCATCGCCGGTGCGAATCACGGCCACCCGATCGCCATCGAGAGTTGCCTGTGAATAAACAGGGACCGTGATGTGGTCGATGACATAAAGGGTTTCGGCACTCGCTACGCAAGCCAGGAACAGGCAGCCTGCGAGTGCTGCGAATGCAAAGGCACTCTTCAAGCTGCAATTCCAAACTGACGCAGCAGAGGCCGGATGTCGGGTGCGCGGCCGCGGAACTCCACGAATGCTTCGAGCGCGTCCCGACTGCCGCCGCGTGAGAGGATTGAATCGAGGAACCGCCGCGCCACGGCCGCATCGAAGACCCCGGCCTCCTCGAACGCCGCGAAGGCGTCCGCCGCCAGAACTTCGGCCCACTTGTAGCTGTAGTAACCCGCGGCATAGCCGCCCGCAAAGACATGGCCAAAGCTGTGGGCAAAGCGGTTGAATGCGGGCGCCGGCACGACCGCCAAGCGCTCGCGCACCTCCCTGATTACCTCATCGAGACGCGACCCCGACTGCGGTTGGTATTCGCTGTGCAAGCGCAGGTCGAACAGAGCGAACTCCAGCTGGCGCACTGCTTTCAGGCCGGCGTGAAAGGTGCGCGTCGCCTGCAAGCACCGAATCATTGACTCGGGCAGTTCCGCCGCGGAATCGACATGCCCGGAAATCAGGCGCAGTACATCCGCATTCCAGGCGTAGTTTTCCATGAACTGGCTCGGCAGCTCGACCGCATCCCAGGGCACGCCGTTGATCCCCGCCAGGCTCGGGTAGCGCACGCGTGTGAGCAGATGGTGCAATCCATGCCCGAACTCATGAAACAGGGTCACGACCTCGTCGTGCGTCAACAACGCCGGCCGGCCCGCCACCGGCGGCAGGAAGTTGCAGACCAGGTACGCGACCGGAAGCACGCGCCGGTCGGTGAACTCGAGCCGGCCCAGGCACTCGTCCATCCATGCGCCACTGCGCTTGTTCGCTCGCGCGTACGGGTCAACGTAGAAGCTGCCGACCGCATCGCCATCTGCGTTGTAGATCTCGAAGAACCGAACATCCGGATGCCAGACTGGTACGTCGCTCCCGGCGCGGATCTTCAGACCGTAGAGCCGGCCAGCAACGCCAAACAGCCCATCGAGAACGCGTGGCAGCGGGAAATAGGGTCTCAGCTCCTCGTCCGAGATGTTATGCAGCGTGCGTTGCAGGCGTTCGGCGAAGAACGGCACGTCCCAGGCGTTGAGCCGCCGACCCGCGAAGCGTTCGAGCTCTGCGAGTTCCTCGCGTGCGACCGGTACACAGTAGTCCGCCAGTCTCTCGAGGAATGCCCGCACCTCTTCGGCGGAGCGCGCCATCTTTGTGGCCAGCGAAAACGCCGCGTAGTGCGCGAAACCCAGCAACGTCGCGGCTTCGTGTCGCCGTTGCAGGATGTCCTCGATAACGGAGGAGTTGTCCCACTGGCCATTCGCAGGTCCCACATCCGACGCCCTGGTGCTCCACGCCTTGTATAGCTCAAGTCGCAGAGCTTCGTCTTCCGCGTGGGTGAGCACCGCGAGATAGGTTGGCTGATCGAGAGTCAGCAGCCATCCGGCAAGCCCCTTGTCCTGCGCCATCAGGCGAGCACGTGCCACGATATTCGTGGGCAAACCACGCAGGACCTCTGCGTCAGTGACGTGCTTGGCCCAGGCGTTAGCGCAGTCGAGGACGTTTTCTTCGAATCTTGCCTGGGCGCGCGCCAGCTCCTGCATCAGTGTGCGAAAACGCGCCTTGCGATCGGCCTCTAGCGCCACGCCCGCGAGCCGGAAGTCGCGCAGCGCATTTTCGATGAGCTTGCGCTCGGTAGCATCGAGACTCTGGCCGCCTCGCTCCAGGATCGCGGCATAGGCCCGAAACAAGGCCTCGTTCTGGCCAAGCTCGGTCTGATACTCGCTGATGAGAGGCAGGCAGGCGTTGTACGCGGCGCGCAAAGGCGGCGAATTGACGACGCCGTTCAGATGGCTCGCAGGCGACCAGGTTCTCTGCAACTGGTGCTGCATCGCTTCGATGGGCTCGACCAATGCACCAATAGTGGCGACGCCACTACCCAGCAACTCCTGAAGGCGGGCACGGTTGGCAGCAAGCTGCTGGCGAATGGCCGGCTCGACATGCTCAGGTCGAATCGTGCCGAACGAGGGCAGACCATCCGTGTTGAGCAGCGGGTTGTCCATGACTAGGCGGTCGTGTGGAAAGCTGCTCAAATTGTATCAGCACGGGACAGCAGCTGGATCCCGTGTGTTACCCCAGACCCGAAGGAAGGCCTGTCCGTGCCAGAACAGTTCGATCTCATCGTGATTGGTGGCGGGAGTGGCGGGCTGGCGTGCGCCCAGCGCGCGACTATGCATGGCGCACGCGCGCTGCTCATCGAGTCGCACCGGCTGGGCGGCACCTGCGTCAACGTGGGCTGCATACCCAAGAAGATCATGTGGAATGCCGCATCGCTCGCTGAGGAAATCGAGGATGCGCGCGGCTACGGTTTCGACGTGGAGCTGCGCGGGCACGATTGGGGAGTTCTCAAGCGGCAACGCGATGCATACGTGGCGAAGCTCAACAACATTTACGAGCGGAACCTCGAGCAGCAACGGGTGACCCTGCTCCGGGGTCATGCCCGCTTCGATGCGGTGAATCGTGTGCTCGTGGCCGAGCGTCAACTCGAAGCTCCACACATTGTGATCGCGACCGGAGGCAAGCCGCTGATTCCCGAGCTGCCGGGCGCCTCATTGGGGATCTCCTCGGATGGTTTTTTCGAGCTTCAGGCACGACCCAAGCGTGTAGCGGTCATCGGGACTGGTTATATCGCGGCCGAGCTGTCGGGCGTTTTCCACGCCCTGGGATCGGAAGTGACCGTGTTCGCGCGCCGGGATCGCCTGTTGCGAGACTTCGACGAGATGCTGGGGCTGGCGTTGGGCGAAGAGATGCGCGCATCCGGCATCCACATCGTCACCGAAGCAGTGCCGGCGGCGCTTGAGCGCAACAATGGGCTCACGTTGTGCACGGCTGACGGGCGCCGATTTGACGGTTTCGACTGTGCGCTGTGGGCAATCGGCCGAAGCGCCAACGTGGAGGACCTCGATGTCGCCCGCGTCGGTGTGGCCCTCGATCCGTCCGAGGCCGTGATCACCGACTTGTATCAGAACACGAATGTGCCAGGCATTTATGCGATCGGCGATGTGACCGGCCGGGAAGCGCTCACGCCGATCGCCATTGCTGCCGGCCGCAGACTGGCCGATCGCCTCTTCGGTGGCCAGCCGGACCGATACCTCGATTACCAGTGGATTCCGACCGTCATATTCAGTCACCCGCCAATTGGCACCGTGGGGCTATCGGAGGCTCAGGCGCGCGGTCGCTTTGGCGAGGAGGTGGAAGTCTTCACGACCGCATTCATACCCTTGTATCACGCGCTCACGGCGCGCAAGCCGCGTGTGCGGATGAAACTGGTTACGACCGGTAGCGAGCGGCGCATCGTCGGTTGCCATGTCATCGGCCTCGGAGCCGACGAGTTGCTGCAGGGTTTTGCGGTGGCCGTGCGCATGGGCGCAACCAAGCAGGACTTTGACGACACGGTTGCGATCCATCCGACCGTCGCCGAAGAACTCGTGACGATGAAGTGAGCGTGGCCCGTCGAACCGCTCAGGTGGCCTGCAGCGCGGCTAAGACCGGCTTCGTATCGGGGCGCACGCCACGCCAGAGGTGAAACGATTCGGCCGCCTGTTCGACGAGCATGCCCCAGCCTTTGATCGTTCGCGCGGCGCCCAGCTCTCGCGCCCAGCGCGTGAAGCTCGTATCGCCCTTACCGTAGGCCATGTCGTAGCAGATCGTCTGGGATGCGATCACCGTCGGCGAGATCAAAGGGGTGGCCCCCTTCAGACTGGCCGATGTTGCATTGATCAGGAGGTCCCAGGGTTCGTCGTCCTGAATCTCCTCGAATCCACAGCCCGACAGCGTGCCGGGCCTGGAAAACTCTTCCACCAACTCGGCGGCGCGTTCCGGCGTGCGATTGGCGATGGTCAAAGTCGCCGGCCGTGCGTCGAGAAGCGGTCCGAGGACGCCGCGCGTCGCCCCGCCTGCGCCAAGTATCAGGATTCTGAGACCCGCGATTCGCAGCCCCAGGTTGGCGGTCAGATCAGTGATCAGTCCAACACCATCCGTGTTGTCACCCATCAGCTCACCGTTCGACTCGACCAGGATCGTATTGACCGCACCGGCGGTCTCTGCGCGCGCCGTGAGGCGATTGACGAATTCGGCCGCAGCGGGCTTGTGCGGTACGGTGACGTTGAGCCCGCGGCCGCCGGAAGTGAAGAACTCGAGCGCCGAAGCCCGGAACTTGTCCGGCGGCACATCAAGCAGGCGATAGGTCAGGTTCTGACTGGTCTGCCGCGCAAACATTCCGTGTATGAAGGGCGACCAGCTATGGTCGATCGGGTGCCCCATCACTGCGTAGCGATCGGGCTTCGAACTCGCATCGCTCATGCGGCAGATTACTCGGGGAAGGGTATCGGGTAGATTCCGCGATCTGCGCCGTAATGATGCCCTGCCAGCGCGGGTCTTTATACATGAATCGTGCGAGCGACGGAAAGGAGCGACAGCGACGGTTCGATGAACTGTGCACCGCACTGCGGCCGGACCTGTTCCGTTTCGCGTTCTGGCTGAGTCGTGACCGCGCGATTGCCGAGGACGTCGTCCAGGAAACGTTGCTACGCGCCTGGCGGGCGATGGATGAGTTACGGGACGTGAAGGCGGCACGGCAGTGGTTGCTGACGATTGTCCGGCGCGAACATGCCCGGCTCTACGAACGCAAGAGGCTGCAAACGGTGGATGTGGACGATCTGGTTGCGCGTGAAGAGCTGTTGCTCGCTGCGCCGGACGACAGCGAAGTGCAGGACCTGCGCCGCGCGCTGCTGCAGCTGGAGGAGAGCTATCGCGAGCCGCTCGTGCTGCAGGTGTTGATGGGGTATTCGACCGAGGAGATCGCGCAACACATGGGACTCAACGTGGGTGCCGTGCTGACGCGCCTGTTCCGTGCTCGTCAGCAGCTGCGCCAGATCCTGACGGCTGGCGATGCGCTCGCGCCGCGTTCTGCGCGGCTGGAAGGCACATGAATTGTCTGGATTACCAGCACAATCTGCAAACTGAGCCGCATCGCCCGACAACGGAGATGCGGGCACACGCGCAGTCGTGTGCAGCCTGCGCTGCGTGGACACAGCAGATGCACGCGTTCGATGCGGGTATCAAGCGGGCGCTGCAGATCAATGTGCCGCCAGCGAGAGAGCCGTCACTGCCGCGCAGCGCCATGATTGCGCCGCGGCGCTTCGCATTGGCAGCAAGCGTTCTGGGCGCAATCGCTTTGGCGACGCTGGGATGGTTCTGGTTCCCGCGCGCTACGCTGGCAGCGGAAGTCATCGAGCATGTGGAGCTTGAACCGCAATCATGGGTTCGACGCGACTCGATTCCGCAGGCCGCGCTGGATGGCGTGCTCAAGCGTTCAGGCGTCAGCGCTCACTTTGCACCCGGCAGCGTTACCTATGCACAGAATTGCTGGTTTCGGGGGCATCTCGTGCCTCACCTGGTAGTCCGTGACGCCCGCGGTGCCGTCACCGTCCTGCTCCTCGCGGCAGAGCAGGTATCCGCCAAGGCCAGTTTCGATGAGGACGGCTACCGGGGTGTGATCCTTCCCGTGGGGAAAGGCAGCATCGCCGTGCTGGCACGCGATGAAATGCGCGTGGAGGAAGTCGCGGACCAGATGCTCCAGGCGCTGAGACCATGAGCAAGGTCGCAAAAGAGCCGAGCGTGCTGGCCGCCGACGGGCGGGTACGTTGCCGCTGGGTCAGTGGCGGCAACGACCTTTACTATGTCTATCACGACGAGGAATGGGGCGTACCGGTTCGCGACGATCGATGCCACTTCGAATTTCTGATTCTCGAGGGCGCGCAGGCCGGGCTCAGTTGGTCGACGGTGCTCAACAAGCGCCGCGGGTACCAGCGTGCCTTCGCGGACTTCGATTACGAAAGGGTGGCACGCTTCAACGCGCGAAGTGTGCCGCGACTACTGGCAGATGCGGGTATCGTCCGCAATCGCGCCAAGATCGAGGCGGCCATCGACAACGCACGCCGCTTCATCGAGATCCGCGAGCAGTTCGGCAGTTTCGACCAATATGTGTGGCGCTTCGTCGACGGCAGGCCGCGGCAGCATGGGTTTCGTCGCCACGGACAGATTCCGGTCAGTACGCGCGAATCGGATGCATTGTCCAAGGACCTCAAGGACCGAGGCATGCGCTTCGTCGGCTCGACCATCATGTACGCGCACATGCAGGCAGTCGGCATGGTCAACGATCACCTGGTAGGCTGTTTCCGCCACGCCGAATGCAAAGCACTGAGCTGGTGATTTACTCCGGAACCAGCCACTCACAGCGCACGCCACTTCCCTTGTCCACTCCCAACGCGCGATGCAATGCTGGCAGGAGCGTGTTTAGCGTTGCGTCGAGTTTCCACGGCGGATTGACGATGATCATGCCCGAGCCATTGAGCGCAACCCGCGAATCCTCCGGGAACAGGCCCAGCTCCGCACACAGGATCCGGCGCAGTCCCGATCGAGCCAGCTGGGCATGGAAGCGCGCGATAGGGGCGCGACGCTTGATGGGATACCAGATCGCAAAGATCCCGGTAGCCCAGCGCCGATGGCCGTCGAGCAACGCGCTCTGGACGCGCTCGAACTCCTCGTCTCCTTCCTCGTAGCTCGGATCGACCAGCACCAGGCCACGCCGCTCCGCGGGTGGCAGCAGTCCACGCAAGGCAGCATAGCCGTCTTCGCCACGGACACTCACATTCGGATGTCCTGCCACTGCGCGCGCCAGCGCGCGCCGTTCTGCCGGCTGCAGCTCGAGCAGTACCGCCCGGTCAGTGGGTCGGAGCAGTTCGGCGGCGAGCAACGGCGACCCCGGGTAACGTTGCAGCCGACCCGACTGCGCGTCGCCGCCCAGACGCAACACCAGCTCGACGTAGTCGCGAATCGGTCCTAGCAGCTGTTGTCGGCTCTCGAGCAGACGTCCTATCCCGTCGCGATACTCGGTCGTGGAGCGCATCTCGCGACCCTGAAGCGAATATTCGCCCCGTCCCGAATGGGTCTCGATGTAGACGAATTCGCCCGGCTTGCGCAGCAGTGCATTCAGCAACTGCAGCAGCACGAGATGCTTCATCGTGTCGGCGAAGTTGCCGGCATGATATGAGTGTCGGTATTTCATTGACCCGGCCGATCAGGCCGACGTTGCAGTAGTGAGCAACAGCATGATCATGCGGCAACCACGAACCAACGTGAGCGCACTGACTCTCGTCGATTCCGCAACGACTTAACCGACCTTGCGCGCGGAAGCTCGCTTGAGTGTGGCCTTCTTTTTTCTGCTGGGTGGCACTTTGCCCTTCGCCGACCCCTTCACAACCGGTCCTGCGCGGCGAGCCGTCTTCATTTCGGCCGCCGCCAATGCGCGCTTGGGAATCATTTCGACGCTGGCGTCCTGTCCCGGAGGCGTTGCTGTGGTTGCTGCAGGTGCCTTCTTGCCGAAGCGACCGCGACCTCCGCGACGCACAGGCGCCTGCGCCAGCAGCCCGCGACACTCATCGACCGTCAGAGCTTTTGGGTCACGATCCTTGGGAATCTTGGCGTTGCGCGTCTTGTCCGTGATGTAGGGACCATAGCGACCATTCAGCACCTGGATGCCTGCCTCGGGGAAATCGAGAATGATGCGATTTGCGTCTGCCTGTTTCTTCTGTTCGATCAGCTCAAGAGCACGTGGCAGCTCGATCGTGTATGGATCATCGTCCTTGATCGATACGTACTTGGCGCCGTACTTGACGTAGGGGCCGAAGCGACCAACGTTGGCCAGCACCGGTTCGCCGTGCGGCGTCTGGCCGAGGTCGCGTGGCAGTTTGAACAGCACCATCGCGTCAGCGAGCGTGACCTTGTCCATCTTCTGTCCCGGCCGCAGACCGGCGAAGCGTGGCTTCTCCTCGTCGTCCTTGGTTCCCATCTGCACGAAGGGGCCAAAGCGTCCCATGCGCACGCTCACCGGCTTGCCAGACACCGGGTCGGTTCCGAGATCGCGCGCCTGTGCAACTTCGTCGCGCGTCACATGCTTCTCGGTGTGCTCCACTTGTGAGATGAAGGGCTTCCAGAACTGGTGCATCAACGGCACCCATTCCTCTTCGCCGCGCGAGATCGCATCCAGCGCATCCTCCATGCGCGCGGTAAATCCGTACTCGACGTAGCGGTGGAAGTTCTTGGTCAGAAAGCGATTGACGATCTTGCCGATGTCGGTCGGGATGAAGCGGCGGCTGTCCATCTCGACGTACTCGCGGTCCTTGAGCGTCGAGATGATGGAAGCGTACGTCGACGGGCGGCCGATACCATGTTCTTCCAACGCCTTTACCAGTGAGGCTTCGGAGTAGCGCGGCGGCGGCTCGGTGAAATGCTGTTCCGGCTTCACTTCGAGCAGCTTCACCGCGTCACCGACATTCATCGACGGCAGAATGCGATCGCTCTCGTCCTGCGCGCTGTCATCCACGTCTTCCTGGTAGACGGCCATGTAACCGGGCTTCACCAATGTCGAGCCATTGGCGCGCAACATGTGCCGCTGCGGACCATCGGGGCCAGCAAGCATGTCCACGGCCACGGTGTCGAACAGCGCGTGACTCATCTGGCAGGCAATTGCGCGCTTCCAGATGAGTGCATAGAGACGCAGCTGGTCCGGATCCATCTTGCCTTCGAGTTCCGTCGGTGTCAGCGAGGCTGTCGTCGGACGAATGGCCTCGTGAGCCTCCTGCGCATTCTTCGACTTGGTCTTATAGATGCGCGGTTCCTCGGCCACGCTCTCCGCGCCGTACAGCTTGGCGATCGTGGCGCGCATCTCCTGAATCGCTTCGGCGGCGAGATTGACCGAATCCGTGCGCATGTACGTGATCAGGCCAACGGCTCCCTCGCCGGTATCCACGCCTTCGTAGAGCTGCTGTGCCAGGCGCATGGTGCGCTGAGTGCCGAAACCCAGCTTGCGTGCCGCCTCCTGCTGCAACGTCGAAGTCGTGAAGGGTGGGGCCGGGTTGCGGCGGCGCTGCTTGCGATCGATCTCCAACACGGTGAGCGTGCCGCGCGCAGCAGCGGTGAGTGTTTGCTCGACCGAATGCGCCTGCGCGGCATTCTGGAACGAGAACTGCTCGACCTTCTCGCCCGTATACTCGACCAGCTTGAGGGGAAACTGCTGTGTGCTGTGCTCGCCGCGCGCGTCGATCGTCCAGTACTCGCGCGCCTTGAAGATGGCGATCTCCTCCTCGCGTTCGCAGATCAGGCGCAGCGCCGGACTCTGCACGCGTCCTGCTGACAGGCCGCGTCGAACTTTCTTCCACAGGAGCGGCGAGAGATTGAAGCCGACCAGATAGTCCAGCGCGCGGCGCGCCTGCTGGGCGTTGACCAGGTCCTGCGACAGTTGGCGCGGCGCACCGATGGCCGCACGGATGCCGTTGCGGGTGATCTCGTAGAACGCGACGCGATGCACTTCCTTGTCGTCGAGATCGCCGCGCTCCTTGAGTATTTCGTAGAGGTGCCAGGCGATCGCTTCGCCCTCGCGGTCGGGATCCGTAGCCAGGTAAAGGGCCTTGGCCTTGCGCAAGGCGCGCGCGATGGCATTGACGTGCCGTTCGTTGCGCTCGATGAGCTGGTACTGCATGCGGAAGTTGTGCTGCGGATCGACGGCGCCTTCCTTGGGAACGAGGTCGCGTACATGGCCATACGAGGCCAGCACCTCGAAATCCTTGCCGAGGTACTTCTTGATGGTCTTCGCCTTGGCGGGCGATTCCACAATGACCAGGTTTGCCGTCATGAGCTCGCGAAACGTCGCAGTCCGTCAAAAAAAATGAAACCGCGGAGCCGGCCGCGGTGAGATGAAGAGCAGGCGATTCATGCGCCTCATGGTTCAATGAATCGCGTCAGTGCGCTCCTCGAACACCAGATCTTCCATGCGTGCGTAGGCCTGTTCCTGTCCCGGCTGACTGAACAGCACCATGAGTACGACCCATTTCACCTTTTCGATGTCGATATCGTCCGCATCCAGGGCCATGAGTCGATCAATCACCAGCTCGCGCTGTCCGGCTGACAATATTCCGATCTGCTCCAGATGCATGAGGTAGCCGCGGCAGTCGGTATCGAGCCGCAATTGCTCGAAACTGCTGAATACGCGGATCGTGCGTGCGGCGGCGCGCTCTGATTCAGAATCCGGGGTTTCTTGCAGACCATCGAGCCACTGCAGCGCCCGGTTGACATCGGCACCCTCGAAACCCGCATGCTCGAGTTCCTCCAAGAGCAGCGTACGATCCGGTCGCGGGTAGGGCTCCGCGTCGTCCATGTAGTTTTCGAAAAGATAGATGAGGATGTCGAGGACGCCTTCTTTCATTTCACCGCCTGGTAGGACTTCGGCAGTAGCGGCCGCCGGGACGGGCTTCGACCAGCCCCCTGAGCTCGAGGATGAGCAGCATCGAAGCGACTGCTTCGGGCTTGAGGCCGCTGCGCTCGATCAGGGCATCCAGCCCCAAGGCATCGAAGCCGAGCGCATCTAACAGGATTTCGTATTCTTTGTCCAATCCGTGGGCGCTGACGTTTTCGTTCTTGTCTCCTGTTGCGCGCGTTGGCGTGACGATCGCCGCCGCAGGCCAATGCAGCTCGGACAGAATGTCATCAGCAGTTTCCACCAGCTTGGCGCCGTCGCGTATCAGGCGGTGACAGCCGCGTGACATCGGGTTGTGGATCGAGCCCGGAATGGCAAATACTTCGCGGCCCTGTTCAGTCGCATTGCGCGCGGTAATCAGCGAACCGCTCTGCCGCGCGGCTTCCACGACCAGCGTTCCCAGGCTGAGGCCGCTGATGATCCGATTGCGCTGCGGGAAGTGTTCGCGGCGCGGTGCAGTGCCCGGTGGAAACTCCGAGACCAGCGCACCACGCGCGGCGATCGATCTTGCCAGCTCCGCGTGGTGTTGCGGGTAGGTGATATCGAGACCAGTTCCACACACCGCGATCGTCATGCCGCCGGCCGAGAGAGCGCCGCGATGACCGGCCGCGTCGATTCCTTCGGCGAGACCGCTCGTGATCGTGAGCCCGCAGCCCGCCAGATGCGCGGCGAAATCAAACGCCGTTTCGCGCCCGCTCGCGGTCGGATTGCGGCTTCCGACGATCGCGAGTTGCGCAGTGGCGAGGATTTCCGGCGAGCCAATTACGTAGAGAGCTGGCGGTGCGCCGCCCGCCTGCGCGAGCAGAGGCGGATACAGCGGTGAGGTCAGTGGAATGAGATGCCGGTCCGGAGCACTCAGCCACTGCAGATCGGCATCGAGCGATTTCGGATCGAGGGCACGTAGCTGGCTGTGCGCATGCTCCGAGAGATCGAGCAGCTCGGGCCGGCGCGGCGCCATGCGTACAAGCTCTGCCGTGCTCGCAACCGATTGCAGCGCGCGCGTGACGCGCTCGTAGGTAAGGCCGGGAATTCTGAGCAGCGTGGCCCAGGCACGTAATTCTTCCGCTTCCCTATCCATGGAGCCATTTTGGGCGACATCCGTGTCGCCGGCGCAAGTGCTTCAGTCAGCAGTCTGCGAGCAGAACTCCTATGGGTTCTGAACGCGATCGTCGGTGCGGATTGGAGTCTCTGATTCCATCACCAGGCCGTAGCTGATGCGGTCAAAGGTCTTGAAAACCATGAACGTTCCGGCCTTCCAGTCCGGCAACTGCACGTTGCCGCCGACGCCGCCATGCATGCTGACGTCACGCGACTTGGGATCCTTCACGCGCGGGCCTGTGTGATAGATCGCCAGCACATGCCCCGGTTCGAGCCCGTGGCTGCTGCCCCGGTTGATCACGACCACCTGGTACTGGCCCACCATCGAGAGCCCGTTGATGAGCGAGATGATCTGACCGTCTACCTGGCTCGCCGGCGCGTGCGGAATGAAGTCGAGCGGCGTATCGAACGCTCCTGGGATGACCAGATCACCGTCGAGAGTCTCGCGTGCAGATTCGGTGAGCAGCAGAGTCGAGGGGTCACCTTGCTCGACCATGCGAGCCGCCCCCGTGTAGACACCCTGATAACCAACCAGCTTGTTGTCTTCCGGGTCGACGAGCGGCTCGCCGACGTGGATGACGTTGAAGCGCGAGCCTGCCTCGCCTTCGAGGGCGCCGCGCGCGTAGATCGTGTTGCCCGCGGCAATGGCCAGGTGCTGTTCGCGCGAGGAAACAACATAGGGAAGGTTCTTGATCTCGCCCTTCTCCAGCACCGTCGGCTTGGACATGAACGCCGCGACGATCTCGTACGGGATGGGCGTGATGGCGCCTTCGAGCGGTTCGCTGCGCACACGAGGGCTCATGCGGCTCGCCGCTCCGCGCTCCAGGCGCAGCTCCGGGGTCCCGCCCGCGCCATAGGCGAGTGTGAGTGTGTCTCCGGGGTATATAAGGTGTGGGTTCTCAATCTGAGGATTGACCTGCCAGATCTCTGGCCATAGCCAAGCGTCCCGCAGGAATGTCGTGGATATGTCCCAAAGCGTGTCACCCTTCTGGACCGTGTAGGTCTTCGGAGCGTTGGCGGCGAGTACCGGGCCGCCTGATTGCTCGGGCGCCATCGGTGCTGTTTCAGCCGCCGGCATGGCGCTACTCGTCGCTGGCGAGGGCGCGGGCATGGTCGTGGCGGCGGGTGATTCGGCCGGTGGCGGGGGCGGAGGCTCAGCAGCCTCCTTTTTCGGCCCGGAGCCGGAACAGCCGACGATCAACCCGGTCAACAGGGTCAGGTGGATCGCCCGCGCACGCAGGGTCCGAGAGGTCTGCCAAAGCGTCAGCTCCATCCCAAAGCTCCTTCGAAGAGGGTGCGGCCGTAAAAGGCCTCGCTGTTATAATCTCAACGATCTAGCGTCGCAATCCTGAGAGAATGGTTTAAGAATTCGGTCGCACTTTTGACATTTTCCGCCCCCTTTACGTCACAGGATTCGACCTTATCTGAGGACCCTGCCGCCGGGTGAGCGGCATTTGCCGAGTGGTTACTGGATTACTGCCAGGGTTTCCCATGTCCCGACTGCCAATCCTCGAGTACCCCGACCCGCGGCTGCGCACCCGGGCAGAACCGGTCAGGACCTTCAATGCCGCACTGCGGCAGCTCGCGGCTGACATGCTGGAAACGATGTATGCCGCGCCTGGAGTTGGCCTTGCGGCCACCCAGGTCAACGTTCATCAACGCATGCTGGTCGCGGACGTCTCAGATACGCACGACCAGCCGCAAGTGCTCGTCAACCCTGAGATCCTCAGCCGGGAAGGACTCGCGGTTCGCGAGGAAGGTTGCCTGTCGGTTCCCGGAGTCTTTGATGAAGTCGAGCGAGCTGCGCGCATCAGGGTCAGGGCGCAGGACGTTGAAGGTCAATCCTTCGAGCTCGAGGCAGATGGTCTGCTGGCGGTCTGCATTCAGCACGAGATCGATCATCTCGAAGGCAAGCTTTTCGTCGACTATCTCTCGGAACTCAAGCGCCAGCGCATCCGCAAGAAGTTGGAGAAGGATCGCAAGCAGCGCGGCTCGGGCGCGTCAACTGAATCGCGGCCGCGTGTGCCGGCCATCTGAGGCCGTCCATTCTCAACCCGCGTGAGCGACTCCCTTCGGGTGGTATTCGCGGGTACGCCCCAGTTTTCCGTGCCGGCTCTCGAAGCGCTGTCGCACAGCCGGCATCGCCTGGTCGGCGCAATCACGCGGCCTGATAAGCCGGCCGGACGCGGCCGCCAGTTGAGCGAGAGTGCGGTAAGCACGGCTGCGCGCCGTCTCGGCATTTCGGTTTCGAAGCCGCCGACACTCAGGAGCCCGGACGCCGTGTCTTCGCTTACCGCGCAGGCTCCGGATGTGATCGTTGTGGCTGCGTATGGGCGGCTGCTGCCGGATGAAATCCTCCGGCTTCCCCGACACGGCTGCATCAATATTCACGCTTCGCTGCTGCCGCACTGGCGCGGCGCGGCGCCGATTCAGCGCGCCCTGCTCGCCGGCGATGCCGAGAGCGGGATTTCGATCATGCACATGGAACGGACCCTTGATACCGGTCCGGTCTACGAGCGCCGACCCATTCACATCGAACCGCAGGAAACATCCGCGACACTGCACGAGCGCCTCGCGACCCTTGGTGCCGCCGCGATCCTCGACGTGCTCGACGCAGTCGCCGCCGGCACTGCGGTGGCACAACCGCAGACCGGTCCTGCCACCTATGCGGCGAGAATCGAAAAAAGCGAAGCGCTCATCGATTGGTCACAGGCAGCCAAACAGATTGAGCGCCAGGTGCGTGCCTTCGATCCCTGGCCGATTGCAGAGACTGCCTGGCGCAGTCAGAAGCTTCGTATCTGGAGAGCGCACGTAGTGCCGCTACCTCGCGCGGCCCGTCCCGGGGCGGTGTTGGCAGCCGATGCACCGGCGATCGTCGTCGCGTGTGGCGAAGGAGCGTTAGCGCTCGATGTCGTTCAATTGCCCGGCCGCAATCCGTTGCCGGTGAGTGAATTCCTGCACGCCCACGACCTGCAGGGCGATGTGTTCGGCTAGCGGAATCCGACTCAGGTCATGGCACAGGATCGAGCCGTAAACTCTCAAAAGCTGAGCACCGCCGAGAGGCTCGTGACATCGGCGCGTGTCGTGACGGCGGTATCTGCGAACGGCGAATCGCTCGACGATGCGCTCGACACCCAAGCCGGAGCGATCGCGGATGCGGGCGACGCGGCGGCAGTGCAGGCGCTCGCGTATGGGAGCGTGCGCTGGTACCCGCGCCTCGACTATTGGCTCTCACAACTGCTCGAGCCGGGCGCACAGCAGAAACCGCAGCTACGAGCGTTGCTCATCGTAGCGTTGCACCAGCTGGCCTTTTCGAATCATCCCCCGCACGCCATCGTCGATCAGGCGGTCGAAGCGGCACGCAAGCTCGGCCAGCCACGCGCTACCGGTCTCGTGAATGCGGTGCTGCGACGCTTCCTGCGTGAACAGCAACAACTCACGTCTGTCGCCGCGCAACCCCTGCCAGCGCGTTATGCACATCCCGCTTGGTTGATCGAACTGCTACGCCGCGATTGGCCCGACCACTGGGAGATGATACTGGAGGCGAACAATCAGCAGCCACCCATGTGGCTGAGAGTGAATCGACGGCTAGCGACAAGCGGCGCCTACGTGGAGGCACTGAAAGCCGGTTCGATCGGGGCGCAGGCAAGTACCTACGCAGCCGACGCAGTGCTTCTCGAATCGCCGCTGTCGGTTCGAACATTGCCGGGATTCGAAACCGGCACGGTCTCGGTCCAGGATGCCGGCGCACAACTTGCCGCTGACCTGCTCGAGGCGGGCGTATCGATGCGCGTGTTGGATGCCTGCGCAGCCCCGGGCGGAAAGACATGTCATCTGCTGGAGCGCGCGGATCTCGATCTGGTCGCGATCGATCGCTCGACTGAGCGGCTTGCTCAGCTCGAGGAGAATCTGCAACGGCTTTCTCTCACGGCGACCGTGATAGCCGGCGATGCCGCCGATACCGCCACGTGGTGGGACAGTCGCCCGTTCGATCGCATCCTGCTCGATGCACCTTGCACGGCGAGCGGCGTGATCCGGCGTCATCCGGACGTGAAACTGCTGAGGAGAGCCTCGGATATCGAGGCCTTGCGCCGCGAGCAATTGCGACTGTTGCGTGCGCTATGGCCGTTGCTGGCTGTTGGCGGGCGCCTGTTGTATGCAACCTGCTCGGTGTTGCGAGCGGAGAATGAGCAGGTGGTCACGACTTTCCTCGATAGTGAGCCTGCGGCGACTCCCGTCCCTATTCCCGTGAGCTTCGGCCCGGCAGGAGTGCGCATGGCGCGCAATGCCGGTATCCAGATCCTGCCGGGAGAAGCGGGTATGGACGGCTTCTATTATGCTTGCATGGAAAAGCGTCGCACCGGAGCCCCGCAGTGAGCTTGTCTGCTTGATCGCACACCGCTTACACGCACTAGCTCCGGCGGCGATCAGGCGTTGCGAATGACAGCTTGGTTCATGCCTTTCCTGCGGTTTACCCGTTCGCGTGCAACAGGGTTCTTGCTCACGTTGTTGGCGGCGTCCTTGCCTGTCATGGGGGTTGGCAGCGCCTGGGCGGAAGCAGCGCCCCAACTCGGCGTTCGAACTGCCTACGTTCAGGTGGTCGATGGCGTTTACCTGCTCAACGCGCGCCTGCAACTGCCGCTGAGCGGCCGGGTGCGCACAGCGCTCACTGACGGCGTGCCGCTCACGCTGGTGCTGGAGCTGGAGGTGTCGCGCGCTCGGCACTACTGGCTCGATGAAGATGTGGCATCTCTGCGGCAGGAATACCAGCTCCAGTACCAGGCGGTCAGTGACCGGTACGTAGTGCGCAACCTCAACAGTGGCGAGCTGTCCTCGTTCCCGGATCTCGACGCCGCGATCGAGCAGCTGGCCCGCATCAGCGGCCTGCCAGTGCTCGATGAATCGCTCATTCGGCGCGGCTCGCGTCACGAGTTCAGCCTGCGAGTGACCCTCAATTCTGGAGACATGCCCGAGACCCTGCGCGTCCTCATGTTCTGGGTCGACGATTACCATCGGGTCAGCGAGTGGTACACATGGCCGTTGCTGCAATAAAGAAGTACGGCGGCTATGCGCTCGGCGGGCTAGCGGTGGCGCTGTGGCTGGTAGCGTTGTTCCTGCTGGCCAAGACCGCACAGAACTCCGCGCAGTTCGGGCGCCTGCATCCCTGGATCCTGCTGATTAACGCCGTCGGCGTCGTGGTGCTGCTGGTGCTGCTGACCGCCAGGGTCGCTCAGCTGGTGCGCGACTACCGCCGCCACGTCATCGGTTCGCGACTCAAGCTGCGCACGGTGACGATCTTCGGCGCGCTGGTGATCCCGCCATTGCTGATCGTCTACGGGTTCGCCCTCGAGTTCCTCAACCGTGGCATCGACAGCTGGTTCGATGTCGAGGTGAAGCAGGGCTTGAACGAAGCCTTGATGCTGAGTCGCGCGGTGCTCGATCTGAACCGTCGCGAGTACCTCGACGCTACCGAAGCCCTGGCACACGAGCTGATCAGCACGCCGGAACGCGACCTGATTCAGCGCCTCGACCTCGCACGCCGGTCAAATGGTGCCTTCGAGGTCACGCTGCTGGGGCAGCACGGGCGCATCATCGCCACGAGCACAGAGCGTCCCGCGGAGACCATTCCGCAACGGCCGTCCGAAGAAGCGATGCTGCAGGTCAGGCAGGGCCGTCCATTCGTCAGCCTTGAGCCGGTGCCGGGCGGCGGTTACATCATTCGCACCGCGGCCCCGCTGGCGTCGTACTCACCAACGGACGAGACACGGGTTCTGCTGGCCGTGTTTCCAGTGCCGGAGCGCCTGGGCGCGCTGGCCGATACCGTGCAGCGGGCGCACACGCAATACGGGGAGCTCTCCTACCTGCGAGAGCCTTTGAAGTACAGCTTCCGCCTCACGCTGACATTGGTGCTGCTGCTGTCGCTGCTGGCCGCGGTCTATGGAGCATTCTTCTCGGCGCAAAGGCTGGTCAAGCCAATCCAGGACCTGGCCGCCGGCACGCGCGCGGTGGGCAAGGGCGATTTCGATACGCGCCTGCCGCTGTCATCGCGCGACGAAATGGGTTTCCTGGTTCATTCGTTCAATGATATGACGAAGCGCCTGGCACGCGCCCGCGAGGAGGCGCGTCGCAGCCAGCAGGCAGTAGAGAGCGAACGCGCGAACCTGGCGGTCATTTTGGCGCGCTTGTCGACAGGCGTCGTGTCTCTCGAGGCGGACATGAAGATTCGAGTCGCGAACCAGGCCGCGAGCAGCATTCTGGGGACTGATCTCGAAGAGTCGACCGGCAAGGCGCTCGCCGAGATCTCTGGCGGCGACAATCTGCTCACCCAGTTCATCGCGGCGCTGCAAAGGCACTTCGACCAGGGACAGACTGAGTGGCGCGAACAGCTGGAACTACGCGGTGAGAGTGGCCGGCGCGTTCTGATGTGCGCCTGCACTGCGTTGCCTGGTGAGGAGGGAATGCCCGGCGGTTACGTCGTGGTGTTCGACGACATCACGGTCATGCTGCAGGCGCAGCGCGATGCTGCGTGGGGCGAAGTGGCGCGACGATTCGCGCATGAGATCAAGAATCCGCTCACCCCGATCCAGCTCTCGGCAGAGCGTATGCAGCGGCGTTTCCTCGGCAGCATGGTGGAGCAGGATGCGCGTGTACTGGAGCGCGCGACGCACACGATCGTTCAACAGGTAGAGGCGATGAAACAGATGGTCAATGCTTTCAGCGAATACGCGAGGGCTCCGGAGATGACCCTGGCATCCTTCGACCTGAACCAGCTGGTGCAGGAGGTAAGTGACCTCTACCGAGCGCAGGATAGCCAGGTACAGCTCAAGCTCGATCTCGACCGGGAGTTGCCTGAGCTGCAGGCGGATCGCGGACGTGTACGGCAGATTCTCAACAACCTGATTACCAATTCCATGGAAGCGCTCGAGAGCCGTGAAGCCGCCCAGATCGAGATCACGACGCATCGCGAGACATCACCCGCGGGGCCGCTCATCCAGATCAGCGTTGCTGACAACGGGCCTGGCTTCGCGCCCGATATCATTGGCCAAGTGTTCGATCCGTATGTGACCAGTAAGCCCAAGGGCACGGGCCTCGGGCTCGCCATCGTGAAGAAGATCGTCGAAGAGCACGGCGGCCGCATCGAAGCCGAGAACCGGCGCAGCGGCGGAGCACGCGTACGTGTGACGCTGCCGGCCGACGACCGCGCCCGCGTCGGCGTGTTGCCGCGCGACGCACGCAAGAACGAAATGAGGAGGGAGCGCGCATGACTTCACCGCGCATTCTGATCGTCGATGACGAAGCGGATATTCGCAGTCTCCTGCGCGAGATTCTCTCGGAGGAGGGCTACGAAGTTGATGTCGCCGCTGACGCCGTGCAGGCGCGCGCTTCCCGGGCGCGCCAGAGTCCCGACCTGGTCCTGCTCGACATCTGGATGCCAGACACCGACGGCATCACGCTGCTGCGCGAGTGGTCGCGTGGCCCGGCGATGGTCGAGTGCCCGGTCGTGATGATGTCCGGTCATGGAACGGTTGAAACCGCGGTGGAGGCGACGCGCCTCGGTGCCTTCGATTTCGTTGAAAAGCCGCTGTCTCTGGCCAAGCTGCTGCGCACCGTGGAGCGCGCTCTCGATGCGGGCCGCCAGAAACGCCAGGGAACGCGCAGCCTCCTGCCGCCGCCGATTGCTCCGGTGGGTCGGAGTCGTGCCATGCAGCTCATACGTGAACAGGTCCAGCAGGTGGCGCCGCACGATGCGCCGATTCTGCTGCTCGGCGAGTCGGGCACCGGGCGCGAGGCATTCGCCCGCTACATTCATTCACTCAGTGCTCGTAGCGGCCAACCGCTCGTGGTGGCCGTCGCCGGCAGCCTCAACGAGGAATCGGCGGCGGCAGTCCTGCGTGGCCGCGAGGCCGCTGGCTTGATCGAGGCCGGACTCTACGAGCAGGCGGAAGGCGGGACTCTTTATATAAATGGGCTCGAGGATCTTTTGCCCTCGGTCCAGCGCCTGATCCTCGCCGACCTCGAGAGTGGCAGCTATGCGCGCGTCGGTGGCAGCACGCCGCGGGCCCTGAGAGTGCGCTTCCTGACTTCGGCTGAGCCCGGATTCGAGACCCGCGGCTCTGCGGAGCCATTCCGCCGCGACCTGTTGTCGCATCTCAATGTGGTGACGCTGCGTGTGCCGCCGCTGCGGGAATATGCGGAGGACGTTCCGGAGCTGCTGCGTTACTACGTCGACCGCTTCGTCGATGATGCAGGCCTGCCATTCAGGCGTTTCAGCGTCGCGGCGCAGAACCGGCTACGCAACTACCCATGGCCCGGCAACATCCACGAGCTCAAGAATCTGGTGCAGCGACTGCTGATCCTCAAGGGCCAGGAAGAGATCGGTCTCGATGAGATCGAGCGGGAGCTC
This sequence comes from uncultured Gammaproteobacteria bacterium, assembly GCA_963810775.1. GTDB lineage: Bacteria > Pseudomonadota > Gammaproteobacteria > Steroidobacterales > Steroidobacteraceae > DATBVX01. The sequence continues at coordinate 147,692 of CAWEOT010000014.1, forward strand.
GCGACACAGCTTCCGGTGAACGAGCCGCTCGTCAAGCAGGACCTGCTCGCGCTACCGCTGCGAGAAGCCCGGGAGCAATTCGAACGCGCCTATCTGCAGCAGCAACTGCTGATCTGCAATGGCAAGGTGGGTCAGCTCGCCAAGCGTGTCGGCATGGAAAGGACGCACCTGTACCGCAAGCTCCGTTCGCTCGGTGTGGACTTCCGCAACATCACCGAGGACTGATTGGCGAATCGCCCCGTGCCCCGCGCTCGAATCACGGCGTTGCACACCTACCCTGTGAAGGGTTGCCGCGGCATCGCCCACGCAGCGCAAGCACTGACATCTACCGGTCTCGCTTGGGATCGACACTGGATGTTCGTGTCCGACGCCGGCCGCTTCATTACCCAGCGCGAGTGCCCGGGGCTGGCGCGCATCGACGCCGAAGTCAGTGATGGCGAGCTGAAGCTGCGCTCCGAGGGGCATCCGGACTTGCGCTGCCCCTTGCACGCCGAGGGTTCACGTCGCGAGGTCACCGTGTGGCGCGATCGCTGTCTCGCACAGGTCAGCGTTGTCGATACGCGTGCCTGGCTCGAATCCGTGACTGGTGTGCGAGGCCAGCTGGTGCGCTCGCTCCCGGGAGATGAGCGCACGAGCGCCAAGGAATTCGCCGGTGAGGCCCTGGCACCCGTCCGCTTCGCCGATGCGTTCGCGCTGCTCTTGACCAACGAGACTTCACTCGAGGACCTGAACTCACGACTCCATCGCCCGCTGCCGATGGCGCGCTTCAGGCCGAACCTGGTGCTGCAGGGACTCGAGCCTTTCGCCGAAGATGAGATCGATCGCATTCGCATCGGTGCTGTCGAGTTGCAGTGTGTAAAGCCCTGCACGCGCTGCATCGTCACTACGACCGACCAGAGCACCGGCCAGCGTGATGGCGAGGAGCCGCTGCGCACACTGAAGCAGTACCGGTGGCTCGCATCTCTCGGCGGAGTCGCCTTCGGAATGAACGCGATCGTTGTCAAGGGCGACGGTGAGTCGCTGCGCGTTGGCGACCAGGCGGAGGTCCACTGGCGCGATCCGGCGGCGCCGCGTCCCTGGTAGCTGCGTTCGGCCCTATCGAGATGCCTCGGCTGCGAACAAGGACTGGTTCTCTTTGAGCCACTGCATGGCCATCTCGACGCGCCTGCGCCCGCTCGGGTGATCGTAGAACAGCAGCTCTTCGAGTTTTGACGGCTCGAGCTTTCGATACGCGCCGAGGCGCATGGCAACCGTCGCGAAGCCATACGGTTCGCGCGAGGCATTGAGCCCAAACAAGTCGGCCTCCGACTCGAAGGTGTACACAGATCGGTTGATGACCGGAGTGGCGATGAAGAGATAGACCGTCAGCACCGCGATCGCGAACGGCAATCCAGCCAGGTCGGCTCTACTTTCGATGCCGAGCCGTTTTCCCCACCGTGGCAGCATGCGCTCGAATGCACCATCCAGTATCAGGAAGCCGACTCCGAACAGGAGCGTATAGAACACGACGCCGATGACCGAGTGATGCAATACGTAGTGGCCCATCTCGTGGCCCAGGACCGCTTTGATTTCGGGGAGCGAAGTGTGATTCAGAAGATTGTCATTCAGGCTGACCTGCGTGGTGCCGAACAGGCCGCTGACGTTGGCACCCACCCGCTTGGTTTGTTTGGATTCATCGACCCACTTGACGTTCTCGACCGGAATCTGGTTGGCGCGCGCTAACGAGAGCACAGCGCTGCGCGTTGGGCCGTCCTCGAGCGGCTTGTATTGGTTGAACATTGGAGCGAGGAACACCGGGGTAATCAGGATCACGAAGATCAAGAACACACACATGAATCCCGACGCCCACAACCAGAAGCGCCGACCAGCTCTGCGTACGAAAGCATAGATAGCGACCAAGGCAATGATTGCGCCCATGGTAAGCATGAACATGCCCTTGATCTCGTCCCACAACCAGCCGCCAAGGCCCTGGTTCGACATTCCGTACTGATGTTCGCGAACGAAGTCGCTGTAGCAGGTGAGCGGCAACGTCAGCGCCCAGACCATCGGCACGTACATGAGGGCGTACAGCGCGGTATGCAGAGCCGGACGCGTGCTGATGCGACCGGCCCAATCCCTGAGCCTGACCGCCCAACCCCGCCACAACACGAGGGCGAGCACGGCGATCGTGTAGAGGAACTGCCAGAGCTGCAGCCAGTAGCCGCCCTCGAAGTAGGCATCGGAGCGGGCTCGCTGCTCCGGGCTCAGCATCGCGAGGTAGGCCCGCGTGGCCCCTTCTACATCGAAATCCGGTCCCGGACGTGCGGCGTCCGGAATGTAAGTGCCTGGCGGCAGCTCAGGTGCGACGTCCACGGCGAGCGAGTTTCCAGCCCAGAAGGATATGAGCAGGATGCATACCAGCGCGCGCAGGCAATTGTGAACGATCATCTGTACTCTCCGATTGCACCGCGATTCGGGGGCGTGATTCTTTGCCTGCAGGGCAGCAGCGTTGTTTGGAGCGGAGCGCGCGCAGCGTGCCATAGGGTGTCGGCGAAATCCAAGCCGGACCGGATGCGTGGAGTCGGTAGAATCCGGAAACAATTCACCGCCGGCGCCGGTCCACACACAGGGAACTTCGTCTATCGTGACAATGCGTCAATTCAGACCCACCCGGGAGAAGCTTAATCCATGAGCACAAGCAGAGTTTCGCAGCTGACCCTGGCGGCCGCGGCGGCGGTCATGTTTTCCACCGGTGCCATCAATACTGCCGCAGCTGAGGAGGGCAAGGTGAAGTGCGAAGGCGTCAACAGCTGCAAGGGCACATCGGCGTGTGCGACGGCCGAGAACTCGTGCAAGGGATTGAACAGCTGTGCGGGTCACGGCTGGCTGGACATGACCAAAGCCGAGTGCGATGCCGCCAAGGCCAAGATGGAGAAAGAGCAGGCCGCCAAGCCCTGATCGATGTCGGCACTTGCACATCCGTCTCTCGGGTTCGGCCTCGGACTGCGCACTCAACACTACGAGGCCGTGCTCGAAGAGCGAGCCCGCATCGACTGGCTCGAGGTCCTGACTGACAACTATCTGATTCCCGGCGGCAAGCCCCTGCATTACCTCGCTCGCATTCGCGAGCGGTTCCCGATCGCCATGCATGGCGTCGCCCTCTCCATCGGCAGCACCGACGAACTCGATCGCGAGTACGTGGGGCAGATTCGATCCCTTGCCGCTCGCTTCGAGCCCGCCTGGATTTCAGATCACCTGTGTTGGACGGGAGTTGCGGGTCGCAATACTCATGATCTGCTGCCGTTGCCCTATACCGAGGAAGCGCTGCGCCACGTGGTCGAACGCGTCGGCATCGTGCAGGACATTCTCGGACGCCGGCTGGTGCTCGAAAACGTTTCGAGCTATGTGAGCTTTGCAGCTTCAACGCTGACGGAGTGGGAGTTCCTGCGGGCCGTGGCGGAGGGTGCGGATTGCCTCCTCCTGCTCGACGTCAACAACATCCACGTGAGCTGCATCAACCACGAGTTCGACCCGCTCACGTATCTCGACGCGATTCCCGCCGCGCGCGTGCAGCAGATTCACCTTGCCGGCCACGAGGATCACGGTGCATACCTCATCGACACGCACGACCGTGCGGTGGCCGCGCCGGTCTGGGAGCTGTATGTCGCGGCCGTCCGTCGCTTCGGCCCGGTCTGCACTTCGATCGAGCGCGATGCATCAATACCGCCGCTCGCGGAGCTCCTCGCAGAGATGGAAACAGCGCGCTCGCTGACTCTTCGAACCCTGTCGGCGGCCGCATGAGCGTCAGCACACTCTCGGTATTGCAATGCGCCTTACAGGACTTCGTGCTGCATGGTGCGGTCGACGTGCGCCAGCAGGTTCACGACACTGCGCGAGTTCCGGCGAGCACGCGTCTTGCCATCTACGCGCAAGCCTATCGTGCGAAGTTGAGTGAAGGACTGGAAAGCAACTTTCCGGTGTTGGCGAAGCTCATGGGCGCGATGGATTTTCAGCGGCTCGCGCGCCACTACGTCGAAGGCCACGAGTCCCGCCACCGATCGATTCGCTGGTATGGCGATCGACTCGCACAGTTCCTGCGCGAGGATGCGACCTATCGTGATGTGCCCGTGCTCGCGGACCTCGCTACGTTCGAATGGACGATGACCGAAGCCTTCGACGCCGCGGAGGCTCGCGTCATGACTTACGAAGAGCTCGGGCGGCGCGCTCCGCAAGAATGGGCAGATCTGCAGCTCATCGCGCATCCTTCGTTGCGTCACGTTCGCCTCATCTGGAACGCCCCGCAGATCTGGAAAGCAGTCCAGGACAGCGGCTCGATACCGCAAGCGCAATGCGAATCGACGCCGCGCTGTTGGCTTCTGTGGCGCCAGGAGTTACAGATCTATTTTCGCTCCGTTGACCCAGTGGAGGCCGCAGCGATCGAAGCGCTGCAGGGCGGGAGAACTTTTGGGGAGCTGTGCCTGGAGTTGTCCGAGCTGCTGGGCGAGGTCGAAGCGCCGCGACGCGCTGCCAGTTTGATTCGCGGCTGGGTCGAATCCGGAATGATCAGCACCAGCGTCTCTGGGTAGCGACAAGAGCCGCCCGGGAGGACCTTGACAATGCTTTACCAGTGGCAATGTGAACCAGCCTGCGGCTGGAGCATCAATTGGGGATCAAGATGAGTGCACTGGCCCGGAGGCACTCGTGAGATTCAGGATCATTTTGCTCTTGAGCACGCTCTTGCTGAGCGGCGCCGTCGCGGCCCAGTCCGCGGAATACAACGGCAGGTTCTCGCATCAATCCTCGAGCGCCGCAGTGGCGACCGATCGCATCATAGTCAAGTGGCGCGCCAATTCGGCGCTTGCATCGAATCCCGGTGAGCCACACGTCGCTGCGCTGCAATCGATTCCGGCGCTTAGCGGCATGCGTGTCATGGCGGCGGGGCAGATTGCGCCACAACTCGAGCTGTTGCGTCTGGAGCAAGCACTCTCGATCGAGGACTTGCAACAGGCACTGGACCGGCTTTCGGCCGACCCTTCCGTCGAATACGCCGTGCCCGACAGGCGACGCAAGCCACAACTCGTGCCCAGCGATTCATTATTTGGCCAGCAGTGGTACGTTCAGGCGGCGCAGCCCTCCGCGATCCGCGCCAGCACGGCATGGGACACGACCACTGGTAGTTCCGGCACCGTCATCGCGGTGCTCGATACCGGCGTGCGCTTCAATCACCCGGACCTCGGGCGCGCCGAGCAGGCGGGCAAGCTCCTTGCCGGCTACGACTTCATCGCCGGTGAGAGCGCGACGAGCTTTCTGATCGCGAACGATGGCGACGGGCGCGACGCGGACGCTTCAGATCCGGGTGACTGGGTCAGCTCGGCGGACCTGCAGAACTCGCAGTTCGCGGGCTGCGACCTCAGCGACAGCTCCTGGCACGGCACGCGCGTCGCCGGAATCATCGGTGCGTCGACCGACAACGGCATCGGTATGGCCGGGATCAGCTGGAATGCCTGGATTCTGCCGGTTCGCGTGCTGGGAAAATGTGGCGGCTTCGATTCCGACATCCTCGCCGGCATGCGCTGGGCGGCCGGTCTCTCAGTGAGCGGCGTCCCCGACAACCCGCACCCGGCGAACATCATCAACATGAGCCTAGGCGCCGAGGGCCCGTGTTCGCCGGCCTATCAGGATGTCATCACCGAGCTCGCAGGACGCGGCGTGACCGTGTTCGTGTCGGCGGGAAATGACGGCACATTTGTGGATTCGCCCGCCAATTGCTCCGGCGTGATGGCGGTGATCGGACTGAGGCAAGCCGGCAGCAAGGTCGGCTTCAGCAGTCTCGGGCTCGACGCCGGGATCGGTGCGCCCGCAGGTAATTGCATCAATACCGGGGCGGGTCAGCCTTGCCTGTACTCGATCGTCACGACCACCGATCAGGGGACGACGGTTCCCGCCGGTCCCACATACACTGACCAGATCAACTTCAACGTGGGCACGAGCTTCTCGGCGCCGATCGTCGCGGGCGCAGCGGGGCTGATGCACGCCGTCAACGCGCGCTTGCCGCCGGCGCTCCTGATCGCTCGCCTGAAGCAGTCTGCGATGCCATTTCCGACCAGCTCCGATACGGTGCCTGCGCCCCCGGTCTGCCATGTGCCATCGAGCAGCAGTGATTTGCAGCTCGCGGAGTGTCTCTGCACTACGCAAACCTGCGGCGCGGGAATGCTCGATGCCGCTGCTGCCGTCGGCGCGGCGCAGCGGCCGATCGCTTTCATCATCGCACCTGCCAGCGTTTCGGCGGGCCAGATGATTTCGCTCGACGGGCAGACGAGTACCGCCGCTTGCAGTCGCACTCTCGCGTCTTTTGCGTGGACAGTGCAGAGCTCGAGCGGGCCGCCACCCACGATCAGTAATCCCGATCAGGCGGTCGCGACTGTGCAAACGCCAGCGAGCGGCAATTTTGTCCTGCGGCTCACGATCACGGACAACCAGGGCGCGCAGGACTTCGCCGATGTCACCGTCACCTCAGCCAGCACCAGCATGACGGCAGACGCGCCCCTCGCGGGAGCCGCGTGCCCAGCGGCCATCACGATTCCGCAGACACCGGCGACGCCGAGCTCTCCGCCGAGAGGTGGTGGTGGCGGCGGCGGATTCTCATGGCTTGATCTTCTCGTGCTTAGTTTTGCCTTGATACGCAGGCGAAAGTAGTCCGTTCTTCGCTGCAGTCACGGGTGGACGTTGGGTGACACCTGCCGACGGCGCCGGCCACCTGTGTTTGCGGGTGCGACTTCCAAGTTACTGGTAACAACCGCCGTGATCCGGCGCTGTCGGCACGGTTTGTCACCCGACGGCCGCCCGTGACTGCTCTTGTTCTTAGTCCCCCACCCTGATCACCAGCGCTTCGATATCCGCCTGCCGCAAGCGCTCGCGCGCACGATTGAGCTCCGTGAGGTCCTCGATCGGGCCGATCCGCACCCGATGCCAGGTGTCGTTGTCGACCGAGACGCGCTGGATCTTGGACTCGACGCCCAACAGCGCCAGTTGCGCACGCACCCGGTCGGCATCGGCGAAGTTGCGATACGAACCCGCCTGCAGCACGTACGCACCCGGCCGCTCGATAGGTGCCGGCCGGGCATCAGGAGCCTCGGCTTTCTCGCGTTCGGGCACTACGACCTCGAACTTGGGGAGCATCTGGTAGAAGTCGAACTGGCGCCCGGATTCCTCGGTCGGTTCTTCTTCGGCCGAAGCCCGCGTGTTGCGGTCCGCGCGCGCGGAGGCTTGCGGCGTGGTGGGGGCCTGCGCCCCCGGGCGCCGGTCATATATATAGAGAGCGGCCGCTACCCCCAACCCGATCGCAAGACCCAGGAGCAGACCCGCGCCGCCCGATAGACCACCCATGGCGCTGCCACGCCTGCCCTTGTAGTCACGCGACATGGTGCGTCACATCGAATCCGGCGCCGATACGCCTAGCAGTCCCAGTCCGTTGCGCACTACCTGCTGCAGGGCCTGGACCAGCATCAGCCGCGCGTTGCGCAACTGCGGGTCTTCAACAATGAACTGGTGGGCGTTGTAGTAGGTATGAAAGTCGTTGGCGAGGTCACGCAGGTAGTGGACCAACGCGTGCGGTGCCCGGTTGACGGCCGCGAGCTGCACGACCTCGGGATAGCGGCTCATGGTCTTGAGCAGCGCACTCTCCTGTTCCTCACTCAGCCGATCCAGGTGGCGGCGTGCCACGGCAGCATCGTAGGTCAGGCCACGGTCCGCCAACTGCTTCATGACGCTCGCGACCCGTGCATGTGCGTACTGGATGTAATACACCGGGTTGTCGTTCGAGCGTGACTTGGCGAGTTCCAGGTCGAAATCCAGGTGCTGATCATTGCCGCGCATCACATAGAACAGGCGCGCCGCATCGTTGCCGACCTCGGAGCGCAGCGTGCGCAGCGTGACAAACTCGCCGGAGCGCGTCGACATCTGCACTCTCTCGGCGCCGCGGAACAAGGTCACGAACTGGATCAACCGCACTTCCAGGCACTCACCCGGCTCGCCCATGGCACTGAGGCCCGCGCGCACACGCGTCACATAGCCGTGATGATCAGCGCCGAGGACATCGATCAGCTGCTCGAAGCCGCGTTCACGCTTGTACAGGTGATACGCGATATCCGAAGCGAAGTAGGTCCGCTGGCCATTCTCGCGCTCGACCACCCGATCCTTCTCATCGCCGTAGTCGGTCGCCTTGAACCACAGCGCGCCGTCCTTCGAGTACACGTGCCCGCTCACCCTGAGGCGCTCGAGCGCGCGATCGATGGCGCCGCTGTCTGCAAGACTGCGCTCGGAGAACCATTCATCGAATGTCACACCGAACTCGGCCAGGTCCTCGCGAATGTCGCCCAGGATCTCGTCGAGCGCCAGCTCGAGAACACCGCGCAACTCGGCTGCACCGAGCAGCGCGCGCGCGCGTTCGATCAGCGCATCGATGTACAGGTCCTTGTCGCCTGCCGGCGCGTCGGGCGGCAAGTCGCGGAATACTTCTGCGGCTTCGCGATGCAGGCGGCGCTGCTCGGCGTCGAGAAGCTTGCGTGCAATCGGCAGGATGTACTCACCACGATAACCGTTGCTCGGAAACGCGAAGCGCTCCCCGCACAGTTCCAGGTAACGCAGCCACACGCTCGCCGCCAGGATATCCATCTGGCGCCCGGCATCGTTCACGTAGTACTCGCGGTGGACAGCGAAGCCTGTGGCCGACAGCAGATTGGCAAGCGTCGCGCCATAGGCCGCGTGACGTCCGTGCCCGACGTGCAGCGGCCCGGTGGGATTCGAAGATACGAATTCCACCAGCACTCGCTTGCCGGCGCCGAAGTTCGAGCGAGCATAACGCTCGCCTTCGACTACGATGCGTTCAAGCTCACGTGCATATGCGGTCGGCGCGAGATGAAAGTTGATGAAGCCTGCGCCGGCCACTTCCGCCTTCGCGATGAGATCAGAAGCAGGCAAGGCCGCTACGATCATCTGTGCGAGCTCGCGCGGATTGCGGCGCGCGGCCTTTGCAAGTCGCAATGCGATGCTGCTCGCGAAATCGCCGTGCGCCGGATCGCGCGTGCGCTCGAGCTCGATCGCGGTGTTGGTCGCATCGGAGGGCAGGTTCGCTGCAGGGATCGCGGCCAATGCCTGCCGGATCAGCGAAGTGATCTGGTCTTTCAAGGGCTGTCCTTCACGAAGCGCGCCAGTCTACCCGATCACATCAATTCCTGCGGATCGACATCGAGCGACCAGTGAACGCGCTGCGCGCCCTGCAGCGTCTCGACGCTCGACATCCAGTCGGTGAGGAATCGTTGCAGCACAGTGCGCGAATCACTCTCTATGAGGAGTTGCGCATGATGTCGCCCGGCACGGCGCGCCATGGACGCGGGCACCGGACCGAGAATCCGCACCGCGCCCGGAACGGGCTGCGCGGCGACAGCCGCGGCTTCGAGAAACTGCATCGCAGGCTGCAGCTCGCGTGCGTCGGCACGCAACAACGCGAGCCTGGAGAACGGTGGCCAGTGCGCAGCGGCACGCTCATCCAGCGCGGTGGCAGCGAAACCCTGGTACCCCTGCTCCAGCAGGCTCACCAGCAGGGGATGCTCCGGAAACTCCGTCTGGATCAGCACCTCGCCCGGGCGCGATGCCCGCCCCGCGCGGCCCGCCACCTGCACGATGGTCTGCGCCAGACGCTCGCTCGCGCGGAAATCCGCGCTGAACAGGCCCTGGTCGGCGTTCACGATCACGACCAGAGTCACGTCCGGAAAGTGATGACCCTTGGTGAGCATCTGGGTACCGATGAGGATGCGTGCTTCGCCGGCAGTGACGCGCGCGAGAATCGTTTGCATCTCACCTTTGCGGCGCACGCTGTCGCGATCGAGCCGCACCAACGGCACGCACGGGAACTGATCACGCAACAAATCTTCCACGCGCTCCGTCCCCTGGCCGACTGGCTTGATCTCGTGTCCGCAACGTGGACAGCCGAGCGGCATCGCCTGATCGGCGCCGCAGTGATGGCAGCGCAACCGCTGTGAGCGCAGGTGTACCGTCAGTCGTGCATCGCATTGCACGCACGGTGCAATCCAGCCGCAGCCCGGGCAGAACAGCGTCGGCGCGTAGCCGCGGCGGTTGAGATAGATCAGTACCTGGCCTGCGGATTCCAGGTGTCGCTTGATGCTCTGCAGGGCGGGGCCCGCGAGACCTGATGTGGCCGCGTGCTGCCGCAGATCGATAAGAGTCATGCGTGGATGGCGTGCTTCGCCGGGGCGATCCGGCAGCACGTAACGCGTGTAGCGGCGTTCGCGCGCATTCTGCAACGACTCGAGTGATGGAGTGGCAGAGCCGAGAATCACGGGGACGTCCTGGCGGCGTCCGCGCATCACCGCGAGATCGCGGGCCGAATAGCGAAAGCCTTCCTGCTGCTTGTACGAACTGTCGTGTTCCTCGTCGACGATGATCACGCCGGGTCGCGCGAGCGGCGCAAAGACCGCGGAGCGCGTGCCGATTACGATCGCAGCCTCACCACGCCGTGCGCGACGCCAGGCCTCCAGGCGCTCACCTTCACTCAATCCGGAATGCATCACGGCGAGCGGGGCGTCGAAGCGTTCCTCGAAACGCTGCAGAAGCTGCGGCGTGAGCCCAATCTCAGGCACCAGCACCAGCGCCTGGCGACCTCGCGAAAGAACGTCTTCGACGACGCGCAGGTACACCTCGGTCTTGCCGCTGCCCGTAACCCCGTCAAGCAACCAGGCGCCGAAGCGATCGCTCGCCCGCAGCACGGCGGCTACGACCTGCGACTGAGCATCCGTCAACGTTGGGCCAGCGCGGACCGCCCAAGTGGCGGCTGCGACGCTGGCGCGCGGCGTTTCGACCGATTCGACCCAGTCCCTGCGTACGAGCTGACGCAACGCTTCACGCCAGCGAGGGCTCGTCTCGGCAAGCTCGGATGCCGTGAGCGCACCTTGCCTCAGGAGTCTCTGCAGAATTGCCCGTTGGCGCGGCGCGCGGTTGCCGAGTTGAGTGAAACCGGACTCACGACCCACAGCCGTCGGCTGCCAGCACTCCTGGACAGGTTCAGCCGGTCGGCCCGATCGCAACGGCAAAGGCAGTGCTGCCGCGATGACCTCGCCGATCGGATGGTGGTAGTACTCCGCTGCCCACTCCAGAAATCCGAGCAAGTTCGAGTCCAGGAGCGGTTCCGTGTCCAGGATTTCGAGCGTGGCCTTGAGCTTGTGAGGCGGTACGGCCGATCTCTCGGCAACTTCCATCAGCATTCCGGTCAGGCGTCGGCGGCCGAACGGAACGCGGATGCGCTTGCCCGGCACGAAATCCGTCGCGGCAACATCCGCTGGTGCGAGGTAGTCGAAGAGCCGCCGCAGCGGCGTATCGAGAGCGATGCGCAGGATCAGGCGCACGGCCAGGGCTTTCCTTGCGGTGGGGCCCGCATGGGTTGTCCACAAAAGCTGTGGGTAACTCTGTGCATGAGCTGAGGCGGGAGTGCCTAAGTAAGCGTGCTGCAGGCCACTCGCATTGCATTGGCGATTTTTTGAGCGAATGGCAAGTATCCAAACCCGATCAAAGTCTTAGATATCAGCCTCGGAGTGCCTGAAAGCCCCTTAATGAAAATGTCATATCGTTTCGCCGATCGTGTGCGTAAGCCAATGATTAAGGCGGCTTTATGTTTTGCGCCGTTGGGGTCAACCGGCGCGTCGGTGCGACGTTATAACCGCTACCCAGAGCCGCGTCGATGCGGACGCGCTCGTGTGCGCGCCCAGCCGGTAGGAGTTGTGTCACCGTGACGAATGCGTCTGCTACGCTGCCGAGAGCTCTCGCCGCACTGCTGGCGCAGGAGCCGGCGCGCACTCGGAAGGAGGCGGTTCTGGATCAGTCCCGCGAGCTGGAGCAATTCCTTGCCAGCATCGAGCGCCGCGCCTTCAAGGTCGCCGAGATCGCCGTACGCAACGTCGATGACGCTCTCGACATCGTCCAGGACTCGATGCTGCAGCTCGCGCGTCGCTATGCGGCGCGACCGACGGTGGAGTGGAAGCCACTGTTCTACCGGATCCTCAATAACCGGATCCGCGATTGCCAGCGACGGCGCACGGTTAGATCCCGGGTGATGGCCTGGTTGCCGACGCGGCAGCACGAGGACGAGGAGCTGCCCGATCCGATCGAGACAGCGCCCGCTGGCGGGCTTGGGCCGGGCGAACGTTTGCAGCTCGACGAAACCATTCATGCTCTCGAACGGGCGGTGAGTGATTTGCCCCAACGGCAACAGCAGGCATTCCTGTTGCGAACTCTTGAAGGGCTCGATGTCGCCGCAACTGCTGTCGCCATGGGATGTTCCGAGGGGAGCGTCAAGACGCATTACTTTCGCGCACTGCAGGTACTGCGCGAACGGCTGGGAGAATTCTGGTCATGAAAACCGAAGATAGCGGGCACGAAGCCTTCGAGAAGCGTGCCCGGGAACTGCTTGAAGAGAGCACGCAACGGCTCGATGGCCGGGTTCGTTCGCGCCTGACGCAGGCACGGTTTGCCGCCGTTGAGGAGGCGCGCCGTGCGCGTCATCCCTTCGCATGGCGTACGTGGGTTCCGGCAGGTGCGCTGGCAGCTGCAGCGGTGCTGACGGTGGTGCTGTGGAACGGTCATTCGGCGCAACCGCCGGCGCTTGGCGCCGCCCAGTCCCTCGACGATCTCGAAATCGTCGCCGGCGGGGAAAATTTCGAGCTCCTCGAGAACCTCGACTTCTACGAGTGGGTCGCCATCCAGGGCTCCCCAGATATCGGCTGAAGCATGGAGCGCGCGAGGTGGTACCTGGGTTCGATACTTGCCGCAGCCGCGCTGGTGCCGGTGAGTCTGCACGCCGACGAGAAGGCTGCGGCGACCGTGGATACGGATTTTCTGGAGTTCCTCGGCAGCCTCGACAGCGATGACGTGGTGTGGATCGCCTACCTGACCAGCACGGATGCGTCGCAGACCAGTACCCCGAAACCGGACAAGCCAGCCGAAAAGGCTGCGCCCGAAGGTGAATCGAAATGAGCGGTAGGGTGCGCGGATTGATCGTGATTGCGTTGCTGGCGCTCGCTGCACCGTGCGTGGCTGCGGCGGGCGATGACAGCGCCCAAGGCACTGCGGCACTGCCGTGGACCTCGCTGTCCCCCGAGCAGCAGGGCATGTTGAAGCAGTTCGAGACTGGCTGGGCGAACCTGCCCGCCGACCGGCAGCAGGCGCTGGCGCGTGGCAGCGAACGCTGGCTGAAAATGTCGCCCGATCAGCGCAAGCAGGCGAAGCAGCGCTTCAATCGCTGGCAGGAGCTGAAACCAGAGCAGCGCGATCGCATCCGCGAACGCTGGCAGCAGTTTCAGTCGCTGAGCCCGGAAGATCAGCAGCGGGTACGGGATAACTTCGAGCGCTTTCGTGATCTCACGCCAGAACAGCGCCAGCAATTGCGCGAGCGCTGGCAGCGCCTGACCCCCGAGCAGCGGCGTGAGCTGCGGGAAACGCTGCGCACCCACCGCCAGCAGATGCCTCGCCCGCAGCAGCCTTCCGGTCGATAGACCGGCCGATAGTCTCCAGGCGCAAATCAGCGACTAGCCTGCCTCGGTCTTCATGCCGAGAAGGCCCATCACCTCGGTGCCTTTCTGCTGCACCTGCTTGGCCTTCGCCACGGCGTCTTCGACGTTGCCGGAGTTGAAGGACTGGGTGGCCGCGCTCCAGGTGCTCTTCATGTCGTCCAGACCGGTCTTCGCGGCATCGAAACTCGCCTGGTCGATGTTCTTCGGCAGCTTCTTGCTCTTCGAGAGCGTGTCGACGCGGCTCTGAATTGCATTGACCATGTTCGGCAGATCGCTGCTCAGCGAATTCCAGCTTTCGGTCAGCGAGGCGATGGCGCTCTGCTTGGCGGCTGCCACCTCGTTCGCGAGCGCTGACACCTGGGTGGGCAGTTCCTTGGCTGCGGCGAGCGCATTCTTATAGTCGCCCTTGGAGAAAGTCGCCTTGGCGGCGTCGATTGCGGCCTGCGTCTCCTGGTACTTGTCCGGCAGGTACTTCTGCGCGTCCACCGAGATCGCATCCAGTGCCGTCTCTGCCTGAGAGATTGCGGTCTGCGCCGGCTCCTTGTAGTTGGTGCAGGCGCTGGCGAGCAGCGCCACAAAGGCCAGGACCAGTAGGCTGCGGAAACTCTTCGCGTACATGAGTGCCACTCCTCGATGCATCGGTTGGAATTGTTTCGACGCGCCCGCCAGGGCGCGCCCGATCAGGGGATACGAAGCTTCTGTCCGACCTGGATCTTGTTCGGATCTTTGAGTAGGTCGCGGTTGGCTTCGAAGATCTGCGGGTAGAGGTTCGCGTCGCCGTAGTATTCCTTGGCGATCTTCGACAGCGTGTCGCCCTTCTTCACCACGTAGTACTGAGTGTATGGATTGTCAGTGCCGGTACCCGGGGACTTGCTTTCCTCTTCCATTGGAGCACCTCCATGAGCAGCAAAACGGGGAGGAGGGCAGACTACTCCCATTGGCACGGAGGTGCGAGACCCTCGGTCGGCCGTGGCGCGCCGACGCTCGGGCACTACAAGCAGGAAAGTAACTTCTTCACGACGGCGCGGGGGTCGCTCAGGACCTCGCTGTCCCAGATTCTGACCACCTGGTAACCCAGCGACTCGAGGAATTGCTTGCGTTGCGTTTCGGCAGGCAGTCCAAGCACGTGCTGCGCTCCGACCAGCTCGATGATGAGCGCCTGCTCCACACAGATGAAGTCGACGACGAAGGGCCCCACGGTGTGCTGGCGCCGGAAGCGGTGGCCCTTCAGGCGCCGCGAGCGCAACAGCCAGCAGAGTCGGTGTTCCGCGTTGTCGCGCCGAATACGCCGCGCTCGGTCCGTGAGCAGCTGCATTCCCATGCCGACACGCTACCGCCGCGCCGGTCGCGGCGCAGCCCGCATTTGTCGCCACTCGATGCAGATTAGATTTCGTTGGCGCGCGCGAATCGCCCGATGTGTTCGGCGGCACGAAACGCCAGCGCCTGGATCGTCATCGTCGGCTGGCCGCGTCCCGAGGTCACGAGGCTGCTGCCGTCGCAGAGAAAAAGGTTCCGCACGTCGTGCGTGCGGTGAAAACGGTCGATCACGGAGTGCGCCGGGTCGTTGCCCATGCGGCAGGTACCGAGCAGATGGGGCGAAAATGTCGCTTCGCCGATCGGCACGCGGCCGACACGCTGCGCACCGGCCGCTTCGAAGATCGCTACCTGGTGGTTTTGCAGGAAGCGCGCCATGGCGAGATCGTCCGGATGATCGCGATAGGTGGTGCGGATCGCCGGAATCCCCCAGGCATCCTTGAGCTCCGGATCGATGCTCACGCTGTTCGTGGCGAGTGGCAACGACGTCGTGTGACCGTAGCTGATCACCGCGCGCGGAAATTCCTGCAGACGCGCCTTGAACGCAGCGCCCCAGCGCGGCGCACCTTCTTCTTCGCGCATCGCCCAGAAGATGGGCTGCGGCCCGATGCGTGCATCGATGCCCCCGCCGCCATAGAAGCCACGCTTGGGATCCGAATCGTAGAAGTCATGCACGATACGCGTGACCTGCGCACTCTTGTATTCGTTGAGCGGATGCTCGAACACGGCGCCGACTTCGCCGCCGGTGTTGAACATGAGGTACTTGCCGACCAGTCCGCTCGAATTGCCCAATCCATCCGGGCAGCGGCTGCTGGCGGAATTGAGCAGCAGCCGCGGCGTCTCCGCACCATTCGCACACAACACAACCGCGCGAGCCTTCTGGAAATTCTCACGCTTCTGCAGATCGAAGTAGGTGACTCCGGTGACGCGACCGCGCTGATCAGTGGGCAGGTTGAAGACGTAACTGTCGGCCCTGACTTCGCAATGACCTGTGGCCTCGGCCTCGGGGATCATGGTGTAGAGCGATGAAGACTTCGCCATCACTTCGCAGCCATAACCCATGCAGAAGCCGCAATGCACGCAGGCTGGGCGGCCGCGGTAGGCCACCGAGTTGATGGCCATGGGGGCGGGGAACGGATGCAAGCCGAGCTTGCGGGCACCGCGCTCGAACAGGACGCCTGAAGATTTCACCGGCATGGGCGGCATCGGGTAGGGCTTGGAGCGCGGCGGGTCGAACGGACTCGCACCCGCGAGACCGGAGACGCCGACCTCCCACTCGACCTTGGTGTAGTAGGGCTCGAGCTCCGTGTAGGTGATGGGCCAGTCAGCGAGCCCGGTGCCGGAAATCTCACCGAGCCGGCTGCGCTCGATGAAATCGATCTCGTGAAAGCGCCAGTAGTTCGCCGTGAAGTGCACGCTGCTGCCGCCGACGCGACGCGCATAGAAAAGGGGATTGATATCGCGCGCCCGCTCGGCCTTCTGTTGCGGTTCCCTGCGGAAAGTCTGCGGCGACCGGATGGGATCGTTGAGGATTCCATTCAGTACCCAGTACTTGAATTCATCATGTTCCCAGTCACTCGCGCGCCAATACGGGCCCTGCTCGAACAGCACTACATCGAAGCCGGCCTGCGACAGCTCGCGCGCCATGACGCCGCCGGCCGCACCCGAGCCGACCACCGCAAAATCGACCGTTTCGCTGGGACGGAAACGTCGCGTGCTCATGCCTTGTTTCCCGTGTCCGTATATGGGACGAAACCGGGATAGTCCTTGTCGTAGTAGCCGAAGGGCGGCTCGAAGACGTGGCGGTCCTCGAAGCCGATCAGCTGCCAGCCAACCCCGTCGTGGTTGCCGCCGTATTTCGGGCTTGCGAGCAGGCCGGCGATGGTGAGGAAGCGCAGCCAGCCGAAGAATGGAGTCCGTTCGACCCTGGCAAGGTAGGCGCGCTGTTGCTCATCGCTCAGAGTGACAAACGCTGCTCCGGAGTTTGCGTTCTGGCAGCCGCTGCGAAACTCCGCCAACCCTTTGCGAAAATCATCGGCCTGCGCGGCGAAGAAGTCCGCCAACGCCAGGTCGATGAAATGCACTACGCGTGCTTCACGCGCGCCGGGCGTCGCCCCGCTCGGAATGATCTGCGCCGTCACGGCCTCGACATCCGCCGCTTCATCTGCGCTCAGAAACTTGAAGGCGGCGGCATCGCCGCTTGCGGCGCTTTCGTGCGCCGCGTGTGCGGCCGCCTTGACCTGCGGCCAGTTGACCATGAGCCAGCCGGCGCCGAACGTGGCGGCCGAGGATCCAAGAAATGAGCGACGCGAGCTCTTCAGCGAAGGATTGTCTTCACCGGGCATGTTCCATCCCCCTCGAGTGCAGAATCAGGATTGTGCGGCAGGCGCGTACGCGATGCATTCGATTTCAAGGCGTCCACCGCGTGCCAGGCCGTTTACACCGAGCGCGCTGCGGGCCGGATAAGGCGCTTTGAAATATCCCTTGTAGATCTCGTTGAATTTCCCCCATTCATTGATGTCGGCGAGAAACACGGTGCACTTCACCAGATCCGCCAGCGAGCGCCCGTTGCGCTCCAGCACCGATTTCATGTTTTCGATCGCCTGGCGCGCTTCGGGTTCGAGGCCGCCGGAGACGAGCTGACCGGTCGCGGGATCGGTGCCCATCTGTCCAGCGAGGAACAACAGATCGCCGGCGCGTACCGCTTCCGAGAATGGCAGATTGCGCTGGAGTGCCGCGGGGGAATTGAGGAACTCCGCCTTGGCGGGTGGCTTCGTAGTGCCTTGCGAGCAAGCTGCAAGGACCACGAGGAGGGAAGACAAGGCGGCTGCTTTGACATTCATGACGAGATCTCCGACTTGCTGTTTACACATCACACGCTTTCGAGCCCATTACTCGACGGCCTTTACCGCCTGGATCAGCTGACTGACCGCGGCCTGACCATCGCCGTAGAGCATGCGTGTCTGATCGAGGTAGAAGAGCGCGTTCTCGATTCCCGAGAATCCCTGTCCCTGTCCGCGCTTGATCACGATCACGTTCTTGGCCTTGTCGGCATTCAGGATCGGCATGCCGTAGATCGGGCTCGACCGGTCGGTGCGCGCCACGGGGTTCACGACGTCATTTGCGCCGATGATGAGCGCAACGTCCGCCGTCTCGAACTCCGCGTTGATTTCCTCGAGGTCGGCGATCAGGTCGTAGGGTACGCCTGCCTCGGCGAGCAGCACGTTCATGTGGCCGGGCATGCGGCCCGCCACCGGGTGAATCGCAAAGCGCACCGTGACACCGCGCTCGATCAGCAGCTGCGTCAGCTCCCAAACCTTGTGCTGAGCCTGCGCCACGGCCATGCCATAACCCGGCACGATGATCACTTTCTGCGCAAACGCCATCATCACACCGACATCCGCGGCCTCGATGGGCTTGAGGCTGCCTTGCACTTCGCCCCCGCCCGCGGCGGCGGACTCGCCGAAGCCGCTGAACAGGACGTTGCCCAGCGAGCGGTTCATCGCCTTCGCCATCAACTGAGTGAGTAATGTACCGGCGGATCCGACCACGGTGCCGGCGATGATCATCGCGGCGTTGTTGAGGACGAACCCTTCGAAGCCAACCGCGAGCCCGGTGAGCGCGTTGTAGAGCGAGATCACGACCGGCATGTCGGCGCCGCC
The DNA here is from genome assembly GCA_963810775.1 of uncultured Gammaproteobacteria bacterium. Lineage (GTDB taxonomy): Bacteria > Pseudomonadota > Gammaproteobacteria > Steroidobacterales > Steroidobacteraceae > DATBVX01. The sequence continues at coordinate 166,227 of CAWEOT010000014.1, forward strand.
GATCGGCAACGTCATGGTGATGCCGAGCACCAGCGCAAGCGCGAAGAACACGATCACGATGTTCATCGAAGCATTGATGTCGAGCGCGATGAAGCCGCCCGCCACCAGGGCAATGACGAGCAGCATCATGTTGATGGTCTGCTGGCCGCGGAATCGCAGACTCCGTTTGATCAGGCCCTGCAGCTTGCCGAATGCGATGAGGCTGCCGCTGAAGGATACGGAACCAATCAGACCGCCAAGGACTGCGAGACTCGCGATGGTCGTGGCATGGGCCTCACCGCGAAACAATTCGACCGCCGCGATCGCTGCCGCCGCGCCGCCACCCATGCCGTTGTAGAGCGCGATCATCTGCGGCATGTCGGTCATGGCGACGCGTTTGCCGGTCCACCACGCAAGGACCCCGCCGATGAAAATCGCGGTGACGATCAGGAAGTAGTTGCCGGCGATCTGCGGCGCGAGGAATGTGACCAGCGTCGCGACCAGCATGCCCCAGCCGGCCCAGATCACCCCGCTCTTGGCAGTCTTCGGCGAGCTCATCCGCTTCAGACCCATGATGAAGAGGAAGGCCGTGAGCAGGTAGCTCGCATTGACGAGGAGCGACGCGACCTGCGGGCTCAACGGCGAGGTCATCGCTTCTTCTCCCCGCTGGCCTTGAACATCTCGAGCATGCGTTCGGTCACCACGTAGCCGCCGACGGCGTTACCGGCAGCGAGCACCACGCCGATGAAGCCGATGACGGTCCCGAGCGTCGAGCTCGCCTGGCCCAGCGCCACCATCGCGCCGACCAGCACGATGCCGTGCACGAAGTTCGAGCCCGACATGAGCGGCGTATGCAGGATCACGGGTACCCGCGCGATCACCTCGTAACCAGTGAACGCTGCGAGCATGAAGATATAGAGCGCGATGATGCCGTCGATCATGACTCCACCATTTTGCGGGTTGCCTCGTGCGGGATCCTGCCCTCGTGCGTCAGGCATGACTGCGCGAACACCTCATCATTCCAGTCGATCTTGAGCTCGCCCTTGTCGATCGCGGGCTTGAGGAAATTGAGGAGATTGCGCGCGTACATCTCGCTCGCGTGATACGCGAGCTGGCTCGGCAGATTCACCGGGCCGATGATCCTGACGCCCTGGTGCCGCACCGTCTCGCCGGCGCGGGTGAGCTCGCAATTGCCGCCGGACTCCGCGGCGATGTCGACGATGACGGCTCCGGGCTTCATCCGCTCGACCGCCGCACGTGAAATGATCCGCGGCGCGGTTCGGCCGGGCACCGCAGCGGTGGTGATCACGACGTCGGCGGCGGCGATGCGTTGGTCGAGCACTTCCTGCTGCTGGCGTTTCTCTTCCTCCGTCAGCTCGCGCGCATAGCCGCCAGTGCCCTCGGCGCTGACGCCCGTGTCGACGAACTTCGCGCCCAGCGATTTGACCTGTTCCCGCGTGGCGCTACGCACATCGTAGGCCTCGACGACCGCACCGAGGCGACGCGCGCTCGCGATCGCCTGCAATCCCGCAACGCCGGCACCGACGACGAGCACCTGCGCGGGTCGAATCGTTCCGGCGGCGGTGGTCAGCATCGGGAAGAACTTGTCGAGCGTAATGGCGCCGATGAGCACGGCCTTGTAGCCTGCGACGGCTGCCTGCGAGGACAGCGCATCCATCGATTGGGCGCGTGAAATGCGTGGTACGAATTCCATCGCGAAGCTGGTGACGCCGCGATCGCGCATCGCGCGCACGGCATCGGCTCGCTGATGTGCCTGCATGAAGCCGATTACCACTGCACCCTTGCGCAGCGCCGCTATCTCGTCGGTCGTCGGCGGCTGAACCTTGAGGAGAACGTCTGCGCTCTGCAGCAGGGCCTGCGCGGCGGGGGAAAACTCGGTGTTTTTGTACGCGGAGTCCGGAAACTGGGCGGCATCTCCAGCGCCGCGCTCCATCACGACGCGCGCGCCCAGGGCAGCAAATTTGCCCGCCACTTCCGGAACCAGGGCCACGCGCGACTCATTTGGCGCGACCTCTTTCAGCGCGCCAATTACCACTGGCATGTCGCCTCCAAGGGGAACATGGCGCGCCTGTGGCCCCGAAGCCACGGCAGCCAAATTTTGTCTTTAACTTTGAACGGCTTGCGGCGTTGAATTATTGCACAGTCCTGCCGTATCTTACACGCTGGTCGACCACGATTATGAGCAAGCTCGAAGGCAAAGTTGCGATCCACGAGTGGGACGATGAGCGCACGCTCGTCGTACCCGCGTCCCATCGCGCCTTGTCCCAACAGGTGTTGCGCACGGACGTGGCCGGCATGCCGCTGGAGTGGATCGACTATCGCGAAGCGGCGCGCCTCTATCACATGGAACAGGTCGCGTACTCGGTTGGAAGCCTTCTTTATCGACTTTACGGCGGCACCAACGCGCGCAGCGGCCGGCGCACTTGTGTGGCGGTGAGCTCGATCATCGCGACCATCGGGCACTCGCACAATCCGGGCAATCTGCGCGGCGACTACACGCCGCCACTCAACAACCAGACGCTGTTCCGGCGCGACGGGCAGATCTGCATGTATTGCGGGATGCGTTTTCCGGTCTCGCAACTCTCGCGCGACCACATCCGCCCCTTCAGCCAGGGTGGCGGCGATACCTGGACCAATGTCGTGGCGGCCTGTCGCCGCTGCAACAATGCCAAGGCTTCGCGCACGCCAGAGCAGGCCAAGATGCAGTTGATCGCAGTCCCGTTTACGCCGACCTACGCGGAATACATTTTTCTCAAGGGTCGCCGCGTGCTCGCCGACCAGATGGAATACCTGCGCGCTCACTTCCCCCGTTCGAGCCCCCTGCACGATCGATTGCAACGCTGGCACGCCTAGTCGCCGGGCTCCGTTACGTCCATGCACGACTGGCCTGCGCTGGCGGCAAGCCTTGCCGCAACCCTCGGGACCAAAGTGGCCGCGGAGCCCAATGCGCGTGTGCATGGCGGCTGCATCAATGAGAGCTATCGCTGGGAAAGTGCAGCCGGTCCTTTCTTCGTCAAGATAGCGGCGCCGACGGGGCTCGATGCCCTCGAAGCCGAAGCAGCCGGGCTCGATGAGCTCGCTCGCGCGGAAGCGGTTAGGGTTCCCAAGGTCCGCGGAGCTGGAACGACAGCGACAACTGCGTACCTGGCGCTCGAGTGGATCGACTTCGTACGCTCAAGCAGCCAGGCCGAAACCTTGTTCGGCGAACAGCTCGCCACTCAGCACCGCGCGATGGCGTCGCATTTCGGGTGGGAGCGAGACAACACGATCGGCAGTACGCCCCAACGCAACGCCAGGAGCTCCGATTGGGTCGAGTTCTTTCGCGAACGTCGCTTGCGCACTCAGCTCGATCTCGCGCGTCGCAATGGCTTCGCCGGACGGCTGCAGGAACGTGGGATGCGTCTGCTCGAGCTCATGGGCGCCTACTTCAGCAGCTACCGGCCGGTTCCGTCGCTCCTGCACGGCGACCTGTGGGGCGGCAACTGGGGCGTCGATGCCGCGGGCGTCCCGCTCATCTTCGACCCGGCCGTGTACTACGGCGATCGCGAGGCGGACCTGGCGATGACACGTTTGTTCGGCGGCTTCGGCAAGGCGTTTTACACTGCGTATCACAGCAACTGGCCTCTGGACCAGGCAGCAGGTTCGCGCCGCGACCTGTACAACCTGTATCACGTGCTCAATCACGCGAACCTGTTTGGCGGGGAGTACGCCGGGCAGGCGCTGTCGATGATCGATCACCTGCTGGCCGGGCTGGGCCACTGACGAGTAAAAAGTGCGGCAGCAGGGAATAGCTGGCCCGGCCTAGAGCCAGTACGAGAACAGCCCGCTCATGAACTCGAGCACGCGTTCGCCGGCCGGCCGCTCGCTCCATGCCTTGGGGTCAATGCGCTGAGAGTTTTCCAGGTCTTGCTGGAAGACTCTTTCCATATCGCGCCCGAGGTCTGCGCTCACCACGGCGGCGTTGAGCTCGTTGTTGTGCACGAAGCTGCGAGGGTCGATGTTGCACGAGCCGACGGTCGACCACACGCCGTCGACTACGGCGGTCTTCGCATGCAGGAGCGCCTCGTTGTGTTCATAGAGCGAGATGCCGCTTTCCAGCAGCTCGCCGTAGGTTGCACGCGAAGCGTAGTAGACCGGCCGCGAATCAGTGAAACCCGGAACGATGATCCGGATGTCGACACCCCGCTTCGCCGCCAGGATCAATTCCTGGCGCAGCTCAGGGTTGGGAGCGAAGTAGGCCTGCTGGATCCAGATCTTGCGCGTGGCATTGCGGATCGCCGCCAGGTAGGCGGTGTAAATGCGGAATTCTCGCTGGTCGCCACCCTCGCTCGGCACGACCTGCACGAGATCCTCACCGACTTCGTCGAGCTGCGGATACAGGCCGCGCGTCTCCGAATCGAGAGGCTTGCCGAGGCGCGTCCACGTCTGAACGAACAATTCCTGTAGTTGCTTGACCGCTGGTCCGCGAATCTCGAGCTGCGTGTCGCGCCAGCCGGACTTCACACCCGCTTCGGGTCCCGGGTTGCTGGTCGAAGACTTCGCGTACGTGCTGCTGATGTTGATGCCGCCAGTGAACGCGACAGTCCCGTCGATCACGACCAGCTTGCGATGATCCCGATTGTTGATCTTGTAGAGCGAACTCGGCTTCAGCGGGTGAAATTCGGCGACCTCGATTCCTTGTGCAGCCAGCTCTGCGAAGAACCCCCTACGGGTCGCGACACTTCCGACGGCATCGTAGATGATGCGGACCGCCACGCCCTCTTGGTGCTTGCGACGCAGCGCGTCTGCAAATCGCTGGCCGACCTCATCGCTGGCAAAAATGTAGGTCTCGATGTGGATGTGGTCATGCGCCTTCTCGACCGCGGCGAGAATCGCCTGGTAAGTCTGCGGGCCATCGATCAGCAGGCGCGTGTGATTGCCACGAATGAGCGGTACGCCGGTCTGGGCCTGAATCGCAGTGACCAGCTGTTCCGCCCGGCGTCGTGATGCCGCAGTGGCAACCGCCTCGTCGATCGCATCTTCAGCTTGCGCAGGCGAGACCTGACCCGTGGTCGCGAGGACTACGACCGGTGTCGCCGGTTGATGCTCGAGGTCGGACTTGGGCGGGCCCTGCCACGCGCACGCGAACGCCAGCAGCGCACATAGTGTGACGATGCCGTGGGCCACCCGGGTTGCGCGCGGCATGCGTGCTCCCGCTGCGATGTATTGATCAGATCGGGCGGTGCTGCTCTGGAGAGGCTGGTCTTAGCTGGGGCTGGGACGCGGCCTTGATACGCCGTTCGATGTGACGTCCGAAATCACGCACCTGGCGCTCGGCGACCTCACGCAACATTCCATAGTGATGCTCGATCAGGCCCGCGAGATAGACAGAGTTACCGTTGCGCGCAAGATCCTCATCAGTGAGCCTGCCCCAGCGCCGACGCAGCAGTCCCTTGAGCCGATGCCAATGATCAGCGATTACATCGTTTGCCATGGTCAGTACTCCTCGCGATTTCGGACAGGCGCCGTGCGCATATGGCGGCGGTGCTGTTCAAGTCATGCGAGGATCGTGCCGGAAGCGTGGCGTACATTGAAACAGCGGCTTAGGCGCGGTTCCCAGGGCCGGTGCGCAAAAAATACAAGACAGGGGCTGCCCGCCGGCGAACTTCCCGCCACCGGTTGCGGTAGTTGTTACGCGAAGCTTATCGACCCGGCGGCAATGAGACAGCGCCGGCTATCTCGGCAACCTTGATGTCGCCGCTTCCCTTGCTGCCCAGCGTGAAGGTGCCTCCGACTCGCTCAACATCAACGCCGCCCGAGCTGTCGGAGTCGATGCTGACGCTGCCCTTGACGTCGGCGATATCGATGTCGCCCGAGCTGTCCTGCGCCACACGAACACCCTTGCCGATGTGCCGGATCGTCATCGAGCCGGAGCTGTCGGAACTCACGAGGACATCGCCCTGCACTTCGTCGACTTCGATTTCACCGGAGCTGTCCTCGAGCTGCACATTCCCGGAAACGTGCCGGACCTCGATGTCGCCGGAACTGTCCCGTAGCCTGAGGTCACCCTTGATGTCTTCGATGGTGAGCTCACCGGAGCTGTCAGTGATGTCGGAGGAGGCCAGTCCCTGAAACCTGGCGTCGCCGCTCGAGTCGACCGCAACCAGCGGCAGGTTGTCCGGCAGATCGATGTTGAGATCGAGAATCGCGAACGCGTGGCCCTGGATCGCGTCGACGTCGGGCATCTGCACGTCGACATGAATCACATCGCCCTCGCGAGTGACCTTGAGCTGGATCTGGTCGAGGAGTTCCTGCGCCGATGCGCATGCCCGCCCGACTGCCGAGACTTCACCGGCGCCCCGCTTGCCGGTCACCTTCAGCTCGCCCGCGCCGGCACGAATCTCGACGCGCTTGGCACCCGCTACAGAGATCCCACCGGTGCGCTCCGCAGTGAATTTGCATTCGTCGGCATGTGCGGTGATGAATGCCACTGCGCCCAGCAGCGCGCACAGCACGATTTGTAGTGCCTTGGACATGATCTTCCCCTGGTCAGGCCCGAAATCTGTCCAGTTGGATGGGTGCGGGGTCGAAAAGGTTTAGCGCCCAGATTATTCTCGACGCCCGAACCGGCGGATGCCTCCGCCCGCCACTAACCCCGAGGGTAATCCGCGCCATGGCGAAGAAGAACATCGAATCAATCCTGCACGAGGAACGGCGCTTTGAGCCCAGCCCGGAATTTCGGGCCCGGGCACGCGTAAAGCCGAAGGACCTCGACGCATTGCAGCGCCACGCGGCACAGGATTACGTCGGGTTCTGGGCGGATCTCGCCCGTGAACAGCTTGCCTGGCACCGGCCGTTCTCGATTGCCTTCGATGATCACCACGCGCCGAACTACCGGTGGTTTATCGATGGCGATCTCAACGTTTGCTACAACGTGCTCGACGTGCACCTGGAGGAGCGCGGGCACAAGACCGCGATCATTTTCGAAGGCGAGCCGGGCGACACGCGGCGCCTGAGCTATCGCGAGCTGCACTCGGAGGTCTGCCGCTTCGCAAACGCGCTGCGCGCGCTCGGCATCCACAAGGGCGACCGCGTCGTGATCTACATGCCGCTGGTACCCGAGATCGTGATCGCGATGCTGGCCTGTGCGCGCATCGGCGCTGTGCATTCGGTCGTGTTCGGTGGCTTCTCCGCCCTTTCGCTGCGCGATCGCATCGAGGATGCGGGCGCGCGTCTGGTGATCACGGCCGACGGCGGCAATCGGGGTGGGCACGTGATTCCGCTCAAGGCCACCACCGACAAGGCCCTAGCCGGCGCGTGTCCCACGATCGAAAACGTGATCGTGTATCGGCGTACGGGTTTCGAAATCCCGATGCAGGAAGGCCGCGACCTGTGGTGGCACGATATCGTTGCCGGTCAGTCGCCCGTGTGCGAGCCGGAGTTCGTCAACGCCGAGCATCCTCTGTACCTGCTGTACACGTCTGGTTCGACCGGCAAGCCGAAGGGCATTCAACACAGCAGCGCGGGTTATCTGCTGGGCGCCAAGGTGACGTGCCAGTGGGTATTCGATCTGAACGATTCGGACGTTTTCTGGTGTACCGCAGACGTGGGCTGGGTCACCGGACACAGCTATGTCGCGTACGGCCCGCTCTCGAATGGCGCTACCGTCGTGATGTACGAAGGCGCGCCGACCATTCCCGATGCCGGGCGCTTCTGGAAAATCTGTGAAACGCACGGCGTCACGGTGTTCTATACCGCGCCTACCGCGATCCGCGCGCTGATGAAGCTCGGCGAGGAATATCCGGGTCGTTACGACCTGAGCAGGCTGCGATTGCTCGGCAGTGTCGGTGAGCCGATCAACCCCGAGGCCTGGATGTGGTATCAGCGCGTGATTGGCAAGGGGCGCTGCCCGATCGTCGACACGTGGTGGCAGACGGAAACCGGCTGCATCCTGATATCACCGATTCCCGGCATCACGCCGACCAAGCCCGGCTCGTGCACGCGTCCACTGCCCGGCATCGTCGCCGACATCGTGGATGAGGAAGGCAATGCCGTGCTCGAGCCCGATCACGGTGGCTTCCTCGTGATCCGCAAGCCCTGGCCGTCCATGCTGCGCACGATCTGGGGCGACAACCAGCGCTACATATCGACGTACTGGGAGCGCTTCCAGCGGCGCTTCTATGTCGCGGGCGACAGCGCGCATCGCGATACCGATGGCTACTACTGGATCATGGGTCGCATCGATGACGTGCTCAACGTCGCCGGTCACCGCCTGGGCACGATGGAAATCGAATCCGCACTCGTCGCGCACACGCGGGTTGCCGAGGCCGCTGTGGTCGGTCGCCCGCACGAGATCAAGGGCGAGTCGGTGTTCGCCTATGTGGTATGCAAAGGCTCGCGGCCTGCCGGCAATACGGCGGCGTTCGAGAAAGAACTGCGCGAGTGGGTGTCGGAACAACTTGGCGCGATCGCGCGGCCCGATGACATTCGCTTTGCGGACAACCTGCCCAAGACGCGCTCCGGCAAGATCATGCGTCGCCTGCTGCGTGCCATCGCGCGCGGTGAAGAGATCACCCAGGACGTCTCCACGCTTGAGAACCCGGCGATCATCGATCAGCTGCGCGGTGTCGATAGTTCCGCTGTCAGCGGAACGCGCAAGCAGTCGAAGACGTCGACTGCCAAGCCGGCCGCGAAGCGGTCCGTAAACAAGCGTAAGAGCGCTTCTACGGGCGCAGCAAAGAAATCGACGCGAGGCGCTAACGCACGGACGGCCAAGAAGAAACGTGCGACGCGGACGAAGACCAAGCACGCACTCAAGTCGCGAGCGGCCGCGCGGCGCGCGCCGGTGCGCAAAAAGAAATAGTCCGACCAACGCGTCTTTTTTCCGCAACACGCGGCCACATCATCGTTGCCGGTGGCTTCTCTCGCCCCGCGTTTACGGACATACTCCCCGTTATGAAAAAGCAACAGCCGCATTTTAGCGGCTGTGCTCATTGGAAGGGGGACTCTCCATGAGACACGCAATCTCGCTCGCGATCCTGACTTCAGTCGCGCTGTTGCCGTTCGGCGCCGGCGCGCAGCAGACGGCCCAACAGACGGCCGACGATAAAGTACTCGCGGAACTGATCGTAACGGCCAGCAAGCGCGAACAGACTCTGCAGGACGTTCCGTTCTCGGTCGCTGCACAGACCGAAAGTCAGATCCGCAACTCCGGCACCAACAACATCATCGATCTGGCGCGCAACGTCCCCGGCCTGGCGATTGCCGATCTTGGCCCGGGCCAGAGCCAGGCCGCGATCCGCGGCATCAGCTCCGGCCAGGTGGTGCGCGACCAGCCGGGCGTCAAGGAATCCGTAGGCGTGTATCTCGATGAAACGCCGATCTCGATCGCGTTGTTCACGCCGGACCTGGACCTGTTCGACCTGCAACGCGTGGAGGTTCTGCGCGGTCCACAGGGCACGCTGTTCGGTGCCGGATCATCGACCGGAACGGTGCGTTACATCACTGCTCAGCCCCAGCTCGGCGAGTTCCAGGGTGCGGCGGAGGTGTCGTTCACGGACGGTACGGGCGCTGACAATGGTGGCGCCATCAAGGGCATGCTCAACGCGCCGCTCGGCGACCGGGCAGCGCTACGCATCGCGGCTTACTACGACGAGATTCCGGGCTTCATCGACGCGGTGCAGCCCGACCTCAGCGTCAAGGAAGACATCGACAGCGGGACCAAGGAAGGCGCGCGCGTGGCGGTGCTGATCCAGCCCACCGATCAGCTCTCGATCACACCGCGCCTCGTGTACCAGAAGCTCGACACCGACGGCTACCCGCGCATCGACGTCTACAACATTCTCGGCAATCCTTTTACGACCACCGAACCTCCCGTTACTTTGGGCGGGCGCCGTCAGTTCACTCAGCTCGAGGAGGGGTTGACCGATGAGCTCCGGATGGGAGATCTCAAGATCACCTATGACTTCGGTGCTGCAACCCTGACCTCGATCAGCTCGTACACCGATCGCGACGTCGAAGTCGATCGCGACGCGAGCCAGCTCACGGGTAGCGTGACGTTCGACGTAGGAGGAACCTCACCCGAGGTCAGGTTGAACTCGGAGCTCATCGACAGGACCAGCCTGCAGTCATTCACCCAGGAAATACGCCTCGCCTCGAACGGCAGCGAAACGCTGGACTGGCTGGTAGGCGCTTTCTACCAGGACACGGACCGCGACTACGGCCAGGATCTGCCCACGCCCGGCTATGACGCGGTGTGGCTTGACCACGTCGGCCAGACTCCTGCGGATGTCGGCAATCCGCCCCCCGATAATCCGTTCTTCTCGCGCCTGAGCTACAAGTTCAAGCAGTACGCGGCTTTTGGCGAGGCCACCTGGCACTTCACCGAGCAGTGGGCGTTGACGGGCGGGCTGCGCTACTACAACTTCAATGAGGATCGCGTGCTCACCTTCGCCGGCTTCTTTACCGCACCCCAGGCGGATGTGCCGGGCTCGACCGATTCGGACGGTCTTTCACCGCGCCTGATCCTGAGTTACTCCCCCAACGACGATATGAGACTCACCGCGCAGGTGTCGCGCGGGTTCCGACTCGGCGGCATCAACGATCCGTTGAACGGACCGATCTGCGGCGATCCGCGCGACGTCACTACATTCAGTGCTTTCACGACGTGGGACGATGAAACGCTGTGGAACTACGAGCTGGGCGCCAAGATGCGCTTCGCCGGCGGCACCGTGACCTTCAACACGGCGGTCTTCTACAGCGACATCAAGGACCTGCAGGATGGCGTCGACGTCAGCAGCTGCTCCTCCCGTATCGTCGTGAACGTGCCCAAGGCACACAGTTACGGCATCGAGGCCGAACTCTTTGCGCGCCCGACCGCGAACTGGGATTTCGGCATCTCTGCCACCTGGCTCAACGCGGAGCTCGATTCGACGCTCCTCTATGCCGGCTCGACGGACGTGATCGCGGGCATCCAGAAGGGCAATCGCCTGCCGACCTCGCCCGAGTTCCAGGGTGCGGCGACTGCCACGTACAGCTGGGACTGGTCGACCACCATGCAGAGCTTCGTCAATCTGACGTACCAGCACGTGGGCTCATCGTTCTCGCGCATCGAGGATGAGCAGCCGAACTTCGGCACGGTCACGCTGCGTCAGTTCGGTGGCCCGCTCACGCAGCCGACGTTCACATTCAATCCGGAACTGCCGGCTTACGACATACTGAATGCGCGCTTCGGTTTTGGCTCGGATCGGTGGCATGCAGCCGTGTTCTGCAACAACCTGACCGATGAACGGGCGTTCCTGTCGGTGGACCGCGAGCGCGGTCGAGGCGCCCGGGTGGGCTACCTGACCAACCAGCCGCGGACTTACGGAGTGAGTCTGCTGGTCGATTTCTGATCAATGGGGCGCGGAGCGGCGTGGCGCGATTGATGTCGGAGCATACCGATCGATCGCAGCTCACACGCCGCACTGTGCTGGGGGGAGCAGCGGGCGGGATCGCCACGCTGCTGACAGTTGGGCCGGCTGCCGCGAGTTCTACCACCGCGGCAGCCCCGCCCGCTTCAGCGAATGCCGGCCCTGCATCAACTCCTGAAAGCATTCCCGCCAAACGCGTGAGCAACGGTCGTTGGGACACGATCGTGGTCGGCGCAGGCGTATTCGGCGCGTGGACAGCCTGGCATCTGCAACGTGCCGGGCAACGCGTGCTGGTGCTCGATGCGTGGGGACCTGGACATGCCCGGGCTTCCTCCGGCGGCGAATCACGCATGACGCGCACCGCCTACGGTCGCGACGAGATCTACACCCGCATGGCCTGGGACTCACTCGGCGACTGGCGCTGGTTGTCGGAACGGTCCGGGCTGCCGATCTTTCACCCGCTCGGGGTGCTCTTCTTCTTTGCCCGACAGGAGCCATACGTCAAGGAGACGCTCGAGGTTCACCGGCGTCTGAACCTGTCGACGGAAGCTCTGGACCATGCGACGCTGAAGAAGCGCTTTCCGCAAGTCGACTGGGGTGGGATCGAGATCGGCTTGTACGAGCCGCAACTCGGCGCGTTGATGGCACGGCGCGCGGTGCAGACGCTGATGCGCGAGTTCGTGCTTGCGGGCGGGGAATATCGGCTCGCTTCCGTGCTGCCGCCGGGTGCAGGCAAGCTCACATCCGTTGCCACCGCTGACGGCAGCATGCTGCATGCCGAACGATTCGCGTTCGCCTGCGGCCCTTGGTTACCGAAGCTATTTCCGCAGCTTCTGGGTCCGCGCATCTTTCCGACCCGACAGGAAGTGTTTTTCTTCGCGCCGCCGGCGGGCGATCAACGCTTCTCGCCCGGGCAGCTGCCTGGCTGGGCGGATTTCAACAACGGCGACATCTTCTACGGATTCCCGGATCTTGAAGGCCGCGGCTTCAAGATTGCGCACGACCAGCACGGACCCGCGATCGATCCGGATGTCGGCGATCGGCAGTTCTCCCCCGGTGCGCTGGCGGAAGTGCGCGACTACATGCAGCGGCGTTTCCCGGCGCTGAAGGGCCGGCCAGTGGTCGAGTCCCGGGTCTGCCAGTACGAAAACAGCTCCAACGGCGACCTGCTCATCGACCGGCATCCCGAATGGGCAAACGTCTGGTTGCTCGGCGCAGGCTCAGGCCATGGGTTCAAGCACGGTCCCGCCGTAGGACGGCTCGCAGCCGACCTGATCACCGGCAAACGCGCGACGACCGAAGCGCGCTTCACGCTGGCGAGCAAAGGGGAAGTGCAGAATCGCGCGGTGCATTGACCGCCGCGCCGGATACTTCAGGCCGGAGAGCGTGAGGACTTACCGCATCCGTCCTTGCTACCCGACCGGGTTGATGACTGCCTCATCGCCTCGGCCTGAAGGCGGCGGCCGGCTTCTTCTTGAGCACCGCCATGCCTGCGCCAGCTTGGATGGGAGTGATGAAATACTCGTGGCACGTGTGTGACGCGCAGATGACTGCCTGCCGGCCGTCAATGCACAAGATCGCGAAGTTCCGCCGCGACGAGCCGTTGCCAGAGAAGTTCCTGCGCGTTGCCGGGGCGGTCGAGCTGCAGCCGGGCAAGAAACGGTCGCAACGCCGCCGGGGCACCGCCTCGCACCAATGCTGCCGCGATCGCGCCGGCCTTGCCCTTCAGAGTGGCGGTTCGATCCCGTAATCGTCCGAGGGCCTTCGCCAGCACGATCTCCTCGCTGGTGAAGTCGGTGCCGAACGGATAGTCGGAAAATAGGCCCGCGCTCCGTTGAACCGCCAGCATTTTCTCCAGCGATTCGGGCGTGTTGTTGCGATGGAGGTCGGGAATGCGATAGCCGCGCGGCAACTTCCCGGCGGCTTGCGCCTCGCGCAGCAGATCATCCTGGAAGCGCGAGTCGGCGATGTTGATGAGCGACGCGATCACTTCCCGATCCTCGCGACCACGAATCGCCGCGATCCCGTATTCGGTGATCACGACATCGCGCAGGTGGCGCGGGATCGTGCAGTGACCGTAGTTCCACAGGAGGTTGGAAACGGTTTTGCCACCCCGGCTGCGTGTGCTGCGTACGCAGAGTACCGAATGCGCGCCCCGCAGCGCGTGTGCCATCGCCACGAAATTGTATTGACCGCCGACGCCGCTCACGACCCTGCCGTCCGCGAGACCGTCGGAGATCGCAGCGCCAGTCAGCGTGATCATCATCGCGGTATTGATGAAGCGCGCGTGTTGGCGTTGCTCGATGCGCAGGGCGATGTCATCGCCGTAGAGCTGATTGATGAAGCTGACGCTGGTCATGTTGAACTGGCGACGCTCGCTTTCCGGCAGATCGCGCAGTGCTGCGTAGAATCCCTTCGGGCCGAGAAAGAAACCGCCGTGCAGGAGCACGCCGTTCCTGAGGCGTACCCCGAGACCGGAACCGGCGAGTTTGCGGCGCACTTCCGGATCGGCGAGATCGGCTTCCAGCCAGGTACCCGAGGGCAGGCCGATGCGCCCGTCGGCGAACCTGCATTCGCTGCTGAAAACGCCGATGTGCTGGAGCGTCGCGAACTCATCCGCACTCAGCCGGCCGGGTAGCCCTGCTGCGAGGAGTTGCTCCAGCAGATCGGGCGTGACGCGCTCGCCGATCGTGCCCGCATTGAGCGCGCGCTGCAGGGGCAGATGTGGAAATACGCGTCGCTTGAGGATCCCCGAGCGATAGAGGTCGAGATGTCCGTCGACGAACATCTCCGAGCAACCGTACAGGCCTTGTTGAAACGGCCCGGTGCCGCCGATTGCCTCGATCGCCGCGCCCGAGCGCGCGAGGACTCCGCCGTCCTCGAGCAGCTGGCGCCAGGTCGCGTTCTGCCGGTGCCGCAGCTGCAGGCAGTAGACAATCGCATCGCCGAGTTCGCCGATCCCGATCTGCAGCGTGCCGCCATCGCGCACCAGGGCACTGGCATGCAACGCGATCGCGTAGTCGACCGTGCTGAGGGGCAGGTTCGGCGGGCAGTACAGATCGAAGTCGTAGCGGGGATGATCGAGGAGATAGTCGAACTCGCTCTCCTCGATCTCGGCGTCTCCGAACATGAAGGGCAGCTGGCGATGCACTTCACCGATGGCAAGCACATCGCGACCTTCCTGCCGGGCGCGGCGCAGCTCTGGCAGCAACTCGAGCGTGACGTCTGGGTTGCAGCTCAGGCTGAGGCTCGTCCGGTTCTCGACGGTACGCCTTGCCACCAGGTGAGCGATGACGTTGACGCCGCGACGCAGGACTTCGGCACCGACATGCGTGTAGTTGGCGCTCAGGTAATGCTGCTGAGCGTAGGGCACATTGAGATACGCCCCCGGCTCCAGGAAGAATTCGACCACTTCGATATTCGGCGGGCAGCGTTCCGGCGCGCACAGCGGCCACGTAGTCGAGCTCCGGGTAGTTGCCGAAGACGCGCGCCACGAACGGCTCGAGAAAGCGGCGCTCGAGCTCATTTGTGGCCGAGGGCTTGCGCAGGCTCAGCGCCGTGAAGATGTGCAGCTCGATCTTCGGGTCGCGCACCGCACGCCGGTAGAACTCATTCACCAGGGGATTGGGCTTGCCCAGCGCCAGCGGCAGGGCCAGCACGATTCGCCCGCCGAGACGACGCAGAGCCGCATCGACACATTCGCCGACGTCGTCGAACGCTTGCGTCATCGGTCGATGCGGCGGGGACTCATTTCGGCAGCAGGCGCAGCTCGAACTTGACTCTCACTTCGTTGGCGACGACCGAGGTGTCCTTCCAATCGCCCTGGCCGACACCGTAATCGAGGCGATTGACCGTCACGCCGCCCTTCAACCATGCGACTGTCTTGCCTCCTTCCTGCGCGGTCTGGAAGGTGAATGGCAGGCGGATCTCGTGCGTCACGTCGCGGATCGTGAGCTTGCCCGTCGCCTCGTATTGCCCCGCAGCCTTGCGCGTGAAGGCTGACGTGACGAAGTGGGCGGTCGGGTACTTCGCCGAGTCGAAGAGGTCCTTGTCGCGCAGCACCGTGTCGCGATCGCTGTCCTGTGAGTTCACCGATTGCGTCGTGACCTGTACATCGAAACGGCTGCCGGCGAGATTGGCATCGGCGAATGCGATCTGGGCCGAGAATTTCTCGAACCGGGCATCGACATCACCGCCGCTCTGCTTGGCCGTGAAGCCCAGCCAGCTCTTGGCCGGATCCATCGCGTAGTTCGTGGCGCCGGCCGCCGGAGTCGCCGCAGCCGCCGGAGTCGCCGCAGCCGCCGGAGTCGCCGCGAGCACCGGAGTCGCCGCGGCAGCGGCGGAAGTCTGGCGTCGCGGCCTCGGCTGGCGAGGGGCTAGGCGCAGGACCGCAGGCCAGCACCATCGTGGAGCAAAGCACCAAAGAGAGAGTGGCGTGCGTTCTACGCATTGATCACCTCGGCGTTCGGGATGAGGACGGCAACATGCGCCGCAGCACGTCGTCTTTGAGCACGAGATGGTGTTTAAGTGCCGCGGCGATGTGCAACACCGCGAACGCCACCAGGATCGTTGAACAGCGTCTCGTGCACCTCGTGCATCACGTCGGCCGTCTGCTTGTCCGGCGTCATGAGGTTGGGCAGCGTGAACCAGCCGAAGTAGCTCACCGGAAAGTTGGAAGCAGTGGACAACATCCACCCGGTGATGGGCATCGCGAACAGGAAGAAATACAGGCCGAAGTGCGTGACGTGCGCGAGCACCCGTTCGTACGGTTTGAGTGTATCCGGCAGCGGTGGAACGGGATTCATCCAGCGCCACAGGAGTCGCAACGTGGCGAGCGCCAGGATGGTGATGCCGATGGACTTGTGCCGGGCCAGGACTGCAAATTTTTCCAGGCCCAGGGGCAGCTCATGCGCGATCCGCGCCAGCACGAACTGCACGATGATCAGTACCACGATCACCCAATGGAAGGTCTGTGAGAGCGCGCCCCAGCGAATCACGGTATTGCGAAACTGCATGGCCTCTCCACGGTCGGAAATGGATCTGCAACTGAAGTGGGGTCGTGCCCCGAAGCGTGCCACCATAATGGAATCACTCGATGTTGCTCAACCTCGTCTGGCATCCGGCGCCTCATCGCTTTGCACTCTCTGTGGCATAGTGCCCAACGCGCCGGACTCTCGGCTCATCACCCTGAATAGACGGTGAACCCATGATCCGCCTGCTTCGCTCGATCGCGATTCTTGCCTTGTGCGCAGCGCTGCTGGGCTGCCCGGCTGCGCAACGACCCGAGGTTCCGACCGGGCCGACACCGACTACCGGTATCCCCGAACGCGACATCAGGGGGGCCGCGCTCTACCAGGTCCGATCCGAAGAGTCGCTGGTACGTATTCTGACCTACAAGGGTGGCGCGTTTTCCGCGGCGGGCCATAACCACGTGATTGCCTCGCACAATCTCACCGGCACCGTGTACGTGCACGATGACGTTGCTCACTGTGCATTCGACCTGGTGATGCCGGTGACGCTGCTCGAAGTCGATGAGGCGAGCCTGCGCCAGCAGGAGGGCGAGGATTTCAAGGCCGAAGTGCCCGACTCGGCCAAAGACGGAACGCGCAAGAACCTGCTGGGAGAGGCGCTCCTCGACGGCGAGCACTATCCGGGTGTCGAGCTGAGCTCGACGAAAATCGCAGGCACGCGCGAAGCCATGCAGGCGACGGTGAGAGTGAAGGTCAAGGACCAGGAACGCGAGATCCAGGTTCCGGTCGCCGTGAAGTACGAGGGCGATCACCTGACGGCGACGGGAGAATTTTCCGTCAAGCAGTCGGAACTTGGTCTCAAGCCCTTCAGCGTGCTGGGCGGCGCGCTGCAGGTGCAGGATCAGATGAAGGTCAAGTTCTCGGTGGTTGCAGCGAAGAAGACGGGCTGAGTCGAGCGGTGATCAGAAGCGCTGCTTGGTTTCCACGAGGAGTTGCACTTTGCTGATCGACGGATCGCCGTCGAGCGGAAACGCGAGATCGATGTGGATGATGTTGCCGAGGCCGGAGCGGCTGCTCCCGAGGCGCAGGCCGATGCCAATGTCCTTCAGCAGCCCGAGACTCGGAGTGCTCAACGGCGTCTCGCCCCAGGTGCGACCCATGTCGATGAATGCCGCTGCACCTACGCGGAACAGCCGAAACGGATACCAGTCGGTGAAGTAGCGCTGCTCCAGGGTGAGGAGCGCACGCGCTTCGCCGCCCTGGTAGCGAAGCGGGTAGCCACGCAGACCGTTGTCGCCGCCGAGCAGGATCTGGTTGTCGAGGTCGAGGTTGTGACCGGCCGTGCCCTGCAGCGTCGCGAAGAACAGCCAGTTGCGCGACTGCTGCGTGTAGTAGCGAATCGCCTGCGTCCAGGACGGTGTTGCGAGCGTCGCCGTCCTCGTAGCGACCATGAGCGCGCCGGCAGTACAGGAGCGTCGAGGCCGGTGTCGGCGACAGGCCATGGCCGGCGGTGCTGCGAATACCACGGCGTTCCGATCTGCGCCGAACGCCGGATCGCTGAGTCCCAGGCGCCCGGTGATGCGCGTGCCGAGGAAGAAATCCTCGGTGCGCTCGATCTCGTCGTGATTCTTGAGCTTGAGGTAGCTGTCTCTCGACCAGGTCGAAGCCGATCCACGGATAGACGAGCTTGCGATCCTCGGGCACCAGGCTCGTGGCCCCTGGCTCTTGCAGCGCCTGGAACTGCCGTTCGTCGAAAGTGAAACCGAAAGTCAGGCGATGCGCCCAACCGTCCTGCAGGCCTGGTGAGATGCCCCCGTAGACGTCGGCGAAGCGACGCTGCTCGCGGAACTGGTCGACGATTTCGCCCAGGTCGTAGAGCGAGTCGACGTGCTCATCGTCGGCGAGAGCGATGCCTCCGGCACGCCGCGTATCGAGCGAGTAGAAGGGCCGGTCGACGAGCAGCTCGTGGCGCGAGCCGTCACTGTTGTTCGCATAGCTCGCCTGCAGGTTGATGCGGCTGCCGACAAGATTCGCGTCCTTGAATTCGACCAGGTTCTCATCGCGATCGATGCCGGACTTGTGAGAGGCGGAAATGGATTGCCCCCAGCCGAGCAGGTTCAGCTCCTCGAGTCTCGATTCCGGCGGTGTTCTTCCCGCCGTGCCGGCCGAAAGAAATGCCCGGATTGAGTGTCCACACATCGCGCGTGACGACTTCGACGTCGACTTTACCGTCGTGATACGCGACGGGCCGGATGGAAGCGTCGTAGAGGTAGCGGGCCGATCGCAACAGCCGCTCGGATTCCTCCATCAGCCGCTTCGAATATCGATCGCCGCTGCCGAACAGGAGCTGGCGCCGGATAACCTCTTCGCGCGTGGTGATGTGCAGGCGGTTGGCGAGGCGGAACAGTGTCGTGTCCTCCTTCGGATCCTCCAGGTCGAAGATGTTCTGGTTGACAATTCTGATCTCGCCGAACGACGCACCGGCGCCTTCGAGCTCGGCGTCAGACGGAAGCCACGTAGGTCCGGTGTGCAGCGGCGGGGGCGCTTCAATCGCGGTGTCGGCAGCGGCAGTGCCCTGCACGAGCAGAGCAATCAACAGCGCCGGCAGACATGAACGGATTGCGTGTCTCAGGGATTTCATCCGCTTGTGCGGTCACTGCGACACGCAGCGCCTCGCACAGGGTGAGACGGCTTCTCACGTCGGAATCAATCGCGACGCAAGGTGCTCCACAGCGTTTTCACAACTCGCTCGACGTCCTCGTCCCGCATGGCCGGGAACAGCGGCAGGGTGAGCGTTTCGCGGCCGATGCGCAGTGCGTTCGGCCAGCGCTCCGGCACGTGACCGAGCTGTCGATAGAAAGTGAGCGCCGGAATGCTGGGATAGTGAACGCCGGTGCCGATGCCCTGCTCATGCAGCGCGCGTTGCAGGCGCGGCCGCGTGTAGCCGAACTGCGCGTAGTCGATCAGCACCGCAAAGATGTGCCAGGAATGATCCTGGTCGCCGCGTTCCGGCAGGAGCAAGCCGTCCTGCTCCTGAAGCAGTTCGAAGTAGCGCGCAGCGAGTTCACGACGGCGGCGATTGAAGCTCTCGAGCTTCGCGAGTTGCGCGATCCCGATGCAGGCCGAGACGTCGGAAAAGTTGTACTTGCCACCGGCACGCACCACGTCGAGCTCGCCCTCGGCGTTGCGCTGGATGCCATGAAAGCGCAGCTGCTCCACCGCCGCGAGCACCGCCGCATCAGCAGTCACGATAGCGCCGCCCTCGATGGTCGTGATGTTCTTGTTGGGGTGGAAGCTGAAGCAGACGATGTCGCCGAACGAACCGATCCTGCGGCCGCGCCAGGCGGAACCGATGGCGTGCGCTGCGTCCTCGATCACGCGCAGGCCGTGGCGCGAGGCGAGTGCGTGTACGGCATCGAGGTCCGCAGACAGACCGGCGAAATGCACTGGCATGATGGCGCGGGTGCGCGGTGTCAGCGCCGCTTCGAGCTGCGCCGTCTCGATATTGCGATTGCGCAGCCCGACGTCGACAAAAACTGGCACCGCGCCGACGCGCACCACGACGTTGGCGGAAGCTGCGAAACTCATTGCCGGCACGATCACTTCGTCGCCCGGTCCGATCCCGGCTGCGACGAGTGCCATCTCGAGTGCGCCGGTCGCCGAGGTGCAGGATCGAACCTGCCGGCCGCCGCCGAGATACGCCGCGAGCTCGCCTTCGAAGCGCGTCACCTGCGGCCCGGTCGTGATCCAGCCGGAGCGCAGGACGTCCGCGACCCCGGCGATGGTTCCCTCGTCGATCGTCGGCCGGGTGAAAGGCAGGTAGTCTTTCATGGCGCAGCCCGGGCGAGAACCACCACGCCGGCAACGATCAGCAGGATGCCGCTCATCTTCGCGACCGTCAGCGCTTCGCCGAACAGAATTGCGGCTGCGAATGCGTTGACGACATAGCCGATCGAGAGCATGGGGTACGCAATGCTCACCGGCACGCGCGACAAGGCGCCGAGCCACAGCAACACGCTGATCCCGTAGCACGCGAGCCCCGCCCAAAGCGGCGCGGTGCGCAGCAATCCTTCGGCGGCGCTCCAGGAGACCTGACCCGCGTCGGACAGCAGTTCGCCGCTCGTGCGCGTCGCCGCTTTGAGCAGCAGCTGTGCGGCTGCATTCAGCAGCACACCGCCGAGCAACAACAGCCAGGTGAGAGCGTTCATTGCCGGCTCACGATCAGGCGACGCAGATCACGGGCGCGTACCACCATCGGCACACCATGCTGCTGCAGGAGTGCGTAGGTCTTTGGCTCGACGACTGCAAGCCCCTGTGGCAGGTCCCGCCATTGCGACTCGAAGATCTCGAGGCTCGGCATTCCCTTGTGTGGCTCGAACTCGAGTCCGAAAGTGAGCTCGCCCTTTTCGTCGACGAGCGTCATCGTGCGGCGCAGGTAGAACGGCAAGGACTGATCGTAGGTGCGAACGCTGAACATCGGTACATCCCGGTAGAGGGCAGGCGGCAACTGGGTGGCGAGCGATTCGCCCGAATAGACCTCCTCCACTGCCCGCGCACCCCACAGGAGCGCCGCGGCGCAAAGATAGCCGGTCGCACCGACGATTGCAGCCAGTCGCAGGCTGTCGTTCTTGCGTGTGACGAGGAAACCGCCGATCAGCGCTATCCCGGCGTCGGTGAACAATACCGGCCGCAGGTCGAAGAACAGTTCGCCGCGCGGTGTTGCCGGCACTAGTCGTGGCATCAACACAGCCAGAGTGAGGAAAGTCGCCCCTATGATGAGGAGAAGTACGCCCGTATGGCGCAGGTCGCGACGCAGCCGCGTTTCCTCCATCGTCGCCATCAATAACGCGACGGAGGGAAACATCGGCAGGATATAAGGCACGAGCTTGGAGTCCGAGGCTGAAAAGAACATGAAGACGCTCACGCTCCAGATCCACAGAAAGCGTCGCACATCGAAGCCTTCTCCGCTCGTCGACCGGCGCCAGCCGGTGAGCAGCGCACGCACTGTGGGTATCGTCCACGGCAGAGAGCCGAGCGCGAGAACTGCGGGAAAGAACCACCACGGCTCGTAGCGATCGGAGACCATCGTGAGATAACGCGCGAAGTGTTCTCGCACGATGAAGAAGTCGAAGAACTGTGGCACCTCGCGCTGCATGAGCAGCATCCACGGCAGTGTCAGCAGCAGAAAGAACGTCAGGCCGCTCGCAATCGAGAGCTGGCGCCAGATCGACCACCGCCGTTGCACGATCGAGTACGCGAGGAGCGTCAGCGCCGGGAGGACCAGCGCCACGAGCCCCTTGGTGAGATAGGCCCCCGCGGCAGCGGCCCATGCGAGCCACATCCAGTACCTGCGCCTCGAATCGGCGGTGCGTGAGTGGTGGGCGATGCAGAATGCCGCGAGCATCAGCGTCGTGAAGAATGTGAGACTCATGTCGAGAGTCAGCTGATGTGCCATCAGGACGATCAGCAGCGAGCTCCCTGACATGATTCCTGCGCGCCATGCAATGGCGGGGCCCCAGATGCGCCACGCGAGGCCTGCGCTGATCAACACGGTGAGAAGTCCACACAGGCCGGTGTAGAAACGTGCCGACCAGTCGCTCGTGCCGAACACGGCATAGCTGGCCGCGGTGGCCCAGTACTGCAGTGGCGGCTTTTCGATGTAGACCAGGTCGTTGAGCCTCGGCACCAGCCAGTTGCCGGATTCGAACATCTCGCGCGGGATTTCCGCGTAGCGTCCCTCGTCCGGGTTGAACAGCGCGCGGTGGCCGAGCAGGACCAACCAGGACAGCGTGAACGCCAGGAGCACTGCAAGCAGCGCGATACGACGACGCTGAACCTGTATTGTCGCGCTGGTCATGCGCCGACCGCTCGAGTCAGCCAGCGGCCCTGGATGGCCAGCGTGCCGGAGCGGCCCGGAACTTGGTCGAGATCGATTTCGTGGCGGCGCAAGTGATTCACTTGCAGATGCTCGAACAGATCACGCATCGCCACGAGCTCGAAGCCTTGCGACATCCACCCGGTGAGCAGGCGCTCGAATTGCGGCAGCAGCCGCTGGCCCTCGAGCTCCGCGTGCAGGGTGAAGACGTGGCTCATCGGCGGGTGCGACGCGGTGGCGGCGAGAAGCACATTCACGGCGTCCTCGGCAGAGTTGCCGTCGACGCCGATCAGCTCATCGAGAGTCGGCAGGGTCGTAGGGAGCTGCGCACACTCACCCATCACACCGTGCATCTCGGGCAGATACGGGGCCTTGCCGCGCGTATCGCTCGCGTAACGAAAGCGGTACCGCGACTCGAGTGCCAGCACATGCGGGTTGAGCTGCCAGCCGGCCGCGGCGTGTGAATCCGGCGGATGGCCGAACACCGCAGTGAACGCCGCGACGCCTCTTTCGAACTCCGCCTCGGTCCAGGACTCATCGGCGCGGGCGACACCATCCTGCCAGCGGACGTGATCATAGGAGTGCAGGCCAACCTCGAACCCCGCATCGCGCACTGCACGCATCAACGCAGCCGCGTACCTGCCGATATGCGGGCCCGGCAACAACGTGCCATACAGCAGCGTTTTCCAGCCGTAGTGTTCCAGCACCGAGGTGCGCCGGACCTTGCCGAGGAAACCGCGCCGAAATACGCGTCGCAGTGCCCGCCCGGTGTGGTCAGGTCCGACGCTGAAGTAGAACGTTGCTCGTGCGCGCAACCGCTGCAGCAGGGCGGTCAGACGTGGGACGCCCTCGAGCGTTCCGCGCAGCGTGTCGACGTCGATTTTGAGTGCCAGCCGACGTATGCGCTCATCGCGCGCGCCATTGGCAGGCGAAGTGCCGCTCATTTCGTCGTGGATCAGGCGGCATCCACCAGCGCGCGGGCATCGCCGAGATTGGCGCGGTAGGACTCGAAGATGTGGCGCACGGCGGTGCGCATGTCGACCTGTGGAGTCCAGCCGAGCTCCTCGGTCGTATTCCTGATCCAGGGCACACGGCTCTGAACGTCCTGGTAGCCGGCACCGTAGTACTTGTCCG
Source organism: uncultured Gammaproteobacteria bacterium (assembly GCA_963810775.1). Lineage (GTDB taxonomy): Bacteria > Pseudomonadota > Gammaproteobacteria > Steroidobacterales > Steroidobacteraceae > DATBVX01. The sequence goes on from CAWEOT010000014.1 coordinate 189,596, forward strand.
CCGAAACATTGACGATGCGCACCTGCGCTGCAGAGGCGGCATAGACGTCAATCGACCGGGCGGTATCCAGCATCAGCTCTGCGAGCTGGCGGATCGAAAGATCGTTGGCCGGATTGCCGATGTTGTAGATGCGCCCGGAGGCGATACCGGCCCGGTTGGCGATGATCTTCAGCAGGCAATCGATGCCTTCGGACACGTAGGTGAAGCAACGCCGCTGCGAGCCGCCATCAACCAGCTGAATGTCCTCGCCACGCACTATGTTGCCCAGGAACTGCGTTAGCACCCGCGAGCTGCCTTCCTTCGGCGTCTGCATGCGATCGAGTCCCGGACCAATCCAGTTGAAAGGGCGAAACAGCGTGAAATCGAGTCCCTGGTCGGCACCGTAGGCCCAGATGATCCGATCGAGTAGCTGCTTGCTGCACGCATAGATCCAGCGCGACTTCGGGATCGGTCCGAGCACCAACGAGGATTCATACGGATGAAACTCGCTGTCCGTCGACATACCGTAGATTTCGGAGGTCGATGGAAACACGACGCGCTTGTGATGCTTCGTGCATTGCCGGATCAAGGGCAGGTTGGCCTCGAAGTCGAGCTCGAAAACACCCAGCGGGTCGGTGATGTAGGTGGCGGGTGTGGCGATCGCAACCAACGGCAGGAGCACGTCGCACTTGCGGATGTGGTACTCGACCCACTCGCGGTTGATCGTGATGTCGCCTTCGAAGTAGTGAAAGCGCGGGTGGTCGAGCAACTGCGCGACCCGATCGCTCTCCAGGTCCATCCCGTAGACATGCCAATCCGTCTCGCGCATCACCGCTTCGCTCAGGTGATGGCCGATGAAGCCGTTAACGCCGAGTATGAGCAGCTTCTTCATGAACAAGCGTTTCCGGTGCAGAGAAGTTGTCGAGCAGCACTGGCGTGTCGCCATGCAGTCGGGCGAAATCGCGCGCGTCGAGCGATTGGCCGTTGATGGCCAGGGAGGGAATCTCCAGCCTGAAGCCATCGGCGCAATCGAGATTGAGGTGCTCGCCGCGCTCCACGTATAGCCGTGCCCCGACATGGGAAAGGGCTGATTCGCCAGTCCAGCGCGACGACTCGAACACGATGCGCTGCGGCCCGAGGTCGGTGAAAGCCCCGGGGAATGGTGGCGCGACCGCGCGGATCAACGCGTGAATGCGCTCGGCCGGCCAGGACCAGTCGATGCGCCCGTCCTCCGGCGTGCGGCCACCGAAGTAAGAGCCGGCCGTGAGCTCCATGGGTCTCGCAGCAGGGGGTCCTTCTGCGAGCAGTGGCAGGCAGTCCTCGAGCAGATCCGCCGCGGTCTGGGCCACCGCGACCGATACCGTGAGCGCGGTATCGTTGCGTCCCGATCGGGACCACGCGCTGCGCGACGATCGGTCCGGCATCGGGCTTGCTCACCATGTAATGCAGCGTCGCGCCCGTGCTGCTCTCGCCATTGAGAATGGCCCAGTTGACCGGAGCGCGGCCGCGATACTTGGGCAGGAGCGACCCATGCATGTTGAGCGCACCCCAACGGGCGTTGCTCAGCAGGGGCTGGCCGAGCATCGAGCGGTAATAGAAGGAAAAGATGTAGTGCGGCGTGAGTGCATCCACCCGTTTGACCCACCCTGCCGAATTCGGATTCTCAGGTGTGACCACCTCGATCCCGTGCTCCGTCGCAAGCCGCGCCACGCTTTGAAACCAGTGCACCTCGCCAGGAGCATCCGCGTGCGTGAACACCAGGGGGACATCGATGCCTCGATCGAGCAGTACGCGCAGGCAGCGAAATCCGACTTCGCTGTAGGCGAACACGACCGCTCTAAACACGAAGTCGCTCGCGCTGCCTGCCCTTCTGACTTTCGAGTACTGCTGCGACGATGTAGCGAGGCCGGCCGCGTACCTGCTCGTAGGTGCGGCCGACGTATTCGCCGATCAGGCCGATGCCGAACAGCGCCACGACCGATCAGCATGAAGGCGATGGCAAAGAGGGTGAACACGCCTTCCGCCTCCGGCCCCAGGATCAGGCGTCGCGCCACGAGATAGATCACGAGCAGTCCCGACATGCCCGCGATCGCCATGCCGAGCATGGAAAACAGTTGCAGCGGCACGAAGGTGAAGCCGGTCATCAGATCGAAGTTGAGCCGTATCAGCTTGTAGAACGAATACTTCGACTGGCCGGCGCGCCTCGACTCGTGCGCGACTTCGATCTCGGTGGGATTGCGCGCGTACAGGTAGGCGAGCGCGGGAATGAAAGTATTCACTTCGCGCGACGCATTCACCGCATCGATCACGTCGCGCGCGTAGGCGCGCAGCATGCAACCCTGGTCGGTGATGTGGATGTGGGTGGTCTTCTCCCGCAGGTGGTTCAGCGCGCGCGAGGCCCAGCGCCTGGCCCAATGATCCTGGCGACCGTGTCGGACGGTACCGACATAGTCATGCCCGAGCTTGATGGCTGCGCGCAGCCGGGGAATCTCCTCGGGAGGGTTCTGCAGGTCGGCATCGAGGGTGATGACGATCTCGCCGGACGCGCGCTCGAATCCGGCCAGGATCGCCGCGTGCTGGCCGAAGTTGCGCTGAAACAGGATCACGCGCGTTTCGCCAGGGCGCGCAGCGTGCTGGGCGCGCAGCAGCGCGACCGAGCGATCGCGGCTGCCGTCGTCCACGAAGATGCACTCGTAAGGTGCGCCCAGCCGATCGAGCGCCTCATAGAGCCGCACGAACAACTCCGGCAGGCAGGCCTCCTCGTTGAAGACCGGCACGACGACGCTGATTTCAGGGCGGATTGTCGCCTGCACGACCGTCCTGGACGGTTCCGTGATGATGCTTTGCATGCGGTTCTGGCCAGCGGTGATTCGGAGTGTTAGACGCTTGTCGCCACCACAATCAATCGCCAGTGCGTATTGGCTGTCGGAGGCGGCGCGGCAGGAGACACCTTCCCGCCTGGTGCGGGGCCGGGGCGCGGGATTAAACGGATTAAGGGAGAATGCCGTGCAGCGGCACTACACCTGCTGCACGACCGGGATTGAAGAGGCCGGAATGGCCGTCAGCGTCCGGAGATCTCCTTCACCAGGGCGTCCGCGTGATACACCTTGGTCAATGCTTCCTTCATGATCGTCGGATCCACGGCAATGGCCCGGTTCTTCTCGACATCGAACCAGTAGGAGCCCGAGATCGAGTGAATGTTGCCGTCGAACATGAGACCCACCAGTTCGCCCTTGGCATTGATCAAGCGGGCTGCCGGAGTTCCCGCCGACGATGTCGTTGTTGGTTGACAGGTTGAAGCGTGTACTCGGATCAAGAGAACCCTTCTGCTCGACCCAGCGTGGCGGCATGCTGAATGGCTTCTTCCCGGTCGTCCGATCGTAGGCCACCTTGAGGGTCGTGAACGGCGCTACCGGCTCGCCTTTCTCAACCCACGCCTGCACCGTGCCGAAGTTGATGCGCAGTGTGAAGGTCGCGTCCGGGTAGGTACTGGTTCCCAGCACCTTGAATCGGGCGCGCGCGATTCGTCTCGCTCGCGACTTCCGTGGGGGCTTCGACTTCGTCCTCGTAACGCTTGCGAATCTCTCGGGCCTCGGGATCCACCTTGCGTGCCAGCTGAATCATGGGATCGGTTGAGGCCTCGACGGCTGCGGCACCGCCCTCCCAGAGCTGGGCTCGAACCTTGGCGTCGCCGAGTTTGCTGCCATCGACCAGACGGGCCGTGAGGCTGTCCGGGGATTCACTACCGAGCACGCTCCTCACCAGCCCATCGTCCGGCCCCAGCCATTCGCGCATGCGCTCCAGCGCGAACGACAACGTCAGCTTCTCGAGCGCCGGGTACACGGGCGTGTCTGCCTTGAGGTACTGCTCGAGTTGCGGAAGCGCCGCGTTGGTGTATTCGCGGAAGCGCTCCTCATTCGGCTTGGCGCGTTCCGCGGCGCCGCGCACCAGCGCACGCGCGTAGCGATACAGCTCGCTGTTGAAACCCGCAGCATTCTCGATGAACGTGTATGGCAGCAGCTGATTGCGGAACGCCACCTGAGCCTTCGCCATGTCGTCCCAGGCCGGGCCGGCAAGTGCCTTGAGCGCCGGATCGGCAGCCACCTTGTCACGCAGCGCCTTTTCCTCCGCGCTCTTCGACTGCATCAGGCTGTCATCGAGCAACGCGTCGAGCTGCTTGCGCCGTACCTTGATCGAGTTCTCGATCCCGTTGAGGGGATCTTGCACGATGCGCAACGACTCCGCGTCGGTCTTGGCGAACTGGATATAGCGCCCACGCAGTTCTGCGTAGCGCAGCAACCAGAGCGGCAGATAAGCGTTGCGGTTCGAGATGAGTTCATCGACTGTGAGCAGACGCTGGGTATTCCCCGGATGCCCTGTGACGAACACCGGGTCTCCCGCTTCCGGACCGGCGAAATTCACCTTGAGATAGTTCGGCGTGCTGGCGGGCTTGCCGTTCTCGTAGGCCCGCATGATCGACATGTCGAGGCAGTAGCGCGGGAATTGAAAGTTGTCTGGATCGCCACCAAAGGCGGCGATGTCGTCCTCGGGCGCAAACACGAGACGGATATCGCTGTAGCGCTTGTACTTGTAGAGGAAGTACTGGCCGCCCTGATACAGCGAAACCGATTCGCAGGAGAGGGCGCCGGTGCGCTTGTCCTTCTTCGAGGCTTCCTCGCACGCCTGTTCGAGCCGCGTCAGTTCCTTCTTGCGCGCGGAGTTCGCTGCGCTGTCGTCGAGTCCCTGGGTCGCTGCGCTGACCTTGGCGGTAATGTCTTCCATCGCGACCAGCACCGAGATCTGCTCAGTCTTGCAGGCTGGCTCCAGGCTGCGCGAGGCAGCGAGAAACCCGTCCGCGAGCATGTCTTTCTGCGGCGTGGACATCTGCGCCAGGCATTCGCTGGCGCAGTGGTGGTTGGTGAGAATCAGGCCGTTGGGGGAAATGAACGACCCCGTGCACCCGGATTCGAGGCGCGTGGTCGCGAGGCGCGCGTGATCGAGCCAGGCATCCGTGATCTCGACACCGAGTTTTTCCTTGACCAGCTCCTTGGGGAAGTTGTCGAAAGTCCACATCCCTTCATCTGCGAATGCGGCGCCGCTCAGCATGAGCAGCACCAGAGCGCGCACCAGAACGTTCATCAGGATCCTCCAATAAATGTTCGCCGGGCGTTCGAGTTATTTCACCGGGCCGGCCTCGAGGCGCGCAAGGATAGTGTTTTTCAGCGGCGCTGACACGTTTCAGGTACGAGATGCTGCCGCGGCAGGACGAGCCGCCTCGGATTCAGGTCGCACCGGACAGCCAGACTCTCAGGGGTTGTCGGTCATGAGAAGCAGCGTGGTGCCCTCGGGCGCCACGAGCATCGTCGTCCTCTCAGGGTCGAACACCGCAGGCAGGCGCTGCGAGCGCTCGATGCCAAGTTTCTCGATGTGGCTGAGACGCGACGGCATTTCCGGGTCGGTGAAGCGCAGCACCGGCTTGCGCAGCTCGCGGGTCGCATAGAGGCCGAGATCGAGAAAATCGCTGGTCAGGGAAATACGGCGAAACGGCTCCCTCTGTTCATCCGTAGCGATGAACCCCAGTCGCTCCCAGAAATCCCTGGAACGATCGGGATCGCGCGCCGGGATGCCGATCTCGTCGAAATAGCCGCACCAAGAGGTCTCGCCCGGTTCGCGCGTCGGGGGAGAAAAGGTGCGCGCCTCAAGCAGCGTGACCATCACCCGGTCCGGGTCGTGAAAGCCTGCCTCGTTGAATACGTCGTTGCCGAGCTTGCGAAAGGCAAACTCGATGCCGAAGTTTTCCAGCTCGTCGATGTGACGCCCCAGATCAGGCTTGACGAAAGTGAGTGACGGCGAATCGAACTCGTATTCGTGCAGTCCGATGAACAGGCGGCCGTCCGTGACCACTGCGTATGGGTGCGACCAGGCTTCGCCCACCTGCGCCTGCGTAAAGCCGAGCTTCTGGTAGAACTCCAGCGACTCCAGCACGCTCGGCGCGTGCACGCTTATTTCCAGGAAGCGTCCCAGCATGCGAGCCCCCGTGCCATGCTTGGATGCGATCGTGCCAGATCAAACAGCTGCACGCGAAGTCCACGCACCGACTTCCGACCGGCGGCGCGCGCAGACCGACCGGCGGCCAGACGGCGAAATCCGCAGTGGTTGCGGCGGTTGGCCTAGTTTGCGTTGCGCAGGACCAGATCGCTGAGCAGCCGGGCGTGATCGGCTCGCTCGTTGAGTGCCGGAATGTAGTCGAGGGTCTCGCCGCCGTGCTCCAGGAATGTTTCGCGCGCCGTGATGGCGATTTCTTCCAGTGATTCCAGGCAGTCGAGGGAGAATCCCGGGCAGATCACCGTGAGCTTGCGCACGCCATCCCGTGCACGCTCGCGCACGACGTCGGCGGTGTACGGCTGCAGCCACTCCTCGTACCCGAAGCGCGACTGAAAGCTCAGGCTCCACTCCTCTTCCTTGAGGCCGAGTGCAACGGCCAGCAGCTCCGCGGTGTGTCGGCATCGCATGTAGTAGGGATCGCCATTCTCGAACAGCCGTTTCGGCATGCTGTGAAAGGACATGAGGAGTTGCTGCGAACGGCCATTCTTCTGCCAGTGTTCAAGCACGCTCGCCTTGAGCGCGTCGATGTACGCCGCCGCGTCGTGATAATCGTTGGTGAACCGCAGCTCTGGCACGATGCGCCAGCCGGCGAGCTCCGCGGCGACGTGATCGAACACCGAACCAGTGGTCACGCCCGCGTACTGCGGATAGAGCGGAAGAATGATGAGTCGCTGTACGCCCCTGGAGCGCAGCGCCCGCAGCCCGTTGGCAATGGCAGGCTCGCCGTAACACATGCCGATCTCCACGGACGTACCGCCGTCGACCTGCCCGGCAAGCGACCCTTGCAGCGCGTTTGCCAGTCGGCGCGCGTACACGATGAGCGGCGAGCCCTCCGGCATCCAGATCTTGCGATAGAGCCGGGCGCTGCGCCGCGGTCGCACACGCAGGATCACACCGTGCAGCACCGGCAGCCAAAGCGCACGGGGCAGCTCGATGAGCCGCGGATCCGAGAGCATTTCCGCCAGAAAGCGCCGCACCCCACGCGGTGTCGGTTCGCTTGGGCTGCCGAGATTCACGAGCAGAACGCCGACGCGGGAGCGCTGTGCCGGCGGCGTGGGCGAGCTGGAATATTTCGACATGCTGAAGTGTCGGAATGCCTTGGCAGCAATGATGGCCGGCACCTTAGCGAAAAGCCGCCATCATCTCTATCAGCGAGTCGTAAGCCGCCGCGGCATGACGGGGTTGTGACAATGGGGCGAGGGTCGTGGCAAGCTTTCCATGCAGGCTCCACGCGCCAGGGGAGGAAGCTCCGATGAACATCGCCCGCGACAGCAGTGCCAGAGAGATGACGTGGAAACCTCCGGTCTCGACCGACGCCGTCAAGGCGAAAACCGGCCGTGGCTGGGAAGAGTGGCTCAGCATCCTCGACCAGGAGAAGGGCCCGGCACTCGGCCACACCGCGATGGCCGAGCTGCTGTATGAAAAGTATTCCGTGTCCGGCTGGTGGGCGCAGATGGTCACCGTCGGCTACGAGCAGGCGCGCGGCCTGCGCGCGAAGCACGAGAAGAAGGGTGGATTCGAGATCGGCGCGAGCCGCACAGTCGATGCCGACGCCCGGCGTGTGTTTCGCGCGTGGACAGACGCGAAGGCGCGTGCCCGCTGGTTGCCGAAGACAGCGATCACGATTCACAAGATGACCCCGCTCAAGTCGATGCGCGTCACCTGGATCGACGGGGCGAAGAGTATCGGCGTGAATTTCTATCCGAAGGGTGTCGGCAAGACGCTGGTCGCGCTACAACACGGCAAGCTCGAATCGGCAGCGCAGGCGCAAGAGATGAAGGCTTTCTGGGGCGCTCGCCTTGATGCGTTGAAGAAAACGCTCGAGACTGCATAAGCCGTCCAGCCGCCGGCGATCGACCGGGTTCATAACGCCTGCGAATTCTTCGCCGCCGCGGTCGCGGCCGCATGGGGCATCAAGAACCATAGCGCCACTGCCAACAAGCACATCCCCACGCAGAAGATCAGCACCGGGAACGGAGTATCGACGGGGTACGTGCCGAGCCATTGAACGCAGATCGCACCGATGACCTGCTGGACGAATCCGAGCAGGCTCGAGGCCGTGCCCGCGTGCTGGCGAGCGAGTCCGACTGCACTCGCGGTGACATTGGGCAGAGTCAGTCCCTGACCGAAAGTCATCACCCCGATCGGCACGAAGATCCACAAGGGGTGAACCGCGCCCAGCGCCACGGCGCCGAGTGCCACGGCAGCGCCCGCGACTGAAATCACCACGCCGATATTCACCAGCTTGTCCACGCCGAGGCGGCCATGATGGCGCGTCACGCCCCAGTTACCGAGGAAGTAGCCAGTTGCGACCAGCAGGTAGTAGGTGCCGAACTCGGTGAATGGTCGATGGAACACCGACACCATGACATACGGCATTGTTGACACGAAGACGAAGAACACCGCGAAGATCACCGCACCCTGGATCGTGTAACCCAGGAATGCCGGCTGTCGCAGCAACGCTTTCGCCTCGGCGGCGACCGAGTGACTCTCGGCATGAGCGGGGCGCTTGGCACGCGTTTCGGGCAACCAGCGCCACGCCGCCCACAGGATCACGACGCCGGCGACCAGGAGGAGCACGAACACGCTGCGCCAGCCTGCAGCGACCATGAGCTTGCCGCCGACCCAGGGCGCGAGCGTGGGCGCGATCACCGTGACCATCGTGAGCCAGGCGATCATGCGTGCCATCTTTTCGCGCGGATACAGATCGTTGACGATTGCCCGCGAGACGATCATACCGGCGGAGGTGCCGAGCGCCTGGATCGCGCGACCGGCGATCAGCCACTCGAGACTTGGCGCTGCCAGGCACATCACTGAGCCGACGCTGAAAATCAGCAAGCCGATGAGGACGATCGGCCGGCGTCCGAATCGATCCGACAGCGGACCGTGCGCCAGCAGACCGAGCGAGAATGCGAGCAGCGCCACGCTCACCGTGAGCTGCACGTGTGCGACATCCGTGGCGAAGTGTTCGCGCAGAACCGGCAGTGCTGGCAGGTAGATATTGACGGCCCCGGGGCCGACTGCGGTGATCGCTGCGAGCAGCGCTAACACCGAGCGATCGGACAGGGGCGATGCTGGTCGGCCGGCGACCTCAGGCTGGCCGGCAACGCTCACGCGGTGACGCCACCCACGCAGACATACTTTATTTCGGCGTAGTCCTGGATGCCGTACCTGGAGCCTTCACGCCCTACGCCTGATTCCTTCATGCCGCCGAATGGCGCGACCTCAGTCGAGATGAGCCCGGTGTTGAGACCCACGATCCCGTACTCGAGTCCTTCCGAGACGCGCCACGAGCGCGCCAGGTCGCGCGTGTAGAAATATGCCGCGAGGCCGAATTCGGTGTCATTGGCCATGCGAATCGCGTCCGCTTCGGTCTTGAAACGAAACAGCGGTGCGATCGGGCCGAAAGTCTCTTCGCGCGCGACCATCATGTCGGGCTTCACGTTGGTGAGCACGGTCGGCTCGAAGAACGTGCCGCCAAGTGCGTGACGCTTGCCGCCGGTTGCAATCGCAGCGCCCTTGGCGAGTGCGTCTGCGATGTGTTCCTCGACCTTGGCGACTGCCTTCATGTCGATCAGCGGACCCTGGTCGGTCGCACCCTTGAGGCCATCGCCGATTCGCAGCAGCGCGACCGCATCCACCAGTTTTCCGGCGAATTCGTCATAGATCCCATCCTGGACCAGCAGGCGATTGGCGCACACGCAGGTCTGGCCGGTATTGCGATACTTGCTCGCGATCGCCCCCTGCACGGCGGCATCGAGGTCCGCATCGTCGAACACGATGAAAGGCGCGTTGCCGCCGAGCTCGAGCGACACCTTCTTCATCGTCGCCGCGCACTGCGCCATCAGCTTCTTGCCGACCATGGTCGAGCCGGTGAAAGTGAGCTTGCGCACGATCGGGTTGGAGGTCATCTCGCCGCCGATCTCGCTGGCGGACCCGGTGATCACGTTCAACACGCCCTTCGGGACACCGGCGCGCTCTGCAAGCTCCGCCATCGCGAGCGCAGAGTACGGTGTCTGTGTCGCGGGTTTGCACACGATCGTGCATCCCGCTGCAAGCGCGGGGCCGGCCTTGCGCGTGATCATCGCCGCCGGAAAATTCCACGGCGTAATCGCCGCGACTACGCCGATCGGCTGGCGCAGCACCAGGATGCGCTTGTCCACCTGGTGACCCGGGATCACATCGCCGTAGAGGCGCTTGCCTTCTTCTGCGAACCATTCGAGGAACGAGGCGGCGTACGCGATTTCACCCCTGGCTTCCGCGAGAGGCTTGCCCTGCTCGGCTGTCATCAGCACGCCGAGATCATCCTGGTTCGCCATCATCAGGTCGTGCCAGCGTCTCAGGATTACGGCACGTTCCTTTGCGGTCTTGCGAGCCCAGGCCGGGAATGCCCGGTGGGCAGCCTCGATCGCGCGGCGCGTCTCAGCGGCCCCCATGTTGGGCACGGTGCCGAGCTTTTGCTCAGTGGCTGGATTGATGACGTCGACGGTGGCGCGGCTGCCGGCGTCCGTCCATGTTGCGTCGATATAGCACTGCTGACGAAAGAGCTTGCTGTCCTTGAGCTGCATGGTCGTGTCCTCGAAAAAGCCTAGCCGACATTAGTGCGCAGGAATCCGAGCGAACGCTCGAACGCCAGTTGCGCGCTCTGCGCGTCGAAGCTGGAACGCTCGCTGCAATTGAATCCATGGCCCGCCGGGTAGGTGTAGAGGATGCCCTCCGGATGCAACTGGCGCACTTTCTCGACCGTTGCCGGTGGGATCGACTGATCCTGCTCGCCGAAGTGATACATGACGGGACAGCGCGGTTTGCGCTCGCCGTATTGCAGGATGCGACCGCCGTAGTAAGAAACCGCCGCGCTGATCGGCAGGCGGCATGCGGCGACGTAGGCGATCGTTCCGCCCCAGCAAAAACCGACTACCGCCGTCTTGCCCGCTGCAGCGGCTGCATCGACCGTCGCACCGACGTCGAGCAGCGTCTGCGAAGGCTGCAATGCCATCATCGTCTCGACACCCTGCTGGATCTGCGAATACTCGAGCACGATTGCCGGCCGGACGCGGTCGAACATCGCGGGAGCGAAAGATGTATAACCCTGCGCCGCGTATTGGTCCGCGACTTCACAGATATGGCGAGTGAGCCCGAAGATCTCCTGGATGATGACTACACCACCGCGCGGCGTACCTGTGGGATCGGCCCGATAAGCGCTGAAGCTATGGCCGTCGGGAGCCGACAGCTCGATGGTTTCTGCCATGGGGTTCTCCGGCGAAGGCGCCACAGTTTGCACGCGGCAAACGGTGGTGGCTAGGCATCTGACTGTCCTCGACGGGCCGTGTTCCGACGCATGGGCCGAGGCTAACCGTCCGGTGCTTTGATGACTCGCTGATCGATGGCCCCGAACAAGCTCTTGCCCTCGGCGTCGAACATTTCGATGCGCACCCGGTCACCAAAATGCAGGAACGGAGTCGAGGGGCGCCCGTCCGCGAGCTGTTCAAGGGTGCGCTTCTCGGCCAGACAGCTCGAGCCGCGGCTGCGATCGTAGTTGGAGACCGTGCCGGAACCGATAATGGTCCCGGCCCGAAGTCGCCGCGTGCGGGCTGCATGCGCGATCAGGCGCGGGAAATCGAATGTCATGTCGACGCCCGCGTTTGGCTCGCCGAATAGCTTCCCGTTGATGTGGCTCACCAGGGGAAGGTTTACCTTGCCGCCATCCCAGGCTGTGTCGAGCTCATCGGGTGTCGCGGCCACGGGTGAAAACGAAGTCGCCGGCTTGGACTGGAAGAAACCGAATCCCTTGGCGAGCTCCGCGGGAATGAGATTTCTCAACGACCAGTCATTCACCAGCATCAGGAGCTTGATGTGTCCGCGTGCGGCTTCGGCTGACACATCCATCGGAACGTCATCGGTGATGATCGCAACCTCCGCCTCGAGGTCGATACCGAACTCCTCGCTCAGGACCGGCACATCGTCGGCAGGCCCGAGAAAATCGTCCGAGCCGCCCTGGTACATGAGGGGATCGGTCCAGAACGAAGCGGGCATTTCGGCGCCGCGCGCCTTACGCACCAGCTCGACGTGATTGACGTACGCGCTGCCGTCGGCCCATTGATAAGCACGCGGGAGTGGCGCGGCGGCGCGCCTTGAATCGAATTCGAAGGCGCTACTGACCGTGCCTTGATTGAGCGCGCTGGAGATTTCCGCGAGCTCTGGCACGATTCGGGTCCAGTCATCGAGTGCGCTCTGCAATGTGCGTGCGATCCGGGGCACCGCGACGGCCAGTTCCAGATTGCGGCTCACGACCACGAGCTGCCCGTCGCGCGTCCCGTTCTTCAGCGTCGCGAGTTTGATGGCGCGCTCCTGTGCGGAATGTCCCTAGGCACCCTTCCAACTGTCGACGTAGCCTGCCCACTCGACCGACTTCGCCGCCGCGCCGATTTCCAGGGCATCGCGTGCATCGACCATCACCGCGATCTCGTCGGTCGCCGGCTTTGGCTGCTTGAGCATGTTCTTGAGCGCTTTCGGATGCGGGCCGTGGGTGAATCCGGCCGGGTGCAGCGTCATCATCCCCGGATGAATGTTATCGCGGCTGAAGAAGTTTCCCGCGTGATAGAAGAGCATCTCGTCGTAGTCATCATTGTTATGGAAGAAGGGCACTTTGAGGGCGCCCGCATCGCTCTCGAAGGGCCGGGGCACGAAAGTGCAGACCACGAAACGGTTGCCGACAAACGTCGTGTGGGCCGACGGCGGCAGGTGATAGCGATGACTCATCAGCGGGCGGATATCGCGCACGTTGATGCGCGCGACGCTGAGGTCGCCATGCCAGCCGACTGCATCGAGCGGATTGAACGGATAAGTCACCGTGGACACCGCTCCGCGCCGCTTGATCTTCACCGACCAGCGAGCCGTATCATTCTGTTGCTGCTGGAAGGCCGCGTCGATATGCGGAATGTCGAGCAGTGCCGGATCGAAGATCGCATGCGGACCGACCAGTCCCTTCTCGGGCAGCGAATAGCTTGCGTTGCTCGCCTCGATCAACAGGGCGATGAGCGACTCGGTGCAGGTTACCCGCCACATGGTGCCGCGCGGCACCAGGATGTAGTCGCCGGCCTCGAAGGCGAGGTGCCCATAGTCGCAGAACAGGTCGCCACGCCCCTGGTGTACGAACAGCAGCTCGTCGCCGTCGGCATTGCGCACCAGGTGATCCATCGCGCCAGTCGCGCGCCAGACTCGAATCCGCACCGATGAATTGAAGAGGATCTCGGCGGCATCCCAGGGCGAGGTCGGCGCCGCAGCAAGCTTGGTGAGATCGAACGCGTGCGGCCGCAACGGCCCCTCGAAGTCGACCCACCCTGTGGGCGGATGGCGATGATACAGATGTGCCGCGGGACCGAAAAATCCTTCCTTGCTGATCTCGCGTTCGAAGGTGCCTTCAGGCAGATCCGCGTGCGCCTGGCGCGAAGCCTGGCCCTCGACACGTGGAAAGGAGATGTAGCGCTTCATGGCGGCGGCCCGCTGAAATGTGGATCGGCCGCTAATTTAGTTTCAATTGCAACTAACGGCAAATCTGCCGCTGTCCTGAGCTCGGCAGAGCGGCCCTCAGCGCTCGAGAATGGCGCTGACCCCCATGCCGCCCGCGGTACAGACGGAGATCAGTCCGCGACCACTGCCTTTCTGCGCGAGGAGCTTCGCGAGCGTCGCGATGATACGCGCACCGGTCGCCGCGAATGGGTGACCGATCGCCACACTGCCCCCCGCTACATTGAGGCGCGAGCGATCGATGCTGCCGAGCGGCTCTGACAAGCCCAGCCGGTCGCGACAGAATTCCGCCGATTCCCACGCCTTGAGCGTGCACAGCACCTGCGCCGCGAACGCCTCGTGAATCTCATAGAAATCGAAGTCCTGCAGCCCGAGTCCGGCATCCTTGAGCATGCGCGGCACGGCGTATGCTGGCGCCATCAGCAAGCCTTCCTTGTTCACGAAGTCCACTGCTGCGACCTTTCCGTAACGCAGGTACGCCTGGACCTGAAGCCCGTGCGCGCGCACCCATTCTTCCGATCCCAGCAATACGGCGGCAGCGCCATCGGTGAGCGGTGAGGAATTGCCCGCGGTCAGCGTTCCTGCGGCGGATAAATCGAAAGAAGGCTTGAGCTTGGCGAGTTTTTCGAGGCTCGTGTCACGCCGGACGTTGTTGTCCGCCTTGAGCCCCTGGTACTCGATGATCAGGTCGTTGTAGAAGCCCGCCTCGTACGCTGCCGCCGCGCGCTTGTGACTCTCGAGCGACAACAGGTCCTGATCCTCGCGGCTGATCTTCCACTGCTTGGCCATGATCTCGCAGCTCTGCCCCATGCTAAGCCCGGTGCGTTGCTCAACGACGCCCGGGAGCACGGGCTTGAAGTGGCGTGGCCGCAGGCCCAGGAACGGTCGAGTCTTCTGCCAGAAGGTTCGGCCGCGGAAGCTTCGCAACAGCAGTTGCTGGTACTCGCGCGAATACACCACCGGGGGATCGCTGATCGTGTCGACGCCGCCGGCGAGGCCGCTGTCGATCTGGCCGAGCGCGATCTTGCTGCTGATAATGATTGCGGTTTCGAGGCTGGTGCCGCACGCCCGCTGCAGATCGAATCCGGGCGTTTCCAGCGACAGTCCGCTGCCAATTACGCACTCGCGCACCATGTCCCAGTCCTTGGAGTGCTTGAGCACTGCCCCCGCGCCGGCATCGCCGAGGCGTGCGCCCTGGAGGCCGAACTTGTCGACGATTCCCTTGAACACGGCGGTAAGCATGTCCTGGTTGCCAACATTGGCGTAGGCACCATGGGCACGGGCGAACGGGATGCGCGCACCACCAACGATGGCGACGCGGCGGACCTCGGAACCAACGAGCATGAGCCTCTCCGGGATGCTGCAGGAATTTGAACGCGGGGCCAGGATCAGCCGGCGCTTCGATTGACGTAGAATGCCATCGAATTATAGCGCCGGCTATTCCGTCGGCAGCCCGCCGTCGCATTCTCCGTGATCGAACCGAACACCGTCGCACCCATACGTCAGCGATTCCTCACCGATGCACGCGCCATCCTGCGTCTCGGCGGTCCCCTGCTGGTGAACAACGTGTCGATCGCCGGCATGGGCTTCACCGACACGGTCATGGCGGGGCGCTTGAGCGCGCAGGACCTGGCGGCGGTCGCGATCGGCTCGGCGTTTCACATCTTTTTCTACCTGGCGGGACTCGGCACGTTGATGGCGATGAGTCCCCTGGTGGCACACACCTACGGGGCGGGCCACGGCGAACGCGTCGGACCGCTGGCGCGACAGGCGCTGTGGTTGAGCCAGATCATCGCGCTCGCGCTCATCGTGCCGATGCTGTTCGTCAAACCGATCCTGGTCGCGATCGGTATCGCGCCCGAGATCGTGCCCAAGGCGCAGGGCTTCGTGTATGCGATCTGCTGCGGGCTGCCCGCGATCATGGCGTTCCTGGCGCTGCGTTTCGTGAGCGAAGGGATCGGCTGGACCCGGCCGATCATGTTCACAGCGATCGTGGGCCTCGTCGGCAACGTGATCGGCTGTTACGTCTTCATGTACGGCAAGCTCGGCTTCCCGGCGCTCGGTGCCGTTGGAACGGGCGTCTCGAATGCGCTCGTCATGTGGATCATGTTCGCCGTGATGCTCAGATACGTGCGCAGACACCGCATCTACCACCCGCTGGGACTGTTCTCGCATTTCGACTGGCCGCGGCCCAAGGTACTGCGCGAAATCCTCACTCTCGGGTTGCCAATCGGCGGCGCTGTGCTCTCGGAAGGCGCGTTGTTCGTGGCAGCCGCCTTCATCATGGGCACGATGGGAGCCACAGTCGTGGCTGCCCACCAGATCGCACTCAATTACGCAGCGCTGATGTTCATGATCCCGCTTTCATTGCATTCCGCGACGACGATCCATGTTGGGCACGCACTGGGTCGCGGGGACTTCGCGCGCGGACGCTTCGCGGGCTTTGCCGGGATCGCGATGTGTGGTGGCTTCATGGCCTGTTCAGCGCTGGTGATTCTGTTCCTCGGACCACAGATCGCTGCGCTTTACACCGACGATCCCGCAGTTCGTACTCTGGCCGCGGGTCTGCTGCTCATGGCGGCTATCTTTCAGATTTCCGATGGCCTGCAGGTGGGCGGTGCCGGGGCGCTGCGCGGCTTCAAGGACGCTCGCGTACCGATGCTCCTCAACCTGCTGGCGTATTGGGGTGTCGGCTTTCCGCTGGCGTACGGCCTGGGCGTCGTCGCCAACCTCGGACCGAGATCGGTCTGGGTGGGCCTGATCGCCGGCCTGACGGTGTGCGCATTACTGCTCAACCTGCGCTACTACTGGATTTCTGGCCGCGCCGTTCGCCAAGCTGCGCTGCCTTAAGCTGGATCGCCAGGTCGCCGCGCATAAAGTGAGCAGCTGCGCCTGAACTGCGGGGGATCAGGGCTACTTGATGTAGCCGTAACCGAGCGTCTCGATGTTGTCGAGCTCACCGTCGACGAAGCGCAGGCGGCGCATCAGCTTGTTTGGACCGAAGTTATAAGTCCAGATTTCGACCGGCACTTCGACCAGTGATCCAGGTGCCGCGAGCAGCGGGCGCCCGTAGTACCAGACGACGGGCTGGCGCAGGATGTTGTGCGTTTGGATGTCAGCCGGCTCGCCGCACTTGGCGCGCACGTCGTAAATCGAGTCCCCTTCGTGGACCAGGCGCTGGCCGCAGTTGAAAGCGGCAGCGGGGAGGCTGGCCAGCAAGAGGAGGGCGGCAACGATCAGGCGAACACGCACCACCGGTAAACTTTATGCCTACCGGGGTGAACGCGCCATGAACCGTGAAGTGCGGGTGCTCAGCCGGTTCCGACTCCAGCTCTATGCAAGCGTAGTCGCGGTACCGGCTGAGCTCCTCGAAGTGCGCAATCCGCTCGCCATCCGTGTGAGCGGGCGTCCATGCCCGTGTTGCACCTTCCCCCATTTGGAATAGCGACAAACGCGCCGCAAAACTGTCACATGGCGTGAAAATTTGTGCGCGAAAGCACACAATCGGGCCCAAAGCCCTGCGGCCGGCAAAACGCGACCACGGTGCGGTTGTGGCCCAAGCGCAACGAAGATGTGCCGCGGGGATATACGAAGAGCTTCGTGTGGACCTATAATCCCGGATGATCGAGACCAGAACGCGAGAGCCGCAGTTATGAAGAGAAAGGCCGAATTGCGCGCTGTGCGTCCTACCCAATCCGAATTGAACATACTGCGAGTGTTGTGGCGCTTGGGGCCGAGCACGGTTCGCAGCGTGCACGAGGAGTTGTCACATGATGACCACAACCTCGGCTATACGACCGTGCTCAAGTTCCTGCAGATCATGCTCGATAAGGGCTTGGTAAAACGCGAGGACTCGCAGCGCGCCCATGTCTATCGCCCGGCTGCCAGCCGCGAGCAGACCCAGCGCCAGCTCACGCGTCTGCTGATCGATGGCGCCTTCGATGGCTCCCGCTCACAACTGGTCTTGCAGGCACTTGCCGGTGCCGAGGGTGTGAAGCCTGAGGAGCTGGCAGAGATCCGCGCGTTGCTGGATCGATTACAGGACAGGCACAACTGATGGAACCGCATGCTCTTGCTGTGGCAATGAGGATGAACGGAGGTCTGCGATGAACGGGCTCGACTTGCCGTCGCTCGGCACGCTGGTGGCGACGCTCGGCTGGACACTGTTGCATTTTCTCTGGCAGGGCGCCGTGGTGGGCGTGTTGTTCGGTCTCGCGCTGGCTGTGACTGCGCGGGGATCCGCATTGATTCGCTATCGCGTGGCATGCGTGTTCCTAGCGCTGCTGGCTGCATGCCCGGTGATCACCTTCTTCTGGCTGAGCCCCGACTACAGTTCGGGTGCAGGCGTGCTGGCACTAACGGCGCCCGCCACGGCCCTGCTGAGTTCCGCGGCGGCAAGCGCCGCCGGCGACTGGCGGGCGCTTATCGACCCGTGGCTCCCCTGGGCGGTGCTCTTCTGGGCCGCGGGCGTCACATTCATGACGGGGCGCCTGCTGGTTGAATGGCGTGAAGTACGGCGCCTCACGCAACTCGACATCGAGCCGCTCACCGCGGCATGGCAGCAGCGCGTGGCTCGGCTACGCAGCTCGCTGGGCGTGCGACGCGCGGTCAGCGTGCTGCAATCCACGCGCGTCCATGTGCCGATCGTCATCGGCTGGCTCAAGCCTGTGATCCTGGTACCGGTGGGCGCGTTTGCAGGGCTGACACCAGCGCAGCTCGAGCTGATCCTGATGCATGAGCTGGCGCACATTCGCCGCAACGACTACCTGGTCAATCTCATGCAGGTGGTGGTTGAAACGCTGCTCTTCTATCACCCGGTCGTGCGCTGGGTATCCCGCGTACTGCGCGAGGAGCGCGAGAACTGCTGTGACGATCTCGTGGTCACGAACTCGGGTGACGCCCTGGCGTACGCCCGGGCTCTCACCGAGCTTGCGGGTGCGCAGTCGCTCGCGCTGCAGACCAGCGTTGGCAGTGACGGCGGCAAATTGCTGAGCCGCATCAAGCGCATCGTGGCGGTACGCGAACCGACGCGCGTTGCCACGCACTGGACTGTCGGCCTGGTCCTGGCAGCCTTCGGCGTGAGTTTGAGCGGCCTGCTGCATCCGATCGGCACACCTACGCCCCGTGATGAGCCTGTTCCTGCGCTTGCAGCGCGCGCCCCGGTTGCGGAAGCGCCGGCTCTCGCTCCGACACAAGCGCCGACAACCGAAGGCTTACCGCCCGAAGCAACGGCAGGGACTGCAGCAGAGTCACACATACTCACTGAGACTTTGCCCGCGAGGGTCGCCGCAGGCAGTGCCGTGGCGCCGGAGCCCACTGCGCCAGTGATACAGATTGCAAAGCAAGAGCGCGTGTCAGAGACGATCGCGAGCTCTGGAGCGAGCGCGGCGCAGGCGGAAACCGTGTCGGCGCCGACACCTCCCAGAGGAGACGCGGCAGCACTACCGACACACGATACCAGCGAACCAGCCGTGTCGGACGCGACCAGCGCGGCTGATCTCGCGCAGGCAGAACCGGTGCAGGATGCGCACGGCGCGGCTCCGTTGATTGGCGCGGAAGCACCAGCCAGCGCGGAAATGCCGGTGGTCAAAGCGATATCGCTCGAGCAGCCGGAGTTTCCGACTGCGGCTCGCATGAGTGGCATTGAGGGTTGGGTCACGGTGAACTACACGATCGATGACAAAGGTCGCGTCTCGGATGTGCGCATCGTCGATGCCAAGCCACGCAAGGTGTTCGATTCAGCCGTTCGCAAAGCGGTCCATAACTGGCGTTTCGAGCCGACGGTGGTGGACGGCCAGCCCGTGGCGCGCGTGATGACACAGACCATCCAGTTTTCGCTCGATTACAAGATGATCTGCAATGCCGATCCGGCGACCGGCACGCGCCTGGCAGACCGTTGTCGTACCAAGGACGAGATCGAGAGCCAAGGCGCAGTCCGCGATCCGGAGTGAAGCTGCATCAGGCCGCCGGCTGACGCCGGCGGTTGTGCGCCGTGAAAGGGCGCGTGTCATGATGGCGGAAGAAGCTGTCACTTAGGCAGTCGCGCCGGTTTGACCACTCCTTACGAGATCAGCATCGTTGTTCCCTCGTTCGCCGAGGACACGGCTCTCGTCGTGCTCCTGAAGCGGATCCGCGGCTGGACGCGCATGCCGCGCGAAGTCATCGTGGCTGACGGAGCGCAGAGTATCGATACGCGCAGGCTGTGCGCGCGCTACGGGGCGCACTGGGTGCCATCGGTGCACGGGCGCGGTGTGCAGCTCATGAAAGGAGCCGCGCAGGCTCATGGCTCGGTTCTATGGTTCCTGTATCCGGATGTGGAACCTGATCCGCAGTCGCTCACGGCAATTGCCGTTGCGATCGACAGCGGCGCTCTCGGTGGGTATTTCAGATGGCGTCCCGGCGGTCGACCACATTGGCGAAAGGCGCTGCTGGAATTGGGCGTCCACCTGCGCAGTCAGTGGGGCGTGCCCTACGGCGACCAGGGGTTATTCATTGCGCGCGAGACCTTCGAGGTGTGCGGCGGATTTGCGCCAACCCCGCTGTTCGAGCAGGTCCCCTTGGTGAAGGCACTGCGACGGCAGGGAAGATTCGATGCCCTCGCGCTTGCGATCGGCGTATCGGAGGCGCGCTGGGAGCGGCGTGGCTGGCTGCGACACGCGCTGAGCAATCGACTGCTCGCGCTCGGCTACATCGCCGGCCTTTCGCCGGCGAGACTGGCGCGCTGGTCCGGGCAGGGTGAGGTCGAGGCGGAAAAGCTCTAGAAGTAGTTCGCGGTCCAGGCGCGTTCGTCAGCGCTCTGCGGTTCGAGCCACACTGCCGCTCGGCCCGCGGCATGCGAATCAGTGAAGATGATCGCCGCATCCACGGAGACGTGCTCGCGGGATGCCGGTAGCTCGGCACACGGCTGGCGGCGCGCAACGCGTCGGTGCCGTCGTGAGTTTCGTCGTGCTGACATTCGCTTGGTCTTCATACTCATCCTCTGATCTGCCTGCGTGGCTTGAGCGGGTGTCGCTTCAACCTTCCGCGCGCAGCTTGTCTTCCTCTGGAGCAACACTGGCCGCGGTCGCAATCGTCGCGTGCGCTTCGACTCGATTGCGGCCGTGGCCCTTGGCGCGGTACAGCGCCATGTCTGCAGCCTGGATCAGCTCCTCGATCCCGTAGATACGGTCGAACATCGCGGTGGCAACTCCCGCGCTGATCGTGACCCGATCGGCAACAGTGGATACGGCATTCGGTACAGAGAGGCGCCAGATGTTGCGGCGTAGACGGTCGGCGAACAGCCAGGCCCGTCGTGCATCGATGCCAGGCAGCACGATGGCGAACTCTTCGCCACCATAGCGGGCAGCGAGGTCGCCGGCGCGGCGGAAAGTCTTTTCCACTGCCTGTGCCACCCGTCGCAGCGTGTCGTCGCCGCGGGCGTGGCCATACGTATCGTTGTAGCGCTTGAAGCCGTCGATATCGCACAGGATCAACGACAGCGGATGGCGCTCGCGCAGGCAGCGGCGCACCTCGCGCGCCAGCACTTCGTCGAATTGGCGACGGTTGGCGATTCCGGTCAGTCCGTCGATGCTTACGAGCCGCAGGAGCTGGGCGTTCGCTTCCTGCAGCTGAATTCGAGTCGCATTGAGTTCCTGGTTGCTCGCTTGCAGCACCGCGGTGCGTTCCTTGACCCGTTCTTCCAGTTGCTCACGGGCGTAATTGAGCGCGCTTTCCATGCGCTGGCGCTCGGCGAGCTCGTGCTGCAGGGCCTGGGTGCGCTTTGCGACGAGCGCGCGCAGCATCCGGTTCCAGAGATACAGGACTGCGAGCGAGAGCAGGACAATCGTGAAGCCTGCACCGGCCCCGACCCAGAACGTGGCATTGGGGCCGAGCATCTCGCGCAAAACTCCGGCCGAGGCAGAACTGCTGAGTGCTGCGATCAACGCCACCGCGATCAACGACGCGGCAGTCAATTGCATTCGCCTCGTCAAGGTCCTTCGATCCCCTATGAGTTCTTACGTTGTGGGAGCGGCCACGGCGGAAGCGAGAATACCGAGCGCAGTCGCGCGCGATTGCGGCAGCGATCACAGATTGCCTGTAGTCCTCAGCGCGATCTGACCGATATGTCAAAGTTTGGGGAGAGGTTGGGAAGGCAGTCCCAACCGAGGGCAGCTCTGCACTAGTTTCATGGTGCGCGTTGCGTCGCCAACGGTGCAGATGCTAGGTGCGTCGCGCAGCTAATGGTCGAGTCCATTGGCAAGCGGTGTAACGACGCAGCTGCCCGTTCGCGACGCAACCCGGACGGGACCGGCCTCGGCAAGCTTCTGGCGTCGTTGCGAGTCTGGTCGATATCGACATATCGACTGCGCCTCGCGCCTAACCAAAAGCTTGCGGAGGCACGGTCGCGCCCATGAAACTAGTGCAGAACTGCCCTAGCCTTGACGGCCGAAAGCGGGCTCACGGACACTGCCGCCTCTTTCAGGGTGAAGGGGAGCCCGCATGACGGATCGCAGCAGCGCGTCGGCGCCGCAGGAATTCGCGCACTTTCGCGATTTCTACCCGTTTTACCTCTCCGAGCATCACAACGCGGTTTCCAGGCGCTTGCATGTCGCAGGAACCGGGCTGGTCCTGCTGACTGTTGCCGCCGCTCTGATCAGCGGGCAGCTCAAGTGGCTGCTTGTGTTACCCGTGGTCGGATACGGCCCGGCATGGATCGGCCATTTTTTCTATGAAAAGAACCGTCCGGCGACCTTCAGTCACCCGTTCTACAGCCTGATGGGCGATTTCAGGATGTTTGCAGACGTGATCAGCGGACGGATCAAGTGGTGAACCGGGGCGCATTGGCGACCAACGGGATGCTCTCTTGAGTCGCCGCGGCGTCGATCGTCAATTTGAGCGGCATCTGGCCGGGCTCATCAACAGCGGTCAGAAAGATGTCCTGCAGCAAGGACGCAAGGGCGTCGAAAAGGAATCGCTGCGGGTGACGCCGGATGGGCGGCTTTCGCGGCGCGCGCATCCGAGCGCACTCGGCTCAGCGCTCACCAACGAGCACATTACGACCGACTACTCGGAGGCGCTGATCGAACTGGTGACCCCGGCTTTCACGCAGAGCTGGGAACTATTGCAGTACCTGTGCGACATCCACCAGTTCGTCTATCGCCACCTCGGGGACGAGTTGCTGTGGGCGACCAGCATGCCCTGCGCGATCCGCAACGATGCCGAGATCCCGATCGCGCAATACGGACGCTCGAACGTCGGGCGCATGAAGAGCATCTATCGCGAAGGTCTCGGCCTGCGTTATGGGCGCATGATGCAGGCAATCTCGGGTGTGCACTTCAACTATTCTTTTCCTGCGAATTTCTGGCCGGTGCTCGCGGACGCGCTCGAGTCGCGGCAGGGCGGGCAGGCTTTCATTTCGGAACAGTACTTCGCGTTGCTGCGCAATTACCGGCGCCACGGCTGGATCGTGCTGTATCTGTTCGGCGTCTCGCCCGCCGTGTGCAAGTCCTTCCTCGAAGGCCGCGACATCCAGCTGCCGCAACTCGATGCCGGGACGTTCTACGAGCCTTACGCGACCTCACTGCGCATGAGCGATCTTGGCTATCGCAACAAGAGCCAGGCCGGAGTCGAGATCTCCGTGAACAGCCTCGAGGACTACGTGCGAGATTTGCAGCGCGCCATCTCCACGCCGAATGCGGATTACGAGCGTCTCGGCGTCGAAGCGAACGGCGAATACCGCCAGCTCAATGCCAACCTGCTGCAGATCGAGAACGAGTACTACAGCTTCATTCGTCCCAAACGCGTGGCGCGTTCCGGTGAACGCCCGACCAAGGCTCTGCTGCGCGCCGGAGTCGAGTACGTCGAGGTTCGAGCACTCGATGTGAGCGCATTCGACCCCGTTGGCGTCAACCAGAACAAGCTGCGCTTCCTCGAGGCTTTCCTTGCCTTGTGCGTGCTCAAGGCAAGCCCGCCGCTCGACGCCAGCGAGCAACGGGAACTCGACGCCAACCACATCACCGTGGCGCGGCGTGGTCGTGAGCCCGGTCTTACGTTAGGACGCGATGGGCGCAGCTATCCGATGCTCGCGTGGGCACGCGAGCTGCTCGAGGACATGCAGGGCATTTGCGAGTTGCTCGACGTCGGAATTCCCGCCCGGCCGTATGCGGCGGCACTCGCGGCGCAGGCAGCGAAGGTCAATGATGTCGCGTTGACGCCGTCGGCGCGGCTGATGCACGAAATGCAGACCGGCGGCGAGTCGCTTTTCCAGCTTGGGCTGCGTATGTCGAACCTGCACAAGTCCTACTTTCTCGAGCTGTACCCGCCGAACGAACAGCGGCTTGCGGAACTGCGCACCGAAGCCGAAGAATCGCTGCGCGCTCAGCAAGAGATCGAGGCGAGGGACTCAGTGTCCTTCGAGCAGTACCTGCACACCTACCTCGCCGACTGAGTTCTCGCTTCCGGCCTGGCCGGCATCCGGCGGCTCAGTGACCGTCCGCAACCTGTCCGGTGTCCGCACGCGGACACTTTTCCGGCCGTGGCACTTGCTGTGTTTGGCTGGAACTTGCGCCAAGTCATTGACTTGGGGAGTGACGGCACGCTGGCACGGTGGGTGCAAACAAGGACTCCCAGGCAGCAGCCGTGACCTGGCTGCTGGAAGGGGCAAGCATGGTACCCAGACAAGTACGCGGATCGGCGCTCGTTGCGACACTCGCCGCCGTGCTGTTGGGCTGGTGCGCCATCGGGGCGCCCGCCTCGGGTCACTACGGTCTGCGTGCCTCGTTCGATGGTGCGCAGCTCGAACTGCGCCTGGCACTGCCGGCTCTTTGCGTGCAGGTGAGGGCGGTGCTCTTTGAAGAAGTCGCCAGTCTGAAATCAGTTTCCCTTTGCACACATTGCGGCTATCAGGAGCGTTCCTGGTCATGAAGGGTGCATCCATTTCACGGCTCCACAGCGACGACCGCGCCTCCGCAAAAGCCGGCGGCATCCGCGATACGTCGGCGCAGGACGTCGCGATAGATCCACGTCCCGCGCAACTGCGTCGGCGCAAGATTCTCATCGCTTCAGCCGCCGGCGCACTGCTCCTGCTCATCGTGATTCTTCCGGCTGCGCTGCGCTGGATGCATGCCGAGATCAGCGTGCCGCGTGAGCGGGTGCGCATTGCCACCGTCACCAGGGGCCCGTTCGTACGCGATGTCTCGGCACAGGGGACGGTGGTCGCGGCAGTAAGCCCTACCTTGTTCGCACCCGCCGCCGGCAATGTCACGTATGAAGTGCAGGCAGGCGATACCGTCAAGCGCGGCCAGGTGCTCGGCTCGGTTGATAGCCCGCAGCTTCGCAATGAGCTGGCGCGCGAACAGTCGACACTCGAAGGCCAGGACGTCGCCGTGGCCCGCCAGAGCATCGAAACCCGCCGGCGCCTGCTCACCAACCAGCAGACTTCCGACATGGCCGAAGTCGCGATCCGCGCCGCGGAGCGTGAGCTCAAGCGCGCTGAGGACGCGTGGCAGACGCAGGCCATCAGCCGTCGCGATTTCGAGAAGGCGCGCGATGATCTGACCACCGCGCGTCTCAACCACGAGCACGCCATCCAGAATGCCGGGCTCGAAAAGGAAAGCCTCGAGTTCGAGCTCAAGACGCGCCGGCTGGAGCGCGACCGCCAACGCCTGATGGTTGAAGAAATCAAGCGTCGTGTCGATCAACTGACCCTGCATTCGCCGGTGGACGGAATGGTCGGTGCACTGGCCGTGGATCAGAAGGGAGCGGTGGCCGAGAACGCGCCGATCCTCACCGTGGTGGACTTGAGCGCGCTCGAGATCGAATTCCAGGTGCCGGAGTCCTACGCCGACGACATCCGTCTCGGAATGCCGGCGGAAGTGAACTACGGCCAGCGCATCTATCCCGCGACCGTCACCGCCCTCTCCCCACAGGTAAAGCAGAACCAGGTGACAGGTCGGGTCCGTTTCGGTCACGACGTTCCGGCCGGCCTGCGCCAGAACCAGCGCGTCGCGACGCGCATCGTGATCGAGTCCCGCGACGGCGTGCTGAAAGTCGAGCGCGGGCCCTTCGTCGATAGCAGCGGCGGCCGGGTTGCGTACCTGGTGGAGGACGGGCTGGCTCGCCGCAAGCCGATCAAGCTCGGGGCCAGCAGCATCAGCGCGGTGGAAATCGCCTCGGGGCTCGCGGAAGGCGATCAGATCATCGTTTCCGGCGTCGACTCTTTCGAGAACGCGGCCGTAGTGCGTCTCACCGACTGAACATCCTCAGATCAGCAGAAGGATCCTTCCATGCTCGAAATGCAGCACATCACCAAGGTCTATCGCACTGACCTGATCGAGACGCACGCATTGCGCGATTTCAGTCTGAGCGTGGACGAGGGCGAGTTTGTCGCGGTCAGCGGTCCCTCGGGCTCCGGCAAGACGACGTTTCTCAATATCGCGGGACTCCTCGAGACTTTCGACAGCGGCACCTTCCGCCTCGACGGGCAGAGCGTGAATGATCTCGACGACGACGCGCGCTCGCGGATCCGCAACCAGAAGATCGGCTTCATCTTCCAGAGCTTCAACCTGATCCCCGACCTCGATCTGTTCGACAACGTCGACGTACCGTTGCGTTATCGCGGCATGAATGCCGACGAGCGCCGTCGCCGCATTACGCAGGCGCTGGAGCTCGTTGGTCTCGCTTCGCGCATGAAGCACGTGCCGGCGCAACTTTCAGGCGGCCAGCAGCAGCGCGTTGCCATTGCGCGGGCACTGGCGGGTCAGCCGCGTTTTCTGCTGGCCGATGAGCCCACGGGCAACCTCGACTCGCTGATGGCGCGCCAGGTGCTCGACCTGCTCGAGGAGATCAACCGCGGCGGCACGACGGTGATCATGGTTACGCACGATGCGGAGCTCGCACGTCGCGCGCATCGCAACGTTCACGTCATGGACGGCAAGGTCACTGACTTTCAGCCCTACGAAGCGCGGCCGGTCGTGGCTGGCACGGAAGAGCGCGCTGCGCTCGCCTAGAAGACGGGAGAAGCGGGAATGTTCGCCTATCACCTGCGGCTCGGCCTGAAGAGCCTGCGGCGCAATCCAGTGCTCACGGCGCTGATGATCAGCGCCATCGGGCTCGGAATCGCCGTGTGCCTGACGACCTTGAACGTGTACAGCCTGGTTTCCGGTAATCCCCTGGCGGCGCGCAATGACGTCGTGTTCGCGGTGCAGATGGATGGTTGGGATCCCAATGAGCCAAACGACAAGAAGCGGCCGGAGCTCGCGCCTTGGGAGCTTACCTACCGCGACGCCCAAGCGGTGTACGCCTCGGGCATCCCGGATCGCAAGGTGATCATGCGCAAGGGTGTGTTCGTGATTGGCAGCGCGGATGAGAAGAGCGAAACGAAGCCCTACATCGCCGAGGCGCGCCTCACCACGCCGGATTTCTTCTCCATGTTCAGCGTACCTTTCCGCTACGGCTCGGGGTGGGACGCCGAGGCGGAGCGCAACGCCGAACCGGTGATCGTGCTGGGCGAGGAGGCGAACCAGAAATTCTTCGGAGGTGCCAACAGCGTCGGGCAGACCGTCAAGCTCGACGACAAGGAGTACAAGGTGCTCGGCGTGCTGGATCACTGGAATCCGGTGCCGAAATTCTATGACCTCAACAACGGCAGCCTCGACGACGCGGAAGATGTGTTCATTCCGTACAGCCGCGGCGAGCTGCTCGAAGTGGTCTCCGCGGGCAACACCAACTGCTGGAAGCCGGAGCCCATCAACTCATTTCGCGAGTTTCTGAATTCCGAGTGCGTGTGGATCCAGTCCTGGGTCGAGCTCGATTCATCCGACAAGGTCGCAGCCTTCAGCTCGTTCCTGGATGGCTACGTCGCCGAGCAGAAGAAGCTCGGCCGGTTCCAGCGGCCGCTCAACAACCGGCTGAGCAAGGTGAGCGAGTGGCTGCAGCTCAATGAGGTCGTCGAGAAAGACAACAGCGTATTGCTCGGCATTTCTTTCATGTTCCTGGCGGTCTGCCTGCTCAATACAGTGGGACTGCTGCTCGCGAAATTCTCAGGCAAGGTCGGCGTCGTCAGCCTGCATCGCGCGCTCGGGGCGAGCCGCAAGCTGATCTTCCGCCAACACCTGGTGGAGGTTTCGTTGATCGGCGTGGCTGGAGGGTTGCTCGGCATCGGCCTCGGCTACCTGCTGCTGCTCGCGATGCGCCAGCTCTACAACAGCTACGAAGCGGTCACGCGGCTCGATTGGTCGGTCGGCCTGATGGCACTCGGCATCGCACTGCTCGCAGGCATCCTGGCGGGACTGTATCCGACGTGGCGCATCTGCCGCGTCCAGCCGGCCCCCTACCTGAAGACACAGTAAACGCAAACAGGCGGAGTCTGCAGTCATGGAAATTCGTCCCATCATCAGCGCCATGCTGCGCAATCGCACCGGCGCGGTCCTCGTGGCGCTGCAGATCGCGATCACGCTGGCCGTCGTCACCAACGCGCTGTTCATCATCAACCAGCGCCTCGAGAAGATCGGCCGTCCATCCGGCATGGACACCGACAATCTGATCTTCGTGCAGAGCTACGGCTATCGGCCCGACTACAACCACCGCGTGACGATAGAAGAGGACCTGGCAAGGATCCGCGGCACGCCGGGCGTCATCTCGGCCTCGACGATCACCGGCATTCCGCTGAGCGGCGGCGGAAGCTCCACGAGCTACAAGGTTTCTCCCGACAAGTCCTCGCCCGATGTGCCGGGGAATTATTACGAGCTCGACGAGCACGGCGTAGAGACGCTCGGCGTGAAACTCGTTGCCGGACGCACCTTCGACAAGGACATCATGCGCTGGGACGAGAAGCAGGCCGGCTCGCAATTCGTGCCGGAAATCATCATCACGCGCGACATGGCGAAGGCGCTGTTCGACACGGACGATGTGGTGGGCAAGCGGGTGTACGACTCCCTCGGGCAGTCAGCCACCGTCGTCGGCGTAATCGATCACATGCTCGGTGCCTGGGTTGATTGGGACAAGCTTGCGCAGGTCGTCTTCCATCCCGTCGTTCAGCCGCCGCCCTTCGTGCGCTATGCAGTACGTGCCGAGCCCGGCAGGCGCGATGCGCTGATTGCCGAGCTCGAGAAAACGCTCACCGAGTCCAATCCGACGCGAGTCATCAGCTGGGTCCGCCCGCACGACTACTACATCGAGCGCAGCTACAAACCCGACCAGCGCATGGCCGTACTGCTCGGCGTCGCCATCGTGTTGCTCGTGACCATGACCACCCTCGGCATCGTGGGCCTCGCCAGCTTCACCGTGAATGCACGCGTCAAGCAGATTGGTACGCGACGCGCGGTGGGCGCGCGCAGGATCGACATCCTGCGCTACTTCATGGTCGAGAACTGGATCCTGACCACTGCGGGGCTCGCAGTCGGCTGCATCCTGGCTTACGTCTTCAGCTTCTGGTTGAGCACGGCTTACTCGTTGCCGAAGCTCAAGCTGAGCTATCTGATGATCGGGGTGCCCGCCATGTGGATACTCGGACAACTGGCCGTCCTGGTGCCGGCACGCCGTGCCGCTTCGGTACCGCCCGCCGTGGCAACACGCACCGTGTAGGATTCCAACCTTGCCGCCCGGCGGCGCATCCAAGAGGGGTACGTAATGACCTGCGCCAGGGGATCGTGCCACCGCCGCGTTGTGACTGCTCATCCAAACGCAGCTCCGCTGAGGCCCAGCACCGAGCGCGCTGCGCACGTGCATCGCGTATGCCCACCGTACTGCTGATCGACGATAACCCGGCAGTTCGCACCGCGCTCGAAGTCCTGCTGTCGCTGCAGGGGCTGAGCGTGGTGGAAGCCTCGGGGCCGGACGAAGGCCTTCAGCTGCTGGCGAAATCGGACGTCGACCTCGTCATCCAGGACATGAACTTCCGCCGCGAGGCGACCTCGGGGGCGGAAGGCGTCGAGCTCTTTCACCGGATACGCAGGGTGCATCCCGATCTGCCGATCATCCTGCTCACCGCGTGGACGCACCTGGAGACAGCCGTCGACCTGGTCAAGGCTGGCGCCGCGGACTATCTGTCCAAGCCCTGGGACGACACGCGCCTTATCACCACGGTGCGCAATCTCCTGCAACTGCGCTCCGCGATCCTCGAGAAGCAGGCGCTGGCGCGCAGTCGCCGCGAGGTTCGCGAGGCGCTGAAGGAGCGCTTCGATCTGCGCGG
This sequence comes from uncultured Gammaproteobacteria bacterium, assembly GCA_963810775.1. Lineage (GTDB taxonomy): Bacteria > Pseudomonadota > Gammaproteobacteria > Steroidobacterales > Steroidobacteraceae > DATBVX01. The sequence continues at coordinate 219,375 of CAWEOT010000014.1, forward strand.
GGTGGTTTACGACAGCGACGCGATGCACGAACTGCTCGCGATGGCGACCCAGGTTGCGCCAGCGGAAGTACCGGTCCTCATCACGGGGCCGAATGGCGCCGGCAAAGAAGTGCTGGCGGACATCATCCACGCGAACTCGGGGTGTGCCGATGGACCCTTCATCAAGGTGAATGTCGGCGCCCTTCCTGGCGAGCTGATGGAAAGCGAGCTGTTCGGCGCGGAAGCCGGCGCATATACCGGCGCGGCAAAGGCGCGTCAGGGCCGCTTCGAGGCTGCAGACGGCGGCACGCTGTTTCTCGATGAGATCGGCAACCTTTCCCTGGCTGGCCAGGCCAAGCTCCTGCGTGTACTGCAAACCGGCGAGTTTGAGCGCCTCGGCTCGAGTGTCACCCGGCGCGTGCGGGTGCGCGTGCTGAGCGCCACCAATTCAGACCTGCGTGCCGCAATCCGTGAAGGGCGTTTTCGCGAGGATCTGTTCTACCGCCTCAACGTCATCGAGCTCAGGGTACCGCCGCTGACCGCGCGGCTCGATGATGTGGTGCCGCTCGCACGACACTTCCTCGAGCCCGGCTTCGTCCTGGACGAATCCGCGGCGAAGGCGCTGCGCGGCTACTCATGGCCGGGAAACATCCGCGAGCTGGGCAATGTGATCCGGCGTGCGTGTCTGCTGGCTTCGGATCGTGTGCTGCGCGACTCCACGCTCGGGCTTCCCGAACACAGTGTCGAAACACGCCCGGTCGAGCGAGAGCCTGATCGGCAGGACATCGAGCAGGCCCTGCAACGCTCGAGCGGTGTCGTGGCGCAGGCGGCGCGCGAGCTCGGCTTGAGCCGGCAGGCGCTCTATCGCCGGATGGAAAAGCTCGGCATCCGCTAAACTTCGGCGCATGGCGCGCTTTTCGCTCGAGGGCAAGGTCGCGCTGCTGACCGCCACCGGCGCAGTCCTGACCACCGCGATTGCCCTGGCGCTCGAGCGCGCTTTCGGCTCCGTCTGGCTGAGTCTCCTCGTTACATTCGTGACTGCAGTGCCTGTGATCGCAGTCGTATCGCGGCGCTTTGCGCGTCCGCTACGCCGGACACTGCGTGCGCTGACCGACGGAATCTCGAGCCTCAGGGACAACGATTTCAGTGTCAGCATTGCCTCCCGGCGCCGCGACGAGCTGGGTGAGCTGGTCACGGCATACAACAGCCTCGGCGGCATCCTGCGCGAGGAGCGCCAGGATCTGTTCCAGCGCGAACTGCTCCTTGATACTGTCATTCAGAGCACACCCCTCGCGCTGGTGCTGACCAGCGATGCGGGACGCGTGCTCTACAGCAACCTGGCTGCGCGCCAACTCTTTCATGCCGGCCGCAAACTCGAGGGACACGAGCTGGGCGCGCTGCTCATGCAAGCTCCGCCGGCGCTGCGCGAAGCATTTGCCGCCGAGCGCGACACCCTGTTCACCGTTCCGATCGGAGACGAGCCGGAGATCTTCCATCTGTCACGGCGCGGATTTCTGCTCAATGCCAGGCCCCATCAGCTCTACCTGTTGAAGCAACTCACCCGTGAACTCAATGCCCAGGAAGTGGCAACCTGGAAAAAAGTGATCCGGGTGATCGCCCACGAGCTCAACAACTCCTTGGCGCCCATCTCCTCATTGGCCCACTCGGGGCAGCAACTGGCGCGCGCACCTCACATCGACAAGCTCGACCGCGTGTTTGCCACCATCGAGGAACGCGCCGCGCACCTGAAGACCTTCATCGATGGCTACGCACGCTTCGCGAAATTGCCCCAACCACAAATCTCCTCAGTCAACTGGAACGGATTTCTCGAGCTGCTCGCTGCGGCTGTTCCATTTCACATCGACGGCGAGGTTCCGCGCGAGCCGGCGGAGTTTGATCCGGCACAGCTCCAGCAGGTGCTGATCAATCTGCTGAAGAACGCGCACGAATCGGGCTCAGCCCCCGACGAGGTGCGCGTCTCGATCGACGCGGGGAGCAACGTGTGGCAGCTCAACGTGCTGGACCGCGGATCGGGAATGTCAGAGGCGGTATTACGTAATGCGCTGCTGCCGTTCTATTCCACCAAGCCGACGGGCACCGGCCTCGGCCTGACGCTCAGCCGAGAGGTCCTGGAGGCGCACGGAGGGCGGATTACGCTGGCAAATCGCGAGGGAGGCGGGCTGCAGGTGGCGCTCTGGCTGCCCCGCTCACGGGCCCCAGGCTGAGCCTGTGGACAAATTCTGAACAACGCGGTCTCACTCGACCTCCCACTCAACATATTGTAGGACTTCGGTTATTCAAGAAATATTCACTCTCCGGTCGCCAAAAATTCACTGGATTTTCACACGTAGCGGGATAGAATTCTCGGGCGTAAAAAATACAAAGGCCGCGTTCGAATGAAAATAACGACGAGCAGCGGTCTCGTCAGAATCGCAGGAACGTCGGATGTTGCGGCCAACGAGGATCAGGCCGTAACAACCTTCGCCGTCGAAGACGGCCGGCGCACTGACGCGACCCCAGGTTGGGACCCCTATCAGGTCTGGCTCACGCGCGTGAAAGCTCCGCGCGAGGCCAGAGATCTCGTGGACCTGTCTGACCCTGAGAGCTGAAGCGTGCGTCATTCTTCCCGTCAAGTCAGTTCACCCGGTTCTGTGGGCGTCCGCCGCCTTTCGACGACACTGGGTCTGGCGGAATAGCCAGACAGGCTCCCACCCGCTACCGTAAGGCTCCGTCGCCGATCACGGAGCGATGATGCGTTTCACTCTCGTCCCGAGCGACGCCCAGGACACGGCCGCAGCGCGCCAGCTCGACACGGGTTTCCCGAAGCTCGAGTTCGGTGAACCGCTCGAGGGCGAGTTTCGCCGCACCCATCGCCAGAAGGTCCTGCCCTGGATGAGGGCCGGGTTTGCCGCCCTGGCCCTGCTCGCGCTGCTCCTTTGGATACTGGATCACTGGCAGTTGCCTGCGACGTTCATGCCGCTCTCATACGTTCTGCGCCTGGTCGTCATGGTTCCGCTCGCGGCACTCGGCATCGGCCTCACATATGTCCTGGCGCGCCACGAAGCCCTGGTGCGCGCGAGCACGCTGGTCTTCGCTGGCTTCACCATCGCCGCGATCATCCTGGATGGCTTTCTGGCACGCGCCGCGGCGCCGCTCGCGTTCTCGGGAGTCAGCGCGGCACTGCTCCTTGGCTGCACGGCGATGGGGCTGCGCTTCTGGCCGGCGCTGGACGTGTGCGGCGCGCTGGCCCTGATCGCGATCGGCACGGTGATGTTCGCCGGCTGGGGCGCGGCGCACGTGATTCCCTATGCGCTGACCCAGATCACCGCGGTTGGAATCGGCTGCGCCGCAGCCTATGCGCTCGAGCACGCGGTTCGAGCCGCCTACCTGGAAGCGGTCGTCATCGCACATCTCGGCGAGCGCGACGGACTCACCGGTCTTTTCAACCGGCGCGTCTTCGACCGCTATCTCGAGCGCGTGTGGCAGCAGTCGATCGTCGACAAATCGCTGGTCGTGCTGATGCTGGTCGACGCCGACAACTTCCGCAGCTACAACGACCGCTTTGGTCTCACTGCCGGCGATGCCTGTATCAGGGAGGTGGCGGCCGCCATGTCCGCGTGTGCACGACGGCCGCTGGATTTTTGCGCACGCTATTCCGGTATCCAGTTCGCCATCGTGCTCGCGAACCCGGACCGTCTGTACGCTGAAGACATTCCTCAGCACGTGCGCGCCGCGGTCGCCGCTCTCGGCATCCCTCATCCAGACTCGCCGAATGCCCGGCACGTCACGGTAAGCGTGGGTGTGGCGCTGACCGTGCCCCGGGTATCCGACAGTCGGGAAGCTTTCGTCGAACTGGCACAGGCGGCACTGCGCGAAGCGCACGAGAAAGGTGGAGATCGCGTTGCGGCACGCGAATCGGAATCCTCGCTCGTGCAGACGGGGATGTTTCGCGCCGAAGTCGCACTGGCGCTCGCTCGCGCCCGCTGAGCGCTACCGGAATGCCCCCTGAGTTCAAGGTCGTCGGCGAACTTGCCGAATCAGGCGTGGCGCAGCAGCTGCGGGAGGGCTTTCGCGGCCTGCGTTTCGAGTCCGCGCTCGAGCAGGAGTTTCGCACCGCGCACCTGCTCGCCCTGCGGCGCCAGCTGCGCCGCAACCTGCTGCTGGCGATGGTTCTGATCCTGGCTTTCGCGCTGCTCGACCGCTGGCTGCTCGGCCTAACGGTGCATTCCGCGTCCGACATGCTGCGTTTCGCGGTGATTCTGCCGCTGATCTCTGTGACACTCGGCGTGACGTATTCGGACGCATATACACGCTGGTATCCGAACATCGTGCGAATCTGCGCGCCGATTTGCGGTGTGTGCGTAGTGGCTATCGTGGCTCCAGCCGTGCAAGCAGGCACGCAGCTTCTGTTTGCGACTCTCGTCATCACTACGATGTACATGTATTTCCTGGTCGGCATGCTGTTCTATGCAGCCCTGATGTCGAATCTTTTTGTGCTGACGATCTACATAGGAATGACTCTCGTATTGGATATGCCGGCAAGGGAAGCCGCCTACAGCGGCATGCTGTTGGCGCTTACCAATGTCGTTGGCGCCGTAGTTTGCTATCACCTGGAGACTGCCAACCGCGTCGGCTATCTCGAAGCCCGGATGCTGGGCGACATGGCAGCGCGCGACGGCCTCACGGGGATCTACAACCGGCGCATGTTCGATGAGCGCATCGAGGAGTTGTGGAACCAGGCGGTGCGCGAGGGCTCGCCGCTTGCGCTGCTGCTGCTGGATATCGACTGCTTCAAACCATTCAATGATTGCTATGGACACCAGGCAGGCGATGAGACGTTGCGCGCGGTGGCAGTCGCTTTCAACCGGTTTGCGCGCCGTCCGCTCGACTTCACCGCGCGCTATGGCGGCGAAGAGTTCGCGCTCGTGCTTTACGGGGTGGATTACGCCTTCGTTAGCGAGGTTGCCGAGCGAGCACGTGCAGCGATCGAGGGACTCGGCATCGAGCACGAGCGCTCCACGGTGGGATCGGTCCTCACTGCCAGCATCGGCGCGGCTTGTGTGCGACCGATCGCGACCCGCAGTCACGCAGGGCTGATCCAGCTCGCGGACGAGGCGCTCTATGCGGCCAAGCGCGACGGGCGCAATCGCGTTGCGGCGATGGAGACCGAATACGCGAATCTGAAGACCGGGGCGTTCCGCGCGCCCAAAAAGGCCTGAAGCCGCTTAGCGCTTCGAATCGTCCTGGTAGATCGACAGCTCGTGCCGGCCATTGGAGTCGTGCGCACCGCGGAACATGCCCTCGGTGTTGAAGCTCATGACGATGTCGCCCTGTGCGTCGATCGCGATGACACCACCCTCAGCCGGCAGCGCCCGCAGCTTGTGTTGGACGACCTCTTCCACCGCCCGTCGCAACGACAGTCCCTTGTAGTCCATCAGTGCATGGATGTCGTAGGCGACCACGGAGCGGATGAAGAACTCGCCCTGGCCCGTTGCCGACACCGCGCAAGTGCGGTTATTTGCGTAGGTGCCGGCGCCGATGTGCGGCGAATCGCCGACGCGACCCGGAATCTTGGCAGTGATGCCTCCCGTGGAGGTCGCTGCAAAAAGGTTACCCTTTCGATCGCGTGCCACCGCGCCGACGGTGCCGAAGTAGTTGAGTTTGATCGCCGCCATCTTGTCGCCCTTGAGGGCACGATCCAGCTGCTGCCGACGCCGCTCGGTGTAGAAGTAGCTGTTCGGCACCAGGTCCATGCCCTGATCCAGCGCGAATTCCTCGGCGCCCGGGCCGATGAGCATCACGTGGGGAGTCTTTTCCATGACCAGGCGCGCGAGTTCGATGGGATTGCGGATGTGCTTGAGTCCCGCCACCGCACCCGCCCGGCCGGTGGCGCCGTCCATGACGCCCGCATCCAGCTCCACCTCGCCAGCCCGATTGAAGACCGCACCGCGACCGGCATTGAAGAGTGGCGAATCCTCGAGGATTTTCACCGCGGCGATCGCAGCATCCTCGCTCGAGCCGCCCGATTCGAGTACTGCATAGCCGGCATCGAGCGCCTGCCCGAGGTCGGCGCGGTACTTCGACTCCAGCTCGGCGGTCATTTCACTGCGCGGCAGCGTCCCTGCACCACCGTGAATCGCGATTCCGAACGCGGCTTTGTCCGCCATGGCGATGTCTCCCAACGCTAGCAAGGTGAGCCCGGCGAGCAGACCACTGATCTTCATTCCACACCCCCGCCGATTGGCAATGCGATTTTGCTATCTTCGCATGGCATCGGAGAGCGAACCATGCCGCGCACGACTCGCATCAAGAGCCTGCTGATCGCCAATCGCGGCGAGATCGCGATTCGCGTCATGCGCGCTGCCAACGAGCTCGGCATTCGTACCATCGCGATCCACTCGCAGGAGGATCGCTTTTCGCTGCACCGGATGAAGGCCGACGAAAGCTACCTGGTCGGCGAGGGAAAGGGCCCGGTCGAGGCGTATCTCGACATGACCGACGTGATCCGCGTCGCGCGCGAAGCAGGCGCGGATGCGATTCATCCCGGGTACGGTTTTCTGTCGGAGAACCCGGATTTCACCACGGCGTGCGAGAACGCAGGCCTCATCTTCATCGGCCCGAGTGCGCCGACGATGCGCGAGCTTGGTAACAAGATCCGCGCTCGCGAACTGGCGGCACGCGCGGGTGTGCCGGTCATGCCGGCGACGCCACCGTTGCCCCGCGACGCCGCAGAAATTGCGCGACTCGCTTCCACGGTAGGCTTTCCAGTCATGCTCAAGGCGAGCTGGGGCGGAGGCGGCCGGGGCATGCGCGTCGTGGAAAGTGAAGCGCAGCTGGCGGAGCTTCTCGCCCCGGCGCGGCGCGAAGCACAAGCCGCTTTCGGTAACGACGAGGTGTACCTCGAAAAGCTCATCCGTCGGGCGCGCCACGTGGAAGTGCAGATCCTGGGCGATGCGCACGGGAAGCTGGTGCACCTTTTCGAGCGCGATTGCACGGTGCAGCGGCGCAATCAGAAAGTCGTCGAGCGGGCCCCGGCCGTTTTTCTCTCTGAGGACCAGCGTCGTGAGCTGTGCGAGGCCGCCTTGCGCATCGGCCGCGCAGCGCGCTATCGGGGCGCCGGTACCGTGGAGTTCCTGCAGGATGCCGACAGCGGACTGTTTTTCTTTATCGAGGTGAACCCGCGCATCCAGGTCGAGCACACTGTGACCGAGGCGGTCACTGGCGTCGATCTGGTGAAAGCCCAGATCTGCATTGCGGACGGGGCTGAGATCGGCACGCCCGACAGCGGCGTGCCGCGCCAGGAGGAGATCAGGATCAGCGCACACGCGCTGCAATGCCGCGTTACTTCGGAGGATCCGGAGAGCAATTTCGTGCCCGACTACGGGCGCATTACCGCCTATCGCAGTCCCGCCGGCTTCGGCATTCGCCTCGATGCCGGCACCGCGTATTCCGGCGCGATCATCACGCGCTACTACGACTCGCTGCTGGTGAAAGTGACGGCGTGGTCGCCGTCGCCTGAAGAAACCATCGCGCGCATGCATCGCGCCCTGTGGGAATTTCGCGTGCGCGGGGTGGCAACGAATCTGCGCTTTCTCGACCAGTTGATCACGCACCCACGTTTCGCGCGCGGGGACTACACGACGCGCTTCATCGACGAGACGCCGGAGCTGTTCCAGTTTCCACGCCGCCGCGATCGGGCTACGCGCCTGCTCAACTACATCGGCGAGATCCTGGTCAACGGCAATCCCGAGGTTAAGAGCCGGGCCCGCCCGCAGACGCGCGGCGCGCCGCGCATCCCGCGTCTCTCACCGGATCCGCCGCCGCCGGGCAGCAAGCAGAAACTCGATGAACTCGGGCCACAGAAATTTGCGCAATGGATGCTCGAGCAAAAGCGCGTGCTTGTGACCGACACCGGCATGCGCGACGCGCATCAGTCACTGCTGGCAACGCGCATTCGTACTACCGACCTGGTAGCGATTGCACCGGCATACGCGCGGCTGCTGCCGCAGCTCTTTTCGGTGGAATGCTGGGGCGGCGCAACGTTCGACGTCGCCCTCAGGTTCTTGAAGGAAGACCCGTGGGAGCGCCTGCAGGCGTTGCGCGAGCGCATGCCGAACCTGCTTCTGCAGATGCTGCTGCGCTCCGCGAACGCGGTGGGCTACACGAACTATCCGGACAACGTGGTGCGGTATTTCGTGCAGCAGGCGGCCGCGAATGGCATCGACGTGTTTCGCATCTTCGACTCGCTCAACTGGGTTGAGAACATGCGGGTGGCAATTGACGCGGTGCTCGAGAGCGGCAAGCTGTGTGAGGCCGCGCTCTGCTACACGGGAAATCTCTCCGACCCTCAGAACACCAAGTACGACCTGCGCTACTACGTGAAGCTGGCGAAGGCGCTGCAATCCGCCGGCGCGCACGTGATCGGCGTCAAGGACATGGCGGGCCTGTGCCAGCCGCGATCCGCGCACGCACTGGTCAAGGCGCTCAAGGAGGAGATCGGGCTCCCGGTTCATTTCCACACGCACGACACCAGCGGCATTGCCGCCGCGAGTGTGCTGGCCGCCGTCGATGCCGGCGCAGATGCCGTCGATGGCGCCATCGACGCGCTCAGCGGCCTGACCTCACAGCCCAATCTCGGCTCGATCGTGGAGGCGCTGCGCTTTGGTCCCAGGGAGACCGGGCTGGACCCGGAGAAGCTGCGCAGCATCTCCTCCTATTGGGAGCAGGTGCGGCACATCTACGCTGCATTCGAGAGCGATATTCGCGCCGGCGCTTCGGAGGTCTACGTGCACGGCATGCCCGGCGGGCAGTACACCAACCTGCGCGAGCAGGCGCGCTCGCTTGGTATCGAGGAGCATCGCTGGCCGGAAGTGGCGCGCGCGTACAGCCAGGTGAATGAGATGTTCGGCGACATCATCAAGGTCACGCCCACCTCGAAGGTAGTGGGGGATCTGGCGCTGATGATGGTCACCGCCGGGCTCACGTCCGGGGCGGTGCTCGACCCGGCAGTGGAAATTGCGTTTCCGGAATCGGTCGTACAATTCTTTCGCGGCGATCTGGGCCAGCCGTACGGTGGCTTTCCACAAGCCCTGCAGCGCAAGGTTCTGAAGGACGCGAAGCCACTCAACGTGCGCCCGGGCGAGGTACTTGGATCTGCGAACCTCGAGCGCGAGCGCGCTGAGGCCGCGCGACGGTGTGGCCGCGAGATCAGCGACGCGGAGCTCGCCTCGTACCTCATGTATCCGAAGGTGTTCACCGACTACGCCGTCGACCGCCTGCGCTTCGGAAATGTGAGCACGCTGCCTAGCGCGGTGTTTTTCTACGGCCTGGAGCCGGGCGAGGAGATCAGTCTTGACCTCGAGCGCGGCAAGACGCTGATCGTGCGCTTCGTCGCCGTGAGCGAGATTCACGATGACGGCACTCGCACTGTCTTTTTCGAACTCAATGGTCTGCCGCGCTCGGTGCGCGTGCCGGATCGCAGCCAGGTCGCGAAGCGGCCGGCACAGCGCAAGATCGAGCCCGGCAATCCCGCTCACGTCGGCGCACCGATGCCGGGTTCGGTAGTCACTGTTGCGGTCAGGGCAGGACAAAAAGTCGCGCGCGGCGACCTGCTGATCACGCTAGAGGCGATGAAGATGGAGGCCGCGGTGCGCGCGGACGCCGATGGCGACGTCGCCGAAGTGCTGGCGCATCCTGGCATGCAGGTCGACGCGAAGGATTTGCTCGTCATCGTGCGCCCGGCGGGCTGAATACGCCGCCGCGAGGGCACGGACTCGGGCTATACTCGCCGCGGCATGACTGACGGCGCCACCGTATTGCTCATCGATGCGAGCCCTGATGATCAACGGATGATCCGCGAGGAGCTGGCCGAAATTCACGGTCAGCCCTATGGTCTTGAAATCGTCACCACGCTCGCAGCTGCTCTGGTGCGCCTAAAAGGCGGCGGCATCGACGTCATCCTCCTCGATCTCGCGCTGCCCGACAGCATCGGGCTCACGACCTTCCTCCGGGTACAGCCCAAGGCGAACGACGTTCCGATCGTCGTGCTCATCGGACGCGGGGAAGAAGAGCTCGGCACCGAAGCCGTCGCGCGCGGCGCGCTCGATCACCTGGTCAAGCAGCAGGTGGTGAGCAACCTTCTCGACAAGGCGCTGCGCTACGCGACCGAGCGCACCCACACAATGCTGGCGCTCAAGGCATCCGAGGCGCGCTACCGCGAGCTTTACGAGAATGTCGTCGCCGGCGTGTTCCAGTCCACGGCCGATGGCAAGTTCATGTCCGCCAACCCGGCGCTGGTGAGGCTGCTCGGCTATGCAGCGGAGGACGAGTTGCTCGGGCTCGATATCGGGCGCGACCTCTACATGTACCCGGAGGACCGCGAGAACTGGATCCGCAGCATTCAGGAGAGCGGCGAGATCCGCAACGCGGAGCTGGTACTCAAGCGCAAGGATGGCCGCAAGATCGTAGTGCTGGAGAATTCGCGCGCGGTCTACGATGATCACGGACGCCTGCTGTATTACGAAGGCACACTCACGGACATCACTGAAGCGCACGAGCTGTCGCGGCAGTTGTCCTACGAAGCCAGCCACGACGCTCTCACCGGGCTCGTCAATCGCCGCGAATTCGAGCAGCGCCTGCAGCGCGCCATTGAAAGCGCGCAGATCGGCGGCGCCAGGCACGCGCTGTGCTACCTCGACCTGGACAATTTCAAGGTGATCAACGACACCTCCGGGCACGTTGCGGGCGACGAACTGCTGCGCCAGCTTGCCACGACGTTGCAGCAGCGCATTCGCACACACGATTGCCTGGCGCGTCTCGGCGGCGACGAATTCGGCGTGCTGCTGCACGATTGCGCACTGGAACACGCGGCTGAGGTCGCGCAGGGAATGCGCCGTGCCATCGAGCAATACCAGTTCGTGTGGGGCACGAATTCGTTCTTCACCGGCGCGAGCATCGGTGTCGTGCCGATCGAGGGTACTCAGCGCCGTGTCACACAGATACTGAGCGCGGCGGATGCGGCCTGCTACGCAGCCAAGGACCAGGGACGCAATCGCGTGCACGTCTATCGCGAAGACGACACCGCTGTTGTGCGCCGCCATGGCGAGATGCAGTGGGTGTCACGGGTCAAGCGGGCATTGACGGAGAATCGCTTCTTCCTCGAAGCGCAGCCGATCATGCCGCTCGGCGGCGATGAGACACGCGTGCACTACGAACTGCTGGTACGGTTGCGCGACGAGAACGATCGGCGGGTCCCACCGGGTGCGTTCATGCCTTCCGTGGATCGTTACAATCTGGCGAGCCGACTCGATCGCTGGGTGATCAGCGCAGCGTTCTCCTGGCTGAAGCGCAACCTGTCCAACCTGCGTGACGTGGAGCGATTCTTCATCAACCTGTCCGGCGACACGCTTGGCGACCGCGAACTGGCGCACTACATCGTGCAGGGCCTGCGCGAGTCGGACATTTCGCCGGAGCGCATCGGCTTCGAGATCACTGAGTCGGCGGCCATCAACAACCTCACACGCGCCAATCAGCTGATCATCGAGTTGCGCAAGCTCGGTATCGCCTTTGCGCTGGACGACTTCGGCGCCGGCATGTCCTCATTTGCATACCTGAAAGCCCTCACCGTCGACCTCCTCAAGATCGACGGGATGTTCATTGCCAATCTCGGCAATGATCCGGTGAACTTCGAGATGGTGAGCTCCATAAACCGCATCGGTCACGTAATGGGCAAACGCACTGTGGCCGAATGCGTCGAGCAGACGAACGTCCTGGAGAAACTCCGGGAAATCGGCGTCGATTACGCGCAGGGATTTGCGCTGGGGCTGCCGGTGCCGATCGACGAGCTGTTGCTCAAGCGCACCGTGCCGCTGCGCGCGCACGGCAGCTGAGCGCCATCAGAAGCATCAACGCCTCGAAGATCCCCTCGCTTCCTCCGCCGCCACCACCCCTGGCGGGAGGTGGGGACACACCAGTTGGTTGAGTAATGACGAGGCTTACGCTGGCCGAATTGTTTTGCGCGACCGCATCGTTGCTCGCCGCGAGACTGATGGTACTGGTGAAGGTTCCCGCCTGACTGCCGAGCAGGACCAGGTCGATGCGTCGCGTGCTGCCAGTGGCGAGCGTGCCGAAATTGCAGGTCGCGCTGCCGGCCCCTGCCGAGCAGCTGCCCGCATCCGGCGTGACCGTCTGCAGCGTGAAGGACTGTGGAATCGTCACGCTGACGGTCACGGAATTGGCTGCAGCAGTGCCGATCGAGCTCACGTTGATGACGTAGGCGAGCGGCTGACTGATGAGGCTGCTGACACTCGCAGGGCTGGCGGCCACCGCTGCATCTGCCGTCGATACCGGTTGTACGCACGCGGCTGCGCTGATTTCGGGCTGCATCTGATCGAGGCTGCATTGTGAGAACGTGCTGCTGCCGTTCAGGCGACCGGCCATGAGGAACGTCGGTGGCGTGCTGGCGCAGGCCTGGTTCTGTGTCGCGTCGCTCTCGGCGTCGTGCGGCGCGCCGAAGTTGTGACCCATTTCGTGCGCGGCGACCAGTGCCGCGGATGCGGAGCTGATCTCCGCTCCACCCTGGCTCACCGAGACGCCGAAGCGCGGACTGCACAGCGATGCCAGAAACGCAATGCCGACGGTAGAACCATCGAAATCGCGTCCCGTCATCATGTGTGTGATCGCTGTGCTGCGGATCGCTGCAGTGGCCTCCTTGTAGCTGGCAAGTTCGTTGAGCAGATCACCCGGCACGGTAGTGGCACTGAAGGGATCGTTCGCGCTAGCGAAGGTGTTAACCGAGGCTGCGACAATGTGGATGCCGACCTGGTCACTGAAGATGCCATCGACGATGTTCATGCGTGAGACGATGGTGCTCTCGGCATCGGTTGGATGATCGCTCGAGAATTCTGAATCGCCGACCACGGCGACCTGGATCTGGCCGGTCACGGCTGCCGCGGCAGCGAGCGGTTGATTGGCGCGCAACTCGCTCACCAGTGCCTTGTAAGCATCGAGCGCAGTGGCACTCGCAGCCGGTGTCACCACTGTGCAGAACTGTGGACCCAGATCCGATAGCGTGTCGGAGAGGCGGTAGATAACCGTGGCGTCGTCCGCCACGCCCGCGGCGTCGATCATGAAGCGCTTGGCACGGCGCGCGGGCTCGATCGTGTACAGATCGTTGCCATCCCAGATCATGCCTTCGAGCGCATCGCCCACCCGCGTGAGCCGCACCCACGATCCCGGCATTCCTGCGACGCGGCCGCGATAGACCGGATAGGCGCGTAGTGCTTCACGTTGGCTGGCAGGCAGAGCCGCGAACAGTCGTTCGTTCGACTCGAGCGTGAGATCGAACTGGCGCCCGTAGGCCTGAAAACTCATGGAGGTGAGCGCATTCGCATGCGCGCGCGCGTCCACACCCGCCAGCGGCTGCTCGGTTGTCAGCGGCTCCGCATGGAGGATGCGAAACTCGTGTGCGTCGGCGCCCATCGCGAGACCAAGCAGAGCGATGCCGCAGGAGCCGAGGATGCTTCGAAGCGCCATTGACTCTCCATAGTTCCGCCAGCGATGCGCCGTAGCGGTATATCAGCTGGCGTGCGTGGCGCGAGTGAAATGATTCACGCTTGTCCCGACCGATCTGAATTGTCGCGGAACTCCGACAGGTCGCAAGGCACGCTGCCCATCCTTAGGACACTTCGATGAGACCGCAACGCAGGTTGTTAGTGCGCGTCCTTGAGCTGAATCGCCGCATCCGCGATCCGTGCCACGTCGAGACGCGCGCGCTCGGCAATGAGCTTGCGCGCGGCCATGTAATCCTTCGCGCTGTTGACAGCATCGAGGGCAATCAACTCGCCGTCGCGCAGGTAGCACACGCAAAAACTGTGGGTGGCCGGGTCACCGCGCAGCACGCACTGATCGTAGCCGTGCGACAGACCGACGATGAGCAGTTTGAGGTCGAACTGGTCGGACCAGAACCAGGGCACCTTGTCGTGTACGACGCTCTTGCCGAGCATGTTGGCCGCGGCGCTGCGCGCGTGTTCGAAGGCATTGTCAACCGACTCCAATCGTACGCGTCGTCCGTAGCGCGGGCTCGGGTGGTTGGTGCAGTCACCCGCGGCATAAACATCACTGGCGCTGGTGCGGCAGTACTCGTCCACGACGATGCCGTTGTCGCAGGCGATGCTGGCGGCGCTCGCGATGTCGGTCACCGGCAGGATGCCGATTCCGACCACTACAATCTCGGCCGGGAAACGTCGGCCGTCGGTGCACACGACCTCACGCACTGCGCTGTCACCAGCGAATGCACTCACCGTAGTGTTGAAGTGCAGCTTGACTCCGTGAGCTGCGTGCTGCTCGGCGTAGAAAGCCGACAGCGGCGGGGCGACCACGCGGCTCATCGCGCGCTCGGTCATCTCGATCACCGTCACATCGAGACCGAGCTGGCTGCAGGTCGCCGCGACTTCCAGGCCGATGTAGCCAGCACCTACCACGACCAGGCGTGCGCCCGGACGGAAGTGCCGGCGCATGCCCTGAACATCGTCGATCGTGCGCAGCTCAAAGACTCCCGCCAGGTTTATTCCAGGCACCTCGAGCGGTCGGCTGCGACTGCCCAGGCACAAGAGCAACCGGTCATACGCGAGCGTCTCACCATTACTCAATGTCACCTGGTGAGCAGCAGACAGGATCTCGGTCACGCGCGTGCCGAGTTTCAGGTCGATCCGCGCGTGTTCATAGAAGGATGCCTGTTTGAGAACCGCGCGCTCGAATTCGAGCTCGCCGGCTAGCAGCTTTTTCGACAGCGGCGGTCGCTGATAGGGAAGATGCGGTTCGGCGCCGATCAGGAAGATCCGGCCCGCGAAGCCCTCCTTGCGCAAGGCTTCAGCTCCCTGGGCGCCTGCGTGGCTGGCGCCGACGATGACGATGGTGTCAGGCAAATCGGTCCCCCGCGATGCGGGCGAGATGATAGAGCACGCGGCCACAGCGCACGCGGAAGATGCAAGCGGCGCTGCTCATGGCTATGCTCGCACCAAACAAACGCAGCCCGGAGCGCGGATTGCGCCAGACTGGTGCGTTGCGGGCGAATCGACCTTGACGACCGGGCTCAAGTGACTGTTTGGCAGACGGCTGCTCGCAGGCATGAAAGCTGCATTGGTCCGGCCCAAACCTGATACAACTGCTGTCGAGGACAGGCGATGAAACTGATCACCGCGATCATCAAGCCCTTCAAGCTCGACGATGTGCGTGCCGCGTTATCGGAGCTCGGCATCTCAGGCATGACTGTCACCGAGGTGAAAGGCTTCGGCCGCCAGCGAGGCCACACAGAGCTGTATCGTGGCGCAGAGTACGTGGTCGATTTCGTACCCAAGACGCGCATTGAAGTCGCCGTGCGTGATGATCTGGTCGATCAGGTCATCGAGGCAGTTACCGGTGCCGCCAAGACGGGCAAGGTCGGCGACGGCAAGATCTTCGTCACCGATATCGAACGCTCGTTGCGGATCAGAACTGGCGAGACCGACGACGCGGCTCTCTAGAGTCCAGGAGCCGGCCGCTCTGGCCGCGGGTGGGTGTGCCTCGAGCTCCGTGGAGCCAATGCACAGTCGACGACACTTGAGCGAGGAACGCTCAAGGTCGCGCGCGAACTCTCGTCCGGGCGGCGATCAGACGCCGATTGGTCAGCTTGCCAGCAGTTGAGATCCGGTCTGATCGCTGATCGCCCGGACAAGAGGAGCATTGGCTCACACGGCTCGGGCACACCCGAGCTCGCGACAGACGAATCCCGCTCTGTCCAAGAGGCGACAGCGTCAGCATCCGGATTCAGCACCGGACGAGACGGACATTGCGGTCGGGGGGATTGTGCCAACTCGGGCGAGCAAGTTTGCAGGGATACATCCTCGGGCAGCACGGTCATCGTGCGTGATCAGCCCGGAGTTGGCACACCCCCACCCAATGGCCGGCTCGGACTGCTCTTGGGGTGCAGAGTAGAATGCCAGCGTCATGACCGATCCTCAGCTCGAAGCCGCGCGCGTGCTCGCCCTTGGCACCTGTCGCCGGCACATCTTTCTGTGCGTCGGCGGCAAGTGCGCGCCGCGCGAACGCCAGCAGGAATCCTGGGAGTATCTCAAGCGACGGCTCAAGGAGCTTCGGCTCGTCGACGTACCGGGTGGCGTACTGAGAACCAAGGCAGACTGCCTGCGCATCTGCGTCGGCGGTCCCGTTGCCGTGGTCTATCCTGAAGGCACCTGGTACCGGGACTGCACGCCGGCGAATCTGGAAACGATCATCAACGAACATTTGGTCGGCGGGCGCCCAGTGGCGAGCCTCGCGTTCGCGAGTAATCCGCTGCCGCCTCTGGTGGAGTAGCAGGGGAGGCGGCCAGCCATCGCACTGGACACAGCGATGCCCAAAGCGATTCGCATCAACAGGCACGGCGGCCCCGACGTCATGCGCTGGGAAGAGATCCAGGTCGGCGAGCCCGGCCCGGGTGAAGTGCGCGTGCGGCACACGGCCATTGGCCTCAACTTCATCGATGTCTACGATCGCACCGGCCTCTATCCCCTCGACCTGCCGAGCGGCCTCGGGAGAGAAGCGGCGGGCGTGGTCGAAACCGTGGGTCGCAAGGTGCGTGGATTGAAACGCGATGATCGTGTGGCCTACACCTATCCAGTCGCCGGCGCTTACGCCGAGGTGCGCAACTGCCCTGCTGAACGGCTGGTGAAAGTGCCCGCGGGCATTACTGACCAGCAGGCGGCAGCGATGATGCTCAAAGGTCTGACGGCGCAGTATCTGCTGCGTCAAACCTATCGTGTGAAGCACGGCGACACGGTGCTGATTCACTCGGCCGCGGGCGGCGTCGGTTCCATCGCCGCGCAGTGGGCGCGGCACCTCGGCGCGAAAGTGATCGGTGTGGTCGGCACTCCCGAAAAGGCGAAGCTCGCCAAACGCAACGGCTGTCATCATGTCATCGTCGGCGGACCCGAGCAGCTGCCTGCGGCGGTGAAGTCTCTGACCGGTGGGATCGGCGTGCACGTCGTCTACGATTCGGTCGGTAAGGATACATTCTTCGCTTCGCTCGATAGCCTGCGTCCGCTCGGAATGATGGTGAGCTTCGGCAACTCCTCCGGTCCGGTACCCGCCGTCGCGCCGCTCGAGCTTGGGCGGCGGGGTTCGCTATTCCTCACGCGACCTTCGTTGTTCAACTACGTGGCGACGCGGCCGGCGCTGGAGCGCGCAGCACGCGAGCTTTTCAACGTAGTGAAACGCGGTGTGGTAAAGATTCGCATCGGTCAGAGCTATCCGTTGCAGGACGTCGCGACCGCGCACCGCGATCTGGAAGCCCGGCGCACCACCGGCTCCACGATCCTCATTCCCTGAACATCGCGGGCCCGTAGCGGTGGCTTGTTGCGCCTGGCGCAGCCCTACGTGCATCAGATTCTCAAGACCGTGACGTGACGACGATTTGCTCCATGGGGTGGTAAGGCAAAATCCCGTGCGCCAGTAGGGCGAGTCGACGGGATGAGCGTCATCAGGGAAGTCGCTGCGAGCGGTGCGGCATTCGTGATCCTGCTGGGTCTCACGCTGGCAGCGGCTGTCCCGCGTGTCGCCGCGGCGCAAACGCCGCCACCTCCTGACACACGACCTGGGGTGCCGAGCGATGCGGAGCTCGAGTCGAGTGGCGCCGTTATCGGGCGCATCGTGCTCAACATCGCAAACATCTTCAACGAGGCTGACCCGCGCGAGAACAAGTCGCTCTACCGCCTCGCAAACCGTCTGCACGTCAAGACGCGCGAAGACACCGTACTCAGCCTGCTCCTGTTCAAGAGCGGTGATCCGTATTCGGCGCGTGTGCTGGCGGAGACCGAGCGCGTGCTGCGCGCGGTCGACTACCTGCACGATGCGCGCGTGCGGCCATTCGCCTATGACGGTAAGAACGTGGACGTGTTCGTCGAGACGCGGGACGTCTGGTCACTGCAGCCGGGCATCGCATTCTCCCGCAAGGGTGGCGCCAACGAGGCGAGCGTGGAGATCGAGGAGGAAAATCTGTTCGGCCGCGGGAAGGACGTGTCCATCTCCTGGAGCGATGAAGTGGAGCGCGAATCGATCCTGCTGCGCTGGCGCGATTCAAACGTGATGCAGAGTCGCTGGCGCTCGGAGCTCGCTTACTCGACCAACGACGACGGTCGCTTGCGCCTCATGAGCCTGGAGCGACCGTTCTTCGCGCTCGACACGCACTGGAGCGCCGGTGGCTCGGCGTTCGACTTCACGCGCGTCGATCCCAGATACGATCTCGGCCACATCGTCGATAAGTTCAGGCATGAGCAGTCGTTCGCGGAGCTGCGCGGCGGCTGGTCGGCAGGACTGGTCAATGGTCGCGCGCTGCGCTGGCTGACGGGCTTTCGCTACGACGCCAACCACTTTGCCAACGCGCCGAACGAGCCCCCGCCGCTCTCGCTCCCGCCGGATCACACGCTCGTCTATCCCTGGGTCGGAATCGCCTCGCTCGAGGACCGGTTCATCACCACGGCGAATCTCAACAAGATCGGGCGCACCGAGGACCTGGACTTCGGCACCTCGTATACCCTGCAGCTCGGCTGGGCATCCAAGGCAGTCGGCTCGGACCGTGATGCGGCGATCCTCGGCGGCACGCTGCATGGCGGACTTTCCTGGGCCGACAACCAGACGCTGTTCTTCAACACTTCGGCGAGCGGCCGGCTCGAGTCCCGCCAGATCGCCAACGGCCTGCTGGATGCCAACGCGCGCTACTACTGGCGCTGGGCATCGAGGAAGGTGTTCTTTGCCGGTGCCAGCGGTGCGCTCAGCGAAGATCTCGATCCTGAGGACCAGCTGCAACTCGGCGGCGACAATGGCCTGCGCGGCTATCCGTTGCGCTATCAGACGGGAACCAGCCGCGCGCTCTTCACGGTTGAGCAGCGCTTCTTCACCGAATGGTTTCCGTTCCGGCTGTTCTATGTCGGCGCAGCGGTGTTCGCCGACGTCGGTCGTACCTGGGGCCGCGGTTCCGTAGGCGAACCGAGCCTTGGCTGGCTGAGCGACGTCGGCTTCGGGCTGCGTCTCGGCAACGCGCGCAGTGGCTTCGGCAGCGTCGTGCACATCGATATCGCGTTCCCGCTCAATCGGACACCCGATATCGACCAGGTGCAGTTCCTCATTGAGACCAAGGAAAGCTTCTAATCAACGCTCGGCCGCTGACAGCAGGCCGCCGGCCCCACGTGCGATACCCAGCACGCCGCTGCGCACCACTTCCAGGATCTCGCCGCAACCGGCTGCATCGGTGACGAACGCGCTGATCTGGGCCTCGCTGCTGGTGAGCTCGACGATGTAGTAATCAGCGTTGACCGACAGCACCTTGCCCGCAGCGCGAGCCACCAATCCCTTGAGTGATTCCTGCTGCTCCGTGGGGACACGGATCTTGATCAGCAGCAGCTCGCGTTCGACATGTTCAC
This sequence comes from uncultured Gammaproteobacteria bacterium, assembly GCA_963810775.1. Classification (GTDB taxonomy): domain Bacteria; phylum Pseudomonadota; class Gammaproteobacteria; order Steroidobacterales; family Steroidobacteraceae; genus DATBVX01. The sequence continues at coordinate 238,805 of CAWEOT010000014.1, forward strand.
CGCGCGTCATGTCCGCAACGCTCACCACGTCGACGAGCTTGAACAGCTGGCTGCTGATCTGGTGGATCACCGCTTCCGATCCCTGCGTCACGAGCGTGAGACGTGACACGGAAGGATCGTCGGTGGGGGCGACACTCAGGGATTCGATGTTGTAGCCGCGCGTGGAAAACAGGCCCGCGACCCGCGACAGCGCGCCCGCTTCGTTCTGCAGCAGTATGCCGATGACGTGTCGCATGCTAGTTGCCCTGCTGTCCGACAGACCGGCAGCGGCTCGCGCTCCGATGTTGATGTAACGCGCCTTACGATATCCGAACACGGCGCGACGCGCGGCAGAACTTGCCCGGCGCGGATTTGCTGCTAGTCTCTGAACGGCACTCCGGTTTTCGATCTCGAGCAGCAGTGAAAGAAAATCATCAGGTCCTGGAGCGGGACGCGCACCCGCTTGCCGGACGCACGCTGAGTGGCGCGGAAATCATCATCCAGGTTCTCGCCGACGAGGGCGCGGGTGCGATTTTCGGCTATTCGGGCGGCGCGATCCTGCCCACCTATGACGCCGTGTTCCTCTACAACCAGGAACATCCGGGGCGTGCACAGGGTGGCGTGCCGCTGATCGTTCCCGCTAACGAACAGGGCGCTGGCTTCATGGCGGCCGGCTACGCGCGCGCGAGTGGCAAGGTCGGAGTGTGCCTGGTGACTTCCGGACCCGGCGCAACCAACACGGTTACGCCGGTCCGCGATTCGACCGCCGATTCGGTGCCGATGGTCGTGATCTGCGGCCAGGTACCAACGCACGCGATTGGTACCGATGCCTTCCAGGAAGCGCCGGTGGCGAGCCTCATGAGCGCGGTAGCGAAGCACGTGTTCCTGATTACCGATCCAACACGTCTCGAAGCCACGGTGCGCACCGCATTCGAAATCGCGCGCACCGGACGCCCCGGCCCGGTGGTGCTCGATGTGCCCAAGGACGTGCAGAACTGGAAAGGCGTGTTTCGCGGTTCCGGGCGACTGCCGGTCCCGGGGTTTCGCCAGCGCATGAATCGCCTGGTGCACAACTGCGTGTCGGAGGACGCATGCGCCGGGTTTTTCAGCATGCTCGCTGAGTCAAAGCGCCCGCTGATCTACGCTGGCGGTGGGGTCATCAATGGTGGCGCGGCCTACGCGATGCGCGAGTTCGCCACCGCATTCGGTATCCCGGTCGTGACCACGCTCATGGGCATCGGCGCATTCGACACCACGCACCCGCTCGCGATGCGTATGCTCGGAATGCACGGCACGGCGTTTGCGAACTACGCAGTCGATGATTGTGATTTTCTGATCGCGCTCGGCTCACGCTTCGACGACCGTGTCGCGGGCGTGCCTGCCAAGTTCGCACAGCGCGCGAAACGCATCGCACACATCGATATCGACGCTTCGGAGATCAACAAGGTCAAGCATGTGAGCTGGAGTCACGTGGGTCTGCTCGCCGATGCGCTGGTCGCCTTGCTGGAGTACGGACAACGCGCGAGCTTCACTGGTAACTTCGAACGCTGGCATGCGCACCTCGCGACGCTGAAGAGCCGGCACGCGATGAACTACCATCGCGCCAGCCCGCTCATCCAGCCCTACTACGTGATCGAGCAGATCAATCGCATCACCCAGGGCGAGGCCATCATCTCCACCGGCGTGGGGCAGCACCAGATGTGGTCGGCGCAGTATTTCGATTTTCGCCACCCACGCCTGTGGCTCACCTCGGGCAGCATGGGCACGATGGGCTTCGGCCTGCCGGCCGCGATCGGTGCGCAGGTCGCCCAGCGCGATCGGTTGGTCATCGATGTCGACGGCGATGCCAGCATCCGCATGAACATCGGCGAGCTCGAGACCGTGACCACCTACGACCTGCCGGTAAAAGTCGTGGTGCTCAACAACTTCGGCGACGGCATGGTCAAGCAGTGGCAGAAACTGTTCTTCAAAGGGCGCTTGAGCGCGAGCGACAAGTCGCTGCACAAGAAGGACTTCGTCAAGGCTGCGCAGGCGGATGGTTTTAGGTTCGCGAAGCGGCTCGATTGCAAGGAAGATGTGCCCGCAACCATCGATGAGTTCGTGAACTTCGCCGGCCCGGCGTTCCTCGAAGTGATGATCGATCCGGACGCAGGTGTATATCCCATGGTCGGGCCGGGACAGAGTTACGAGGAAATGATCACCGGCGATCACATTGCCTCGCGGCACAAGACCGATATCAAGGAGCCGGGCGAGTCGGAGATGTTCTGAACATGAAATACCTGCATACCATGGTGCGCGTCACCGATCTCGAACAGTCACTCGACTTCTATTGCCGCAAGCTCGGACTGCAGGAGCTCAGGCGCATGGAGAACGAGAAGGGACGCTTCACGCTGGTGTTCCTGGCCGCGCCCGGCGACGAGGATGCGCAGATCGAGCTCACCTACAACTGGGATCCGCAGCCGTATCCCGGTGGACGCAACTTTGGCCATGTCGCTTATGCGGTGGATGACATCTACGCGCTGTGTCAGCGCCTGATGGACCAGGGCGTCACTATCAACCGGCCACCGCGCGACGGGCACATGGCGTTCATCCGTTCTCCCGACGGCATTTCAATTGAGCTGCTGCAGAAAGGTGCATCACTCGCCCCGCGCGAGCCCTGGGCCTCGATGAAGAACCAGGGAAACTGGTGAAGCACTAGCTCTTCACGATCACTGTCGCGGCTCGAGCCGATGCCTTCGCGAGCCAGCAGCACTTCGAACAGCCGCAGCCGCTGGCTGAATCGCACCGTCGTCGGGATAGGCCTTGCATCCCTGCTGAGCGACTGGTCGCACGAAATCGCTACCACCGTGATGCCTGCGTTGCTGGCGACTCTTGGAGTTGCCGCTGCCTGGCTTGGCCTGATCGAGGGGGTCGCCGACGGTCTGTCGAGTTTCGCTAAATTGGCGTCGGGCTACTACACGGATCGCTTGGCGCGGCGCAAGCCGATCGCGGTCGCGGGTTACGTGATCACGGCGCTTGGCACCGCCGCATTCGGCCTGGCGTCCAGCGCCTGGCACGTACTCGTGGCGCGGGCCGTTGCCTGGCTCGGTCGCGGCGTGCGAACTCCCGTGCGCAAGGCGCTGCTCGCCGGTGCGGTAAGCCGGGAGAGCTACGGTCGTGCGTTCGGCTTCGAACGCATGATGGACACGCTCGGCGCCATCGTCGGACCGCTGACCGCGCTCCTGCTGTTGCAGGTGTTCCATCGTGATTACCCGACAGTATTCGCGCTCACGCTGGTGCCTGGCCTGCTGGCGGCCGCGATCATGGCATTCGTCGTCAGGGAAAAGACACGCGTTGCGGTCTTGCACATCAGTTTTCGCGACAGCTTACGCGCGCTGCCGGGCCGGTTTCGCAAGTTCCTCGCCGCCGTGACGCTATTCGGGATGGGTGACTTCGCTCATTCACTCCTCATCCTGCTCGCGATTCAGAAGCTCACTTCGCAGTTCGGCGCGGCAAAAGCCGCGACCATCGGCGCGGGCTTGTACGTGCTGCACAACGTGCTGTACGCCACGTTCTCGATGTTTGCAGGTCTGCTCGCGGACAGGTTCAGGAAGGGACGTGTGCTGGCGTCGGGCTATCTGCTGGCGGGGCTGATGGCCCTGGCGATCGTGCTTCTGCCGTTGAATCTCTGGACACTCGCGCTGATATTCGCGCTCGGCGGCATCTACGTTGCGATCGAGGAGACCCTCGAGGATGCCTGCTGTGCAGAGCTGGTAACGGAGCAACACCACGGCATGGCGTTTGGCACCCTTGCAACCATGAACGGTATCGGTGACGTGGTCTCGAGCATCGTCGTCGGGCTTCTGTGGACGAGTTTCGGCACCTCGATCGCCTTCAGTTACAGCGCGGTATTGTTCCTCACTGGAAGTGCCATGATCCTGCGGAGCACGCCTGCCAAAGCGTGATCGTCGGGCGCGGTGATCAGAGCGAGGTCGACGAGGTCAGCGTGCGATCTTGAGATGTTTGCGTCGCGGTATCTTCGAAGTTGGATTCCCGGCGATGCCCCTGACGCATCCAGACGTGGACGGCACCACCGCGCCGACGCTGTTTGGCGAATTGAGCTTTCGCTTCTAGTCGTCGACAACCACCGCGGTGCCGCTCGCGCTCACCATCAGCATGCTGCTGCCCGCGCCAATCGTCTCGTAGTCCAGATCGATACCAACCACAGCGTTCGCGCCCAGCCGGCGTGCTTCTTCCGCCAGCTCCGCGAGCGCCATATCGCGCGCATCCTTCAGCACCTTCTCATACGAGGCGGAGCGGCCGCCGACGATATCGCGAATGCTCGCGAACAGGTCGCGAAACACGTTCGCGCCGAGAATCGCCTCGCCGGTGACGACGCCCTTGTATTCGTGGATCCGGCGGCCGTCGATCGACGGTGTCGTTGATAGCAGCATCGCTCAATGCCCTCGCGTGGCCACAAGGCCCGAAAGCCTGCGGGCGGCGGGTCGCGCGGTCAAGATTTGGGCTGGCTCCCGTGCCAGGCGGTCAGCAATTCCTGCTCGCGCTCGGCTGAAATCCCGGCCTTGAGCTTGGCCTGCTGTTCAGCCGGCCGCGCGAGCTGCCAGGCGAGCGTGTCGCGCACGGTTTCCCTCAAGGGCCGAATCTTCAGGCCCGCAACGAGCGCCCGTTGCGCGCTGGTCAGCGCGAAACCGGCGTTTTCGCCGGCCGCATGCGACCAGATGGGCAGGTCGCCATCCACGACGCCGTGCGCCTCGAGAAACTCCGCAGGCACCCAGGTGATGCGCGCGTCGGATTTCGCCGTGGCGATGCAATCGTTCATGAGCGCGCCCATGGTGAAGGTGTGCGGCGGCGAGACCAGGTTGAATGTTCCCAGTACGCGCTGCTCGATGCACAAGAGCGTGAACGCAGCGAGATCGCGCACGTCGATGACCTGGATCTCGTCCTGCGGCGTATTGGGGGCGAGCACCTCGCCGCCACGCGCGACGCGGGCCGGCCAGTAGGTGAAGCGATCGCTGTTGTCGTCGGGGCCGACGATGTAGCCCGGCCTCAGTATCGTCACGCGGCCCGGCATCGTGCGCTCCGCCGTCTGCTCGCACAGCACCTTGAGAGGCCCATAGGTGTTTTCGTCGACCTTCTCGATGCTCTCGTCGTTGAGCTTGCCGACGGGCGAAGTTTCGTCGTTGGCAATGGCGAAGCTCGCGTACGCCGAAATGCTCGACACGTACACGTAGTGTGCGACCGAGTCCTTCAGGAGCTCCGCGGACAATTTGACCACGCGCGGCACGAATGCCGATGTATCCAGCACCGCGTCCCACTTGCGGCCGGCAAGTGCGTCGAGCTGGCCGTTGCGGTCGCCGTGCAGGACTTCAACGCCGGTGACACGACCGACATTGGTCTTGCCGCGATTGAACAGCGTCACTTCGTGGCCGTGCGCGCGGGCGAGATCCACCACATGCGGACCGATGAAGCGCGTGCCGCCCAGGATCAGGAGCTTCAACGAGCGCGGTTGAGGTGCGGCCATGAGCGGTGCCCCAAGCAGCGTCGCCAGTACTGACAGTGTCGTGCTCGTGCTCAGGAATTGCCTGCGATCCATCTCTGCCTCCGGGATCCTGGATTTTCAGTGACCGATGTACTTGTCGAGCCACTCGCGCTTGGTCTGGTACCAGAACAGAGAGTTCTGCGGCTTCAGCACCCAGTGATTCTCGTCCGGGAAGTACAAGAGTTTGCTCGGCACAGCGCGCGTCTGCAGGATATTGAAAAGCTCGAAACCATGATTCACCGGCACGCGTCGGTCGAGCTGGCCATGGATGACGAGCGTCGGGGTGTTGAAGTTCGCTGCGGCAGTGTGCGGCGAGTAACGCATGAATTCCTCGGGCTTGTCCCAGTAGTCGAAGAAACGGCGTTTTTCCGCTCCGTAGTCCGCCGCGTACTGGGTGAACTCGTCGAATACGGCGGCATGCGCCACCAGCGTCTTGAACGGATGCGGCCGTCCGAGGAGCGTCGTGGCCAGAAATCCACCGTAGCTGCCGCCGCCCGCTGCCATGCGTGCGCTGTCCACGTACGGCTTCGACATGAGGTATTCCGCTGCCTTGATCGTGTCCTCGTAAGGCATGGAGATGCGGTCGGGATTGATCGAGTCGGTGAATACCTGGCCGAAGCCGCTCGAGCCGTGGAAGTTGTGCCAGGTCGTGATATAGCCCCAACCGGCGAACACCTCGGCGTTCCAGCGCCACTGTGTACCGTCGGTGACGCCGTTGTGTGGCCCGCCGTGCAGCAGCATGTAGACGGGGTACTTGCGTGCAGGATCGAAATCCGGCGGATAGATCACCCACATCTGGATGGCATCACCGCGCGCCCCCTGGTAGGTGACGCTCTCGACTTTGCCCCAGTGAATGCCCGCGACCGCGATGTCGTTGAAGGTGGAGAGCTTGGTGGCCGCACCGTTGCGGGCGTTGACGCTCACGACAGTCGGCGGCTCGGTGAAGCTTTGGCGGATCGCAACCAGCATCGAGCCTTCGAGATCCGGAGAGGAGAAGCTCGTGTTGCTGGTAATCGCCTTCGGCGCCGCGCCTTTCAATTCGAAGCGGTAGAGACGCCGCGTGCCCGCGTCATCGATCGACCCCACCAGCGAGCGTGAATCAGGCGACCAAACGAGCTGTTCGGCGGACCGATCCCATTGCTCGGTGAGATTGCGCGTCTCACCTGAGCGCCGGTCGAACAGCATCAGACGCTGCTTGTCGGCGTAGAAGGTCTTGATCTTCTGCCGCACGAACGCGAGGTAGCGGCCGTCGCGGCTGTACTTCGGCTCACCATCATCCGCCGCATTGTCGGTCGTGAGGTTGCGTGCCTCGCCGCCGCTCGAGGGCACGATGAACACATCGAAGTTCGAGTCGATGCCGCTGCGATCGGTGTCGGCCGCGAACGCCACCTCGGCGCCGTCGGGCGCGATGTCGTAACTGCTGGCGCTCGTTTCGGTGATCGAAAGGTGATAGCCGGTGCCGAGCGTGATGGGTTGCGGATCGCCGCCATCCACTGCGACCGCGTACACGTGCGGCTCTCGATCCTCGATGAAATGATCCCAGTAACTGAAGGGCGCCTTGTCCCACACCTTCGCCGTCATCTTGGAATCGGCACGTTCCTTGATGCGCTGTTCGATCTCACTCCAGGTCTTGAGGTCGGGCCAGACCGAGGTGATGAATGCAATGCGTTTCGAATCGGGAAACCATTTCGGCGCCGACACACCGGTCGGAATGCGCGTCACGCGGCGCGCCTCGCCGCCATCGATCGCGATCACATAGAGCTGGTTGTCCTTGTCCTCGCCGCGCTTGGAAACAAAGGCGATCCATTTGCCGTCCGGGCTGAAACGCGGCTCGTTGTCCTGGGCGTCATCGCTGGTGAGCTGGCGTGCAGGCCCGGCCGCGGTAGGGATCAACCACAGATCGCTGAACCCCTTGTTCTTATCGACGTCGTAGCGGGTCACGGGCACCACGACCAGTTTGCCGTCGGGCGAGAGGTCCGGGTCGCCGACTCTTTGCAGCTGCCACATCGCTTCGACGCTGAGCGGTCCGGAATCCGCTGCGGCGGGCTGCGCTTGCACACTGCATAGAAACAGGCACACGCAGCAGCACCAGAATCGCGGCATGAGCAGGAATCGCATGAGGTACTCCTTGCGAAGCGGCGGAGCGCACGCGGCTGTTGCTTCTCAGATTGGTGCGTGACGCAATGGGCGCGCATTCTGCCGCGCAGCCGGGCCGTTGCGCAATTTGCAGGTCGAAGGGCTCCGGGATGACGACGGAACGCTACGTCCGCGTGCCGGACGTCGCAGGTTCAGGCGAGTGCGCGGGGTCTCGCGTGACGCCGGTCCGACCTCAGGCGCCGGTCGGCAATGAGCGGCATGCTGTCGCGTTGACCGCGGTCCTGGCGACGACGGCCCGCCCTGGCGCGCCGATCGACGAAGTGCACGTAGCGACAGGTGCAGACCTCCGCCGTGCACCCGGGAACCGGCAAGGGCGGCGCGGTTTTAACCAGGAAGCGCCTGCCGCGCAGTGCCTCACAGCGCTCACAGCACACCGACGTGCCGGGCGCTTCAACGCAGACGCAGTGATAGCGCGGCTTCTGGGCAACCGGCTGGTCGCGCCGAGTCGTCGACAGTATCCAGAGAAGCGCGGTAACGAGGCTGATTGTTATTGTGATTGTTATTAGGCCTATCAGCATGGTGCGATCGTAGGTTTACCGCCCGGCAACGTCCACGGTGTTTTTACAGAACCTCGCGCGCAGTACCTCGGTCCTGCGGAGAATCCTCAGTCCGTGAACCAGCGCACGCGGCGCCCGCTCGACGCTCAGGGCCTGGCCAGGGCCTTGCCGAAGCTCTCGCCGCGCGCAAGCTTGCAGAGGTGAGCCGGCACGTTAGGCAACCCCTCGACGATGTCTTCGCGATAGCGGAGGTGCCCTTCTGCAAACCAGGCAATCGCGTCGCGCAGGAATGTTTCGCGGTGGTGTTCGTGATCCTGTATGACCAGCGGCAGCAGTTTCGTGCCCGCGCCGACAACGGGTTGCAGGTTGAGCATCGCAGGGTCGCTGTAACGCGCGAGAGGGGCGCCGAGCACGATGCGCCCGTTGCGTGCGAGGTGCTCTCCTTGCACGACGGCATCGAGGATCGCTCCGTCCACGGTATCGAAGTACACATCGACACCTTTGGGTGCCACCTGGCGCAGACGTTGTTCGATGGGCTCGGCGCGATGATTGATGCACGAGTTGAAGTGCGCTTCCTTGACGCACCAGCTGCTCTCTTCGCGGTTGCCAGCGATACCGATCACGCGACATCCCTTGATCCGCGCAATCTGGCCCGCCATCGAGCCCACGGCTCCGGCGGCGCCTGAGACCAGCAAGGTCTCGCCCTGCTTGATCTGTGCCAGGTCCAGCAGGCCGCAGTACGCCGTCAGTCCCGGAATGCCCATCACGCCGAGCGCGGTAGAGATCGGCGCGCTGCCGGTCTTCGCGCGATGTACCTGCATCCCATCGGACACGCAGTATTGCTGCATGCCGCCTTCCATGACCACGACGTCACCGGTATTGAAGACCTCATTGCGCGATTCGATGACTTCACAGATCGCTCGCGCCGACATCACGTGATGCCGGCGGGCCGGCAGGCCATCGTGCCCACGCAGGCGATCGACCGCTGAATCGAGCGACAGCCATTTCGTCCGGCAGAGCATTTCGCCCTTGCCAGGCGTCGGCGCCTCGGCTTCGATCAGCTCGAAATCGGCAGGATCGGGCGTGCCCTCGATCACCCTGCCGATGCGGATCTGCAGGTTCTTCATCGTCCTCAGGCTACCGCCCGAGGGTCGAAAGGTGAAGCGCCTTACTCCTCGATCCGGTTGCGTGCCTCTGCGTACTCCTGGCTGTCGAGCTTGCCGTTGTTGTTGGCGTCGACGTCGGCAAAGATCGCGGCCAGGCTCGCCTGGGTACGCGCCTCTTCCTTGCTGATCACGCCATCGCCATTGGCATCGAGAGTGCTGAATTCCGGCAGCACCGCCCCGCCGGTCTCTTTGCCCGCTGCTGCGGGGCGCTGCTGATCGCCGGCGTAAGCGGCTGCGCAGCAGAGCATTGCCGCGAGCGCGGCGAACTTGATGTGGTTATCCATGAGCTTCTCCTCGCATGCACGACTTCTTTAGGGTGCCCGAAGCGCCGGCCGTCGCCGCGGGACGCCGGGCACCCGTGATACGGAGCAAGCCTCGTGCCACGAGAGCGCGGCAGTGATTTCAGGTGCTTACGCCCGCCAACCAGGCGCAGGTGCTCAGCCAGCGTTGTCAGACGGCAACGCTTTGGGAACCGATGAGGCTCCGGCGCAGTCGAAACCGACCGGCTCGGGCGACGTGCGGTGTGTTTCCCTTGGGCCACATCAAATGGGAAGCGGGCCTCGCCATCCCCGCACACGCGCTGTCCCGGTAAGAATCTCGGCTCAGCAATGGCCCTTGGCGCGAGGCGTGCAGGATAATCGGTTGATGCGTCTCGCGCGGCCCAGGTCGATCGTGCGGCTGATCCTGCTCGGATTCGCGGCCGTCGCCATACCGCTGATCGCTGCCGTCATCACCGCGGTGGTGCAGGTCGATCGGCTGGCGCAGCGCAACCGCGTTGCGATGCTGGATGCGGAAAATGCCACGCACGAAAGCCGCGCACTGATCGAGTTTCTCACCGCGATGGAGCGCAGTCTTGGTCAATACGGGGTGCTTCACGACCGTGATTTTTACGTGACCTACCAGGATGCGCGTCGTGGCTTTCAAGCCGCTGCCCAGAGGCTGGAAGCGCTCCACCTCAACGCCATCCTCCGCCGGCAGCTCACTGAACTCATGCACTCCGAAACCGATTTCAATCACACAGTCTTGACCAGCGGCGGTGATCTCATCGCGGCGGCACCAGCGGACATCGCCGATGGGTGGGCGGCGCTCAATGCTCGCGCGCGTTCGATCCTCGCCGAGAGCAGCAAGCTGATCGCGAGCCACGCCAGCAAGGCGAAGGATGAGTCGAGCGATCTGCAGCGCACGCTCCTGCTGCAGGCGGCGGCGGCCGTGCCGGTGGCGGTTTTTCTCGCCATCGTTTTCGTGGTGCTGATCACCCGGCCGCTACGCCAGATCGAGAGCGAGATTCGCCGGCTCGGCTCGGGCGACTTCGGCGCGAGCGTGTCGGTGCACGGACCCCTCGATCTGCAGGAGCTCGGCCGTACCCTCGACTGGCTGCGCCGTCGCATCCTCGAGCTTGAAGAGCAGAAGTCTACATTCCTGCGCCACATTTCCCACGAGCTCAAGACCCCGCTCACGACGCTGCGCGAGGGCTCGGAGCTGTTGCTCGATGACGATGCGCGCGGGCTCAATGCCGAGCAGCGGGAAATCGCCCACATCCTGCGCGACAGCGGTCTGCAGCTGCAGCGACTGATCGAGGATCTGCTGGAATTCGGACGCACCCAGGTGCCGCGCATCGAAGCGTCCCGACGCGAGAAAGTGGCGCTCGATGAAATCGTGCGCAGTGCGCTGGACGGTCAGAACCTGGTCAGAGCCGCGAAAGCGCTCACCATCGACAGCCTGATCGCGCCCGCTGTGGTGCAGGGCGACCAGGGACAGCTGCGGATCCTGGTGGATAACCTGTTGTCGAACGCCATGAAGTACACGCCGGCACACGGCAAGATCCTGGTGCGTCTCGCGGCGGATGGCCCGGACGTCACGCTGGAGATTGCCGACAATGGCCCCGGCATCGATCCCGACGAACGCCAGCGTGTGTTCGAGCCCTTCTACCAGGGTCGCGCGCCGTACCAGGGACATGTGCAAGGCACCGGCCTGGGGCTCGCCATCGCCCGCCAATATGCGGAGGCCCATGATGGATCCATCGACATCGCCGACTCTCCGCTGGGGCAGGGCGCGTGCGTGCGCGTGCGCTTTCGTCTCCCACAGGCGGCCTGAATGAGCGGCCTGCGCCATCTTTGCTGGCTCACGCTCGCGTTGGGGTTGACGGCTTGTCATTCCAATCCTCCGCTGCCAGCGGAAACACCCACTGCAGCGAGTGCCACGCCCCTGAACAGCCTGAGCAACTACGCGCGCCAGCTGCAGACGCAGGACGAGCCGGCGTTGCTGGCAGAAAAGGCGCGACTCGAGTCGCTGCCTGAATCGCCGGCGCGCAACCTGCGTCTTGCGCTGCTGCTCGGTAACGAGCACGCGGTGTTCTACGATCCGGAACGGGCCACCTTGCTGCTTGCCCGTACGGCGAATGAGCCCAACGCCGATCCCGCCGAGCGCTCAGTCGCGGAGGTGCTGCTTGCGAGCGCGCCACGTGCACCGCGCTCGTGCGAAGAAACCGGATTCACGCGCGAGCTCGCAGACCGCCTGACCGCGGAGGAACAGCGCCGCCAGGAACTCGCAGCACGGCTCGAGGCGGTGCGCCAGGAGCTCGATACGGAGCGAACCCAGCGCACCCGGCTGGAGAAGCAGCTCGAGGCTTTGAAGTCGATCGAAACGCAGATCAACAGCAGGGAAAGCGATGCGGGGCGCTGAAGCAGTCATCGAGCCGGCGCGCATCCTGGTCGTCGATGACGATGTAAAGTTGCTCAGGCTGCTGGCGATTCGCCTGCGACGCGCCGGCTGGCTGATCGAGACCGTTGAGGATGGGCGCCAGGCACTGGCCGCGATTCCGCGCTTTCGTCCCCAGGTCGTAGTCACCGATGTGCGCATGGGGAACATGGACGGGATGGCGCTCTTCGAAGCGCTGCACTCCCAGCATCCGACTCTGCCAGTGATCATTCTCACCGCGCACGGCACAATCCCGGATGCGGTCGAGGCTGCCCAGCGCGGCGTATTCGCATATCTCACCAAGCCCTTCGACAGTGAGCAGCTCATCGAGTCGATAAGCAAGGCACTGCGCGCGGCGGGCTCCTCGGACAACGGCACCGCCGCCGATGGAGATTGGCGGGCGGAGATCGTGACGCGTAGCACAGCGATGGAAGCGCTGCTGAGCTCCGCTCGCAAGGTGGCCCTGACCGACTCGAGTGTGCTGATCCAGGGCGAGAGCGGCACCGGTAAAGAGTTGCTCGCGAGGGCGATCCATCGTGCCAGCCGTCGGCGCGACAAGCCGTTCGTCGCGGTCAACTGCAGCGCGATCCCCGAAGCGCTGTTCGAATCGGAATTCTTCGGTCATCGCAAGGGCTCTTTCACCGGTGCGATCGACAGCCGCGTCGGCCTGATCCAGTCCGCCCAGGGAGGAAGCCTGCTGCTCGATGAGATCGGCGACATGCCGCTCACCTTTCAGGCCAAGTTGCTGCGCGCCCTGCAGGAACGCGAAGTGCGACCGGTTGGCGCAACGGAGCTGATTGCGGTGGACGTGCGCCTGATCGCAGCGAGTCACCAGGACCTGGAGCTCGCGGTGCGCGAGCGGCGCTTTCGCGAGGATCTTTACTACCGCGTCAACGTAGTGAGCCTCGAGATTCCGTCGCTGGCCGCACGGCGCGATGACATTCCGCGGCTCGCAACACACTTCCTCGCTGCGATTCGCGCCAAGCTGGCAGACACCGCGGTGGATGTCAGCGGCTTCTCTTCGGAAGCGATGGAGATGCTCGTGTCCGCACCCTGGCCCGGCAACATCCGCCAGCTGCGCAACGTGGTCGAGCAGTGCGTGGTGCTCGCGACCACGTCGCTGATTCCCGTATCCCTGGTGCAGAAGGCGCTGCGCAGTAAGCCGCGTGAATTTCTGCCCTTCGCGCGCGCACGCGACAATTTCGAATTCGACTACCTGGTAAACCTGCTGCAGATGACAGTGGGAAATGTGGCGCAGGCGGCGCGTCTCGCCGATCGTAATCGCTCTGAGTTCTACAAGCTGCTTCGCAAGCACAATCTCGATCCGCAGGCGTTTCGCGGCGACCAGGCCGCCGGACGCTGAAAAAAGCGACCGCTCTTCTTCTTCGCGCTCACGCTGCGTCTGCTGGTCGCCGCCGCCCGGATTGCTGCGGCCGGCTGCTGCGGGTTGTGCGTGGGATTGTTGGTCGGCATGAGATTGGTTCTCCATGTAGGATTTGGCTTAGCCACTTTCTACAATTCGCTGCGCTCGCCGAGCGCCGACAGGAACCCGCCGACGCGCGCGGGTTCTTAAATAGATAGTGCAATTGCAATGGAGAAATGGCATGAGCCTGAAGCAACGAGCCGCGATCGCAGTTCTTGCCTGTGCGGGAATGATCGCCGGTTGCCAGACAGTACAGACCACAGCGCCGGGCGCGATCGGCATCGAGCGCAAGCAGCAGATGCTGGTGTCGAGCGAGCAGGTCGATCAGGCGGCAGCGCAGGCCTACGCGACGGAAGTGCAGAAAGCGCGCGAGAAGGGCAAGCTCAACACCGATGCGCGCGCAGATGAGCGTGTACACAAGGTTGCGGAGCGACTGATTCCACAGACGGCCACGTTCCGGCCGGATGCGCCGGGCTGGAAGTGGGAGGTCAATGTGCTTTCGACCAAGGAGCTCAATGCCTATTGCATGCCGGGCGGCAAGATCATGGTCTACACCGGGCTGATCGATCAGCTCAAGCTCAGTGACGATGAGCTCTCGGCCGTGATTGGCCACGAGATCGGCCACGCGCTGCGCGAGCACAGCCGTGAGCGGCTGTCGCGCGCCTACGCGCAGGAGATCGCGCTGACCGGTGTTGCAGTCGCTGCGGGTGCCGGGCAGGGCACTCTCGATCTCGCCAACGAAGTGGCGAACGTCACGTTTCAGCTGCCGCACAGCCGCGAACAGGAAGCCGAAGCGGATCGCATCGGGCTCGAGCTCATGGCGCGCGCCGGATATGACCCGCACGCCGCGGTGAGCGTGTGGAAGAAAATGGAGCAGGCCAACACCAGCTCGCCGCCGGAATTCCTGAGTACCCACCCGTCGAGCCAGTCCCGCATCGCGGATCTGGAAAAGGCAATGCCGCGGGTTCTGCCTCTGTATCAGACCGCACACCGCTAGGCGATGCCCGACACGCGGCGCGAGCCGAGTATCTTCCGGCCGGGCGCGAACTGCTGGCGCACCGAGCGCGCGAAGCGCCTCACGGTGCTGGTCGATGCCGAAGAATACTTCGCTGCCTTCGCCGCTGCGGCAGAGCGCGCCGAACGCTCGATCCTGATTCTCGCCTGGGATTTCAATAGCCGTACGACGCTGCGGGTTTCGCCGCAGGGCGAGTCGCTGGTGCTGGGCGAGTTCCTGAATTCGCTGGCGAGGAAACACCCGCGACTCGAGGTGCGGGTGCTGATCTGGGACTATCCGATGATCTTCGGCACCGATCGCGAATTCCCACCGATCTATGGCCTTGGTTGGAAACCGCATCGCCGCGTCAAGCTGCGCTACGACAACACTCACCCGGTAGCGGCGTGTCACCACCAGAAGGTCGCGGTGATCGACGATCGCGTGGCTTTCTGCGGCGGCCTCGATCTGACGGTGAAACACTGGGATACGCGCGAGCATCGCGCCGGCGATCCGCGCCGCAGCGAGGCGGGCCATGCATATCCGCCGTTTCACGACACCATGATGATGGTGGATGGCGATGCCGCGCGTGCTCTCGGCGTTCTGGCGCGCGAACGCTGGGAACTGGCGACGGGACGGGCGTTGCGGCCCGCTGCCGCGCGCACGGACCCCTGGCCGCCGGAGGTCACGCCACTCGTCAATGATGTCCAGGTCGCGATATCGCGCACCGAGCCGCCGCGTGCGGATCGCGAAGCGGTGTGTGAGATCGAGAGCCTGTACGTCGACCTGATTGCGCACGCCCGCGATCACATCTATATCGAGAATCAGTACTTCACCTCCCAACGCATCGGCGCTGCGCTGGCCGAGCGACTCGCCGCCGAGCAGGGACCGGAAATCATCGTGGTGCTGCGACTCCTGAGCCATGGCTGGCTCGAGGAGCTGACGATGCAGAATCTGCGCCGGCGCCTCGTCACGGAATTGCAGGGCGCAGACCGCGGCGGCCGCTTGCACGTGTACTACCCGCACACCGACGGGCTCGAGGAAGGCACCTGCATAGACGTGCACTCCAAGCTGATGATTGTCGACGATGCGTGGCTGCGCGTGGGCTCCGCGAACATCTGCAACCGCTCGATGCGCTTCGACAGCGAGTGCGATCTCACGCTGGAAGCCGGGGATCGCAAGGACATCGGGCAACGCATACGGGCAGTTCGCGATGGGTTGCTTGCTGAGCACCTTGGGGTGGAACCCGAAGTCGTGTCGCGCAAGATCGATGCAAAGGGATCGATCAGCAAGGCCATCGCAGAGCTCGGATCGCCGGCTCGTACACTGCGAGAGGTCGAGTTCGACGGCTCGCTCCCCGAGGTTGTGCTGAACATCGCGAGCCTTGCCGACCCCGAGCAGCCGGTCGCGATGGATAAGCTGGCGACCGAGCTCGGACCGCGCGCCGCGCGGCAACGCCGGCCATGGTTGAAGCTCGCGTTTGCCGCACTGCTGCTGATCGCGTTCGCGGGAGCCTGGCGCTTCACGCCGCTCGCGAGCCTGGTCACGGCCGATCGCATTACCGCGTGGGCACATCGGTTCGCCGGCAGCCCGTGGGCACCCGCGTTTATGATCTCCGCCTACACGCCTGCGGTGCTCACACTCTTTCCGCGCGCGCTCATCACGCTGTTCGGCGTGGTCGCATTCGGCCCGTGGCTGGGGTTCGCGTACGCGATGTGCGGCATTCTGCTGGCTGCGTTCCTGTCGTATTGGGCCGGAACCTGGCTCGATCGCGGCACCGTGCGCCGGCTAGCCGGGCCGAAACTCAATCACATGATCGAGCAACTGCGTCGCCGCGGCCTGATCGCGATGACCGCCCTGAGGCTGGTGCCGCTCGCGCCATTCGTGGTCGAAGGAGTGGTGGCCGGCGCGATCCGCATGTCACTGTGGGACTTCATGCTCGCCACGGCGATCGGCATGCTGCCGGGGACCCTCATGGCGACAGTATTCGGTCACCAACTCGAGGCGGCGCTGCGCGATCCGCGGAACGTGAACCTGTGGCTGATCGCGGCGGTGATCATCGGGTTTGGCGCCGCGACGCTGTGGGTGCGCCGCTGGCTCGCGACCGCCGCGGACCCCGATGAGCAAGTCACGGCACGACGCTGAGGAGAATTCGCCGCCTGCTGCGTCGCGCACGGATGCGGAGGCGCCCGCTGACACACTTCGCGTCGGCTCGTACAACATTCACCGCTGCATCGGCACCGACGGGCGTTGCGACCCGGCCCGGATCGCAGCAGTCATCGATGAGATGAAATGCGATGCCATCGGGCTGCAGGAGGTCGATAACAGCCCGGGGAGCACGCCAAAGTCGCTGCAGCTCGACTTCCTCGCCCGAGCGACCGGTATGCAGGCGGTGGCAGGGCTGCGGATCGTGCGGCACAGCGGGCACTATGGGAATGCACTACTGACACGACATCCCGTGCTCGCGGTTCGTCGCCACGACTTGAGTTTCTCGTGGCGCGAACCGCGCGGTGCGCTCGACGTCGATCTCGAAGTGCACGGCACCCAGGCGCGCTTCATCGTCACGCATCTCGGCCTCACGCCCGGGGAACGTCGCCACCAGATGCGCGCGATCCTGCAGATCGTCGCAACCGGCTCCGCCGCTACGCCTGTGATCCTGCTCGGCGACATCAACGAATGGCTGCCGCTGGGAAGGCCGCTGCGCTGGCTGCATGCGGTTTTCGGCCGGCCACCGGCGCCACGCTCATTTCCCGCCTTCTGGCCGCTGGTGGCGCTGGATCGCATCTGGACCAAGCCGCGCGCAGCCCTGCTGTCAGTGCATGCGCATCGCTCGCCGACCGCGCGTTATGCCTCCGACCACTTGCCGATCACCGCAGCCATTTCTGTGGCGGAGATCTGAGCAAGGCTCCCTAGCGGGCGCGCCCGCGCCGGACCAGGTTCACGATGGCGAGCAGGATGATCGCACCGAGCAGCGAGACCAGGAGTCCGCTGAAGCTGAAATCACCCTGGTTGATGGTGCCGGTGCCGAACAGCGGTGCCAGCAGCCAGCCGCCCAGCACGGCGCCGATGATGCCGACGATGATGTTGAGAAAAATGCCTTGCTGCGCGTCGGTGCGCATGAAGAGGCTCGCCAGCCATCCTACGAGACCGCCGACCACGAGCCAGATAATGAACGACATAGGTCACCTCGGTTTTGAGTCATCAACTACGGAAAGAAGTAAGGTTCGATTCAGAAGTCGGCAGGGGTGGTGCCGTAATCACCTTCCAGCACCAGCTGCAATTCATCCTCCAGCACCGCTGTCTGAGCGGTGAGGTTGTCAGGCGTTACGCGCCCGCAATATTCGCCGCTCGTGGACTGTGCGACGTCAATCGCGGGCGCAAGCCTTGAAGTGTTTTCTCCGCCCGCTCCGCGGGGTGAGCCACCGGGTTGCAGAGCGAGTGCCACGAAGGCGACGAACAGTGCTGTTCTCATTACCGCGTTCCCCTTGTCTGGTATCTGCGCCAGTCAGATTTCTGCAATAGATGTGCCACGCGTTCATCTACTCAGCACGCTCAGTGTCGCTGTGCGCACGCAAGGTTTGCGCGCAAGCTCGGAATTAATTGCAAGTCGAATCGCGTGACGGCGTGCGCCTCCTCGTATCCTCGCAAACTGGGCTGAGCGCGATGTGGCATGTCGATTGCAACTCCGCTGCACATGGGGCCCGGAGCGCCCTGGTGCGACACAGCTCCTACTGGTTGCAGCGGCGTTGCCTGTCAAAGACAGAGGCGACTTGCAACGTGACCGGCAGAGCGGGGACGGATTGTCGAACAATCTGGCCAGTCCACCGGACGCGCTGGGCTCCGCCACGCCCGCTTCGCGCCACGAGGAGTGGCTCAGTTTCCGCCGTTGGTTCTCTGTTGCTTCTCGCCGAGCACTTGCGCAACGTCCTCGAGCATGCTGCGCAATTCCTCAGCGTGCTCTTCCTCCTTGGCGAGAATCGATTCCAGCATTCGACGCGTGGTCGAATCGTGAATACCGATGAACTGGATGATCTCGCGGTACGATTCGATGGCGACACGCTCCGCGATCAGGTCCTCCTTGATCATCTGTACCAGCGAGGAATCCCCTTCGCGGTACTCCGAATGGCTGCGGGTCGCGAGGCCCTCGGGGTTGAAGTCCGGCGCTCCGCCCAGCTGCACAATCCGCTCGGCGATCTGGTCAGCATGGGCCTGTTCTTCCTCGGCATGCGTAAGAAATTCCCGCTTGATCGCCTCCCCAAGCACGCCATCGGCCATGAAGTAGTGGCGACGGTAGCGCAAGACGCAGACCAGCTCCGTCGCCAGCGCCTGGTTGAGAACCTGCAGCACCACGGCGCGGTTGGCGTCATAGCTCGGCGTCACCGCCCCTGCCTGGATGTGCTCACGAGCGCGTCGGCGGATCTCCCGGATATCGCTCAGGAACGGTTGGGCTTCTGCCGTTTCGGGAGTTTTGTGCCCCGGCTGTTGATCGCGTTCGGCTCGTTCCATGGCATGGCCCTCCCAGCCTTCGGTTCGTTGCCCACTACGGGCGGCTCGAAGCAGTCGCGAGGTGCGCGCTGCGTCGCTCGGTTGGTGCCGCATTTCCCGCCCGGCGCTGGGTGCACTCTCTCTGGCCGACGACCAGCGCCGTCATCGCATCCTGCGCGTCCTTCTCGGCAAGCTCCTTGTGGGCATCCCGCTGCCCTCGAGCTGCCCGCGCCAGGCGGGAAAGCGACAAATCTGTCGCGAGTTGCTGCGCGACTAAGTCTTGCGGGCGACACTCATGACGAAAGCCACGATGGCGCCGATCAGAAACAGGAAGAACAGGATCTTGGCCATACCCGCGGCGCCCGCGGCGATGCCGCCGAAGCCGAGAAACGCGGCGATCAAGGCCACGACCAGGAATACAAGCGCGTAGTACAACATCGGGCCACTCCTGCATGGGTAAACTCAAAAGGCTTGATTCGTACGATGCGACAAGGCATACATCCATGCCGTCGGCTGGGTACGCCAGTACCTGTAGGACGAGCCTCACAATGCGTACACCCGGCATGACGTCACCAATGATCCTGCGCGACATCGTCAAGGTCTGGCTGCCCATACTGCTGCTCGCCGGGCTGCTGCTGAGTCTGTATCTGCTCTTCGAGCAGCGCTATACGCGCTTGAACGAGGTGAGCGCGCGCGTCACGCAGATCCAGGAGCGGCAGAAGCTCCTCTCGCGCTACCTGCAGCTGGTGGTCGATGCAGAAACGGGGCAACGCGGTTTTCTGCTCACCGACGATCCGGCATACCTCGAACCCTTGTTCAATGCGGCACCACGGGTTCGCGAGGTGTTGGTGCAGCTCGAGCGCAGTTATGCGCGCGACAATGCGACGGTGCCTAACCCGGTAATCGAGTTGGGCCAGCTGACGCGTGAGCGCTTCGAGGTCCTGGGCGCTGCGCTGCGTCACTACGCGCAGTGGCGCAAGACCGGCAGCGCACCCGTACTGCAGGGCTCGGGCAAGCGGATCATGGATGCGATACGCAATCGGGTAGTGCAACTCGAGGCCCGCGAATCCGACGCGCTGCTGAGAGTGCTGGCGCAATGGATGCAGGATCTGCGCATCACGCGCTGGAGCATGGCGGGTGCAACGTTTCTCGACGTGCTGCTGCTGCTACTGGTCGGCGCTTTCCTGCTACGCGACATGAACCGGCGCAGCCGTGAGTCCGCACGGCTCACGCAGCTCGTGGATGCACGCACCCAGGAGCTCGTGTCGCTATCTAATCACCTGCAGGAGGTGAGTGAGCGCGAGAAGCAATCCCTGTCGCGGGAGCTGCACGATTCGCTCGGCGGGCTGCTGGTAGCCACGAAGATGGACGTCGCCTGGCTGCATGCTCGACTGCGTAGCGCGGACCCGGACCTGGAACTACGCTGGATACGCATCCTGGAATCCCTCGACCGCGGCGTCGATCTCAAGCGCCGCGTGGTCGAATCCCTGCGACCGACGTTGCTCGACAACATGGGGTTGTTCGCAGCGCTGCGCTGGCAATTCGACGAAAGCTGCAGCCGCAATGGCATCCGCTGCACGCACCAGCTGCCCGCTGTGGAGCCACAGTTCAACAACGACGCGGCCATCGCCCTGTTTCGCGTGGCACAGGAATCCTTCACCAACATCCTGAGGCATTCGGGCGCGACCGAAGCGGCACTCGACATCTCGGTGCATGGTGACGAGTTGGTCCTGACGATTGGCGACAACGGCCGCGGACTGCCGCTCGCGGCAGATGCGACACAGCGCGGTCACGGGATTGCGGGCATGAAGCATCGCGTGAACGCGCTCGGTGGCCAATGCGTGATAGAGCGCCGCGAATCGGGCGGGACTCAGGTGCGTGTCACGATCCCGCTATCGAACTTATTGCGCGCAGAAGCGGCGAACGCCGATGGAGTGGATGCGGCACCGGCGCCGAGAGCGGTCGACCGGACCGGTCAGGTGAAGCTGGGGACGAGCCCTGGCGGCTGACGCTGATCGCGAATCGTCTCGATGATCTCGGGCAACCGCTCGAAGTCGCGCGCCTTGTCCAGGAAATAATCTGCGCCCAGAGCCAGCGCCTGTCGGCGGTATTCCGGCAGATCGTAGTTGGTGAAGATGATCACGACGGGTCGCTCGCCCTCGCCAGTCGCGAGCGCGCGCAGCACACCGAACCCCGTGCCGCGATTGAGTCGCAGGTCGAGGACCACGATATCGATGCCGCCTCGGGCGATCGCATCAACAGCCTTGTTCTCGCGATCGATGATGTCCGTGACCCGGACGGCGCGTATTTCCCGCAGCGCTTCCTTGAGTCGCTCGGCCACAATTGGCGAATCCTCGACGATGAGAACCCTCAACGTGTCGTTGTCTTTACCAATCACTACTGCATGTCTCTACTGCTTGGCACGTCGCATTGTCTCCCTTCGCGGCTGTGAGCGGTATCAGCGCCGTCCGACGGCCTGCGCAAAGGCTCGTTTGCTGAATGGAATGTGCCAACGTCTGGGAATTCAACGCAATAATCTCAGTTGATGAGCTGATTGCGCAGTGCGTAAGAGGTCAGATCTGCATTGGTGTGAAAGCTCATCTTGGCCAGGATACGACTGCGGTAGGTACTGACGGTCTTGACGCTCAGGCACAGCTCAGCCGCGATCTCCGATACCGCACGTCCGGCAGCGAGCTTGCAGAACACCTGGAATTCACGTTCCGACAGGCGCGAGTGGAGGGGCTTGTCGGCGTCGCTGTCCAGCTCGCCCACCAGTTGTTCGGCGAGCGTGGCGCTGACGTAGCGCCGTCCCTGCAGGACCGCGCGCACCGCGCGCAGCAGTTCTTCGGGCGCCGTGCCCTTCTCGATGAAGCCACTGGCCCCGGCGCGCAGCACGTTCAATGCATACTGGCGCTCGGGATAGCCGCTCAACACCAGCACGCGTGTGCGGTCGTGAACCGCACGGATCTGCTGCAGGATGTCGATGCCACTGCGATCGGGCATGCCGATATCGAGGATCACGAGATCCCAGCTCTCGGCGCGCAACCGATCCAGCGTTTCGCGCCCGGTGGAGGCCTCACCGATCGCGCTGATACCACGGTCCTCCACCAGGAACTGCTTGAGTCCCGCACGCACCACCGCATGATCGTCTGCAATCAATACGCGTGCCATGCGTCTTCCTGTGTTGCCTTCCTCATGAGTGCGCCTGGACCCAGGTGGTCTCACGTGCGTACCGGTTGAGCTTGTTGTACAGCGTCTTCAGGCTGCAGCCCAGTACTTCTGCGGCGCGTCGCTTGTTGCCGTCGAAATGCTCCAGCGTTGCTTCGATGAGTGATCGTTCCGCCTCGTCCAGGCGCGATCCCAACGGCAGGATCACGGTCTGGCCCGTGGAGTCATCAGTCATCGATGAATCTAGTCGCGGAAGTATCGTCGGCGCAAGCTCGAGTTCCGAATCTGCCATGATGAAGGCACGCTCCACCGCGTTGCGCAGCTCACGCACGTTACCGGGCCATTGATGCTGACGCAGCACCGCGCGGGAGCTGTCCGAGAAGCGCTTGTCCGACATCGCGCGGCTGTTGAGCTCCGCGAGGAAGTGATCCGCCAGCAGCTCGCAGTCGTCCGCACGGTCGCGCAGCGGCGGAACGCAGATCGGAAACACTGCCAGCCGGTACAGGACATCTTCGCGCAGTCGCCGCTCGCGCACCGCTTCTTGAATATCGCGGTTGGTAGCGGCGATAACCCGGAAATCCGTGCGTATCTCCTGCGTGCCGCCGACGCGGAAGAAGCGACCCGTCTCCAGCACGCGCAACAGGCGCGTCTGCATCTCGAGCGGCATCTCGGTGATCTCGTCGAGAAACAGCGTGCCGCGATCGGCGCGCTCGAATACACCGGCATGTGAGCGCGACGCACCCGTGAAGCTTCCCTTCTCGTAGCCGAACAGCTCGGCTTCGATGAGAGTCGCCGGAATCGAAGCGCAGTTGATCGCGATCAGAGGTCCAGTGGCGCGCTCACTGAGTTGATGGATCGCATCCGCGACCACCTCCTTGCCGACGCCACTTTCGCCGAGCAGCAGCACCGTGGCCTCAGTCGGCGCACCGCGCTGAATAAGATCGAACATCGCTCGCATGGCGGACGATGTCCCAAGTACATTGCCCAGGCCCTTCTCATGCAGTGATGTAACAACAGTGGTGTCCATTGCTTCCCCTGACGGTGATTGCTCGGCTGCGGTGAGTGCAATTTCTGCCTCGACCGTTAGGAAGCTTTGTAACGTATCGCCCCGAAGCGCTGGAGCGGCGTTCACTGATCCGCGGCTAGGACGAATTTCCCCTCGCGTGTAGGTGTCTGTCCGACAGGCGATATTCAATCGCCTGATTCGACGACCTTAATGCATCGCATCACGGGTAGTTACATGACCCGATTGAGGACCCCCTGCCAGGCTCGAAGGGCGTGGCACACACCTTGCACCATCCCTACCGCAGCGCGCGCATCGACTGCTCGCGCGACGGATGACCTTGTATCTGTAATGAGGGCAAGACCACAGATGAAGAGTAAGTACCTGATGATCGCGGCACTTCTGTCGCTCTTCGCGCTGGCTGGCTGCAAGCGCCCCGAAACTGCGCCCACGGAAACTCCGCCGCCGGCGTCGGAAGACACCATGTCACCTCAGCAGGAACCGTCGACTCCGCCGGCTGAAATGCCGCCGCCGGAACAGACGCCGCCGAGCGATCAACCCGAACAGCAGCCCCCACAGCAATAACGGATTTGAGGGCGGAGCGCGCTGGTGATTGACGCTCCGCCCCGACACCGAGGCTGAAGCGACTCGTGCTGCACCGTGCAGCGCGCGGCGGGTCGCTACGGCCCGAAGTTGGAAAGTTTAGTTACTCGCAATAGCGCAACCAATAGGAGACTCGCATGAAACGATCATTGATTCTCGGTTCGGCAACTGCGCTGCTGAGCGCGCTTGCCCTGATAGCCTGCTCGTCAACGCCCACGCAACGCAGCGCCGGCGAAACGGTCGACGACAGCGTGTTGACCGGCAAGGTCAAGACGGCGCTGGTCGACAACGACGTGGTCAAGGCCGGTGAGGTGAATGTAGACACCTATAAAGGCGTGGTGCAGCTCAACGGCACCGTCGATACGGAAGCCGAGAAGGCCGCCGCGACCCAAGCCGCGAAGAGCGTCACTGGCGTAAAGGAAGTGCGCAATAACATTCAGATCAAGTCGACCAAGGTGGCCGCTGACCGGTCCGCCGGCCAGGTAGTCGATGACGCAACCATTACCGCCTCGGTGAAGACCAAGCTGATCGAAGACGAAACCACCAAGGCGCATCAAATCAACGTGGACACGCGTTCCGGTGTTGTGCAGCTGGGCGGCTTCGTCGACTCCGCAGCGGCGAAGGATCGCGCCGGTGAGTTGGCGCGCTCCGTCGGTGGCGTGAAAAACGTGCAGAACGAGCTAGAAATCAAGTCGAAGTAACGCACAGTGATAGGCCATGAGCCGGCAGGGTTGAGGTCGGCCCTGCCGGCGAGGGCCGTGGTGGTTCTTGCGATCGTCGCGGTTGGCGCGGCGCTACACCTCGCCCGCGATCTCACGATGCCAGTGGCTCTGGCAGTCTTCTTTGCAGTGATTCTTTCGCCAGCCGTCGAACGGCTGCGTCGTTTCGCCATCCCGAACAGCATTGCAGCAGCAATCGTAATGCTCACCGTGGTCGCTGTTCTCGCCACACTGGTGCGCGTGACCATGGAACCAGCGCGCGACTGGTTCGAGCGGGCGCCGAGCGTGCTCTCAGACGTCGAGAGAAAGCTTCGCCCACTGCAGCAGGTGGCAGTGCGGATTGACAAGGTCGCCGCCCAGGCGGAGCGCGTGGCGGGCGGCTCCTTTCAAGCCTCGCCCGATATTTCCACAGACAACCGCGGCCTGCTCCGCAAGACGCCCGGGATCATCGTTCCGGTGGCCGGCGTGTTCTTCCTGACTTTCTTTCTGCTCGCTTCCGGGCCTCCCTTGCTGGCGCGCCTGGGTGCCGGCCGAAGGCGCAGCACTGCGGCACGCCACGCCGTCATCATCGTGGAACGTGCACGCCGCGAGTTATCCCGGTTCCTCGGCACGATCACGCTCATCAACATTGGCCTCGGTGTGGTCACCGCTGGCATCGCGTACGCCTTCGATCTCCCTACGCCATTGCTGTGGGGTGTGATGGCCGGCGTGCTCAATTTTGTTCCCTACGCCGGTTCTGCCACCACGCTGACCGTGCTCACGATGGTTGCCATACTCACGCATGACACGCTCGGGCCGGCGTTCGGTGTCGCGTTGTCGTATCTCATTGCAGCGACGATCGAAGGTCAGCTGGTGCAGCCGCTCGCGCTCGGGCGCCGGCTGGCGCTCAGTCCGCTGATCGTGTTTCTCGGCCTGTGGGTCTGGGGATGGATCTGGGGTGTCGGTGGACTGCTCCTCGCCACACCGATTCTGCTCACGATCAAGTCGGTGAGCTGCCAGATCATGAGCTGGGGTCCGATCGCAGAGTTTCTGAGTCCCTCGGCATCGCCGCCGATCACTTCAAGCGCGCGAGCCTGGAGGCGCGCGCGACGCCGTCGCCGATTGTCGCCGAGACGTGAGCAGGAGCTTGCGATGCACGCGTCCGAAAGTGAAACGGGCTCGACCCTCGTCTGATGCAAAGGAGAGCAAACATGGAAGGCAGCACCCGGGTGACCTATCAGGTCCGCGAATTCGATCTCACAGGAGTCGAGGGCATTTCCAGCCAGGCATTCCAGGACCACCTCGGGCTCTACAAGGGCTACGTGGAGAACACCAACCGGCTGCTCGAGCAATCCCTGAGTGGCAACGGCAACGCGGGGCAGGAGGGCTGGGAGCATCGCCTGGCTTTCGAGTTCAACGGCATGGTGCTGCACGAGCTGTTTTTTGAATCGCTCGGGGGTCCTGGCTCGAAGATGTCCGCCTCCAGCGTGCTGGCGGAAGCGATGGATATCACTTATGGAGGTGAGAAGGCGTGGCGCGAGCGTTTCCTGGCCGTCGCGAAGACTCGTGGGATCGGCTGGGTCATGAGTGCCCGCGATCGCGCGAACAACCGCCTGTTCACATTCTGGATCGACGAGCACCACCTGGGGCTCCCCGCGAATCTGCAGCCGGTGATCCTGCTGGACCTCTGGGAGCATGCGTATCTGAAGGACTTCGGGGTGAAAGGGCGCGAGGAATATGCGCAGATCGTTCTCAACAACCTGAACTGGAAAACGATAGAAAGCCGTTGCAGCTGAGCGAGGAGAGTCACGTGATCCGCAAGCTCAAGACCGGCCAGTACCGGCTCTACTCGCGCAACACCAATCCGCGAACCGGGCGGCGCCGCAACCTCGGCACTTTCGCGACTCGCGCGGCGGCACTACGGCACGAGCGCGCGATACAGTACTTCAAGCGCCATTGATCCAGGGCCGGTTGCGCGTGCGACAGGCCTGACCGATCATCCGGCGAGTGATCGAATCATCCAAGTCTGCTGCGCCAGGCGGCAGAATGCCGGTGCTGTTCGTCGGCCACGGCTCGCCGCTCAATGCGATCGAGGACAACGCCTTCAGTCGGGTGTGGCGTGACCTCGGCGCGCGTCTGCCGACGCCCCGTGCCGTCCTGTGCGTGTCGGCACATTGGGAAACGCGCGATGTGCACGTCAGCGCGACTCGAGCGCCCGGGACGATTCATGATTTTTATGGATTCCCGCGCGAATTGTACGAGGTTCAGTACTGCGCTCCCGGCGACCCGCAGCTCGCGAGCCGCATCGTGAAACTGGTCCAGGGCACGCAGGTGCGCCTCGATCACACTCGGGGCCTGGATCATGGCGCCTGGAGTGTGCTGCGCCTCATGTACCCGCGCGCCGAGGTGCCGGTGGTTCAGTTGAGCCTCGATACGACGCAGCCTGCAGCGTTCCACTACCATCTCGGGCGAGAGCTCGCGCCGCTGCGCGACGAGGGAATCCTGGTGCTCGGCAGCGGTAACATAGTGCACAACCTCGCGTTGATGGATTGGCGGCGGCGCATGGGCTACGAGTGGGCGGAGGAATTCAATGCTGCCGTGCGTGCAAAGGTGCAGGCGCGCGAGCACGCACCGCTGATTGACTATCACACTGTGCATGCGGCGGCGACCGGAGCGATCCCCACCCCGGAGCACTACCTGCCGCTGCTGTACGCCCTCGCCCTGCAGGACGACGCAGAGCCGCTGCAATTCTTCAACGACGAGCTCGTGATGGGTTCGGTCTCGATGCTAAGCGTGTGGATCGGAGCATGAAGAAGAGCGCAGGTCATGGCACGAAGCAGCGCGGCGTTGCCGCTGCCGGCGATGTTCGCGTGCGGCGCGCGTATTTTGAATGCCGTTTCGGACAGCTCAACGTGCGTACGGCATTTCCGGGGAGCGGCGGGTTCGATGAACGCACGACGTTGCTGTGCCTGCATGTTGAATCCGGATCCAGCCGCATGTTCGCAAGACTGCTGCCGGAGATGGCGCATGAACGATCGGTCTACGCACCGGATCTTCCCGGCTGTGGCGAATCCGATGCTCCGCCCGGCCGCTGTTCGATTGCGGACTATGCTGGCGCAATGGGGGATTTCATCGACACGATGCATTTCCGCCAGCTCGACGTGCTCGGTTGCGGAGCAGGTGCGCTGGTGGCGGCCGAGCTCGCACTCGGCCGGCCACAGATCGTGCGACGACTGGCGCTCGTTTCGCCGTCGTTCAGCGGGGGCGACTACTCACGGCCGGCGTCGATGCCCGCACCGGAGGATCCTGGACAGCAGCTTCACAACGGACCGGCAGCGCAGTGGATCGGCATCGCCGCCCATGACTATGAAGCCGGCGAGCGGCTGCCGCTCATCAGGCAGCCGATACTCCTGGCTCGATTCAAGGATGATGTTTCGGAGCATGGCGCACGCGCCCGCCAACTGCTGCGAACGGCGAGAAGCCTGGATCTGCCGGAAAGCAGTGCAGGTCTCTTGGTGTCGGCGCCGCAGGTCATGGCGCGGCAGCTGCGCGAGTTTCTCGATGGCCACTGAGCCCTGAGGCCGAACCGGACGCTGGGGTCCGTCGTTCAGCTCCGCGATACCAGTGGTCGCTGACCGCACGGATTTGCTTCGCGGGGGTTCTTATGTTTAGTCTGCGCTTGCGTTTCGCCGGCGGATACGACTCACTGGCGAGGCGGCAGGTCAGCGCAGTGCAGCGCGACCTTTAAGACAAGAAAACCCTCAGTACTAGAAGGGGGCTCATCGAAGATGAGCATGCGAGCGGACCAGACCCACGGCAACAGCCTCGACTCCGATAGCACGGATGAACTGCCGGCACTCGACGTAGCTGCGTTCGAAGCGACACGTGGCGTGGCGAACAGTGCGCAGGGCAACGCCGATAGTCGGCGCACGCCGCCGCCGGCCGCGATACCGGAAGGCGGCGAGCCTGCCATCTTCGACACTATCCGTTCCCTGGAAGTGAATCTGCACGCCAAGTCAGAGCGCACCGCCGATCTCGAGCAGCTCCTTGCGCTTGCCGACCGCGAACGCGAGACAGCGGATCGGCGCTTGCGCGAACGCGACCAGGTACTCGCGCGCCTGGAGCGAGAGCTGGAAGCACGCACGGCGGCGCTGAGCCGGGCCGAACAGCAGACACAGGAAGCCAGCGAAGCGCAGCGTAGTGCCGAGCGTCAGGCGCGTGCGATCGATAAGGACAAGGTCGATTTGTTGAGTCGCCTCGCGGACCTCGAGGAAATCCGTGCCGGACTGGTCGCGGACGCCGAGGCACGCGGCGAGACGATCACGCGCTTCAAGGGCGATCTGGCGACGCGCGCGGAACAGATCCGCAAGCTCGAGCAGCAGCGCGACGCGCTCGACGTGGAGAATTCCGCGTTGGCGGATACCTTGCGAGCTCGGGATGCCCGCCTGGCTTTCCTCGATGCCGAAATCGTGGCGCGCAACAACCAGATTGCCGAAACAAAACAAGTCGTAGCCGGTCGCGACGAGAGCATCCAACGGCTGCGCGGTGAACTCGAGCAGGCCCACGGCGAGGCACGCGCGACACAGGAAGATCTCGCGGCGCGCGAGGCGCGAATTGCGGCGCTGGATGCTCAACTGCGCGACAGGGAAGAGACACGACTGGAAATGGCGCGGGCGCTTCAGGATCACGCGCGCAAGGTAATAGCGGCAGATGAAGCGATGCGCGCCAGCGAGCGGCAGGCTCAAAGCTGCCTCGAGGCGCTGCAGAGCCTGGAAGTGCGCCGCAACCTCTACGAGGACGAGCTGTTCGTGCGTGAACAGGAAATCGCCAGACAGCTCGAACGTGTTTCCGCCCTCGAAACTGAGATGGGGCGGCGCACGGGAGAGCTCGGCGCCCTGCAGGCGCAGTTGCGCGAGCGCGATGCAGCGATCAGGGAACTCACCGCGGAGATCGCGACGCGCGATGCTGCCCTGAATGAACACAGGTCGGAGCTGGAGCATCTGCGGGCAGCCGCGCATGATTCCGACGGGGTGATTGCCGATCTGGAGCGTCGGATCACGACGCATGCGGCCGAGGTCGCTCGCTTGCAGGGCGACCTTGCAGAGCGCGATAGCCGCATCGAGAAAGGCGTTGAGGATCTGCGCACCGCCGCCGCGCAGGCTCGCGAGCGAGAGCAGGAACAGATCTCGGTCGAGGGCACGATCGATGCTTTGCGGGCGCAACTCGCCGAGCGAGGTAACGAGCTTGCGTCGCTGGCTGCTGTGCTGCAGACCGAGCAGAAGCGAGCAGCCGGACTTGAGAACGATCTGGCAATTCGGGCACGCAGCATCGCCGACCTTGAGAGCCGCTGTCGCATGCAGAGCGAGCTGGCCGATGCTCACACACGCGAGCTCGACACGTGGAAGGAGAAATGGTCGGACATCGCCACGGCAGTGGGCGAGAAGGAAGCCAGGGTCGCCCAGATGGACAGCGACCTGCGGGTGAAGATCGCAGAAGTCGCCACCCGCTCGGAGCGCATCACCACCTTACAAAAGACGGTCGAGGATCAGGCCGAGACCCTCACCGCGCTCGAGAAGGAGCTGCGCGACAAGGCCGAGAGCATCGCGCGGCTGGAGGGTGATCTGCGCGCGGCCGAGGACTCGATGCTGCGGCTCGAGTCGCAGCTGCGGCAGAGGTCTGATCAGGGCTCCATCGCGC
This sequence comes from uncultured Gammaproteobacteria bacterium, assembly GCA_963810775.1. Taxonomy (GTDB): domain Bacteria; phylum Pseudomonadota; class Gammaproteobacteria; order Steroidobacterales; family Steroidobacteraceae; genus DATBVX01. The sequence goes on from CAWEOT010000014.1 coordinate 268,908, forward strand.
AGCGCACCTTGGAAGAACAACGCGGCCAGATCCGCCACCTGCAGGACACGCTGGCGACTCGCGACTCCGCCGTTGCGCGGCTGGAGGGCGAACTCAAGGCGAGCAGCGAGATCATCGGCAACATCCAGCGTGATATCCGCAGGCTGAGCGCGGAGGCGCCGGTATCCGAGCCTGCCTCCAGGCCGGAGGTAGCCACCATCCTGGAGCCGGCGACGCGATTGCTGGTGCGGCTGGAGGGTGAAGCGGAAATCGTGCATGTCATCAACAAGAAATCCACTGCAATCGGCCGTACCGAGGACAACGATATCCAGATCGACACCAAGTACATCAGCCGCCACCATGCGCGCATCGTGATCGCGGGCAGCACGACGGTGGTAGAAGATCTCGGCAGCACCAACGGCGTGTTCATTAACGATTTTCGCATCAGCCGCCGGCAGGCCTTGCAGGATGGCGACATGCTGATAATCGGCAAGACCCAGTTCCGCTTCGCGCTGAAATTCGGCGAGCGCTAGTCTCTAACTGCTCCCGCATCAGAACAGGTGACCCTGCCGGTCGTCAGCATCAGACGGCGGCCGTGCGCGCGGCGTTTCGTTGGGCTCAGGACCCGTTGGCACCTCGGCGGATTGCACCACTATTGCGGCGTACGCCTCGGTCCGCCGTTGCACCAGCATGAACACCAGCAGCGCGAGCACATTGCAGCCCAGCACCGTGAATGCCAGCGGATAAGGGCTCGGGTTGGAAATAGCCGCTACGAGCTGCACCGCAGAAGCCGAAACGATCAGTTGCAGAAATCCTGTCAGTCCGGAGGCGGCTCCTGCGATATCAGGACGCACTCCAATGGCGCTCGATGTCGCATTGGGCGCCGAGATCGCGTTTGCAAAGCACACCAGCATCGCCGGCAGGAACAAGGCCGCCGGATGCCAGACGCCAAACAGCGCCAGCGTCGTCAGCAACAGACCGCCGCTCAGCGAGAGGAAGGAGCCGGCGCGCATCATGCGCAGCGCGCCGATACGCCGCGAGATGCGCGCTGCAGTGAAGAACCCGGCGAACGAGGCTGAAGCCGGCAGCATGAACAGCAGGCCGTAGCGCGATGGGGAGATGTGCAATACGTCGATGGCGACGTGCGGTGCGCCGGCAATGAAGACATAGACTGCCGCGAACAGCAGCGAACCGAATAGTGCGTAGGCGCGATAGCGTCCGGTGCGCAGAAGCTGCCGATAGCTCTCCAGTGTGTCAGGGCCGCCGCGTGTCGCCGCGCTGGTCTGGTGGGTTTCCTGGATGCGCAGTGCCGTGAAGAGGATGGCAGCCGTGCCCAGCACCACGCACAGTCCGAACACCAGGCGCCAGCCGGCGAGTTCCACGGCGAACCCGCCAATGGTCGGTGCCACCATCGGCACCACGAGAATGGCGGTCGCCGTGTAGGCGATACCGCTCGCAGCGCGTTCCGGCCCGAATGCATCCATGAGCGTTGCCCGCGCCACGGCCATCGCGGCACCGCTCCCAAATGCCTGCACGATACGTGCACCGATCAGGAGCGCGATGCTGTTGGCTAGCATGCCGGCAATGCTCCCCACGATGAAGAGCGACAGCCCGGCGAAGATCACCGGTCGGCGCCCCAGGCGGTCCGAGAGGGGTGCGACCACCACGTTACCGGAGGCGATGGCGAGCATCGACAGGGTGACCAGGAGCTGGGCGGTGCTGACCGTGGTAGCGAACTGGGCGCGGATGTCAGGCAGCGCCGGCAGGATCGCATGCATGGCGAAAGTGCCGAGCGATCCGATGGCGGCGGAGGCGAATATGAGGCGGCGGGCTTGCGAGCGGTCCATGAGCCAGAGTTGCCCTGGGCAGCGCGCAGTTTAAGCGAGCAGCGTGCTGTAGCCCACCGCGATTCTTGCTAACGTAACCGGCGGGCCGGGTGGGATGCGACAGCGTGAACAACAACTACATCGAGAAGATTCTCAAGGCGCGGGTATACGATGTGGCGATCGAATCGCCGCTCGAGTACGCGCAACGCCTGTCGCGCCGCCTGCGCAATCGCGTGCTGTTCAAGCGTGAGGATCTGCAGCCCGTGTTCTCCTTCAAGCTGCGCGGTGCGTACAACAAGATCGCGCACCTGTCGCAGACTGCGGCGCAGCGCGGCGTGATCTGCGCTTCGGCCGGGAACCACGCGCAAGGTGTGGCACTCGCAGCGCGCAAGCGCGGCGCACCCGCCGTCATCGTCATGCCGCAGACGACGCCCCACATCAAGGTGCAGGCCGTAATGGACCTGGGGGGCGAGGTAGTGCTGCACGGTGATGACTATGACCAGGCACATGAACGCGCGCTGCTGCTCGAGCGCGAACGCAGCCTGGTATTCATTCACCCGTTCGACGATCCCGATGTGATCGCGGGCCAGGGCACGATCGGGATGGAAATCCTGCGCCAGCGGCCGGGCGACATTCATTCGATATTCGTGCCCGTGGGTGGTGGGGGTCTGATCGCGGGTATCGCCGCATACGTGAAATACCTCTATCCGCGCATCAAAGTGATCGGCGTCGAGCCCGAGGACGCCGCGGCCATGCACGACTCTCTCAAGGCCCGGCAGCGGGTGACGCTGGAGCGCGTCGGAATCTTCGCCGACGGTGTCGCCGTACGCCGCGTGGGTGAGGAAACGTTTCGGCTGGCGCGTGAGCATGTGGATGAGATCGTGCTGGTCAATACCGACCAGGTGTGCGCGGCGATTCAGGACATCTTCGAGGACACGCGCGCCATCGCAGAGCCGGCGGGGGCACTTGCGGTTGCGGGCATCAAGCGCTACGTAGCTCGCGAAGGGCTTACCGACCAGACGCTGGTGGCGGTCAACAGCGGTGCGAACATGAACTTCGACCGCCTCAGGCATATCGCCGAGCGCTCCGAGCTCGGCGGGCAGCGTGAAGCGCTGATGGCGGTGGAAATTCCGGAACAACCCGGCAGTTTTCTGAAATTCTGCGAAGTGCTGGGGCCGCGCAGCGTCACGGAGTTCAACTATCGCTACGAAAGCAATGCGCGTGCGCAGATCTTCGTGGGATTTTCTGTCTCACAAGGGCGCGAGGAGAAGGAGGCGGTGCTGGCCAGCGTCGCCGCGGCCGGTTTCCCTGTCATCGACATGACTGACAATGAAATGGCGAAGCTGCACGTGCGCTTCATGGTGGGCGGGCATGCGCGCGGGATCACCAACGAGGTGTTGTATCGGTTCGAATTTCCGGAGCGTCCCGGCGCGCTGCTCAAGTTCCTGCGTGCCATCGGCACGAAATGGAACGTCAGCCTGTTCCACTATCGCAATCACGGCTCCGATCACGGCCGGGTGCTCGCGGGGATCCAGGTGCCGACTGCCGAGCGCGATCAGTTCCTCGATCACCTGAACGAGCTGCACTACGCCTACGCGGAAGAGACGGCGAATCCGGCGTACCGGATGTTTCTCGGCGCGTAGCCGTTCAAGCATGCCGGACGCGTAGGTGCGCTCCGACCATGATTCGCACCACGGACCGCTGAATTCCGCGCTGAGCTCACGTTGAATTCATTGGAGCATCAGCATCGCAAAAAAGGCGTCCAGCTTGGCGCGTCGCTCGGGGGGCAGGTACGCAAAATTGGTGCCACGGTCGTTGATCTCCCAGTAGGTGGGCGATACCTCGCGCTCGAGCTCGTCACGCGTGGCGGACAGCAGCGTGCCGCGATAGACCGCGAGGTTTCGCGCGATTCGCCGCGCCGGATCATCCTCCCCGCGCTTCAGGAAAAACGTGGCGAGCTGCATCTGGGCTCGGCACACTCCGAGCAGATGCTCCGCGGCCTCGTCATCTATGGCCAGCAGCCGTTCGAGCAGCGTATCGCGCATCGCGCGATGGTCCGCCGCGGCTTCGACCAGTTGCGCCAGGTCGTAGGCCGCCACCTCCAGGAGGAACGGCAGCCCTTTACTGTTCGCGAGCCGGCCGTAGAAGCAGATGCGATCGGCCACCTCGGAGACAGCGGGCTGCAACCCCTTCGTGAGCAGCGACTCGCCGAGCACACGATACTGATGCAGCACGAAATAGGCCGTGCGCGGATCAGTGCCATTGATCGCCGCCCGCAAGTAGCTGTGGAAAGCACGCTGACAGAGTTCGAGAAACGCAGGCTGCGCTGCAAAATCCTCGGCCAGCCGGCGCGTGTGAATCGCGATCATGCTCGCCACATCGCGAGCACTTCCGACGGCATCGCCGAAGAGGGCGAGGTACTGCCGCAGGATTTTCGCTTCGAACCAGCTGCGGTCGCGGGCCACTTCCTCTAAGGCGATTTGCGCCATCGCAATGAAGTCGGGATCGTGGGCGACAGCTTCGTCCACGCGGAACCAGGCGTCAGGCAGCTTGTCCCGCAGATTTGTCACGTCGGCGAGCAGCGTCGCCAATGCCTCGACAGCTGTCATCGCGATGCCGCGGTCGCTGTTCTTCATCGCCCCACGCGCGACGTCCTCGATGTCCTCCACCGCGTTGATCACCGCGTACTTCGCGACGTCCGCATTCCCCCTGTGCGCGCGCCGTACCCGTGCGAGCGCATCGGCGCGAATGCGGGAAATTACGCTGAGCGGCGAAACGAAGCGGAACACGTACGCAAAGTAAGGAAGCAGCGCGAGCAAGCAGCCGGTCATCATCAGCATCGCGAGCAGGAAACCGCCACGCGGAATGAAGGGCGCCGGGCCCACCTTTCCCGTCAGGATGATGGCGAGCCAGATGCAAAGCGCCGTCGTCAGCACGAAAAAGGCCATTACCGCGAGATTGACGGGGTCGCGCACGAACAGGGCGGTGACGCGATGGGTGTAGCGTGTCGCCGAGAGCTCGAGGACGATGGCAACGACCGTGACGAGGATCGCGAGCACGCCGGCAAGGACCTGCGCCGCGTCGCTCAGCACGGACAATGCCTCGCCCTGGCCGAGCGTTGCGAGCCAGATCAGTGGATGTCGCCACGCGCCACTCCCATCGAGCCAGCCCGCGGCCGCAATCAGACCTGCCGAAGAGGCTAGCAGCGCTGCAAAGAACAGGAGTCCGGCGTGGCGCTTCCTGGGAAACGGGCCCATCTGGCTGGTCGCCGTCTCGTTGGTAGTGATCACGTGACCTGCACCATCACGCGGCGCAGGACCAGCGTCCCGCTCGCCGCCAACCCGTCGTGATCAGTCGCGATCACCGTGATGTGCAGTTGCTCGTCGACGAACTCGACCGCGTGTGCATGGAAGCGCCCGTGATGCGCGTCGAACTCGAGCCAGCTGGGCAGCGGCCTGCCGTCGGCGAGCCGCGCCGAGAGCGTGAGCACGTCACCGGGGTCGGTGTCGGCGAACAGGTCCGGGGGCAGTACGTGCTCAAAGCGCTCGCCCGGCCGCCAATCCGCCTGTGGAATGGGGCGTGTGAGACTCGGCGCTGCGTTGGTGAGGTTCTCGCGCGCGAGCCGGCGATATTCGCGGCCGATTGCAAGCGCGGCCAGCGTCCAGATCACCGCGAGCACCATGTTCCACAGCGCGAACTGCACGGCGCCCATGGCGAGGTAGCGGGTCCCGATGAACACCACCCCGGCCTGCAGCAAGTCGCCGAAGCGCCAGAAGAACGTCTCGATCGTGGTCTTTCCCTCGTAAGTCTGCGTCCGGTCGGTCGGCAGGAACAACGCCTGGCGGGCGGTGTTCGTCACTGAGTACTCGGTGCCCGATTCGATTATTCGCGCCAATCGGATCACGGTGAGGATCGGCACAAAACAGAACAGGCCGTAGCCGAACAGGGAAACGAGCGGCGGGATCAGCAGCGTGGTCGCGACTCCGAGCCAGCGGAACAGTCGTCCCACCACCAGCGTCTGCAACGACAAACCCACCAACACAAACCAGAACTGGAAGTTGCCGAAGTAGGCACTGATGAGGTCTTGCTGATTCCCCGGCGCGGACGCCGCACTCGCCACCGCCGCGAAGTGTTCCTTGACGAAGCTGCGGTGGATAAAGTCGCCGGTCGAGCTTATCCAGTTGATGAGCACGATCATGACCGCGATCAGGATCAGGTAGCGGCTGCGTGCGACAACCTCGAAGCCACCGAAGATGCGTCGCGCGGCTGGCGTTGTGTCGTGTGGCAGGTGGCGCGACTCAGCAGGGACGCTGGCGTGCATCGGCAGCGTGAAGAACGCCGTCACCAGCAGCGTGGTCGCACCTACCAGCAACAGATTATTCGTCCCGATCGCAACGCTGAAGTACTCGGCGAACTCAGTACCCGAGAGCGCGCCGATTTGCGCGGCCAGCATGATTGCCGGGAACAATCGCTGTCCCGACTTGACGTTGAACGAGTCAGCGGCGAGCGCCCAGAACTGCGCCGCCATCATCACTCCGAAGATGCCGACGAACACGAAAAACGCGAAGCCGACCCTGAGTCCGAGCCGGTCGAGGGTCCAGAACGTTATCAGGCAGCCCACGAAGAACGCGATCACGGCGATCACCAGCAGCGGACCGTCCAAGCGCCGACGTATCTGGCTGTACAGCGGGACGATGAATATCAGCAGGGTCGCCAGGGTTGCCGTCGCATAGCTCGCGTCGGCGGCGGACAACCTGGCGAGCAGCAAGCCCTCGCGCGCCGCCTTGAACAAGTAGTAGGAAAACAGGATCAGGAAAATGTGCGCGCCAAACAGTGCGACGGCACGGCCTTCACCAGGCCGCACCTTGGTGATCAGCGCCAGCAATCGCTCGAACGGCGTGTACTTGTGACTCCGGCCCACCTGTTCCCCGGCTTATCCGAAGCCCGGCGAGCATAGTCGAGTGCCATCGGGCACGCGAGGGCGCAGGCCCGCCCTGCGGCGAAGGCAATGCCAGACTCTTCCGAGTATTCGCTGGCTTGAGGTCGCAGCAGCAGTCCTCGCCGGGGTAGGGGTAGCTACAGTCCCGTGCCCGTGGTCAGACGCATCATTTCGATGATGATGCCGGCCGCAAAAACAACAAGGATGATCTCGGCCGCGAGATACGCTGCGCGCAGATCCTTGATAGCAGTGACGACCTCGCGAATGTCCTGCCCCTCGGTGGATATGATGCGTCGAAAGTTATCGAGGGGTCGCCAGAAGAGCCAGCCAAGCGCGAGCAGCAGGATAGCGCTACCCAGGCTGATCCAGCGACCTGCCGGATCCGTCAGCAGAAACGATCCGATGAGCTGCAGGACACCCAGGATCAGGAAAAGTACGGCGATGTGCTGGAGCTTCCGTCGCACCTGGTCAATAACACGGTTTTCCTCTGCGGTGAATTCATACTCAGCCATAGGTTCCCCCGCGCGCTAGTGATGGACGAGCAGCAAAGACGCAAGCCGGGCCACCACGAATACCGCGATGAGGGCCCGGAACATGCCGTGCGCGGTGTCGAGACTTTTCAGGACCGCCATGAGCTTCGTGATATCGCTGCCGCGGCTACGGGAAATGCGGGAGAGCGTGTTCATCGGCGTATGGAACAAGACCCCGCCCACGATGGCCAGCAGCCCGAAAACGATGATGGCCGGGCCGGCCAGTGGTGAAAGATAACGTTCAGTCACCATGGCTGCGATGCCCAGACCGACGAGCGCGATGCCGACGATGCCAATCATGTTGGCAAACCGGTAGAGGCCAGCTGACAATCCGTCCAGAACCTCGTTGTCGTAGGCGTCGAATTCATGTTCGATGCGCTGCTGCATTTCCCCCTCCTGCACAGTAAAGCCGATCAGAACGCAGAGTGCCCCCGGGCACTGCACCCGCCCGACTCATCTCAGATCCGAGAATCCCCATACCCCGTCTTTCTTTGCAATTGTAGGATACTTTAGCAGATGGCATCTGCCATCAGCCTCTCTGGAACGCCCTCAGCATCGCACAAAAGGCGAAATTGCTACAGATCAACCCAGCCGATCTTTGATTCCTATTCACTCAGCGATAGCGTGCAGCATCATTCGGCTTACCCCAATGCTCATATAGCTCCTCGAGCCATGAGCGCACCTGGCGAGTTCCGGGATCGTTGAGGCCGCGTTGCTTCTCCAGGATCGCATAACTGTGTAGCAGGATCGGCTCAGCCTCCGCGAACTTGCGCTGCTGCAGCATGCTCTTGCCGAGCACCGCGCGGCTGCGCGCGACCTGCCAGTGATCCTCGGGCAATTCCTTGCGCCAGATGCTGAGGGCGCGCTCGATGAGCGCTCTGACGCGCACCGTGTCGCCGCGATCGGCAAAAATGCGGCCGAGCCCGGTGAGCGCTGCGGCGACGTACTGATGGTTCGCCGGCAGGGTCGCCTTGTAGATGTCGATCGCCTGTCGATACAGCCGCTCGGCCTCATCGAACTGTCCGCGTTCGTAGAGCAGGTCGGCGAGATTCGACATGTCATGGCCCACGTACGGGTGGCTGCGCCCCTGCGCCTTCTGATCCAACGCCAGCACGTCGCGCAGCACTTTCTCCGCACCGTCCATGTCGCCTTTGACCTGCAGGAACCAACCGTAGTTGCTGAGCGCGCCGGTGGTGATGGAGTGTTCACGTCCCAGCACGCGCTCCAGGATTTCGATCGATTCCTTGAAGAGCGGCTCGGCCTCCGCGAGCCGGCTTTGCATCTGCAATGCAATTGCCAGGTTGGTCATCTCGGTGGCGAGGAGCGGATGATCTGGTTTCAGCCGCGCCCGATCGGCCTCGAGAGCCTTGCGATACAACTGCTCCGCGGCGGACGGTTCGCCCTTGTACAGCAGCAGCGTCGCCAGGTCGTTCGTGACACTTGATACCTGCGGGCTCTGCGGCCCGTCGACAGCGGTAAATGACGCGAGGCTGCGCCGAAAGGTTTTCTCGGCGACGTCGAGCTGCCCGACGTCGCGATACCAGCGCGCCAGCTCATCGAGCGTAACCGCGACCGATTCGTGGTGCTCGCCGAGTTTCTGCGTCTGGATCCGCAACGCGTCCTCGAGCAGCACGCGCGACCGGTCGAACTCGCCCTTGTAGCGGTGGGCAATGCCAAGGCTCTGCATGCTGCTCGCCGTGATGAGGTGCTCAGAACCGAACAGTTCGCGCCGCAGGCGCAAAGCGCGATCGAGCAGCGCAATCGCCTTGTCGGTCTCACCGCGCGCGAGATAGACGCGGCCCACTGCATCCAGGAGATTCCCCTGCGTGTCCGGATCGTTGGCGAGCTCGGTCTCGATGCGCTGCGCGCCGCGTTCGAGCAGTTCCAGCGCCGTGGCGTTCTCGCCGCCCGATTCCCAGGGATCGGAACGCCGGAACAGGTCCGCCAGAAAGGTCGAAACGCGTTCGGCACGACTGCGCTCCGCCTCGGCACGCTCGAATTGGGCGCGCGTCCGATCGCTTTCCTCGCGCAAGCGCTCCGCCTGGATGTACATGCTGAGCGCGAATCCCGCGAGCAGCAGCACGAACAGGCCCGACAACGCGACGCCGAGCGTGTGACGCGCGACGAACTTGTGCGCCCGGTAAGTCCAGGTGTCCTGGCGCGCGAGTACCGGCATGCCGCGCAGATACAGGTCGATGTCCGCCGAGAATCGTTCGACCGAACCGTAACGTCGCTCCGCCTCCTTGCGCATCGCCATCATCACGATGTTGTCCAGGTCACCGCTCAGCTCGCGGCGCAAACGCTGCGGTGTGCTGGCACGCTGCTCGGCGATCCGCGCCAGCTCTTTGGCGTTGCGCTGAGTCATCTTCCAGGCATCGCTGGGTGGCAGCGGCTCCTGCTCGCAGATCACGCGTTCAATTTCGTGAAAGCGCAGGCCCGAGACCTGGAACGGCCGCTGGCCGCAGAGCAACTCGTAGAGCAGCACGCCGAGTACGTATACATCGCTCGCGGTGGTGATCAGCTCGCCGCGAATCTGCTCCGGGCTCGCATGATCGGGGGTCATGATGCGCACGTCCGCCTGCGTCATGGCAATCGTGTGCGAGGTCTGGCGCACATCGAGGAGCTTGGCGATGCCGAAGTCGAGCAGCTTCGGCGTGCCGTCTGCGGTGACCAGGATGTTGCTCGGCTTGAGGTCGCGATGGACGATCAGGTTGCGGTGGGCGGACTGCACGGCGGAGCACACCACGCGAAACAGCTGCAGCCGTGCCTCGATGCTGAGCCGATGAGTGTCGCAATAGGTGTCGATCGGCTCGCCTTCGATGTATTCGAGCACCAGGTAAGGAATGCCTTCGGCGGTGGTTCCGCCGTCGAGCAGACGTGCGATGTTCGGATGATCGAGCGTCGCCAGGATCTGCCGCTCGGTGCGCAGGCGTGTCTGCACCTGTCGCGACAGAACACCGCGGCTCACCAGCTTGATGGCTACCTGCTTCTGATATTGCTCGTCAGCGCGCTCGCACAGGTACACCTCGCCCATCCCGCCGCGACCGAGCACGCGTTGGACCTGGTACGGACCGATGCGGTCCCCCGGACCATGCGTCGTGGCCTCGGCGGTTTCCTCGCCTGTGGAGGTCGGCTCATCGGTAAGCTCGCGCAGCCAAGCCGCGGAAACACGGTCGAGCACTGACTGGAACAAGGCCGTGTCGCTGCCGCATGCCTTGCGGATATATGCGGCACGGTCGCGAGGGCCAAGCTCCGCAGCACGCCTGAGAATCTCGTCCGGTATCGGTGCGGGCTCGGCGGGCATGGGGAGGCGGGCTCGAGGCCGGAAGCATTACAGTGCAACGATACTAGGGTGCCGGCGTTGGGCAGGCAATCGGCACAAGGATGCGCGCAAGTGCGATTTCTGTTTGCTCATGTAACATGCAAACGCGCGGTGCCGATCGGGCGAGTGAACATGCGGTTGCCCCGGGCCGTGGCGAGGATGGCCGAAGGCATGAACGACCCAAACCGAGGGAAGAGGTGAGGCCAATGGCAAAGCGAAAAAAGCGTGCGAAGAAGCGCACCAGCAAGCGCAAGAAACCCGCGTCCCGCAAGACCCGAAAGACCAGCAAGACCCGCAAAGCTCGACGCAGCAGGGGCGACCCGGAAGTCGCGCGCCCGCCGCACTGAGCGCGACCGAAGCCGATCGAGCGCGTAGCTGCCCAGGCGCGCGCTCTGGCTTCGGCGCAATAAGAACAAGGGAGACTCGGCCATGAAGTGCTCGCAGCCATGAACGCGGCGCCTGCCGGCTCGCACTACAAGCTGCCACTCGTACTGCTGGTGCTGGTTGGAATCGCGTTGGCGATTTCCGCCATACATCCGACCGATCGCATCACGTGGTGGCTCGAGGTTGCCCCGATCTTCATCATCGTCCCGGTGCTTATCTATTCAGCCCGGCGCTTTCCGCTGACCCCGCTCCTTTATGTCCTGATCGCCATCCACGCGCTCATCCTGATGGTGGGCGGTCACTACACGTATGCGCACGTGCCCTTCGGGTTCTGGCTGCAGGACCTCCTCGACTTCTCGCGCAATCCCTACGACCGCATCGGCCACTTCGCCCAGGGGTTCGTCCCGGCGATCGCGGCCCGCGAGGTACTGCTGCGTCAGACTCCGCTCCGACCTGGAGCCTGGCTGTTCTTCATTGTGAGTTCGATCTGTCTGGCAGTCAGTGCCTGCTATGAGTTCATTGAGTGGCTCGCGGCCGTGATCGGTGGGGGAACTGCGGAGGCATTTCTCGGCACCCAGGGCGACGTGTGGGACACCCAGTGGGATATGCTGACGGCGCTCATCGGGGCCATAACGGCGCAGCTGGTACTGGCCGGAGTTCACGATCGACAATTGGCCCGGCTGCTGGGCAAGAAAACCTGAACGGCCTGGCGCTCGCGATCGGCTCGATCATCAATGCTCGAAGAACTGCAATCCGCACCGTGGCTGAGACGCCTGATCATTGCACTCCTGATCGGCGGCCTGCTGCTTCTCAGCTACGTGGTGCTGCGTCCCTTCCTGGTGCCAGTGATCTGGGCGCTGATCGTCGCCTACGTTACCTGGCCGTTGTACGTGAGATTGCGCAAAGCAATGCGCGCGCAGGTCACCGTGTCGGCGCTCACCATGACCCTGCTGCTCACCATCGCGTTCGTGGTACCGGTCGTGTGGCTGGCGACGCTGATGCGTCACGAGGTTGGAGGTGCCTATGAAGTGCTGACTTCGTACCTCGCCCGGCATCCGCAGTTGCCGCCATCGATCCAGAACGTTCCCTGGCTCGGTGACTGGCTGCAGGAGATGCTGCAGCGCTTCGGCAGCGATCCAAAGACGGAAGTCGCGCGCTGGGCGGATCAATCGCTCGGCGAGATCAAGACGCTGATCGGCGGCGTCGGGCGCAATCTTGCCAAGATCTTCTTTTCACTCCTCACGGCGTTCTTCGTCTATCGCAACGGTGAGCAGCTCTCCCGGCAGGTGCGCGCGGTGCTGGAGCGGATTACCGGCGAACGCATTCACGGTTACCTCTCGGCAATCGGCGACACCACCAGCGCCGTCGTGTACGGCATCGTCCTCGCAGCATTGGCACAGGGCGTCCTGGCGGGTCTCGGCTACTGGCTTGCGGGATTGAAAGCGCCTGTCTTGCTCGGTGCGATTACCACCATCGTCGCACTCATCCCCTTCGGTGCCCCCTTGGTGTGGGCGAGCGCGGGTGTCTGGCTCCTCATCACCGATCGCACCGGCGCCGGCATCGGGCTTCTGTTGTGGGGGGCGCTGGCCGTGAGCTGGGTTGACAATCTCATCCGGCCGCTCGTCATCAGCAACGCCACCCGTATTCCATTCCTGCTGGTGATGTTCGGCGTGCTGGGTGGCATTGCCGCCTTCGGGCTCGTGGGCTTGTTCGTGGGACCGGTGATACTCGCGGTGCTGATGGCGGTATGGCGCGAGTGGCTCGGCATACCACACCCGCACCTCCAGGTTGCCGCGCGCGTGAAGTAGTCCCAGGTCGCGGCAGGAGCGCGTGGACGTTGGGTGACACCTGCCGACGGCACCGGCTCCAATGTTTGCGGGTTTGCCTAGTAAGGCACTACGCAAGTGAGCGTGATCCGGCGCTGGCGGCACGGTTGTCACCCAACGTCCGCACGCGGATTGCCGCGACCTGGCACTGCTATTGCGGTGGACCGGTCCAGGTGCGGACCAGCGAATGCCACTTCTCGCGCCAGCTCACGCGCTCGTCTGACAGGGTGTCTAGGAAATCCGCGAGACGCTTCGATTTCACGATCGTGTACATCGTGATCGCGCCGGTCCCGATGAGAATCACCAGGAAGAACAGGATCCGCCAGATGAGCGGCCGTTGCGCCTCCGCCAGCAGGTTCATACCGAGGAATCCAGTCGCGACCGTGCCAATCAGGCCAAAGATCGTGACCACCGTGAGACGCAGGATGGTGTTGGCCTGGCGGCGCACGCTGTCGGTGTCGAGGTACTCGTTCATGTCCTCAACTTCGGCACCTACTTCCTGGTAGATCGTCTCGGTGCCGAGCTGCTGGCGCAGGCGGTCGAAGATACTGCGCGCGATATTCTGGTTCGACACCTGGTGGAACCAGTAGCGGTGGGTGAAGCGCAGGAAGATTTCCATCGACGAGCGGATGGCACGCTTGAACTGGCGTACCGATTCCAGGTCGCCGACTTCGAGCCGGTTCATCGCCACCGCGAGCTCGTCCGACATCGAGAGCAATGCGGCGCGGTGAAAGTGCGCAATCAGGAACAGCAGGAAATACTGGTGCCGGAACTGGCCGTACATGCCGGTTTCGCGGCCGGTGAAGAAATAATCATCCTGTCTGCCGACGACGGCGAGGAGCAGCCCGGTGCAGATGAGGCGCGTGTCACCCGAGAACAGATCCCCGGCTCGTCCCCAGAAACGGTCATCGCAGTATTCGGCCTCGAAGCATTCAAGAGACTTGGCGGAGTAGGGTAGTGAATCGCGCTCGCCCGGCCGCGTCAGCATGCCGAGGCGCACGAAATCCGCACGCGACAGGTCGGTGGGATCGTCGAACGACAGGTATGCCATCAGCGGCATGCGGTAGTACTCGAGCTGGCGGTAACGCAGCGGCCCGGTCTGGCCCGGATATTCGAGCACCGCCGGCCTCAGCAGGAATTCCCAGTGCGCCGCGATCGCAGGCGCGCGATAGCGGCCGACGTGGCCGAGGTATTTCTGCTTGAACTCGTAGTCCGAGGTCGCCAGCACTTCGCCGTTTGCGCCCAGCCACTCGACGCGCCGCGGACAGTTACCGCCCTGGCCACCGCGTTCCCAGAACGCGGGATATGCGCGCCCGAAGCGGAACAGCGTGTCCTGCGCCCGATCCAGGGTGATGTCGTTGGCGTGCATCTCGAAGGCGAGCATGGCGATGTCGGCGTCGAGGAAGAAATAGATATCGGCGTGCGCGACCTCGAAGATGATCGCCGCACCGTCCTCATAAGTGACGCGCACCTGCGCGACGTCGGCGCGGCGGAAGACGCGGATGCTGGGTTCGCCGTGACGTTGCGAGGCCTCCTGGCCGACACTAGAGCCGTACAGGAAGCGCTGCACGTAGGGCAGGAAGGTTACGAATTCCTTGTAATGACGCTCCTGGAATTCGAGTGGATCCGCGGAATATTCGTCCCGTACTTCGCGCCAGGGATTCGCGTCGCCGAGAGTCTCGAGCGCTTCCCAGTGACGTTGCACCTGCACGCCGGGCTTGAGCGGCATGAGCTGCAGCGGCCAGAGGACGACCTGGCGGAAATGGCGCACGACGATGGGTGCGGCTGCGTCGCTCATGATTCTTCAGGACCTCGGATCGGGAGCGCGGCCAGCAAACTCTTGGGCCATTGTGGCTCGCGCCGGGCCGTAAAGTAGTGCATGCGCCGATCTGCGACAATCTCAAAATGAAGTTGCACCACCGATCACGGTGTCCATGAGCGCTGCACGTCGACAGCCGCTGGGGGTGCTCAGCTATCCGGATTTCTCGCGTTTCCTTTTCGCCCGTTTCTTTTCCACGCTCGCCGTGCAGATGCAGAGCGTCGCGGTGGGATGGCAGGTTTACGCGATCACGCACGATCCGTTGGACCTGGGCTTCATAGGTCTCGCGCAGTTCATGCCGTTCCTGGCGCTGATCCTGATTGCCGGGCAGGTCGCCGATCGCCTCGACCGGCGCTTGATCCTGACGTTCTGTTACGCCACCGAAGTGCTGTGCGCGGTGCTGCTGTTGATCTTCACCTACAGTGGGCTCAAGGTCGTCTGGCCGGTGTTTGCCGTGATGGTGCTGTTCGGAGTTGCCCGGGCTTTCAGCATGCCGACGGCAGCGGCGATCACTCCCAACCTGGTCCCCATCGAGCGCTTCGGCAACGCAGTGGCGCTCAACTCGTCGACCTTCCAGGTGGCGACTATCGCGGGCCCGACATTGGGCGGGCTGCTTTACATCTATGGCCCGCACGTGGTGTACGCCACGGTCGCGGTGGTACTGATGGCATCGGTCGTCCTGATGTCGATGGTCAAGGTGCCGCGTGTCGCGCGAGCGGAGGAGCCTGCGAACTGGCACACCGTGCTCGAGGGGCTGCGTTTCGTGCGCTCTCGGCCGGTGGTGTTCGGCGCGATTTCGCTCGATCTGTTCGCGGTGTTGTTCGGCGGAGCGACTGCCCTGCTGCCCGCCTACGCGAGCGATGTACTGCACGTAGGCCCGACTGGTCTCGGATTTCTACGCACCGCGCCAGGCCTCGGCGCAGCTCTCACGGGATTGTTGCTGGTAGTCGTGCCGGTCACGCGTCACGTCGGGCGCTGGATGTTTGGCGGCGTAGTCCTGTTCGGCGTCGCGACCATCGTGTTCGGACTCTCGGAGCAATTCGCCATATCCATGGTCGCGCTGTTTCTACTCGGAGCCGGGGACATGATCAGCGTCTACATCCGTCACGTCCTGGTTCAGCTCGAGACACCGGATGCCATTCGGGGTCGCGTGAGTGCGGTGAGCGCAGTGTTCATCGGGGCATCCAACGAGCTCGGTGAATTCGAGTCGGGACTAACGGCAGTCTGGTTTGGACTCGTGCGCTCGGTGGTCATCGGAGGTATCGCGACGCTCTGTGTCGCTGGCCTCTGGGCACGCTGGTTCCCGACGCTGCGCACTGTGGACCGCTTTCCTGGATCTGTTCCCGCCCCATAACGCGGGCCGGCGCTTGCGCTGGGTATAAGAGAGGGGCGTATACTTGACCTGTATATCTGTACAGGTTCGTTTCATGCCGACCGAATCCGGATTTCGAAAGGGTCGGGGCGCGGGCTCCAACCCCGAAGGTCGCTTCGAAAGCCGGCGGGTGGAAGCGATCGATGACGGCTGGCCGCACGTACTGGCCGACGAGCTGCCGCCGCTCGAGACTACGGTGACCGCTGAGCATGCCAAGCAGCTCATCACGCGCAACAACTCACCCGACATTCCCTTCGAGCAATCGATCAATGCGTACCGCGGCTGCGAGCACGGCTGTGTCTACTGCTATGCCCGCCCCTCGCACTCGTACATGAACCTCTCGCCGGGCCTGGATTTCGAAACCAAGCTTTTCTACAAAGCGGACGCTGCGCGCTTGCTGGAAGCGGAGCTCGCGAAGCCGGGTTACTCGTGCAAGCCGATCAACCTCGGTGCCAACACGGACCCGTACCAGCCGATCGAGCGCAAGCTCCGGGTGACGCGCTCTCTGCTCGAGGTGCTGCGGCGATTTCGACATCCGCTCACCATTGTCACCAAGTCGGCGCTGGTGGAGCGGGACATCGATATTCTCGCGGACATGGCGCTTGATGGCCTGGTGTCGGTCCACGTCAGCATCACGACGCTCGATACCAACCTCAAACGAACGCTCGAGCCGCGCGCGCCAGCGCCTGTAGCCAGGCTGGGTGTCGTGAGAAAGCTGAACGATGCTGGGATACCGGTGGGCGTGCTGGTCGCGCCAGTGATCCCGGCGGTCAACGATCATGAAATCGAAGCTATCCTCGAAGCCAGCGCGCAGGCCGGTGCTGGTTCCGCCGGTTTCGTGATGCTGCGCCTGCCTTACGAAGTGAAAGTGCTGTTTCGCGAGTGGCTCACGAATCATCTGCCGGAGCGCGCCGAGCACGTGATGTCGCTGATTCACGCGATGCGCGCGGGCAAGGACAACGACGCGCGCTTTGGATCGCGCATGCGCGGTGAGGGCTCTTACGCTGAGCTCATTGCCAGGCGCTTCGAGGTCGCCAGCCGCCGGCTGGGCCTGCATCGGGGGCGGGCCCTTCAGCTCTCCACCCAGCATTTCCGTCCGCCGGGGACAGGCGGGGGACAGCTCGACCTGATTTGAAGGTGACAGAACGTCGGCCCGGAACCTGCCGACCACTCGCAGGTCTCATGTTCGACGAAGCTTCACGTATACTGGCCCGGAATCCGTCCAGACCCGCTCGGCGAAGTTCGCTTCAATCCGTGTGCGTTCGGATCGGGGGCTCCATGAACTGCAAAGCGCGTCTGCACCCGTCGTTTTCCGGCAGCAATCGGCTCGCCGTTTCCTTTGCAGTGTTCGCAGCGTTGAGCATCACGGGCTGCATGCGCGCGCAGGTCGTGGAAAGCCGTGAATTCGCCACTTCGATCGGGCGCGACGAAGGCGTGGTCCTGCTGGCAAAACCTCACGTCGAGGGCACCGGCACCGAAGAGAAATTCACCGATTGCGTGGCTGGGGATCTCGCCCGCGGCAAGAGTTCGAAAAATGCTTTCCGCGTCGACAACAACCACAAGTTCGTCGATGCGCTGTTCCCGTGGTTCGAGCCTTCGACGGCGCCCACCCGCCCTGAAGGTCTGACAGCGTTGTTCAACAAGCCGCTGGTCGCCGCAAAACTCGCGGAGTCCGGTGTGCGTTATGTCGTCTGGTTCGACGGCGAGACCCGCAAGACCGATGGCGGCGGCAGCATTGCCTGCGGCGCCGGGCCGGGCGGGGCTGGCTGCATCGGCTTCGGATGGTGGGAAAAGGAATCCGACTACGTGGCGACCGTGTGGGACCTGAAGGAAACGCGCTCGGCCGGCACTGTCAGCACGAATGTCACTGGAACCTCGGCCATCGTTGGGGCCATCATTCCTCTGCCATTCATTGCTCGCGTGCAGGGCACAGCGTGCGACCGGATGGCCGACCAGCTGCGATCGTTCCTGCGCGGGGATGACCTGGCAGCGTCTTCAGCACCTTGAGAAATACGTCATGAAAATCCGTCTCATCGCTCTCATCGTAGCCGCCGCCCTGTTGGCCGCGTGCGCTGGTATGCAGACCCAGGGAGGCGGCTCGTCGGGATCCTCGGGATCCTCGGGAGGATCTTCCGGTTCCTCGGGTTCTTCGGGCGGCTCGTCCGGCGGCTCTTCGGGTTCGTCCGGCGGTTCCTCCGGTTCCTCGGGTGGTTCGTCGGGCTCCTCAGGCGGATCCTCGGGTTCGTCCGGCGGATCCTCCGGTTCCTCGGATGGTTCGTCCGGCTCTTCGGGCGGCTCTTCCGGGACGAGCGGCCCACCCAGCTGGCCGAGCCCCAACGATAGCGGCAGCTCAGATGGCAGCGCGGGCGGCAGCACTAGCTCGGGCGGCAGTTCGGGCGGCTCGTCTTCTGATAGCAGTGGCTCATCTGGCGGTACTTCCGGCACCAGCGGCCCGCCTACGTGGCCGAGCCCCAATGATTCAACCGGCGGCAATTCCAATGGCAGTGCCAATGGATCCGATAGCGGGTCGTCAGGTGGATCATCGTCGAGTACCAGTTCCAGCTCAGGTGGCAGCGCTGGATCGGCGGGCGGCGAGACCGGGGCCAGCGGCTGGCCTTCGGGAAGCGCTGGTGGATCTGCCGGAGCTGGCAGCAGCGGCGCTACAGGCGGCCAGCAGGGAGGCGGCGAGCCGGGGAATACAGGTAACGGCGGTGCGGGTGGAGCTGGAACGCAGTCTGCCTCCTCGGGCAATGGCCAGTCGGGCGGTCAGGCTGGTGGCGGCCAGCAGGGAGGCGGCGAGCCGGGGAACACAGGTAACGGCGGCGCAGGTGGAGCTGGAACGCAGTCTGCGTCCGCGGGCAATGGCCAGTCGGGCGGTCAGCCTGCTGGTGGCGGCGGGCAGGGTGGAGCGGCCGGTGAGTCTGCGTCGGGCCAGGGCGGAGCGACTCGAACAGCTTCCGTCGGCGGGACGAACAGCGGGTCGGGAAGTGCCGGCGCGGATACCGCAGGCAATCAGGGAGCGGGACAGGGGCCAAACGTCTCCGGAAGCATTCAGACCGATACCGAGCGGCGTGAAGCGGCCAGCCAGCAGATGGATGAATCACTGGGTGACTTCGATGAGAAGATCCGCAAGGAGCGCGAGCGAATCGCTCAAGAGCGTGACGCGCAGGCGGCGGGTGAACATGGCGCGTCAGGAGAGTCGGCTGGCAGCGGTTCGGCCGGCGAAGGAGGCTCAGGCAAGAGCGGGGGCGGCGATGGCGACATGCGCCAGGCAAGCAACTCTCCCACGGGCACCGGTGGCACGCCTGGTGGCGGTGGCGGCAGCCAGAACAGCAGCCCCGGAGGCATGAAATCGGACAGCCAGGGCACTGGCGGTGGCGGAGGGACTGGCGGCGGCGCTGGCAAGGGCGGCGGTGGACCAAATACCGCGCCGAAGAATATTCCGGATGGACGCGATGACGATGTGATCGCCCGTCAGATCCGCGAGGCCGCGGAGAAGGAGACCGATCCCGAGCTGCGCGACAAGCTCTGGAAGGAATACATCGAATACAAGAAGAACGCGCACTAGGAGCTACTGGCGAGGACGCACGCACCATGATTCTCAGGCTCGCACATCGATCCGGCATGACGGCGGGCATGTCGGTCGCTCTGCTGCTGCTCACCGCGCTATCCGGCTGCGTGGTCGAGGAGACCCGACCACTCCCCAAGGTTCATGCGGTCCAGGCAAAGGAAGAAATACCGAGCGAGGAGTTGCTCGACGTCGGCGTGCGGATCTTCGATCCGGGCGTTCCGGCGGAGATCGAAAACGATGAGCAGGCCCAGCAGAAGGCGGGCATCTATCCCGACGTGCGCCGCGCCGAGGCACGCTACATGGCGAACCTGCTGCGAAACACCCTGGAGACCACGGCGCAGTGGGGCGCCGTGCGCGTGATTCCCGCCAATGCCGAGTTCATCGATGTGATCGTGTCCGGCAAGATCGTTCGCTCCACTGGCAAGGAGCTCGAGCTGCTCATCAGCGTGCGCGATGCCACGGGACGCACCTGGTACGCGGATCGCAAGTACGAATCCGAGGCGGACCTCGGTTCATATCTGAGTGATGCAGCTTTGAGGGCGCGCGATCCGTTCCAGAACGTTTACTCGATCATCGCCAACGACATGCTGACTTTCCGTAACACCATAGCGGTGGCCGATCGGCGCACGGTCCGGCGCGTGACTGAAATGCGCTTCGCGCAAGACCTGGCACCGCAGTCTTATTCGGACTACGTGGTGCAGGACAAGGACGGCCGTTACCAGCTGCAACGCCTGCCTGCCGACGGCGATCCGGTATTCGAGCGCATCGAAAAGATTCGTGCGCGCGATGGCGCGCTTATCGATACGGTCAGCGACTACTACGGCAGCTTCGCCGACCATCTCAGCGAGCCGTACGGCAACTGGCGTCGTTACAGCTACGATGAGATCAACAAGGAAGCGAAGATGAAGTCGCAGGCGCGCACCCGCATGCTCATGGGAGCTGCGGCGGTGCTGGGCAGCATTCTCGTGTCCTCGCAGTGCCCGGGCGGCAACTCCAACTGCCAGCGCGTGGAGAGTGCGGTACGTACTGCGGGTACGATCGGCGGTATCGCCGGAATCATGAGCGGACTGAAGAAGAGCGCCGACGCGAAGATTCACACGGCGGCGATCAAGGAGCTTGCAACCTCATTCTCGTCAGAGGTGGCTCCGCAGGTGGTCGAGGTCGAGGGTCGCACCCTCAAGCTGACCGGGACCGCCGAGGATCAGTACCGCGAATGGCGCGAAATGCTCAAGCAGATGTATCTCGAGGAGACCGGCGGCGTGGCTCCCACGTCGATCGCCGCGGGTAGCCCGGCTGCAACAACACCGCGTTGAGCCTCTTATGTCGAGCATGAACAGCGGACAGCGGCTGTCCGGGCGCTACACCGTGCGTCAGCGACTGAGCGCGGGCGCGCGCGGCGAGACCTGGCTCGCGCACGACGCCACGCGCGAGCGCGACGTAGTGATCCGAGTGTTGTCGAACGCCGTCGCGCAAGACCGCGCCGTTCTCGAAAGCCTGAACACCGAGCTGGCCGCTGCTCACGGTCTCGATCCACAGGTGATTGCCGCGGCCGGCAAGCTCGAGCGCGATGGCGAACAGATCTACCTGGTGCGCGACTTCGTGCCCGGAGAGGACCTGACATCCTTGCGGGCGGGGTCGTGGCGTCAGATCGCATCGACCGTCGCGCACGTGGCGGATGCCCTTGCCACGCTGCATCGGGCGGGATTCGTTCATCGTGACATCAAGCCGGGCAATATCATCCTGCGGTCCGACGGAACCGCGACGCTGATCGACTTCGGAAGTGCAATGCTGGCGGGTGGCGGTACGACCAACGGCGCGCTCTCACGTTACAGCGCAAGCCCACAACAACTCGCCGGCGAGCCTGCAAACGCTGCCGACGATGTCTACAGTCTGGGAGCGGTTCTCTACGAGCTGCTGAGCGGCTATCCACCTTTCTATCCCAACTTCACGCTCGAGCGCGCACGGTCGGAGGCCGTTCCTGCGTTGAAACCGGCTCGCCCTGCGCCAGCGGCGCTGCTCGACCTGGCAATGAGCCTGCTGGCGAGAACCCCGGCTGAGAGACCTGACGACCTGGCGCAGGTGGCGCGCAAGCTCCGAGGTCTGCTCGAGTCTACGCCGCCCGCTGCTGCAGGTTCGGTGGCAGATCAGCAAGCCGCGCCGCGCACTTCTGCACCGGTCGTCACGATCGTGCGGCCAATTCTGCGCCAGGGCGTGCAGCGCGAGAGCCCCGCGGTCACCAATCGCGCGCCGCGCCGCTGGCTGATCAATGCAGGCTTCGCCGTGCTCGTAATCCTCGCAATCTCGGTGTTCGTATTCCTGCCCAAAATGGTTGGCAGTCCGGGCACGCAGCTTCCGGCGCCGGCCGCGAAAGTCAGTCCTGCCATCGCGCCGAAGTCTGAGGAGCCGGCTGCAGTCGATCTGCGCACGCTGGCAGAACAGATGCAGCAGGCCGAGCAGGTGCGGGACACTTTCGAGGGCATGTATGAATCGCTGGACAAGCGCGCCGCCGCCGTGTGGGCGGCAGTGCCGTTTGCCGCGGCCCGCAAGCATGGGGAAGAAGCCGCCAAGCAATACGCCACGCGGGAGTTCAAGGCAGCGCTGGAGTCGTATTCGGCGGGCGTCGATGAGTTGAAGAAAGCTGCCGATCTCGCGCAGCCCACGCTGCGAGCGCAACTCGATAAGGGAAATGCTGCGCTCGAAGCCGGTCAGTCGGCCGCGGCGCAGGCAGCATTCAATCTCGCACTCAAGATCGAGCCTGATAACGCAGTCGCGACCAAGGGCCTGAAGCGCGCCGCCACGCTGGACCAGGTCCTGGCATTGCTCGCGAGCGCGACCGGTGAGGAGCGTGGCGGTCAACTGTCGCTGGCTGTCCAGCACTATGAGGAAGCCCTGAAGCTCGATCCGGACACGGCCGCGGCGCGCGACGGTTCCGCGCGCGTACGCGCGCGCATCTCGGGTGACCAATTCGCCGCGGCGATGTCGCAGGGACTTGCGCAACTGTCGGACGGCAAGCTCAGCCTCGCCCGCGCCTCCTTCGATCGCGCTCGAGCACTGCGGCCTGGCGCGACCGAAGTCAACGATGCCCTCGCGCAGGTGTCGCAAGCCGAATTGCGCAATGGCATCGCGCTACACCGCGATCAGGCCGAGAAGGCCGAGCGTGCAGAACGCTGGAGCGACGCGGTGTCGGAATATGATGCAGCCCTGAAGCTCGATCCCGCGCTCGAGTTTGCGCGCGCCGGTCGTGATCGCGCCGGGCCGCGCGCGGCGCTTGCCACACAATTTGATGCGCTGGTCAAGCAGCCGGATCGGTTGCTGTCTGCGAAGGTGCGAGATCAGGTGCGGAGCTTGCTTGCCCAGGCCCGGCAGATCCAGCCGCAAGGCCCGGTGCTGAGCCGACAGATCGAGTCCGTCAGCGCCAGCCTGGCGAGCTTCGAGGCCCCGGTGCGGATCGCACTCGAGTCCGACAACCAGACGCAAGTCGTCATCCATCGCGTTGGCGAACTCGGTCTATTCGATCATCGCGAGATCGATCTGGCCCCTGGCACTTACACGGTGATGGGGACCCGGGTCGGCTATCGCGACGTGCGGCGCGAGATCACGGTCCTGCCGGGAAAAGCGCTGTCGCCCGTCGTCGTGCGCTGTGAGGATCGCATTTGAATCGCGCCCTACGCCTGCGCGAGCCGCTCGGCGATCGCGCCATATCCGCCGCTGATCTGCCTCTCGCGCTGGGCGGCGAGGGCGTAAGCATCAGCATCCCTGGTGTGCCCGCGGGCGTCATCGCCGCATACGTCGGCTTCGATGAGCAGACGCCGTACATCGATGTCACAGCAGATTCCGGTGTTGCAGTCACGCTCAATGGACGCGTGCTGCGCGAGCGCACGCCGCTCCTGCACGGCGATGTCATCCGCATCGGCGCAGCGCAGATCCTGAGCTCCGTGCGCGGTGCGAGCGTCGCCCTCGAAGTAATCCACCACGAAGGCAATGCAACGCAGCCGCCGATCGTCGATCCTGCCGATCTCGAGGAAGACCCGGAACTCGCGCCGGATTCACAAGCGATTCGCCGTGTCGCCTTCAAGCCCGTGCTCGCTCCGAAACAACAGGTCCGGCGGCGCGCCCAGCCGCACCGGGTGGCGCTGACCCTGGGACTGACAGTCCTTGGCGTGGCTCTTTGGATGCTCATTACAGCCAAGCCCATCCACGTGATCGTCGATCCGCGTGACGCCCAGCTCGATTTGCGTGGCACCTCGCTCGATTTTCGTGCCGGCGATCGGATATTCGTCCGGCCCGGCCGCTACGTCCTCATTGCTGCGCACGCGGGGTACGAGACCGCGCAATTGCCGGTGCAGGTGAGCGGCAAGCCCGACGAACAGGTGCGGTTGACGCTCAGGAAATTGCCGGGCGAACTCCACGTCCAGGCCGGTGATGTTGAAGCCTCGCTGGTGATCGACGGCAAGCCGATCGGCAGAGTCCCGGGCGCATACCGTGTCGCTGCCGGGAAGCACCAATTCCGCGTCGCCGCTCCGCACTACCAGGAGTTCATCGCGAACGTGACGGTAAAGGGGTTGGGGCAGAAGCAAACTGTCACGTTCAATCTCAAGCCGCTGTTCAGCCCCGTGACGATCGAGTCCGATCCAGCCGGTGCGCGCGTTGCGCTGGACGGCAAGGATATCGGCGTGACACCACTGACGGCGCAGATCGATGCGGGTAACTACGCGCTGAGCCTGGTCGCACAGGGCTTTCGTCCCTGGGAGAGCTCAATCCAGGTCAAGGCCGAGACGCCGCAGAAGATCGGTCCGGTAAAACTGGGACTGCCCGACGGCACACTGTCAATCCGCTCCTCGCCATCACAGGCCGACGTCGCCGTGGCAGGTCGATATCGCGGCCGCACGCCTCTCGATGTCAGCCTGCCGCCGGGCGTCGAATACGAAATTGCCGTCAACCACGCCGGATACGAGCCGGCACGACGCGTCGTGGCGGTGAAGGCCGGCGCGCGATCGGGCATGGAGATGACGCTGACGCCGATCCTGGGCGAAGTCACTGTGCGCGGCGACCCGGCGGATGCGCAGCTTTTCGTCGACGGACAGGCACGCGGCTCGGCAAACCAGACGATCAAGTTGCCCTCTACGGAGCAGACACTCGAGATCAGGCGCGAGGGCTATCAGAGCTTCACGACGAAGGTAGTTCCGCAGCCCGGCCTGGCACGCGTCGTCGAGTATCGCTTGCTGACTCCGGACCAGGCGCGGGCCGCCCGCATTCCTCCGCTCATCAAGACGCACACCAATGGTCAGATGCGCCGCATCCCCGCGGGCCACTTCACCATGGGCAGCTCACGGCGCGAACCGGGCAGACGCTCGAACGAAGTGGAGCACGAGGTGACTTTGCAGCGGACGTACTACCTCGGTGTGTACGAAGTGACCAATGCCGAATTTCGTCAGTTTCAGCCGGATCATCTCTCCGGGGTCGTCCGCGATCGCTCCCTCGATCAGGACGATCATCCAGTCGTGAACGTGACCTGGAGCGACGCGGCCGCATTTTGCAATTGGCTGAGCGGCCAGGACGGATTGCCTGCAGCCTATACACAGCAGGGCGATACTTACGTGCCCGTGGCCCCTGCGAATACCGGCTATCGCCTGCCGACCGAAGCGGAGTGGGAATGGGCCGCGCGTTACGAATCCGGACAGGCAAGCAGAAGGTATCCGTGGGGCTCCTCGCTCCCGGTTCCGACCAATTCAGGGAACTTTGCAGACAAAAGAGCCCTCGCAGTCAACAATACTGCGGTTGAGAACTACGAGGACGGATTCGTGACCACCGCCCCGGTGGGACGTTTTCCGGCGAACCCACTCGGCCTTTACGACATGGGCGGAAACGTGACCGAGTGGGTCCAGGATTTCTACACTGTGTACCCGGAACTGGAGCCGGCGAGAACGGACCCATTGGGGCCCGCGACCGGGACGCAGCAGCATGTGGTGCGCGGCTCGAGCTGGCGCAGCGCCAATGTCGCCGAGCTGCGGCTGGCCTGGCGAGACCATGCCGAGGGCAAGGCGCAACACATAGGATTTCGCATCGCGAGGTACGCCGAATGAATATCACCACCCGCGAGATTGTGAGTCGACTCGCGTCTCGTCCGCGCGCCGCTCCCGTGATTGCGGCAACGCTGCTCATCCTCGCGCCGCTCGGCGTGCTCGTGTCGCAGGAAACGCCACAGACTCCTGCTCCCGCTCAATCGCAGCCGGCTGCGAAGAAGGCTGAGGAACCTGTGGCCAAACCGGTGCCCTCGGCCACCAAGCCCGCGTCCGAAGCCAAGCCTGCAGCAGCGTCCGAACCGACCGGCAAAGCGGAGCCCGAAGCCGCAGACGGCGATCAGGCAGAAGCTCCGAAACGTTTCATCCCCTCACAGAAATCATCGGCAGACAACAGTGCAACCTTCCCGATCGACATCTGAAGCGCAGGCGCTGCGCCCCACCCAGAATGCGCCGGTGCGCAGCCAGCAGCAGAGCGACTTCCTGTTCAGCACCTTTGCGCTGATCATCACCGCCATCCTGGTGCATGCGCTCTACGTGGTTCACATCCGGCCGCGCAGCGATGCCATTCTCGCCGAGCAGTTCGCGCGCATGCGGGCCGAGCCCGCCTACGTGCCCGAGCGCTCGATCTACATCGTGGTGCGCGAATACGAGCCCGAGATATGCATCATCCTCATGATCTGGTCGATGATCCTGCTGGGTCATCGCGGCATCGACAATCGCAGGCAGCGTCAGCTCCTCGCGTCCGGTCTGCTCAACATACCGCCGGGCATGCGTATCCTGCCCAAGGACACGCGCGAGTACGCGCGCCAGATGGAAGCGCTCGATCCGAAGACCCAGCAACTGCTGCTGCCGCGCGCCATCGTCGCGTCTCTCGAGCGCTTCGGATCGACCGAGAACATTCACGATGCGGCGGAGGCCGGGCGCTCGGTGTGCGAATCGGAAGCCGAGCGCCTCGACTCGGAGCTGTCGATGGTGCGCTACACGGTGTGGGCGATCCCGGCCATCGGCTTCGTCGGCACGGTGCGCGGCATCGGCGCAGCGCTGCAACAGGCGCACCAGGCCGTGTCAGGAAATATCAACGGCGTGACCGAAGCGCTCGGCATCACGTTCAACGCAACCTTCACAGCGTTGACCTCGAGCATCATCGTCATGTTCTTCCTGCACCAGCTGCAGCTGGCACAGGAGCGCATGGTGCTCGACACCGAGCACTACCTCGATCAGCACCTGCTCAAGCACATGCGAGCCTCCTGAGCAACAACCCGTGAGCACTGGGGCCATCGAGATCAATGACGCCGGCCTGCTGCTGGCGGTCGACGGCGAGCTCGGGCACTCGAGTCCCGGCTATGCATTGCTGGACCGCGAACCGGTCGTGATCGGCAACGAAGCACTGCGTGCCTCGCGCATCGAGCCGCTCAATGTCAACAACCGCTTCTGGAACGAGCTCGACGAGCGCCCACTGCTGGTGCGGGCGGCGGCCGGACGCTCGCATGCCGACCTCGCGTACCTGCATCTCGCACATCTGTGGAACGATGTCGCCGGTTCTCCGCGCTCGGTACGTTTCGTGGTGCCCGCGACGCTGCGCCCGGCGCAGCTTGCGCTCCTGCTGGGCATTGCGCGCGAAGTGCGCGTGCCAGTCGCGGGATTCGTGGATACCGCCGTGGCGCTTGCCAGTACCTGGCCGGACAGCGGTCGGCTGCTGTGCGTCGACGTCCATCTGCACAACACGGTGATCACCGCGGTCGCGGTGGGCGAGCGCGTACGACGCGAGCGCACCGAGGTCGCACGTAATGTCGGCTGGCTCGATCTCATCGATACCTGGATGCGGATGATTGGGCGCGAATTCGTGGCACGCACGCGCTTCGATCCCATGCATCGCGCCAGCCTGGAGCAGCAACTGTTCGACTCGCTGCCGGGCTGGCTCGAGCAGCTCCAGAGCGCCGATGCGGTCGATATCGAGGCGCCGTTCGAGGGCGAAACACACGCCGTGCGCCTGACGCGCGAGCAATTCGCGCTGGAAGCGAACGCGCTCTACACCGAGTTACTGATGCGCGTGCACCGGCTGCGCACTCCAGGGCACGCGACCACGATCGTCCTCAGCGATCGCGCCGCATCCCTCCCCGGGCTGGCGGAGCGCTTTGCGGAATTCAACGACTGCGGCGTGGTTCGCAGCGCGGCCGGTGCTGCCGTGGCGGCGGCATGCGCCATGAGTGAGTCCCAGGAGGTGGAAGACACCGTGCAGTTGCTGTGCGCGGTTCCTCGTGCCGAGGCCTCAGTTGCTGCACGCCTTCCCTGGCGGAGCCTGCAGCTCGCGCGTCCCGCGGATGTAGTGGCTGCTCCCTCACACCTCCTGTATCGCGGCCAGGCCATCGCTCTCGGTCCCGAACCGCTGCGCATCGGTCTTGCGCCACCGCGAGACGACACGGCTTCGCTCAACGTCGTCGGCGCATCGGCTGGCGTTTCGCGCCTGCATTGTTCCGTGCTGCGCTTGCCGACCGGCGCAGTGGTGGTGGACCACAGCCGCTATGGGACCTGGCTCAATGATGAACGGGTCTTCGGCCGCGCTACGTTGCGCGCCGGCGATCGGCTGCGGCTGGGGCGGCCGGGCGTCACTCTCGAGCTCATCACTTCGGAGTGAGCCATGAGGCGTGGCCGGCGCAGTACCCAAGTGTTCACCATGTCGTTCCTCGACTGCATCTGCTGCGGTTTCGGGGCGGTGGTGCTGGTGTACGTGATCATCAGCGCGACGGCTGGTGTTACCAAGGTCCACCAGGACGACGATCTGAAGGGCGAAGTCAACAAGCTCGAAGAACAGGTGCTCGAGGGCTACAAGAACCTGGTCGTGTTGCGTAACACGACGGAGAAGACCACCGACCAGTCCAGCCAGGCCTCGGGGCGCATCACGCGCATTCTCGACGAGCTGGAAAAAACCCGCGTGGAACTGTCGCATTACACCGGCGACACGCTGTCCCAGCAGGACCACATCAACAAGCTGAGATCCGACGTTCGCTCTCTCGAAGAAGGCAATCGGCGCCTGGAAGCGGGCGCGAAGGAAAACGCCGCCTCAGGCCAGAGCGTGCGCGCCTTCAAGGGCACCGGCGATCGTCAGTATCTGACGGGTGTTACGGTGAGCGGCCGCCACGTGCTGATCCTCATCGACATGTCGGCGAGCATGCTCGACGAGACGCTGGTCAATGTGCTGAGGATGCGCAACCTTCC
Source organism: uncultured Gammaproteobacteria bacterium (assembly GCA_963810775.1). Lineage (GTDB taxonomy): Bacteria > Pseudomonadota > Gammaproteobacteria > Steroidobacterales > Steroidobacteraceae > DATBVX01. The sequence continues at coordinate 297,715 of CAWEOT010000014.1, forward strand.
TGATGTACAGAAGATGCTGGCGCCCAAGTGGCAGCGCGCAGTGGCGACGGTCGACTGGCTGACGACGCAGATTCCCCCCGACAGCGAGTTCCAGGTGTACGCGTTCAACACCGAAGCGCACTCAATGGTCGAGGGGAGCGATGGCAAGTGGCTCAAGGCGAATGATCCACGCCCGCTTAACGCTGCCGTGCAGAAGCTGAAGCACACGCCGCCGCACGACGGAACGAGCCTCATCAACGCCTTCAACGCCGCGAAGACGCTCGACCCGTTGCCGGACCAGATCCTGCTTGTGACTGATGGACTGCCGACGCAAGGCGCGACAGCGCCAGCGATCCGCAAGGCGGTCGAAGTCGAACAGCGCAGCAAGCTCTTCGATCAGTCGCTGTCCGCGCTGCCGCCCAGAGTGCCGATCAGCACGATCCTGCTGCCGATGGAAGGCGATCTGCCGGCGCCCGTCCCGGTTCTGGCGCCTGGCGCGCGACACCGGCGGAGTCTTCATGATGCCCTCGAAGGACTGGCCATGAAGCTCAAGCGCCACGAGACCGAAGTGTTCAGCATGTCGTTCCTCGACTGCATCTGCTGCGGTTTCGGTGCCATGATCCTGATCCTGGTGTTGACGGAGACTGGTCAGCCGGTGGTATTGGAGCGGGTCCGCACCGACATGCACGGCCAGGTGGCGAAGCTGCAGGCTGAGCTATATGAGATCCGCGGCGAAACCGACGTTTTGAACCGGGACCTCAAGGGCCGGATCGAGCAACTCTCGACTGAACGCAGCAAGCTCGCCCGGCTGCAGGGCGATTTGAGCACCGTCAAGGGCAAGTACAACACCAGCCAGAAGGAAGCGGAGATTCAGAACTCCGAGGAAGGGCAGCTGGTCGCGGCGTACCAGAAGCTCACTGCCGAGATGGAACGGCTCATGGCGTCCGGTTATCGACGGCCCAAGAACGATGCGATCGGCGGCATTCCGGTCGACAGCGAGTACATCATTTTCGTGGTCGACACTTCAGGAAGCATGCAAGAGAATCACTGGGACACCGCGCGCAAGATGATGCAGGAGATCCTCGACATCTATCCCAAGGTCAAGGGCATCCAGGTGATGGACGACGAGGGCGCCTACATGTTCGATGGCTACCGCGGGCAGTGGATTGCGGACACGCCCGCGCGCCGCAAGGCGATCATGGACCGGTTCAAGACCTGGACTTCGTTCAGCAATTCGAGCCCGGTCGAGGGCCTGCTGGCGGCCATACGCGCCTTCTGGTCGCCCGACAAGAAAGTGAGCATCTATTACTTCGGAGATGACTTCCCCGGCGAGTCGATCCAGGCTGTGATCGACCAGGTGGATCGGGCCAATCACAGTGATACCGGTGAGCGGCACGTGCGCATTCATGCCATCGGCTTTCCCATGCCGCCGCGGGCGCCACAGTTCGGGAATGTGCGCTATACGGCGTTGATGCGCGCATTGTGCGAGAGAAACGGCGGAACATTCGTGGGGCTGCAGGGCTGATGCGCGCAACTGGAGCACCAATGCTTGCGCAGCGGATCGGGCTGTTGGCGCTCGTGGCCACGTTTGCCGGCTGCGGTCCGGTCAGCGTCGCCACCGATTCGAGCGTGCCGGTGCCGCTGGTGGATCCGATGCCGATCGCGGTCGGCATCTATTACAGCGAGGACTTCAGCAAGGCGGCGCACAGTGAGGAGCGTTGGGGCACGGAGTGGAAGGTCGATCTTGGTCCCTACCACGTGCGCATGGCGGAGAAACTGTTCGCCTCCGAGTTTCGCGACGTGACGCGGGTCGAGGATCTCAAGTCCCTCCCCGCGGATCCTCCCTACCGCGCAATCATCGAGCCCCGCATCGAGCAGTACTCGTTCATCACGCCACGCGATACCGGCGCGAAATACTTCGCGGTGACGATTCGCTATCGGCTCAACGTGTATGCGCCCAACGGCGTGCTGGCTGACTCGCTTACGTTTACGGGATATGGCAGCAACGCTTCGGGCAATGGCGTGACGAGCACCGGACCGATGGTGCTGGCGACCAAGGCTGCGATGCGCGACGCAGCGGCCAAGTTTCTGGTGCAGTTTCCCGAACAGGACGTGGCGAAGAAGATGCTCGCGGGTCAGCCGCTCATAGAGGCGCCGCAGGTCGCAGTGCAGACCGGCCAGCCAAGCGCGGCTGGCGCGACGCCGGCGGGTCCGGTCACCGACAGCGCCGCGATCGAGTCGGTGCCGATCCTCGATCCGACGCCGGAGGGCGCAGCGCCGACGCCCGTCGCGGGCACACCGCCGGCCGCAGGTTCCGAACCGACGCCAACAGATCCAGAAACGAAGCCAGAGTCCGCGCCGACGAACGAGACACCAGCCCCCACGCCGCCCGCGCCCGAATCGCCAAAGATTTCGCCACAGCAAACGACTCAGCCGCCCCGTCAGGGCACTCAGCTGCGCACGTAGATGGTTTCCTTGTAACGCACGCCGGTCGTATCGACGGGGTTGCCGTCGACAAAACGCGGCCGAAAACGTGCGCGCTTGATGGCGCTCAATACCGCCTTGCCCGCGACGTCACCGGCATCGTTGTCGCCGACCTTCGCATCGCGCACCCGTCCGTCGGCGGTCACTGTGAATTCGACTTCCGTGTGGTGCTGCGCATACTTGTCCGGCTCTGCTTTGGGCGGGCGGGAACTCGACGGTGGCCGGTAGACGACGGGTGCCGGCGTGTCGAGCGCGGCGGTTCCACGGGATCCAGCGGCGCTCAACACCTTCCACGCTTCGCGGTAGACCTCAATCGCCGGGCGCGTGGTGCCCGCAGTCAGTCGCCAGTCTCCCAGCTCGATCAGTGTTTCGGCGAGTTCCCCAATGGCTTCGCCCGGATGGGAATCGAACACCTTGAGCGCGAATTCGAGGGCGTCCGCGCCGTCGGGATTGAGGACGGACGCCATGCTCACGCCAGTGGCGCTGCTGGGCTGCGAGGAACCGGGTCCGACACCGCCGACCACCGCCGACTCATCCGCGCTACCTTCGGCGGTTTCAGGACCGATGAAATACTCCAGGCGATAGGTCCGCGCGATGCCACGCAATGGTACGACGGTGCGAAGATCGTAGTTACCGCCGTCCTTGCGCACGATGTCGAGGCAACGGCTATACATCTGGCGAGCACTGTAGAAGCGCCCCTGTGATTCGAACCAGCGGGCCGTGCGTTCCAGTGCCGGTACCACCCGCGGATCGTTCTTCCCATACGTCGCCTCCGCGAGGCGCAACGCATACTGCTGCTCCCGTTGTGCATCGTCGTAGGCATTGAGCGCCGTGTAACTGGCGATCAGCGAATCGAGCATCTCGAGTTGCGCGGGATTGAACAGACCGTCGATCTTACGGCTCACGTCGACCGCGCGCCGCAACGTGTCGGTGGCTGAGGTGTAATCGCCAGCTGCCGAATAGGTCATGCCCAGTCCGAACAGCGGCTTGATGATTTCGCGCGAATAACCGCCCTGGTGCTGCTCCACGATCTTCACCGCGCGCTTGAAAGAGACCTCTGCACTCGAATAGTCCTTCACGCGCAGCTGGGTCGTGGCCAGATTGATCAGCGGATTGACCAGCTGCTCGGCAGTGGCTCCAAATTCCTGTTCGGTCTGATCGACCAGCGCCTGCGCGGGCGCGAGTGCCTCGGCGAAGTGTCGCGCGTCGAACTGCTGCCGGAAGCGACGATAGGTCTGCGCGCGATCCGCGGATTCGGGCGTGGGCGGCACCGTGGCGGAGGGCGCCGTCGCAGCTGCCGGCCCCTGTTGTGACGTCGCGCTGCCTGCAGGCGATACGACGCTCGCCACGAGCGCGGCACATGCCGCCGCCCGGACGGTACACCTCAACAGCACAACCGGTAGTGCGAAACGCGCCACGCGCGTCCTCCACTGAAACCGCGCGGCCTGATCCACGCCATGAAGAATACGTACCAGTATACCCACCATTGCGCTTGGCACAGATGAACTTCGTCGCGATTGCGGGCAGTGGGACAAAGTGTCCAACGCGGCGTACGCCACCTTTTCCATGCAGGCGTAAGCCAGCCGCAATTTCCACTACAATTTCCCACTACAAATCGCCATCAACAACAATGAACCAGCCCAAGCCGTCGGCCGATGCCAGGGGCGCGCCCCTGAATCCGGACCAGAGTGTTTCCAGGTGGACCGCTCTCGTCGCGGGCGGAAGTGGTCTCGTCGGCAGCCGCTTGCTCGCAGCACTGGCTGCCACCGCCGAGTGCGGGCGCGTCATCGCGATCACGCGCCGCCCGCTGGCTTACGATCACCCCAAGCTCGCCAATCGAATCGTTCCGTTCGACAACCTTGCAGAATCGATCGGTGCAGTACGGGCAGACGTCGCGTTCTGCTGCCTGGGAACGACGCTCAAGGCCGCGGGCTCGAGAGAGGCCTTTCGCCAGGTCGACTTCGACTACGCTGTGGGTTTCGCGCGCGCGGCACGCAAGGCGGGGAGCACGCGCTTCGTTCTCAATTCTTCGGTGGGCGCCGATTCCGCGTCCAGACACTTCTATTTGCGAGTCAAGGGCGAAGCCGAGGAGGCGATAGCAAAGCTGGGGTTCGCCGCACTCGACATCCTGCAGCCGAGCTTGCTTCTCGGTGTGCGCGCCGAATTCCGCCCCGGCGAGCTTGCCATGATGGGGATCCTGCCTCTAATGAGCCCGCTGCTGCTCGGCAGGTTCGCACAGTACCGGCCCGTAAGCGCGAGCGCGCTCGCGGCTGCCATGATCGCTGCCACGCTCGCCGGCCGCAAAGGTGTGCACCGGTATACGTGGCGGGACATCCGCAAGTTCGCGGACCAGCGCAGTTCGAATCGGCGTTGAGGGAGCGGCCCGCATCAGCGCTGCGCGGCAACGCGAAGGGCACTGGCACTTGCCCCGCCCAGCAGCGCGAGCAGGATGCCCGCTGCGAGAGCAAGCAGCGGATCAGTGATCTCGGCCGAGCGCTCGGGCAACCAGAGCTGGGCCACTTCGACCAGCGCGAGCAGTATCGCGGTCAGGATCGTGGCGAGTGCGATTGCCATTCCCTGGCGCGTGAGCAACCACACGAGCGAGAAGTACCAGAAGCACTTCTCGAGCAGCACTGAGTAGTTGACCTCCAGGCTGTCACTCAGGGAGTTCATGAACGGCACCCAGCTGAACGAGTGTGGCTGGGCAAGGAGCTCGAACGGCTTGAGCCCCTGCAGGACAATGACGCTCGCGAGCAGCAACGCGAGCAGGCCGGCACGGCGCCGATCAGGCATCGCGACCAGCACGGCTGACAACGGAATGCACAGCAGCAGCGCCAGGAGCTCGGGCGCCACCAGCACTTTGCCGACGATCACGACGCGCCCAACCAGCACGATGAGGATAATCGTGACGAGCGCGTGTAACGCGTATTCGCGTCGCCACAGGCGTCGGACAGCGTAGCCGACTACCAGCCAGCCCACCATGTAGCGATAGGTATCCAGCGCGCCGAACTGAGGCTCGAGAAAGATTGGCTTGAGGGCATCCTTGAATTTCTCCCAGTCGATGCTCGGAACGAACGGCGCAAGTCGAAAGCCGAGCCACAGCAGCAATATCCCGAGCGGCACAGGCTCGGGCTTGCCTGGCGCGATTCCCGGAATCCGGATCGTCGAACCGATCTCGAGGTAGGCGAGCGCGATCAGCCCACCCGCGAGAGTTCCGGTTGCGTTGAGCACGACGTCAGTCAGGCTCGATACGCGCGAGGGCGCGTGGACCTGCAGCATTTCGATGGCGCATGAGAGCATGGTGCCGAGCATCACGGTCCAGAAGAGTCGCGTCGCAGCGCCCCAGCGCGATGGCCAGGAAAGCAGCAGGCACAAGCCCAGCGGCATGTAGAGCAGCAGGTTTGCGACCAGATCGCCCCGCGAAGTGCGCTGAAACGTGAGCCCGGTGAGCAGCTCGAAGAACCCGCTTGCGCCGAGCGCGGCGAAGCGAAACGGAAACAGCGAGCCGTAGAGAATCAGGACGACGGCGGCGAGGGTAAGCCAGCGCGCTACGGGCTGGAAGTGCCGCGTCGTGTCGTGCACCAGCGGATCACGCATCGGACGCGCGCGTCGACGTGGATGGATTTACTCCCGGAAGTTCGGTCACCACGCGAACATAACGAACATCCGGGTACGATGAAAGGCAGGGCATTGCTCCTGACACCTCTCTTGACGCCGCATGGCGACAGTAGCCGACGTTGCAAGCTCACGCACTTTGCCAATCATGTGAGCGCACGGTAACGTTGCCCGCGCTCACCGGGCGAGGAAATGCATGAATACAAGCAAATGGGCTGTCGCGGTCGTCGTCGTGATGCTTACCGCGTGCAGTCATTGGTCCTGGAATCCTCGCGACTGGTTTGGCAGCAAGCCGGAGCCTGCGCCAGCGCCGGTGGAGCTGCTCAGCATCCAATCGACATCGGCGAATCCAGCCGGGGAGCGTTTCGTGCAGACCTGGGAAGGTGCGCGATTAGTCGTCGATATCTACAGCGCCAGCGGCATTGGTCAGGCAGTCGTGCAACCGCGAGATCAGGGCTGGCCGTTGAAGATCGCCTTTCGTCTCAATCTCACCGCGGTGGAGGATTTCCAGATCCGCGGCGCGCAGAACCTGCGCTGGAGCCTGGGTCATGAGCCACTGACGCAGCCTGCTCTGATCGATGTCCCCTACGGCGCCTACCAGAAGGATACGCCGCAGATCGAGATCCAGTGGGTCGACCACTACCGCTGAGCGCAACGCCGATCCGGTACCGGACGGCCGCACTACGCCGGCGGACGATCGCCCGCGAACTTGATAGGCCTGGCACCGATGACTTCGCCGATCGTGGCGCTGTCGCTCACGTATAGCTCCACTTCGCGCTCGAACTTCATCGGACCCTGCACGGTCGCGCCCGGACCGATCACGATGCGCGGCACGCTTTTCTTGAACGAGATCGAGAACCCCTTCGATCTCTCGATCGTGATGCCGCCTTCGACGCGCGAATCGGCGCCCACCTCGATGTCACCCATCACGGTACGAATGCCGCCGGCGACGTGCGCACCGTTGAGCTCGAAGCGACCGTTGACGTTCTCGAGCTTGCCGCCGACGTCCGCGCCCTTCTGCAGCGTGATTGAACCATTCACGCACTCGACATCACCCGCAACGCGCGTGTTCGACCCGATCGTGATCGAGCCGTTGACAGTCTGAGCCGAATTTGCGGTCGCGTTGTCGCCGATCGTGATACGGCCGTTGACCGTCTCGGCGTCCTTGATCGCAGCTCCTTCCGCCACGCTGATCGCGCCATTGACGGTGGATGCGTCCTGCACGGGCTGCCCGGCAGCCACATTCACGGACCCGTTGACCCTGTCGTTGTCGCTCTCGACGTCGCAGGCAGCGCCCGCCAGCGCCAGCGTAAGGACGAGGACATATCTCATCATTGTGTTTTCTCCTTTGCCATACTTGCGACCGACCCGCTCCGGCCGCAGGCTCATGTCGCGCGATCTTCCCATACTAGAGATCCTTCCGGCACTCCGTCAGGCGCTGCAGGCGCAGCGCAATGCGGTTCTGCAGGCGCCGCCAGGCGCCGGCAAGAGCACCGTCGTGCCGCTCGAATTGCTGGATGAGCCCTGGCTGGGCGGCCGGCGTCTGATCATGCTCGAGCCGCGGCGCCTCGCGACCCGGGCCGTGGCGAGCCGCATGGCGCAATCTCGCGGTGAACCGGTGGGGGAAACCGTCGGCTATCGAATGAGGCTCGAGAGCCGCACCAGCGCTGCGACGCGCATCGAGGTCGTGACGGAGGGCGTACTCGCATCGATCCTGCAGCACGACCCGGCACTGGAAGGCGTGGGCGCCATCCTGTTTGACGAGTTTCACGAGCGCAGCCTCCAGGCGGATCTCGGACTTGCCCTGTGCCTCGATGTCCAGGCAGTTCTGCACGCAGATCTGCGCCTGCTCGTGATGTCTGCAACGCTTCCTGCCGAACCGATTGCGGCGTTGCTGGGCGATGCAGCGATCGTGCGCTCGAGCGGTCGCAGCCATGCAGTCGCGGTGCGTTACCAGTCACGCGACGCGCAGCGCGCACAGTCGATGCGACCGCTGCACGACGACATCGGCGCCACGGCCCGGCTGGTGGCGACAGCCACACTGCGTGCACTGCGCGAGCAGGAAGGGGACGTCCTGGTGTTTCTCCCCGGCGCCGCCGAGATCTGGCGTGCCGAACAATACCTCCAGGCAGAACTGCAGGATAGGAACGTGCGTGTACTGCCATTACTCGGTGAGCTCGATTTCGCGGCGCAGGAGCTGGCACTGCGCCCTGCGCCACACGGCACGCGCAAGATCGTGCTCGCCACCAACATCGCGGAGACCAGTCTCACCATCGAGGGAATCGGCGCCGTGGTCGATTCCGGGCTGGTGCGTCGCTCGCGGTTCGATCCCGCCAGTGGCATGAGTCGTCTCGAAACGTTGCGCGTGTCGCGTGCATCCGCCGATCAGCGCTGCGGACGCGCCGGACGGCTGGCGCCGGGCATCTGTTACCGGCTGTGGTCCGAGGGTACGCAGGCATCTCTCGAAGCCGCGACGCCCGCCGAGATCCTCGAGGCAGACCTCGCGCCACTGGCGCTGGACCTCGCGGCATGGAGCGTCGCGGACCCGCAGCAACTGCGCTGGCTCGATCCACCTCCCCAGGTACTCTACGAGCAGGCGCGCGAACTGCTGCGCGGACTGGACGCGCTCGATGCGAAGGGGCGCATCACGCCCGTCGGCCGCGACATGCTCGAGCTTCGCGTTCACCCGCGTCTCGCGCACATGCTGCTGCGTGCCCGCGAGCTCGGCCTGCAGGAACAAGCCTGCGACCTCGCGGCGCTGCTCAGCGAACGCGACGTGTTCCAACGCGATGCCCGCAACGCTGACGCCGATATCCGTAGCCGTCTCGAGGCGCTGCGCGGGGATGCGCCGGGCAAGGCACGTGTGGATCGCGCGGGTCTCGAGCGCGTGCGCCGCGTAGCCACGCAATTGCGTCAGCGACTCGGCAGGATTCCCGGCCGCGCATCAAGAGAGAGTCTCATCGCTGAGGCGGACGTTGCCGGCGTGCTCCTGGCCTTCGCGTATCCGGATCGCGTTGCGCGCCGGCGCACTGACGGGCAGGGACGTTATCTTCTCAGCAACGGCCGCGGTGCGTGCTTCGCCGGGCCACAGGCCCTCACGCGCGCCGAATTCCTGGTGATCGCGGCGCTCGATGACAGCGAGCGCGAAGCGCGCATATTTCTCGCAGCGCCGCTGACGCGCAGTTCACTTGAAGCAGCGCTGGCGCAGGACATCGAGCTCTTTGAGCGCATCGAATGGAGCGACCGTGAGCGCGCCGTCGTGGCTGTGGGCGAAAGACGCCTGGGATCGCTGGTCATCGAATCTACTGGGCTCGATGCGCCGGATTCGGAACGCCTTACGGCAACGCTCATCGCGGGCATCCGCAAGGTCTCGCTCGAGGCATTGCCGTGGAATCCGGAACTGCGCAGCTGGCAGGCGCGCGTGCAGTTCGTGCGCGCGCTACCTTCGCAGGCTTCTGCCCACTGGCCTGACGTCAGCGATCAGGCCTTGCTCGCGTCCCTGGAGCACTGGCTCGCGCCCCGGCTGGGCGGGATGTCGCGAATTGCGCACCTGGCACGCCTGGAGCTGCGGGGGATCTTCACTGCCATGCTCGAGCACGACTTGCAGCGCCGGCTCGAGCAGCTCGCGCCCACCCATGTTCCCGTGCCGAGCGGCTCGCGCATTCGCATCGACTACCTGGGCGAAGATGCGCCGTCAATGTCGGTGCGCTTGCAGGAAGTCTTTGGCCTGGAGAACACGCCTCGCATCGGTGGCGGTACGGTACCGCTGCTGATCAAGCTGCTCTCCCCGGCGCAAAGACCCGTGCAGGTGACACGTGACCTGGCCAGTTTCTGGAACAGCGGCTATGTGCAGGTGCGCAAAGAGTTGAAGGGACGCTACCCGAAGCACTCGTGGCCGGAGAATCCGCGGGTTGCGCCGGCGGTGCGCGGCGTGCGACGTCGCCGCAGTTGAAGTCGCGCTACTGCGCGACGGTGAATCGCATCCGCAGTGCCATGAGTTGGTCGTGCGGTGTACCGTCAACCTGCACCGGTTTGAATTTCCAGCGCTTCAACGCACGCATTGCACTGTCTTCGAATACGCCCTGCGGTTGAGCGTTGGTGATCACGATATCCTTGACCTCGCCAGTCGCCGTGGCGATGAACCGCATGTCCACGAAGCCTTCGATGCCCTTGCGCTCGGCGGACGAGGGATATTCAGGGTTCACGCGCTTGACGATCATGTCCTCGCGCACACCGACGGGTTTCGTCATCGCTTCCGCGCGGCGCTGCGCACTGCCGACAGCGGCGGTCGCGGACTCCAGTCCTGCTCCGCTCGCACCGAGCTTGCGGGCTTCGTCCAGCATGCGCTGAGCGCGGGCAACGTCCTCGCGTTTCGCGGCGTCTTCGGCGCCGGTCAGCAGCTGCGCCTTGAGCGAGTCCACCACCGCGGCCAGCGCCGGATAGTCGGGGAACTGCTGCTGCAGCGCCGCCACGTAGTAGCGTGCGCTGTCGGTGGCGGGATCCAGCAGCTGACCCTGGTTGAGGCGCTCGCGCGCCAGTCCGAGCAATCGGTCTGCTTCCGCTCCCTTGCCCCTTTGGCTGGTTTTCAGGTCGCGCTCTGCCTTGGCGAAGTCGACGCCACTTACATTGAGCGCACGCGCTTGGGCCAACCAGCGGTCGGCACCATCCGCGTCGCCGCGGGCGGCCGCCTGCGAGCCCTTCTGCAACATCTTGGTCGCGAGTGAGCGCAAACCCTGCTGTGCAAGCAGGCTTGCGGCATCGAGGTCACGCGCATTGCTGAAATAGTACTTCGCGCTGTCATTGGCCGGCTCGATGAGTCGATCCTGGCTCAGACGGTCGTTACCCAGCTTGATGAGCGTCGCCAATTTCTGGCTATTGGCATCGACGCGTGCGCTCTCCTGCTGTTGCACCGCCGAGCGTTCCATCTCGCGGTTGAGCTGGGCCTCGAGGAACTCAATGCGGGGGTGCGTGGGTGTAATCGTGCGCGCGATCTTGATCGCGGCGGCAGCTTCGCGTGGCTTCTGGTCTAGCAGTGCAGCCTCGGCGCGTGCCAGCATCACCTCGGTGACGCGCACCAGGCCGTCGCGGGCCTCGGCGTTTTTGGCATCGAGCGACAAGGCACCGCGGTAGTAGTCGATCGCATTGTTGTTCTTCGGATCGATGTAGCGGCCAGCCTCGAAAGCCTCGCGTGCCTTTTGCAGCTGCGCCTCGATCGCAGTGGCCGTTTCGAGTTGTGGGTTGGCGGCCTGCTGCGCGGCGCCTGTAGCAGCGGTACCGGCGTCGGTCGGGCTGCTGGAACTGCGAGTCAACAGCCAGGTGCCAACGCCACCAGCGAGCAGCACGGCGGCCGCAATTGCGGCGTAAAGCGGCATGCGATTGCGCGGTGCCCCTGGAGCAGCAAGGGCAGCTTCGGTCTTCAATTCGAGGTGCCGGTCGATTCCCGCCTCGATCACGCCCGCGAGATCCTGAGTCACCTCAGCCTTGACTACGAATCCCTGCACGTCATCGGAGTTGATGTAGCGCTTGACGCGCTGCCCGTCCTCCGGCTCGCCCGCCACCACGAAGCCGAGGTCCGGAAACTGTTGCCTGAGTCGGGTCGCAACCGCCTCGAGGTCCTTGCGCAGCAGCGAGTAGTCGAGCAGCGCCACCGCACAAGGTGTCGAGACCAGCATGTCCGCCGCCTGGTTTTCGCTGGTGACGTGCCACACGCGATTCGGCAGCGTGACGACGCGCCGTACCGCGAGCAGGAAGAAGTCATCCTCCGTAAGCACCAGCACATCGATGCCGGCGCCAGACGGTGCGGGAGCGATGGTATTGACCGGTCCGGCTTGCAGGTTGCGCGCGGCGCTTTGCTTCACGGCACGACTCCGAAAAGTTTATTCGAGGCAGACAACCAGCTGGGCCGAATGGCTGCGCCAGTTGATCGGGATGACGAAAGAACGGACATTGGCCGGCGTCACGGCATGCTCAGGCGTGCCGCTGATGACGCGCGGCACGGAGATCATGAACTCGCTGCCGAAATCACGGCGCGCGTTACCGGAAATCTGGTTCGCGACCTCGCCGACGAGATCGCACATGTTCTCGTGCGTCATCTCGGTCTCGCCGAGGCGCATCAGCAGCACCGTCAGCATCGGGCGTGAGGCGGTGAAGTAGACGATGCCCTTGCGTTTGCCGCCAATGGTGATGATGCCGGTGTATTCCTGGATGCCGGGTGCGCCTTCATTGACCAGATAGGGCGAGCCGACCGACGCCGGTTGATTGGCAGCGGTCCGGAAATAGTGCGTCGTTCCTTCGACGAAAGTTTCCAGCTCGACCTTCGTCATGTTCATGCTCGAGCGCCTCGCAGCAGCTCATCGAGAGCGTCTGTGAGCTGGCGGTCGGAGAATGGCTTGCAGAGAAAACCGTTGGCGCCGCGCTTCATCGCTTCGATGGCCGTCGCCTTGTCGGCGAGCGCGCTCACGACCAGGATCAGGACCTCGGGCTTGATCGCGACCAGCTGTTCGACGCACTCGATGCCATCCATCTCCGGCATGGTGATGTCCATCGTTACGACGTCCGGCTCGGTGCGGCGAAACAGCTCCACAGCCTGCTTGCCGTTGCCGGCCGAGCCGACGAACTGCAGGCGCGCGCACTGGTGCGAGCGCTCGATCTTGCGACGCATGACATTCGAGTCATCGACGATCATCAGCTTGAGGGGTGCAACCGCGTTCAATCCGCGACTCCTGTTCTTGTTGATGATGCGTTGAGATCAGGCGGCCCGGGACTTGGCGGGCGAGGGCAGCCAGATGCGGAAGCGGGCGAAGCGTCCGACCGTGGTCGAGACGCCCACTTTGCCGCCCAGCTCCTGGATCAGGTTGCGTACGATGTCCATGCCGACGCCGCGGCCGGCGTCGCGGGTGACTTGTTCCTGGGTCGAGAAGCCGGCCATGAAGATGAGCGACAACGCGCGCCGGTCGTCGAGCGCTGCGGCCTGGTCAGCCGTCATCAAGCCGCGCTTGACCGCAGTCTCTTTGAGCTTCTCCGCGCTGAGGCCGCGACCGTCGTCCTGGCAGACGAATTCGTAACCTTCATTACCGCGATTCTCGAACTTGAGCGTGATGCTGCCGCCTGGAGCCTTGCCCGCGCTGGCGCGCTCGGCGGGCGTCTCGATGCCGTGTGCCATGCAGTTGCGCACCATCTGGATGGAAATGTCCTTGATGGCGCGACGATAGTCCCTCGGAACCTGCTCGAGGCCGACGCAGGCGACCTTCACCCGCTTGCCGAGCTCGCTCGCAATGCGCTCCGCGAGTGACTTGAGACTCGATTCCAACCCATCGCTGGCGCTCACAGATTCGCGCGCCGTGAGGACTGGCGCGGGTTGCACGAGCGTGCCCTCGGGACCGAAATCGTTGTCGCGATCCGCAGGCAGCGGTGCATTGTCGGCATCGCCAGTCATTGCGATGCGCAGATCCGCGAGCCGGCCCACCATCTCGCGCACCTGCGCGAGGTGACCGAAGAGGTCATCGAGCTTGACGACCAGCGGCAGGAAGTCGTTGCCGCTCAGAGTCTGCCGGCTGCGCAGTTCCTGCAGCGCTTCCTCGAAGCTGTGCGCGCGCGACTCGACGGTCTTCAGGCCGAGTGCTGCGGCTTCACCCTTGACGCTGTGAATCTGGCGGAAGATGCCATCGAGCTTGGCGCGGAACGCAGATTCTTCGCGCGCCGGCTCCTTGAGAATGGAGTTCACCATCTTCATGGCGACTTCGCTCTCTTCCAGGAATCCGGACAGCTGCCGTGGCTCGACGTGCAGGATGTGCAGCAGCAGGTCGAGCTGCGCCTGCGCCTTTTCCTGCGATTCCTGCAGCTCGCGAGCCAGTTCGACACGTCGCGTGACGTCGATGACGGTCACCAGCAAGCGCGACATCTGGCCGTCGGAGTGCACGCGATTGAAATCGAATTCCAGGAACTGCGTTTCCATCTGGCCGTGGCCGGCGTCGATGCTCACCTCGACCTCGCCCAGCGGGTTGATGGTCTTGATGAGCTTTTCGTTGACGCGCTCGCCCCACATCAGCTTCACGTATTCGAGCGCGGTGTCGAGCACCTTGTCCGGAACGATGCCGCGCAGCAGCCGCTCGAAGCTCATCTTGTCGAAATCGGTGCGGTGGAAGATGCGCTCGAGCGCTTCGGAACGTTCCGAGCCGATGTTGAGATTCTTGTCGAGCAGGAACAGACCCTGGTTGACGGTGTGCAGGATGTCGTCGGTCTCGCGCTTGGCGCGCGAGATCGACTGCTCGCGGCCGGCGGCTTTGCCCAGCAGCCCGAAGGCGACCACGAACAGAATCACTGCTCCGGCCATGCCGGCGATGAGATAGGTGCGCATCTGCGCAGCGCGCGCCTGGGTTTCGGCTTCGACTTTTCCTGACAAGCCTGCAACCAGCTTCGCAATCTCGCCGTGCCGCGCGACGCCGAAGCGGACAGCTTCGTCGATCTGGCTGTTGAGCTTCAGGCCGGGCGCGCTCAGCTGTGTGCCGCGCTCGGCGGTCTCGACATACGGATTGCCGGTGTAGTCGACGATCGGCTTGAGCCGCTCGCGATACTCACCCCAGACGTGGCGCAGCTCCTGGAGACTGCGCTGGCTGCTCGCGGAAGCGAGCGGTGCGAATTCGAATGGACCAGCGCGCCCCGCGGAGGTGGTCGCGCTGCGGTCAAGACCGGCGAGCGCTGCGTCGAAGGACTTCACGGTCGCCTTGAGGTCGGTCAGCGCCCGTCCGAGGTAGCGCCGATTGCCGAGATCGGCGCGCAGGAGTTGTGCCGCCGAGGCAATGACCTGGGGCTGAAGCTGCTGAGCGCTGATGCCGCGAATGGCGGTCAGGCTTTCCGTCGCGCGCACGGCGAAGATGAAGTTCATCGCCAGCATCGCACCAGTGCCGACCAGGAACAGCGCCAGCACGGCGACCAGGCCCTTGTACTTTCCGAGCTTGAGAATCCGCATCTTGTTACCCACCTCGCAACAGGTGCGGCGCCAGCCCGCGCTACCACGTCCGGGTGGCTCAGATGGGGCCGTGCGCCGCTCAGCCTTCAGCCGGCCGCACTGCGCCGCTGGCCTGAAGGCAAGTGGGCGCTATCTTTGACAATAGTCCCGGCGGGGGATGTGATCGCGGGTCGGTTTTTGGGGTTGGAAACTCGAAGCAGTTCAAACTTTCGCGACATGGCGACAGTGACGTCGTTCACCTGGACGGGCTCTTCGGCCGCAGCGCTGTCAGGAAGTCGGTCGCACTCTGGAAACGGTCTGCGGGCACCTTGGCGAGCAGGCGGTCGAGGAGTGGCTGCAGGCGGCCGGCGGCGCCGCTCAGCTGCGGTATGGCTGCGTGCTGGTGCTGCGCCAGGATGTCGAAAACCGTGCGGCCCTGGAACGGCCGCGTGCCCGTCAGCAGCTCGTAGAAAATGACGCCGAGCGAGTAGAGGTCGGAGCGTTCATCCACCGGCCGACCATCAGCCTGCTCCGGGCTCATGTAGTAGGGCGAGCCGCGGATTTCACCCGCACCGGTGAGCGCCTTGTCGCCGGTCAATTCCTTGGCGAGACCAAAGTCGATCAGCACCAGCGAATTGTCGGTGCGGAGCATGACGTTCGCGGGCTTGAGATCGCGATGCAGGACCCCTGCCACATGGATGATGCGCAGCGCTTCGGCGATCTGCTTCGCGTAATCGCTCGCCTCATCCGTTGACATGGGATTCTGCAGTCGCGTCTTGAGATCGCCGGCCGGAAAGTATTCCGTTGCTATGTAACTCAGGCCTTCGGTCGAACCGAAGTCGTACACATCGACGATCGCGCGATGCCGGATCTGGGAGATGATCTTGTATTCGCGCGCGAAGCGTTGCTCGTCTCCGGGCGCATCCGCAACATCGGCGGCACGTCGCAGCACCTTGAGAGCGACGTTGAAGCCCAGCTCCTCGCTCCGCGCCAGGTAAACGGCCGACCGATCGGAGCGCGCCAGCGTCTGCAGCACCTGGTAACCGGAGACCGTAGTCGGCAGCTCGCTTGGTGTGGCAGCACGGCGCAGCTGCGGCCGCCGTCGCTCGACAGGTGGCGCACCACGTGTTTGCAAGGCCGCCTTCACGCGCGCGGCCAGCAGCGGCGGAGAGATCAGGCGCACCGGCAGAAAGTCGGCTGCTCCAGCGCGCACCGCATCGACGGCAGTCATTTCATTGCCGCCGCGCGCAAGAATCAGGATCGGCGCGCCGCAACCTTTGAATTCGCGCAGCAACGCATCGGGGCCGAGTGGCTTGCCGTCGCTGTCCTCGCGCCCGTGCTCGTAACCAATGAAGAGCGCGGTGTACGCGGCGAGCTGCGCGTTATGCGCGGAATCCTCCGGCAGCGGCTCCATGTCCACTTCAGCATTGGGATAGGCGATCTTCAGGTCGCCCTGGACCTGGCGCCGCAGCGGCTCGTCGAGACCCAGGATCAGGAATCGCACACTCATCCGCTGGATGCATCCGCTGCGCGTATCGCGTATCAGGAGGGGCGCGGGATCATCTCACAAATGTCGGCGCGTTGAGGCCTCAGGGGATGCGGATGACGACCTTGCCGAACAGGCTCCCCGAATCCATGTAGGTGAATGCCGCAGCGGCATCGTCGAACTTGAATTCCTTATCGATCACCGGTCGCAGCTGATGCTCGGCGATGAATGCGTTCATGGCCTCGAAGTCGCTGCGCGAGCCGACGTAGATGCCGCTCGCGCGCAGGTTTCGTAGTGCCAGGAGCCCGACCGGCAGCTGCCCATTCCAGCCGGAAAGTCCGCCGATCAGCGCCAGGTGGCCGCCGAGCGCAGTGCTGCCGACCGCCTTTGAAATAGTCTGTTCTCCGCCGACTTCGAGCACCTGGTCGACGCCGTGACCCTCGGTCAGTTTCATCACTACCTTGTCCCAGTCCGAATTCGACTTGTAGTTGATGGTCTGCCACGCACCGAGTTTTTTCGCGCGCTCGAGCTTGGTGTCGCTGCTGCTGGTGATGATCGGCTTGGCGCCGGCCGCGGCGGCAAACTGCAGCCCAAACACCGATACGCCGCCGGTGCCCTCGAGCAACACGTATTCACCCGGCTGGAGGTTGCCGCGCGTGAACAGGCCGTTCCATGCGGTGACAGCGGCGCAAGGCAGCGTTGCCGCTTCCTCGAAACTCAGGTGTTCCGGGAAATGGACCAGCCCTTCCTCGTTGAGCAGCACGTACTCGGACAGCATGCCGTCGATCGCGCCACCAAGCGCCGAGGGCTGGGTATTGGCGTCGGCTTTGCCGTTGAGCCAGCGCTGAAAGAAAATCGCGGCGACGCGATCACCGACCTTGACGCGGCTCACTTGTGGGCCGACCGCCGCGACCTCACCGGCGCCATCCGACAGCGGTACCTTTCCGGAGAGATCGCCGGGCCCGTACTGGCCCGCGAGCACGTACAGATCACGCCGGTTGAGCGAGGCGGCACGCACCCGCACCAGTACCTCGTGCGCAGCAGGTTTCGGCACGCTGGTTTCTGTTTGCGCGAGCCGATAACCCTGCTCCGCCTTTTCGAGCCGGTACTGGCGCATGTGAGTAGCCTCGGTATCGGGTGAGGCAGCGAACGTGCCAAGCGGGGCTGAAATCAGGAGCAACAGTAGGACGACAGGCCATCGACCACTCTGCGGCATGCGAGCGCTCCTGAGCAGCTACGCCTGCGATCAATCCTTCTTCGTGTCGTCCGTGGCTTCTTCGGTCGCTTCCTTGACGTCCCCCGCGGCGTCCTTCATCGCGTCTCCCGCATCCTGCGCACCTTCCTTGACCTCCGCGGCGGCTTCATCGACCTTCTCGCCCGCTTGTTCCGCAGGGCCTTTCTTCTCGCAGCCGGCCAGGCCCAGCAACAAGCTCATGGCCAGCAATCCGACGATCCGGTATTTCATAAGAATCTCCCGTGGTTCGTGACTATTCCCGCTGAGACGTGCGCATTCTCGCATCGCCAGCGGCGTTTGCGTACCCCGTCAGCTCGACATAGCCGCGTCCGCGCAGCGCTGCGCCGCTGCGGCTGCCGACCACATCGACGGCCCCTTCCCAGTACCGCGGCGTCGTGTCGAGTTCCTGGTCTGCGAGCACCGGGCGCAATTGCATTTCGAGTCCGAGGCTCGGGACCTGCAGGCGCCACTCGGCCGGATACACGCCGCCGCGTGGACTTTGCCACTGCTTGCCGACCGACAGCCGCACATCTTCATCACGCAAAGCACGCTCAACGCCGGAACTATCCACATAGGTGCCGGCGCTTGCCGGGTCGCGCGTGCCGTCAGTCCGCCGCATGGCGTAGAACATCAGTGAGCTGCCGTCATCGAGTTGCAACGCGAACCAGTCCCACCCTGTCTGGTCCGCTGCTAATCCATCACTGCCCCATTCACGGTCCAGCCACGCTGTACCAGTGACCTTCAGGCTGACAGCAGCGTGATCCAGGGTGCCGCGGACGGTCAGATGAGGGATCGAGTAGTAATAGCTTGCGGCCGGGCCGCTGGCCGACTTGCGGCTCAAGCCCTGATCGCCGTTCAACACCGGTTTCATATCAGGGCGCAGTTCGAGCTCGAGTCGATAGGGGGCCTGGTACGCGCTCAGTGTCCATGGTCGGAGCGAATCGTCCGGCACGATAAGCGACCAGTCGTCGAGCCAGACGCGTAACGGCGAACTACCGGCACCAGCAAGCCCCAATGCAGCGCGCGCATATCTAGCGCTGGAATGAAACACCCGATGCTCGAGATCCGTGATCGCGAAGTGAGCGGCGTACAGTTGTTTCGTGCGCCAGCGGGACCCATCGCCACGCAGGGGTTGTGACGGCGGCATGAGCGCGAACCGGAAAAACGTCAGCTCGAACCCGAACCGCTGGCCGCTCTCGGCAGCGAGATGCCCGGTGAAATACCACCACTCATGGCGAAAGTCGTTGTGTGGCCCATGATCGGCTGGAAACTCAAAGCGGCGCGGGACGAGGGCACGCGTGTAATCACCCGCGCTGTCGCTGCCGAAGACCGCTTCGAGACGCGGAGCGGACGGCGCAGGAGGCGCCTCACTGCGATCCGGCGCGGGCGTACACGCCACCGCGAACAGCGCAAGCAACGCTGGCAGGGCGAGGCGCATCATTCCTCACGCAGGCCGGCAGCGATTCGGGGCGTCGCGGCGCGCAGCGCGGGATAAATGCTGGCGAGGAACGCAGCCGCGATCGCGATCAGCAACGCATTGACGATCGGTCCGGCGCTCACGTGCAGGTCGATATGCCAGCCGAAGGCGCGCCGATTGATGACCAGCACCAGTACAGCGGCCGTGAGGAGACCGGCTGGAATCGCAGCAAGACCCGCGACGACGCCGAGGAGCATGGCTTGCACGCCGATCAATGCGCCGGCGCCGCGCGGCGTGAGACCCAGGGCTCGAAGCAGTGCGGTCTGCCGCGACCGTTCGATTCCGTGAGCCAGCAGCGCAGCAAACAGGCCCACCATCGCGACGCTCGCCGCGAGCCAGTAGAGCACGCGCGTGATCGCAAACGTGCGCTCGAAGATGTCCATCGACAGTTGGCGCAATTCCCGATTGGAGCGGATGAGCAACGCCTGGGTGTTTCGCGTGGTCTCACGGAGCTCGTCGATCACCTCACGGTCTCCGTGCCCGGCGCGCAGATACAAACCGAGCGAGGTCACGGCATCGTCGTGCCAGATGCGCCGGTAGTGGACCCGGTGCATCAACACCGTGCCGCGTTCGCTGCCGTATTCGCGGTAGATGCCCGCGACTGCGAACGGATGCCAGCCGTCGGGTGTGCGCAGCCGCAATGAATCTCCGATCGCTACTGTATTGCGGTACGCGAAGGATTCGGACACGAGCAGCGCGCCGCTACCGAATGCTCTCCAAACTTCCTGGGGTTGCCCGGCGACGAGCGTGATCGCCTCCAAGCTGTGCGTCGCCGGCTCCAGTACATCGAGCAATATCGGGCCGGACCCCGAATCGACGCTCACCCGGCGTCCGGCGCTGTATTCCGCGATGCCCGGGATCGAGACAAGTCGTGTGACAAGCGCGGACTCGATTGAACGCTCGGGGCGCGAAAATCCCGGCCCCGGCGCCGTGATGTAGATGTCGGCTCGCAGCGTTCGCGTCAGCCATGCATCGAGCGAGGTTCGAAAGCTTGACACCATGACGGCGATGCCGATGGTTGCGCTGATCGCCACACTGAGTGCCGCTACTGCAATGCCGGTTCGACTTAGCGAGTTGGCAGCACCCGTGAGCGCAAGTCGCCACGTTGCGCCCATGCGATCGGCCGCGAATGCGGAGGCGTAGCTCGCGCCGCGCAACAGGGCTGGTGCGAGAAACGCCACGCTCAAGAGCAGAAGGAGCATGGCCGCAAAACCCAGGAGCAGACTGCGGCTGGAAAGGGCCGCGAGAAACGTTCCGGTGACAAGGAGCACGCCGCTCACCAAGGCCAGCAGGCCTGCGCCGCGCGCAGCGCGCGCTTCGAGCACTGAACGCCGCCACCCCAGGCTGGGCGCAGACCGTGCGGCCTCAAGGGCTGGCGCCAAGGCCGCGACCACTGCCACGCCGATTCCGAGCGCAATCGCAATGCCGATCGATCGCGGATCGACTGAGAGTTCCTGCACGGACAACACGAAGTACAGGTCATTGATGGTGCGCGAGACCATGAGAAGGAGCGCACGCGCGAGCTCGATACCGGCTGCCGCGCCGAGCAACGCACCCAGCAATCCGAGTACCGCAGTCTCCAGCACGACGACAGCCAGCACCTCGGTCCGTGTGACACCGAGTGCGCGCAGCGTGCTGATCAATTCACGCCGCTGCACGATCGCGAAGCTGGCGCTGTTGACGATCAGGAACGCGCTCACCAGTAGGGCAAGCAGGCTCAAGGCATGCAGATTGGTCGTGAACGCGGCGGTCAGACCCGTGAGCTCGCCACTACGCTGCGAGCTGGTCGTCAACCGTACGTCCGGGGACAGGAGCGCATTGAGTGCACGCAGCTGGCGCGCACCAGGCTCGCCCTCAAGCGCGCGCACGTCGATTCGCGATAGGCGGCCAACCGCGCCAAACCACTCCTGTGCAGTCGCAATGTCAACGATCAGCACACTGTCGAGTCCAGGCTGATCATCGAGCGTCGCGAACAGTCTGGCGCTGTGCTCGATGCCCGCAATGCTGAGGCGAAACGGTGCATCCGCACTCAGCCCGAGCGCAGCGACGGTTGCACGCGCCGCCAATGTCATTCCCGGCTCGATCATCCACTGCCGCAATGAGGCGATGCTCGTGCCGCCCGGCAGAGCACTGAATTCGCGCACCCGCGAGTCGGCGAGCACGTCTATCCCGAGCACGAGAACGCTCCGCCCCGAGACTTCAGCGTAGCCATCGACGACCGGCGCAAGTTCGACGCCCAAGCGCTGGGTCCGCAGGCGCGCATAGAGCGCCTCGTCGAGACCGCCTGGACCTCCGAGAATCTGGTGGGTCGCGCGGCCGTTCATCGTTTCAACCGAGAGCTGCAACGCCCGCTCGGCACTCCGGGCAGCCAGATCGATGGCGGTGACGGTGGCTACACCCAAGGCCAGCCCGAGCACTGTGAGAAAGAGTTGCGCTGGATGGCGCAGCAAGTGGCGCGCCGAGGCACGCCAAAGCGTCGGAGTCACGGCTCGACCTCATGAAGCTGGCCATCCTTGAGCTCGAGCACGCGATCGGCCGCCGTGCGCGGAACCTGCGCGTGTGTGGCGAGGATGAGGATCGAGCCTTTGCCGCGCACCAGTTCGCAGAGCAGATCCTGGATCTGTCGTCCGGTCTGCTCGTCGAGATTGCCGGTCGGTTCATCGGCTAGCAGCAGCTCGGGCTCATGCGCGAGGGCGCGAGCAATCGCGACACGCTGCTGCTCGCCGCCCGAGAGCACGTCGATGGCGCTCGTGAGTCGCGTGCCAAGACCGACCTGCTCCAGCAGTTCGCGCGCTCGCCGCCGGGCAGGTGCTCCTCGCACGCCATCGAGCTCCAGCGCCAGGCGCACGTTCTCCTCGACGTTGAGTGTCGGGATCAGGTTGAAGAATTGATAGACGAAGCCGATGTGGTGGCGCCGGAAGCGGGTGCGCTCGGGTTCGCGCAGCTCGGAAATCACTGTGCCGTCGAACTCGATGGTCCCGGAATCGGGAGCATCGATGCCGCTGATCAGGTTGAGGAGGGTGGACTTGCCAGAACCGCTGCGCCCGACGATCGCTACGAATTCCCGTTCCCTGATCTCAGCGTGGGCGCCCTCGAGCACGCGGTGCAGGCGCTCGCCTTCACGAAAGCTTCGGCACACCGCGCGCAGCTTGAGCACATCCAATCCAGATCCAGCGAAAAACGTGCGCGTATCGTCCCTGATCCGCTCGGTCGGCCACAAGGTTGAATGCGCCCGACCGTCGGCACGATTCTGCTCTGGCTAATGCACCGCGCGTGGAGGTATATAGCGGCTGTAACACTTCGAGTCGGATTTGACGTAGATAATCGTGGCGGAGGATCCAGTCATGTCAGGGCCGCGCAACCCCAGCCAGAATTCACCAACCGCCAGGCCGAATCGCGTTCGCAAGGCGAAAGGCGCCAAAGCAATACTCGAAACGCCGCCCACCTCGGCGGAATTGACCAGCATCACCAAGAGCGATCGCCAGGCGATGATTGCGACTGCCGCGTATTACCGCGCCGAGCAGCGCCACTTCGCGCCCGGCGGTGAGCTCGAGGACTGGATTGCCGCCGAATCGGAGGTCGATGCGCTCTTGGTGCTGGGCGAGCAGCGCGCCTGATCCGACCTTTCAGCAGAGTCGCTAGAAATCTCTGACGTCTGAGTCGCCGGAGCTCCGCGCTGGCCGGCAGCGGAAAATTGACAGCGTTGTCAATGTCGTGTGATCCTCGCGTCGGCTGCGCGTCTCATCAAGACAAACTATCCGCAGGCGGCAAGCTTCATGAACGGGAATTTCGCGATGGGCATTTCATTCCGGCGTGCCGGCGTGGTCCTGTGCGCGATGCTCCCACTCATAGGCGCGGGCTGTTCGCCCGGCGATTCCACGGACGCGCAGCAGACTGCCGCCGCAGAAACTCCAGCTGCTCCGGGCACCGCGCACCCGTCGCTTTGGCCCGAAATCAAGAGCCCATTGCGCCCCGACGCCGCGCTCGAGGAGCGAATCACGCAGCTGCTCGCCTCGATGTCGCTCGAAGACAAAGTGGGGCAAATCATCCAGGCGGACGTCGCCAGCGTAACGCCTCAGGATGTGCATCGTTATCGGCTCGGGTCGGTGCTCAATGGTGGCAACTCGGGCCCGGGCGGCGATGACTTTGCGCCTGCGCCTGCGTGGCTGGCTGCTGCCGACGCGTATTACCTGGCTTCTGTGGATAAGAGTGATGGCGCCGCAGGAATTCCAGTCCTCTGGGGCCTGGACGCGGTGCACGGCCACGCGAATATCATCGGGGCCACGATTTTTCCTCACAACATCGCACTCGGCGCGACGCGCGACGTGCAGCTGATCCGTGAGATTGGTGCCGCCACCGCGAAAGAGATGCGCGTTACCGGCCAGGAATGGAATTTCGGCCCGACTCTTGCGGTGGTTCGCGACGATCGGTGGGGGCGCACCTACGAGTCGTACTCTGAGGATCCCGAAATCGTACGCTCGTTTGCCGAGGCGATGGTGACGGGGTTGCAGGGCGAGCCAGGCAGCGCGGATTTCCTGCGTCCGCCGCACGTGATTGCCACCGCCAAGCACTTCCTCGGCGATGGCGGAACCGCCGAGGGTCGCGACCAGGGCGACAATCCTTCGAGCGAATCGGAATTGCGTGACATTCACGCTGCTGGATATCCCGCCGCCATTGCTGCAGGGGTGCAGTCGGTGATGGTGTCGTACTCGAGCTGGCAGGGAGTGAAGATGCACGGGAACGCGAGCCTCTTGACCGATGTGCTGAAGGGCCGCATGGGGTTCGATGGCATCGTCGTGAGCGATTGGAACGCGCACGGTCAGGTGCCCGGTTGCACGACTTTCAGTTGTCCGGCCTCGCTGATTGCTGGTCTCGATATGTTCATGGCGCCGGACAGCTGGAAACAGCTCTACGAGAGCACGCTGGCGCAGGCACGTTCCGGCGAGGTTCCGGCCGCGCGACTCGACGATGCCGTGCGACGCATCCTGCGCGTGAAGCTCCGATCTGGACTGTTCGAAGCTGGCAAGCCATCGTCGCGCCCGCTCGCAGGGCAGTTCGCGCTGCTCGGTGCGCCAGCGCATCGTGCTGTGGCGCGCCGTGCGGTGCGCGAGTCACTCGTACTGCTGAAGAACGCGGGACAGGTGCTGCCTCTCAAGCCACGGCAACGTGTCCTGGTTGCGGGTGATGGCGCCGACGACATCGCCAAGCAATCGGGCGGCTGGACTCTTTCATGGCAGGGGACGGGAACCACCCGATCCCAGTTTCCGAACGCACAATCTATTTATCAGGGGATCCGCGAGGCCGTGAGAACGGCGGGCGGTGTTGCCGAACTGAACCAGCGAGGCGCGTATACCACTCGACCCGATGTCGCGATTGTCGTATTCGGCGAGAACCCGTACGCGGAATTTCAGGGTGACCTGCTCGATGTGGAGTATTCACCCGGTGACAAGCGTGATCTCGCTTTGCTGAAGAAGCTCGGTGGCGACGGCATTCCGGTAATCGCGGTGTTCATCTCCGGCCGGCCTCTGTGGGTCAACGCCGAGATCAATGCGTCGAACGCGTTTGTAGCTGCCTGGCTGCCGGGATCGGAGGGAGGGGGCGTCGCGGACGTGCTGTTTCGCAAGACGGATGGCAGCGTGAACCATGATTTCACTGGCAAGCTCTCGTTCTCATGGCCGCGAACGCCGGACCAAGTGAGCGTGAACAGCGGCGACGGCGGCGACAGTCCACTCTTCGCGTACGGTTTCGGTCTTAGGTACGCGGATTCCGGCGATCTTGCGCCGCTGGCGGAAGACGTGCCGCGCCGGGCTGCGGCGAGCATCGATTCAAGAACCTTCTTTGCCAGGGGCAAGGTCGGCCGCGGGTGGCGACTGTTTGTGCAGGAAGGCACTGGTCCGCGCATCGAACCTGGTGGCGCGCGCCGCGGCACCGACAGCGGCAGTCTCGAGGTCCTCGCCGAGGATCGCGCCGGGCAGGAGGATGCACGCGCAGCGCGCTGGAACGGCACGGCGCTGGCCATACTCGGGCTGGAGGGCGGGGCACCGATTGATCTGCAACGCGAGACCAATGGCGAGCTGTCGCTGGCATTCGACTATCGCGTTACGGAAGCTCCGACCGCCGAAGTGCTCCTCTCGGTCGAATGCGGAATTGGATGCAAGGGCAGTGTACCGATCGCGCAGGTGCTCAGGAGCGGCCCACGCGGTGAGTGGCGAAACCTGAAGGTCCTTCTAAGCTGTTTCCAGAGCGCGGGCGCGAACATGAAGAACGTCAGCGCTCCATTCGTGCTCGCCACCGCGGGCAAGCTGGGCTTTAGCATCACCAACGTGCGTCTGGAGACGGGCAAGGCGGACGTACTCGCCTGCGCGCGGTAAGTACGCGGATCGACGATCCGCGCGCTAAACTCCTCGCCACGTTGCGCGCCGAATAAGCACATATGCGCCGGAAAACCATCGATGACGTCGCCAAGGCGGCCGGCGTCGCGATCAAAACCGTGTCGCGAGTCCTCAACGACGAGCCGAACGTCAAGGAAGAGACTCGTGCACGGGTGCTCGCGGTCGTCAAGGAACTCAACTATCACCCGAGTCTTTCGGCGCGCAGCCTCGCTGGCAATCGTTCGTACCTGATCGCCCTCGTATACGAGAACCCGAGCGCGAACTACATCGTGGACGTGCAACACGGCGCCATGGAGCGCTGTCGCGAGGAGCGATTTCAACTGTTCGTGCATCAATGCAGCGGCCGCGGCGAGGAACTGGCGCGAGAGATCACAGGCCTGGTGGATCAGACGCGTGCCGACGGCATGGTCGTGACGCCGCCGCTCAGCGAGTCCGCGGACCTGATCGCGGCACTCGACCAGCGCTCGCTGCCATTCGTACGCATCGCGCCCAATGAAGAGCCGCATCGCACGCCGTATGCAGATATGGACGACGAGAGCGCGGCGTGCGAGATGACCGAATACCTGATCAGCCTCGGCCATAGGCAGATCGGCTTCATCAAGGGACATCCGGAGCATTTCGCGAGCGGTCAGCGCCTGAAGGGGTTTCGTGCCGCGCTCCAGCGTCATGGCATTCCGTATCAGCCCGATAACGTCAAGGATGGACTGTTCGAGTTCGAGTCGGGGCTCGAGGGCGGGCGCCAGCTGCTCACAATGCCAAGACCGCCAACGGCCATTTTCGCGAGCAACGACGACATGGCGGCAGGCGTGATGATGACCGCTCATGAAATGGGCATCGAGATTCCGAAACAGCTGTCCGTCGCCGGATTCGACGACACCTACATTGCCCGGGCGGTGTGGCCGCAGCTCACGACCGTGCATCAGCCGAGCTATGACCTTGCGTATTCCGCCACCGACTTACTACTGCAGATGCTCAAGTCCCATAAGGTGCCCAAACCGGTGCGGCTGGGGTATCGCTTGGTCTGCCGGGCTTCGACCGGTCCCTCGTTGATCTAGCGGCGGCCGACCATTCACAAAATGTTGCGAAAAAACTTGACAGCGCTGTCACAGTATTGAGAATCGGTACCTAGCCCGAGTGATTCAGGTGCCGCGCAGGCGTAAGCAAGACAACCAAGACGGCTGCGACTGTCCGCGATCGATCGGGGCGGGTGATTCGGCGGCTCCCCCTTATTTCCTCGCCGTGCGGATCACCCGGTCCGAACCGACCAGCTTGGCGCTGCAATCTCCGCGCTCGACTCGAGGAGTCTCGAACTGACCATGAAACGCCCGGATCGAGCAGCGTTGGGCCTGATCGCAGACATCGGGGGTACCAACATCCGCATTGCGTTGACGACCCTGAACGGGGCCGGGCGGGTGCGCGTGCTGGAACCGAAATATTTTCGGACCGTGGACTTTGGCGGTGTCATCGAAGTCGCTCAAACCTACTTGTCGCAAGTCGCTGAACCGCCGCG
Source organism: uncultured Gammaproteobacteria bacterium (assembly GCA_963810775.1). Lineage (GTDB taxonomy): Bacteria > Pseudomonadota > Gammaproteobacteria > Steroidobacterales > Steroidobacteraceae > DATBVX01. The sequence goes on from CAWEOT010000014.1 coordinate 324,839, forward strand.
ATGCGCCGCGTTTGCACTGGCCGGAGCCGTGCGCAACGGGCAGGTGAGCATCACGAATTGCGACTGGGATTTTTCCGTCGACCAGACACGCGAAGAGCTCGGTCTCGAACAACTGCTCGCGGTAAATGACTTCGAAGCCATCAGCTGGGCGCTGCCGGAGCTGGATCGCGACGATCTGCTCAGCGTCGGCGGCGATCGGACCACCAGCCTTCCAGCGCACGGAACCGTTGTCGTATTGGGGCCGGGCACCGGCCTGGGCGTGAGCGCGCTGCAGCTCAATACGGGTGATCCAATCGTGTTCGCGACCGAAGGGGGACACGTCGGTTTGGCGCCGGGGGATGACGAAGAGATGGAGGTCCTGCGCTGCTTGCAGCAGCGCTTCGGGCGCGTGTCTTACGAGCGGGTGCTATCCGGCCAGGGACTTTCGAATCTGTATTCGATTCTCTGTGCACTCGATGATCGCGAGTCAAATGGCACCAGCCCCGAGGAGATCACGCGCGCGGCGCTGAGCGGCAAGGACGACATGAGCGTGAGGGCGGTAGAGCTGTTCTGCGAACTGCTGGGAGGATTCGCAGGCGACGCCGCACTGATGTTCGGAGCTTGGGATGGCGTCTACCTGGCCGGCGGGTTGGTCACGGCGCTGATCGATCCGTTGCGCAACGGTGCATTTCGCCAGCGCTTCGAGGACAAAGGTCGTTTCTCACAGATCCTCGCGTCCGTCCCGACTACGGCCATCCTTCGATCCGACCTGGGACTGGTGGGGGCGGCCCGGGCGCTGAGAACCGCGCGGAGCAAGTTTCGCAATTAGGCTTCGTCGCACAGACTCCAGATCGGCCATGCCTCAGGCTTGCTGGCAGCCGGGCCTACGGAAGCGTATCTAGAGACTCTGACTTAGACCGTTTCGCTGCACTGCGTGTTTTTGCTGGGGCCCGCTAGAATGCGCGCCCCGGATATCGATCCGGTCGGGGATACCCATTGAGAGCCACGAATATCGTCATCGCGGTGGCGTTTGGCGCCGCGACAGTAGCCGCGTGGGCGTACGCCAATCGACCCACGCCGGAACCCGAGTGGCCGTCGCGGGTGCAGGGTTTCGCCTTCTCGCCCTACCGGGTGGACCAGGATCCGAGTCAGGGCGACTTCCCGTCGGTGGCGAACATTGATTCGGACCTCGCGTTGCTTGAGGGAAAGACGCACGCGGTGCGCATCTACAGCACCGCCGGCACACTGGGCGAGATCCCGAAATTGGCGGCTGCACATGGCATCAATGTGGCGTTAGGAGCGTGGATTAACGCCAGTACCATCAACAATGAGAACGAAATTGCCCGCGCAATCGATCTGGCTAACAACAATCGCAATGTCGTCCGGGTGATCGTTGGTAACGAGGCGATTCTGCGGCAAGACATCACGATCGAGTCGTTGGCCGCCCACCTCGACCGGGTGAGGACCGCGGTAAAGCAGCCGGTCAGTACGGCGGAACCGTGGCACGTCTGGCTCCGTCATCCCGAGCTCGCCGATCACGTCGACTACCTGGCCATTCACGTGCTGCCCTACTGGGAAGGTGTAGACGTCGAACACGCCGTCGACTTCACGGTCCTGACGGTGCGGCAACTCACCGCCGCCTTTCCGGGCAAGCCGATCGTGATCACGGAAGTAGGCTGGCCGAGCAACGGCCGGACCCGTGAAGGAGCCGTAGCATCTCCCTCAAACGAGGCACTCTTCTTACGGCGCTTTCTCGCGCGCGCCGAGCAGGAGAAGTACGTCTACTACCTGATGGAGGCTTTCGACCAACCCTGGAAAGGGATGCAGGAAGGGGCGGTGGGTGCCTACTGGGGCGTCTATGACGCGGCCCGCAATACCAAGTTCGCCTTCATCGAACCCATTGTCCGAATTCCCGGCTGGCACTTTCTGGCGGCCATTTCTGTGAGCCTGGCAGCGTTACTCCTCGGATTCTTCTATATCAACAGCCGCTCCCTGGCTGCGCGCGGCCGGAGTTTCCTGGCCGTGATCGTCTATGCCACTGCCACGGCGGCCGTATGGATCGTCTACGAGTATTCGCAGCAGTACTTGACCGTGACCAGCGTCGTCGTCGGCTCCCTGCTGATCATCGGCATGCTGGGGGTAATCGCGGTGCTGCTGGCGGAAGCGCATGAATGGGCGGAAGCGCATTGGGCGACTTCCCGTCCGCGCTTGCTCACTCCTGCGCGCGACCGACACACCAAGCACAAAGTGTCGATCCACGTGCCGGCGCACAACGAGCCGCCGGAAATGCTGATCCAGACGCTCAACGCCCTGGCAGCTCTCGACTACCCGGACTACGAAGTCCTCGTCGTCGACAACAATACGCGCGATGAGGCTGTGTGGCGGCCAGTGCAGGATCACTGCCAGAAGCTCGGCAGCCGTTTTCGCTTCTTCCACCTCAATCCGCTCGCGGGCTTCAAGGCCGGTGCGCTCAATTTCGCGTTGCGCGAGACCGCGTCGGACGCTGACATCGTCGCGGCAATCGACAGCGACTACGTGGTTGCGAAGGATTGGCTCAAGGATCTGGTGCCGGTGTTCGACAACCCGCGCCTGGCGATCGTGCAGGCCCCGCAGGACTACCGCGATGCGGGCGACAGCGTCTACAAGGCGATGTGCTTCGCTGAATATCGCGGGTTCTTCTGCATCGGCATGATCACCCGCAACGAGCGTAACGCGATCATTCAGCACGGAACGATGACCATTGTGCGCCGCCAGGTCCTGGACGAGGTCGGCGGCTGGGCCGAGTGGTGCATTACCGAAGACGCGGAGCTTGGCTTGCGCATCTTCGAACGCGGCTATGAAGCGAGCTACGTGCCACACAGCTATGGCCGCGGCCTGATTCCCGATACCTTCGCGGACTACAAGAAGCAGCGATATCGCTGGGCGTATGGCGCGATGCAGATTCTGAAAGCCCATTCCTGCGCGCTATTTGCGTGGCGCAGTTCAGGACTGAGCTCCGGTCAGCGATATCACTTCATCGCGGGCTGGTTGCCGTGGCTCGCAGACGGTTTCAATCTGTTGTTCAATGTCGCAGCCCTCGGGTGGGTCGTGGCGATGGTGACCGCGCCGGAATTGTTCGACCCGCCACTGATGATGTTCAGCGTGCTGCCGCTCTCTCTGTTCACATTCAAGCTCGTCAAGCTGGTGCATCTGTATCGCAACTGCGTCGGCGCTAATCTGCGTCAGACGGTAGCTGCGGCACTGGCCGGGCTCGCCCTCGCGCACACCATCGGCGTCGCTACGGTTCGCGGCTTCCTGACGCGCCAGGAACCGTTTTTCCGCACGCCAAAACAAGGACAGCGGCAGGCATGGGTGCATGTAGTGTCCGCAGCGCGCGAAGAAACCCTGATGCTGGCGGCACTCTGGCTGGGTGCGTGGGCTGTACACCGGATCCCACTGATGCAGAGTCCGGATCTGACGATGTGGCAGATCGCCCTGCTGATTCAGTCGGTACCGTATGCCGCAAGTCTGCTCGTATCGTCGTTGAGTGCTGCGAAGCTTCCAGCACACTTGATCGGTGAGGCCGGCTCCCGAACTGCCGCCTCGCACCGCGTCGGCTCGAACGAGTCAGCGGGCGGCGGCGTCTACAGCCCGGCCTATCGGGCGCCTCAGAAAGACTGAATCTTTTTCGTCGTCAACTGCCCGCGCCGAAGGTGTCGCACTTCTCCAGGGCGCCGCTTTGCAGTCCGGTGCGGAACCAGCGTGTGCGCTGATCAGCGGATCCGTGGGTGAACGAGTCAGGCACGACGTAGCCGCGCGCGTGTTTCTGAATCGTGTCGTCCCCGACCGCGGCGGCGGCACCGAGCGCTTCTTCTACGTCACCGGATTCGAGGATATGGCGCGACTGGTCGGCATGATTTGCCCAGATGCCCGAGTAACAGTCGGCTTGCAACTCGAGGCGTACTGACAGGGCGTTGGCCTCGCGTTCCGAGCTTCGCTGCTGCGCGGCTTGCACTTTTTCCGAGGTGCCGAGCAGATTCTGCACGTGGTGGCCCACTTCGTGCGCGAGGACATAGGCCTGTGCGAAGTCACCCGGCGCACCGAACTTGTCCTTCAGCTCCTGGTAGAAACTGAGGTCGATGTAGACCTTCTGGTCAAGTGGGCAATAGAAGGGACCGACACTCGCACCCGCACGTCCACAACCGGTCTGCGCGACCTCGGTGAACAGGGCCAGCTTCGGTGGAACGTATTGCATGCCGTGTTCGGCGAAGAGCGCCGTCCACGTGTCTTCGGTGTCAGCCAGCACTACGGAAGCGAATTCGGCCACCTCGTCTTCCGGACTGCCAGTGTGCCGCACCCCGGGCTCCGGCGGCGGGGGCGTCTGGACCTGCGCGTTCTCAACTGTGCTCACCAGTCCCAGCATCACGCGTGGATCGATGCCGAAGGCCCAGCCGAGCAACACCACCACAATCGTACCGAGGCCGATCTTGACTCCGGCGCCTCCCATAGGACTGCCGCGGTAGTCCTCGACATTGTCACTGCGTCGTCCTTCTCTCCAGCGCATGGCGGCTGTTCCCCTTCTTAAATGGCCGTTCAGCAATGGGCAGCCGATCGTATCGGACACCCTCCGCTGGGTCACTTGCTCTGAGGTGCAAGAAGCGAGCCGCGGCCACCGGCCCCGCGCCAGCCGGTCAGGCCTTCAGTTCCTGGGGCACCAATTGAACCGCATGGATGCGCGTGCCGCGCAGGACGCGCAGCTCGAGTGCGTCCCCGAGCGGCCAGTGGCTGAGGAAGCGATGCAGGGCATCGATGCTCTGGATGGGCGCTGCACCCGCTCCGACGATCAGGTCGCCCATGCGCAGATCCGTCTGCGCGGTCGGGCTGGCGCGTTCGATCGAGATGATTTCGACCGCCTGGTGGACCTGCAGCCCCAGAGCGCGCACCAGGCGCCGGTCGAGCGGGCGGTCACGACCCGAAATGCCAAGATAGACACGGCGCACGCGTCGGTGGGACAGGATTTCGCCCAGCACCCAATGCGCGGTGGGCGCGGGCACCGAGAAACCGATGCCCTGTGCAACAGCGATGATGGCAGTGTTGATGCCCACAACATGGCCGCGCGCATCGACAAGCGGGCCGCCCGAATTGCCGGGATTCAACGGCGCGGTGTGTTGCACGATGTCCTCGATGAGGCGGCCGCGCCGGCTGCGCAATGCTCGTCCAAGTGCACTGACGACCCCGGCCGATACCGTGGACTGAAATCCGTACGGATTGCCGACTGCGATGACCAGCTGTCCCACGAGAAGAGGGTCGCCGGCGGAGAGAGTCGCGCTCGGCAGTCCCGAAGCCAGGGCGCGCACCACCGCAAGATCGGTCGCTTCGTCTTCGCCGACGACTTCGGCATCGACGCTGCGCCCATCGACAAACGCCACACGCACGTGCTGCGCGCCATTCACGACGTGCTGGTTGGTCAATAGGTACCCATCGGGCGTGATGACAACACCGGAGCCCGCGCCACCGGCGCGCTCACGCTCGGTGTTGTCACGACCGACCTGGATGCTTACGACGGCGGGTCCGACGCGGTTTACTGCGCCAATAACCGCCCTCGAATAGGCATCCAGGGCGTCGATATCCGCTTGCGCTGGGCTCGGTGGCGCCTCCGGCTGGCCGGATTCGGTATCCAGAAGATCGTTGGCGGCGAGCGCCGAAAAGTACGCAGAGCTACGCATCCGTGAGCACCAGTGTTCAGGTGGGATGCAAGTAACTGGGGCGGGAGTGCCGTCGTTACAAGAGCGAGAAGCGGGTTTACGTTGGGCGTCAGGTCTGCATGGCTCGGCGGAGCGGGGCCGAGTAGCCCCGCAGACCGCCGGACCCAGGAACTGCCAATCCGCGGCGTGGATCGGGGTTTGCGATCAGTCCCTGAAGGCCGACGATCTGCGGGCGCATTCGGATCAGTTACTTCTTGCCCTCACGGCACTCCTTGATCGCCTTGGTGCGCGCATCGCCGGTCAACTTTTTGCCGTCGGCGGCTTTCTCGCACGCTTTCTGCGAGTGATCCATGGTGGTGCCGCTGGACGTGGCGGGCTGATCGGCCGCGAATGCGGCGGCACCGCCGAGTGCCAGGGTCGCAGCTATTGCGAGTGCAGACAGATACTTCATGGGTAGACTTCCTCACCGTGTCGATATTCACCGCAGGTATTCGCGGCACGCACACCATATGCGCCGGCCGCTGAGGCGGCGCTTGCCAGTGGATTAACTCGCGTTAATGGCCGGGCCGTGCGTTGCGCGATGGCTTGCTAGAATCGCGCCGTCGGGCCTGTAGCTCAGTCGGTTAGAGCAGGGGACTCATAATCCCTTGGTCCTGGGTTCGAGTCCCAGCGGGCCCATACCATTTTTTCGTGCACGCTTTTCCATGATGTATGAGTAGTAGGCGGACCTCTGGAGTCCGCGCGGCCGACGCGCGGCGCATGCTATTTGTGTTGCTGCCACTGGCGCTCGTAACCAGCGTCGCGGCTGCCGGCACGCCGGAAAATGGGTGGGCAACGACCGGCTACGTCGCGCAGATCTCCGATGAGGACGCGTGGCAGGACGTCTTCTTCAATCCGCTCTTTGCCAGCTATATCGATGACTACCTGCTCGTGGGCGCGCTGTCGAAACGGTACGCGCGCCTGTATGACGGGGCACTGCAACTCGAGGCCGAGGGGCAGGTCGCCTATGTGTTGAGCGATCAGCACTATTGGCAACTCAATGCCGTACCGATCGTGGCGCGCTGGCAGCGGTTCCCCTGGAACGACAAGGTGGCGACCTCCGTGGCGTTCGGTCTCGGTCTGTCCTACGCGACCGAGCTGCCCGAGCTCGAGGTGCAGCTTGAGGGCGATACCAGGCAGTTGCTGGTCTACTGGGTCGCCGAACTCACGGCGGGACCGCCGCAAGCATCCTGGGCGGTGTCACTGCGCCTGCATCACCGCTCGGTGGCATACGGATTATTCGGCGAGGAGGGTGGAATGAACGCTGTGGGTCTGGGCGTGCGGTACATGTTCTAGGCTTCGATCCCAACGCCCTTATTCCATACTGATTGCCTGAACGACGATCTCGTTGAGATCATGTAGCTGAGCCCTCACTCAGTAGCACTCCATGCCTGAAGAATTCTTCCATCCCGCCGTAGCGGCGTGGTTCAGCCGCACATTCAGTGCCCCCACCGGGCCACAGGTGGCCGCGTGGCCGGCGATTCATAGTGGACGTAACGCCCTGATCGCCGCACCTACCGGTTCGGGCAAGACCCTTGCGGCCTTCATGACGGCCATCGACGCGCTGGTCCGCAAGGGCGTGGCGAGCGAGTTGGCAGATACCACGCATGTCGTGTACGTGTCGCCACTCAAGGCGCTGTCGAATGACATCCAGCGCAACCTCGAGCAGCCTCTGGCCGGTATTGTCGAGGAGCTCGGACACCTCGGCGTAGCGCCGTTCGAAATCCGCGCGCAAGTCCGCACCGGTGATACACCGCAGGCCGAGCGGGCCGCAATGCGCAAGCGCCCGCCCCACATCCTGGTGACGACACCGGAATCGCTCTACCTGCTGCTCACCAGCGAATCGGGCCGGTCGATGCTGTCGACCGCCAGGACAGTGATCGTCGATGAAATCCACGCAGTTGCAGCGACCAAGCGCGGAGCTCACCTCGCGCTCTCTCTCGAGCGGCTCGCTGCGCTGTGTGGCGAGGGCGTGCAGCGGATCGGTTTGTCCGCGACACAGAAGCCGATCACCGAGATTGCAAATTTCCTGGTTGGCCGGCGCGCCGGCGTGGAAGGAGACGCGCCTGACTGCCTGATCGTCGACAGCGGCCACGTGCGCGATCGCGACCTGGACCTGGAGCTCCCCGCCGCACCGCTCGAAGCGGTGATGTCCGGCGAAGTATGGGAGACGGTTTACGATCGTCTCGCGAAGCTCGTCGAAGCGCATCGCACGACACTGATCTTTGCGAACACGCGCCGCATGGTGGAACGCGTCACGCGTCATCTCGGCGAGCGCCTCGGTGAGGCGAATGTCGCAGCACATCACGGCAGCCTGGCGAAGGAACAGCGCTTCGATGCCGAACGGCGTCTCAAGGAAGGCAAGCTCAGAGTACTGGTGGCGACCGCCTCGCTCGAGCTTGGAATCGACATCGGCGATGTCGAGCTCGTGTGCCAGCTCGGGTCACCGCGCTCCATATCCACTTTCCTGCAGCGGGTCGGGCGCGCCAATCACTCGGTGACCGGCGTGCCAAAGGGACGCCTGTTCCCGAGCAGTCGCGATGAGCTGATCGAATGCGTGGCCCTGCTCGATGCCGTGCGCAGGGGCGAGCTCGACCGTCTCAGCATTCCACGCCATCCGCTCGATGTACTTGCTCAGCAGATCGTTGCCGAGCTCGCGTCACGTGAGTACGGCGAGGATGAGCTGTTTGCGCTGGTGAAGCGCGCTTGGCCGTACCGCGATCTCGCACGCTCCAGGTTCGACGCGGTCGTCAGCATGTTGTCCGAAGGCATCAGCACGCGTCGTGGCCGTCAAGCTGCTTACCTGCATCGTGACGCCGTCAATCGCCGCTTGCGTGGCCGGCGTGGCGCACGCCTCACCGCCATCACCTGTGGCGGAGCGATTCCGGACAATGCGGACTACCAGGTCATCCTGGAACCCACCGGAATCTTTGTCGGCACGCTGCACGAGGATTTCGCCGTCGAGAGTCTGTCCGGAGACATCTTTCAACTCGGTAACAGCTCGTACCGGATTCTGCGTGTCGAGGCGGGCCGGGTACGAGTCGAGGATGCGAAGGGCCAGCCGCCGAGCATTCCATTCTGGCTGGGCGAAGCCCCGGCGCGCACCGCAGAGCTTTCGACCGCCGTGTCGCGGTTGCGCGAACAGATCGACGAGAGCCTCTCGACCTTCGATGGCCCCGCGATCGAGCGCAGCGTCGAGGCGGCGATGTCGCGCTACCGAATAAGCCGGTTGGCTGCGCAGCAGATGGTCGAGTACCTCGCAGGCGCAAAGGCGGTGCTCGGACGGTTGCCGACACAGCAGACGCTCATCTTTGAGCGTTTCTTCGACGAGTCTGGTGGCATGCAGCTCGTCATCCACGCGCCGTTCGGCGCCCGCCTGAACCGCGCGTTCGGGCTGGCACTGCGCAAACGCTTCTGTCGTGCCTTCAATTTTGAGCTGCAGGCCGCGGCAACGGAGGACACTATCGTTCTCTCGCTCGGGGAGACGCACAGTTTCGCGCTCGAGGACGTGGTTCGCTTCCTCAACAGCCGCACCGTCGAATCCGTGCTGGTGCAGGCGGTCCTCGATGCACCACTGTTCACGACACGCTGGCGCTGGAATGCGAGCATCTCGCTTGCGGTCCGGCGCTCGCGCGGCGGCAAGCGCACCCCGGCGCCGTTGCAACGTATGGCTGCGGAAGATCTGATCGCCGTTGTATTCCCGGACCAGATCGCGTGCGCCGAAAACCTAACGGGCGAACGCGAAATTCCAGATCACCCGCTGGTGCAACAGACTCTCGATGATTGCCTGCACGAGGCGATGGATATCGATGGCCTGATCGCGCTTTTGCAGGCAATCGAGAGCGACAAGGTTAGTGTGTTGACGCGCGATCTTCCGCAGCCGTCACCACTGGCACAGGAAATCCTCACCGCCCGTCCTTATGCCTATCTGGACGATGCGCCGCTGGAGGAACGCCGCACCCAGGCTGTTGCCTCGCGACGCTGGCTCGATCCACAAACGGCCGCCGATTTCGGCAAGCTCGACATGCAGGCGATCGCCACCGTTCGCGAGGAAGCGTGGCCCGGAGCCGAGAACAGCGACGAATTGCACGATGCATTGATGTCCCTGGGTGTGCTCACGGAGGCAGAAGGCGCTCGCAACAACTGGGGGACATTGCTCGAGCAGCTGGTCGATACGAGACGCGCGACACGGCTCGTGTCGGGTGAAGACGCGTTCTGGGTTGCTGCCGAGTCGCTTCCCATGCTTCACGCCGCATATCCCGCCGCGAAGCTCCAGCCGCAGATCTCAGCGCCTGAGCCCTTTGCATCGCGCACCTGGTCGCCCGAGGAAGCTCTGACAGAAATCGTGCGTGGCCGCCTGCAGGCACTTGGTCCGACGACCGCGGCGACCATGGCAAAGGCACTTGCCGTACCCGTTGAGTCGATCGAAGCCGCACTGGTGAATCTGGAAAGCGAAGGCTTCGTCTTGCGGGGCCAATTCACGAGCGACGCAGCACAGACTGAATGGTGTGAACGACGCCTGCTGGCACGCATCCATCGCTACACGATCCGGACGTTGCGCGCAGAGATCGAGCCCGTGTCGAGCGCCGACTTCATGCGTTTTCTTCTCGACTGGCAGGGCATCACGCGCGAGCCGCGCGGGGAGGGTGTCGAAGCACTCGCTGCCGTCGTCGAGCAGCTGCAAGGGTTCGAGCTGCCGGCGGCCGCGTGGGAAGCGGATGTGCTCGCCTCGCGGCTCAACGACTACGATCCGAACTGGCTCGATAGCTTGTGCCTTTCAGGTCGCACACTGTGGGCAAGACTCACGCCCGCCAAGGGCGCGACCGCGGCGCCGGTTCGGGCAACCCCGATTGCGCTTCTCAGCCGCAAGGATTGGGCGCTCTGGCAGTCGCTGTCCGATTCCTCGCGTTCCGAGGTCGAGTTGTCGCACGCAGCCACCGCGCTCGCCGATTTCCTCCGCGCTCATGGAGCGTCGTTCTTCGACGATATGGTGAGTGGCTCGGGCCTGCTGCGCGCGCAGGCTGAAACCGGACTGGGTGAGTTGGTCGCGGCGGGTCTGGTCAATTCCGACAGCTTCAGCGGTTTGCGCGCCCTGCTGCTGCCTTCCGATCGCAAGCGGCGGCTCGCGAGCCGGCGCCGGCGCATCGCATTGTTCGGGCTCGAAGATGCGGGGCGCTGGAGCCTGATCCGCAAGGCTGCAACGGCGACGGGCAGCGAAAGCGAAGACATCGAACGCATTGCCGAACACCTGCTGCGCCGCTACGGCGTCGTGTTCCGGCGCCTGCTCACGCGCGAAGCCGAGTGGCTGCCGCCGTGGCATGCGCTGCTGCGCGCCTATCGGCGCCTCGAAGCGCAGGGCCACATTCGCGGCGGTCGCTTCGTCGCCGGCATGAGCGGGGAGCAGTTTGCGTTGCCGGACGCGGTCGGTGCATTGCGCGCAACACGTCGCAAGCCGCTCGACGAGAAGCTGGTCTCCCTGAGCGCCGCGGATCCGCTGAATCTTTGCGGCATCCTGACTCCGGGGCCGCGCGTGCCGGCGCTGGCATCGAACCGCGTGCTGTTGCGCGATGGCGTGCCGTTGGCGGTGCTCGCCGGCGGTCAGGCGGATTTTCTCGCCACACTCGATCCAGCTGCGGAGTGGGCCGCCCGCAATGCGCTGCTGCAGAAGCGAATCGTGTCCGCAGCGATGCGTCCGAGCTGACGCTGCACCGGAGAATTGCATGACGGACAAGAAGGCGATCGAACGGGCCCGCAAGCTCACGCGGCGTTATCGGGTGATGGACGGCAAGGGCTTCCGCCTCAAGGGGTGCGAACCGGGCGACACCGGCGACATGACCGCCGAGGACAGACCGGCCGCGCAGGAAGCGCTGCGCACAGGTGTCGAGATACTCGCGGAGCTGCAGGCGCGCCTGTATGCACAGGATCGGTGGGCAGTGCTTCTCATCTTTCAGGCGATGGATGCTGCCGGCAAGGACAGCGCCATCAAGCACGTGATGTCGGGCGTGAATCCTTCCGGTTGCCAGGTGGCTTCGTTCAAGGCGCCATCACAGGAGGAACTCGATCACGACTTCCTGTGGCGCTGCGTAGAGCGGCTACCCGAACGCGGCAAGATCGGCATCTTCAATCGCTCGTACTACGAGGAGGTGCTCATCGTGCGCGTGCATCCGGAGATCCTCTCGCGCGAGAAACTCCCGGTCGGGCTCGTGACCAAGGACATCTGGCGCGAACGGCACAAGGACATCCGCTGCTTCGAACGCTACCTGGCGCGCAATGGCGTGAAGATCTGCAAGTTCTTCCTGAACGTGTCGCGCGAGGAGCAGAAGAAGCGCTTTCTGGAGCGGCTCGACGATCCCGAGAAGCACTGGAAGTTTTCGGCCGATGATGTTCACGAACGTCAGTATTGGAAGGAGTACATGGCTGCTTTCGAAGACATGATCCAGCACACGGCCACGGAATACGCCCCCTGGTACGTGGTACCGGCTGACAACAAGTGGTTCACGCGCATCGTGGTGGCGGGCGCCGTGATCGACGCCATGGATTCTCTGAAGCTCGAATACCCCAAGTTGGCCCCGGCGACACGCGCTGAGCTCGCCAAGGCACGCCGCGAGCTCCTGGCCGAAAAATAGCCGCGCGCAAGGAGACGGACGATGTCAGACAAGACTGAGGTGTATCGCGGCACGCGTGTGACGGTGCGCTTCGATGGGCGCAAGTGCATTCATTCGCGCAATTGCGTGCTCGGTGATCCGCGGGTCTTCGAACCGAATGCGCCGGGTCCGTGGATCCATCCGGATGCAGCATCCGTCGAACGCGTGATGGAGTTGGCGCACGCCTGTCCTTCCGGCGCGATCACGTTTGAACGCACCGATGGCGAGGAAAGCGAACAGCCGCCGGTTGTCAACACAGTGCGAGTGCGCGAGAACGGACCGCTGGCGTTTCATGCGCAATTGCACTTTGCCGGCGGCGAAATAGCGCTGCGCGCGACGCTGTGCCGCTGCGGGGCATCGAAAGACAAGCCGTTCTGCGATGGCAGTCATTCAGCCGCGGGCTTCGCCGCCACGGGCGAGCCGGCGACGCAGGAGTCGCAACCGCTCACGGGGCGAAACGGCGCAGTAGCCGTAACGCCCCGCCTCGATGGACCGCTTCACATCAAGGGATGTCTGGAAATCGTCTCGGGCACGGGCCGTACGCTAAACCGTGTCACGGAGACCTGGCTCTGTCGCTGCGGGCAATCCGCGAACAAGCCGTATTGCGACGGCACGCATAAGAAGATCGGCTTCAGGGCCGACGGAGAGGCGCCGGTGCGCAAGTAGCGATCACGGATGAAACACGCGATACCGTTTCTCGTCGCATGGGCGCTACTTGGCGCGACGGCTGCTCAAGCCCCACGGAGTGGGGCGGACGCATACAAGACTGAAATTGAAACCTGGCGTGCGCAGCGCGTCGAGCGCCTCAGGTCGCAAAGCGGTTGGCTGACCCTGGTCGGGCTCTACTGGTTCAAGCCCGGAGAGAACACGTTCGGCAGTGACCGCAGCAATGCCCTGGTGCTGGATCACCCCGCGCTCGCGCCCCAGGCAGGAACTTTTGTGCTGGATGGCGCCAGAGTTCGCTTCATCGCCGCGCCAGGTGCCACCATCACGCATGGGCAGGATGCAGTCACTTCGATTGAAATGGCACCGGATACGAGTGGTAACCCCACCGTTCTCACGTCGGGCAGCGTGCAATTTTTTGTGATCGAGCGCGTTGGGCATGTTGGCCTGAGAGTGCGCGACAGCGCCAGCGTCTTACGAACCCAGTTCAAGGGACTCGATTATTTCCCCATCGATGCAAAGTGGGATTTCAGTGCGAGCTTCCATCCGTACCAGCCGGCAAAGCAGGTCCCGATCGTGAATATCCTGGGCATGGTCGACAACATGACTGCACCGGGATACCTCACGTTCAAGAGAGACGGGCGTGAGTGGCGCCTGGATGCGCTGCTGGAGGCCCCGGATGCAGACGAACTGTTCCTGATGTTCGCTGATGCGACCAGTGGTCGGGAGACCTATGGGGCCGGTCGCTATCTCTACGTGCCGTTACCGCAAGACGGCAGGGTGCCACTCGATTTCAACAAGGCGTACAACCCGCCGTGCGCCTTCAACGAGTTTGCGACCTGCCCATTGCCGCCGCGTCAGAATCGACTGCAGTTGAAGATCGAGGCGGGCGAGCGTTCTTACCAAGCCGAGTTCCACTAAAGCACAGGGCCGGTATCGTGTGATCGATACCGGCCCTGCTTGTGGTCATCGATGCCCGTAATCCGGGCGCCGGAGCTCAGTCATCCATCAGGAATGAGCGCAGCTGCTCGCTGCGGCTCGGATGACGCAGCTTGCGCAGCGCTTTTGCCTCGATCTGGCGGATGCGCTCGCGAGTCACGTCGAACTGCTTGCCGACTTCTTCCAGCGTGTGATCGGTGTTCATGTCGATGCCGAAGCGCATGCGCAGCACTTTGGCTTCACGCGGCGTGAGCCCGGCAAGCACGGCGTGCGTGGTTTCGCGCAGCGATTCCATCGTGGCGGCATCGATCGGCGAATCAACCGAGGTGTCCTCGATGAAATCCCCGAGATGTGAATCCTCGTCATCGCCGATCGGCGTCTCCATCGAGATCGGCTCTTTGGCGATCTTGAGCACCTTGCGCACCTTGTCCTCGGGCATCTCCATGCGCACCGCTAGCTCTTCGGGCGTCGGCTCGCGACCCATCTCCTGCAGCATCTGCCGCGAGATACGGTTGAGCTTGTTGATGGTCTCGATCATGTGCACCGGAATGCGGATGGTGCGGGCCTGGTCGGCGATCGAGCGCGTGATCGCCTGCCGGATCCACCACGTCGCGTAGGTCGAAAACTTGTACCCGCGGCGGTATTCAAACTTGTCCACCGCCTTCATCAAGCCGATGTTGCCTTCCTGGATCAGGTCGAGGAACTGCAGGCCGCGGTTGGTGTACTTCTTCGCGATCGAGATCACCAGACGCAGGTTCGCCTCTACCATCTCCTTCTTGGCGCGGCGTGCCTTGGCCTCGCCGATCGACACTTCGCGATTGATCTCCTTGATGTCGTTGATCGAGAGGTGATGCAGGTCCTCGAGTTGCTGCAGCTTTTTCTGGCGCTTCTCGATTTCCTCTTTCAGCTTGCCGAGCGCCGAGGAATGCTTCTTCTTCGCCTTGAGGTGCTTGTGCAGCCAGCGCAGGTTGGTCTCGTTCTTCGGGAACGTGGAGATGAAATCCTTGCGTGGCATGCCCGCCTGCCGCACGCAGATCATCATGATCTCCTTTTCCAGCAGGCGAACCTCCGCGACGTGATCGCGCAGGTTGTCGATCAGCATCTCGAACATCTTCGGCGCGAGCTTCAGCTCCATCAGCTCGGCGGCCAGTTTCTTGCGCAGCTTCTGGGTCTTCGGATCCTTCACGCCCTTGCCGTGCAGCGCGTTGAGGACCTGGTTGTAGTAGCGCGCCAGCGCTGCGAAGCGCCGCGCCGCTTCCTCCGGATCCGGACCGGTCTCGAGTGCTTCTTCTTCCTCGTCGTCCTCTTCGGCTTCCTCATTTTCGGCCGGAGCCGCTGCATCCCGAGCGAGCTCGATGCGAGCGTTCTGCGGCTGCGCGATTTCATCGGGTGCATTGGGATCGACGAAGCCGACAATAATATCGATGAGGCGGTTCTGGCCCGTCTTCACCGGCTCGTACTGTTTGAGCATGAGCTCGAATGTCGACGGGTACATTGCCAGCGCGCTGCGCACGGCATCGAGTCCCTCTTCGATGCGCTTCGCGATGCGGATCTCGCCCTCGCGCGTGAGCAGTTCCACCGTGCCCATCTCGCGCATGTACATGCGCACGGGATCAGTGGTGCGACCGAACTCGGCATCGACTGCAACCAGCGCCGCGGCAGCTTCCTCGACCGCTTCCTCGTCGGGCGTGCTGGCTTCTGCGAGCAGCATCGACTCGGCATCCGGTGCCTTTTCGTACACCGGGATGCCCATATCGTTAATCATGTTGACGATATCTTCGATCTGCTCGGGATCGACGATTTCGCTCGGCAGGTGATCGTTCACCTCCGCGTACGTGAGGTAGCCCTGTTCCTTGCCCCTGGCGATCAGGAGCTTGAGCTGCGATTGGCGCTCATCGACGACGTGAGTAGCCTTCTTATCGCTCAAGGTTGGAGGCCTCATTTGCGGCATTGGGGTGGGCGGTGACAAAAGAACGCGCGAGTATACTTGGACCGGCTTCGCCCGACTAGATTCGGTCTTTCGCTTCATTTTCAACCCTCGCGACGGGCGTCGCTGCGCCCACCGCGCGCCGCCAGAAGTCCTTGAAGTTCAAGCTTTTCCTGTGATGTAAGGCCGCTTTCTTCGGCCTTGCGGAGCAGCTCATCAGTGCGCCTGGACGGCCCCGATTCACGCTTGATTCGGTCGACCGTCACCTGAACGTCACGGGCTGCAGCCTTGGCATCCGCCACCAGGCACTCCGCGGCGGCGAGCTTCAACAAGTGCGTGCCGTCGGGACGATCGCGCCAGCGTTCCACCACCGCAGCCTTGTGAGGCGCAGGTCTCATTTTCAGTTCGCTGATGAGCTCTGCAAGCAACGCCGCCCCGGGTTGCGGACTCTGCGCCAATTCTTCGGCGCCGGTGATCGGCTTTGCGGCTTCAGGATGATTCAGTAGCAACGTGATTGCCTGGCGCACCAGGCTTCCCCGCCCCGCGGTCAGAGTCGCTTTCGATACCGGCTTTGCCGGACCCGGCCGCTTCGCCTCTCCGGGCTCGAGCAACAGAGTCGCAAGCCTTCCCGCGGGCATGCCGACCTGCTTCGCCAACCGATCGATGAGCAGCTCCTGATACACGCCGGCGGGTATGCGTTTCAGCAACGGTCTGGCGAGCTCTGCCAGGCGCGCGCGTCCGTCGAGGTGTTCGAGGTCCACCTGCGATGCAAGCTGCTCTACCAGATATTCGGATAGCGGCAGTGCACCGCTGAGTCGCGCCTCGAAGGCTTCGCGGCCTTCAGTGCCGACGAGGGAATCCGGATCCTGCCCTTCGGGCAGGAACATGAATCTGATCTGCCGGCCTTCGCGCGCTTGCGGGAGCGCATTTTCGAGGGCACGCCATGCGGCGGCGCGCCCGGCGCGATCACCGTCGAAGCAGAACACCACCTCGGAGGTCAGGCGGAAGATCCGATTGAGGTGTTCCGTGGTCGTAGCGGTGCCCAACGTCGCGAGCGCGTAGGTCACGCCGGCCTGATGCAGACGAACGACGTCCATGTATCCTTCAACGATCAGCAGGCGCGCCAGGGCCTGACGCGTCTGCCGCGCTTCATACAATCCATACAGCTCCTTGCCCTTATGGAAGACGCTGGTCTCCGGCGAATTCATGTATTTCGGCTCGCCGCTATCGATGATGCGCCCGCCGAAGGCGATCACGCGGCCGCGCGCATCACGGATCGGGAACATGATCCGATCGCGAAATCGATCGTAGAAACCGCCGTCCGAATCGCGCGCCGGTCCGGGTCCGGTGCGTTCGACGGTCAGGCCTGCTGCGGACAGCTTGCGGCGCGCCGCATCGTTTGCGCCGAAGCGCTTGAGCAGCGCGTTCCAGGAGTCCGGGGCGTAACCGATGCCAAACTGCAGCGCGGTGTCATCGCTCAGGCCGCGCTTCTTCAGGTAGTCGGTCGCGCGCGGATCGTCCTTGAGGGTGTCGCGAAAGAACTGCGCCGCCCGACCCAGCACCTCGTAGAGATCGTCACTCGATGAGTCGCGCTTCGCGCCCGCCTCACGTGGTACTTCCAGTCCCAGTCGGCTCGCGAGTTCTTCGACCGCCTCGATGAAGCCAAGCTTGTCGTACTCCATCAGGAAGCCGAGCGCCGTGCCGTGCGCGCCGCAGCCGAAGCAGTGATAGAACTGCTTCACCTGGCTGACCGTGAACGAAGGTGTTTTTTCGCCGTGAAACGGGCAGCAGGCCTTGAATTCACGGCCGGCTTTCTTGAGCGGCACGCGGCTGCCGATCACCTCGACGATGTCAGCGCGGGCGATCAGCTCGTCGATGAAGTGTTGGGGGATCAGGCCGGCCATGGGTGCAGAGGCTTCGGGCCTCAGACGACAGGCCGCAGGCTAGAGCAAACCGGCTGGTTCAGCCACTGAGTTTCGCTTTCAACTTGGCGCCGACTACAGCCATGTCGACCTTGCCCTGCGCCTTCGACTTGATCGCGCCCATCGCCTTGCCCATGTCCTTGATCGTCGTCGCGCCGGTGCTGGCGATCGCTTCGGCAATCAGCGCATCGATCTCGGCGTCGGAGAGCTGCGCCGGCAGGTATGACTGGATCAGGGTGATCTCGGCGGTTTCCTTCGCGACAAGGTCCGCACGCCCGCCGGACTCGAAGTGCACCAGCGATTCCTTGCGGCTCTTGATCATCTTCTCGAGCACGCTCATGACCTGGGCATCATCGAGCTGGATGCGCTCGTCGACTTCGCGTTGCTTGATGCCGGCGAGAATCATGCGGATGGTGCCGAGGCGTTCCTTCTCGCCCGCCCGCATCGCGGCCTTCATGTCGTCCTGGATCCGCTCCGTGAGCGTCATGGCTCAAGGATCAGCGCGGTGCCCGCATCCCGTCGCGCGAGACGCGCTTCATGTGCCGCTTGATGGCTGCGGCCTTCTTGCGTTTCCGTTCCTGGGTGGGCTTCTCGTAGAATTCGCGGCGCCTGAGCTCCGTGAGGATGCCGGCCTTTTCGCAGGCACGCTTGAAGCGCCGCAGGGCGGCATCGAAGTACTCATTTTCGCGGACACGAACGCTCGGCATCGAAACCTCAACTCGAATCAGATAAGTTCGCCAGGGCCCCGGCGAAGGGCCGCGATTCTAAAGGTGTGTGATTCAAAAGGCAAAATTGGCCATGCGCGTGCTCGGCATCGAATCTTCCTGTGACGAATCTGCGGTCGCCGTGCTTGACGACCGCGAAGGCCTGCTGGCGCACCGGCTTTTCAGTCAGACCGAGCTTCACGCTACCTACGGCGGGGTGGTGCCGGAGCTCGCATCCCGTGACCACGTGCGCAAGTTGTTGCCGCTCCTGAAGGAAACTCTCCAGGAGGCAGCGAGCACAGCGGCGGATATCGACGGAATCGCCTACACCGCCGGCCCCGGGCTGGCGGGGGCGCTTCTGACTGGCGCGGCCCTGGGACGGAGTCTCGCCTACGCCTGGGGCGTTCCGGCCGTCGCAGTTCATCACCTCGAGGGACATCTGTTCGCACCGTTCCTGGAGCGGCCGGCCCCGGGGCTTCCATTCCTGGCGCTGCTCGTCTCCGGCGGTCACACGATGCTCATTGAGGTCGCTGCACTCGGCGAGTATCGATTGCTCGGCGAATCACTGGACGATGCCGCCGGCGAGGCCTTCGACAAGACCGCCAAGCTTCTTGGGTTGCCGTATCCGGGTGGCGCTCCACTCTCGCAGCTGGCCGAGCGGGGTCGCCCGGGAGTGATCAGGTTGCCGCGGCCGATGCTCGATCGCGCCGATCTCGATTTCAGCTTCAGTGGGCTGAAAACGGCTGCGATGCTGGCGATTCGGGACCGGGCACTCGATGAGCAGGCGCGCGCCGATCTTGCGCTCGCGTTCGAGACCGCAATTGTCGATACGCTGGTCGTCAAAACAGAGCGAGCCTTGGAGGCGACCGGGCTCAGGACGCTGGTGATCGCGGGCGGCGTCGGTGCCAATCGCAGCCTGCGTGAGCGCTTGCGCCTGCTCGCGGACACACGCGGCGTCGGTCTCTATTTCCCACGTGTCGAATTCTGCACCGATAACGCAGCCATGATCGCTGCCGCCGGCCTGTGGCGACTGAAAGCTGGACAGAGCGATCAATTGCCGATCGAGATCCACGCTCGCTGGCCGTTGGGCGAGCTCGTTGCTCCGGATGACGCCCGCACCGGCCAACCGCACTGACTACGACCAGGCATCATGGACCGCATCTTTCTTCGCGAGCTGACTACCGAAGCCATCATCGGCATTTACGATTGGGAACGGCGCGTCAAGCAGACCGTGACCATCGACCTCGAAATCCCGGCTGACGTTCGCCGCGCCGCCGCTGCCGATGCGATCGAGGCGACGATCAACTACAAAAAGGTTGCCAAGCGCATTCTCGAATTCATCGCGCGCTCCGAATTTCACCTCGTCGAGACGCTCGCCGAGCGCACTGCCCTGATGGTGCTCGAGGAATTCAGGCTGGACTGGATCAGGCTGACCCTCAACAAGCCAGGCGCGATTCGCGGCTCGAAGGATGTCGGCGTGATGATCGAGCGCAATGCACGCGATCTCGAGAAGGCACGCAAGAAGGCGGCGGGCGTGAAACTGCAGGCGGCGGAGCGAATCCGCGTGTATGTCGCTGCCGGCAGTAACGTGGAGCCCGCTCAGCATCTGACGCTGGCGCTCCAAGAGCTGAAGAGTCGCTTCGGCCCACTCGTGGTTTCGACTGCCTATCGCAATCGGGCGATCGGGTTCGAGGGGCCGGACTTCATCAATCTCGTCGTGGGCTTCGATACCGCCGAGTCAGTGGAGCAGGTGGTCGATGAGTTGCGCGATGTCGAGCGCCTGTGCGGGCGCACCCGCGGGGCGCCGAAATGGGCGCCGCGCTCGATGGACCTCGACATTCTCATATATGGAGAGTTGCGCTGCGATGAGCCCGATCTGACTTTGCCGCGGCCGGATCTGCTGCGTCGTGCCTACATGCTGGGCCCGCTGGCGGAGATCGCGCCCGCGCTCAAGCATCCGGTCTCGGGTCAGGCGATGAGCGCGCTGTGGGAATCCTTTGACCGCGCGGCTCATCCTCTGGAGCCGGTCACCATCCCACACTCCGGCCACCATCAACCGCCAGAATCTGACCGGTGACATACGGAGCATCCTGGGCAAAAAACACTGCTGCGCGCGCCACATCGTCAGGAGTGCCCATGCGCTTGAGCGCAGTGCGTTCCATGATTTCCTGCTTCAATTCAGGCTCGAGATCGGCATCCGGCCACAACACCGGGCCCGGCGCGATTCCGTTCACACGGACCTCTGGTGCGAGCTCGCGCGCCAGCGAGCGGGTCAGGGTCGCAAGCCCCGCCTTGGCCACCGAGTAGACTGTATGACGACGCAAAGGGCGCCACGCATGGATGTCAATCAGATTGAGAATCAGGCCCTGAGTGCGCTTGAGCTCGGGCGCGGCGGCCTGCGAGAGAAACAGCGGAGCCCGCAGATTGCTGCCGATGAGATCATCCCACTGCCGCAACGTGATTTCGCCCACGGGTGTCGGGTAGAAGCTGGAAGCGTTGTTGACCAGCACATCGAGCCGCGCGAATCGGGTCACAGTCTGCTCGACGACGTTGGCAATGGACCCCAGGTCGGCAAGATCGGCATGCAGCGTGAGCGCGGAACCCTTCCTGCTCTGGTTGAGATCACGAGCCAGCGTCGCTGCCGCGTCGGCAGAACCCCGGTGGTGAATCACGACGTTGGCTCCGGCCGCGTGCATCGCTTGTGCAATTGCGGCACCAATGCGACGTGCAGCGCCCGTGACCAGCACGGTCTTACCTGACAGTTGCGCAGCGGGATTCATGCGGGTTCGTCGGGCACGGATTCGAGACAGCCTCAACCATACCGGAGATCCTCCGGAGTGTCGCGCGTGACAACCGACGAGCTCACGCCGGAGCAGCGCGCGCACAGCGAACGACTCCTCACTGTGATTCGCGGCGAGATCGCACAGCACGGCGGCTGGATCAGCTTTGCTCGCTTCATGGAGCTGGCGCTCTACGCGCCCGGTCTCGGCTACTACACCGCTGGGGCTCGCAAGTTCGGCCGCAACGGTGATTTCGTCACCGCTCCGGAGCTTTCGCCACTGTTCAGCCGCTGCATTGCCACGCAGTGCGCCGAAGTGCTGTCGGCGTCGGGCGGCGGTGACATCCTCGAAGTCGGGGCTGGCTCGGCATTGATGGCAGCCGACATATTGAACGAGCTGGAAGCGCTCGATCAGCTTCCGCGGCGTTACCTGATCCTGGAGATCAGCGCCGATCTGCGCGAACGCCAGCTCGCGACCCTGTCGACTCGCGCGTCCCGGCACCTTGCACGCGTGACCTGGCTCGATGAGCTGCCCGCCGCGTTGCATGGCGTGATCGTGGCCAATGAAGTGCTCGACGCCTTGCCGGTTGATCGCTTCCGCATTCGTTCCGGTCGCGTCAATGCGCTGGGCGTGAGTTGGCAGGAGCGACTCGACTGGTCGGAAGCGCCTGCCAGCGAGCCGCTCGAGCAGAGGGTTCGGGCAATTGAGTCGCAGATCGGCAGCTCCTTTGCGGAGGGGTACACCTCCGAGATCAACCTGCGACTCGATCCGTGGCTGCGCTCACTCGCCGAGGTGCTCGAGAGTGGCTTGATGCTGTTGATCGACTATGGGCTGCCACGGCGCCAGTACTACCGGGAGGAGCGGCGCGACGGCACTCTTCTTTGTCACTTCCGTCAACGGTTTCACTCTGATCCGTTTGTCTATGTGGGACTGCAGGACATCGGTGCCTGGGTCGACTTCACGGCGGTCGCAGAAACCGCCAGCGAGGCCGGACTGGCCGTGGCGGGCTTCACGACCCAGGCTCACTTTCTGATGGGACTCGGCATCGACCAACACCTCAAGGAGGCGGGCGAACGTGAGCTGGTCGAGCGCCTGAGCCTCGCACGGCAGGCGATGCTATTGACCCTGCCCGGCGAGATGGGCGAGCGCTTCAAGGTCATCGGACTGGCGCGCGGCGTGCGACAGCCGTTGAAAGGATTCGCGATTCGCGACTTGGCAGCATCACTTTAATCCCGGTTCAAGCACCTCAAAGCAGCACGACATGACGCCACTTCACGCCATCGTTCTCGCGATCATCCAGGGCATCACGGAATTCCTGCCGATCTCGAGCTCCGGTCATCTGATACTGCTGCCGCGCTTTCTCGGCTGGCCGGATCAGGGCCTGGAGTTCGATGCCGCCATGCACATCGGCACACTGGCTGCCGTCGTTTTCTATTTCCGGGAGCAACTGGCCGCGATGGCGCGCGCGTGGATTGCATCGGCAACTCGCCGCGAGCACAGCCGCGACGGGCACCTGGCGTGGGCTGTGTTGCTGGGCACGATCCCGGTGGGCGTCGTGGGGCTTTTCTTCAACGACTACATCGAGGCGCACTTTCGCAGTCCGCTATTGGTCGCTACGACGCTCGCCAGCTTCGGCATTCTCTTGTGGGTCGCGGACCGGTTCGGGCGCAGGCAACGCGATGAGTACTCGGTAAGCTGGCGTGACGCGGCGTTGATCGGCGTCGCGCAGGCAATGGCGCTGGTGCCAGGTACCTCGCGCTCGGGCATCACCATGACGGCGGGACTCGGTGTCGGCCTCACGCGCGAAGCCGCAGCCCGCTATTCCTTCCTGCTCGCAGTTCCCGGCACCGCAATGGCCGGCGTCTACGAGACGCTCAAGATGTTTCGCGCCGCGACGCCCATCGATTGGCAGCCCGTCATCATCGGTATCGTCGTGGCGGGCATCAGCGGTTTTCTGTGCATTCATTTCCTGCTGCGTTTCATTCAGCGCATCGGCATGCTGCCCTTTACGATCTATCGCCTGTTGCTGGCCGGCGTGATCGTCTATGTGTTTGCGTAGGGTCCTCCTCGCTGTGCTGGCGTTTGCGGTCAGCGTCCCGGCCGGCGCCGCTGGCGAGGCCGCGTGGCTGCTGAGCATCGGCGGCGATGTCGACGAGGACGGCGGGTATCGCGTCGACGCCGGCCTGATGTGGGCGCCATCGCTGGCAACTTCACTCATAGCGCAAGGGGCAGTGGCCGATACGTCCACCGACCTCGAGCACTTCAAGGGCGATGCCGCGACCCTCGGCTTCGATCATTTCTTCGGCCCGGTCGGACTCAATCTGGACCTGCGCTGGTGGGACCAGCAGGATCTTTTCAGCTCGACGACGTACGGCGCCTCTCTTTATTACAAGCGCGCCCACTGGCGCATCAGTCTGCGGGGCGAGGCGCGCAACTCCGATCTCGACGAATTCGGTTTCGACACCGTCGTGCCGATTCGCGGCGTGTTGGTACCGATCTCAGGCGAGGGCAAATGCAGCCTCGACAATACCGGCCTTGGTCTCGCGTTGAGCCACACAGGCAAGGCGTGGACTGCCCTGATCTCGGCTATCAACTACGAGTATTCGACGGCCGACTGCGATCTCACCGGCGTCACGCTACCCCCGCAGGCCGGCAACCTGCCACCGATTTCGCGGGAAATCTTCCGTCGTATCGCCACTCGCGTGTTGCGTGCCGGTGCCGCGCTCGTGGGTTCTGAGCTCACGCGGGAGAACGGCTTTCTCGACTACTCGTTTTGGGCCGCCTTAGGCTACCGGTCCGGCCTCAGTACTTTTGGCCTCGATTACTATCACGATCGGGAGGAGTTCGCTCACCTCGAAGCCGATACCCTGATCGGTTCGATGAGCTTTCCGTTGAGTGATCGACTCGATCTGGAGTTGCGACTCGGGCTGAGCGACAGTGACCTGGAAGGCAGGGTTGCGTTTGGCGGCCTGACGTTTATCGCTTACCTGGGTGGCGCTCCCTGACGAGGCTCATTGCCGCTTGAGCGCGGCGATTGCTTCGCTGCGCCGGCGACGCAACCCTGCCGCGATCTCGGCGCCACCGGCCTGCAGTTCTTCAGCATCGGGAGAAATGGCGGCTGCGGCGCTGAGGGCGGCCCGCAACCAATCGGCCTGGGGATAGGCGCGCTGTTCGAGCCCCTTACGTCCACGTGCATCGGACTCGCACGCGAGCAGGAACTGCTCGAAGCGCTCGGGCCGGCGCAGGGCATCGGTGTGCGTGAACAGGTCGAGCACGGTCGCGG
Source organism: uncultured Gammaproteobacteria bacterium (assembly GCA_963810775.1). GTDB lineage: Bacteria > Pseudomonadota > Gammaproteobacteria > Steroidobacterales > Steroidobacteraceae > DATBVX01. The sequence goes on from CAWEOT010000014.1 coordinate 349,403, forward strand.
CTCGCAACTCGAACGCACGATGTACGACGCCGTGATGACGCGCGACCAGCACCGCGAGATCACGATAGTCGTTCGGGATTCGAAGCCTTGCGCACAGCTGCTGCACGCGTTGCACACTCTGCACCTCATGCCCGGCATGACGCGGCCACTTGTCGCGCGGTGTGTCGGCCTTGCCGAGATCGTGAACCAACGCCGCAAAACGCACCGTGGCGAGCGGTGAGAGCGCGGCGGCCATCTTGACCACCATGAGCGTGTGCACGCCAGTGTCGACTTCCGGGTGCCACTTCTCAGGCTGTGGCACACCGAAGAGCGCCTCGAGCTCCGGGAAGACCTGCGCGAGCGCCCCGCATTCGCGCAGCACCTCGAAGAACACCTGCGGAGATTGCTCTTCGAGCGCGCGGCGAGTCTCTTGCCACACGCGCTCCGGCACGAGCGCCGCCAGCTCGCCGCTACTGCTCATCTGTCGCATCAGGCCCAGCGTTTCGTCGGCCACCCGAAAATTCAATGCCGCGAAACGCGCGGCGAAGCGCGCCACACGCAACACGCGCAGCGGATCTTCGGGAAAGGCCGGCGAAACGTGGCGCAGTTGCCGAGCCTTGAGATCCAGCTGACCGCCGTAGGGATCGATGAGTCGACCGTCGGTGGAGCGCGCCATCGCATTAATTGTCAGGTCGCGGCGCGCGAGATCCTGCTCGAGGGTCACGGCCGGTGAGCTGTCAGTGCTGAATCCGTGATAGCCGGCACCGGTCTTGCGTTCGGTACGCGCCAGCGCGTACTCCTCGTGGGTCTGCGGATGCAGGAAGACCGGAAAGTCGCGCCCCACCTGCTGCATTCCCTGTCGCTGCATTTCCTCCGCGGTGGCGCCGACAACCACCCAGTCGCGTTCCTTCACCGCGCGACCGAGTAACTCATCCCGGACTGCACCGCCGACCAGATACACTTCCATGCGGGTAGCTTACCTAGGGAAGCTCTGCTCAGGTATCACGGGCGCGACCGGTCCATCCGCAAGCTTCTGGCTAGGCGCGAGACGCAGTCGATATGTCGATATCGACAAGACTCGCAACGACGCCAGAAGCTTGCCGAGGCCGGTCCCGTCTGGGTTGCGCCGCGAACGGGCAGCTGCGTCGTTGTACCGCTTGCCAATGGAATCAACCATTGGCTGCACGGTACGCCTAGCATCTGCACCGTTGGCGACGCAACGCGCCTCGTGAGACCTGAGCAGAGCTTCCCTAGATGAATCGCCCTTCGCTGCCGCTGTTCACGATCCTTGCCTGCTGTCTGCAGCTTGGCGGCTGCTATCTGATCCAGAGCGCCAACGGCCAGATGGATCTCATGTCGAAGCGCCAGCCCATCTCTGCAGTGATAGCGGATCCAACCACGTCGCCCGAGCTCAGATCACGCCTGCAACAGGTGCTCGAGATCCGCCAGTTCGCGGTGCGCGAGCTGGGGTTGCCGGACAACGGCAGCTATCGCAGTTACGCGGACGTCGGCCGCCCGTTCGTGGTGTGGAATGTTTTTGCGGCGCCGGAGTTTTCCGTTCAACCCAAGCGCTGGTGCTTTCCGGTCGCGGGGTGCGTCGTGTATCGCGGCTATTTCTCGGAGGCGAAGGCGCGTGCGTTTGCTGAGCGGCTGCGCGCTGCCGGAAATGACGTCTACGTTGGAGGCGTGCCGGCGTACTCGACACTCGGGCATTTCGACGATCCGGTCCTCAACACCATGATCACGTGGAGTGACGTGCGCCTGGCAGCGATCATCTTCCACGAGCTGACGCATCAGCTCGTGTACGTGCCGGGAGATTCGTCGTTCAACGAGGCGTTCGCCTCGGTGGTGGAAGTGGAGGGCGTCCATCGTTGGTTGGCAGCTCACGGTCGCGAACCCGAACTGGTCGCGTTCAAGACCGAGCGCGAGCGTCACGTTGAGCTGGCTCGCGTGCTGAATGCAGGCCGTGGCAGGTTGAAAGCGCTGTACGCGAGCGGGATCGACGCCAGCACGATGCGTGAGCGCAAGCACGCCGAGCTTGAGCGCATTGCGCGCGAATACGGCGACCTGCTGGGATCGTGGCGAGGACATGGACCTGCGGACACGCGCATCGCCGAGGAACTCAACAATGCATACCTGGTCTCTGTGGCTGCGTACGAGGAGTGTGTGCCCGGTCTGCAGCGCGTGCTGGCTGAAGCCGGCAACGACCTGCCGACTTTCTTCCAGCGTATAAAGGCCCTCGCACGCGAAGACGAGACTGTGCGGCATCAGAGCGTGTGCGTCGCGCAGCAGACCACGTGGCGCCGGTGAAAGGGGCGGGTGACCTGTCGGATCTAGCGCCGACTGGCGTGATGGCGATACGTATCGAGCAGCCCGTGAGCGGAGTGAGAACCGAGATACTGCCGCACGATCGCCTCCATCGGGTGCGCGATGATTGCCAGCTCTGCAAAACCGTCCTGGCGGCAGACGCTGTCCACCAGCAGCGAGCGATAGTTATCGGTAGAGAAGGGCTTGCCAGGCACGAAATCCATCAACAGCGCCTGCACGCGACCGAAAAAATCCGGTAGCCCGAAGACCCAGCGCCTGAGTCCGAGCGTAGCGGCGATGAAGCGCACGATCTCGCTCAGCGTGTAGATGCCGGGCCCGCACAACTCGTAACTCTTGCCGCCGAGCACATGGACGTGCATCGCGCGCACTATCGCTTCGACCACATCCCCCACGTACACCGGCGCAAAACGCGCGTTGCTCCGAGCAAGCGGCAGAGCCGCAGGCACGCGGCGCAGGAGTCGCGCAAATCGATTGGTGAAGGAATCGCCTGGACCAAAGATCACCGACGGCCGGAAGATCGCGTAGTCGATAACACCGTCGCAGCCCTCGCGAACCGCCACCTCGGCAGCACCCTTGGAACGCAGATAGTGACTCGGCGCATGATCGGCATCGGCTCGCAGCGAGCTCATGTGCAACAGCCGTGGCACGCCGGCCGAGCGACAAGCGCCGACGACTTTGGCGGCAAGCTCAGCATGGACGTGGTGAAATCCCGCGCCACTTCGTCCGCGCTCGTTGAGGATGCCAACCAGGTTGATAACGACCTGGCATCCGCCGAACTGCGCCGCCAGCTGGCCTGCGTCGTGTACATCGGCATTGACCAGGTTGAGATCCGGCAGCACCAGCAGGTCGCGATGCGCCTCGCGATTGCGTGTGAGCACCTTGACGCCGTGTCCGTCGCTGACGAGCCGCGTCACGAGGCGCGCGCCGACGAAGCCGGTGCCTCCGAGGACGCAGATCGATGCGGATTTCATCGCCATGTTGACGAACGCCGCTGACTGGCCGAACGCGCCGCGGTCTCAACGCCTGGCGCGAAACCCCTGGGTATACCGGCACTGGCTGCTGAGATGCTTCCTCAACGAATCGGTACGAGTTGAGTCGTATTACCGCGCCTGACCGTAAGGACCAACATGTTGGAACCGCTGGTGGCTTCCTGCAATTCCTTCAAGCTCGTCACGCGCACACGGTTCACGCCGACGATCACATCGTTGGCTCTCAATCCGTTCTGGGAGGCAGGGCTTCCTGCTTCGATTGCCTGTACCAGCACGCCTCCATTGTTGTCGGCATCCGCGAGCATTGCGCCTTCGAGGCCTTCATGAATCTCCGTTGCAGTCGCGATTTCAGCCTTGGAAGACTCTGTGATTGATGCGGTGACCTTGCGAGGCTTGCCGTCGCGGATCAATCCGATATCAACCCTGTCGCCGACGCGCAGCATACCGATTGCGCGCTTCAGCTCGGCCGCACCCTTGATGTTCTCGCCGTTCACGGAAGTAATGATGTCTTTGATCTTGATCCCGGCCTTGTCAGCCGCCGAGCCAGCGACGACCTGTGATACCAGCGCGCCCTGAGTATCGGGAGGCGCTCCAACTGCCTGCAGCAGGTCAGGAGTCAGCGTGTAGATGTTTACGCCCAAGAGTCCTCGTTTCACCTCGCCGTACTTGATCAGGTCCGCCATCACATTCTTGACCATGTTCACTGGGATGGCGAAACCAATCCCGATGTTGCCGCCAGTGCGTGACAGGATCGCGGAGTTGATGCCGACCAGTTCGCCGCGCAGATTCACCAGCGCACCACCGGAGTTGCCAGGGTTGATCGATGCGTCGGTCTGGATGAAATCTTCGTAGCTGTCGCGGTTGAGACCCGTGCGCCCCAGTGCACTCACGATGCCGGAGGTGACCGTGTGCTGCAGACCAAAGGGGTTGCCAATTGCCAGCACAAAATCGCCCACTTCGAGCTTGGTCGAGTCGCCGAGCGCGACTGCCGGGAGCTTCCCTTGCGTGAGCTTCAGCACCGCGACATCTGAACCCTGATCAGCGCCGACTATTTCTGCCTTGAATTCATGGCCGTCCTGCGCGGTGATGGTGATCTCCTTCGCATTCTCGATCACATGTGCGTTGGTAATGATGTAGCCATTCGCCGCATCAACCACGACGCCCGATCCCAGGCTCTGAAATGGCCGCTCGCGCGGTGAGCCAAGATCAGGCTGATCACCAAAGAAGCGCCGGAAGAACGGATCCTCAAACAGGGGGTTCGGCTGCTCCTTGATGGTGCCGCGGGTCGCAATGCCGACCACTGTGGGTCCAACCTTCTTGACTATCGGCGCCAGCGTAAGAACTGGTGAGTCAGCGGTTATTGCCGGCGGCGGCGCTGCGGCGTGTGCATTGACGATTACGAGTAGGGCGAGCACAGCCGGGCCGGCGCGTAGCGAAATCAGCTTCATGCGATTGAGATCCTGATGTGACGGGGCGAGGATTCTATGGCGGCCCCAACCGGGCGTACAGGACCAGGCAGGAAGGCGGAAAGTTCCGCCTCCTGCCCGAAGGGAATGCCGCAAAACGACGGGTTCTTAGTGGGTTTCGACGCTGATCCGCCGCGGCAGCACGGTCGGCTGCTTCGGAATCTGGACCTCGAGAACACCATTGACGAACTTCGCCTTGACTGCCGTCGAATCGGCAGTGTCCGGCAGGGTGAAGCGTCGGAAGAATTCGCCACTCACGCGCTCGACGCGCCGGTAGCCATTCTTCTCTTCGCGCGACTCCGCCGCGCGCCGGCCGCGAATCGTCAGCACGCCTTTTTCCAGTGACACTTCGATGTCTTTCGCGTCGACGCCAGGCAGATCCGCATGCAGCACGAACTGCTTGTCCTCTTCCTTGATATCGACAGCCGGGACCCAGTCCACCACGGCGCTGTGGGTCTCATCGCCGGCATCCGCCGGAACATTGAACAGGCGCTCGAGATCGCGACTCAGGCGATTCATCAGCACCCAGGGCTCGTATCTGACCACGTTCATTTCTTCCACCTCCAACTCTCTAAAGTGCAAGCGCACGCTGCGCTTGGAGAAGCGATTTAGGGCCCCACATTTGGATTTCAACTTCGCTGGTGCATGGAGGCAGCGCGGTTGAAAAAGGTGGCGACGGCCGTTTTCAACAGCGCGCTAGCGCGACTCAGCCGCGAGCACAAGTGGATGAGCGGTGCAATTCCTGTGAGTTATTTGTGCTGCTCCGGTGGACACAAGATGTTGGGTGTCGGTCATTGGAGGATTTTTTGCCGGCAATCACGAAAGTTATCAGCTTCGTTTTGTAAGCCAATGAATAATATCTGTTTATTGGCATGAATTTTGACCCAAGAAATTCTTGACGCGCTTGGGAGCCAAGAATAATCTTGCGTCCCTGACACAAGATGTTGTGTCCGCTACCGACGGGCAAACACGCAAAGTCAGAAGAACCCGACCTCCACCCGTATTGACGAAGCGAAGGGGAGCGCCAGTCACGCAATGAATACGGTGGTCAAGATAGAGCCGAGAGATCTCGACAGCATCGCCTTCCAGGAAGCCTCACTCGATATCTGGGACAAGAAGTATCGCCTCACCGCGAAGGACGGTACGCCCATCGATCGCACGATGGACGACACCTACAAGCGAGTGGCGCGTGCCCTGTCCGAAGTCGAAGGCATGGAAGTGCGCGAGCATTGGTACGAGCATTTCCTGTGGGCGTTGCGCAAGGGCGCAATTCCTGCCGGACGCGTCACGTCCAATGCCGGCGCTCTCGAGCACAAGCCTGCGACCTCGACCATCAATTGCACGGTGTCGGGAACCATCCGTGATTCCATGGATGACATTCTCAACAAGGTGCACGAGGCCGGCCTCACGCTGAAGGCAGGCTGCGGCATCGGCTATGAGTTCTCGACGCTGCGCCCACGCGGCGCATACGTGTCGGGAGCCGGCGCATATACCTCCGGGCCGCTGTCGTTCATGGATATCTACGACAAGATGTGCTTCACCGTGTCCTCGGCCGGTGGGCGGCGCGGCGCACAGATGGGCACCTTCGACATCGGTCATCCTGACGCGATCGAATTCATCCGCGCCAAGCGCGAGAGCGGGCGGCTGCGCCAGTTCAACCTCTCACTCCTCGTTACCGACGAGTTCATGAAGGCGGTGCGGGCCGACGGCGAATGGCAGCTGGCGTTTCCGCTCAACGTCAAGGAATACGAGGCGGAGAAGCCGGACCTCACGGATCGCAGTCATTACATCTGGCGCGAATGGCCGACGCACGAGAACTACGTCATCAACGACGCGGGCCTGGTCGCATGCAAGGTCTACAAGACGCTGCCGGCGCGACGCCTGTGGGACGTGATCATGTCCTCGACCTACGACTTCGCGGAGCCGGGGTTCGTACTGATTGATCGCGTTAATGAGATGAACAACAACTGGTTCTGCGAAAACATCCGCGCCACCAATCCCTGCGGTGAGCAGCCGCTGCCGCCATATGGCTCGTGCCTGCTGGGCTCAATCAATCTGACACGCTTCGTCCGCCACCCCTTTACGGATGCGGCGGACTTCGACTGGGAGGAATTCCGGCGCGTGGTGAAGATCTTCACGCGCATGCTCGACAATGTCGTAGAGGTCAATGGTCTGCCGCTCAAGGGCCAGCGCGAGGAAATCCATCGCAAGCGCCGTCACGGCATGGGCTTCCTGGGTCTGGGCTCTACGATCACGCTGCTCGGCATGAAATATGGCTCCAAGCCCTCGGTCGCCTTCACCGAAAAGGTGTCGCGTGAGCTGGCGATCGCGGGTTGGCAGGCGGCTCTCGAACTGGCACGCGAGAAGGGGCCCGCGCCGATCATGCTGGAAGAGTTCACAGTCACTGCGGAGATGCTGCGCAAGCGTCCTGAGATGGCAGCCGATGGCTGGAAGCTGGGCGCGAAGGTGCCCGGTCGTGTCCTGCATGCGCGCTACAGCCGCTACATGCAGCGCGTGGCTGCAGTCGCGCCGGAGCTGGTGGACGAACTCGCCGAGGTGGGCGCGCGATTCACGCACCACAGCTCGATCGCGCCGACCGGCACGATCTCACTGTCTCTCGCTAACAACGCGAGCAACGGCATCGAGCCCTCGTTCGCCCATCATTACTTCCGCAACGTGATCCGCGAGGGCCGCAAGACCAAGGAGAAGATGGATGTCTTCTCCTTCGAGCTGCTTGCATTCCGCGAGCTGGTGAACCCGCGCGCGATTCCGGGATCCAATACTGCGGGCGAGAAACTCCCGGAGTACTTCACGACTGCTGAAGACGTGACGCCGGAGCAGCACGTCGATATCCAGGCGGCCTCGCAGAAGTGGGTGGACTCCTCGATCTCCAAGACCGCGAACGTGCCTACCGACTACAAGTACGAGACGTTCAAGGACATCTACATGTATGCCTACGAGCAGGGGCTCAAGGGCTGCACGACGTTCCGCTTCAATCCGGAGGCTTTCCAGGGCGTGCTCGTCAAAGAGGACGACCTCAAGAACACGACCTACGTGTTCACGCTCGAGGACGGCACCGAGATCCAGGCCAAGGGCGACGAGGAGATCGAGTACGACGGTGAGAAGCACACTGCCGCCAATCTCTTCGATGCATTGAAAGAAGGCTACTACGGAAAGTTCTAGCTAGGGGCGAGGACGGTGCATCCGTCCGAACGCCGATGCAAGGATGCATCGTGCCGGGCAACTCACATGGACGTACAACAGCAGGTTTGAAGGGTATGAGCGCCATCAAGGTCGACAAGAAGATCGTCAAGTACCGGGTACAGAAGCCCGAGGACAAGGCGCGCGAGCAGCAGAAGGATAAGGATCGCGACGAGGTCGTGCGCATGCGCGACGGGCGCGAGACCAAGGTCATCCGGATGCACGAGAAGGTCGAGCGTCCGGAGATGCTCATCGGCTCGACCTACAAGATCAAGACGCCGGTCTCCGACCACGCCATGTATGTGACCATCAACGACATCGTGCTCAACGAAGGCACCGAGTACGAGCAGCGTCGGCCGTTCGAGGTCTTCATCAACTCGAAGAACCTCGATCACTACCAGTGGATCGTGGCGCTGACCCGCATCATCTCGGCGGTGTTCCGCAAGGGCGGCGACGTCACCTTCCTGGTGGATGAGCTTAAGGCGGTGTTCGATCCGCGCGGCGGCTACTGGCAGTCCGGCGGCAAGTTCATGCCCTCGATCATCGCCGAGCTCGGTTACGTGATCGAGCGGCACCTGCAGGCGATCGGGCTGATCCCCAAGCCGCAGATCGATGCGCATCGCCAGAAGCTGATCGACGAGAAACGCGCCGAGTTCGAGGCGCGGCGCAAACAACAGGACGCTTTCGCCAAGTCGCACTATCCCGAGGGGGCGCAGCTGTGCTCGAAGTGCAACACGGCAGCCGTGATCATGATGGACGGCTGCATGACCTGCCTGAGCTGCGGCGATTCGAAGTGCGGCTGAGAGGTCACACAGACCGGATAGCCAATCGCCAACCGGTTAACCGGCGTATCAGATCCGGGTTCCCCGCCTGGTGACTCCCCCGCCAGGGAGGCGATATGCCGTTTTTCAAGGCAGCCTTCGGGCTGCCTTGTTTTCTGCAGTAGAAACAAAAAGGCCCCGCCAGGCGGGGCCTTTGCACTTTTCTTATTGTTCTCGAGATCTCTAGTGTCCCTTCAGGGGATTCTTGTTCTTCTGATTCTTGTTGTTCTTCGCCAATACGGCTTCTTGTTGTTGTTCAGACCTTGCCGGCGACGGCACGGCGGCGCAGGGTCCAGCCGAGCGCTGCGAGCCCCATCCCGAAGAGCGCCAGGCTGCCCGGCTCCGGCACTTCAGCGTGCACCGATTCCACCATTACTACGAAATCGTTGTAGTCGTAGTCCCAGCCCGGGCGGGCCAGGTCTTCCCAGGCGAGCACGAATTCATTCGCGTCCCATTTTCCTGCCGGGCTGCTGGGCAGCTGCACCCAATCATTCTTTCCGGCGAACGCCAGCATGTGATCGGCCTGGTCGGAGTTCAGCGCGGACTGCGAGTACCAGTAGCCGCCTGGCGTCTGCAGGTAGAAGCCAAAGAGGTTACCGGCAAAGTCCACGCCGGAGTCACCGAACGTGCCGGCAAACATGTCCCCTGCCCAGACGCTGCCGTCGTTGTTGATGTACAGCACCGACCGCGCGCCTGCAGCCTGCGCGCCAGAGAACATCTCTACACGACGAGTGGGATTGGCTGCATCGTACACACCAAAAGCATTGAGCGGCGCGTACCCGGCAATCTCGATGACGATCTGGCTCATGGCACCGCCGGTCGCGCCGAGCGACCAGAGTTCATCAGGTGCCTGCTGGTCGTTCACGACGTCCACCGAAGAGTCGCCACCGACCGTGATCCCATCGAGAACCTGCTGCAGGTTCTGTTCGCCACCGCTCAGGTTGATCGGCGTAGCCCACGCTTGGCCGGCAAGCAGTAACGACGAGATTAGCAATGTGATTTTCTTGTCCATGATCAGCTTGTTTCCTCGAGCTTTGCTGTTTTACATAGCCCGTGGCGCTTACGCCGCCGGCTTTGCGGAGGGAAGGTGCAAGCACGATGCCACCGTCCGCTGATGGCCTGTGCGGACGGGAGAAACCAGTGAGCGGAGAAACGATTTGTGACGCGGTCGCCGTTCGGTATGTGTGTAGCGGTACGCAGTACCGGGTGCGAGCGTTTGTCAGAATCACGGATGTCAACTCCGGCGACGCGAACTCCGTGCTACAAACTCGATCTATGTCACCTGCGCACGCGGTAGTCGTTACCGTCCAACCACTTGGCATCGGGCGAGTGTCTGTAAGCTTGGTCGACATCAATGGGAGGCCGTGGAAATCGGGCGCACGAGGATGATGTCGTTCCGGAATCTGTCGCATTGCCTGCTGGCGGCGCTACTTGGCTGGTTCACGGTTGCAGCTGCCGGTGCTGCCGAGAGTCCGTTTGTCAGAACAGCGGAGATCGAGCCCGACATTCAGTTCTGGACTCGCGTATACACCGAGGTCACCACCAACGGCGGGCTGGTGCATGACGAGCGCAACCTCGGCGTCGTCTACGAAGTCATCAGCTTTCCCGAATCTCTCACGCCGGGCGAGCGTTCGAAGCGCGTGGATGCAGCGAAGGACAAGTACCGCGCGATACTGAAACGGCTCGCCAGTGGTAACAGCACCGGCTCACCTGACGAAACCAGGATTCGCGCGCTCTGGCCGCAAAATACCAGCACTCGCGCGCTCGGTGAGGCAGCGGAACGCGTTCGCTTCCAGCTCGGCCAGGCCGATCGCTTCAAGGCGGGCCTCATTCGTTCCGGCGCATACGAAGCACATATCGCCGAGACGCTCGCCAACATGGGATTGCCGGCCGAAATCGCGGCACTACCGCACGTGGAGTCCTCGTTCGATCCGACTGCCTATTCCAAGGCGGGCGCTGCCGGGTTGTGGCAATTCATGCGGTCGACAGGCCGACGCTTCATGCGCATCGACTCTACTGTCGACGAACGCATGGATCCGTATCGATCCACCATCGCCGCTGCGCAGTTGCTGCAATTCAACTACGACCTGCTGGGCACCTGGCCGCTGGCCATCACGGCATACAACCACGGCGCATCGGGAATGCGCCGCGCCAAGGAGAAGCAGGGTACCGACGACATCGTCACTATTATCCGCAAGCATCAGAGCCGCACGTTCGGGTTCGCGTCGCGTAACTATTACGTTGCATTCCTCGCCGCACTGGATGTGGATCACGACGCCGAGAAGTATTTCGGGCCGCTGACGCGCCAGAGTGAGGTGAAGTCGCACACCGTCGGCGTGCCTGATTACGTACCAGTGAACGCCATGCAGCGCGTCCTCGGCATCGACGTGGACATGTTGCGAGCGATGAATCCGTCGCTCACTTCCGCCGTATGGAACGGCGAGCGTTACATCCCCCGCGGGTTCGTCTTGCGCGTCCCCGATTCCATCGGCGCGACGCCGGACTTCAAGACTCGGATGGCCGAGCTGCAAGCGACGGAACGCTTCGATCAGCAGAAGGTCGATCGCATCTATCGGGTGCGTCGCGGCGATACGCTCTCGACCATTGCCTCCTCCCATGGCACCACCGTCGCGACGCTGATGAGGCTGAACGACCTGAGAAGAGCCAACCAGGTGCGACATGGCCAGATCCTGCAGCTGCCCGGCACCGAGCCAGGTCCGGTGGCAGTCGCTGCAGCAGCCACGGCAACGCCGCCGGCAACCCAGCCGCCGGTCGCGCCGACCGAGGCCTACGTCGTCAAGCGGGGCGACTCGCTTTCCAACATTGCGCGCGATGCGGGCCTTACCGAACAGGAGCTGATGACGCTCAACGGTCTCAAGAATCGCAATTTCATCTACGAGGGCCAGAAGCTGCGCCTCGCCAGCGTCGCGGGCGAGAAATTGCCGCAAGGGACAGTGACCATTACGGACATCACGCCGCAACCTGCAATTGCGGATGTCGAGGCACAGCCCGAAGAAGAGCCTCAGTCCGAGCGCCAGATCGCGCTGGCGCAGGCCGCCGAGCCGGTGTCGGCGTCGCAGGCCGAAGAGCTCGGGCCGAAGCTGGTAACGGGCGCGGAAACCTCTGCGATGACCGCGGACCCGAGCGACTACACGGTCGCCGACGACGCAACGATCGAGGTCCAGGCCGCAGAAACCCTCGGCCACTACGCCGACTGGCTCGGCGTGCGCGCCAGCCAGCTGCGGGACCTTAACCACATGCGCTTCGGCACGCCGGTGGTCATTGGCCAGCGTCTGAAGATCGACGTATCGAGCACCGCGGCGGATCAGTTCGAGCAGCGCCGCCGCAACTATCACCAGCGGCTACAGGAGGATTTCTTCGCGGCAAACCGGATCGTCGGCACCGAAGTACATGTCGTGCGTCGCGGGGAATCGCTGTGGTCCATCGCGAAGAAGTATCCGAGCCTGCCGATCTGGCTGCTCAGGCAATACAACCCCGATGTCAACTTCGACGACGTGCGCCCGCGCGCTCAACTCGTGATGCCGCTGATCGAATCGGCCGGCGCGCAGCCCGGCGGTGTGTCATGAGAGCTGCGTCCATCGCTATTGTCGTCGCCAGCAGCGCGGCGCTGCTGCTGGTGGCGTGCGGGACTTTTCGCGCGTATGACGGCAGCCACAAGTCTGCGAGTGAAGTAGCAGTAATCAGTGGCGCTGCGAAGTTGCGTGCGACGACCCCGTTCGCGCTGGTGATTCGCGCCGTCGATGGCAAGGAAGTGGACGTGCGTTACAGCAGCGTCGCACTGCTGCCCGGGAAGCACTCGCTGCTGATCGACTGCCAGGTGGGCGGGAGCGGGACCACTGCAAGCCGCCATGCGATCGACGTTGAGGTAGCTGCGGGCGAGCGCTATCGGCTGCAGGCCGACATGCGCCCTGGCAACCGCTCATGCGAACGCGTGACGTTGGAGCCGTCTTGAAGCCCTGGCCCCCGTCATGGCGAGACGGGAGAGATCTGCGCCACGAATTGCCTGAGGGTGTTCAGGTCCGCTTTCCATGGCTCATAGCGTCTCAATTGACCTTCACCGGAATCGATTTCGAGCAGCAGGCTGCCGGCGTGGGCCAGCCGCGCGAGCAGCTCGGGGGAAGTGGACCAGTACCCTTCGCGTGCCCAGTCGGCGGGCCGAGGATAGGCACGTGCGCCGAGGTCGATTTCCACTGCGCTGCTGGCGGCAATCTGCAGCTCGAATCTCTCGTCATCCACGACCAGCAGCAGTCGCGTCGGCTTTTCAGACTGCGTCGGGTCGGGTTCTCGTGCGTCATTTCCGGGTAGAACGCTCAGCCAGAGATAGGTGCTGCGCGTCCCCATGCGATTCACCTCGAGCGGGCCGAGATAAGCGAAACTGGTTGCCTGCAGGCCCAGCTCGGGAAGCGGCGAATAGAACTGCAGCGCTTCCTTCATCCGTGTCACGGTGACGCCGGTGCGTTCATCAAGTTGTTCGCGCACCTCATTGTCCGGCCCTGCGGCGCACGCGGCCAGGAGCAAGATCAGAACCGCGCATGCAGGGCAGCTGGAAAATGTATTCATCGTCCCCCTCGTCGTCTTGCGCAAGCATAATGGCATCCGACCGGTTCGCGGGAGTCCCAGGGCCGCCTCGTGAGCACCGTAATCTTCGTCGTGCCGTTTTTCATGGAAGCGACCCTGCGGTTTGTCGCCGGGGCTACGCAGCTCGAAGGCGTGCGGCTTGGAATCATCAGCCAGGATCCGCTGGAGCGACTGCCGGCGGATATTCGCTCACGCATCGCTGCGCATTGGCGCATCAGCGATGCGCTCGATGCGGGGCAGATTGCAGCCGCTGTGGGGGGACTCTCGCAGCAGATCGGAAAACCGGATCGCATCATCGGCTCGCTCGAGCAGCTTCAGGTACCGCTTGCCAAAGTGCGCGCGCACTTCGGGCTGCCGGGCCTGTCTGTCGAGGCAGCGGAGAACTTTCGCGACAAATCCACCATGAAACGTGTGCTGGAGGCGGCGGACCTTCCCTGTGCACGTCATCAGCTCGTCGTGCAGGCCGCCGATGCCTTCTCCTTCACGCGTCGAGTCGGATTCCCAGTCGTCGTGAAGCCGCCAGCCGGAGCCGGGGCAGTCAACACGTATCGCCTCGAAGATCCGACGCAGCTCGACGCGTATCTGGCACGATACCCGCCGGATTCCCGCCGCCCGGCATTGTTCGAGGAGTTCCTGCAGGGCGAGGAGCACTCGTTCGACAGTGTGGCAATCGACGGCCGGATCGTGTGGTACTCGATCTCGCGCTATCTGCCTGCGCCGCTCACGGTGCTCGAGAACGCGTGGATTCAGTGGTGCGTGCTGCTGCCGCGCGAGATCGAGGGAACTGAATACGAAGAGATCCGCGCCGCCGCCGGGCCGGCGCTGCGAGCATTGGGGTTGACCACCGGCATGACTCACATGGAATGGTTCCGGCGCGCGGGTGGCGGCATCGCAATTTCCGAAGTCGCTGCGCGTCCTCCGGGCGCCCAGTTCACCACGCTGCTCTCCTACTCCAGCAATTGCGACTTCTATCGCGCCTGGCCGAGATTGATGGTGACGGATGAGTTCACGGTGCCGCGCCGCGATTTCAGCGCCGGGGCGGCCTATCTGCGCGGCATGGGAACCGGACGGGTACGCGCGCTGCATGGGCTTGCGCAGGCACAGCGCGAGCTCGGCTCGCTGGTAGTGGAGGCGCGTTTGCCGCAAACCGGCCAGGCACAGCCGGCAGGTTACGAGGGCGTCGGTTATCTGATCGTGCGTCACCCGGAAACACGCGTCGTCGAACAGGCGCTGCGCCGCGCGGTCGAATTGATTCGCGTGGAACTCGGCTAGTTGGGCAGGTTCAGCGCCATTGTCTGTGGTGAGCGACAGCGCTCAGAGTTTGCACCGACGCTGTGACGTATTGCCGATCTACTATCCCTTCGGGCACCTCTATAATCGGCACCGGTCCAACGGCGTGGAGGCGCAGGTAGGCCGGATGCAAAAAATACTCTCGTGGATGTTTGCGTGCGGGGCGCTGTCATTCGCCGCGCAGAACGCCATCCCTCTCGCAACTTTTCAGCCCTGCGATCAGATCATCGTGCACAAGGCCGAGCGTCGTCTGAGCCTGGTGCGCGACGGCGAGGTTGTGGGCAACTACCGCATCGCACTCGGCCTCGATCCCAGCGGCCCGAAACTGCGCGAAGGCGATTTCCGTACGCCTGAGGGCAGGTATCGGCTGGCACGTCGCAATCCCAACAGTGAGTTCTTCCTGTCGATCCAGATTTCCTATCCGAGCGACCAGGACATCCGGCGCTCCCGCCAGCTCGGCTATGCGCCCGGCGGCCTGATCATGATTCACGGCTTGCCCAATCGGCTGAGGCACCCGCCCGAGTACTATGACCGGGATTGGACGGACGGCTGCATCGCGGTTTCAAATTCCGACATGGTCGAAATCTGGCTGAGCACCGGCGCGGACACGCCGATCGAAATCCTGCCCTGAGATAGAGGCCGCGGGCTGCGGCCGCGCTGTGTAGTGGAAACCAGTATCGTCATTTCCGATTTTGTAGACGCTCGAGTCACACCCAAGGGCAGTCTCGAAAATCTCTCGCAGGCCGAAGTCGCCAAGCTCCTAGACAGTGGGCGTGGCGGCACTTACGAGCTATTTCGCAAATGTGCGCTCGCGGTGCTCAACTCGGGCAGCGAGATCGATAGCGCGAAGGACGTCTTCGAGCGCTATCGTGACTTCGACATCCGCATCGAGCACCAGACCTGGGGCATCAAGCTGGTGCTGCGCAATGCTCCGGCTACCGCCTTCGTCGACGGGGAGATGATCCAGGGCATCAAGGAGCACCTGTTCGCGGTGCTGCGCGATGTCATCTATATCGGCAGCGAGATCATCGACAGCGGGAGGTTCGACCTGAAGGACCCCGCGAGCATCACCAACGCCGTGTTTCACATCCTGCGCAACGCGCGCATTCTCGATGTGCGCGGCAAGAACAATCTGATCGTGTGCTGGGGCGGGCATGCCATCAGCCGCGAGGAATACGACTACACCAAGAAGGTCGGCTACGAACTTGGGTTGCGAGGGTTCGACGTATCGACCGGGTGTGGACCAGGCGCAATGAAAGGCCCGATGAAAGGCGCCACGATTGGTCATTCCAAGCAGCGCATTCAATCCGGTCGCTATATCGGCATCACGGAACCCGGCATCATCGCCGCGGAGCCGCCGAACCCAATCGTCAGCCACCTCGTGATCATGCCGGACATAGAGAAACGCCTCGAGGCGTTCGCGCGTGTCGCGCACGGCATCGTCGTGTTTCCGGGCGGGGCTGGTACCGCAGAGGAGATTCTTTATCTGCTCGGCATCCTGCTCGATCCGGCCAATGCCACGCAGCCCTTCCCGGTAATCTTCACGGGGCCAGCCGAAAGTGCTGGCTACTTCGAGCAGATCAATCACTTCATCGGCACGACCCTCGGCGCTGAAGCGCAGAAGCGTTACCGGATCATGGCGGGCGACCCTGCCGGAACGGCCCGAGCCCTGGTGAGCGGCACCGAGCAGGTGCGCGAGTGGCGGCGCCAGTCGAACGACTCGTACACCTACAACTGGCTGCTGCGCATTCCGCCCGAGTTCCAGATGCCTTTCGAAGTTACGCACGAAAGCATGCGCGCGCTCGAGCTGCGAGCGGATCAGCCGCCGCATCAGCGAGCGGCGAACCTGCGGCGCGTCTTCTCGGGGATAGTGGCGGGCAACGTCAAGGAAGCCGGTGTGCGAGCCATCGAGAAATATGGACCTTTCGAGATCCGCGGCGATCGCTCGATCGTAGCGGCGCTCGATGCCCTCTTGGCTGGTTTCGTGGCCGAGCGGCGTATGAAGATCGCCAATGGTCACTACCAGCCCTGCTACCGACTGGTGAGCTGAAAGAAGCCGCTGGCCCAATTACCCGCGACGCGCCATGATTGCGCCATGGGTCCGCTGCGCGTCCGCTACCGCTTCCAGCTCCCGGATGGCAGGCGCGAAGTCTTCGATCTGTTCTTCGATCCCCGCGACTTCCGGCTCCTCAACCCGCATCCGCCCGAACTGCCATTCTGGACCGCACTCGGCTTCAATCAGTGCGAGAACTGCCCGCTGCAGGCGAGCGTGCACCCGCAGTGTCCGGTGGCCGTTCAGCTGGTCGGGATCATCGAGCGCCTGGAGCGACTGGTGTCTTATGACCAGGTGCGAGTCGACGTGCACATCGTCGAGCGGGTCGTGACGCAGGAAACCGCTGCGCAACAGGCGCTCAGCTCGCTACTCGGCCTGATCATGGCGACCAGCGGCTGCCCGAGAACGGAATTCCTGCGCCCGATGGCGCGTTTTCACGTGCCGCTCGCCAGCGAGCTGGAAACCATCTACCGCTCAGTCACGATGTACGCGCTCGCCCAGCTTCTGAAGGCCAGCAATGGCGCCCAGGCAGATCTGAAGCTCGATGGGCTCAAGGAAGCCTATGCACAGTTGCATACGGTCAACCGTGGTCTCGCGAAGCGCATCGGCGCTGCGACGGGAAGCGATCCGGCACGCAATGCCGTAGTGCTCCTCGACGCCTACACCACGCTGCTGCCGACCGCGATCGATCAGTCGCTCGCCGATATGCGACCGCTGTTCAGTGCGTTGCTGGGCGATGAGCTCAAGGAACACGCCTGATCGTGGCGTGCGCGGCGTCACGCGCCGGATGCCACGGACATAACCCGGAACTGCATTATCGGTGCGACGCCAGTCGCACTCATCCGCGTTAGTCGGCAGGTCCCGGATGCGTGTGAACCAGTTCCTGTCGTGGGGTAGGGGTGGGCAGTACTGTCCCCTGCATTCAGGCATGGGATATCGGATGAGCGACAACAAGACCTACCGAAACGACGTCACCAGTCCGCGCCGCAATGGTGCGGATGAAGTCGCTCCGCGCGGCAAGGCGGAGACTTTGGAGGCGTATACGAGCTGGCTAAACCGCGCGAAAGGCGCTGGCCGTCATTCGGCGATCACGCGTAATCTGAATAGCTGGAGCAACTACAAGAACTGGGCGGACAAGGTCCGCGGCTCTTTCGACAAGAGCGAGAAATAGCCCGTTTTAGTGCGCCAGGCTCCCGTCCGGAGCTGGCTCTTCCACGCTGACTTCATTTGCCTGCACCACGACTGGTTGCGCCGCAGCTGGCGTTTGCGTGACTTGCGCCAGGGGTCGTTGCGCTGTCCGCTCTTCGAGCCATTTCACCAGCGGATCCCATTGATCGGTGTCTTCGCGCACCAGGTAGGGTTTCATTTCGTGGATGCCGAGCCCGAGCTCGGCACCGCGGATGTAGTTCTGCGAATCGCGAAAGGTCGCCACGATCGGAATCTGCAGCGTGGCGAGAAAGCGCATCAGCGACTGGTAGATCAGGGTGTGCTTACGCACGCGATTGGCGATCACCGCGATGCGATTTTCGTTGCGCTTGACCTTGGCCACCAGCAGCAGATCCGCGATGCATTTCGAGCAGGCGTGGATGTCGATGTCAGAGGGCAACACGGGCACGAGAATGGCGTCGGCACCGCGCACCAGCTCGGGCATCTGGTGCGAGGTAATCGCGGCCGCGGTATCCATGACGACGCGTTGCGCATCGCCCGGAGCACGCAGGTGGAAGCTGCGCGTGGTGCGGTTGTTGAGCTCGTAAGCGGCGATGCCGTGAATCGGCGGCTGCTGGATGCTGCGCTTCTTGAGCCAGCGCATGGTCGAGCCTTGCGGATCGAAGTCCATCAGCACCGGTCGCAGCCCTTGCACCGCGTAATAGCTGGCGAGGTTGATGGCGATAGTCGTCTTGCCAGATCCGCCTTTGGGGTTGAGGACGACGATACGCTGCATGGGAAGCAAATGTGCGCTGGAGCACGCTGTGGGCCAAGGAGCCTACGCAGCCATCCTACACGGTGCAAGCAAATGCTGACTCCAATTAGCGACTCGCGCTGGCCTGTGATGGTCCTCACGCCGGCGGAATGCGGCGCCCGCCTATATTGCGCTCGCCATTTCCGGCGCAGGGTAGTCTCGAATGGAAGTCTTGCTTCAGGTCTGGGATGAGATCGATGACTGGTTCGGTTGCCTGCGCCAGGCGTGGCTCGGCCTGCGTTTCGATTGGCCGGTCGATGTCGACTTCTCGGCTACCTCCATCCTTCGCTAAGTTCTCGCCCTCCAGGCAGCCGCGATGACGTCCTGGCGGGACGCCTTGACATCGCGCGCTCCGGCCCCAGAATTCGCCGCCTGCAAACTCTTCGAGATGCAAGCGGATGGCTACTGTCCTCGAGCGCGAAACGCGCGGTTTCCAGGCTGAGGTAAAACAGCTCCTCAAGCTGATGATCCATTCCCTGTACAGCCACAGGGAGATCTTCCTGCGCGAGCTCATCTCCAACGCCTCGGATGCGGCGGACAAACTGCGTTTCGCGGCGCTGTCGAACCCCGACCTGCTGGGCGATGACCCGGAACTCGCGATCACCGTCGACTACGACACCAAGGCCGGCACGGTCACCGTCACGGACAACGGTATAGGCATGAACCGTGCGGAGATCGTCGAGCAGCTCGGCACGATCGCCAAGTCCGGTACGGCTGAATTCTTCAGCCGTCTCACCGGCGATCAGCAGCAGGACTCGCGACTCATCGGGCAGTTCGGCGTTGGCTTCTATTCGACGTTCATTGTCGCGGAGCGCGTCGAGGTGCTGTCACGCAAGGCTGGTACGGCGCCCGATGAAGGCGTGCGCTGGGAATCGACCGGCGAGGGTGAATTCACGGTCGAACGCGTGACGCGCGAGCGACGCGGCACCAGCGTCGTGCTGCACCTGAAAAGCGATGCACGCGAGTTTGCTGACGGGTTCACGCTGCGCAGCCTGGTGCGGCGCTATTCGGACCACATCGCGCTACCGGTGCGCATGCTCAAGGAAGGAACCTCCTCGGGCGACTACGAAACCGTGAACCACGCGCAGGCGCTCTGGACGCGTCCGCGCACCGAGATCACGGACGAGGAATACCGCGAGTTCTACAAGCACGTCTCGCACGATCACGCCGATCCGCTCGCGTGGAGCCACAACAAGGTGGAAGGTAAGCGCGAGTACACGAGTCTGCTCTACGTGCCGTCGCATGCACCATTCGATCTGTGGCAGCGCGAAGCACCACGCGGTGTGAAGCTATACGTCCGGCGCGTATTCATCATGGATGACGCCGAGCAATTCC
The DNA here is from genome assembly GCA_963810775.1 of uncultured Gammaproteobacteria bacterium. Lineage (GTDB taxonomy): Bacteria > Pseudomonadota > Gammaproteobacteria > Steroidobacterales > Steroidobacteraceae > DATBVX01. Next base: position 369,424 of record CAWEOT010000014.1, read on the forward strand.
TGCCGCTGTATCTGCGCTTCGTGAAGGGCGTGATTGATTCGGGTGACCTGCCGCTCAACATATCGCGCGAGCTGTTGCAGGAATCACCGGAGATCGAAAGCATGCGCTCGGCGCTGGCGCGGCGCATGCTCGATTTGCTGACGCGGCTCGCGAGCGAAGAGCCCGAGAAATACCAGACCTTCTGGGATGAATTCGGCCGCGTGTTGAAGGAAGGTCTCGCCGAAGATCCAACGAATCGCGAGCGGATTGCAAAGCTGCTGCGATTCGCCACCACCCACAACGAAGGCAACGATCAGGATCAGTCGCTGGAGGACTACCTCAAGCGCATGCAGGCGGGACAGGATCGCATCTACTACCTGGTGGCGGACAGCGTCACTGCGGCTCGTTCCAGCCCACACCTCGAGATCTTCCGCCGCAAGGGCGTGGAAGTGCTGCTGCTCGGCGATCGCATCGACGAGTGGCTGGTGGGGCAGCTCAACGAGTTCGAGGGCAAGCGCTTGCAGGACGTGACGCGCGGCGATCTCGAGCTCGGTGCGCTCTTCAGCGAGGCCGATCGCAAGGTCAAGGAATCGGACCTGAAGGAGAGCAAGACGCTCCTGCGGCGCGTAAAGGACGCGCTGGGCGAGCGGGTTGGCGAGGTGCGGGTCAGCGGACGCCTGACCGATTCACCTGCGTGCCTGGTGCTGGGCGAGCATGATCTCAGTCGCTCCATGCGGCGACTGCTGGAGTCTGCCGGTCAGAAGGCCCCGCTCACCAAGCCGGTGCTCGAGCTCAACGTGCAGCATCCGCTGGTGAAATATCTCGACGGCCTGAGCGATGCGGAACGCTTCAAGGAGCTGGCGCTGCTGCTCTTCGATCAATCCGCCCTGGCCGACGGCGCCCAGCTCGAAGATCCAGCCGACTATGTGCGCCGGCTGAACCGACTGTTGTTGTCGCTCGGTGCCGGAGCGAACCCTGGCGCAGGGACCTGACGGTCTCGTAATTTCGCCACGCTCTGAGATAATCGCCCGCCTGTTGCCGGCTGCAATGCCTGCGGCCGCAGAACATGGAGCCAGTCATGGGGAACGCAAAGCCCGAAGACGCGGAGCTGCGCAAGCGTCTCACGCCAGAGCAATATCACGTCACGCAGGAGAAGGGCACGGAACGTGCCTTCACCGGCCCGTTTACCTACAACAAGGACAAGGGCACGTATGGCTGCATCGTTTGCGGTGCGAAGCTGTTCGACTCCGAGCAAAAGTACGACTCGGGTTCGGGCTGGCCGAGCTTCTGGCTACCACTCGCCGGCGATCGTGTGCGCACGCACACCGACAAAACCCACGGCATGGTGCGCACGGAGGTGACGTGCGCCAATTGCGGTGCTCATCTGGGGCACGTTTTCGACGATGGCCCACAGCCGAGCGGGCTGCGCTACTGCATCAACTCCGCTGCGCTCGATTTCGCCAAGAAGGATTCGAAGTAATCTCTCCCAAGGCTCGATGAGGGTTTTACATGAAAATGTTCCAAGCGCGGCTCACCTGGCCGCTCCTGATACTGCTGTGCGCCGCCTGCAACGATAAGGACGCAACAAAACCTGCTGCATCGTCGGTCGCTGTGCCCGCTCCGACCCAGCTGCAGAAGGTCGATCTCGCGCCAGGCGACGGTGCTGCGATCGCGCCCGGAGCCACGGCGGTCATGCAATACACGGGCTGGCTGTACGAGGCTGCCGCGCCGGACCATAAGGGCAAGAAGTTCGACAGCTCGCTGGATCGCAATCAGCCGTTTCGCTTCCAACTCGGTGCGGGGCAGGTGATCCCGGGATGGGACCAGGGCGTCCAGGGCATGAAGGTGGGCGGCAAGCGCCGCCTCACGATTCCCCCTGCGCTCGCATACGGCGATGCGGGTGCAGGCGGCGTGATTCCGCCTGGAGCGACGCTCGTGTTCGACGTCGAGCTGGTCGGAATCGAGAACCAGCCCGCCACTTAAGCCGGAGCGGAGATCAGCGTGATGCACCTTAACGGGCGTGCAGCAACGCTGCTGCTCGCGTGCTTTCTCGCCTTGCCGCTGCCGGCTGCGACACTCATCCAGGCCGGGCACCTCATCGACGGTGTCAGCAGCCGCGCGACCGGCAAGGTGACGGTCGTGGTGGAGGGCAATCGCATCACGGCGATCGAATCCGGGTTTCGCGACGCTGGCGCGCAGGATCAGGTCATCGACTTGCGCAACGCCACAGTATTGCCGGGGCTGATGGACATGCACGTCCATATCACTGAAGAAGCGAGTCCCGGCTACGAACTGGCGCGCTACAAGAAATCGCCGCCCGATTACGCGTTCGACGCAGTCGTGTATGCGGATCGAACGCTGAAGGCGGGATTCACGACGGTTCGCGACTGCGGCGACATCATGTACAACGTAGCCTTCGGTCTGCGCAACGCCATCAACGCCGGGAAAGTCCCGGGGCCACGCATCTTTGCCGCGGGCCGCATCATCGCGAGCACCGGCGGGCACGGCGATTTCACCAACGGCTGGGGGCCGCACCTGATTGCCGGTCCCGGCGTCGATGACAACGTCGTCGATGGCCCGGCTGAAGCGATGCGTGCCGTGCGCCAGCATTACAAGGAAGGCGCAGACGTCATCAAGATCACGGTGACCGGCGGGGTGCTCAGCATCGCGAAGAGCGGCCAGGCGCCGCAGTTCAACGACGAGGAACTGCACGCCATCATCAATACCGCGCACGATTACGGGCTGACGGTTGCCGCTCACGCGCATGGACTCGAGGGCATGCGGCGCGCGGTGAACGCGGGCATCGATTCGATCGAGCACGGTACGTTCATGGATCACGACCTGATGTTGCTGATGAAGAGCAAAGGCACCCACTACGTGCCGACGCTCAGTGCCGGGCGCTGGGTCTACGAGCAGGCGCAGAAGCCCGATGCGTATCCTGAGATCGTGCGCGCCAAGGCACTCACCATCGGCCCGCAGCTGCAGAAGACCTTCGCGGAGGCCTACAAGGCGGGCGTGCGCATCATGTTCGGAACCGATGCGAGCGTCTTTCCGCACGGCCTCAACGCGCGCGAGTTCCAGTACATGGTGGAAGGCGGCATGCCGGCCGATGGAAGCAATCAAGGCCGCAACGATGGTGCCCGCGAAGTATCTGAAGATCGACGACCGGCTGGGTAGCATCGAGACGGGCAAGCTCGCGGATCTCATCGCTGTGCCCGGTGATCCACTCAGCGACATCACAGCGTTGCAACGCGTGTCCTTCGTGATGAAGGACGGCGTCGTCTACAAGCAATAGACGACGCGGCTCATCATCAGCGCGTGCCGCGCAGAAATCACCGGCACCCAAAATCGCATTAATTTCTGTCAACCGCGTCACAGTTCCTGCGTTTGCAATGAGCTGCGTCGGCGATTCGTGAGTCGGTCTTCCGCGACAGTTGCGGCGTGCGCTGCACGCTCTTCAAACTGTCTTCCATGTTCGTTGAAGTCGAATGACTAAGGGTTACGCAATGAATTCCTGGACGCGCGCTTCGAGTCTGCTGCTCATCGCTTTGAGTGTTGGCACTCTGATCGGCTGCGGAGGTGGATCGTCAGAAGATACGGGCACACTCACTCTAGGAGTGACGGATGCTCCCATCGATGATGCCACCAGCGTCGTCGTGCAGTTCAGTGGCGTCGCTTTCAAGCACGAAGGCCAGGGGCCCGAGATCGTGCAGGACCTCATGCCCACTCCACGCCAGTTCAATCTGCTGGAATATCAGGACGGGCGCGCGGCGCTGCTCCTCGACGGGGTCACGCTGCCGGCCGGCCGTTACGAGTGGCTGCGGCTCATCGTCGACAACGCGCCGGGTGTGCGCGACTCGTATCTGGTCACCAGCACCGGCGCTGAGTGCGAGCTGGAGGTGCCGAGCGGTGCCGAGTCGGGCCTCAAGCTCAACCGCGGCTTCAGTCTGCCCGCAGACGGAAGTATCGCGCTGACCGTCGATTTCAATCTGCATGAGTCACTACGCGCACCGCCGGGTCAGCAAGGCTCGGGGCTGGATTGCACGCAGGCGGTGCTGATGCGTCCAACTCTGCGCGTCGTCGATAACGCCAATGTCGGGGCGATCGCCGGCCAGGTGGACGCAACCCTCGTAGGGGTGGATTGCATGCCCAAGGTCTACGTCTTCTCCGGCGCCGGCGCAACGCCTGACGATATCGAGGATGTAACCGCCGAAACTGACGTCGATCCGTTGATAGTCGCACCGGTGCACGTCGTGAGCGGCGCCACCCAGTATCAGTACCAGGCCGCTTTCGTTCCCCCGGGCGACTACACGCTGGCCTTCACCTGTACGGACGACGATCCGACGATCGATGACACGCTCGTGTTTTCGCCGACTCAGAACGCTACGGTCCAGCCGAATCTGATCACGACCATCAATTTCGCGCCGCCTCCACCACCCTGATCGCGGCGTAAGGGAGGAGTAAGGGATGAAATTCATGAACTGCGCTTTGCCGCCCTTGCGATTGCTCGCGGGGGCTGTCCTGACGACGGCAGCGTTCGTTGTGCTGGCGGACCCGCCACCGCACGCTCCAGCCCACGGCTGGCGTGCGAAGCATGATTCGTATTACGTCGGCTACACAGGGACTCGCTGGCCGAGTGACTACGCGATCACTTCCGGCCATTGCAACCGCGAGGAAGTCGGAGCCGTAATTGGCGGCGTGACTGGTGGCGTCATCGGACACGAAGTTGCCAAGCCGGAAGACCGGGTGGTTGCGACTATCCTTGGCGCGGCGGTCGGCGCACTAATCGGTTCGAAGATCGGTAAGGAGCTCGATGAACGCGATCAGGGCTGCGTTGGCCAATCGCTCGAGCTGGCCCAGCCGGGCCAAAGCGTGCAGTGGCGTAACGATCAGTCTGGCGTCGCTTACGTGCTGACGCCGACCGGGTCGGAGCAACTCGACGGCCGTACGTGCCGCGTGTTCAAGTTGCGTTCATCGGCCAATGGCAAGTCGCAGACCGTGACGCGCCGCGGTTGCCAGGTCGCGCAGGGTCAGTGGGAAATTCGCTGACCGTTGAAGTGGGTTAGCTCACGCCCGGATTCAGTGAATAGGTGCCGGTGAGACGTGCTTCAGCGAGCACGTGTCCCTTGAGGGCGGCTTCCACCTGCGCGCCTGTGAACGCTCCGTCAACCGGGCAACGCGCAAGATCGGTCGCGTACAGCACGAAGTGATAGTGGTGCAGGAGCTCATCGTTCCACGGCGGGCACGGCCCGTCGTAGCCGAACCACTGGCCCTGCATCGCGGCGTCTCCGGCGAACCAACCCGTGTAGTCGTTGATGCCCTGTCTGGAACCGACCGGGCCGGGTGGGTGTTGCTTGCCATGTGCAGTGACTCCAGCCGAGCACACTCCGGTACGGATTTCGCTCACCGTCGGCGGAACATCGACCAGTAACCAATGATAGAAATTCGTGCGCGGGAGAGTTCGCGGCACGACACGCCCTTCCTTGTTGACATCGTCAGGCCGCGTGGGCACATCAGGATCTACGCACAACAGCACCAGTGTGCGTGTTCCGCCCGGAACATCACGCCAGCGTAAGCCGGGATTGCGGTTCTCGCTCAAGCGGATGTGGTTGTTCGGGTCGGGGACCGCTAAAGCGAACTCCCCCGGGATGCGGGCCTGGTGCATGAAGTCCGGGGATTCGATCTGCATGCGGATTCTCCGAACGCTCGGGCGCCGGAGCATTTCAGAACCCGTGCGGCGGAGCAACAGGTCCGGCGCGCCGAAGCCGGGCACAATGCGTCGCATGCCGTTCCGCCCCCCGCAACCGCTGCACGTATCGATTCCGGGCCCTGCCGGCGATCTCGAGGCAGTGGTTGAAGATCCGGGTCTTGCCCCAGTGACCCGCTGCGGTGTCGTCTGTCATCCGCATCCCCAATTCGGCGGGACGATGGACAATAAAGTGACCCACACCCTTGCGCGTACCTTGCAGGAGCTGGGGGTGCCAACCGTACGGTTCAACTTTCGTGGCGTAGGACACAGTGCTGGCGAATTCGCCGGGGGGAGCGGGGAAACAGATGACGCGATCGCGGTGATTGACTGGAGTCTCGCGCGTTGGGCGGGCGCTAGCTTGTGGTTGGCCGGTTTCTCGTTTGGCGCATCGATCGCGATCCGGGCATGTGCGACGCGCCCTGCCGGCGTGTTGATCACGGTGGCGCCGGCGATACATCGACTCGAGACAGGCCCGACGCCGGGGCCGTCGACCCGCTGGCTACTGATCCAGGGAGATGAGGATGAGCTCGTCAATCACGAGGAGGTAATCGCGTGGGCCAAGACGAGATCGCCACCGCCGCAGGTAACTGTACTTCCCGGCGTCACACACTTCTTTCACGGACGCCTGCTGGACCTGAAAGCAGCGGTGTTCGCGTTTGTGGGTCAGGAGGGGCGAGGGGACTGAAAGCTCCGGAGCGGTCGGCCGCTCCGGAGTCGCTTGATGCGTGAATTCTTAGTTCACGAATCCTTTGAGGTTCTTCAGGGCCATGATCCGCACCTTCTTGCTGGCGGGCTTGGCCTTGAACATCATCTTTTCCCCGGTGAACGGATTGACGCCTTCGCGCGCCTTGGTCGCGGGCTTCTTGACGACTTTCATCTTGAGCAGGCCTGGCAGCGTGAACAAAGAGTGGCTGCGGAGGCTCTTCTTGACGGCGCCGGCGAGGGAATCAAACACGGCACCGACTTGCTTCTTGGAAAGATCAGTCTCCTTGGCAATTTGAGCCAGGATCTCGGACTTGGTCGGTGCAGCATTCTTTTTCGCCATCTCTGAATCTCCTGTGTTCTTGGGTGCGGGCTTTGCGCCCCGGTTTGAAGTCGGGCGGCAAAATAGCACAAAAAAACCGCAGCGGAAGGCTTCGCGGCAACTATTTTTTTCTGCTGAAGATGCGCGAATGCCTAGATTTCAAGCCCCGCGCGCATCACCTCGAGTTTATGCCACGTCGGCGATTGCCGACGGTGCGAGTTCGATTCTTGCTTTGCACATCGACGTAAGCCATTGCGTGCTCAGATTGAGCGCGCGGCTCCGCTGCTCAGAACAGCTTGAGAAGCGCCAGCAGCAGGATGGTGACGAACAGCACGGACAGGTCCAGCCCGCCGATCGGTGGCACGATTTTTCGCACCGGCGCGACGAGCGGCTCGCAAATGCGGTCGAGCAGTGCCGACGCCGGGCTGTAGGTGCCGGGCGCGACCCAGCTCAGCACGACGTAGATGAAGAGCGCGATGACGTAGAACCAGATGACACTGTGAAGCAGGTCGATTGCCACACGCAGCAGCAATTCGCGCCCCGGCGGCACGCTCCCGGTGTAGAGCCAAAGCTGGATCGAGACCACCGCCAGTTCCACGAGCAGCAGCGCCACGATGGAAGCGAGGTCTACCTTGCCCACGGGAGGGATTACGCGGCGCAACGGCAGGACCAGCGGATTTGTGACACGCACGACCGCCTGTGAAATCGGATTGCGAAAGTCGGCGCGAGCCAGCTGCAGGATCACGCGCAGCAGAAATGCGAAGAAGACCAGTGACAGCAGTGAGCTGATGATGAAGCGTATGGCGTCCATCGTGTTCCGTTGTTCAGTTGCCCTGTTCAGCCGCCGAACTGCTCGGCCAGTTCCGCCGAGCGACGTGCCGCCGCCGTCACGGCGCGCGTCACGATACCACGCAGGTCCGCCGCCTCAAGTTCCTGAAAAGCAGCCTCCGTCGTGCCGCCCTTGGAGGTGACCTGGGCACGAAGCTCAGCCGGATCGCTGGCACCCTGGCGTGCCATGCAGCCCGCGCCGTAGGCGGTCTCGATACTCAGCGTATGGGCGACGGAAGCGGGCAGTCCGAGCTCTCGCCCCGCCGCCTCCAGTAGCTCGATCAGTCGGAAAAAGTACGCGGGTCCGCTTCCCGACACTGCGGTCACAACGTCAATCAACTCCTCGCGCTCCAGCCATACCGTCGGCCCGACTGAGCCCAGGATCGTGCTCGCAAGCTCGCGATCAGCTGCGCTGACAGGTGCCGGCGCGAACAGCGCTGTGACGCCGCATCCGAGCAGCGCCGGCCGATTGGGCATGGTTCTGACGATCCGTCCATGGCCATTGAGCCACGTCGCGATCGCCTCGATGCGAATCCCGGCGGCAACGGAGATCACCAGCGGGCGGCGCGAGGCGACGGCTCCCGCAAGTGTACTCATCGTGCCGCGCATCACCTGCGGCTTCACCGCGACGATCACCACATCGACGTCCTGCACGGCGGCCACGTTATCGGCCGATGCGCGCACGCCAAACTGAGAGCGCGCCAGTTGGCGTTGCTCCTCGGAAGGATCCGCCACGACCAGGCGCGCTGGATCGACGCCATTGCGCGTCAGTCCGCCGATCAGGGCACGGCCCATGTTGCCCGCGCCGATGAATGCGATTTGAGGCAGTTGCATCAGGTTTCCCTCTTGGTGGAAACGGGCCGCGCACCGAAGATGGCGGTACCGATGCGCACGTGAGTCGCGCCTTCCGCGATCGCGGCTTCAAAATCTCCGCTCATACCCATGGACAGGACATCGAGCGCGTGGCCCGCGGCGTTCAGCTCATCGCGCAGTTCGCGCAGGCGGCGAAACACGGAGCGCTGTCGGGTCGCGTCGTCGCTCGGCGGCGGAAGGCACATCAGTCCGCGCAGCTTCAGCCGCTCGAGACGCGAAACCTCGCCCGCAAGCGCCTGCAGCTCGTCTGGTGTCACGCCTGCTTTGCCAGGTTCCGTGGCCAGCTTAACCTGCAGACAGATCTGCAATGGTGCGGCATGGTAGGGCCTTTGCTGGCTCAGGCGGCGCGCCACCGCGATGCGATCGATGCTGTGCACCCACGAAAAGTGCGTCGCAATCGGGCGCGTCTTGTTCGACTGCACCTGGCCGATGAAGTGCCAGTCCGGACTTTCGCGCTGCAAGGCCTCGATCTTCGGCAACGCTTCCTGAGGGTAGTTCTCACCGAAGTCCTTCACGCCAAGCGCATACACGGCACGGACCGCTTCAATGGGTTGCGCCTTGCTCACGGCCACTAGTGTGACGTGCGTCAGGTCACGGCCGGCTCTTTGCGCCGCCGAAGCGATGCGCGAACGCACAGCGGCGACGTTTTCGGCCCAATTCTGCGGAACAATTAACATATTGGGTGCGATATTGCTCCGCTATACTGACGCCGCTTTTTTTCGACCGGTGAGCTGCCGGACGCGCAGGTGCGTCCGGGCGAAATCCGGACTCAGGGAGATCGAATGGCAGTCGACATCGCGCAACTGCTCGCGTTCGCGGTCAAGAACAACGCTTCGGACCTGCACCTGTCCGCGGGCGTGCCGCCCATGATCCGCGTGGACGGCGACATGAAGCGGATCAACATGCCCGCGCTGACGCACAAGGAAGTGCACAGCATGGTGTACGACATCATGAATGACAAGCAACGGAAGGCTTACGAAGAGTTCTTCGAGACGGACTTTTCCTTCGAGATCCCGAAGCTCGCACGCTTTCGCGTCAATGCGTTCAACCAGAACCGTGGCGCCGGCGCCGTCTTCCGCAATATTCCATCGGCCATTCTGACGCTCGACGACCTTGCGGCGCCCAAGATCTTCAAGGATCTGTGCATGCTGCCGCGCGGCCTGGTGCTGGTAACAGGGCCGACGGGATCGGGCAAGTCCACCACGCTCGCCGCCATGGTTAATCACTGTAACGACAACCGGCCCGATCACATCATCACGATCGAGGACCCGATCGAATTCGTGCACGAGAGCAAGCGCTGCCTCATCAACCAGCGCGAAGTGCACCGCGATACGCTCGGCTTCAGTGAGGCACTGCGGTCCGCGTTGCGCGAAGATCCGGACGTGATCCTGGTCGGCGAAATGCGCGACCTCGAGACGATCCGCCTGGCACTCACCGCGGCCGAGACGGGCCACCTGGTGTTCGGTACCCTGCATACGAGCTCCGCCGCCAAGACCATCGACCGCATCGTCGACGTGTTCCCGGCGGCCGAGAAAGAAATGGTGCGCGCGATGCTGTCCGAATCGCTGCGCGCGGTGATCTCGCAGACACTCATGAAGCGCATTGGCGGTGGCCGCATCGCGGCGCACGAGATCATGATCGGTACTCCGGCGATCCGGAACCTGATCCGTGAAGGCAAGATCGCGCAGATGTATTCCTCGATTCAGACCGGCCAGGCGCAGGGCATGCAGACCCTCGACCAGTGCCTGACCGAGCTCATGGCCAAGGGCGTCGTCAGCAAGGAAGAGGCGCGGTACAAGGCCCAGAACAAGGACCAGATCTGAAGCGCGCTTGCGCCTGAGGTCAGCTCATGGATCGTGATCAAGCCATCAAGCTGATGCAGGACCTGCTGAAACGCATGGTCGACAAGAAAGGCTCGGACCTGTTCATTACGTCCGGGTTTGCACCAGCCATCAAGATCGACGGCGAAATCCGTCCACAAAGCGACCGGATCCTCACGCCCGAGCAGAGCGCGACGCTGGTGCGCGCCATCATGAATGACAAGCAAACGCGCGAGTTCGACTCCACCAAGGAGTGCAACTTCGCGATTGCGCCGCCCGGCATCGGGCGCTTTCGCGTCAGCGCGTTCGTGCAGCAGGGAATGATCGGCGCGGTGCTGCGCACCATAAACGCCAAGATTCCGACTTTCGAAGAGCTCGAATTGCCGCCGATCCTGCGCGAGGTCGTGCTCTCCAAGCGCGGGCTCGTGATCGTCGTCGGCGGTACGGGTTCAGGCAAATCAACCACGCTGGCGGCGATGGTCGGTCATCGCAACGACAAGACCCGCGGCCACATCGTCACCATCGAGGATCCGGTCGAATACATCCATCCGCACCGCGGTTGCGTGGTCACGCATCGCGAGGTGGGAGTGGACACCGAGTCCTGGCACATGGCGCTCAAGAACACGCTCCGTCAGGCGCCGGACGTGATCCTGATCGGCGAAATCCGTGACCGCGACACGATGGAGTACGGCATCCAGTTTGCCGAGACCGGTCACCTGGTGTTGTCGACGCTGCACGCCAACAGCGCCAACCAGGCGCTCGACCGCGTGATCAATTTCTTCCCTGACGAGCGTCGCGAGCAGCTCCTGATGGACCTGTCGCTCAACATGCGTGCCATGATTTCGCAGCGCCTGATCCCGCGCGAGAGCGGCTCGGGGCGCATCGCTGCCATGGAAATCATGCTCAACTCGCCGCTGATCCAGGACCTGATCTTCAAGGGCGAAGTCGCGCAGATCAAGGAAGTCATGTCGCGCTCCAACCGGCTCGGCATGAAGACTTTTGACCAGGCGCTCTACGACCTGTACGAAGCAGGTCTGATTTCTTATGAAGATGCGTTGCGCAACGCCGACTCGAAGAACGAGTTGCGCCTGCGCATCAAGCTCGAGAGCAAGCGCGAGATGAAGTCCGAGACCGAGGGTGCCGCGTCACTCAGAATTCTCGAAGAGGGTGAAGGCAAGGTGTTCTGATGAGCAAAGGTGCCCCCATGGAAGATGCAGAAGAAGTATCCGGGGCAGCGGCCCAGATTCTCAACACCAAGCCTCTTTTCAAGCTGATGGTGGAGAAGAAGGCTTCGGACCTGTTCTTCACCTCCAATGCACCGGTCAAGATCAAGATCGAAGGCCAGATCATGCCGGTGAACAAGCAGATCCTGAGCCCCGAGACCGTGCGCCAGGCTGCCTACGGCCTGATGACGCCGGAACAGGTCGAGTACTTCAACGAGGAGATGGAAATTGACTTCGCCATCTCCGAGCCGGGGCTCGGCCGTTTCCGCGTGAACGTCTTCCACCAGCGCGGCTATCCCGCGATGGTGTTGCGCTACATCACTGCCGACATGCCGAGGTTAGAGGCGCTGGGCCATCCGGATACGCTCAAAGACCTGGTGATGCTGAAACGCGGGCTGCTGCTGATGGTCGGCGCCGCGGGTTCAGGCAAGTCCACGACGCTCGCGGCGATGATCAACTTTCGCAACGAGACTTCATCGGATCACATTCTCACCATCGAGGATCCGATCGAGTTCCTCCACACCAACAAGAAGTCGATCATCAACCAGCGCGAGGTGGGCCTCGACACGAAGTCTTACGCGCGCGCTCTGCGTGGTGCGATGCGCGCCGCGCCGGACGTGATCCTTATCGGCGAAATCCGCGACCGCGAGAGCATGGAAGCGGCGATCACGCTCGCGGGCACGGGACACCTTTGCATCGCGACGCTGCACGCCAACAACAGCGCCGAAACACTCGATCGCATCATCAACATGTTCCCGCGCGATCAGCACAACCAGGTGTTCCTCGACCTGTCGCAGTACATGCGCGCCATTGTTTCTCAGCGGCTGGTGCGCACGCGCGACGGCAAGCGGGTTGCCGCCATGGAAGTCATGCTGAACACGCCACACATCTCGGAGCTCATCAAGAAGGGTGACGTGGTCGGCGTGAAAGAGGCGGTCCGTAACACCACCGAGCGCGGCATGCTCAGCTTCGACGTTTCTCTCTATGCGCTCTTCAAGGCCGGCAGGATCGAGCTCGAAGAAGCGCTCATGAACGCTGACTCACGCACCAATCTCGAAGCCAAGATCAACTTCGGTTGACCTTATCCGGGACGGCCGAGGGCAATTCCAGCCTTTGGCATCGGGTATTTCAGCCCGGATGCGCAGTTGAAGAGCACCACACGCTCATTCGCCTTGACGATGTCGCGACCGAGGGCCGCGAGATACGCCGCATAGGTTGCCGCACCTTCCGGGCACAGCAGCAGACCTTCCTGCGTTGCGACCACAACCCGAGCCTGCTCAATCGCCTCATCGCTCACCGCAATTGCGCTGCCGCCTGAAGCGCGCACCGCACGCAGGATCAGAAAATCCCCGATCGCTCCCGGCACACGAATGCCCGCGGCAATCGTGTGTGCGTTGACCCAGGGCTCGGCGTGCTCCTGGCCTCGCTCGAACGCGCGAACGATAGGCGCACAACCTGCAGCCTGTACCGCGTACATACGGGGGCGTTTGGCGCCGATCCAGCCCAGGGTCTCGAGCTCCTCGAACGCCTTCCACATGCCGATCAGCCCCGTGCCGCCACCCGTGGGATAGAAGATCGCGTCCGGCAACACCCAGCCGAGCTGTTCGGCGAGCTCGAGTCCCATCGTCTTCTTGCCTTCGATGCGATAGGGCTCCTTCAAGGTGGAGAAATCGAACCAGCCGGTCTCGCGCGCCCCTTGCGCGACCAGCTTGCCGCAGTCGTTGATCAGGCCATCGACGAGGTAAACGGTCGCACCCAGCAGTGCGATCTCCGCGACATTCACTTCGGGGGTGTCAGCGGGACAATAGGCCGTGACTTTCATTCCCGCACGGCTGCCATATGCGGCAAGCGCTGCACCAGCGTTGCCATTGGTCGGAATCGCGACCTCCCGTACGCCCAGCTCCTTGGCCATGCTCACGGCTACGGCGAGGCCCCGTGCCTTGAACGAGCCCGTGGGCAGCCGCCCCTCGTCTTTCACCAGCACCTGTCCGTGGTGCAGATAGGTGAGCGCGACGAGGGGTGTGATCACTTCACCCAACGACACGATGTTGTGGACGTTGCGTATCGGAAGGAGCTCGCGATAGCGCCAGAAGTCGCCGGCACGCTGCGACAAGGCATCGCGATCGAGGACACGGCTTGCCGCCTCGAGATCGTATCGGACCAGCAGGGGAAAGCCCGCCGTCGAGAGCCTGTGCAAGCGATCAGGCTCGTAGCGCTCGCCGGTCATCGAGCACTCGAGGTGGGTGACGAAGGTCGGTCGCTCCGTCGCCAGGTTGGCGCTATCGCTCATCCGATCTTGCGACTCACGAGACGCGCCGATCCTCACTGCGAACACTTGAAGCGATCGTTCGCCTCGCGGAATGAAAGCTGTGCGGCTTGCAGGTCGAGTGGGTGTTCGTGCAGCGTCTCCGAATCCCACTGGCTGCGGGCGACGCCAAAGAAATCGCCCCCGTAGATATGAATCGCGCCGGTCAGGCGCGGAATCGGGTTGATCACCGAATGGATCGCAGTGTCGGGCAGATCGAATACCTGGCGCTCGGAAATCGCCTTCGCAGATGCAGCACGCACGACGCCGCCGCTGCGATCCCACAGGATGTTGTCTTCGCGCCCGGTGTAGATCCCGATCGTGGCCCACATCCGGTGATCGTGCGGCAGGAGCACCATCATTGGCGCCCAGATCACGTTGAGAATCGTCAGGTCCGGGGCCCGGTACAGGGTGTGAATGCCAACTTCGGTGGGCTCGCCGAGGCCGGCGAGCACCGAGCGCGGCTCGGAAACGACGCGGGCGAGCAATTCATGGGTAGCCTTCTGAGTGTCACTTTCCGTTTGCGCCTTCTTCACCTCGTCGATGAAGCGCTCCAGCTCGAACTTCGAGCTGCCGCCGACGCCCGTGCTTTCAGCGTGGGAAATCTGATTGCCGGCCGCGACCAAACCCGTGGCTGCGGCGAGGAGCGTGCGACGTGAAAGTTTGGACATGGCGTGCACCTCCCTGGCAGGGCCGATTCGGCTACGATCCCGCCTCGACGCCCGCGTGTATCAAAACCAGATGGCGAATGCTTTCTCCGCGAGCATTCGCCGTCAAGTTCAATCGAACAGGTTCACGCCTTGCCGTCCGGAGCCCTCGAACGCGGTGGCGACTTCCAGCCGCTGCGATAACGTTTGCCACAAGGAGCCATTCGATGACCCTCGAACTGCCCACGACTGATGACAAGCCCATGTGGGACCTATGGTTGTCCGTATTCTGGCTGCCGGCGGTTACGGCTGCGGTCGACATCGAAGTGTTTGAGTCGCTGGCGAAATCGCCGGCCTCGCACACCACCCTGGCGAGCAGGCTCAGCCTCAGCAACCGCGGAACGGAAATCCTGCTGCCACTATTTGCATCTTTGCGACTGCTGGTGCGCAACGACGATCGTTACCAGCTGACCGACATTGCGCGCCTGTACCTGCTGCGCGATAGCCCTTACTTCTGGGGCGGCCTGTTGAGCCGCATGGGTACGGCGTCGCCGCAGTACAACGCCGTCAAGGAGGCGCTCAGACGTGGCGAGCCGACATCGACCACTGGGCGCAAGGACGACCGCCCCGTCGATGCCTGGGCGAGCGGCCAGGTCGAGATAAAACAGGCGCGCATGATTGCGGCCCTGATGCATAGCCACTCTGTTCCTGCGGCGCTCGGCATGGCGCGCAACATCGACTTTGCGGGGGTCAAGCGCCTGCTCGATGTTGGGGGCGGCTCCGGGTGTTTCTGCATCGCGCTCGCGGAACGTCATCCGGAGCTGCGCTGCACGATCATGGAGCTGCCGGCGATGTGCGAGGTCGCCGCGGAATATGTTGCCGCAGCTGGCCTCAGCGAACGCGTCGACACACGCGCCGTCGACATGTTCCGGCAGGAATGGCCGCGAGGCTACGACGCGCTGTTCTTCTCGAACATCCTGCACGACTGGAACTTCGACACCTGCGCGCAACTTCTCGCAAAAGCGCAAGCGGCGCTGCCCGCGGGCGGACACGTCCTCATTCACGAGGCGTTGCTGGACGACTCCGGCATCGGTCCACTCACGACCGCGACGTTCAGCCTGGTCATGCTCCTCGGCACACAGGGACGGCAATTCACGTTTGCGGAATTGAAGGACCTGATGACGAATGCCGGCTTCGATCACATCGATGTGACGCCGAGCTACGGCTACTACTCAGTGGTTCGAGGCGTCCGAAAGTAGAATAGCTGCAGGCGGCAGACTGCTCGCTCTCCGTGTCGAGCGCACCAAGGTCCAATTGACGGCTGGTTGCGCGCAGGCTATCCGTGGACGTCGACGCTGATCCGTTGTGGCCGATCGGCCAATCCGTCCGCGCAGCCCGAGGAGAGCAACATGTCGGGACGATTCGTGGTTTTCATTCTGCTGTTGGCAGGACTCTCCTGTGGTTCCGCAATGGCGCAGTCGGCGGACGTCAGCGCCTCACGAGCGTGGAAGTGGGACCTGTCCGTCTACATGCTCGCGGCGGGGATGGATGGCAAGACTGGCGTCGAGCCGTTCATTGCCGACGTCGACGAGTCCGCCAGCGACATCTTCTCGAACCTCGAGTTCGGATTCATGGGCCGCGCCCGGGCAACGCGGGGCGCATGGTCATTCGGGACCGACATCATCTACATGGGCCTGGGGGGTTCCTCCGATCAACCAAACGCCGACGTGGACGTGGATCAATGGGGGGTCGAGCTCAATGTCGGCTACCAGCTCGCGCCAATCTTCATGTCGCTCGTGGGAGTGCACTACAACCAGTTGAGCACCTCGATCGATTTTCAGACCATCGGGCGCAGTCGCTCTGGCAAGGTGGACTGGTGGGACCCGTTCATCGGCGGAATTCTCACGCTGCCGATCGGCGAGCGCTGGAACTTCCAGTTCCACGGCGACATTGGCGGCTTTGGCGTCGGTTCCGATCTCGCGTGGCAGGCTGAGCTACTGTTCAACTGGTTCCTGTCACCGCGTACCTCGGTGATGATGGGGTACCGCTGGATCAGCATCGACTATGACGATAACGGCTTCGTGTACGACGTGGTGTCGCAGGGGCCGCAACTCGGCATCACGTTCCACTTCTGAGTCGGATCGGGGCCAACGCGTCAGGTCTGCTGCGAGAACACTGCCCGGGCGTCAAATACCGGTCCGTCGACGCACACGCGCTTCATCGCCGGGCCCGTGTCGGTTTGCACCAGCACGGTGCAACCGGCACAGCCGCCGACTGCGCACGCCATGAATTCCTCGAGTGATACTTGGCACGCGATGTCGAACTGCCGCGCCACCGTGGCGGCGGCTTTGAGCATTGGCGTCGGGCCGCAGGCGAACATCTCTACCTGTCGCAACTCGTCGCGCGATAACGAGGCGAGCCATGTTGACGCGAGGCTCGTGACGTAGCCGTGAAAGCAGCCTGCGAATTCCGCAAAGCTCGCCAGCCGGCTGGGAATGCCCCAGTCATCGAGCAAGGGCATGCACGCGATCACGCCAGCAGGAATTCCCGGCACAATGATCGTCGAGGGGCGCGCGCGGAACGGAAACGGAATCTCCGAGCCCATCAACACCAATGGCTGCCACCTGGCCTCGCGCGAATCGCGCAGGCGTTCGGCGAGAAACACCATCGGCGGAACGCCCACACCACCGCCCACGAGGAGCGTGCGCGGCCTGTCGGAATGCGGCACGAACCCGCTGCCGATCGGCCCCATGGTGCTGACGACATCGCCCGCTCGTCGCGTGGACAAGTGCCTCAGGCCCGGGCCGACGACCTTGTAGAGCACCTCGACCCAGCCCGCTCTCGCGTCCGCGCGCATGATGGAGAGCGGCCGGCGCATGGGTACCGAAGGGTCGCAGGTGAGATGAATGAAGCTCCCCGGCGTCGCTTTCGCGGCGCACTTGGGCGCCTTGATTCGCAACACGAACTGATCTGCTGCGAACGCGCTCTGCTCCAGGACCGGCGCTTGCTCGACGAAGATGGTGTTGCGGTGGGTGCGAGGAACGCTGGAGTTCACGCCCGCTGCCTCAGGCGCCGTACGCCTTCGGTAACGGCTTCGAGCACCGCCATGCGCACCGCGACGCCGTTCGTCACCTGCTGGCGAATGACCGACTGCGGGCCGTCAGCAACGCTCGACTCGATCTCGATGCCGCGGTTCATCGGTCCGGGGTGCATGACGATCGCATCCGGCCGGGCCAGCTTGAGTCGTTCGGCGCTCAGACCGAACTGTCTGAAATAGGTGGCGTCGTCCAGCGCACTGCCTTCGGTGAGGCGTTCCTTCTGGATGCGCAGCATCATCACCACGTCTGCGCCGCGGATCCCTGCATCGATGCTGTCGAAGCGGTGCGCGCCCGCGAATTCGCCGGGGGGTGGCATGAACGCGCGCGGTGCCACGATCCGCAGCTCGCCTACCTCGAGAATCCGCAGCGCCTGCGCCGCAGATCGCGCCACGCGCGAGTGCGCCACATCGCCCACGATGGCGACGCTGAGCGAACCAAAGCTGCCTTTGTGCTGGCGGATGGTGAGCGCATCGAGCAGCCCTTGCGTTGGATGGGAGAGGTGCGCTTCGCCTGCGCTCAGCACGCTTACATGTGGGGCGACATGTTGCGCGACGTGACCTGGCACTCCGGGCTCTGCTTCGCGCATCACCATTACATCGATCTGCATCGCCTCCAGCGTGTAGACGGTGTCCAGCACGGTCTCGCCCTTGCTACGCGATGACAGGTGCACCTCGAGGTTCACGACGTCGGCGCCGAGGCGGCGTGCGGCGAGCTCGAAAGAACCCCGTGTGCGCGTGCTCGGCTCGCCGAACAGGTTGGCGACCGTGACTCCGGCAAGCGAAGTGGAACGCATCGCAGGTGCGCCGAGCGGCCGGATGAATTGCTGAGCGCGCTTCAGGAGCCGTTCGAGCAGAGTTCGATCCAGTCCCTCGAGCGTGATGAGATGCTGCAGAGAGCCGTCGTCGCGTAGTTGCCGAAACTCAGTTGTCATGAATCCGTCCGGGCATGCGGGGCTTCTTCGAACCAGCGCTCCAGGATCACGCAGGCCGCCCCCGCATCCACATCTGCTTTTTTCACCCGTCGCACCCGCTGTCCGCTCTGCCGCGCCCATTTCAGGCGGGCCGCCGCCTCGAGGGAGGACCAGCGCTCATCCATCAGTTCCACCGGGAGCTTCGCGTGCACACGCAGCTCCCGCGCGAATTCTCGCGCCGGTTCGGTCAATGTGCCGGGGGAACCGTCCGAATTGTACGGCACTCCGACCACCAAAATCGCCGGGTGCCAGGTGTGGAGCAGCGATTCGATAGCCGCCCAGTCGAGTCGCCCGCCGGGGCGGTCGAGTGTGCTCAAGGGCGCGGCGCGGCGCGTGATCGAGTCGCCGGAAGCGACGCCGATACGCTTTAGGCCGAAGTCGAAGGCGAGGGCGACCCAAGGGAAGCTCTGCGCAGGTTTCATGGTGGGCGTTGCGTCGCCAACGGTGCAGATGCTAGGCGCGTCGCGCAGCTAATGGTCGAGTCCATTGGCAAGCGGTGCAACGACGCAGCTGCCCGTTCGCGACGCAACCCGGACGGGACCGGCCTCGGCAAGCTTGTGACGTCGTTGCGAGTCTGGTCGATATCGACATATCGACTGCGCCTCGCGCCTAGCCAGAAGCTTGCGGAGGCACGGTCGCGCCCATGAAACCTGTGCAGAGCTTCCCTTAGTGTCGCCGGCTCAGGCATGTCCCGCTTCGGGGCTGATCTGGGTCAGGTCGATGCCGAGGAGTCTCCCTGCCGCGTGCCAGCGCTCTTCATAGGGAACATCGAAGATCACGCTCTCGTCAGCCGGAACGCTGAGCCAGGCGTTCGCCAGGATCTCCTGTTCCAGTTGTCCTGCATCCCAGCCCGCGTAGCCGAGGGCGATGAAGGCGTTGGGCGGTCCTTCACCTCGCGCCATCGCGGCGAGCACGTCGCGCGAGGTAGTGACCTCGATGCGTTCGGATACCTTCAGGGTCGAATCCCAGCTCCCGCCCTGCCGGTGCACGACGAAGCCGCGATCGGTCTGCACCGGCCCGCCGCGCAACACTGCTTGTTGCCCAATCCTGGCATTTGCCGCATCGAGCGAAAGCTGCTCGAACACATCACTCAGCATCATCGGCAAAGGACGGTTGAGCACCAGGCCGAGGGCGCCTTTTTCGCTGTGCTCGCAGATCAGCGTCACCGTCTGGGAGAAATTCGGATCGGTCATCGCCGGCATCGCGATCAGAAGCTGGTTGGTGAGGAATTCCTTCGCTGTCATGTTACCCAGTATCCGGCTACCGCCTGCGGACCCTCAAGGAGGCGTCACGACCTTTACGCTGGAGTCGACCAGCTCACCACTCAGGAACTGCCATTCGTAGGCGAAGCGTATCGAGCCATGGCGCTTGCGCAGCCCCGACGGAAACGGATCGAAGGGCGTCGCGAGCTTCAGTATGGCAAGCGCGGCCTGATCCAGTTCCGCGTGCCCGCTGCTGCGACGAACCACGATGTCTTCCATTTCCCCGTTGGAATTGATCGCCACTTCGAGCACCGGGCTCCCGGACAAGCCGCGGCGACGTGCCTCATTCGGGTAGTTCAAGGTTCCGATGCGTTCCACCTTGCGCTTCCAGGCATCGAGGTAAACGGCCACGCCGGACTCGCGTGTATTCGGGGTGATGACCAGCTCCCTTTCATTGCGGCCCTTGAGGACGACCTGCTCGTCATCGTCGCTGGATGGAATCGGCGAAACCGGGCCTGCGTGCATCAGCAGGGCGGTCTGCTGAGTGCTGCTGTGCGTCTCGGCGTTGTCGGCGGAATGCACTGCCTGCGGGCTCTCGGCACTGCTCGCGAGAACCTCCGCGCTCGCCGCTCGCTCGAGGCCGGCTTCCTGGCTCACCAGTGCCTGTCCCTGCGCAATGCCGGGGTTATCGAAGGGAACGAGCGAGGTCTGCGGACTCTCGGCGCGTCGGTCCTCCGTGGTGTTCCCGGCACCCTGCTGGCTGCGATTGGCGAGATAGTTTGCGTCCGGATTCTGCGCGGCTTCCGGCAAATTGTTGCCGACCAGCAGCACTTCGAGCGCTGGCAACGCATTGTTGGCCACGAAGGCCGGTGCGCCGAACGAGATGCCGAGGATTATGATGCCGTGGAACAACGCCGCGAGAAACAGCGTGATCTGCAACCGATCCCGGACCGGCGCCTCGCTGTCGACGGGAATGGTCAGCTCGTCCACCACGGGCAGCCCGCCTGTCTGATCCACCTGGTGCTCATCGTTTACGGGATTGCGTGAGCCGGCGGTCGATGGCGTCCATCAACATGCCGCCGACATCGATTTTGAACTGTTTTTCGAGCTCGCGTGCCCCGGTGGGACTGGTGACATTGATTTCCGTGACGTACTCGCCGATGACGTCGAGTCCCACGAACATCATGCCGCGCTCTCGCATCGCCGGGCCGATCTGGCGCGCGAGCCACAGATCGCGCTCGCTCAGCGGCCGGCCTTCGCCGCGCGCCCCCGCCGCCAGGTTGCCCCGGTTGTCGGTCTCAGTGGGAATCCGCGCCAGTGCATAGGGTACGGGCTCGCCGTCGACCAGCAACACACGCGCGTCACCCTTAGTGACGATGTCGGGGATGTAACGCTGCACGATTGCGTAGTGCTGGCCATAGTCGGTGAGCGTCTCGAATACGACGTTGGTGTTCTTGTCCCCCCGTTGCAGGACAAAGATCGAGCGCCCACCCATGCCATGAAGGGGCTTGACCACGACTTTCTGGTGCTCATGCAGGAAGGCCACCATGTCGGCCATGTTGCGCGTGATGAGGGTCGGGGCGCAGCAGTCGGGAAACCAGGCCGTATAGACCTTCTCGTTCATGTCTCTGAGGCCCTGCGGCCGGTTCACGACCAGGGCACCGGCAGCCTCGGCGCGCTCCAATATGTATGTGCTGTAGATGTACTCGGTATCGAACGGCGGATCCTTGCGCATCAGGACCACGTCGAGCTCGGCGAGCTTTTCGGTGGCGCCTGCAGCCAGGGTGAACCAGTCATCGAGATTGTTGCGTACCGTCAGCCGGCGAGTGCGGCCCCACGCGGTGCCGTCGCGCAGCCAGACATCGGGAAGCTCGAGGTACAGAAGCTCCCAACCGCGTGCCTGGGCGGCCAGCAGCATGCCGAGCGTCGTGTCCTTGGCGGGCTTGATGTGGTCGATAGGGTCCATTACCACCCCAAGGCGCACCCGATCCGGCATCCAAAACCTCCGTTTTCGCTGTAGCGGTGATCCCGAGCGAGATACTACCGCGCCCAACCGCAGTGCCACACCAACCCAAGAGCAGTCCGAGCCGGCCATTGGGTGGGGGGCTGTGCCAACCTCGGGCCGACCAGCGTTTGATGACAGTGCGACCCGAAGATGTGTCCCCGCAAACATAGGTGCGCCCGAGTTGGCACAATCCCCCGACCGCAATGTCCGTCTCGTCCTGCGCCTGCAAGGAGGAGGGCTGCTTCTTCCTTACCTCGCATTAGCGGGTGGACGTTGGGTGACACCTGCCGACTGCGCCGGCTGCCTGTGTTTGCGGGTTTGCCTTATCAGATGCTGCTTAGAGCGGTCGTGATCCGGCGCTGTCGGCACGATTTGTCAGCCAATGGCCGCCCACGAATGCTGCTTCTCACACCTGTGATGTCCGTCACGCTTCGATGCGCCTTCTAAATTGTGAACTGTGCGCATTAGCGGACCCGAAACTGATATGTTAAAAGGCGTCCCGTTGCGTGGGGCCGCTTCGAATCGCGCCCGCGACGAGGCCCGACTAATACACCACGCGAGGCCTCGATGGGGTCGCTGGGGAGACACAGCACGTGTTGGATGGCAAGTCGAAGCTGAGCGGACTGAAGGTACTGGTCATCGACGACAGCAAGACCATTCGGCGAACTGCCGAGACGCTCCTCACCAAGGAAGGCTGCGAGGTTTACACGGCGGTCGATGGCTTCGATGCCCTCTCCAAGATCGCCGACCATCAACCGGATATCGTTTTCGTCGACATCATGATGCCGCGTCTTGACGGCTATCAGACCTGTTCGCTCATCAAGCACAACAAGGTCTTCAAGTCGATCCCGGTCATCATGTTGTCGAGCAAGGATGGACTGTTCGATCGCGCGCGCGGCAGGATCGTGGGCTCGGAGCACTACCTCACCAAGCCCTTCACGAAGGACGAGCTGTTGAATGCGATCGAGACGCACGTAGGCAAATGACCGGTCTTAAGCCCGGAGGCCCCGGCATGGCGCTCATATTGATAGTGGATGACTCGCCCACCGAAGTGCACGTCATGCAGATTGCACTGGAGCGTCACGGCTTTCAGACCGCTGCAGCCGCCAATGGCGCCGAGGGCATCAAGAAGGCCAAGGAGATGAAGCCGGACCTCATCTTCATGGACGTGGTGATGCCGGGCATCAATGGGTATCAGGCGACACGCACGCTGGCGAATGATCCGGCGACTCGCGCGATTCCCATCATCATGGTCACGACCAAGGGCCAGGAGACCGATCGCATCTGGGGCATGAGACAGGGTGCGGTGGACTATCTGGTCAAGCCGGTCGCGCCTGCGAAGCTGGTCGAAAAGGCACAGGCGGCACTTGGGGACTGAAGCACAAGCCGTCACGTTGCGCTCATTGCGCAACCGTCCGTTCGATCTGCTGCTCGAGATGGAGCAGCGCGGGCGTGTTGCGGCCGCCGAGCAGGGCCGCGACGTGGGCGTCGGTCGCGAATGGGTAGGCGTGGCATTCAGGATGTCGGGGGAAGTGTTCCTGGTCGCTCGTGAAGAAACGCGTGAAGTGATGGGCATGCCGAACGCGATCACCCGCGTTCCCGGCGCGCGCGGCTGGGTCAAGGGACTCGCTAATGTGCGCGGCCAGTTGTTGCCCATCCTGGATCTGCGTCAGTACCTCGGTAGTGGGGTCACGCAGTCCGGGCGCAATACGCGCGTTCTGGTGGTTAATCATCGTGAAGTGCCGGCAGGCTTGATGGTTGACGAGGTGCTCGGCTTCAGGCGTTTCGCGGACAAGGAATTTTCCGCCGATGCCCCGCCGACCGTGGTGCGGGTCGACCGCTACCTCGCGGGAGCCTTCCGGCGCAATAACGAAGTGTGGCCGGTGCTGAGCCTGCGCACGCTGGTGGAGAGCCCGAGTTTTCTGCAGGCAGCGTCCTGAGCGCGCTCGCCTGAGTTGCAAATGTTGAAAGGACGTTGATGACGAATTCTGCTGTTCCGAAGCTGCGAGGTGTGCGGCTGCTTCCGGGCCTGATGGCCATCTCGCTCGTGTGCATGCTGCTCGCGGCCGCGCTGCTCTATTTCGCGCCCCCAAGGACAGGGTACGAAGCGGGTTCGCCGGCCGCCGGGCGCCTCGCAGTACTGTCACAGAGCCTGCCATTGAAGGCTCAGGCCGCAGTGCATGGCGATCTGGATGCATTCGACGCTCTCGACAAGGGTCGCAAGGAACTTGGCGCTCTCCTGAAAGGCGTCGCTGCCTCTGATCCCGTGCTCGCCGGGGATGCGCGCTGGAAGAAACTTCAGGATGCAGCCGACAACGTGATGGAAGGTCGCGAGCCGGCGCAAGTCGTGGGCAGGTCTGCGACCGAAGTGCGCGAGCTGATGCCCAAGCTGCTGGCCGAGGTGAGCAACCTGTCCGGCGTCGTAGGGGGCAACAAGATCGAGGCGATCGGTCGCCAGCTCGAGCGCTTCGAGCTCAATGGCCAGCGCCTGCAGCAGGACCTCGATGCACTGGCAGCGGGAATTGGCGATCCAAACTCCACCGCGCAACAGATTGCCGACAGCGCGGATTTTCTCGGCCAGGTGCTCTCCGGATTCGCCGGTGAGGATGGCGGGCTCGGTTTGCCGAAGGTGAGCGGCGCTGAAGCCGAACAGAGGCTCAAGAGCGCCCAGGGCCTTTACTCCCCATTGAATGAGCGCGCGCGCGAGGCCGTTTCTGCGATCCAGGGACTCACGGCCGCGCGTACCGCAGCGACGGAGCTGTCGAGCGCTGCCGAGGGACTGGCCAGCCTGACGCCCGCGTCACGTGCGCTCGCGGGTGCGGCGGGGCAGACCGCGCTCGGCACCACGATTCCGCTGCTCCTGATCGGCCTTGCCGTGCTCTCTCTGATCGCCGTCGGCGTCATCTATCTGTCCCTCGCCAACATCCGGCGGGCAGCGGAGATGCACGCCAAGCAGAACGAGCGCAACCAGGAGGCGATCCTGCGCCTGCTCGATGAGCTCAGCAGCCTCGCCGATGGGGACCTCACCGTGCAGGCCACGGTCACCGAGGACATCACCGGCGCGATCGCCGACTCGATCAATTACGCCATCGAGGCATTGCGTGAGCTGGTCGCGACCATCAATGATTCGGCGATCCACCTTGACGGGGCCGCCAAGCAGACGCAGGCGCTCTCGGCCCATCTCGCCAAGGCAAGCAGCGCGCAGTCCAAGCAGATTGTCTCTGCCACCGAATCGATCGCCGCCATGGCGGCCTCGACCGAGGAAGTATCGGGCAATGCCGAACGCGCCTCGGACGTCGCACGCCATTCAGTCGACGTT
Organism: uncultured Gammaproteobacteria bacterium; assembly: GCA_963810775.1. Lineage (GTDB taxonomy): Bacteria > Pseudomonadota > Gammaproteobacteria > Steroidobacterales > Steroidobacteraceae > DATBVX01. The sequence continues at coordinate 394,466 of CAWEOT010000014.1, forward strand.
GCGCATAAGGGTGGCGATGCAGTGCGCCGGACCATCGACGGGATGAATGCCATTCGCGAGACCATCCAGGAGACCTCCAAGCGCATCAAGCGCCTCGGTGAAAGCTCGCAGGAAATTGGCAACATAGTCGAGCTGATCAACGACATCGCCGAGCAGACCAACATTCTTGCCCTCAATGCCTCGATCCAGGCGTCGATGGCGGGCGAAGCGGGGCGCGGCTTTGCCGTGGTTGCAGATGAAGTGCAGCGTCTCGCCGAGCGGGCCGCCAATGCCACCAAGCAGATCGAAGTGCTGGTGCGCGCGATTCAGACCGACACCAACGAGGCCGTCGTTTCCATGGAACGCAGCACCACTGACGTAGTCGGTGGTGCATTGCTCGCGGAGAACGCCGGCGCCGCGCTCGAGGAAATCGAGCAGGTGTCGAACCAGATCGCGAGCCTGGTACAGAACATATCCGCCAGCTCGCGTGGCCAGGCCTCGGCAGCGGGCAACATCTCCCGCAACACGCAGGTACTGCGCGAGATCAGTTCACAGACCGCGGAGAGTACCAGTGCCACTTCGCAGTCGATCGCGAAGCTCGCCGAGCTGTCGGCGCAGTTGCGCAAGTCCGTGGCTGGATTCCGCCTGCCAAACTACACACCGCCGCCGGCTGCCACCGTCACTGTCGCGAAACCGGCTGGCCCGCGACCTGCCCCGGACTCCAGTCCGACCAGCACGATGCGCAAGGTAAGCGCTGGCGCATGAGAGATATCGCGTGCCTGCCCAGCTACGCGCAATGCAGAGGACCGACAGCGAGATGACCGATCTCTCCTCGCAAACGTTGCACGTCGTAAGCAGGGAGCTCACTACGACGCTCAACGAAGCCCGGGTTGCGCTCGAGGGATTCGCTGAGCATCCGGACTCCAACGTACTGCTCGAGCAGTGTGCCGCCCATCTGCATTCAGTACATGGCGTGCTGCGCATGGTGGAGGTGTACGGCGCCGCCCTGCTCGCGGAAGAAATGGAGCAGGTGACGCGCTATCTGGCGGCAACTGCCACTGAAAGGAAGAGTCAGGCAGAGGGGCTCGATGCGCTGATGCGCGCGATGGTGCAACTGCCTGCGTACCTGGAAAGAGTGCTCGGCGGCGGGCGTGATCTCGCGCTCGTGCTGTTGCCGCTGCTCAACGATTTGCGCGCGGTGCGTGGCAGTGCCCTGCTGTCCGAAGGCACTCTGCTGCTGCTGAATCTGACCTCCGAGCAGCAACCCGCGCCGCTCCCGCCGCGTGCCGGCGAGCCGCCGATGACGATCGTGCAGTGGGCGCGGCGCTTGCGACCACGCTTCCAGGTGGGGTTGCTGGGGTGGATCCGCGGCGAGCGGGTCAGGCAGAACCTGGAAATCCTGGCTCGCGTGTCCGAGAAACTCGAACAGGTCGCGACCAAACAGCCGGTATTCCAGCTGTGGTGGGTGGTCGGTGCCGTGCTCGAGGCGCTGCGTGACGGGGGACTGCCTGAGGGGGCGACCGTCAAGCGCCTGATGGGGCTCGCGGATCGCGAGATCAAGCGCCTCTACAACATGGGCGAGAACCGCTACGCCGATAGCGCACCGCTCGACCTGATGAACAACCTTCTCTATTACGTCGCGCGGTCCGGCACCTCGGGTCCGCGAGTGATGGCAGTACGTGCCTCCTTCAAGCTCACGGATCTTTTGCCCGTCGACCAGTCGGTCGAGCAGGAACGCGAGAGCCTGTCCGCGCCCAGCGTCAAGCTGATGCGCACCGTCGGCGCCGCGATCAAGGAAGACCTCACCAAGGTAAAGGACGTGCTCGACATCTTCGTGCGCAAGGGCGGCACGAGTATCGACGAGCTGGGGCCGCAACTGGAACTGTTGCGCAAGATCAGCGACACCCTCGGCGTGCTGGGGCTCGGTGGGCTACGCACGCGAGTGCAGGGCGAGATCCAGCAGCTGCAGGGAATGTTGAAGCAGGGGACGCCAGCGAGCGACGCGGTGCTGGTACAGATGGCGGCGACACTGATCAGCGTCGAGGACAGCCTCGACGATCAGCTGGTGCGCCTGATCATGCCCGGCGCTCCCGCGGAGCAGGTCGAAGACAGCCAAGTCGAAATCGGTGACGAATCCGATTACCGCCAGGTGACGGAGGCGGTGATGCGCGAGAGCATCGTCAACCTGGCGCGCGTCAAGGACGCGATTGCGCTCGCTGTTACCAAGCCCGGTGAAGGGCAGGGGCTGGATGCGGTTCCGCAGCTCCTGCGCGGCATTACCGCGGGCCTGCTGATGCTCGGCAAGGTGCGCGCGGTCGAAATCGTCGAAGCCATCGGCCGGCACATGAAAGCCATGCTGCAGCCAGGCTCGGGCCGCATCGCGGCCGACCGACTCGATCGACTCGCGGATTCGATCGTGAGCCTCGAGTACTACATGGAAACGGTTCAGAGCGGGCGCAGCGATCCGTGGTACATGCTCGACAACGCCGAGAGATGTCTCGGCGCGCTCGAGGCCCTGCACACCAGCGTCGTGCCGCCGGGTCTGCCGACTGACCTGGGTGTGCACACGCGCACGCTGGCCATCGAGCCGGCGAAGCGCGGCCAGCTGCCGGCGGACCATCCCGCGCACGCCGATACGATTTCGACCGACGCCGCGGAGTTCGAAATTTCCACCCACCCGGGCGCGCTCCCGGAAGCGAAACAGCCTGATCCGGAGTTCCTGGCGATTTTCATCGAGGAGGCAAAGGAGGAGCTGGCCTCAATAGATCGACGCTTCCCGCTCTGGGAACAGAATCCGGCCGAGACCGATGCGCTGGTCGGTGTGCGCCGCTCCTTTCACACCTTGAAGGGTAGTGGACGCATGGTTGGCGCGCGGCAGATCGGCGATTTCTGCTGGTCGGTCGAGAACCTGCTGAATCGCATCATCAACAAGACGCTCACGCGTACGCCGGGCATGATGAGTGTGATGCGTGAAGCGCTGCAGGCCCTGCCACAGCTCGTCGAGCAACTCGAAACCGGCAGCACACCCACCGCAGATCTGCACGGAATCATGAGCCGCGCGGAAGCCTATGCCGAAGGACGCGAGCCGGAACAGCACGCAACCACGACAACCACAGCAGAGGATCTGATAGGCGGCGGCGATTCGCCGGCCGAATCCGCCAGCACGAGGGTGGCGGTCCCGGAACGGGAAAAGGAGGCTCCCCGCCCTATCACGCCGGCGCGGCCGGCGATGGATTCCGTACTTCACGACATCTACAGCCGAGAATCCGCGGAACATCTCGCGACCATACGTGATTTCCTGGCGCGTACCGAGTCGCTGCCACCGCCCTGGACGGTTTCGGAATCCCTCTATCGCGCCTGCCACACGTTGAGCGGCAGCTCGAAGATGGCCGAGGCGCGCCAGGGCATCAAAATTGCCGAACCCTTGAACCAGTACATGCGCAAGCTTCACGAGAGCGGCGTCGGGCTCGACCCTGACGGACGCGAAGTGCTGAGCCTGGCGGCCGATGCAATCGAGACCGTTGTCGCCAACATCAACGAATCCACCGGCTTCTTCGCGGCGCATCCGGTGCTGGTCGAGCGCATTCGCGAGCTGGACACGGCGCTCGATGCGGTGCTTGCTGCGCGTCCGCTCGATATCGAGGCATCCGCGATCATTCGCGCGCCGGTCGTCGAGGAGCCGCCAGCTCCTGCCGAGGTCGAAACGGTCGAAACGGACGATAGCGATAGCGGCGAATTCGATGCGGATATCGCCGCGATCTTCAGCGAGGAGGCGACCGAGCTTCTCGGGGCCGCCGACCACGCGCTCTCCAGCCTCAACCTGGATCGCGGCAACAATGAGCTGATCGTCGAGCTCAAGCGCCACCTGCACACCCTCAAGGGCGGCGCACGCATGGCGGGGATCTCCGCCATGGGCACCCTCAGTCACGAGCTCGAAACTCTCGTGGAGCACATCGAGAGCGGCGCGGTGGATGCCGACGATCGCGCGTACGAGCTTCTGCAGGCAAGTCTCGACGAGCTCGGCCACATGCGTGATGCAGTCGGCGCCGGACGGCGGGTGGAAGCCGCACGCGACCTGCTCCAGCGAATTCACGCTCTGTCCGGAGCGCCACTGACGTCCGCGAGCACGCCTGCAACGGAAGCGGCTGCGTACGAACCGCAATCAGTGCGCCCGGCGCCCGTTGCTCCTGTAGAAGCGCTCGCACCTGTGCCGCAAGCGTCCGACGAGGCGCCCCGGGTCGAACGACCTATACCCGCGCCGACCTCGGAAGCTCCGCATTTTGCAATGAGGCCAGAGATCAGGCCTGCCCCCGTATCGCCCGCACAGCTGGAATCAGGCGACGAGGTGGAAGAAGAAGAGGAAATCGCTGCACCGATCGCGCTGCCACCGGGCCGGGAGCCTCAGCCAGCGGCGGAACGCCAGGAACTGGCCCGAGTGGACGCAGAGTTGCTCGACACGCTCCTCAACAACGCGGGCGAGGTGAGCATCTTCCGCTCGAGACTCGAACAGCAGGTCAGCTCCATCGACTTCAACCTCGCGGAGCTCTCGCGCACCGTCACACGGCTCAAGGAGCAGCTGCGCAAGCTCGAGCTCGAGACCGAAGCGCAGATCCTGCACCGCCACCAGGGAGAGCAACCGCGTCGCGAGGACTTTGATCCGCTCGAGCTCGACCGTTATTCGGCGATCCAGCAGTTTTCACGCGCCCTCGCTGAATCATCCAGCGACGTCGCGAGTCTGCAGGGATTGCTGGAGAACCTGACGCGCGAGGCGCACAACCTTCTGATGCAGCAGGCGCGCGTGGTGACCGAGCTGCAGAACGGGTTGATGCGCACCCGCATGGTGCCATTCCAGCGCCACGTGCAGCGCCTGAGTCGCCTGGTTCGCCAGGTGGCGAACGAAACCGGCAAGCGCGTCGATCTCGCGGTGGAAGGTGCTGCCGGCGAGCTCGATCGGCAGGTCCTCGAGCGCATGCTGCCGCCGTTCGAGCATATGCTGCGCAACGCCGTCGTACACGGCATCGAGATCCCAGCCGAGCGCGCGGCCAAGGGTAAGCCGGAGACCGGCCGCATTCTGGTGGTCCTGCACCGCGAAGGCGCAGAGGTGGTCATCGACGTGAGCGATGACGGCGCCGGCATGAACGTCAAGGCGATCCGCGACAAGGCCGTCGCGATGGGCCTGGTGGATCCGCGTCACACGCTCACGGATGAGGAGGCGATGCAGCTCATCCTCGAGCCCGGTTTCAGCACCGCGGGCTCGCTCACCAAGGCGGCTGGTCGCGGCGTCGGCATGGATGTCGTCGCCACCGAAGTGAAGAAGCTGGGCGGCGCGCTGTTCATCGAATCAACCCCGGGCGCCGGCACCAAGTTCACGGTTCGCCTGCCGTTCACTCTCGCCATCAGCCAGGCGTTGATCGTGCGCGTGGTGGATGAGTTTTACGCGCTGCCGTTGCCGACTGTCGAGGGCGTCGTACGCCTCGATCGCCGGGAAGTGCAGCGCCATCTGGAAGACGAGGCGCCGTCGTTCGATTACGGCGGGCAGAAGTACCGCTTCCAGCACCTGGGCGCTTTCCTGGGCAGCGGGCCGTCGCTGCTTCCGGAAGGCGACGCCTCTGCATCGATCATCCTGGTGCGCGCCGGTGAACACTCGACTGCTCTGATCAGCGACGAGCTGGTTGGCAGCCGCGAGATCGTGGTCAAGTCGGTCGGCCCGCAAATCTCGGGAATTCGCGGTATCTCCGGTGCCACTATCCTCGGCGACGGGCGCATCGTGATCATTCTTGATGTGGGTGCGCTGGTGCGCTCCGAATGGCGCCGCGCCGGATTCGACGCGGCACAAGAGCGCGATCGCGAGGATCGGCGCACGTTCGCGCTGGTGGTGGACGATTCGATTACGGTGCGCCGCGTGACGCAGCGTCTCCTGGAGCGCAACGGCATGCGGGTGATGACTGCAAAAGACGGTGTCGATGCAGTCTCGATCATGCAGGAGCACGTTCCCGACGTGATCCTGCTCGACATCGAAATGCCGCGCATGGACGGCTATGAAGTCGCCTTGCAGGTGCGCAACGATCCGCGCCTCAAGGATGTGCCAATCGTCATGATCACTTCGCGCGTCGGTGAGAAGCATCGCGCGCGCGCCATCGAGCTCGGTGTGAGCGACTATCTCGGCAAGCCGTACCAGGAGGCCCAGCTCCTCGATGCCATAGAGCCGCTCGTCAAACGGCGGCGCAAGCAGGCGTGAAGACCGCTAGCTGGAATCTCCAATGGATAACATCCCCGTAAGTGAACTCTATAGCCTGCTGATTCCGCTCCTCGGCGAGCGGCTCATCGTGCCGCGGGCGAGCGTGGCCGAGGTGATCAGCTACCAGGCGCCCGAGGAGATGGCCGGTGCGCCAGCATGGTACCTGGGCACCATCAGTTGGAACGGACGTAACGTTCCGGTGGTGTCGTTCGAGGGCGCATGCGGACAGGCCCTGCCGGCGGCGAGCGGCCGTACGCGTATCGTCGTGTTCTACTGCCTGGGGCAGAAGCTGCAGTCGGGCTTCTTCGGCGTGCTGACGCAGGGATTTCCGCAGCTGGTGCGCGTCAACGCGGATGTGGTGAAGGCTGATTCGAGCCGCACCTTCAACGAGCGCATGCCGGTGCTCTGCCAGGTGCGCATGATCAACGAGACCCCGCTGATTCCGGATCTCGAGCGCCTCGAAGAGATGATCAGCGAAGAGACGTCAGTCGCTGCTTAGTTCCCCGTCACCCGGATTCGCTCCCAGGTCACCGGCAATCAGCTGCAGCGCCGTGAGCGCAGCGACAGCAGCGGTTTCGGTGCGCAGCGTCCGGGGTCCCAGGCGCAACGCCTGAAAGCCTGCGGCCAGCGCCGCATCACGTTCGCCGTTCGACAGTCCACCCTCCGGGCCGATCAGCAGCATGACCTGCTGGTGTCCTCGCAGCCCGTCCAGCGCATTGCTGCCCGAGGCATCAAGCAGAATGCGCTGTCCCACATCGGTAGCCGGCGCCAGCCAGGAACCGAAGTCGACTGGCACATGAATGCGTGGCACGCGATTACGTCCACACTGCTCGCACGCAGCAATCGCGATGCCGAGCCAATGATCGCGCTTGCGTTCCGCCTGGCTGCCGTTGAGCTTGACGACACTGCGCTCGGTCAGCACCGGAACGAGCTCCGCCACCCCGAGCTCAGTCGCCTTCTGCACCACCCAGTCCATCCGTTCGCCGCGCGATATGCCCTGCACGAGCGTGAGGGACAGCGGCGACTCGCGCTCCACCGTTCGGCACTCGCCGGCCTGCACACGCACCACGATGCCTCTCGCATCGACGATGGTTGCCGGGTATTCGCCGCCGTGGCCGTCGAAGAGCGTGAGCTCATCGCCAGGTCCAAGCCGCAGCACCCGACTCACGTGTGCGGCAGCGGACTCGCTCAGGCTGACGATCGCGCCAGCGCTGAGCGGGCGGTCGAAATGGATACGGGTCACGCGCACGTAGCGAGCTCGATGCCTTCACGGGCAACTTCGACCATCAGCCGGATCTCATCCTCGCTGATGACGTACGGCGGCATGAAGTACACGACATTGCCGAGCGGGCGCAGCAACACACCCCGTTCCAGCCCGTGCCGGTATACGGCGAGCCCACGCCGTTCGCGCCAGTCGTAAGGGTCGCGACGAGTCTTGTCACGCGTCAGCTCGATAGCAACGATCATGCCGTGCTGGCGGACTTCTGCGACGTGCGGGTGGTCGGTGAGATCGCGGGCGAGCCCGCCCATGAGCTGCGAACGGTGGTGATTCATCCTTATCACGTCGTCTTGCGCAAACAGCTCGAGGCTCGCCAGCGCCGCGGCGCACGCCAGCGGATTGCCGGTGTAGCTGTGCGAGTGAAGGAATGCCGTGAGCCGCGTGTACTCATCGTAGAACGCCTGATAGATCGGCTCGGTGGCAAGCACCGCCGAGAGCGGCAGATAGCCGCCGGTGAGACCCTTGGAGAGGCACATGAGATCCGGTCGAATGGGTCCCTGTTCACAAGCGAACATCGTACCGGTGCGACCGAAGCCGACCGCGATCTCGTCCGCGATCAGCAGCACACCGTGCCGGTCGCAGGCCTCGCGCAGCAGGCGCAGATACACGGGGTGATACATGCGCATGTTGCCGGCGCACTGCACCAGCGGCTCGACGATGACTGCGGCGACTTCATCGGCATATCGTGACAGTGCTTCCTCCATGGCGGCGAACTTGCGACGCGAATGAGCTTCCCAGCTTTCTCCCGCCTCGCGCTCGAAACAATCGGGCGAGGACACGGTGATCACGTCCATGAGGAGCGGCTGATAGGTGGCCTTGTAAAGCTCGACGTTGCCTACCGCCAGCGCACCAAGCGTTTCGCCGTGATAGCTGTTGCCCAGGGTGATGAAACGCCGCTTGGTGCTGCGGCCCAGATTGCGCCAGTAGTGAAAGCTCATCTTGACGGCAACTTCCACTGCCGCCGAGCCGTTGTCGGCATAGAAGCAGCGCTTGAGACCGTCGGGCGCGAGTCGCGTGAGTCGCTCCGCAAGCTCTACGGCCGGCGCATGGGTAAAACCCGCGAGCAAGGTGTGCTCGAGCTGCTCGAGCTGTGCCGCGAGGCGCCCGTTGATGAATGGATTTGCATGTCCGAAAAGGTTCACCCACCAGGAGCTGATTGCATCGAGATAGCGCCGGCCCGCGTAGTCCTCGAGCCATACTCCTTTGCCTCGCCGGATTGGAATCATCGGCAGCGACTCGTAATCTCGCATCTGGCTGCATGGATGCCAGACGACCGCGAGATCGCGGCGCGCGAGAGAGGAATTATCGACGGGCAGATCGTTCATGGCAGGCCGGCAGCGGAGGCAAGCATTCTGTAGGAGCCTGTCCGACTAATCCACTTGAGCGGGGGGCGATGGACCGGCACCGTTTCTGGCATGATCCGCTCCCAATCGTGCTGGCGCCACGGCGGAAGCGGATGATCAGACGCAAGCCAGGCAAGAATGATGCGGCCGAGTCCCCGATCGATATCGCGACCGGCTGGTTGCGGAGCGCGCGTCGCGTCGAATCACCAAACCGCGATGCTCGGCCGCCGGGTGCGAGGACCGACCTCATCGTCATTCACGGCATCAGCCTTCCGCCGGGAGAATTCGGCGGACCGTGGATCGACCAGCTATTCACCAACACGCTGCCACAGCAAGCGCATCCCTATTTCGCGACGATCGCGGATCGGCAGGTTTCCGCACATCTGCTGATCGATCGGCACGGGCGCATCACGCAGTACGTTCCGTTCCAGGAGCGCGCCTGGCACGCTGGCCCCTCGAGCTACGAGGGCCGCACGGCCTGTAACGATTATTCCATCGGTATCGAGCTGGAAGGCACCGATTCGACGCCGTACGCGAACGCTCAGTATGTAGCGCTCGCTCGCATGGTGTGCGCCCTGTGCGGGGCGTACCCGGATCTGAAGCCTTCAAGGCTCGCCGCGCACAGTGACATTGCGCCTGGGCGCAAGACCGATCCAGGACCCAGCTTCGACTGGCCGCGCCTGAAAACCCTGATCGCGCTCGAGCAGAGCTCGAGCCCGGGCTACTGAGCGTCATGACACTCCTCGCTCTGCTGCTGGGGTTACTGCTCGAACGCACGGCGACGCGCCTGCTGGACCTGCGCGAACCCCGCTGGTTCGACGGCTACCTCGATTGGGCCCTGACGCGCTTCCGGGACCTGCATGGCGGCTCGGCGTTTCTGGTCACCCTCCTGCTGGTCCTGCTGCCGGTCTTGCCGGTCGCGTTGGTTGCATGGGCGTTTCGCGAGGTGCCGACCGGGATCCTGTTTGTCTGCTTCGGCGCGTTTGTACTGGTCTTTTCGCTGGGACCGCGCGACCTGAAGACCGAGGTCGATGAATACCTGCAGGCGATAGAAAGCGGCGATCGGGACGCCGCCGCGCGTGTCGCGCGCGAGATCACCGAGCATGACGCTGCGCAACGCATGACCGATACCTCCAGCACCCTCGAGGAGGCGATCTTCGTGCAGGCGAACAATCGGGTGTTTGGAGTTCTGTTCTGGTTCATGGCGCTGGGCCCGGCCGGTGCCTGGCTGTTTCGCGTCAGCGATCTCATGCGGCGGCGGGCAGTGTTTGAGTACCGTGGTCGCGCCGACGAATCGAGCGAAGTACCGGAGTTCGTGGAAGCACTGCAGGTCATTCACGGCATCTTGGCCTGGGGGCCGGCGCGGCTGCTGGCACTGGGCTATGCCCTCGTCGGAGGTTTCGACCGTGCCAGGGGTGCATGGAGAGATCTCATGCAGCGCGCGGGCGTGCCGTTCTTCGACGTCAACGATGAGCTGCTCGGCGGGGTGGGACGTGCGGCGGTCGATGACGAGCCGCTCGACGAAGACTTGCAGCCACTTCCCGATGCCGCGGACGTCAGGGCGTGCATGCGCCTGGTGAATCGTGCCCTGCTGCTCTGGCTCGTGTTCGTCGCCACGCTGGTCCTGATCGGCTGGGTACGCTGATGAACCGCTTGCGCCTCACCAGCGGCGTGTTGCTGCTGTTGTGGCTCGCGGTACTTCCCGCCGCCACGCAGACGGGCGCCCGGCGCATCGTGAGCGTGGCCCCTCATCTGACGGAGCTCGTCTACACGGCTGGAGCCGGCGACCGGATGGTTGGGGCGGACGCCTACAGTGATTATCCGGACGCAGCGCGCACCCTGCCGCGTATCGGCGATGCGTTTCAGCTCAACTACGAGCGTGTGCTCACGCTGCGACCGGACCTGGTGCTGGTATGGGAAACCGGTACTCCCGAACCGGTGATCGAAAAACTGCGCAGCCTCGGCTTGCGCGTGGAGCGAATCACCACCGCAAGGCTCGAGGACATTGCCACGGCAATCCGGCGCATCGGTACGCTGGCCGGAACAGAGGCGCAGGCCGAGCAGGCAGCAGGGGATTTCACGGCACAGATTGCCGAATTGCGACGCAAGCACGCCCACGATGCGCCGGTCTCGGTATTTTTCCAGATCTCGGCGGCACCACTTTTTACGATCAGCGGCGAGCATCTCATCAGCGACATTCTGGCGGTGTGCGGCGGGCGCAACATATTCGCGGACCTGAAGCAGCTGGCGCCGCCCGTAAGTGTCGAAGCGGTACTCGAGCGCAATCCCGAGGTGATCATTGCGGGCAATGACAGCGATAGGGCCGATGATCCGCTCGCGCACTGGCGCCGTTGGCCGCAGCTCGCGGCGGTGCGTTACGGAAACCTGTACTTCGTCAGCGCCGACCGCGTGGCCCGGTCGACGACCCGCGTGGTCGGCGGTACGCAAGAAATATGCAGCCTGCTGGCCGATGCGCGCGGACACCTCGCACCTGTACAGCCTCAGAAGCCATGAGTGAGGTTCGTTCCAACGTCGAGCGAGGCAGCGCGTCGTACCTCGACACGCAGCCACTGGCGGGTGCCCCGGAGCGGCGGCGACCCCATCCGATGCCGATTGGGCGGCGCCTGTTGATGATGGTCATCGTGCTCGGCGTGCTCGCCGCGTTCTCGGTGCTGGTCTGGATCGTGGTGCAGATTCGCACGCTCACCGATAACTCGCGCGTTGCAACAGCCGACGACGTGCACCGCGCAGCGGAATTGTTCCGCATCCTCGCCTGGATTCTGAGTGCCTCGGTGGTGGGAGTCGCGATCTGGATCGGCCATTTCGCCTTGCGCATCCGTCGCAGCGAGGTCTATCCGCCGCCAGGTTCGCGTCACATACGGGTGCATCACGCTCTGAAAGGCGAGGAGGCGAGGAGGGTCGCCAACATTTGCATGACCCTGGCAGTACTGCTGCTCATCTGCGGCCTGGCACTGGCACCGCTGGTGTTGCGCGCGCTCTCACGGCTCGGCCTTTCGATACCGCCGTAAAAGCGAACGCTCTTCTATTCTATCTGTGCGAGCGTTTGGCGCGCGATGACGCTGCGCCAGTGCGGTTCCTGTTCCAGAGAACTTCGGTTCCACGTTCGTAGCGCGCCAGCACACGCGCCATGACAAACAACAGGTCCGAGAGGCGATTGAGGTAGCGCATGACCTCGGGCGCGACGGTTTCGGAACGCGCGAGGGTCCAGCAGCGTCGTTCGGCACGGCGGCAGATGGCGCGCGCCAGATGACAGGCGGCGGCCGCGGGTCCGCCGCCCGGCAGAATGAACTCCTTCAAGCGCGGCAACTTTTCATTCAGCCCGTCGAGATCCCGCTCGAGTCGCGCGACTTGCGCGTCCGTCACCGCGCGATGACCGGGTATGCAAAGCTCGCCTCCGAGGTCGAACAGATCGTGCTGCACCTCGGTCAGGCACTCTCGTACGCGCTTCGGTAGGCGCTTGATGGCGAGCACTACCCCGAGCGCACTGTTGACCTCGTCCACCGCGCCGTACGCCTCGACACGCGGCGAGTCCTTGATCGTGCGCGTGCCATCGCCAAGGCCCGTAGTGCCGTCATCGCCGGTTCGCGTGTAGATCTTGCTGAGTCGATGGCCCATGGGTGCGATGGCCTCACCGGAACTCGTAGCGGGTCGCGACGAACAGGCTCCGGCCGGCCGTATTGTAGGTGCTGGCGAGCTCGTACTCCTCATCGAGTGCGTTCTCGAGCCGCATCTGCACTGACCACGCCGGGGTGAGGGCGAAGCGCCCATAGAGATTGAGCAGCGTGTACGGCGCGAGCCGCACGCCCCCAAAGTCCTCGCGCGCGCCCGCCATCAGCACGTCGAGACCGAACTCGTGCGCTCCGAACGCCTTGACGACCGACACGGTGCCGCTGCGCTTTACGCGTCGCAGCAGCTGTTCGTGGTTGGTCAGGTCACGTGGATTCTGCGCGATGGCTTCGGCCCGCAGGCTCCAGTCGGCTGCGCGAATCTGGTACACGAGCTCCAGGCCTTCGATGCGCACCCGGTCGATGTTCTGGTTCTGTCCTTCGAAAGTGGTCGGATCCGTCACCACGAACTCGATCAGGTCGTCGATGTCGTTGCGAAACGCGCTGAGCGTGACCAGCTGATTGGCGCCGAACTGCTGGTGCAGGCCGATCTCGAGATTGAGCGAGCTTTCCGGATCGAGGTCGGGGTTGCCGCCGAAGCCGAACCGATCACTGCTGTCGGGCGCACGAAATGCCGTGCCGGCCGAGAGAATCAGCCGCGTTCGCGAGGCGACATCGAGCCCGTACTCTGCGTTCCAGGTCGTCTCGCCACCGAAGGTCTCGTGATCGGTATAAGCGAGCGCCATCAACAGGTGATGACGGTCGAGATCGAGGCGATCCTGCACGTAGCCCATGTTGACGTCGGTGTCCTCGTCGAAGCCCGTGCCGAAGACCAGTGAATCCGTATTCTCGCGACTCAGGAGCACCCCGGCGGTGAGCAGTTGATTGGCGCCGAGGCGCAGGTCGTTCTGCCAGTCGAGTGCGTTGCGCCGCGTGCGCGCCCGATCGGGCGACTGGTTCTGCTCGATGTCATCCTCGATGCGGCTCAGCGTAAGACGGGATTTCCACGCTTCGGTACCGAACGCAACGTCCGCGGCCGCACTCGCGGTCGTGAAGTCCTGACTAACAGGCGTGAGAGAGAAATCCAGATACTCGGTGGTACCTTTCGAATACCAGACGCGCGCACCGAGTTCGGCCGATCCCAGCGATGTGCGTCCACGCGCCGAGAAACTTCCGTTTTCGTATCCACTGTCGGCGCTGCTCAACGATTGCGCCGGAAATCCGTCGGTATCGAGCCACACACCAGTGAGCCCGATCTCGCTGTTGTCACCCCTGAAGCCGCCGCTGAAAGCAGCCTCGCGAGTGTCATAGCGGCCGTATCCGACACTCGCATCGAAGCCGCTGGTCGGATACCTGCGCGTGATGATGTTGATGACGCCGCCGATTGCGTCGGTGCCGTAAAGCGTCGAGCGCGGTCCCTTGACGATCTCGATGCGATCGACCACGTCCGGTGAAACATTCTGGATCTGCGCGCCGCCGATCGTTCCTGGATTGATGCGTACGCCATCGACCATCACGGTCGCGTGATTGCTATCGGTACCGCGGATGAACACCGAGGTTGTCTGGCCGGGACCGCCGTTGCGGGCGATGTCGATGCCCGCGTGGAACTGCAGCAGCGCCGAAATATCCGGCGCGAGCGAGCGCGCCAGGTCGTCACGGGTGATCAGTATGACGGGCGCCAGCACATCGCTGACCGGAGTTTCGGTGCGCGTGGCTGTGACCATGGTTTCGCCGAGTGGCGGGACTGTTTCGGCCGCGAAGACCGGGATGCTCGTCGCAGCCACTGCGGCCGCGAGGCACAGACGACGTAAGGACACGAACTGACTCCCCCATGCACGCCCGCATGGTGTTGAAGTACGAGGGCCAGTCGCGGAGAGGTCGGGGTGTTAGCCCAGTGCCATCGCCCGCCGCGAAGCTGGTTGCGGCTGTCAGGTCGGTCTCCGGGCTTACGAGTGGGCTTGAGATCAGCCCGTCGGCATCGCCTTCCCACGCGTTGAGAAAAGTCCTCGCGGCGCAGTGGCTTCAGGATGCCGTCTACTCGATCACCGTTGCGGGGGCAGCGCCGGGATTGTCGCTCGCGCGACGCACCGGCTTCCCGTGCACCTGACAGTGGAGCGGCAGCCTAGGGAGCGGTCCTGGGCGTGTCAAGCATGCGTCGGGCGGTGCGCCTGTTGCACAGGTCCAAGCTTGATCAACAGGCGCCCGCGCCCGAGGTCGACGCCCCGGTGCGAAGCTGAAAAGGAATACGTGAGGGCCGCCACGCTTGCGGCTTCGCGCTTGGCGCGAATCTCCAACGCATGCAGCAGATCGTCGAGACGTTCGACGACGCAGCTCGCAGTCGCGCACCGACACCAGCATGCCCGCCTTGTTGGCAGACGCCGGGCCAGCTGAAAGGAGTGACGCATGGATCGCAGCGGCCTGGGCTCCGTATTCGATGATGTGCACGGCGGATAGCACGCCCAGGTGGCGCAGAGGGTGCTCTGGGTTGCGATGACTGTCGGCCTCGCAGTGGATCTGGCTCGGATCCCAGCTCAAGACGCGATCGATAAGGCACATGCGGCCGGCATGCGGAACGAGCGCCAGGATCTCGTCACGGCCGATCATGCGACCTCGACCCGGATACCAATGCAGCGATTGTCGTATTGGCGCACGCCAATGACACCCGAACGCCGCGCCGCCATAGCTGCGAGCAGGGGCAATGCGCGGGCCGCCGGATTGGCGCGGCGCAATTCCTCCAGCCCCTCATCCCTCATCGTGTCCTCGTCGGTCGCATCACACAGCGCGATGCGCGCGATGGTGTGCGAAGTGCGTGCGCGCGCGAGAAGCAATGCCACGGCTGCAGGCTGTGCCACCGGCCGCTTGATATAGAGGGGAGGTGGCGGGGGCACATCGTAGAGCACCAGCAGCGCATCGGTGTCCTCGCAGCTCACGAGCGCCAGCGTTTCGCGCAAGCCTGCCGCAAGGTTGAAATCGTATGCTGACACCGCGCTCGATGCAGCGCGCGAAGTGGTACCGATACTCCAGTAACCGGATGCGGCGTTGTGAACCGAGTTGTGAAAGTCCGTGGGTGACACGGCGCGCGCCGTATCGGCGAGCGCGAAACAGATCCGGTGGATGATCTCGATGTCCGCATCCGAGGAGGCGAACACCGAGGCGAGCGTGGCCGGAGCAAGCGTCGATTCGGCTGTGGCGTCCTGTGCCGCGCGCAGGGCAAGCCGCACTCCGAGAGGGGCGCGACGGCGCTCGTTGGCGGGCAGAAGATCAGATTGGACTGTGCCGACCGACGCTGGAATGTAGGCAGTCACCCCGCGCAGGACCGGTCGGGCGTCGCGCCACGACGGCAGACCGGGAGCGACGAGGCCAATTGCTTCGACAAAGGCGCCGCTCACCTTTCGCTCCCGAAGATGAGCGAGCAATTGCTGCCGCCGAAGCCGAATGAATTGCTGAGCACGCGTTTCACGGGCGCTCGACGGCTTTCGAGCAGAACATTGCCTTCGATGGCTGGATCCTTCTCACGCGTGTTGAGGCTGCGTGGCATGAGCCCTGCTTCGATGCAGAGCAGCGCGATCGCCGCTTCGACCATGCCGGCCGCGCCGAGCGTGTGGCCCGTCCATCCTTTGGTCGAGCTCAGCGCCACGTCCGGACCAAATACTTCACGCACGGCACGATCCTCGGCGAGATCGTTGGCGGGCGTCGCGGTGCCATGCAAGTTGATGTAATCGACACGATGCGGGCCGAGGTTGGCGCGGCGCAGCGCGGCGCGCATGGCAGCGCTGGCACCGCGCCCTTCTGGATCGGGCGCGGACATGTGATGGGCGTCGCTGCTCTCTCCGTACCCGAGCAGCATCAGCTCGCCTTCGCCCGGCTCGAGCAATGCGAAGCCGGCCGCTTCGCCTATCGAAATGCCGTTGCGCTTCAGGTCCGCCGGACGGCACGGCTCGCTGGATACGAGCTGCAGGGAATTGAATCCATAGAGCGTCGTGAGGCAGAGGCTGTCGATGCCGCCAACCAGTGCGGCATCGCAATCCCCGGCGCTGATGGCACGCCGTGCGGACGCAAAAACCTTGGCGCTCGAGGAGCAAGCGGTCGAAATCGCGAGCGTGGGCCCGTCGAGGCCGAGGTCGGTGCGCACGAAGTCGGCCGCACTGAAGATGTTCTGCGTGTACCGGTGCACGAAACCGTCGGGCAGGAGATTGGCGTCGCGATCGCGGTCGCGGTAGGCGAGTTCGGCCTGCTGTACCCCGGAGGTACTCGTGCCGATGAACACCCCGATGCGCCTGGCACCGAATCTTGCGCGACTCCTTTCGACCGCAACGCGAAATTCGTCCTGTGCCAATGCCAATCTGCGCGAGCCGATTGTTGCGGCAGTCCCAGCGCGTGAGCTCACCTGCCACGGGCCGGTCGAGTCCTGCAACCTCGCCGACATAGGTGGACAGCGCACAGTTTTCGACCGCCTGTGGCCGCAACCCGCTGCGTTCGCCTAACAGCGCCTCGAGGTGAGCGCGGCGGCCCGCACCCAGGGCCGATGTCGCGGTGTAAGCGCTAATGCGCAGCGGTTCCATCGCGCACCGATTCCTCGCCGATCCAGTAGTCGTGGAAGTTGAACCAGTTGAAGGGCGATGCGCGCACGTGTTCTTCGAGCCGGTCGGCGTAACGCTGTGCGCACCGTTGCAAGGATTCCTCGCGCCGTTCGCGCGGCAACTCGATTCGGCGCTCGAAGAGTTCGAGCTGGCACTGGTAGGAACGCCCGCCACGGTAGGTTCCGAATCCGAGTACCACCGGGATGCCGAGCATGCCGGCGACGATCCAGGGGCCCGCAGGCAGGCGGATCGATCCGCCGAGAAAACGCACCACGACAAAGCGCTCATCAGCGCGTGCCCGGTCCGCCATTATGCCGACGATGTGCCCGGCTTCGATTGCCTGCTTGATGTCGAGCATCAGGTCGGGCCCGCGCCTCGAAGCGTCGATGATGCGCGAGGCAAGGATCGGATTGAGCTTCTCGAGCAGACTCATTGCCATACGGCCGACCTGTCGATCGAGCACGATGCTGATTGGCGCCTCGGCGCGGCGCGTGCCCTTGATGCGCAGCGCCTCGAAGCTGCCGAAATGGGCGACGAGGAGCAGGCATCCTCGCGACCCCTGGATCGTCTGCATCACTTCCTCGGCCACCTGCGCTTCGATCTGCAGTTTCTGATCGTCGTCACTCAGGAGGTAGACGCGATCGATGAATACGGTCGCGAAGGTGTGAAAGTGATGCAGGACATCGCCGGCATGCGGCTCGCGTTCGAGTACGCGGCGCAGATAGTCCTTCGAAGCACGGCGCGCATCCTTCGCCGTCAGGTAAAAGTAAAGAACGATCGGCCACAGCACGCAACGCATCACGGTGCGACCAGCCAGCCGCGTTGCATTCACGAGCGCGGTGATCATCAGGGCGGTACTGCGCTCCGGGTAGCTGTCCCAGGAGCGCAGCCCGCCAGCATCGTGGGACGCGGGTTTCATGTCACTAACGACAAGCGCGAGCGCGCAACACGATGAGCCCTTGCGCGACCGATCTCGCACCCGATCGGCACTCAAAGCGGACCGTGGTTGCATCGGCAGCGCTCTCGAGATCGATGCTGAGCTCATCGCCCGGCCGAAGCGGGGCCAGGAATTTCACAGCCTCGAGCCGCTCTGCCCATTGCGGCGCTCCAGCGCGCCGCGAAATCTCCTCGATGACGCGCTCGAGAATGACCACGCCCGGCACGAGGGGATCGCCGGGAAAGTGACCCGCGAAGTAGGGCGCATCCACCGGGATCACCGTTCGGCGTGTTTCATTCATGCTGCGCTCCCAGGATCGCGAGCAAGGCAGCGCGGGGAATCTTCCCGGTCTCGTTGCGCGGCAGTCGCTCGACGAGAACCAGCGGTCGCGGTACCAGCACCGGATCGAGTTGCTGCGCGAGGGCGTACAGGATTGAGTCGCGGTCGACTCCGCGCGCCACTACCAGCGCGGCGGGCCGCGCTTCGGCGCGTGGCACGAAGACAATGCCGTCATCCACCCCGGGAATTGCGAGCAGGCGCTGCGTCAATTCGCCCAGTGAAGCGCGCTTGCCGGCAACTTTCACCAGGTCCGCGTCGCGTCCCACCAGGCGGAACTTCTCCGGGCTCTCGAGTTCGAGAAAGTCCGGCAAAGACACCGGCTGCGGCAGATGCGACCCGTGATAGATCGCGCCGGAAGCGGTGGGCTCGACCCACGCGCCGGGATAGGTCAGCCAATAGTCCGATTCGACCGTGCGGCGCGAGGCCATGCTGCCCGCCTCGGTGCAGCCGTAGATCTCGAACACACGGGTATTCCACTGCTCCTCCGCTTGCGCCGCCAGCTCGCGTTGCAGTGGCGCGGTCGCGGAAATAATCAGCTCGACAGGAACGAACTGCGCATTGGCAGCGAGACAGGCGCGCAGGTGCGCAGGCGTCGTGACCAGGACACGGGGCGGCGGGACCGAAGCCAATTCTGCGGCCACGTCCGCTGGAAAAAGCGGCCGGCCGTCACTCACTGCGCTGGCGCTGAGGAGAATCAGCGTGACCGTGGTCTCGAAGCCAAACATGTGCTGCGGCGGAACCGTGGCTACGACGTTGACGTGTAGCGCACCGGAAAGGAATCGTTGGTGAGCAAGGCGAGCGGTGGCGAGCAACGAACTCCAGTCTTTCTCATGCGCGGTTGGGCACCCGGTAGTACCTGAGGTGAACGCGATCGCTACAGGTCCCGACCCACCGATCGTCATTGGACTCGCCGCGCCAGGTTGTGCGACGAGGCTCTCGACCGCGCGGTCATCCAGCAGGCAATGGTCCGGGTATCGATCCTGAATCTCGCGCACCGCGACCGGCGCGCGACTGGACGGTAGGAGACTGACCTGCTCGCGCTGCGCCGCGGCCAGGAATGCGACCAGAAAATTGCTGCGGCTGTCGCAAAGATTGATCGCGTAGCTCACTCGCGGCAATGCGTGCGCGAGCGCTCCAGCTTGTGCGTAGAGTTCCGCGGCGCTCACCGCACTGCTTTGGCGCCAGATCACCACGTCGTCCGGCGCGTGTTCCCCCGGCAAGGGGACTGCCGGAGCCGCGTTCATGAGGAGCGCAACCGCACCGGTTTCAACTGGCGCAGGTACGTCAGAAAGCCCGGGTGCTCGAGATGGCGATACCGCCAACGCCGCCAGGCGTACTCACCCGCGAACACTGCGCCGATCAGGATGTAGTGCAGGAAGTTGGTAGCAAGCGACCACAGCTCCGGCGCGGCGAACAGCGACAGCAGTACTGCGGAGAGCGTGAGGGTCGTGAACACCACGACCCACAGGATCGTGACCGCGCGTGTATAGGTGATGAGTTCCGGCGGCAGCGAGCCGCGCGCCAGCAGCGCGAATCGCGTCACCATTGGTTGCTGGCCGGCACGCAGGGAAGCCCCGAAAACAATCAGGAGCGAGAGCGGGATTGCGATCGGTGGCAGCAGCAGCACCCAGTGTGTTCCCTGCCAGCGAACGATCAAGGCGCTCGCCACCAGGCACCCGGCCAATACGAGCCACGCCCAGGAGCGACGCCGGCGCAGCGATGGGTAGAGGGGCAAGGCGCTGAGCGCCACGAGTGCCAGCCATTCCAGCCAGGGCCGCGGCCATATCACGGCCAGGTGCACCAGCACGGGATAAGCCACGGCGAGGAGGAACATTTTGCTGCGTCAGCTGCTGTTGCGGCGGGTCAGGATGTGAGCCGTCAGCTCCCGGAGCGAGGCGAATGCCGATCTGGTTCCTGGATCTTCGGATCGCAGTTCAACGCCGTATTGCCGCTGAATGGCGAGCGCAATTTCTAACGCGTCGATCGAGTCGAGCCCGAGGCTTCCGCGATCGAAGCCAAACAACGGCGCCGTGGGTGAAATCTGGCCCGGCGCTACATCTGGCAGGTTGAGCGCTTGCACCAGCAGCGCGGCCAGCGCTGCTTCATCAGCGGTTTGCCCGGAAGCTGTCGAAGAATGTGCCGTTGAAGAATCTGACACTTTCGTCACCATGAAACCGCATCGAGATGAGCTAAGCTAATTGTATGGGGTCACCCGGCTGATGGAAACGCGATTGCGCACGATGCTGGATCGCGGCTCGCGCCGCTTCGGCACGGGCCTGTCGTTCGTCACGTTCGGCGTCGGTGGCACTCTGCTGAGCGTGACCTTGTTTCCGTTTCTCAGGCTGATCTCTCCCGACCGGATGATCGCGCAGCGGCGCATCAACGGTGCGATGCGCCGCGTTATGGGCCTGTTCATCTGGTTCATGCGCAGCCTCGGCCTGCTGACTTACGAACTGCACGGCCTGGAGCGGCTTGCCCGCCCGGGGCAGCTGATCGTCGCCAATCATCCGACCCTGATCGATGTGGTCTTCCTGGTGTGGCTCACGCCCGAAGCCGGGTGCGTGGTGAAGCGCGCACTGTGGCGCAATCCCGCTCTGCGCTGGCCGGTGATCTGGGCTGGGTACATCCCGAATACGGAAGGCGCGCAACTCGTTCAGGATTGTGCGCGTGTCCTGAAAGGAGGCCGCTCGCTGCTGGTATTTCCGGAAGGCACGCGCTCGGTGCCGGGGAAACCCCTCGCCCTCAAGCGAGGAGCGGCGCAGGTCGCGCTCGCGTCGGGCGCCGACGTCCTGCCGGTTACCATTGTTTGCGACGTACCGTTTCTCACCAAAGGTTCACATTGGTACCGCGTTCCAGCTCGGCGCCCGCACTTTACGATAACGGTTGGCCAGCCGATCCCGGCAGGCCGCTACATGGGCGAGAACCAGCCGAACTCGATCGTGGCGCGTCACCTGACCACACAGCTCGCAGCCCACTTTTCGCGTGGTATCGAGAGCGTCCTGCGTGCCCCTGCTGGTGTGCTGGTCACGAATCCGCCCGAGGCCCATTCGGCCAGCCTATAATGGCGCCGGCATTTCAGCAGCTCGAATCGATGCGCAGCGAACAGGAAATTTTTGGACAGGTCAGGCGAGTGCTTATCGATCTGTTCGAATTACCGCCCGAGAAGGTCGTGCTGGATGCCAATCTCTACACGGATCTCGACATCGACAGTCTCGATGCGATCGATCTGATCCTCGAACTGAAGCAGATCACCGGTCGCAAGGTGCAGCCCGAGCAGTTCCGTCACGTGCGCACGGTCGGCGACGTGGTTGTCGCGGTACGTGAGTTGATGCAGGACGAGACCGCGGCGTGACCGCGACGGCGACGCATCCCGAAGTTCTGAACGTCCTCACCCGTCCTTCGGGCCTCGCGCTCAGGTTACGCGTTCCAGCCAGTCTGAGCTGGTTTCGTGGGCATTTTCCTCAATGTCCGATCCTTCCTGGAGTCGTCCAGCTCGCGTGGGCGGTCTCCTATGGGGTGGAGCACTTCGGTTTCGAACCAGTGGTCGAGCGCTTGGTGGGCGTCAAGTTCCTGCGCGTGATCCGGCCGGGAGCGGAGCTCGAACTGGAACTGGACTGGTCGGACGCCGAGCGCTCCCTTGGCTTTCGATTCAGTGAGCATGAGTCAACCTGCTCGTCGGGACGAGTTGTCCTGGTGCGATGATCCGGGCGTGCGCGGTTGTCCCGTACTTCGAGCATCCACAGACTCTCGAAGGCAGCGTGGATGCCTTGCGACGCAATGGCCTCAGGTGCTGGATCGTCGATGATGGTTCCGGCCCGGCTGCCGGTGCGGTCGCGCAGCGAATCGCCGCGCGGGATTCCGGCGTAACGGTCCTTCCCCACGCCGTCAATCGCGGCAAGGGCGCCGCAGTGCTAACCGGCTGCCGGGCCGCTAGCGCTGCCGGTTTTACTCACGTCCTGCAGGTCGATGCGGATGGTCAGCATGACCTGGACGACATCCCGCTCCTTCTTTCATGCGCCACGCGCCACCCTGACGCGTTGATCCTCGCCGTGCCGCGATTCGATTCCTCCATGCCCCGGTCGCGGCGCTACGGTCGACAGCTCACTCACCTTTGGGTATGGATCAACACACTGTCGCTCGATGTGGCCGACTCCATGTGCGGCTTTCGCGTGTATCCGCTCGAGCCACTGCTCGCGCTCGCGACCACCGAGCCACTCGGCAGTCGCATGGATTTCGACATGGAGGTCGTGGTTCGCCTGCATTGGCGCGGCACCCCGATGATCGAAGTGCCGACCCGCGTGCTTTACCCACGCGACGGCGTCTCGCATTTCAGGTTGTGGCGCGACAACCTGCTCATCAGCCGCATGCATGCGCGGCTGTTTTTCGGCATGCTGCGCCGATTGCCGCGGTTGGTGGCGCGGCGCTTGCGGGAGACCCGACACGTGTGAACGCCGAGCCGCTCTTTCAGGCGGAGATCAGCCTCGAGGTTCCGTTCCATGATCTCGACCCGGCCGGCTACGTGTGGCATGGCCATTACGCCAAGTACCTGGAGCTCGCGCGCTGCGAGCTGCTGAAACAGTTCAACTACAACTACGACGCCATGACTCAGTCGGGCTACATGTGGCCCGTAGTCGATCTGCAGCTGCGGTTTCTGCGTCCGCTGCGCTTTGGCGATCGCGTCAAGGTGCGCGCGTCACTCGTAGAGTGGGAATACCGCCTGCGCATCGAATACCTGATTCGCAGCGCCGCGACCGCCGAGCGCCTGACGAAGGCAAGCACGGTGCAGGTGGCAGTGAGTGCCGCGAGTGGCGAGATGTGCCTGCGCTCGCCCGATATCCTGTTTGAACGACTGGGCGTGCCCGCGTGAGACGCCGGATCCCGGTGCTGGCCCTGAGTCTGAGTTTCGCCGGCGCCACTGCCGCGCCGCCAGCCGCCCCCTATGCCGGGCTCTTCGATCATCCGGTGAGCGCAGCTCAACTGCTGCAGACGACGTTGGCGCGACCGGCCGCCGAGCTCTCCGCAGCGAAAGTATTGACAGGCAATTTCGTGCAACGTCGTTATCTGCGGGGTCTCGATCGGCCGTTGATCTCGAACGGTGATTTCCTGCTGGCGCGCGAGCAGGGCATCCTGTGGCGCACCACCAGTCCCTTTGCGTCGCAGATCGTACTCAGCGCGAGCGGTATGACCGTACGCGATGGCGAGCGCGCTACACACCTCTCCTCTGCCGAGCGGCCCGCGCTGCGTGCTGCGCTCGAAATGTTGTCGGCATTGTTCGCGCTCGACATAGCACGCCTCGCTGACAGCTTCGAGCTCTACGGTGATGAGCAGGCAGACCACTGGCAGGTAGGGCTCAAGCCAAGAGATGGCGGGCTCGCGCAGGTGTTCGAGCAGGCAGTGATCAGCGGCGCGCGCACCGTCGAGCGCATCGAGCTGTCGACCGCGGGGGGCGATCGCACCGAGATCGAGCTTTCCGACATCGAAACGCGCACTACGGCGCTTGATGCGGGCGAAGTGGCCCGTTTTCGCGAGTGAACGCGCGCCGGCGACTGGCGGCCGGAATGCTGCTGCTGGCTGTCGTGGGGATTGTCTTCTGGGTGTGGGTACAACCGCACTTGCGCGTTGAAACGGATCTCCTGGACCTGCTCCCCCGCCATACCTCAGACCAGCGGATCGAGGCAGCAGTCGATACATTCTCCGAACGACTCGCACGCAAGGTGCTGTTCCTGGTGGGCGCAACCGATGCATCCGCGGCGAGTACCGCGGCGCGCGCATTCGCCACCTCGCTATCGCAATCCGCGGCATTCGATTCGGTGCGTGAGCGCATCGGCCAGGACCTGCAGGCGAGCGTCGCCCTCTATATGCAGCATCGCGCCAATCTCCTGTCGCCGCAGGATCAGGAAGCGCTGCAGAAGCGCCCGGACAGCCTGTATCGTTCGGCACTGCTTGCGCTGTACACGCCCGTGGGCCTCATTCGGCCCATTGATATCAGCCGCGACCCACTCGGCCTTGGCACGGACTACCTGCTCAGTCAGGTGCCCGCGCTCGGCAACGCTCACCTGCAGGGCTCACAACTCGTGGTGAGGGATGGCACCACGACGTTTGTGCTCGTGATAGCCGAAACCGCCGGAAGCCCATTTGCGGGCGAGGTGCAGGATCGTGCAGAGATTGCCATTAAGAGAGCGGCCGAAGCTGCGCGCGCGGCGACGCGCGACGAGGTCACCCTGTTGCAGTCCGGGGCGCTTCAGCATGCGACCGTTGCGACGCGCACGTCGCGCAGCGAGGTGGCACTTTTCGGCACCATCGGCACCGTCGCAGTGCTTGCCTTGATGCTGGTGTTGTTCCGCGACTGGCGTGCTCCTGCGCTCGGCCTGCTCGCCTTGAGTGCCGGCGCAGCGGCCGGAATCAGCGCCACACACTTCGCCTTCGGTGAACTGCACCTCGTGGCACTGGTTTTCGGCTCGAGCCTGATCGGCGTCGCGATCGACTACTCCATGCACTTCTATGCGGATCAGTTTCGCGCCCCGGGGACCTGGGTACCGACAGATGCGCTGGCCCATGTCGGCCGGCCAATCCTTCTCGGCATGGGTGCGACAGTGCTCGGGTACGCAGGCCTGCTGCTGTTGCCGTTTCCGGGGCTCAAGCAGATGGCCCTCATCAGCATTGCCGGCCTCGCGGTCGCATGCGCGTGCGTATTTCTGATCTTTCCCGCTGCAGCTCGTGGCTCGGGGCGAGCACTGCCACGATGGTGCGCCCGGTTCATCGAGGGGATCGAGAGCAGCGGCAATTGTTTTCAGCGGCGCCGCACCCGCGTCATTCTGGGTGCAACCCTGCTCGCGTTCATCGGCTACGGCATCAGCCATGTCGAGTTCCGCGACGATATTCGTACGCTGCAGATGACATCGCCCGCGCTCGCGCAGATCGAGCGGCAGGTCGCTCAGCTGCTGGGCCCCGCCGGGGAAAGCCGTTATTTCGTCGTGAGCCGGCCCGATGCGCAAGCGGTGCTCGAAGCCGACGAGCGCCTGGCGCAGGCGCTGCGCGCGTTGCAAGGGCGTGGCACCATTGGTGCGTTCACGGCAGTGAGCAATTCTCTGCCATCACTGAAACGTCAGGAGCAGATTCGCAGCTTGATCGAGAACAAAGTTCTTCGTGCTGGCGGCCTTCTGCCGCGACTGATGGGCGAGCTGGGCTTTGATACGCCCCGCATTGCGCGCGAGGTCGATGCGTTTGCCGCGGCACGCGCGCCGCTCGAGCCCGATGAATGGCTGGCGAGCCCGCTCTCCTCGGCATATCGCGATCTGTGGCTAGGGGCAAGCAGCGGCCGCGCTGCGACCATTGTCACGCTCGCCGGCATCCACGACGTCGATGCGCTGCGCGATCTCGCGCGCACGGTTCCCGATGTCCGGTTCGTCGACCGCGTTGGCGAGATCTCCACGGTGCTGGCGCGCTACCGGACCGCGGTGTCGGAGCTCCTGCTGCTGGCTTATGCGGCAATCTTTCTCGTGCTGGCGTGGCGTTACGGTCTGCGCGACGCAAGCTGGCTGCTGGCCGCACCGCTCGGCGCCACTTTGTTGACGCTGGCGTTTGCTGGCGTCGCGGGCCTGCAAGTGAACCTGTTTGCGGTACTCGGCTTGCTGCTGCTGGTGGCACTCGGCGTCGACTACGCGATCTTTCTGCGCGAATCGCATGCCGAGCGCACGACAGCCGTGCTGTCCGTGTCGCTGTCCGCGCTGACCACCATGCTGGCTTTCGGATTGCTGGCGTTGAGCTCGACACCGCTGATTCGTTCCATCGGCCTCACGCTGCTGGTTGGAATCGGCTGTTGCTGGCTGATTGCCATCGGCGGCGATGCATGGCGCCGCTCAACGTTGCAGTCCGGTGAGCGTCGACATGGCTGATGTGCTCATCATCGGTGCCGGGCCAGCGGGCGCGATTGCCGGCGCACTGCTGGCTCGCCGGGGCTACGCGGTGCTGGTGCTCGAAAGGCAGAAGTTCCCGCGCTTTTCGATCGGCGAGAGCCTGCTTGCCAACAGCATGCAGTTCATCGAGGAGGCCGGCATGCTGGACGCAGTGCTGGCGGGCGGATTCCAGTTCAAGAACGGCGCTGCTTTCGTACGCGACGGCGAATACTCGGACTACAACTTCTCACAGAAGAGCGCTGCCGGGTACAGCTACACCTTTCAGGTGCCACGCGCCGACTTCGACAAGGTACTCGCGGACGAAGCGGCGCGGCAGGGCGCTGAGATCCGCTACGAAGTGGAAATCAACGCGGTGGATTTTTCCGGCGCGTCGCCGCAGGTCACGGCGCGCGATCCTGCCGGTGAGCAGTCGCAGCATCGGGCACGGTTCGTGCTCGATGCCAGCGGTTTCGGACGCACGCTCCCGCGGCTCCTGAACCTCGAACGTCCGTCCGATTTTCCAGTGCGCGCGGCGCTGTTCACCCACATCGAGGATCACGTCGAAGCGGGTGCATTCGATCGCCAGAAGATTCGGGTCAGCATCCATCCGCGTGAGCGCGAAGTCTGGTACTGGCTGATACCGTTCTCAAATGGCCGCAGCTCCCTCGGCGTCGTCGCCTCCCGCGAGTTTCACCAGCGCTACCAGGGGACCACCAGCGAGCGTCTTTGGCAGATCGTGGGCGAAGAGCCCTCGCTCGCGAAGTTGCTGTCGCAGGCACGACCCGTGGCGCAAGTGGGAGAGATCGTCGGCTATGCCGCCAACGTGACCAGGCTGCACGGCGCTGGGTTCGCGCTACTCGGCAACGCCGCGGAGTTCCTCGATCCGGTGTTTTCCTCGGGCGTTACGATTGCCATGCAGTCCGCGAGTCTCGCTGCGCGTGCCATCGACCGGCAGTTGCGCGGTGAAACCGTGGACTGGAGCGCCGAGTTCGACGCGCCGCTCAAGTACGGTGTGGAAACCTTCCGGGCTTTCGTGACCAGCTGGTATGACGGCACTCTTCAGGACGTCATCTTCTACCCTCGCCAGGAGGAACAGATTCGCCGCCACATCTGTTCGGTACTGGCCGGCTACGCCTGGGACACCGCCAATCCGTACACCGGCATGCATGCGCAACGACGTCTCAATGCGCTGGCGAGATTGTGCCGGGATGCATAGGGCAACCCTGATCGCGATGCTTGCCGTCTGCAGCGCGTCATGCGCAAACAATCCCCCGGGGCAGGAAAAGGCGCCGGCCGTCAGTTCCTGGCAGCTGCTGCCCCCGTCAACGCTGGGCGCTGCACGGCAGGTGAGTCAGCGGCTGCATGCCGCCTATGGCGAGCGCGAAATCATCTTGGACTGTGTCGTGAGCGTGAATGCAGAACATCTGACTGTGATCGGGCTCGTGCCTGGCGGACCCAGGATGTTCACAATCGACTACGATGGCCGCACGGTGAGCGCGCAGAGGAATAGCGGGGTGCCCGAGGCGCTGCAGCCGGAACTCCTCCTCAACGACCTGCAGCTCACGCTCTGGCCACGATCGGCGCTGCAACAGGCGCTCGAGCACACGAGCTGGGCGGTAGCAGAACCGGACCCTCGTACCCGACGCCTGACACGAGACGGCAGACTGGTCGCCGAAGTGCACTACGCGACAGCTGATCCCTGGACGGGCCGTGCCTGGCTGGTGAACTTCGACCGCGGCTATTCGATCACGATCGATTCGCAGCCGCTCGAATGATGCGCGGCGCCGGTGTGGTGACGATGGGAAGCAAGTCCTTGCAGATTCCGATCGCAGAACTGATCCTGCAGCGCGACGACATGCTGCTGATCGATTGCTTGCATGATTACGGGGCCGAGTACGTGGAGGTCGGAGCCAAGGTGGCAGCGCGTCATCCTCTGGTCGATGAGCAACGTGGCATGCCCGCCTGGGTGGGCATCGAGATGATGGCGCAGGCGGTTTCGGTATTCTCGGGACTCGAGTTGCGCGCCCAGGGGTTGCCGCCGCGAATCGGGCTGCTGCTCGGGGCGCGTCTTTACGAAGCACGGGTGCCATTCTTCCGCGTCGAGGCCAGGCTGAAGGTGCGCGCGGTGCTTTCGCTGCGCGATACGCAAGGATTGGGCGTATTCGAGTGCACGATTCGCGAGCGCGATGAGCTGCTCGCGCGAGGGCAGGTCAAGGGGTTCGTGCCGCAAGACATCGATGAATTCCTGAGGTCCGGCGCATATGGCTGAATGGGTGCTGGTCACGGGATCCAGTCGCGGCATAGGCGCGGCGATCGCACGCCGCCTGGCGCGCGATGGCTACAACCTCGTGCTCCATTGCCGCAGCGACCGAGCGGCCGCCGAAGCGGTAGCGAATGAGATCCTGGCTGCGGGTGCCGAGACGCGGATCCTGCAGTTCGACATCGCCGATCGCGCGAGCACCCGATCGATTCTGAACGCTGACGTTGAAACGCATGGCGCCTACTACGGTGTGGTTTGCAATGCCGGCATCGCCAGAGACGGCGCTTTTCCCGCGTTGTCCGACGAGGACTGGGACGGGGTGCTGCGAACCAATCTCGATGGCTTCTATAACGTGGTGCAGCCGCTGGTGATGCCGATGATCCGCCGCCGCAAAGCCGGGCGAATTGTGACGCTGTCCTCAGTTTCGGGAGTCATCGGCAATCGCGGCCAGGTCAACTACAGCGCTGCCAAGGCCGGTATAATCGGCGCCACCAAGGCGCTCGCCGTGGAACTGGCGAGCCGTGCAATCACCGTCAATTGCGTGGCACCAGGACTCATCCGCACCGCAATGAGTGCAGATGCTCCGATAGAAGAAGTGCTGAAGATGATTCCCGCGCAACGGGTCGGAGAACCCGATGAAGTCGCCGCGGTGGTGAGCTTCCTCATGTCCGAATCGGCATCCTATGTCACCCGCCAGGTGATCGGCGTCAACGGCGGGATGTGCTGATGAAGAGCAATGGCTCACGCCGGGTGGCCGTCACCGGCCTGGGCGGCATTACCTCGATCGGACAGAGCTGGGCCGAAATCGAACGGAGCCTGCACGCCAATGCCAGCGGCATCGAACGCATGCCCGAGTGGGCGCGCTACTCTGAGCTCAACACCCGGCTCGGCGGCCCGGTGCACAAGTTCAGCGCGCCGGCTCATTTCACGCGCAAGGTGACCCGTTCCATGGGGCGGGTGTCGCTGCTCGCGACGTGTGCGACGGAGATCGCCCTGACGCAATCCGGTCTGCTCGAAGATGACTCGATCCGCGATGGCCGCATGGGTGTGGCGTACGGGTCCTCCACTGGCAGTACTGAAGCGGTGCGCGATTTCGGCGCCATGCTGTCGACCGGCAGCATGGGCAACATCAACGCGACGACCTATCTCAGGATGATGCCGCACACCACTGCGGCCAATATCGGCGTGTATTTCGGCCTCAAGGGTCGCGTCATTCCTGCCTCGAGTGCCTGCACCTCCGGCAGCCACTCGATCGGCTATGCCTACGAATCCATCAAGCATGGCAAGCAGCTCATGATGGTTGCGGGCGGCGCCGAGGAGCTGTGCGTGAGCGAGGCGGCCGTGTTCGATACCCTGTTCGCTACCAGCACGCGCAACGAGATGCCCAAGACGACGCCGCGGCCTTTCGATCGGGACCGGGACGGCCTCGTGATCGGGGAAGGTGCCTGCACGCTGGTGCTCGAAGATCTCGAGCACGCGGTCGCGCGCGGTGCGCGCATTCATGCCGAGATCGTCGGGTTCGGCAGCAATTCGGACGGCGATCACCTGACGCATCCGAATACCCACACGATGCAACGCGCCATGGAGCTCGCGCTCGAAGATGCGGGTGTCCCTGCCGCAGTCGTCGGTTACGTCAATGCTCATGCGACGGCCACCGAACAGGGCGACATCGCTGAAACCCATGCGACCGCGCGCTTGTTCGGGTCGCGCGTGCCGGTAAGCTCTCTCAAGGGCCACATCGGCCACACGCTCGGCGCTTGCGGAGCGATCGAGAGCTGGGTGACCATCCAGATGCTGAATTCGGACTGGTACGCGCCGACCCTCAATCTCGAGAACGTCGACGAGCGCTGCGGTGAGCTCGACTACATCGCGCGCGACGGCCGCCGTGCCCAGTGCGAATACGCGATGAACAACAACTTCGCTTTCGGTGGCATCAACACCTCACTGTTGTTCCGCCGGATGAGTTGAGGCGTCACAGGGTCAAACAACAGTCGGGGGCAGACCATGCGCATGAAGAGGATGCCGACAGTCATGTTCGGAGCGATGCTTGTGATCAGTGTGGCGCAGGCCCGCGATACGCACCTGAAGCTGCCTATCAAGGACGCGATGGCGACCGCGGACTACCAGGCCAAGGTTGATCAGAACATCAAGCTGTTCTTCGGCGCACAGGAGCACCCGAAGCCGGCGCAGAGCTTCGGCACCATCAAGACCAACAAGAAGACCAACTTCTTCAACAAGTCCGACAAGGAAGGCTGCGAGTGGGTGTTTCTCTCGGCCATCCTGGCGTTGCAGAACGCGGCGCGCGAGCGCGGTGGCGACGCAGTGATCAACATCAAGAGCAACTATAAGAACGTCGAGTTCACGAGCGAAACCGAATACGAATGTGGCGCGGGAGCCGTGACGGGCGGCGTCGCGTTCGTCGGCGAGATCGTCAAGCTTTGAGCTGCTGCTCAGAGTAACTGCAAGAAAGCTCGCCGGACACTCCTCATGCAGTCCGATTTCCTGCGCGCCGCGCTGCAGGCGGCTGAAGCCGCCGCCGAACTCATCAAGCCGCTGTACCAGAGCAATCTCGAGGTGCGCACCAAGGCCGACAAGTCGCCGGTCACGGTGGCGGACGTGCAGGCCGAGAAGCTCATCCGCGCACTCCTCGAAGAGCGCTTCCCCGCGCATGGCTTCTACGGCGAGGAGACGGGCGAGCGCGATCGTGACGCGGAATATCTGTGGCTCGTCGATCCGATCGATGGCACCAAGGCGTTCGTGCGTGAATACGCGATGTTCTCGACCCAGATCGCGCTCATGCACCGTGGCGAGCTGATTGTTGGCGTATCGATCGCACCCGTCTATGGCGAGCTGGCCTACGCCGAGAAAGGCGGCGGTGCGTGGCTCAACGGGCGGCAGATCCACGTGAGCGAGATCGAACGCATCGAGGACGCATCGGTGTCCACCGGCAATCTCAAATCATTGGCGCGCGGCGGGCAATGGGCCGCGTATGGCGGCATCGTCGCGCGCGCAGACCGCATCCGCGGCTACGGGGATTTCCTCCACTACCACCTGCTGGCTTCAGGGCGAATCGATGCAGCGCTCGAGTCGGACGTGAACATTCTCGACATCGCTGCGCTGGCGGTGATCGTGGAAGAAGCGGGCGGGCGCTTCACGGATCTCGACGGCAAGCCGGTGTCGCTCGGCATCGAGAGCGTGCTCGCGAGTAACGGGCACTTGCACGCTGCGCTGCTCGCCGCGCTCGCTCACTGATCGGCGCGGAAGAACTCAGGACCACGGCGATGTCGAGTATCGCGACGGGAAGCGCGAGCGGCTCGTTCATTGACTGCTTTTCACTCGTTGACAAACACGCGCCGGCCCCGGAACTCGAGTTCGTGTACTGGCGTGCGGTACAGGCGCGAGAGATTCACAGTGTCGAGGACCAGCGCGACCGGGCCGAAGTTCCAGCTTCCATCGCCGTACAGGAGCAGCGCCTGGTCGGCGAGGCGCGCCGCGAGCGTCGCGTCGTGCAGGCTCGCGATCACCGCCCGCCCGGCGTCAGCGCGCGAGCGGAAGCTTTGCAGCACTTCGATCTGGTGATGTGGATCGAGATGATTGGTAGCCTCATCCAGCAGGAACACGGCCGGGTCCTGCGTGAGGATCGTGGCGATGGCGAGGCGGCGGCGCTCACCACCGGACAGAGTGTCTATGGCGCGGTCTTCGCGCTCGGCGAGATCGACTTCCCTCAGCGCAGCGCGCGCAAGGGTCGCATCCGCTTCGCCTTCCCATTGCCAGAACTCCAGGTGTGGATGCCGGCCGATGAGCACGGATTCGAGCACCGTGGAGGGAAACGGATCTTCGCTCGACTGGGCAAGTAGCCCAAGCGCGCGCGCCAGTTCGCGTCGTGGCCATTCCCTGAGGTCGCGATCGCCGAGACGCACGCTACCCGCCGCCGGAGGACGCAAGCCTGCGAGAGTATGCAAGGTGAGGGTCTTGCCGACGCCGTTCTCACCCAACACTGCGATGAACTCACCCGCTGCGACCGAGAATTCCAGATCCTGCACCAGGCGACGCCGTGCTACTTCGACGCACAGGCCCGCGACGGTCAGGGTCAGTGCAGGTTGCCCGGTGGCTCGAAGGTCGGCATTCACGGTGAGCGGGCCCAGTTGATTTCCTGAGCGGTTTTCGGCCCGATTACGACACTGCGCAGGCTGTCGGGCATCTCCCATTCGGTCTCACTCAGCATGCGCCTGCCGGCCATGATCTCCGCCTGCTCCTGAGGTACCAGCGGCGTGCGCTGTGGATCGGCATAACCGTCGGGAAATTGTGGCTGGTCGTTCGCCAGATCGTACTTGTCGGTCGCGCCGACGGTATGCAGGAACTCATGTGCGATGACGATGTTGTTGCCCGCGGTCATCGCAGGATCTGCAAACGCATAGACCACACCGAGCAGTCCCTTCTGTAGTCCCAGGGAGTGTGGCACCGAGTTGGTGAGCTGAGGATCGTGATAGAGCACGAACATGTCGATGTCAGGCGGTGCGCGCTTCTCAGCACGCGTCGCGCTCCATGCCCAGTAACGCAAGCGCAGGCTCCAGGCGGCACGGCTCAGCAGACTGGCATTGGGTTCGAGTTTCGGAGGCAGTTCGCGCAGCTCACCGTAAAGGCGCACGCGTGCGGGCTCGGTAAGGGTCAACCCGTAGTGCTGCGCCTGCGCCGCCAGGAATGATCCGACGGGCGCGAACGTCTCCTCGGTCAATGAATCGACATAGCGCCTCGTTGCCGTACTCTCGTCGGCCGCGATCGGATGGACTGCGACCCAGAGCGGCTGGTCCCAATCCGTGCTGCGTGCGTGCGCGAGGTAGGCACCGGTGGCGACGAATGCCAGGATGAGCAGCAGAATCGTGATTCGTATCGCACGAAACACGCTGTCATTCCGCAGCGGCTTCGACGTCCATCACTTCGCCACCGGCCGCGTTGACCGTGATGGTGATGGGCCGGCAGCACACGCTGCAATCCTCGATGTACGACTGCGTCGGCTCGCTCGCATCGATCACGATCTCGATATCCTCCCCGCAGTGCGGGCAGGCGATCGTGCGCGTGTCTATCAGCGAAGGCACGTCAGGGCTGCAGCCGCGTGGCATGCCAGGGACTGGCGGCGAATGTGTGCGCATCGATGGCAGTGAGTTTGCGTTCCCAGCGCGCCCGATCGTGGATGCGATGCTCGCCCTGCACCCAGAGCTCCGCAGCTTCAGCCCAGAGTCGATAGCCGCCCCAATGGGGCGGCCGCGGCAATTGAACTGCGTGCTCATTCGTGGAGGGCGATTCCAGCGCATTCGGAGTACCGAATTGCTGGCTGACGCGGCGCACAGCGTGCAGCAGCTCGGCGCGGGACTCGACCGGTTCGCTCTGCCGGCTGGCCCACGCCCCGAGCTGCCGCTGCCAGGAGCGCGTAGCGAAGTAAGTGTCGCTCTCGAGCGCAGTCGCTTTCACGATCGGCCCTTCGATTCGCAGTTGTCGCTGCAGGGTGTCCCAGTGCAGAACGGCCGCGCCGCGTGGCCGAGCATCGATCTCGCGTCCCTTACGGGAGTGGTAGTTGGTATAGAAGAGGATATAGCCAGGCGCGGCAACGATCGTCTTGCAGAGTACGACCCGTGCCGACGGTCGGGACTGCTCATCGACAGTGGCCAGCACCATTGCATCAGGATTCGGCAGGGCGCGCCGCTCCCAGGCTTCCTTGAGCCACGCTGCGGCCAGTGGCATCGGGTCATCCGGCAGGGGATCGGGCAACATCTGCACGGATGCATTCATGCGTCCCATACTAGCGTGCCCCCTCCGATTGCCGCCAGAATGCGCGCCTCTTGATCGTTCCGCCGAGGGGCTCCGCTTGCCGACTGCGCAAGTCAATGGCGTCGAAATCTTCTTCGACGTGCACGGTGACGGTGAGCCGCTCGTGATGCTGCACGGTCTGGGTTCGAGCAGCCAGGACTGGGAGCACCAGGTGCCGGCCTTTGCGACGCGCTATCGCGTCACGACACCGGACCTGCGCGGTTTCGGTCGCAGTGCCAAACCACGCGGCCCCTATTCGATCGCGCAGTATTCCGCTGACGTTCGCTCTCTTCTCAGTGTGCTCGATATTACTCGCTGCCATCTCCTCGGACTGTCCATGGGCGGGGCGATCGCCTTCCAGATCGCAGTGGATGATCCGTCGCGCCTGGCGAGCCTCATCGTCGTCAACAGCTCGCCAAGCTTCGAGCTGAGTACCTGGCGCCGCCGGCTCATGGCATGGACGCGCCTGCTTCTGCCGCACGTGTTTGGCATGCGCGGCCTGAGTCACTACGTCGTTTCGCACCTGTTTCCCAAGCCCGAGCAGCATGAGTTGCGCGCCCGACTGATCGCGCGCGGCAGCACCAACGACCGCGATGCCTATATCGCAGCCCTGCACGCGCTGAAGGGATGGAGCATCGAAAAGCGACTGGGAGAGATCCTCGTGCCGACGCTGGTGATTTCGGCAGATTCCGACTACACGCCAGTGAGCGAGAAGGAGCATTACGTGGCGCGGATGCGCGATGCACGCTTGCGGGTGATTCCTGACAGCCGCCACGCAAGCCACTGGGACCAGCCGGAGCGCTTCAATCGCGAGGTGCTGGAATTCCTGGCCGCGCATCCCATTGGGAGCCGCGCCAGCTGAACGCGGGGTTCAGTCCCTATTCAGTCGACCAGACCTACAGTCGGCCCGTACTTTCGGGGAGTTCGAGCCATGTTACGACATAAGCTTCTTGCCGCCATTGCCTGCGGTGCAGTCCTGTTCTCGGCTGCCGCGAGTGCCGACGACCATGGTCGCGGCCACCACGACAACCGTAACTGGAATGACCGGGGCAATTGGCATCAGTCTGACGGCCGCTGGTCCGACAACCGCTGGAACAACAACGGTCGCTGGAACAACAACGGCCGCTACGTTCGAGTGGCACCGCCGGTATATGGCCGGCCCTACTACGGGGGCTACCGCGGCGGTTACTACCCGGCGCCTGTCTACTACGCGCCTGCACCGGTCTACTATGCGCCCGCGCCGGTATACCCGTATTACCCCTACTACGGTGGATACAATCACCCGAGCGTGACCGGATCGATCATCTTCTCGTTCCCATTCCACTTCTAGTCGATCAGTCACGCTGAACAGCACAGCCGGTCGTCGAGAGACCGGCTGTTTTTTTGGGGCGGTCCGATACCGACATGGGTGCTTCGACCTAGACAGTCCTGAAGGTGGGTTCCGGTCGGTACGTTCATGTATGGCCGCTCCAGCGAGGAAGTGCACGTTTGGTGCAATTGCTGGAATCCCCGATCGAGCCCTACGCCGCCTTGCAGCACCGGCGGACCACCGGTAAAACAGATCGCATGAACCTGGTGTTCAGCCAACGATGAACCTCGACACGCTCCGCGAGCAGCTCGACGCGCTCGATGACTCGTTGCTTGAGATCGCTGCGCGGCGCCAGCGCCTGAGTACCGAAGTCGCACGCATCAAGCGCGAGCGCAACCTCCCGACGCGCGACTTCAGCCGCGAACGCGAAGTGATTCTTCGCGGGCGTGAGAAGGGCGCGAACCTCGGGATCGCGCCGGCGCTCGCTGAAGCGCTGCTGCGCCCGCTGATCCATGCCTCGCTCGCGACACAGGAAC
Organism: uncultured Gammaproteobacteria bacterium; assembly: GCA_963810775.1. Lineage (GTDB taxonomy): Bacteria > Pseudomonadota > Gammaproteobacteria > Steroidobacterales > Steroidobacteraceae > DATBVX01. The sequence goes on from CAWEOT010000014.1 coordinate 430,592, forward strand.
AGGCCCGGATTGCCGCACAGGGTCAGGGAAGCGGCCGGCGCGCGCTCATCATCGGTGGCAAGGGCAAGATGGGCGGGTGGTTCGTGGGGTTTCTCGCCTCGCAGGGTTTCGCCATCGAAGTCGCTGATCCCGCCGGCCCTGTCGAGGGCTTCAAGCATCACGTCGATTGGCAGAGTGATGCGCTCGATCAGGATCTCATCGTGCTCGCCACCCCCTTAGGGGCCACCGCCGAGGTTCTGGAGCAGTTGGCGAAACGACACCCGCGCGGCCTGGTGTTCGATATTGGGTCGCTCAAGACGCCGCTACGCGCCGGCCTCGAGGCCCTGGTACGCGCCGATTGCCAGGTCACTTCGATTCACCCGATGTTCGGGCCCGATACCGACATGCTGTCCGCCCAGCATGTCATTTTCATCGACCTGGGTGTTCCGGGAGCGCTCGCCGGCGCGCGCGAACTATTTGCATCGACGATGGTGGAGCAGGCGGTGATGTCATTGGATGATCATGACCGCCTCATTGCGTACGTGCTCGGCCTGTCGCATGCGCTCAACATCGCCTTTTTCACCGCGCTTGCCGAAAGCGGCGAGGCGGCGCCACAGCTCGCGCGGCTCTCGAGCACCACGTTCGACGCGCAGCTCGAGGTCGCCAGCCGCGTGGCCGCCGAGAGTCCGTCGCTCTACTACGAGATCCAGAGTCTTAACCAGTATGGAGGCGAGTCGCTTGCAGCCCTGCAAACGGCCGTTGCGCAACTATCCCGCATCGTGACAGCGCGCGATGAAGCGCAATTCGCCGACCTGATGCTGCGCGGCAGGGCTTATCTCGATGGCCGCAGCAAGGCCAGGACCGGAACCTGAAGTCGCGGTTTTCGAGGATGCGATGACACGAAGGGAATCAACACGCTCCCAGGAGCCTGCACCGAATGATCCGACAGCGCTGCTGCGCGAGGAAATTCGCGAGCTCAAGTCGCACCTGCAGATCCTCACCGGCGAGGCGGCCAGCAACGAAGTGATCCTGCGCAAGACGCAGGAGCGTGAGCTCGAGTTGCTGAAGGCCGAGTCACTGCCGGTACTTCTGCGTGCGCTGGTCACAGGGCTGGCTGGCTCGTACTCACTGGACGCCGTGACGCTCATCCTGCTCGATCCGCAGCACGAGATTCGACATCTGCTCATCGGTAGTGGCGAGCGTCTGGAGGATTTCCCCGGCGTGATGTTCGTCGAGAGCCTGGCGGCGATGACGCCGGTGTTCGCCGCGCTGCATCGTCCCTGGCTCGGTCCGTACATCGGCTCCGATCATCAGTTGCTGTTCCCCGGCGGCCGACCGCTACGCAGCATCGCGCTCATTCCCCTGACGCGGCAGGACCGCCTCACGGGCGCGCTCAACTTCGGTTCCACCGACAACAAGCGCTTCACGCGTCATCACGGCACCGATTTCCTGGCGCATCTCGGGGTAATCGCAGCGGTGTGCATCGAGAACACCGTGAACCGCGCGCGGCTCTTGCGCAGCGGCATGACCGATTTTCTCACCGGCTGGCACAACCGCCGCTACCTGCATACGCGCATCAAGGAAGAGCTGGCGCGCGCGCAACGGCACGGAACCAGCGTCGCCTGCCTGATGATCGACGTCGATCACTTCAAGCAGACCAACGACATCCATGGGCATCTGGCCGGCGACCAGGTGCTGCGCGAGCTGGCGCAGCGCATCGACGGGCAGATACGCGGCAGCGATACCGCGGCGCGCTTTGGGGGCGATGAGTTCGCGATTCTCCTGCCCGAAACGGGCGTGGCCGAGGCGGCGCAGCTCGCAGAACGGATTCGGCAGATCGTCTGTTCTGCTCCGATCGATCTCGGTGATGGACGTGGCCTGCCACTATCGTTATCGATCGGTGCAGCGGCAGTGCAGCCGCGGCGCGAGGAGCGCGATCTGAAGGCGATGGCGGATCGGCTGCTGGCGGAAGCCGATACGGCGCTCTATCGCGCCAAGGCCCAGGGTAGAGGGCGCGTCGAAGCGGCGGAGACAGCGTAGCTAGCCGCCGAGTCGATCTGCTGGGCGTCCTCAAGTGCCTTGTCGCTGAGAGGCCGACAAGCTTCCACCCCGTGTCATCCGTCCACACAAAACTGTACCCGGTGGGTCCATCTGGTGGCCGGTGCAGGGCTGCTGCCCGCCGCTCGCGATTCCGGGGCGAAACCGGACAGGACGGGCGTTCGAGCGGTCACCCGCCCGGGTTGCAGGTTGAGGCGTGAATGAGCTAGGAACGTCTCTTCGGGACAACCTGGGGCGTAGCCCACTTCGGCACAGGCTTGTGCAGCACACGGAGGCGCCCTTCGCAGGGCCGCTATCGATCAAGGTCTGTCTGACGATCAAGGTGATCGGGAGACGGTGCAAGTGAGACTACCCGCGCACGTTCTCGGCGAAGCCTCATGACGTCCAGGAGCGTACCGCGATGAATGTGTCCAGCCCTCGTTTCGATGCGATTGTGATCGGTTCCGGAATCGGCGGCCTCGCCTGCGCCTGTGCGCTCAGCCGCAGCGGATACAAGGTGCTCGTACTCGAGCGTCACTTCGCCGCTGGCGGACTGACACAGACGTTCAGCCGCAACGGATTCAGATGGGCTGTCGGCGTTCACTATCTCGGTGACATGGGCGATGGCGGCGGAGCCCGCCACGTGATCGACTGGTTGTCGGACGGCGCGCTGCGCTTCGCGCCGGCCGGCCCGGTATACGACACCGTGCATCTGCCTGGTGGGTTCGAGTTGCAGTTCGCGCGCCCTGAAGCCGCGCTCGTCGCGGAGCTCAAGGAACGATTCCCCGCGTCGATGGCGCAGATCGATGCATTCTTTCACGCTCTCGCAGACGCAGAGCACGCCGGGCGCGCGATCTTCGCGCGCCGCGCGATGCCTGCGCTCCTCGGCAGAGTGTTCGGATTCTGGCGCGCGTCGCAGATCGAGAAATGGTGGGGTCGGACAACGGAGGCCGTGCTCAATGAAATGATCAGCGATCCGCGCCTGCGCGCGGTGCTGGCAACTCAGCGGGGTGACTACGGGCCCGATCCCCGCGAATCCAGCTTTGGCATGCACGCGACGGTGATGCGCCACTACATGAACGGCGCGTACTTCCCAGTCGGCGGCGCCGACGCGTTCGCAACGAGCCTCGTGCCCGTCATCGAGAAGAGCGGTGGAGAGGTCCGCACGCGAGCCTCCGTCGTGGCGATCCTGGTCGAGAACGGCGCGGTTGCGGGCGTGCGTCTGAAGAACGGCACGGAAATCCATTGCCCGCTGGTCATTTCGGATGTCGGTGCGCGGAACACGATCCTGCAATTGCTCCCGCAGCCCTGGCGCGATTCCGAATGGGCGCGTGAGATCACCTCACTCCGGCCCTCAGCCTGCCATATAGGCATGTATCTGGGATTCGAGGGTGATATTCGCGCGCTCGGCGCCACGAGCTCGAACCACTGGTTCTACGAAACACTGGATATCGCGGATGGACTGTGGCGCGATCCGGCAGGCGCGCCGCCTCCCGCGCTCTACGTCACGTTCCCGTCGCTCAAGCATGGCGCGGCAGATTCACAGCGCGACACGCGGCACACGGCGGAGCTGGTCACGTTCACGGATTGGAACGTCTTCAGCCGCTGGGAGAGCTCACGACTCGGGCAGAGGCCATCCGACTACCTTGAGCTGAGAGAGAAGATCAAGAGTCAGCTACTGGCACAGTTTGCACGGCGCTTTCCGGCATTAGCGTCGCGGATCATCGCTACCGAGTTATCGACTCCACTCACCACCGTCGCGTTTACTGGATCGGAGCACGGCGGGGTTTATGGACTGGAGCCGAGCCCGCGTCGATTTCTTTCGACTCACCTGCACGCGAGGACACCCGTGTCAGGGCTCTACCTCGCCGGACAGGACATCGGCAGCACCGGTCTCACCGGCGCAATGATGGGCGGCCTGATGTCCGCCGCGGCGATCGAGCCGCGACTCCTCGCACGGCTCGCATGAGGATCAGATCACATAGTGGCGAAGGTAACTTGGCAGCGGCGCTGTACCCTGAATCGGAGCCAGCGTTTTTTCTTCAGTCTGCCCCACGATAAGCCAATGTCACGACTACTAGCCGATGAATCGCTGACGGCGCATCAGAATCAGGAACAACGGCACCCCGATCACCGCGGTGAGCGCCCCGACAGGCAACTGCCGCGGAGCGATCAAGCTGCGCGCGAGCAGATCGGCGAGCACGAGCAGCACTCCACCAAGCAGCGCTGAGGCGGGAATCACCACCCGGTGATCGCTCCCCAGCATCATGCGGGCGAGATGCGGCGTCACCAATCCCACGAAGCCGATACTACCGGCCGTCGTCACGGCAACCGCCGTGAGGAGCGACCCGGCAGCGAATACCATGATGCGCGCACGCCCAAGACTCAGACCGAGCGCACGCGCCTCGATTTCACCTCGGGCCAGCAGGTTCAACGATCTCGAGAACAACATCGAGCCTGCCAGCACCGGGAGCAACACCGCGAATACACGCGCCGGCGATCCGCTGGTCGAAAAGTCCCCCATCAACCAGAACACCATGCCACGCAGGCGGCTTTCGGCTCCGAGCGCGAGCATGAGACTGACTATCGCACCGCACCCGGCCGCGACGACCACGCCGGTGAGGAGCAATCGCATCGGCGTCCAGCCGCCTTCGCCGTGGGCGAGCGCAAACACGAGCACCGTTGCAGCAAAGGCTCCCAGCGCCGCGCCACTGTCGATCCAGAAGCCACTGAGACCGAGGAGCATTGCGCCGAGGGCTGCGATCGATGCACCTCCCGAAACGCCGAGAATGTAGGGATCGGCGAGCGGATTGCGCAGCAGCACCTGCATCATCACCCCCGCAAGAGCGAGGGTCGCGCCGGTGGCGAAGGCGCTGAGGGCGCGTGGCAGCCTGAGATCGAGCAACAGAGTGCGAGCCAGCGATTCGCGCGGATCGACAAGTCCCTGCCAGACTTCTGCAGGATCGAGCGCGGTGCTGCCAACGAGCAGTGCCGCCAGAATGCTCAGTGCGGCTGCGGCTCCGAGCGCGGCGAAGATCAGGGCGGGGGGCAGGCGTGTCACTCGTACACAAGCCTACTGGCGCGGATCAGCGCTCACAAGATTGGGACAACCCGGTCGCCTGGGTACGGATTTCAGACCCGCACGCTTCTTATGGAAGAATGCCCGCCATGTCTGATTCCATCGATACCCAGGGATTCCGCGCCAATGTGGGCATCATCCTGATGCGCGACGATGGAGAGTTGCTGCTGGGTGGACGTAACGGCGGACGGGGATGGCAATTCCCACAGGGGGGGATACGCCAGGGAGAGGCGCTTGAGGACGCCCTGTACCGTGAGTTGCACGAGGAAATCGGCCTCGGGTCAGCCGACGTCGAAGTGCTCGGCACGACTCGCTCGTGGTTGCGTTATCGCCTGCCGCCGCAGTACGTGCGACGCGATTCCATGCCGCCATGCATCGGGCAGAAACAGCGCTGGTTTCTGCTGCGCCTCAAGGCACCCGAGGACAAGTTGCACTTCGATTCCACTGACACGCCCGAATTCGAGCGCAGCCGGTGGGTGTCGTACTGGACGCCGGTGCGGGAAGTCATCTATTTCAAGCGTCACGTCTACGCACGGGCACTGCACGAGCTGGGCGCGCTGGTTTTCCCCCATGGACTGCCGCCATACCCGGACTGGTGGCCGGAGCGACTGCGCGAGCGTGCCCCCGTCACAAAACCGCGACGTCATCGTTGAATGACGCCGCGTTGCGCGCGGCTTGAGGCTGCTTGAGGTAATCTACCGGCCCAACTGCAGAGCGGTACTCGCTGATAGATGCCAGGTCAACCGGCCACACTCGTCATTCGCGCACAACGTCATTGGGTGCGGCGGGCGATCTGGATCGCCGCTTTTGCTGTCCTGCCGGTCCTGATGTATCTCACCTACGAGCTCGGGCGCTTCGACGGCGGGTACGACCGGTCGACGGTCGGCCAGCGGCGGCGTGAGCTCGAGGTTGAGATCGAGCGCTTGCAGAAGACCAACACGGAATTGCGAGCCAATGTCGCCGAGCTCGAAACCGGGCGCATCAGCCAGCAGCAGGAACGCGAGGAATTCGCGCGCAGCATCGCGGAGCTGCAATCGCAGGTCGGTCGCCAGAGCCAGGACGTCGCCTTCTATCGCGGGCTGGTCAATACGACGCTCAACGCGCCCACTATCAAGGTGCAGAAATTCGAGGTGCTACCCAGCGAGACCAATGGCAAGTATCGCCTGCGCATGGTGCTGGTTCAGGCGGTGCGCCCCGACAACATCGTCAGCGGAACGGTTGAATTGACAGTGGAGGGTACGGAACGTGGCCAGCCGGCCAAGTACGGCCTGGCGAGACTTACAGGTGACGGACGTAGTCAGCTGGCGTTTTCCTTCCGCTACTTCCAGGATCTGGACCAGGAAGTCGCGTTGCCGGACGGTTTTCAACCCGGCCGCGTGAACGTCGAAGTGAAGTCTTCCGGGCGCAGCGCGCCCCTGAGTCAATCCTTCAACTGGAACGGACAGAGTTCCTAGAATTACTGCAGAGGAGTCCTGACCCCGATGTTCAAACGCAATAGCTCCAGCGACGGTATGCGCGGTGAGGTCGACACCCTGATCGGTCGCACCACGCGCATCAACGGCGATGTGACATTCGCGGGTGGTTTTCACCTCGATGGGCAGGTGAACGGCAACGTGCGCGCCGAGCCTGGCACGACGTCAGTGTTGAGCGTGAGCGAGCACGGATCTATCGAAGGATCGGTGGAGGTGCCGCACGTCGTGCTTAACGGCACCGTCAAGGGCGACATCATGGCGCATGAAAGGGTGGAACTCGGCGCACAAGCACGCGTCAACGGTAACGTGTGCTACGGTGTGATTGAAATGACGATTGGCGCCTCGATCAATGGTAAGTTGATCCACGACCCGGGAGCGGTCGCTGAGGTGGGCCAGGAGCCCGCCCCGGTGGGCGGAACCTGAAGGCTTTTTGACCCTGTAGGCGCGGGGTGGCTAGACTTCATGTACGACACATTGAGCACGACAAGCTGATGAATGACACCGTACGACAGGACCCCGAAACTCAGATCCAGGATCTGACTTTTACCGATGCTGCTGCCACCAAGGTCGGCGAGTTGATCCGTGGGGAAGCGAATCCCAACCTGAAGCTGCGCGTCTTCGTGCAAGGCGGAGGGTGCTCGGGATTTCAGTACGGTTTCACCTTTGACGAAAACATCGAGGAAGGCGACACCTGTGTCGAGAACCAGGGCGTGAAGCTGATCGTGGACCCGATGAGCTTCCAGTACCTGACGGGCGCGGAGATCGACTACCGCGAAGACCTCGAGGGCGCGCAGTTCGTGATCCGCAATCCGAACGCCACGACGACCTGCGGCTGCGGTTCGTCGTTTTCCGTCTGACCCCTGAGCAAAGCGCAAAGCAAAGTCCCTGATGTCATCGCGGCTGTCGATCTCGGATCGAACAGCTTCCACATGGTCGTGGCGCGCTATTCGCACGGCCAGCTCACGATCCTGGATCGCCTGCGCGAAATGGTGCGCCTCGCCGCCGGCCTGGACGATCAGGGGCGGCTCGACAAGACCGTCACCCAGCGCGCACTCGAGTGCCTGCAGCGTTTCGGGCAACGCCTGCGCGACATGCACGCGGAAAGCGTGCGGGTCGTGGGCACCAATACTCTGCGCAAGGCGCATCGCAAGCAGACCTTCCTGGAGCGGGCGCGCGACGCTTTGGGCCATCCAATCGAGATCATTTCCGGCATCGAAGAGGCGCGCCTCATCTATCTCGGCGTCGCCAACACGATTCCCAACGACCCGGGCCGGCGGCTGGTGGTGGACATCGGCGGTGGCAGCACCGAGCTGATCATCGGCGAAGGGTTCAATCCGTTGCGGCTGGAGAGCCTGTACATGGGGTGCGTCGGCCTGAGCCTGGCACATTTTGGCGATGGCAAGATCTCCGAGAAGCGCCTGCGGCGCGCACGTATGGCAGCGCGGCTCGAGCTCGAGCCAGTGCAGGCGGCGTTCCGGTCCCAGGGCTGGGAACACGCGGTGGGCAGTTCCGGCACGATCCGCGTCATCGCTGACAGCATCCGGCATTTCAATCCCGCCGCGGTCGCGATCACGGCCGAGGGCCTGGAACGCTTGATTCACGAGACCATCGACGCGGGCCACATCAGCGAAATTCGCTTACCGGAAGTGACCGCAGAGCGTGCGCCCGTGTTTCCTGGCGGCCTGGCGATTCTCGCGGAGCTGTTCGAAGCGCTCGAGATCGAGCAGATGCGCGTCGCGGAGGGCGCGCTGCGCGAGGGATTGCTGTACGACATGATCGGCCGCTTCACTGCCGAGGATGCACGCACCCGTACCGTGCGGGGCATGCAGCAGCGCTACCACGTCGATGGCACCCAGGCGGAACGCGTGCAAGCGACGGCGCTCGATTTTCTGCGCCAGGTCGCGGCGTCATGGGGCCTGACTGATCCGCTCGCGGAGCTCGCGCTCGGCTGGGCGGCCGCTCTGCACGAGATCGGCCTCGACGTTTCGCACTCGCACTACCAGAAGCACGGTGCCTATCTCCTCGAGCACGCCGACATGCCAGGATTTGCGCGCGAGGAACAGATGCTGCTGGCGGCGCTGGTCGGCGGTCACCGGCGCAAGATCGTGATGGTGGAAAACGACGAGCTGCTTCCGCCGTGGGACAAGAAGGCGCTGTACCTGGTGCTGTTGCTGCGACTCGCGGTGCTGATGCATCGCGGGCGCAGCACCGAGCAACTGCCACCTATCACCGTACTACCGCGTGGCCAGTCTCTCACGGTGGAGTTTCCGCGCGGTTGGTTGAAGGATCATCCGCTCACGGTCGCGGACCTGCTGAACGAGGTCGAACACTGGAAGGCAATCGGCTTCAGGCTGCGGGTGTTCGACTTTACCCACTGACACCGATCTGCCCCGGCGCCGCATAGGCCTCGAGCAGACGTTGCTGCGCGCTCACTGGGGCCGTATTGGACGAGTGCACGCGCGCATACGTTCCATCGGCATGCAGCTCCCAGGCTTGCGCCGTATCGCTGAGGTACAGCTCGAGATCGCGCAGGATGCGCTCGCGATGCTTCTGGCGCTGGATCGGGAAGGCGACCTCGATGCGGCGGAAGAAATTGCGTTCCATCCAGTCGGCACTGGAACAGTAGACCTCTTCCTCTCCGCCATTCATGAAGTAGTACACCCGCGAGTGCTCCAGGAACCGGCCGACAATCGAGCGCACACGGATATTCTCCGAGACGCCGGGTATGCCTGGCCGCACCGCGCAGATGCCACGCACGATCAGGTCGACACTGACGCCGGCGCCCGAGGCTTCGTAGAGCGTGCGAATGATCTCGGGCTCGATCAGGGCATTCATCTTCGCGATGATGCGCGCCTTGCGTCCGGCACGCGCATGCTCGGCCTCGCGGGCGATCTTTTCCATGAGAGTCGTGTGCAGCGCAAACGGCGACTGCACCAGCTTGCGCAGTTTCGGCACCTGCGTGAGGCTCGTGAGCTGCAGGAACAATTCGTGCAGATCCTCGCCGAGCGCTTCGTCGCAGGTGAACAGGCCGTAGTCGGTGTAGGCGCGCGCAGTCTTGATGTGATAGTTGCCGGTGCCGATGTGGCAGTAGCGGCGCAAGTGCCCGCCTTCGCGTCTGACCACCATGATCAGCTTCGCATGCGTCTTATAGCCGACCACGCCGTACATCACGTGGGCACCGGCTTCCTGCAGCCGCGTCGCAAGCTCGATGTTGGCCGCTTCGTCGAACCGCGCGCGCAACTCGATAATTACCGTGACGTCCTTGCCGGCCTGCGCCGCTTCGACCAACGCATCGACGATCTGTGAATCTGCGCCGGTGCGATACAGCGTCTGCTTGATCGCGAGCACCTCGTGATCCGCTGCGGCCTGTCGCACGAAGTCCGCCACTGGCGTGAAGCTCTGGTAGGGGTGCTGCAGCAGGACGTCCTTGTGCCGCATCACGGCAAACAAATCGACCTGCCCCTGCAGGCGCCTGGGAATTCCGGCGGTGAAGGCTGGGTACTTGAGGTCGGGCCGATCGACGAGATCGTAGATCGCCATCAGCCGGTTGAGGTTGACCGGGCCATCGACCTGGTACAGATCGCTCGGCGTGAGTGCGAAGTGATTCAGCAGAAAGTCGGTGAGGTCACGCGGGCAGTCGTGCGCCGTCTCGATGCGCACTGCTTCACCGTAGCGCCGCTGTGCCAGCTCGCCCTCCACGGCACGCAACAGGTCATCGACTTCCTCCTCGTCGACGAACAGGTCGCTGTTGCGCGTGACACGAAACTGGTAGCAACCAAGCATTTGCATCCCGGCAAACAGCTTCGCCACGAATGCCTCCACGATTGCCGACAGATAGATGAAATCGCGCTGTCCGCCCTCGCTCGGCACGCGAATGATGCGTGGCAGTGAGCGCGGCGCCTGCACGATGGCGAGAGTCGTGTTGCGCCCGAAAGCATCCTTACCCTTGACCTGCACGATGAAGTTCAGGCTCTTGTTCTGAATGCGTGGGAACGGGCGCGCGGGATCGAGCGCGAGCGGTGTCAGGACCGGCTCGACTTCCTTGTCGAAATGATCCTCGAGCCAGCGAGCCTGCTCAGGGGTCCAGTTGCCTGGATGCGTGAAGCGGATGCCATTCGCTTCCATTGCCGGGGTCAGCACGTCGTTCAGGAGCGCGTATTGCTGCTGCACCAGCCGCGTCGCACGCTCGTGAATCGCAGTCTGCTGTTCGGGCAGGGACAAGGCGTCCGGGCCAGCATCCACCGCGCCGAGCTCCAGGCGCTGCTTCAGGCTCGAGACGCGGATCTCGAAGAATTCATCGAGATTGCTGCAGGAAATGCCGAGAAAGCGTACGCGTTCCAGAAGTGGGAGCGTGGAGTCCTTGCATTGATCCAGTACCCGCTGATTGAACTCGAGAAAGCTGAGCTCGCGGTTGATGTAGAACTGCGGGGACTTGAGATACGGGGCATCCATCGGCGCGGCCTATTGTGAACGCAAAGAATATCAGCACGTGCGGTATTACGAATGTATGACGTGGGTGCCGGCGGGGTGTATGGAGCCGAGCACCACCCGGTGGCGAGCCCCTGTTACTGAAGGAAGATTGCCGGGCAGGCCCGCCAGCGTCCGGGATGCAAGCCACGCAAAGGCGGCGGCTTCGACGTAGTCCGGGTCCAGGTTGAATGCTGCGGTCGTCGTGACGATGGCCGTCAAGTGTGTCTCGAGGCGGCGCCGCAGCTCGCGGTTGTGCGCGCCACCACCACACAGCAAGGCGCGCTGCACATGCCCGACCTGCTGACAGGCAGTCGCAATGCTGTGCGCGGTGAGCTCGCACAATGTGCTCTGCACATCGACGGGCGAGGGCGCGGACTTGAGTGCGCCGAGATGTGTGTCCAGCCAATCGAGATTGAACAGTTCCCGCCCGGTGCTCTTGGGGGGCGGCTTGGAGAAGAACGGTTCTGACAGCAATGATCGCAGGAGTCCCGCATCCACCTGTCCGCTGGCCGCCCACTCGCCGTCCCGGTCGAAGGAGATGCCACGATGGCGTTCCGACCAGCCATCCATCAGGCAGTTGCCGGGTCCGGTATCGAAACCGATAGGAGCATCGTCCGGCGGCAACCAGGTAATGTTGCCGATGCCGCCGATGTTGATCACTGCGCGCGCTTCCGACGCGCTGCCGAGCACGGCCTGGTGCAAAGCTGGCGCCAACGGCGCTCCTTCACCTCCCGCGGCCACGTCACGACGACGGAAATCTGCCACGGTCGTAATGCCGGTGCGTTCGGCAATGATGTCCGGGTTGCCGATCTGCCAGGTAAATGGATGTGCGCCACTCGGCTGATGACGCAGTGTCTGACCATGGCTTCCGATCGCAGTGATCTGCGCTCCGTGCACATTGGCTTCTCGCAACAACTGCAGCGCGGCGGCGGCAAACGCTTCGCCAATCGCGGTATCAAGCGCGCCGACCTCATCGAGGCCGACCCCCACAGGACGCGATATCAGACGGAAAAGCTGCTCACGAAGTGACGACGCATACGGAACGGCACGTGCGTGTTGGACTGCGCAACGCGCGCCATCGATCTCAACCAGCGCCGCGTCGATGGCGTCCATGCTGGTGCCTGAGATCAGCCCGATGTACAGGGCCATCGTCGGAGTGCTGCGATCAGCGGTTGGCGAGGAGCGCGCCGCTCGCGAGCTGGTCGAGCTCCGCGAGATCGGGTGCCGTGCGCATCATGAAGTCGGCGCGCAGATCAGCGGCGATCGGTGTCGCATCCGGCAATTTCACGGTTTGCGGATTGCGATGCGCGCCATTGATCCGATATTCGTAGTGCAGGTGCGGACCGGTCGCGAGGCCGGTACTGCCGACGTAGCCGATCACCTGCCCCTGGCGGACGCGTGAGCCCTGGGCCACGCCGCGGGCAAAGCGGGAAAGGTGGCCGTAGAGCGTCGTAACGCCGCCGCCGTGCTCGAGCACGATCGCATTGCCGTAGCCGCCGGAGCGTCCGCGCGACTGCACGCGGCCAGCGCCCGCAGCACGCACTGGCGTACCGGTCGGCGCCGCATAGTCCACGCCCTTGTGAGCGCGAATCGTATTGAGAATCGGGTGCGCGCGGCGCGAGTTGAAGCGCGAGCTGATGCGCGTGAAGTCCACGGGCGCACGCAGGAAAGCCTTGTGCATGCTGCGTCCGTCAGGCGCGAAATAATCCGTGCTGCCGTCGGGGAGCTGGTAGCGCACCGCGCGGAACGTGCGCCCAGCGTTGACGAATTGCGCCGCGACGATCGGCCCGTCGCCCACGAGCGAGCCGTCCTGCCACGCCTGCTGGTAGATCACGCTGAATTCATCGCCTCCTCGTATGTCGAGGACGAAGTCGATGTCCCAGCCGAAGATGTTCGCGAGCGCCAACGCCGTCTGATCGGAAATGCCAGCCGCAGCCGCGGCTTCGAACAGTGAGGTGGTGATGCGGCCGCGCTTGGCCACGACGCTCGATTCGATCGGGTTCTCGATGATTTCAGCCTCGAAACCCGCGGCTTCGCGTTGTACGGAAAGCGTCTGCGTAAGGCTGATCTGGCGCTTCAGTCCCTGCAGGTCGCCATTGGCATGGGTGACAGTGATCTGATCACCGGGTCTGAGCAGGTCGAGCCCCTCGCGAATGCCAGGCAGCAGGCGGATGCTCGCGAGGTCCGTGAGGCTCAGGTCGAGGCGGCGGAAAATCCGGTCCAGTGTGTCGTGGCGCCCGACCACCACGTCGATCGTGTCGAAAGGGAATGAGGCGGCGACCGGCTTGGCGGTCATGTCGATTATCGGAAGTGCGCCGGGGTTGCTACTCGCGGGCGACGTCACGGCCGGTGCCACGCTGCCGAGATCAGGCGCAACGTAACCCGGGCGCGAGACGAAGCCGCTCAGCGAGTAGGCGGCGACGACAGCGAGAACCAGCGAAGCAAGACCGGCGAATACGCGCAGCCGCCGCTGCTTGGGCGGCGCCTCGCGATCACGGTAATCGACGCGCAGTAAGGTAGTAGGCGAGGTCACGAATCAAAAGCCAACCAAAACAGGCGCTTAAACTATCTGCCGCAGTGCGTGCGGTCAACCGTTTCTTGCGGCCCGAGGCCATACAGATGTTGATCCTGTGGAGCACTTCGCGTTCGGCTGGCGCAGGGCTGAGAGCCAAGTCTGAATTGCGCAGCGCAACGCGTGACTCTAGAGTGCCGAGTCCAAAAGTGCAGGAGACCGCATGCGTTCCGCAGACGAACAACTGCTCGAATTTCGCCGCGGCGCGCAGGAAATCCTGCTCGAAGATGACCTGAAGAGAAAGCTTTCCCGTGGCATACCGCTACGTGTGAAGGCGGGCTTCGATCCTACAGCGCCCGACCTGCACCTCGGGCACACCGTCCTCATCAACAAGCTGCGCCAGTTCCAGGATTTTGGCCACGAAGTCATCTTCCTGATCGGCGACTTCACCAGCCTCATCGGCGATCCGAGCGGACGCAATGCGACGCGCCCGCGGCTGACTCCCGAGGAAGTGAAGGAAAATGCGCGCACCTACGAACGGCAGATCTTCAAGATCCTCGATCGCAAGAAAACCATCATCGACTTCAATTCGCGCTGGATGAGCGCGATGAGCGCCGCCGGGCTGATCGAAATCGCTGCCAAACACACCGTGGCGCGCATGCTCGAGCGCGACGATTTCGCGAAACGCTATCGTGCCGGGCAGCCCATTGCCGTCCATGAATTCCTGTACCCGCTGGTGCAAGGCTACGACTCCGTGGCGCTCAAGGCCGATGTCGAGCTGGGCGGCACGGATCAGAAGTTCAATCTCCTCGTCGGCCGCCAACTGCAGGAAGCATATGGCCAGGAGCCGCAGGTCGTGTTGACGATGCCGCTGCTCGAAGGCCTGGACGGCGTGCAGAAGATGTCGAAGTCGCTCGGCAACTACGTGGGTATCGACGAGCAGCCCAATGATATGTTCGGCAAGCTGATGTCGATTTCTGATGAGCTCATGTGGCGCTACTACGAGCTGTTGAGTTTTCGGTCCAGTGCCGAGATTGGGGAGCTGCGCCGCCAGGTAGCAGAGGGCCACAACCCGCGCGATGTGAAATTCGAGCTGGCAAAGGAGATCGTCGAACGGTTTCATGACCAGCGCGCGGCGCAAGCTGCGCATGCCGATTTCATCGCGCGCTTTCAGAAGGGTCAACTGCCCGCGGAGATGCGCAAGGTCACCATCGAAGTTGGACCGGCCAAGATCAAGATTGCGAACCTCCTCAAGGAAGCAGGACTCGCCCAGAGCACGACTTCGGCGTACCGGCTGATTGATCAGGGCGCTGTGCGGGTAGGGGGCGATAAACTCAGCGATCGAGACAGACTGATCGGTGAAGGCACATACATCGTTCAGGTCGGCAAACGAGACTTCGCCGAGGTGACCGTGAGCTACAAGGTTGCCTGAGCCGTCCTCGGTGCCGACCGCAGGGAACGCAGACTGGTACAAAGCGCATGAGCCTCAGGGAGGGACTGCAACGGGAAGTCGCCGCGTCCATTGAGACGCTCGAGCGACGTCTCGTCTCCAGCGGCGATACTCGGGAAAAGCGCGCAGTTGCTGCAGCGCTCATTGTGCTGAGTGACGAGCAACAGCGGCTGAAGCAGCCTGATCTGCTGGTCACCCTACAGTCGCTGGCGGCTGCTCGAGATGAGCTGGAGAGAGTGGTTGGCGCCACGCGCTTCGGCCCGTTCGATGGATATCTCTGTGCGCTCGAACATCATCTCGTGCGGATCGATCGCATCTCCGGGAGGCTCCACGCCCAGCTTGCGCTGCCGAAAGCCGCCTTGTCTTGGCCGCGCGCAGGCGCGCCGAAGCGGCCGCCTGGACGCCGCACTAGCGCGCGCGGTGTGCCGGCTCTCAAACAGCCGATCGTCAGCACGAAGTTCGCCGATCTGCGTGCAGAGTATGAACGCTGCTATTCGAAATGCAGCGCGCGCCCCGAGTGTCGAGCCACCGTTGGCTACTACGTGAGGAGGCTGCGCGCAGGACAAGAGAACTACGAGCTCGTGCAGTCAGCGCTCGGCATACCGTGGGGGTTGGTCGGCGTGATCCACGCGATGGAATGCGGTTTCAATTTTTCCTGCCACTTGCACAATGGCGACCCGCTAACCGCGCGGACGTCCCACGTGCCAAAGGGTCGACCGGTCGGACCGGAGCCGCCGTTTACCTGGCTGCAAAGCGCTGTTGACGCGCTACAGTTGCGCAAGCTCAACGAGGTGACCGACTGGTCTGTGCCTCACCTTCTCTTTCTGCTCGAGGGCTACAACGGTTTCGGCTATCGCCGTCACGGCGTGCCGACACCTTATCTGTGGAGTTTCTCCAACCTTTACTCACAGGGTAAGTTCACGCAGGACGGGAAGTTCGATCCGAACGCGGTCAGCAGACAATGTGGGGCCGCGCTCATGTTGAAGGAAGTCCTAAACGCGTAGTTGCTGCTCAGGGAGTTCAGGCATGGCTCGACGTGCGCTTCTCATCGGCATCAATCGATATCTCATCCCTGGCGCGGACCTAAGGGGCTGCGTCAATGACGTGAAGAATATCCGCGCCGCGTTGCTGAAGTACTTCGCCTTCCGCGGCAGCGATATCAAGGTGCTCAGCGACCTGGGTGCCACCAAGAAAGCGATGCAGGCCGGGATCAAGGCGTTGGTGGGTAGCGGCAACAGGGGCGATGTGCTCTACCTGCACTATTCGGGGCACGGCTCGAACGTGCCGGACAAGAACGGCGATGAAGCCGATCATCGCGACGAGATCCTCTGTCCCAGTGATCTGGATTGGAAGGATCCGCTCACTGACGATTGGCTGCGTACGGAGTTCAACAAGCTGAAATCCGGCGTCAATCTCACGGTGGTCATGGATTGCTGTCACTCAGGCACCAACACCCGCGCGATTCTGCCACCCGATGCGCCGTTGATTCCGCGCTACCTGCCCAACCCCTGGGACCTGATGGCCGAGGAGTCGCGTCGTGTCTTGCGGGGCAAGCTTCGCGACACAAGGGCGCGCGCGGCACGCAAGCGCGGTGACGTGGTCGAAGCTGAAATCGGCGAGACCCTGATCACGGGTTGCCGCGCCACGCAAACATCGGCGGACGCCTACATTGGGAGGGCCTATAACGGCGCGCTCACGTACTCGCTGGTGGCAGCACTCCAGGCGGCTCGCGGCAGACTGACCAATCGGGAGTTGCACACAGCGACGCTGCAGCGACTCAAGGCTGGAGATTTCGACCAGGTCCCGCAACTGGAAAGCCGACGCTCTGCGTTCGACCGACCGTTCCTCGCTTCATTGGACTAAGAACGCCGGCTTCACAAGGCCTGGAGATCCCGTGCCGAAATCTCGCAAGCGTAAAGTCTCTCCGTCGAAACGCGCACGCCGTCGTGCGCCTGTGCGTACCCAGAAACCGGGCGTTGCGTCGCCCTTCACACTGCGCGGCCCCCTAGCCGATGCCGTGCAGGAATCAGCGCTCAAGCGCGCAACGCCCGCCGGTGAAAAACCGCTGGTCGATATCAAGGTCAAAGCAGAATTTCGCCCTGCGAGTCGCGGAATCGCCCCGGAGCAGAGCGTCGATGTCGCCACAGATGACGTACTCGAGATTGAATTTGCGGACGGGACTCGCGTCTGGCTACGAGGCGATGAGTACCGCGCCCGCTTCGGAGGCGCGGCGGCACGTGATGCCGGTTCCGTCGATCTGCAAGTCCCGACCAATCTCACGATCGCTCCCGTTGGTGCTCCGACTCGAGGCGCGATCGGGTGGGTACTCAAGTCGCTCAAGATTCTCGGGGTGGATGCTCATGCGCGCACGGCACTCGTGCTGGCCGCGACCGTCGAGAAACGAAAAGGACTGCGTCGGCCTGGATTCGGGCTGTTTCGCTGCGCGCTCGAAACGGGCGGGTTCCAGCTGGCGCCGCTGTCCCTTCCGGCCAAAGCGACTGATGAACGGCCGTATCTCGTCTTTCTTCACGGCACACTGTCCAGCACATGGGGAAGCTTTGGCGAGCTCTGGTCGCCTGAGCGCGAACGCGAGCTCGCACTTTTCAAGAGCAGCTACGGAGATCGCGTCCTGGGTTTCGAGCACGCGACGCTCGCGGTAAGCCCGCTGCAGAATGCGCTGGATCTCGCCAATGCCCTGCCGGTGGGCGCTACGGTTCACCTCATATCGCATTCCCGTGGCGGTCTGGTCGGCGAATTGCTGTGCCGCTCGCAATCCCGCATCAGCAGCACGGGGCGTGCAGGTGATCAATGGCGGCCCGGCGATCCTTTCAGCGCTGATGAGCTCGGCTTGCTCGGTTCACAAAACCGTCTTCTGGGACAACTCAATCAGGTACTGAAACGGCGTGCATTGCGCATTGCGCGGTTTGCTCGCGTCGCGTGTCCTGCGCTCGGCACCACCCTGGCTTCCGAGCGGCTCGATCGCTGGTTTTCGTTGCTTGGCACTGTGGCGAGCAAGGCGCTGCCGCAATCACCGATCGCTGAGGTCGCCGGCGACATCGGTGATTTCATCGCGGCGGTCATCAAGGAGCGCACGGATCCGAAAACCCTGCCCGGCGTCGAGGCGATGATGCCGGAGTCGCCGTTCATCAAGCTTGTGAACTGGCCGACAGCGGTCGTCGCGAGCCAACTGTACGTGATCGCCGGCGACCTCGACCCGGACGCATGGTGGGCAAAGCTCCTGGTCTGGGTGACGGATCGCTTCTACGACGGTGGCCATGACCTGGTCGTCAACACCGCGTCGATGTACGGCGGTGCCAAGCGCACTGAGCAGGGCAAAGGGAGTATTTTTGAAGGGCCGGCCGTCAACCATTTCAACTATTTTCGCAACTCGGACAGCGCCGGGCGCATGGTCGCAGCTATGGCGCGCGGCGAGAGCGCCGGGTTCGAGGACTTCGAGCCCAAGGTAGTCGATATTGCGCGCGCCATCGAAGTGCGCGATGCCACCCCGCGTCCAACCGTGTTCATGCTCCCCGGCATCATGGGCAGCGAGCTGGGCATCAAACAGGACCGGATCTGGTTCGACATCGGCGACCTGCTCCTCGGGGGCATGGAGAAACTGGCGATTGGTGCGAGGAATGTGCAGCCGCTACAGCCGTTCGCGCGCTACTACGGCGACTTGTTACGGTTTCTGACGACGAGTCATCGCGTCATCCCGTTCGCCTATGACTGGCGTATTGACCCGCGCATCGAGGCGGATCGACTGGCCGGGAGAATCAAGGAGGAACTCCCCGTAGCGCGGGAACAGCGCCAACCGATCAGGATCCTGGCGCACTCGATGGGCGGACTCGTCGCGCGCACCATGATCGCGCGACACCCGGATGTGTGGGCGCAGATGCTGGCAATACCGGGTGCGCGGTTCGTAATGCTTGGCACGCCGAACGGCGGCTCGCATTCCATCACCGAGTTGCTCGTCGCGCGCTCGAAGACACTGCGCCAGCTCGCGCTGCTCGATGTGAACAACGGCATGCGCGGGCTCCTGAAAGTGATCGCGCACTTTCCAGGCGTGCTTGCAATGCTTCCGTCCGATGCACGCGAAGACTATTTTGATTCGGCAGTCTGGAAGACCTACGCGCAGCAGAGCGACGCTGGCTGGACACAACCGACAGGTGCGGATTTGCTCGCGGCGCGCGCAGTGCGTCAGCTGCTGGACCAGGCAGCGTTCGATCCGCAGTCGATGTTCTACATCGCTGGTCATGCGCGTGCGACCTTGTGCGCGATGCGCATCGATACGCAGGAAAAGGATCCCGCGCGGCGCATCCAGTTCGATGCGACCAATCGCGGCGACGGACGGGTGCCGTGGGAAGGTGGAATTCCGGCGGGCCTGAAGACCTGGTACATGGATGTCGCGCACGGAGACCTGTCCGCCGCGGAGGATGGATTTCCCGCGATCGTCGACGTGCTCGCGTTCGGCAATACGATTCGGCTCGCAACCACGCCGCCCGTGGATCGCGCGGCTGCGGAAGTGTTTCCGATGCCGCGTGACGTGGAGGTGGTCTATCCCGACGAACGGGCATTGCAGGCCGAAGTGCTCGGAGTCGAGCCAACACGCGCCCGTCGCGCGCGGAGTCGGCCCAGTCAAGCCGTCGTCGATGTGCGCGCCGTTCACGGCAATCTCGCATTCGCGCGCTTTCCCGTTGCAGTCGGGCACTACATCGGCGACACAATCATCAGCGCTGAGAAGGCCCTTGATCGCACGCTCGCAGGGCAACTGTCGCAGCGCCTGCAACTCGGCCTGTACCCGGGACCCATCGAATCGAGTGCTGTATTTGTCAATCAGCGTTTGCACAGCTACGACCGCGTAACGCCCAAGGGCGCAGTCGTTGTCGGCTTGGGTAGTGCAGGTGCACTGAGCGCCTCGCAGCTGACACGCACCTGCGTGCACGGCTTACTCGAGTACGTAAGTGAATGGACGGAGCGCGGCGTCGTATCGGTGGCAGATAAGCCAGACTCACTCGGCGTCAGCGCGCTGCTTGTCGGCAGCGGCATGGGTGGAGTGGCGGTGGCCGACTCGGTGGCCGCATGTCTACGTGCCGTAGCGCAGGCGAACGACATTCTCGCTGCGTCAAATCAGGCGCAACGTATCGGCGAAATCGAATTCATCGAGCTGTGGCGCGATCGCGCAATCCAGATTGTCAGCGCCTTCGCGCGCATCGAAAAGGATGAGCCCACTCTCAAGGGCAGGTTCCGTTTTGACGGCAGGCTCGCGCGACGCAAGGGCGCTCGCCAGCGCATCAGTTACCAGGAACCTGGCGGCTGGTGGCACCGGATCCAGATTCTTGGCGAGGCGGTTGCCGATTCCAGCGAGAAAGTGCTGCGTTTTTCCGCCGTCACACGTCGCGCGCGCAACGAAGTGCGCCTGCTCACCACGCAACGAACGCTGGTCGACGGTTTCATCCGCCAGGCCATTCAGACCACGCAGCACGAAGAGGAGCTGGCACGCACGCTGTTCGAGCTGTTGCTGCCAAACGAATTCAAGGACGCGTCGCTGGATGAGGACAACGTCGTCTTGATGGTGGACGATGAGTCTGCTGCCTACCCATGGGAACTGCTCGAGGACCCGCTCGAGGGCCGCGGGCCAGACGATCGTCAGCCTTTCAGTTGCCGCCGAGGCGTCTTGCGCCAACTCGAGTCGCTGGAGTTCCGCGAGAATATTCAGCCAAGCATCTCGAAGGACGCATTGGTAGTTGGCGATCCGGTGAGCTCATTCGTGGAGCTGAAGGGCGCACAACAGGAGGCACGTGCGGTTGCGCGTGCGCTCGATGTGAGCGGGCAGTTCCGCGTGACTCATTTGGATCGGCCCAGCGGCACGCAGGTTCTAAAGGCGCTGTTCGACCGGCCTTATCGCGTGCTCCACCTCGCGGGCCACGGCGTCTATCAGTACGCGCGTGCACCAGACGCCAAGGATCGGGTCACCGGCATGGTGATCGGCGACGGCATGTTCCTGACACCGCACGAGATCGCACAGATGCGCAGCGTGCCGGAGCTGGTGTTCATCAATTGTTGCCACCTCGGCCGCATCGCCGGCGAGGCACCTGAGCGCGCGAATCTGCGCCATGACTACAACCGTCTCGCCGCAAATGTTGCCCAGGAATTCATCCGCATGGGCGTGCGTGTGGTAATTGCGGCGGGCTGGGCGGTCGACGACGAAGCGGCGACGGCATTCGCTCAATCGATCTATAGCGACATGCTTGGCGGAGTCACGTTCGGGCAGGCGACACGTGCCGCGCGCAAGGGAATCTATGAGCGCTACCCGACAGTGAATACATGGGGCGCGTATCAGTGCTATGGGGATCCGGACTACCGACTGGTTGCCGCGACTGATGGAACAGCGACCGAGCCCGAGCTCAATTTCGCGACGCCCGAGATCGCTGTCACCGAAATAGAGGACATCACCGCGCAACTCGAAACGGTCGGCGGCGCGGATCCTTCCTGGTATCTCGGCCAGTTGGTGCGCATCGAGAAGTGGCTACGGGAACAGGATTGGCTGGCGAAGCCAGGGGTGTGCATTTCACTGGCGCGCGCCTACTGGGAGGCGCTGCAATTCCAGGACGCACTGCGCTTCTATCGGCGCGCCCTCAAGGAGGATTCCGCGTCCCTCACGCTGCGCGACATCGAGCAACTTGCAAACCTGATGACCCGGCTTGCGGTGGAGTCGACTCGCAAGAATGCCAAGCCCGACCCACGCGCGGTTGCCGATCTTTTTGGTCAGGCGGAGGAGCTGCTCCACTGGGTTACGACACCATTGATGGAACGCAAGGGCGCGCAGGTGCCGGAGCGAAGCAACGATCAACTGACCGCCGAACGATTGCTCCTTCTCGCCAGCTGGCAGAAGCGCAGAGCGTGGCTCAGC
>CAWEOT010000014.1:455000-459687 GCA_963810775.1 uncultured Gammaproteobacteria bacterium
AGAGCGCACCCCTGATAAGGGTGAGGTCGGGGGTGCAACTCCTCCCAGACCCACCATTGAGCAGTCACGGCAGCAGGGGCCATAGCTCAGCTGGGAGAGCGCCTGCTTTGCAAGCAGGAGGTCGCCGGTTCGATCCCGGCTGGCTCCACCAGCTCCGCCAACTTGAATCCCGTGTGATCAGCAATGCGCGCT
This sequence comes from uncultured Gammaproteobacteria bacterium, assembly GCA_963810775.1. GTDB lineage: Bacteria > Pseudomonadota > Gammaproteobacteria > Steroidobacterales > Steroidobacteraceae > DATBVX01. Next base: position 455,193 of record CAWEOT010000014.1, read on the forward strand.
CGAGGCGTTCATCGCTGATTGCTCGAAGCGCCACTAACGTGGCGCTTGCTGTTTAACAATCTGGACACTTGTTTTTTGACGCCCAATTTTCAAGCATTTTTCTTTGCTTGTTTTTTTTGGAGTGTCGCATTCGTATGTGAGAAACAGCAAACGTATAGCCCCGACTCCTTGGGGTTATATGGTCAAGCGAATAAGCGCATATGGTGGATGCCTAGGCGGCAGAAGGCGATGAAGGACGTGGTAGCCTGCGAAAAGCCTCGGGGAGCTGGCAAACAAGCTTCGATCCGGGGATGTCCGAATGGGGAAACCCACCGCATCAGCGGTATCTCATACTGAATTCATAGGTGTGAGAAGCGAACCCGGTGAATTGAAACATCTCAGTAACCGGAGGAATAGAAATCAACCGAGATTCCCCCAGTAGTGGCGAGCGAAAGGGGAAAAGCCCAGTCGTGAAAATCGAGTCGAACCTAGTGGAACGGTCTGGAAAGTCCGGCCATAGCGGGTGATAGCCCCGTACACGAAAGGTGAAGCTCGGGAACGACGAAGAGTAGGGCGGGACACGTGCAATCCTGCCTGAACATGGGGGGACCATCCTCCAAGGCTAAATACTCTCTGCCGACCGATAGTGAACCAGTACCGTGAGGGAAAGGCGAAAAGAACCCCGGAGAGGGGAGTGAAATAGAACCTGAAACCGTATGCGTACAAGCAGTGGGAGCCCCGCAAGGGGTGACCGCGTACCTTTTGTATAATGGGTCAGCGAGTTGCTTTCAGTGGCGAGGCTAACCGAATAGGGGAGCCGTAGGGAAACCGAGTCTTAACAGGGCGATTCAGTCGCTGGGAGCAGACCCGAAGCCAGTCGATCTATCCATGTCCAGGGTGAAGGCAGGGTAACACCTGCTGGAGGCCCGAACGAACTACTGTTGCAATAGTAGTCGATGAGGTGTGGATAGGAGTGAAAGGCTAATCAAGGCTGGCGATAGCTGGTTCTCCCCGAAAGCTATTTAGGTAGTGCCTCGTGTAATCACTTCTGGGGGTAGAGCACTGTTTAGGCTAGGGGTCCATCCCGGACTACCAACCCTATGCAAACTCCGAATACCGGAAAGTGTAATCACGGGAGACACACGGCGGGTGCTAACGTCCGTCGTGAAAAGGGAAATAACCCAGACCATCAGCTAAGGTCCCAAAGTTACGGCTAAGTGGTGAACGATGTGAGAAGGCATAGACAGCCAGGAGGTTGGCTTAGAAGCAGCCATCCTTTAAAGAAAGCGTAATAGCTCACTGGTCTAGTCGGCTCGCGCGGAAGATTTAACGGGGCTCAAGCCGTGCACCGAAGCTATGGATTTGGATGCTCTTCGGAGCGTTCAAGTGGTAGGGGAGCGTTCTGTAAGCCTGCGAAGGTGTGCTGCGAGGCATGCTGGAGGTATCAGAAGTGCGAATGCTGACATGAGTAACGTTAATGCGGGTGAAAAACCCGCACGCCGAAAACCCAAGGTTTCCTGAGCCACGTTAATCGGCTGAGGGTGAGTCGGTACCTAAGGCGAGACCGAAAGGTGTAGTCGATGGAAAGCAGGTCAACATTCCTGCACCAGGTACTGCTGCGATGGGGTGACGGAGAAGGCTAGACCAGCTGGGGTTGGTTCCCAGTTCAAGCGCGTAGGAAGTGTTTCCAGGTAAATCCGGAAGCACAATTCTGAGACGTGACGACCAAGTCTCTTCGGAGACTGAAGTGGTTGATGCCACGCTTCCAGGAAAAGCCTCTAAGCTTCAGGCAGTAACTGACCGTACCGTAAACCGACACTGGTGGGTGAGGAGAGAATCCTAAGGCGCTTGAGAGAACTCGGGTTAAGGAACTCTGCAAATTGACACCGTAACTTCGGGAGAAGGTGTGCCTCCTGTGGTGAGTGGACTTGCTCCACGAGCTGCGAGAGGTCTCAGTAAATTGGGGGCTGCGACTGTTTACCAAAAACACAGCACTCTGCGAACACGAAAGTGGATGTATAGGGTGTGACGCCTGCCCGGTGCCGGAAGGTTAATTGATGGGGTCAGCCGCAAGGCGAAGCTCCTGATCGAAGCCCCGGTAAACGGCGGCCGTAACTATAACGGTCCTAAGGTAGCGAAATTCCTTGTCGGGTAAGTTCCGACCTGCACGAATGGCGTAACGCTGGCCCCACTGTCTCGACCCGAGACTCAGTGAAGTTGAAATCGCTGTGAAGATGCGGCGTACCTGCGGCAAGACGGAAAGACCCCGTGAACCTTTACTATAGCTTTACACTGAACTTTGAACCTGTTTGTGTAGGATAGGTGGGAGGCTTTGAAGCGTGGACGCTAGTCCGCGTGGAGCCACCCTTGAAATACCACCCTGGCATGTTCGGAGTTCTAACCCTGGTCCGTGATCCGGATCGGGAACAGTGTATGGTGGGTAGTTTGACTGGGGCGGTCTCCTCCTAAAGAGTAACGGAGGAGTGCAAAGGTACCCTCAGCGCGGTCGGTCATCGCGCACAGAGTGCAATGGCATAAGGGTGCTTAACTGCGAGACGGACATGTCGAGCAGTAGCGAAAGCTGGTCATAGTGATCCGGTGGTTCTGTATGGAAGGGCCATCGCTCAACGGATAAAAGGTACTCCGGGGATAACAGGCTTATTCCTCCCAAGAGTCCACATCGACGGAGGAGTTTGGCACCTCGATGTCGGCTCATCACATCCTGGGGCTGTAGCAGGTCCCAAGGGTATGGCTGTTCGCCATTTAAAGTGGTACGCGAGCTGGGTTCAGAACGTCGTGAGACAGTTCGGTCCCTATCTGCCGTAGGCGTTGGAGAATTGAGGGTGAGCTGCTCCTAGTACGAGAGGACCGGAGTGGACGCACCTCTGGTGTTCCGGTTGTCACGCCAGTGGCATTGCCGGGTAGCTATGTGCGGACGGGATAACCGCTGAAAGCATCTAAGCGGGAAGCCCCCCCCAAGATTAGTTCTCCCTGGGAACTCGATTCCCCTGAAGGGCCGTCACAGACTATGACGTTGATAGGCTGGGTGTGTACGCGCAGCAATGCGTTGAGCTAACCAGTACTAATTGCCCGTGAGGCTTGACCATATAACACCCAAGCGGTTGGGTGTTTCTTTGACGATGCGAATGCGACACGTCAGAAAGCAAGTGTGCCGGATTGGAGGGAACGGCCGGAGTGAAAGCTCCGGCCGGCCTCTCGAAAAGTTTGCCTGGCGGATATAGCGAGCGGGAACCACCCGATCCCATTCCGAACTCGGAAGTGAAAACGCTCTGCGCCGATGATAGTGTGGCCGCAAGCCATGCCAAAGTAGGTCACTGCCAGGCTCTCAAACCAAAACCCCTGAAGTCGCAAGGCTTCAGGGGTTTTTCTTTTGCACAACCAGAACCAGAAGGGATTCCCCATGCCCGTCCCCGTGCTGCGCGCATTTGTCGTCGCATCGATGGTGTTTGGCGCGTCTTTGACTGATGCACTCCCCGCCGAAGCAGCCGCGACAACCTCAGTTGCGCCCACGTCACGCCCGAAGATCTGTCTGGTGCTCAGCGGCGGCGGCGCGCGCGGTGTCGCTCACATCGGTGTTCTCAAAGTGCTGGAGGAGCTACGCGTGCCGGTGGATTGCATCGTCGGTACCAGCATGGGCTCGCTCATCGGCGGGGGGTACGCGTACGGCAAAACACCCGCGGAGATGGAAAAGCTGGTGCGCGAGGCCAAGTGGGACAACGTATTGTTGGACCAACCGCAGCGGCCCGAGCGTTCGGTGCGCAGTAAGGATCTGGATCGCGCGTCGATCGGCGGCGCGGAGTTCGGCGTGCGCGGCTTGGCTGTCGAGCTACCGGCTGGCGCCATCATCGGCCAGCAGCTCGAGGTCTTTCTTCAGGGGCTGGCGGGGCCGAACCAGAAGTTTCCAACGTTCGATAGTCTGCCGATCCCGTTTCGCGCCATCGCTACCAACATCGAAGATGGCTCGATGGTAGTGCTCGATCACGGCAGCCTTCCCGAATGCCTGCGCGCCAGCATGTCGGTGCCGGGTGTGTTTTCGCCCGCGGAAATCGATGGCCAGCTGCTCGTCGATGGCGGCCTGACCCGCAACCTCGGCGTCGATGTGGCTCGTCAACTGGGGGCACAACAGGTCATTGCGGTGAATCTCGGCACCGGCCTCATGAAACGCGACCAGATCCGCTCATTCCTCAGTGTTGGCTCGCAGATGGTGAACATTCTCACCGAACAGAATGTGCGCAAGTCGCTCAGCGAGCTTACGGAGCAGGACATTCTCATCCTTCCCGAACTCGGCGATTTCAGCTCTGCAGACTTCGAGAACTCGCCGAAGACCGTCGAAATCGGAGCGCGCGCCGCGTGGGCGGTGGCGGATCGCCTGCGTGCGCTAAGCGTCAGCGAGTCGGAGTACGCGATGTTCGTCGCACGACTGCGAGGTACCGAACATCCTTCCGGCTATGCCGGTGTGCAACTCGACACCAGGAGTCTCACCTATGTCAATCCG
>CAWEOT010000015.1:0-876038 GCA_963810775.1 uncultured Gammaproteobacteria bacterium
AATCCAATCCATAAGGGGGACGCACAATGTATAGGCAGTTCGCGCTTGGCCTGCGGGAGGTCAGGAGGAACCGGCTGCGAGCCACGACACTCCTCTGCCAGGCGGCGTTCCGTGAACGCGACGACGGACATTCGCTCAAATGGTGACAATGCTGCGTCGCATTTCTCGCTAGTCATATTGGATAGGGCTCGCTTCGCGGGCTCAACTTGGGGCGAATCGGATGTGGATTACTCAGGGGACAACCCCTGATATGGCACCAGCTATCAAGCCTGCGGACATCGACAAGCTAAGGGACCACCTACTACAAGGTGATCGCTGGCTCGCCGCAGCCCTAACGGGAGAGCGCGATGTCGGCAAGATGTCGCGCCTTGAGTTTGCGCAGGCGGCAGTGCGCGATGCGCTGGGGTGGGCCACTGAGAGCGCCGATTGCGCAACGATCTTGATTGCTCTAGAGGGAGTGTGGATTGGCGATTTGAGTCCGCTCGCAGAGCGACATGTCGAGGCCGCAAGAGACCTGTGCCGGCCCGTAGGTAAGCAATAAAAGAGCCGCGACACCTTGCGATGCCGCGCGGCGCGCAAAGAAGCAGAACCTCTGTCCGTTAATCCCCGACAGCGTACCCAGCGGCTACGCGACCATGATCTTCGAGGAGTGCCACTAGCGACATGCCGTGCCAGTTGGGCGCGCTTTGCTGCACGGACTAGTTGGCGTCGCCTGCGGAAATTAATGAATCGCGCCCCCGCTCCAAATCCTCAAAGGCCTCGGCGCGAACCGCCGGGGTCTTTTTCGTTTGACCGCTATCGGGCCGATTGCAGCCGTCCACTCAGCCGGGTCGTCAGCCGGCAATCCGCAGCAAACAACACCACATGCGAGCCCCCGTTATCCCTTCTATTGAGGCCTCGGCGCGAACCGCCGGTGCCTTTCATTTGCTTGCCCCAAGGAACAATAGCCCAGCATTTCGCATTGGATAGACTGTCGCCGTCCTCGGGTTCCGAAGGGGGAAGGGAGAAGCCACATGACCGTCATTTCCCGTTCAAGAGCAGTGCGTCGCCTGTGCACCGTGGCCGGATTGCTGGCGCTGGCGGCCCTCCAAAGTGCACAAGCCCAATCCAAGCCGAATATCCTCATCATCTGGGGTGATGACATCGGCTATTGGAACGTCAGCGCCTACAACCAAGGGATGATGGGATACAAGACACCCAACATCGACCGCATCGCCCGGGAAGGTGCGCTCTTCACCGACTGGTACGGCCAGCAGAGCTGCACAGCCGGCCGCGCATCGTTCATCACCGGTCAAGTCGGCTTTGCGGGTTCCCAAGATTTTCAACCTGCGCTCGGATCCGTTCGAGAAAGGTGACGTGGTCGGCATGGATTACACACACTGGCGGGCGGACCGCACCTTCCTGCTCGTGCCGGCGCAGGAATATGTCGGCGCCTTCTTGGGGACCTTCAAGGAGTTCCCGCCGAGCCAGAAGGTCGGCAGCTTCAGCCTCGATAAAGTGATGGAGAAACTACAGGCTCCACCACCGAACTGATGTCACGGGTGCTGGAACCAGCACTTCTCAATGAGTGCCTCGGCGCGAACCGCTGCACTGGAGGTACGGAGTTGGAAACACCACTCACCCCGCTCGAATTTGCGCGCCGCGCACGGAAACTGCACGCCACCCGCGAAGCCGTCGTCGACGGGGACCTGCGCTTGACCTATGCGCAATTCGGCGAGCGTTGCGACCGCTGGTCGGCGGCATTGGCGAAGCTCGGCATCCGGCAGGGCGATCGCGTGGGGACGATCGCACCCAACACGCACCAGCACTTGGAGCAGTTCTACGCTGTCCCGCAACTCGGAGCGGTCATCGTGCCCATGAACTACCGGCTGACGGGGGAGGATTTCGTCTTCCTCGCCACGCACAGCGGCGCAAGGGCTCTGTGTGTGCACTCCGACTACATCGACGTGGTCGATAGCGTGCGCAGCCGTATGCCGGACGTAAAACATTTCGTGGCGCTCGAAGGACGAAGGCAAGGCTGGCTAGAGTACGAAACGCTGCTCACCGCAAGTGACGGCCAGTTCGAGCGTCCCGAGATCGACGAAACCGATCTGCTCGCCATCAACTACACGAGCGGCACCACTTCGCGCCCCAAGGGCGTGATGGTCACGCATCGCAACGCGTGGATAAACTCAGTGGGCACGTTGGTGCACTGGACCATGACGCCGGCGGATCGGTATCTGTGGACGCTGCCCATGTTCCACGCCAACGGTTGGACGTTCACGTGGACCGTGACGGCTGCGGGCGCGACGCACATCTGCCTACGCAAGGCGGAACTGGCGGCAATCTACGCACACATCAACGGCGAGCAGGTGACCATGCTCTGTGCCGCGCCGACTGTGCTCATCGGCATTGCCACTGGGTCGGAGGAACAGCGCAAGCAGCTGCGGCGAGGGGTGCGCGTCTTCACGGCCGGTGCACCGCCCGCCGCCGCCACGATTGAGCGAATGGAAGGCGATCTTGGCTGGCACATTACGCACGTTTACGGTCTCACTGAGACGGCGCCCTTCATTTCGATCTGCGAGCCTTTACCCGCGCATGCCGAGGTGTCCGCTACGCAGCGGGCGAATATAAAAGCGCGACAGGGTGTCGAGTTGATAACGTCCGGCGAGCTGCGGGTGGTGGATGAGGAGCTCAATGATGTTCCGCGCGATGGCGCGACACTAGGCGAGATCGTTGCTCGCGGGAACGTGATCATGAAGGGCTACTATAACGATCCGGAAGCAAGCGCCGCGGCCTTCGCCGGCGGCTGGTTCCATTCCGGCGATGCGGCCGTGGTGCATCCGGACGGTTACGTGGAGATTCGCGATCGCTTCAAGGACGTGATCATCAGCGGCGGCGAGAACATTTCATCGATCGAAGTCGAGGGTGCCCTGCTGCGCCACCCGGCGGTGCTCGAAGTCGCCGTGGTCGGCATGCCGCACGAGAAGTGGGGCGAATCGCCTAACGCATTCGTCGTGTTGCGCCCGGGCGCGTGTGCAACGGAGGCGGAACTCCGGGACTTCGCGCGCGACAGACTAGCGCACTTTAAAGTGCCGAGCGCCTTCAAGTTCGTGACGCAGTTGCCGAAGACAGCGACAGGCAAGATCCAGAAGTATTTGTTGCGCGCCGGGAAACCGGGGATTGCCCGGCAATGATGGACACAATCGAGCGCAGCAGGGATGAGCCTCTGTACCTGGAGGATCTTTAGGTGGGGCTGCGCTTCTCAACCGGTTTCCACCTACTGGATGTGCAGCAGATCAAAGCATTCGCGCGCCAGTTCGATCCGCAGCCCTTTCATCTCGACGAGGGAGCCGCGAGCAACCACACAAACTCGACGTGTACCGTTGGTGCCCTATGCGCGCAACAAACGCGAGCGCCGCCCGAAGGCGACGCTCACGTGACGATCATTGTGATTAGGGTTTCTCGCAATCCCTGCGCTTTATCGGCTGCGTGCAGAAAACGCCACCCTCCGTGATGGTCTGGTTGCCCCCCGCCTCGGTGGCGAGGATCTCGAACTCATAGACTCGGTTTGATCGCAGGAATTGTTTCGGCACGAGGAAGCTGCTCACCCCCTTTGGCAGGTCAACATCGAACTGCGCCGGTATTTTCCCCGGGGGCAACGGCTCCGGATTCGTGGCGTCGGCAATCACCACATGGTAGCCGACGACATTCACAGGCCCGAGCTCGGGAATAATCGGGTCGGTCACACTCTTCCAGCGGATTAGAAGATTCTCACCCGGCGAGACGACATCGCCGTCCTCGGGCGCTAGGATTTCAGGGCCGGCAGGAACCTTATGCGAGAGGAAGGCGACGCCCCTGAATTTCGCGTCTTCGCTCGCGCCTTTGAAGATGTACTTTCCTTCGGGCCACGCAGAAAGAAGCTCGGTTAGCCAGATTTCGGGCTCTTCCTCGTCGCGCTCGCAGCCGAGCGCACGCTCCAGGTCGATGATCTGCGGCTCCACCCGTTCCTGGAATCCTTCCGTGACGTCATGCGTCACTCCCGGGCCACCGACCGCTCCGAACTCGTAAACGATCTGGCCGTTCGGGTCCTTGACCGAACCCTCGGAGACGCCGTCGGTGTCGAAGCTGATCTGAATACCCATGTCGCAGGCCGACGCGTTCGTCTCGAAATGGATGTTCGTGATCTTGAACGGCTCAGCCCCATTTGCGGGAGTCGCGACCGCCGCTAGGGCGGCGCCGGCTACGACGATATGACATAACATTTCACCGTATCGATTCATTGAAGTTTCTCCAACCACTGCGTGGAGTATTGCGCGAATTTGCGGCAGCAAGCCGACCTTCCCACAGGATTAGACGCGCGCCAGCGCAAAATCCATCGACCCGCCCAGCGCTCAAACGATGATTTGGGTCAGTGTCAGCTCGCGCGTCGGCGGCGCATGATGCGTAGTGCCCGAAGGCGTGGATTCTTGTTCGTCTCGCTAGGGCGCGCTCATCGGAGCTCTAATCGCACGCTGCCACGTTCGGCTTAGACTCAGCCGCTGCGTGCGAGACTCTTCTGGCGCGGCCCCGCGCCAGCGCCGGCGGTTCGACGCGCCGAGCAGCCTATACTCGGGGTCTGGCTACCCCGACCGGCAAAGCTGCGACCATCATACGGCACACGTCGATCTATGGCGTGGGCCAAGTTATGCGCGGCCTGTCCTCTCTGGTTCTGATTCCGATCTACACCACGCATCTCGCGCCGGCCGAGTTCGGGCTCGTCGAGCTGCTGACCGTCGTCATCGATTTCGCGGCCCTGCTCATTGGCGGCCGTCTCGGCATCGCGCTTTTCAAGTACTACCACGATGCGACCTCGGAGGAGCAGAAGCGCAAGGTCGTTTCCACGGCGCTGGTGTCAGCGAGCCTCGCGAATCTCGCGGCGATCGTCCTTATTGCGATCCTGAGCCGGGGCGCGGCCGAATGGTCGAGCGTGCCGGAGGGGTTCAACACGGCGTTGCGCGTGCTTTCCATTACTCTGGTGCTGAATGCCTTCAACGAGGTGTTCTTCTCGTACCTGCGGCTGAAGGAGCGGCCCAAAGCCTATGTCGCAGCAAACCTCCTGCGATTCGTAGGCCAGTTGCTGCTCAATATCCTCTTCATCGTATATCTCGGCTTCGGCTATTGGGGAATCATCCTGGCCGCAGTGATCAGCAGCGCCATCCTTGCGCTGCTGTTTGCCTGCTGGCTGCTGCCGCGCATCGGAATCACGTTCAGCCGGGAATATGCGACCAGACTGTTCCTCTTTTCATTCCCCCTCGTCATCTCAGCTTTGGGCCTTTACTACGTCACGCTCGGTAACCGTTACTTTCTCAAGCTCTACCAGGGTCTGGCCGCAGTGGGCATCTACGCGCTGGCCCACAAGTTGGGACTGACATTCATGAGCTTGGCCTGGGGACCTTTTGCCGCGTTCTGGAATACCAAGCAATTCGAGTACGCTCGCGGGCCGGACGCGCATCGGTTCTTCGGCACGGTCTTTCTCTATCTCAATTTCGTGTTGATCCCCGCGGCCGTTGGCGTCGTGGTTCTTACGCCCCATTTCCTACGAATCTTTGCGACAGCCGACTATGCGCCCGCGATCGCGCTGGCGCCCTGGATAGTCGCCGCCGCTATCGTGCAATGCTGGACAGATTATTTGCGGTTCGGAATATTCCATGCGTCGAGAAACCGCCACCTGACCTACGGCACTTTGATCTCAGCCGTGTTGGTCACTCTCCTTTATGTTTGGTGGATTCCCCGCGAGGGCGCGCTGGGCGCGGCTAAAGCCTCGTTTGCCGCCCTCGTCGTCCGGCTAGGTTATTTTGCGGCGGTGGGTTGCAAATTCTTTCCGATCGACGTTCCGTGGGGTCGCTTCGCGGTGTTGTCCGCTTGTTTCCTCGCAGCACACGCTTTGCTGGCTTCCTGGTCGCTTCCCGACGGAATCGCGATGGTCGTCAAGGGAGGAATTATTGTCGCGATCGCGATTGCCCTCGCGGCTTCCCCGCTGACCTTCCCGCAGCATCGGGCCCTCGTGACCGAGTGGCTTGCACGCAGGCGCAATTGAAAGCGATGCGTCAGCTGTTCGTAGCAGGATTCGATGCGCTGGATGCCGGTCTGGTTCGCACGTGGGCGGAAGCCGGCTTGTTGCCGACCTTCCGCGCGCTGCTGGGTTCTTCGGCCTGGTGCGCCTTCGAGATACCTCCGCAGTATTCGAGCGGCATGATCTGGCCGAGCATCAATACCGGCCTGCCACCTTCGGAGCATCAATCCGGCTTCGCTACGCGATTGACCGGCGACGGGTACAGCCTTCGGCCACGGCAGATTGCGGACATTCAAGGCAAGCAGTTCTGGAACCAACTCGCGGATCGCGGTCACCGGATCATCGTGGCCGATGTGCCCTTCTCGCGCCTTATTCCAGAGAGCGGCGGCCAGCAGTTCTGGGGATGGGGACAGCATGACTGGACGGGCGAGCCGGCGTCACACCCGCCGAGTCTGCTGCCGGATCTGCAGCGTCAGTTCGGCAAGTTCCCGCTCCGATACGCGATGGACTACTCGCTGCGACCCGAATCCTTGCGTGAGCTGCGCGATCACGTTCTCGCCGCCATAGGGCAACGGACCAATCTATTAGGGTCGCTGCTCCAGTCGCCGGACTGGGACTTCTTCTATGCCGCCTTCCCTGAATGCCACACGGCGGGCCATATGTTCTGGCATCTCAACGACCCAAGCCATCCCGCGCACCTGCAAGGTATGCGCGCACAGATCGGCAATGCGCTGCAAGATACCTACGTGAGGCTCGATGCGGCACTGGGGGAGTTGCTGGAAAGGCTCAACCCGGACGCCGCCCGCGTCATATTCTTTTCGCACGGCATGGGTCCGAACTATCACGGTAACCATCTCTTCCCGGAATTGCTGCGGCGATTCAACGCTCGCTTCGGCGATGCGGGCACGGTTACCGAGACGGCGAGCACCACCGAGCGCATCTGGAAACTGACGGTCGGTGTCTTGCCGGAAAGGTTGCGTCGCATGGTCAAAACCCGACTGCCACTCGATATCAGGCGTTGGGTCAGTGCGAAGCGTGCCGAGAATCGCAGCCATTGGCGGACCGCGCGCAGTTTCGCCATGCCGCATCTGGATGGGTTTTCCGCGGTACGCGTGAATCTGAGCGGCCGCGAGCCGGAGGGGCGGGTTGCACCTGGCGAGGCGTATCGCGCCTACGTCGCGGAACTCGAAACGGAAATACGAAGCTGGATCAATACCGAGACGGGTCGACCAGCGGTCGAGCGCATTCACCGCGCCGACGAGGCCACGGACCCGCTGAACGCCGGAGCTGCACCCGACCTCATGCTTTGGTGGAGCAAAGCGAGTCCGATAAGCTCGGTCCGATCGGCAAAGCTCGGGCGCGTCTCGGGCAGACTCACCGAAGACAGGTCCGGTGAGCACCGCATGAATGGCTTGTTTCTAGTCCAGGTCCCGGGGCAGCCTTCAGGCTGGCGCTCCATCGAAACGATGGAGCTCATCGATATCGCACCGACACTGATTGAACTGGCGGGAATTGCCCCGGGCGCAAGCTATCGCGGACGCAGCCGGTACAAGGAATTATTGATGTGAGCACTAATGGGGACCTCGATGCAATCCGTTATTGATTCGAGTGCCGCGTATGAGCGTTGGCTTGGCGAGCGCTTGGTGCTCGTTCGTGCGGATGTCAAGTCCAAGCACGAGAAGATGGCCACGAAGCCGTTTCCATTTTTGCGCGGCAGCTTCTTTCGATGGGTGGAAGTGTGGCCCGGGCTTTGCCCTGAGCTGGCGCACGCGCCCTGTGTGCTCGGGATCGGTGATCTGCACGTCGAAAACTTTGGCACCTGGCGGGACGGTGAGGGGCGGCTGGCGTGGGGCGCGAACGATTTCGATGAGGCTGCGACGATGCCGTACACGAATGATCTGGTGCGGCTGTGTACGAGCGCGCTCCTCGCCGTTGAAGAGTCATCGTCGAAGATCTCAACGCGGAGCGCGTGCGCAGCCGTGCTCGAGGGATATCGCGACTCCCTCACGAGCGGGGGCTCGCCGATTGTGCTTGGCATGCGCCACGGATGGCTGCGAGATCTCGCTGAGAATCGACTGGAAGAGGAAGGCAAGTTTTGGAAGGACCTGGCGGATCTGGATGCCGTGCGGACACCGCGGTTCATTCGGCGACTTTTCGCTAGGGTGATGCCGGCGCGAAGAATTGGATTTCATATCGTACATCGCACAAGTGGCTTGGGAAGTCTCGGCAGACAGCGATTCACGGCAGTTGCGGAATGGCACGGGGGTCCGATTGCGCGCGAGGTGAAGGCTCTTACTGAATCAGCCTGGCACTGGCGTCAAGCTTCCGGCGAGGGCCGTTCGAGAAGGGCGGCTCGGGTGCAATACGACTCATTGGCCCGGCACGCGGTACGCGCGCTCGACCCTTCGCTGTATGTGCAGGGTGACTGGGTCGTGCGGAGGCTGGCACCCGACTGTCGGAAGATCGAAATTAAGGAACTGCCGCGCAACACGGATCTTCGGAAACTTCTGACGAGGATGGGATGGGAGACGGCAAATATTCACTTGGCAAGTGAGCGCCAACGCGGCGCGGTGCTGCGGGATTTGAAGCGCCGGAAGGGGAAGTGGCTATACGAGGCCACTGAGCGGATGGCGGAGGTGACAATGCAGGATTGGAAGGAGTGGAGGAAAGCGCGATAGACACGATCCTGCGGAGGAGGCGAGTCGTGCCTCATAGAGCGCGCCGGTGCGCATGTACGACGCCCGCTACGGTGAGGAGCCTATGCGTGTATCATGCTCAAGCCTGGCAGCGCTCCTTGCCAACAAGAAATCCGAGAGCTCTGCGCGGGCGAGATCGCACGCTACAAGGTTCCGCGCGGCGCCAGCTTGGTGGGCATGCCGTCAGCGCGACGTGACCGAGGACACCATGGGCAATGTTATTGACCGCGGCACCGAATCCGAACGACAGGAACAGGCGATTGCATCCCTGATCGACGGGACGACGGTGGCGCCGAAAAAGGTTCGAGATCTGTTCCTGCGCGAACTCGCGCGACTCGAACGCGACGCCCGGATTCGAACGCATCTGCAGGCGCTCGCGATATCGAGGGTGCGCTCAATGTTGCGGACCGTAGCGTCCAACGCTCCGCCCTGACGAGGCGTGAGGGAGCTGATCGGCGTCCAGGAATCCCGCCAACCGTCGGCAAGCGAGTAGTGCGTTGTGCACATCCGAGTTGGGCGCCTAAACGATATGCACACCACGCGCGTGAAGCACTGCAAGTTGTTTGTCTGGGCTGCGGCGGTATTGGCAAGCGCACTGCTTTCCGAGGCACGAGCGGAGGACTATTGGGGGACGCCGAGCGCAAACGCAGACGCGGATGCAAAGCGCGCTTTCGTAGCAGTGGACGCCGAATCAATTGTGGAGGGCGACGGCCTTCGCAGCGCGTGGGTGTTTTTCTTTGTGGGGACCACCAGAGAAATTGCTCGAGTGACGGGCATCCGGTACTCACTGCGGTGCGGTGCCAACGAACAGGCTGAGCGTCAACACGTTGAATACGACCCAATGACGCTGACGGTCCAAAAACAAACGCAAACGTCGCAAATGGAGTTTGCATCTCCCGTTCCTCAATCAGTGCAAACGTCGCTGTTCGCTTTCATTTGCACGTTTCGTGCGGCGGATATTCCGACGGGCGAGATGGTCTACCGCAATTTCATGCACGTTAAGGGAACAACACTACAAGACGTGCGAGCAGTAGCCCTCCAAGTCTTCAGCCTGATGGCGACACCGGCGTCCTAGCTGCCGCAATCATAGCGACCGGTTAGGTCATCACTACCGATCTACTAAGCGCGCAGCGACTTGAAACTCGCGCGCAATTCTTCCGTGAAGATCCTGGGCTCCTCCCAGGCGGCGAAGTGGCCGCCCCTGTCGACCTCGTTGAAGTAGGCGAGGCCGGGGTAGACCGCCTCAACCCAGCTGCGCGGGGCAGCCCAGATCTCGCCGGGGAACGTCGTGAAGCCGACGGGAACCGAGACCGCCGGAGGAGCCTGGCCGCTCGCAAGCGCTGCGGCCAGCGCTCGTCCGTCCTCCCAGTACGACCGGGCCGCCGACGCTGCGGTGCCGGTCAGCCAGTACAGCGTGATGTTGTCGATGATGTTGTCCCGGGTGAGATTGCCCACGGGCTTGCCGTCGACGAATGCGCGGGAGATCTTGTAGTAGCTGTCCGTGTCATGGTCGAGCAACCAGGCCGCGAGCCCGACGGGTGAATCCAGCAGGGCGTAGCCGATCGTCTGTGGCCGCGTTGCCATCTCGAGGAAGTAGCCGAAGCCGTCCTCCCTGAACGTCGCGAGCGCCTTGGCCGCTGCGCGTTCCTGTTCGGATTCCTTGGGCAGTTGATCGCCGATTGCGAGCACCGCCGTGAGCAGGTTCAGGTGGTAGCCGACCAAACCCTCGACCGCCTGGCGGCCCATCAGGTCCGTGACGAGGGCACCCACGTCGCCGCCCTGGGCGACGTAGCGGGTGTAGCCGAGGCGGTGCATCAGCTGCGCCCACGCGCGTGCGGTGCGGCTGGCGTCCCAGCCGAGCTCGGTCGGCTCGGCCGAGAAGCCATAGCCGGGCAAGGACGGCAGCACCAGGTGGAATGCATCGCCGGGGGTGCCACCGTGCGCGGTCGGGTCGGTCAGGGGACCGATGGTCTCGAGCAGCTCGATGACCGAGCCGGGCCAGCCATGCGTCATGATCAGAGGCAACGCGTTCTCATGCCGGGACCTGACGTGGATGAAGTGGATATTCACCCCGTCGATCTCGGTCGTGAACTGCGGCAGCGCGTTCAGTCGTGCCTCGCACTTGTGCCAGTTGTACTCGGTCGTCCAGTAGCGGGCGAGCTCCCGCAGCGTCGCCAGCTGCACGCCCTGGGACCGATCTTTGACGAGCTCTTTGGAGGGCAGGCGCGTCGCCTTGATGCGCCGGCGCAGTTCGGTCAGGTCAGCCTCCGGAAACTCCACTTGAAACGGACGAAGAGCGGTCTTATCACTCATGGCTATACTCCCTTCTGAAAAAGAAAGGCGAACCCAGCGGGGGGTCTTCAATGATATCGCCGTACAGACCAGAAACAGAATTCTATACGCCTGAAGGTTGCTACATCGTCGAGGTGCTCACCGGCAAGAACGACAGTAGTTGCTCTATCGCCCGCGCACGTGTGCGGCCTGGTGTGACAACCAAGTTGCATGCCCTCAAGGGAATCGACGAGCGCTATGTAATCCTTGATGGCGAAGGAAGCGTCGAGATCGCAGATGGACCAGCAACATCTGTACGTCCACTCGATGTAGCGGTGATCCCGGCCGGGCAGTCGCAACGAATCACCAATACGGGCACTGGCGAGCTGGTCTTTCTGTGTGTTTGCACGCCACCATTCGATCCAAGCGCATACGTGAATTTGGAAGAGCAGGGCAGTTCCTAGTTTGGCTTCGACTCGTTCGATCGCGGCCTGTGGAAAACTCGGACTGAGCTCTGGAATCGCTACTCAGTAAGTGGCGGCCCGGTGATCTGAAATGTTTCCGCGATGTGCAGGCCGTTCGATTTGCATTCAATTTCTACGAAACGCGGGGTAGCTCGAAAGTTGCTTGGATAGATCTTGTATTTCGCAGACGCACCGCAGCTCGTGAGCACTTGCGCAGGATCGGGTATGACATTTCTCCCTCCTGGTCAGTCTCTTCTTCGAATTCAATAGAGTACTCTGCAAGATCAGAGAGCACGGTAGTCAGTTGGGCCGCGCGTCCTACGTCGTTTTCTTCGCCGGCGCCACCGCCACATCGAATTGCAGCCCGCTCGATCCTTCGCCGCGACCGGTCGAGACACGCCGCGAGACCCACGCATGCGGCGTCCCATCCAGCCAACGTGCGATCGCGGGTAACCGGCTGATGCGAAGCCCGGCTCGAGGGACTTCCTCCTCGTGGAAGTACCACGGGCTGATATGCGGCGCGAGCAGCGTTCCCTGCGCGGTGATCGGCCGCATCGAACCATCCTGCGTGAGCAGGGAGCCTCGCTGCAGCACTACTGGCGCGGTCGGCACCGGGTTCTTGGGGTCGCGCACCGGCACTAGCGGAATCCAGTGCTCGGGAACGACGGTCTGCAGCACATAGACGAGATCCGCGGGGCTCGGCAATTCCGGCGCCGGCGCCGCGGTCATGCGCGATCCATAGTCGAGGCTTCGATTGCGAGGGCGCCCATCAGCGCCTTCGACAATCCGTTCGACCGCCCACGCGAGATTCGCCATTTCATCGCGTAACAGCAGCACCTGCTCGATCGGATCGCCCTCGAGTGAGCCCGCAGTTACCGGTGCGAGCAGCAATTGCGCGGGCGCGGGGCCGGAGCCTGCGGCGAGCTGCGAATCGCTTTGCCGGAACATGCGCCACGGCGCAGTCGCGCGCCTCGCGGCCGCGACGTCGGTGGGTTGCACGAGCACGTTCTCGCCGAAGCTGTCGCGGACGACGAGACTGCGCACGCCGATTAGCGAGCCAAACGTCGCCTGCACAGGTATCTGCCACCAGTCGTTCCCGAAGACCGTCGCAAATTCGACAGTGATGAGGCGCCCCAGATCTTCCGCCCCGGCGCTGACTGCGCCCAGGTTGACCGTGGCATCCTCGAATTCCCAGAAGCGCTCGGCCGGCATCCCGGGAAAGCGCACGCGGGTTGGCAGCAGATACTTCACTGACGTTGTCGGCTCGGTAGCGGTAGCGCCAAGCCCGTGCGACGTATCCGCATCGATGTCGAGATCGTGCCAGTCGAGCCGCCCGCCGGTGTACTCCGGCGCGGCAAGTGTGATTTCTCCAGCGGACGTCGACGCGCCCACCGCAAATCGATATTCGAGGCGATCGGTCAGCCAACTTTCGCCCGCGCCGGGCGGCGTCTGCGCGTCGACCCACGCGAGGAAAGTCTTGATGACGTCGGCCGGCAAACCACCGGCATCGCTGCGTAGAGCCGCGGCGATCGCAATACCATCGCCCGCACCTGCGCCCGCAATCAGGCGCAGCCGCGCGTCTGCCGCATCTCCCGTAACGGAAGGTGGCGGCAATGGATGCGCAGTTGAGAGGTCACTAACGGCATCGTCCCGACCCGCTGCAACTAGTGCGCTCTTCAAGCGCGTCCACGCGTCGAGCCGCAACCTCAGCGTTGGCGCCGGTGGCGGCTCGCGTTCGACAGTCACTTCAAGCGGCGTCGCGTGCGGGTCGTAGTCCACCGGTTGCGTAGCCCCGGCGTCACCCGCCCGAAATCGGGACAACTGCGACTCTTCGGTCTCGATGCGCACGGCGACGGGAAACGCGGCGTCTTCGCCCAGCAACTCGCCCATCTGCCACTGTCGACCGAGAAGCCACAAGGGATCATGAATCGCCGCGCGAAGTCCCGCGGCCGGATCGCCGCCGCGAACGCGCGGCTCGAGTCGATGCCAGGTGGTCGTGACGATCATGGTTGACGACTAATCATCTCGGTATAGGCGTTCTTCACGAGATCTCTCATGGGCAGGTCCAGCCCGCTGGCGATGTCGCTGTCCGTGAGATAGATCGTGGGCACGAAGCGGCCGGCCCACGCCACGGCGCTCAGATCGACCATGCGTATCTTCGCCAGATCAAGTGTGTCGCCGATGACGCCGGCCAGTGCGTCCACCGACCACGCCGTTCCGATTATCGGCGGCACACACAGCAGAATGCTCTGCGGTGGACGCGCGCCAGGCGCGTCGAAGCCGAACGAAATGCCGGTCGTCGTGACCGGCGCTGGGACGACCTCGGTGTAATCATCGAGCACGAGCAGGGCGACGCCGGTGGCTGGATTCAGTGGATAAGGCGCATGAAGCACGATGCTCGTCACCGGCTCAGCCGTCAGTGCCGACGGAAAACGAAACCCGACCCATTGCTTGCGCTGTTTCGCAGGCGCCTCAGGAAATGGCTCCGCGGGCAACTGCATGGCGCGCAGGTTGCTGGCCGCGCCCGATCGCAGCCGCGCAGCGAGAAGCACATCAGCCAGACGGCCCACTGCGGGCCGCACGCGACCGGTTTCTTCGAGCCAGCTCGTGAGTGCTTCGGCGTGGCCACCGTAAGGAGCCATTAGCTCTGCAGTCGCGGCGGCGACGGGATCTTTGTCGAGCGCGTCCGCGACAGCGTCAGGGAACGGCGGGGCTGCAAGCGCGAGCATAGGAAAACCTTCGCCGAACAGGGCGGCGGCATCGTCAGGTGCCGCTTCCGATTTCGCGAGCTGCGCCGACGCCGCATTACGCAGAGCAATCAGGGTTGCTGTGTCGGGCGGGCGCGCGGGATCTCCACCCGGCGCAATGCCGAAGCTCGCGAGCTGATCGATCGCATGCTTCAGCAAGAGTTCCGTAGGCGGGGATTCAGTTGCGGCAAGGACGGGCAGAGCGTCGCGCGCCATCTTCAGAGTAGCGCGAGCTGCGTCCAACCGGGCGCGACGATCGCCCTTGTCCACGTCCTTGAGCTTCGTCGTGAAGAGATTTAAGGCGCTGCCATCGACCGGTGGTGGACCGCTCACGACGCTGCCTCGATCCTGTGGCCGTGCCAGATCCACACCGCTGCCCGCGCGGGCGCGCGTGAGTAGCCCATGAAGCATCTCGGCCATCGCCAGCATGGCGGCGACGTCCGGCGCGCTGGTATCGAGCACTGCGCCTTCGCCGGCCCCCTTCGATCGCGCGTGTCGCAGCGCCCGCGGCAGCAGCGGCTCGAAGATGAGATCGAGCGCGCCAACTCCGAGATCCTTCAGGGTGAACGTTACCGGCTGCGCATTGCCGCCGGGCGTGGTGACCTTCAATCGCAACTTGCTGGGATTCCCCAGCATCATGCCGGCCCACGCGGCGACTCGCGGCTCTGCAATCGCGCGGATGCCATCCTTGCGCCAGCCCACCGCCGCCTTGGGTCTTGCGCCGATGGCAATGACTACACGCTGCGTCAGGCTGGTGCCGGAGCGAGAGGTGCGAACGACGTCAGGATCGGCGGTCACGCCTTCGCCGCGATTGAGCACATCCAGCGCGGCGGCCGCGCGATCGGGATTCCCCCGAACGATCTGATGGACGCTCTCCGCCAGAAGCAGATCAGCCACGGCGTCGACTGCTTCGATCAGCTCGTTCAGCACCGTTGTCACGGCGCCAGCGTTGGCGCCGTTAGCCGTCGTCGCCGCGAGCACTGCTGAACGATCGAGTCGGGTGAGCGCGAGGCCATCGCACACCGCACGGGGCGGAATGCCTTCCGGTGTGCCTTCCGCGGTGAGAACAGGTGGCGGAGCGAGTCGTCGCACCACTTCGACGGCGGTGTGTGCGCCCAAATCGTGAAGCTGCCGTTCGGCACGGTAGCCGAGCAGCGCGCCGAGACTCTGGCCTTGCCGCACGCCATCGAGAAGACCGAGTGCCGCGCGAACGCGCGCACTCGTGAGGTCGATGGCCAGCGCTGCACTGGCCGGGTCGCGATCCGCGTGCGTCAGATGGCCCGCCCGCAACACGGCCGCGGTCGCAGCTTGCGCCAGCGACGGCGCATGAATGTATCCGCCCGCGGAGGTGTCGCTCGAAAGTGGCGAAGGTGCGCCGGTCGGCGGCGATTGAACTGGAGCGCGCGCCGGACGGCGCACGAGATCTTCGACCATTCCATAAGCGCCGAGAGTGATGCCTGTCGGCGTCGCGGCGCGCAGGTCTGCAAGCCGCCGCGTGGCGAGCGAGGTCACCCAGGCATCGAATCGATGCGACATCACATCGAGCGCCTCACCCATCAGCAGCTCTACGCGCTCGGGTGACAATCCCGTCACGGCTTGAATCGCGTTGACCGTCTCGTAGTAGTCCGGGTGGCGCCCGGTGGCGATGGGCGTCGTCACGAGCTCGCGATCCAGGTGCTCGCGCATCGCGAGCTGGCTGCCATCGGCTTGCGCCACGTTGCCGTCAAGCACCGCCGACGCCGCGGAAAACGCTTGGCCAATCCGCACCGTCGCCGTCGTGGAAATGAGCTGCGCGTTCACCACCGGAGCGGAGTCCATCCTCACGTGCGCTTCAACCAGGGTGCCGGCAATCGCGCCGTGCGTCTGCTTCACGCCGACTCGAACCCGCTCGAGCATGATCGAGCGTCGCGCAATCAGCGCCAGCACTGATTTCAGGGTGCGCGGGTCTTCAGCCGCGAAGTCCGCAGTCGTTCGGCTCGGCAAGGCATTCAGATACGCCACCTGCGCCTGCCAAGCCGTGTTCCGCTGATCGGGTGGCAAGCTCGTATCGACGGTGTAGGGAAGATGAAGCGTGGGGATCGGATTCTTCCGGGCCACGAGCTGCCCGAGATACGGAAATCCCTCGACCCCCAGTGCCTTGAATCCCGCCAGCGCCATCGAACGCTGCCGATTGCCTTCGGCTGCGGCGGATTGCGCAGCAGTGCCCGTGGCCTCGTAGGGCATTGGGATGAAACTGGCATTAGCGCCCACCATGGAGCGCACGCCCACCGACTTCGAGACCGGGAGCTGACTCAGCGCATCGAGCACGCCCTGGTCCGGGTTCGCGTTCGCTCGAACGACCGGCGCATGCGCGATGCCGTCCTTCCACCAGGGCAATGCGGCACGCAGGAACCGCACGACCTGCCGGACTCCGGCCGGATCGTTCGCCGGCTGCCATTGCGCAAGGCTCGTCGTGGGAAGGATGCCGTAGGGCTGCGTGCCAATGCGCAGTGGCGGCAGCGGCCCGCGACTGCGCAGCATCTGCAACGCGTGTCTGCGGATGTCGGCAATGATGGCATCGGTCGGACCGGGCTGAACGAGACTGTCGAGCCAGTAGCCCATGGCCGCAGGCCATACGAGCGCGTTGAGCTGTCCGGCCGCGGCCTGCTCCGTGTCATTGCTGTGAGCTACGCCGCGCAGCGTGTCCTCTGGAACGCCGAGTGCGCTCGCGAGCAAGTCGCCATCGCTATTGTCTGGCGGTGCGGGCGTCTTGCGCTCGATTTCGAAGGTGACGCGATCGTCGTCCCGACCGGAGTAGCCGCTCGAGTCGGCTGCGGTGTTGTTCGTCGGCGTGCCGATCGGCAGCAGTTCCAGCCCGCTGGAATAGTGATGTCCCTACAAGTAGCGAGCTCAGTCGCGTGGCGGATGCGGTCGGGTCGAGTGAGCCCAGCACGCCGAAGACCACGAGCCGATCGATCGAGTTCGTCCCCGCTGGTAGCGGCACACGAATCAGAAGTCCCGCCTGCTCAGCGGCGGCCGTGTCGGTGATCCACCGCATGCCTTCCGGCAGCGCAGGTCCGTTGTCGTCCACCGTCGGTATCGGCGCATTAGGGTCGGGTCCGAGCTGAATGCCATCCGCGACCGGGTTGCCCTGCGCACGGCCAATTTCAGTCCACGATGCCGTGCCGCCGCCGCCAATTCGGCGGTAGGCGATAGCGATGAAGCGATCCGGCAACGTATGAGCGACGGCAGCCTGCGACCAGTTGTTCGGCCTTCGCGGCGGCTCGGGAAAGGGTGGATCGGCAAGCGGTTGTCCTGCGGGAACGGGTTGCGCAGGGCGTTCCGCTTCGCTCGGCGCTGTTTGATCGACAACCCAGGCGGCACGTCGCGATTTGCCGATGGCGCGCACCAGCTTTGCCCACGCGACACGTTCCGCATCGGTTGCAGCGGGCTCTGCCGTTCCGGCGCGCCACACTTCACGCCAGAAGTCGCGTCCGGCTTCGACTTCGCCGTCCGTCAAGGCGAGCTCGTGATCCTCGACATGAATCTGGTCTGGAATCACGCGCACGAGCAGTGTGTCGCCACTGAAGCGTGTTTCGAGCCCGACAGGCAGCAGGGCAACGGGAACGTTGGCGGGGGCAATCGACACCGCACGCTGCGCGTCGATGAGGGTTCCGAGCGCGTCGTTCAGCGAGGCGCGGCTTTTCTCCACCTTCTTCTGCGACGCTGCGACGGCGCTCTCGGCCTTCTTGACGGCGGCCTCCGCGGTAGCGACTCTCTCCGCGCCGCTCGTTTTCAAACGAGTCAGCGTGCGTTGCGCATCAGCGAGCTTCTTCTGCGCGGCCAGCGCGTCCGCGTTGGCCCGCGTCACGCCGCTTCGAAGCTGGGTGAGATCCCTGCTCATGTGGGCACTTGCGGAGGCAGCAGGTCGGCCGCGCGAATGGCAACGCGCACCGGATGCTGATAAGTGAGCTGTGCCTGACCGGCAGCGTTCGCACCCCAGCCCATTCCATCGATGAGACGCCCTCGCAGGACCTGCGGATCCGCAATTGCGAAATCGGTTTCGGTCGTGGGGTTGCCGTCAGCGGCCATGTGATTCCAGGCGAGCTCGTTGGCGGTCATCGGCAGAGCCGGCGTGGTCGCGCTCCAGTCATCGAGGCCGAAACGCGGCTCCGCCGGCGGTTGCGCGATGACGAACCACCAGGGATTGGTAGTCTCGTACAGCTCGTCCGGATCGATCGGGAAGCCGACGAACGTGACGTCCGGCGGCAGATCGCCACGAAAGCCGGGCAGCACGAGCGTGGTGTCGTCGAGCTGTGGCAGGCCATCCGTCCCCGCGGTCGCACGACACAGGTAGATGATCGAGCCCGGATACCTTCGCAGCAGCTCGCTGCGCAGAAGGAGTACGGCTTCGTCTCCTGACGTTTTGAGCATGCGCTGCAGCTCACGCGAGTACTCATGGACGTTGCCGACATCGTCAGGCTCCGGACCGCTGCGTCCCCAGAAGCGATGAAAGGCGGTGCCGCGCTGATCGGTCGGATACTCGCGCCAGAGTAATTCGCGCATCATTTCGTGATTGAGCCCGACCAGGTGCGCGGCGACGAAGCGCGGATTCGTGCGCACGAGCGTCGCGGTATCCGGCGGCACGAGCTGCAGCCCCGGCAGCAGCCAGTCGGGGCCGAGGTCGCGAAGCGCCTGCCACATCGGATCGTTGAACTGCGGGCACGCCATGATGGGGTCGAGATCGTCGCGGCGAGCGACGCCCGTCACGACGCGGCTCGAGATGCGGCCGACGAGCCGTGCGGATACGGTGACTGCCGGATCCAGCTTCTTCAACAGCGCCGTGCGCGCTCTGGTGAGATCGAACGCCGGCGCGGCGGGCGTCGCGGGCGCATCGTCTATGTTCACCATCCGGTCGAACGCATCGGCGACAGACGAGACCATCTCGCGACCGGCGGCCAGATCGTCGGCGCCAGCGAGTTCTCGCTGAACTTCGGGGAGCAGCGGCGCGAATGTTCCGATGGCCAGAGCCGCAAAGCTCGCTTTGGCCGCGCCAGCCGTCGCGAGAGACGCAGACTGCAGATCGAGTGTCTGCACGGCGGTTACATCGCCGCTTGCCGCCTGAGCGAGCGCCGTGAGCGATGCTGGATCCTGGCGAAGAACGTTGAGACGAGAGCCTGCATCGCTAAGAGGATCGGCCGTCGTGCTCACCGCCGGAACGGCCGCGGTACTCGCCAGCGTTTGCCAGCGCGTGTCATCAAGCTTGGTGACAGTGCCTGGCTGGGTCGCGATCTTTTGAATGGTTGCGTTTTCGATGACGACGCTGCCGCCGCGCAGGGTCGCGCCGGTGCCGATCGGCCGACTCGGCCCGGCCGGCACGAAGACCATATCGCCGAGAGCGGGGGACAACCGCGCCGCTTCCGCTCTGCGCGCGACCGCTGCAGGTGCCGGCGATACGCCTCGCGCGCGAGTGAGACCGGTCGGAAGGTGAACCGGTACGAACGGACGTGCCGGTAGCGTGGGTTCGGAGAGTGGCGTCGTGGGTGGTGCAGGGGGCGGAGAGGCTGGTGTCGCGGTCTCAACGAATGCCGCGTTCAGCACCGCGTTGATCGTTGCGGCCGGCACTGCCCCAAGGCTTTTCGTCACCGCTACAGCCCCTGTGTCCGCGCGAAGAGTCATGGTTCGCAGCGTGGCGCCGCTTGGCAGGTCCGCTTGAGCCGACGTGAGCGTCGCGAGCGTCGTGTCGAGACGCCCCGCATTCGAGGACTCCGCGTCACCGAGGGCGGCGAGCACGGCGGACGCCGCAACAGCGCCGATCACCTCGGTGGCCGGCCTCATGCCGACGGTGCCATCCGGTGCATTGTTGGGCACGGTGAAGAGTTGAGCCGCAAACTTCTCGACCGTGGCAGCGGCGAGCGCGGGATTTCCCGCTGCGCGCGTCACGGCTGAGGACGCGCGAGTGACACGACGGAATGCGGGTTCGAGGGTGATCGGCGGCAAGCGCGTCGTCTTCAGGCTGCGATAGAGGGTCTGGCCCACGTCGAGCACACCTGCCACTCGCTGGTGTGCCGGATGAGCAAGTCCCAGCATCGAAGCCGCATCGAGCGTCGCAAGCCTTGCGTGAACTCTCAGCGAGCTTGTGCGGGCGAACTGCGCCGATCGCAGCAGCCGATTCGCCGCGAGCACGTCACCGAGCTGGCGCCAGGCGCGGGCGACATAGTCTTCCTGCCGCGACTGAACGACCTGCGTGCCGAGGCCCGCAGCCACACGCGTCCGGGGATCGAGGTTGAGCTCGCTGATCCAGGGCGGCACCGTCCCGATGTCGACCTTGACCGCCAACGCGTGTTGACCGCCGTAAATCGGAGGCGCGATGACAGGATCCGCATGACCTTGCATCACGAGATTCGCCGGCTGATCGAGCAGCACGGTGAGCGTCTGCTGAAAGGTCTTCGTGGCGTCGGCATCGCGCGCGGGCAGCTTGTCGGAGTCGATGGGTCTTAGCGCTCCGTCGAGCCAGGTGATCGCCTTCGTGTCCTGAACGCTGGTCGCCGCCGGTAGAGCCGGCAGCCCGGCACCGGGTCGACTGACATCGAGAGCGCGCGTGCCGACACCCTCCGGCAGCGGCCGCCCTTTGAGCTTGCGCGCGAGACTTTCGAAGTCCGCATCCTCACCTGTGCGAAACCGCCACGAGTGATAAACCGGCAGATCGACCGCTGCGTCGGCTCTCCACGCGGGTTCGAGTTTCGCCTCGTCTTCGGGCGTGATGTCCTGACCGAGTCCTGCGAGCCGGCCCACGTTGAAAGCGGGCACCACTGCAGCGACGTACCATCGATTCGGCGACAGATGTCGTGGGCACATCAGGCGCGAAATCGTGAGGCGTGGGTCGGCGCCCGGAGCGAAGGCCTGCTGAAGCGTCGTCCCGTCCGGCAGAATCGCTTGCGCATGGGCCCAGAGATACGACGCCGCGAGATCCGGAAGCGCCGTAGCCGCCTCGCTTGAAACATGCAGAACGGGCAGCGGTGCGCCGGGCTTCACGGTGGCTGCCGCGGGGCCCTCCGCATCGAGCACGACGAGTACGATCCACGGTCGCAGCCGATCGCCCACCGCTGCAGCGGGCGTGAACAGCCACGGAAGATCGGGCCGGTCGAACTCGATCTGAGCGAAGTAATTCGGCTCGACGCCGACCGCGCCATCGATTGGATCCGTGCGCACGACCTGACTCGCGCTGAGGCCGATCACATCGCCTGGACCACGCACCACTGCTTTGTGACGTACAGGCTCGGCCACACCGGAAACCGTAACGCCCACCGGCGCTGTGGCGAGTGCCGGTTGCGCGCTGCCGAGCGTGTCCGGCTGCGTGATCGATGCAGCGAATCCGCTGCGGACGAAGGCAAGGAAATGATAGGTCGAGTCAGCCATCAGGCCACCATTTCGTGCGCGCCGACTACGAGGACACGCTGCGCTCCGAGCTTGCTCCGCTGCGCATAGGCGGCAGCCGCGGAGCCGAACACGGCGGGCGAGGCCGCTGTCAGCGTGTCCGTTTCGACCACGCGGTATGTCGCGTCGGCGACCGTGACGCGCTGGTCGGGCCCATCGTGGAGCGTTGCGAAGTGCAGGCCCGAGCGGGCGACGGAGTTGACCCCGATCGCGTGGGCGAACAGTCGGGGATCGAACTGGGTTTTGCGACGCCGGGTCATCTCGGGAATGAACACCGTCTCGTAGGACGCTGTCGTGGTGCGCTCTGCCGAGAGCACGGTGGTGACGGCGCCGAACGAGATGCCATCCTGATACGACTCGAATGATGGCCGCGACAGCCTCTGGTCGTCATCAAGCTCCATGAACTGCGCGGCGGCGAACTGGCCCGTCGTCGGTGTCGAGTCCGGTGCGCCAACAATCGGTGCCAGCGAAACAGTCGCCATATCTCCGACAACGCGGCTGCGGCCGACGCGCGTGATCGGTATGCCGATCGGCACCGCCTGCTGCCGCACGCTGAGCGTGCCATACGGGTGAACGCCGATCTCCTCGCGATTCACTGCGCGGAACGTGACCCAACTGTCACCCGCGGGCGCAATGGCAGTCCATGCGCCGTCTTCGCTGAGGGCCTGCGCAACGCGGGCGGATGCGTCGATCTGCGGCGGTAGCGCCTCATCGTTCTTCTCGCCCCAGGTGACTTCGAACCCGGCATGGATCGTGAAGAACAGGAGGTGCAGGCTCGCTTCGCCCTTCGCATGCCACGGACCTGGGCCTTCGAGGAGCAGGTCCACCGAGACGCCGGCGATCGAATGGCCGCGGACACGCAGCTCGAGGCCGATGTCCATGTGAATCGAGAACTGGAAGCGCGGCTCCCACTCGACCATCGCGTCGAAGTCCATCCAGCCGTGGATGGAAGCGGGGCCCGCGTTGATGTCCAGCGAGGCATGCAGGCCGACCTGGAACGTGTTCGACGTGATCGCGAGATAGGCTTCCGCACGGATCTTCGTGAACGGGTTCGCCGAGATGTCGATGGCGATCCGGCGCAGCGACGGCACATCTGCCGGCGGCGCGAAGCGCGGATGGAAACCACCGACGGACAGGATGAACCCGGGCGGACCCGCGCGCATGGCGAGGTCGCCCGTCAGCGTGAAAGCCGAGATGCGGCTGTCGATCAGCGCCGCATCGAAGGAGAAGGCGGGCTGCTGAAAATCGATCTCGCCGAGATAGTCCGCATTGATCACCAGTGGGCCGAGCTTCTCGTTCCACACCAGCACGCGCAGGCGGCCGAGGATCAGCAGCAGCGCGGGCGAGGGCAGCGCGACGATCACGGCGGCCGACAGGGTGACGAACGAGGTCGGCCGGCCCCATCCGAGCTGCAGCATCGGTCCTGCGATGACCCCGCCTTGGCGATGCGGGAATACCGCGATCATCGTCGCGATGATCGCCGGCGCATTGGCGACCGGGTCTTTCGGGAACAGCAGCCTGCCGAGACTGCCGTCGTGCAGGGCTGCGCGCAGCTTGTCGACGGAAACGGCGACGTTGATGCCGAGCATGCCTCCCACGCCGTTCAAACTTAGCCCGAGGAAGATCTCGATGGCCGGCTCGAACTCCGCCGACAGAATCAGCACGAAGTCCCAGCCCTCGTCGGTCTCGCGCAGCAGTCCTGCGGCCTTGATCTGCACGCCCTTGCCGCAGAGCGCGAGCGAAGCCTCGATCACGCCGGCATAGGTGCGATGCTCGGGATCCAAATAGAAGAAGCCGCCGCCCTTCACCGGACCGGCATTGATGAGCACGCCGATGCCCTTGGGCGGCACGAAGTCGATGCCGAAATTGCCTGCGGGCCCCAGGTTGCCGCGGGCGATGGCCGTGGTGCTGCCGGGTGGCTGCGGCGGCGAAGGCAGCTTCCAGGCGAGCTTGGTGCCGATGTTGTCGACGTTGATCTTGAAGGCGCCGCCGAAATCCAGCCCGAAGGCGACGGTGACGGCCAGCGTGACGCTGCCCGTTTCGCCGGCTTCGAGTGCGAACCCGATGGTGACGGCGCGCACGCGCAGGATGAGGATCGAGCGGTTCACGGGCAGGGTGACGGTCAATCCGGCACCGCCGGTGAATGCCAGTCGGCCCTTCGTGTCGATCGCCAGATCCGCGTCGAAGGTGAATTTCACACCGGCTTCCGGCAGGACCGAGCCCATGAAGCCGAACGCTTTCTGGGGGATCACGAGCGCCCCGTCGCCAATCGCCAGCCGGAAGCGCATCGGGTCGCCGATCTCGACGCCGACACCGAACGTGCCGATCTCCAGGTGCGTGCTGGCGTCCGAGCCGATGTTCCAGTGGTCGCTGACGCCCGCCTTGCGACGGAGCTGAATCTTTGCCGTCGTGTGCTCGAGTCCGGGCGTAAAGAAGAGCGGATCTCCGAAGAAGGCCTGCATCGCCGTCGGCGAGTCGCTCTGCAGAACGAGCTCGAGATTCTTGCCGATGGGGAAGGTAACGCCCGCGCCTAGATCCAGGCCGAAGAACACACCCCAGCCGCCGTAGCCCGGCGGAACGACGACCGCGCTGAACCCGACATGCTCTTCAACGGTCGATGCGCCGACACCGCTTCGATGCGTGAAGCGCATCGTCGCCATACGCTGCAGGGCGCGCTGTGCGTTCGGAGCCGGCGTCGCCGGGTCCGGGTCCCAGCCGAAGAGCAGGGTGAGCAGCCACTCCTTGCCCTTTGAATCTTCCTGCGGGATGAACTTGCCGAGAAAGGCCAGGGCGGCACCGAGCAACAGCGACCAGTTGTCGGCCTTCGCGCCGTCATCCGCCGGGTTGCCCAGAATGAACGTGCCCCACTGATCTCGCGCCCGGATGAGATCGGCGAACAAGAGGCGGTCGTCGGAGAGCAGGTGCGCCGCTCGCATCAGCGCGACGAGCTCGAGATTGTTCTTGCGGAAGCGATCGACAGCGATGAAATCCAGCCACGTGGCGACGATGTTCCACGCGTCGTCGGCGGAGCTCGCTCCCACGATTTGCTGGATGAGCGTCACCAGATCCGTGATGGCGATGCTGAGCTCGCTGAGCAGCTCGGCCTCTGATCCGCCAGCGGATGCACGATCCCGCAGCGATGCGAGCGTGTCGGCAACGTCGCTGTTCGAAGGCGGCGCCTCGGGTGGCGGCAGTTTGCCGCTTCTCGCCAGCAGGTTTGCCAGCGCGTCGGCATTGGTGACCGCTTTGGCGAGATCGTGCCCGAGATCCGCGAAGTAGCTGACGACGCCCCCGATGACACCCTGGTCCGCCACGGCTCAGGCTCCCGGCCCAACGTGAGTCGGCACGGGAATCGCTACCGGCTCGAGGGCGGTATCGTGCAGTACGTACGCGTCGCCTTTCTCGTTGGGCTGCGGGCGAGCGCGGCGCGAGTACAGCGTCTGGCTGACGTGCAGGCCGTCGCCCCGGTTTGAGAATCGGATGACGCCTACGTTGTTGAGGAACTGCAGACCGCGCGCGATGGCGACGGTGTCCAGCGCGCTCACGTGCGCTGCGACCAGATCGCTGAACCGCTGGAGGGCGGCCTGGCCGATCGGCAGCTCCGCATCAGTGCCGACGGCGCGAGCCGCAACCGGCCGCTCCGATGGCGCGCGAGTGTCGACGATGGGCAGCGCGCGCCAGATCCAGTCCGGCGCGCGCGTCAGGGTGTGCGGGCCGCGGAAGATGTCGTCTGACAACAGCACCGGCACTTGCTGAACGCGGATGCGCGGCAGCGGGGGTTCGTTGCCGAAGTCGTCGACGACCGGCGGGGTAGCGACCTTCCACCCTAGCCGTGTCATCGGCATGCCGAGTTTCTGCAAACCGACCGACATGCCGTTCAACAGCATCAGGTTGCGAACGACGGTTTCCCACGCGTTGTGCGCGGCGCTCGAGGTGAAATGAATGATGCGGCTGTTGCGTGAGCTGCCGGACCAGTCCATCGCGTAGGAGCCGGCGTAGTGCACGTCTCCTCCGAGCACGACGACCCGCTTGTAGCGTGAGAGTCGTTCGAGTAGCCGTTCGAAAGTGGGTGGATGCGCGCTCCAGTGCTCGGCGTCATACATCTGCGCGCCGAGCGGCTTGCCTTGCGGCAGTCCCGAGATGTTCTTCTCATACGCGCGTTGCGTCTCCTCGCGCGCGAAATTCGAGATGTCGTGCTCCGTTGCCTTGAAGGGACCGCCGAGCTCCGTCATCACGGCGGGCCCGAAGACCGGGCAGGGCGATACGACGATCAGCACGTGCCCGTCCGGCAGAGTCTCCGTGGGCGGAATCTGCTCGTCGAGCGCCTCTTGCGTGAGCAGCCCGGGTGAGGCGAACGGCTTGGGATAGTCCCGGCGCGTACGGGTGTCGAGCACGCGCACCCGATGCATCGGGCCTTCGAGTGTGAAAGAGAAATCGAACTGCGGCTTGCCGCCGGCAGAGAGCCCCAGCGCGAGATCGACGGCGTTGCAGGCCGCCGTGGTGGGCAGCCCGCCGGTCCAGCCGCTCCCGAACATGTCGGAAATGTTTTTCAACAGCGCCTTGCGCTGGGCGTCGCTGGCCCACCGCACAGGGTCGTCGCCCCACGCCTGGCAGATCGTGTACGCCGCCATCGCGTTCCGCAGCAGCGAGCGGCCGAAAGATTTGGCGACGGTCGCTTGGCGAATGCCGCCGGTCATGAACCAGTCGTCCGTGACTTCGTGATCGTCGCAGATCATGTAGGTCGGGACGTTGGCGAGCAGGCGGCGGACTTTCGGCACTTCGCGCCGGTAATCGTCGAGCAGGTTCTTGTGCGGCAGGAAACTCCTGAACGCGCTGACCAGTGCCTCCTGACCTGCTTCGGTACCGCCGTAGAGTGGGGACAGCACGTCGTTCGCGGCGTCCGGCGAAGGCAGCCCGAATACGCGCGGCGCGCCGTCGGGCGAGTCGGCGGCGTCTTGCAGCAGATCCGCTTTCAACTCTTCGGGCAAGCTCGCGTCGTTGGTGTGGGCCACGGCGAGAACGGGCCAGACTTGCGGAGTCCAGGCGATGCAGTAGGTCGCCAGCCACTCGCCGAAGCCGATGAGATGACAGGACGCGGATTCGGACGTGAAGCCTGCAACGCCCGTCATCTTCTGGCGAAAACCGGCGGGCATTGCGGTGGTCGAGACATTAAGAGGACCGGCATTGCTGTCTGGCGACGGTATCTGTTCGACTGCGGCGTCATCACCGGAGATGAGCGCGATGCCCAGCGTGTTGATCCCCGGGAGCAAGGCCGCGGCGACGTCGTCCGCGTAGATTTGGTCTCCCGTGAGAAACAGCATGTGAGGCCGGCCTTCGTCGGCGCCATGCAGATCGTCGATGAGCTGGTCGGCATACTTGAGCGCCGGATCGCCGGGCCCGTGCGGCTTGCGGCACGAGGCATGGCCGATGATGAGCTTGTCGATCGCCGCCGGCACGCTGACGAAGGAGGGCAATTGCCCTTCTGCGTAGCCGAGCGCACAGACCTCGACCGGCTCGGAGCGGGGACCGCCGGCAGCAGTACCGTAGCCGGGCAACTCGCTGTCCTTGAGCAGTCCCAGATCGTGCAGTGTGGCAGCGGTTCCGCCGCTCGGCGTGATGCGGATGTCGTACGAATAGCGATGGCCGGCTGCGAGCGGCGCGTCACTGCCGAGAGTGAGGGTGATCACCGTTGCGTGAAACTGTGCGCCGAATGGAGTGGTCGTCGCGTCGGTGGAAGCGAGCTCGGGCGGGGGATTCGTCGCATCGACCACGCCGTCGTAGAGCGACAGACGAATCGACGCGGCGCGCCTCGTTGCGACGAACACCGACACGAGCCGCGGCTCCACCCTGCGCAGGATCGGCCCGATCAGCACGAGTGGCAGCGACAATGCCATTAGGGTTGCGACCGGCCAGCCGTGTATCGCATCGAGACTCCGTCCTGCCGCAGGGCGCAGGTCGCCAGGAGCGATCAGCGCGCCGGGTCCATTCTTCTTGGATCGATGCTAGCAGGACTTTGTTTCGGGCGGCACCCTCGGGCCAGTTATGCGTTGGAGTCAGCTGTCCAGCGTTGACGACCTTCTCGAAGCGGGACTATCAGAAAAACAGTCAGTTAGCACTGCGCATGAGGATGGCACGCGCCGTGCTCGTCTCAGCAGGTATCAGGTTCAGTGAAGGACGGTTCGACCAACTCGGGAACTTCGTAGTCGCGCTCCCAGCCCTCGTTCTCGAGCTTGATGTGCTCGATCGCTACCGCATTCGCGTTGGCGTCAAGATCGGGCAGCACTTGGTATTCCGAGACCCAACAGCGGAAGATCTTGTACGCGAGTGCGAGCTGACCCGCTTCGTTATAGATTTCCAGAAGGATGTCCTTGCGGAATTCTTTGGGCGACGCCGCCGCGCCGAGACCGGAATCGGTTGCCCACTTCTCGAACTCCGGGTCGTGAGTAACGCCGCGCTCCATGGTAATCGCCTCGTACTCCGTACGGCCCGGCGACTTGTGGCTATTGGAGGGATCACTGCCCTCGCGGTGCGTGACCACCTCAGTGGTGCGCTTCAACCCGGAGACTTTGCTCACGCCGGCGACGTAATGGCCGTCCCATTTGACCCGGAATTTGAAGTTCTTGTACGGATCGAAGCGCTGAGCGTTGACGTTGAACTGAGCCATGACGAACCTCCGTTGAGTCCGGGACGAGTGGACGAAGCACGAGCTCCGCAAGATTGACAGAGCCGCCGAAGACCTGCATAGGGCCGGGCTGACCTCGATCAGCGTTCTTTCGAGGCGCCGATGCGTTGCCGCAGTACCGTCGCGTCGTTGCGCAGGCGCGGGTCGGCGGGATTGAGTGCGAGCTGACGTTCGGTGAGCCGCAGCGCGGCGTTCCATTGCGCGACCGCTTCGCCCCGGCGGCCGGCGCGTGCGAGTGCTTCGCCGTAGCCGAAATGGAACACCGCCAGATCGCGCATCCAGCCTGGCGGCGCACCGTCCTGCTCTGTCAGCGGACGCATCAGCGCGATCGCATGACGATAGGCGCCGGCCCAGTCCTGTGCGCCGCCGATGCTGGCGCGGACCTGTCCGGTCTTGCTCCATTGCACTGCCAGGTCGCGCGTGAGCACCGGATCCGAGCCGTCGCCGCCGTCCCCTGCGCGCGTGCGCAGGGCCAATGCTTCGTCGAGGAAGGGCAGCGCGTCGTGCGGCCGCGCCCGCGCGAGCGCGAGTTCGCCCTGGCGCTCCAGCGCGACCGCGACGTCGCGTTGCGCGTCGGCACTGCGCGGGTCGCGCGCGAGTATTTCGCGTTTCAACGCAATCGCGCGGCCGAACAGCTGCGCGGATCCATCCAGGTCGCGGAGCTGGAGTCGCACGTCGCCGAGCCGCTCCAGGGCGATGGACAGGCTGCGCGCATAGTCGATGCGCGCCGGATCGCTGGCGCGCAAGTCCTGCAGGATCTGGATCGCGCGTTCGAGCGTCGTCGTGGAATTGCGCCAGTCGCCCGACACCGCGTAGCGCATGTCCTCGCGCCGCACCAGCGCCTGCGCGAGGCCGAGCTGCGCGGCCGCATCGTCGGGCACGGTCGCGGCTTCGGCCTCGAATGCGGAAACGGCGGCACTCTGTTCGGCCAGCGCTTCGTGGTGGCGCTCCAGTTCGAGCAGCATCTCGGCGCGGTCGGAACGCGCCAATGCGCGCTCGCGTCGCAATGCGTCAAGCGACTGGCTGCCGCCTTCGGCGATCGCGCGGTCGAGCGCCGCGATCGCGGCGGTGTGCGCGGCCAACGCGCCGTCGAGGTCGCCGCCGTCGTACCGATGCACCCCGATCAACGACCAGAAACGGGCGACGTGCGCGGGACTGCGTTCGGCGACGGCGAGCTGGCGTCCGCGTTCGAACACCGTGCCTGCCTCGGCGTAGCCGTCCTCGCTGTCGGCCAGCGCGTTGCCGAGCGCTTCGAGCGCAGCGAGGCGCTCGTGGGCGACCGCGTCGAGCGGGGGCAATCGCGCGAACCAGGTCGACGGGCGCGCGAATCGTCGCTGCGTGGTTACGGCCTCGATCTGCGCCAGCCCGGCGCGCGCGAGCGCCAGTTCGCGTTCGCTGTCGCCGACGGTGCCGTACAGGCCGGAGAACAGCGCCGACAACCGTCCGCGTTGCAGGTCCAGCACCGGCGTGCGCGCCGCGCGTGCGCCGATCAGCTCGTCGAAGTCGTGCTCGGCGCCGACCAGCAATTGGCGGACCACCGCGCTGGGGACACCGTAGGCGTCCTGGTACGTCGCCGCGTCGTCGACGCGTCGCGATGCCATCTCGATCGCATCGCCGAGTCGCGCACGCGCGTCCTCCGCCGAACGCCAGGCCTGGATCGCGGCCGCGCTCGCGAGCAGGGCAAGGAAGCCCATCACCGCGGCGACCCAGCGCACGATCAGCTTCTCGCGGCGCTCCGCTTCCTGCTGGCGCTGAGTCAGCAATGTCAGCGGCACACCAGTCAGCGCGGCGACGATCTTCAGCTTCGCGAAGTCCGGTCCGTCACCCTGCTCGCGCAGATCCGGCGCCAGGGGCGTAGCGTCCTCGCCGGGCAGCGGCATCCCATCGGTGTCGAAACGCTCGAACAAGGCGGGCGGGAACGCACCATCGGGCGCCGATACCGGGTCATGCTGACGCGGCGTACCGACGATGAGCACTGGGAAGATGCGCGCGTTGCGCCCGAGCCGCTTGAACGTCCTGATCTCTTCGTTCACCCATTTCGAGCGCGCCGACGCCGGACTGCAGAGCACCACCAACGCATCGGAGTTCTCCAGCGCGGTGCGCAGGATCACGCCGAGGTCGCGCCCCGCATTGGCGTCCGTGCGATCGCGGAACAGGGGCGTGAGCCGCTTCGGCACGGGGCCGTAGCCGTAGTCCATGCCGCGCAGCGGCTTGGGCAGACGGTAGTGCTCGATCGCGCGCTGGAAGCGCTCGCCGACCACGCGATCGGCAGACGAGTACGAGATGAAGGCGCGGTAGCGCACGAGCGCCTGGCAGGGCGTGCTACAGCGCTACGCGAAACTGCAGCGAGACGACGGTGGAGTCGATCAGCGTGTCGAATGCGAGATAGGTCACCTCCAGGCGCACTACAGCGCGTTGCGCGAACAACGCGGTCACGCCCAGCGAGAACAACGCGTTGTCGGGATCGATCTCGTTGGATGCGAACGTGAACTGCGTCGGCGTCGGTCGGCGGTCCTGCACGAACTGCACCGTGCTGAAGCGACGGCTGTCGTCGAACTGGTGGCGCCAGTACGCCGACGCGTGCGCGATCACCATACCGTTGTCGGTCTCGAAATGGCGCTCGACCACGCCGCCGAGCTCCAATAGCGTCGCGTCCTCGTCGTGGTCTTCGTATGCGAGCTCGAGCCCCAACGGGCCGCCTAGCGTGCGTACAATCGTATCAACCGTACCGTCAGGTTCAGCAGGATTTACAGGAGTGACCGTGTTGGCGACCGTACTGCTGCCGGTTTCCGCGTAACCGTCGACCGTCGAGTGCAGGTAGTACAGCGTCGCACGCGGACCGAAGCTCCACGCGCCGGCATCCTTGTCGAAACCCGCGCGGAGCGACAGGCCGTACTCGGTGACCGTGGTGTCACCGGACACGGTTCCCGCGAAGATGTCGTCGATACGATGGTCCCCGTCATCGAAGCTACCGTCGCCGGGGGTGGGCTCGTCGTTGAACAGGACCCCCTTCTCCTCGTCGAATGCGAGCGACTCGGCTGTCCGTCAGCCTCGATCACGCAGATGTCGCGCGCATAGTCGTAGTCCAGGCGCGAATAGGTCGCGGCAAAATCCAGGAACGTTGACTCGCTTGGCTTCCAGCTCACGAACGCGCCGAAGCGACTGCCTTCGAGATCGAACTCGCCGCCCGGCAGGACGCCGCCGCAGACGCCGGACAGCACCGTCGGATCGCTCAGAAGCGAATCGAAGGCGGGATCCGGTTCGCTGCCCTTGAATGCCTGCGCGCTGCCGCCGTGAAAATCCGCGTCGGTCTTCGCATAACCGCCCCACACGCCGGCGACGCCCCGGTCCCACGCGAAATCGAAGCCCAACGAACCGGCACCGACATGACCTTTGTAACCATCCTCGAAGCGCGTGTCGTCGCGTTCGCGCCACTCGTAGTCGATCTCGCCGAACA
Organism: uncultured Gammaproteobacteria bacterium; assembly: GCA_963810775.1. Taxonomy (GTDB): domain Bacteria; phylum Pseudomonadota; class Gammaproteobacteria; order Steroidobacterales; family Steroidobacteraceae; genus DATBVX01. The sequence goes on from CAWEOT010000015.1 coordinate 31,768, forward strand.
CGCCGTAACCCTCGCTGGCGTAGCGCGAGATCTCGCGCTCGGGTCCCGCCAGCATCAGCATCAGCGATGCGCTCGTCGGGCGGCGTTCACGGCGCGGCAGGCGCTGGTCGATGCGGCGGCGCGCGAGCTTGAACTGTGACACGGTCTTAGTGGCCTGCACCGAATCCAGCGCGCCACCCAGCGAGGAGGCGGAACTGACCGCGCTGGGGCCGCAGATCGCGCGCAGTTCGTTGCCGATCTGGCCGAGGCCGGCGAGACGCTTGAGTTCGACGTTTACCGCTTGCTGCTCGGTCGGCGGGACGGCGGAGTCGATGTCGGCCTGGGTGATACGCAACAGATCCACGCAACCGAGGCCATCGCCGAGGGCCAACTGATCCCTCAGCTGATCATCCAGCGAAAGCGGCTGCGATTGCGAATGCGCCGTCGATGCGGCCAACCCAAGCAGCAGCGCGCCGAGCAGGCGCGTGCGCCGCGGCGGTTTGCCTGCCTGCCTGCCGACATGGCAGTGCCAGGACGTTTCGATGCGTTCCATGATCGGATCTCCAGAGTGGTGCTGGCGTCGTATGGCGTCGTGTCCCCCGTGCAGCGCATTTACAACGAGACGTGGGGTGTGTCAGCGGACGGCTCGGGCGTCGACTTGGCGACGGGCGGCGTCGCCCTCGGCCGGTGGCCGGACGTGCTGCGACCAAGCGGTGTTCTCCTTCGAGGCTAGGCCTTCGATGCACTGCACGAACAGGCTGAAGGCCTTGTCCGTGTCGTACGGGGCGGAACGGGTCAGGAACAGGTATTTCTGGTGCTTCAGCGATTCAGCCGTGGTGCGGTACTCGGCCCAGTTCTCCTGGTAGTGGCCGAGGCCGAGCAGCGCCGCGCAGACCGACACGACCACGCCGAGCGTCGCGACGACTAGGCTGCCGTACGGGATCGACGGCAGAAATCCTGCGATCAGCGGAATCAGCGCGGCACCGACGATCTCGATGATCCGCAGCGTCTTGTACTTGCGCTGCGCGCGTCGCCCGTTGCTGCTGTACCAGGCTACCTGGACATCGACACGTTGAGCGATGTACTCGTCCGCGGTCATGTGAGCCTCCATGTCGTCAACGTCGGGTTGGGGTAGTCCACCAGGCAACGAGGCCCAAGAGCAGGGCGAGCGCCAGGACGATTACGAACAGGACAATAGAAAACATGAAAAGGAAAGTTAGGATCCCGAGTGCGATCGCCGCGGACAGCAGGCGCCCGAGCAGGCTCGTCGCCCGCCATTCCACCACGAGCAAGTCGCGTCTACTACGACCCGGCGTATGCAGATTCTCTAGGCGTTTCATGGCGACGCTGGAGGTGGCTCTCGAAATTACTGCGGAGGAAGCAAGGCTTTCCTCAACGCCCCATCGAAGTCGAACGTGAAGCCGATGTAACCGAGCATCTCGCTCTCGTCCTGCAGCAGCGCCTTCTTGTTCGCCCACGTAATCGACAAGGGCACGTTGATCGTGTCCGTGAGCGGGAAGTTGAGCTTGAAGTTGAGCTTCCCGATGGTGTCGTCCGTGGCGCCGGGAACATCCTGCCACTTCTCGTACGAGCCGCTCAGCGATGCACGCACGCCGTCCTTGCCAACCCAGCGTTTCGCCAGGAGCATCGCCCACTCGAGACCCGCCTTGACGCGCTTTGCATCGTCACCCCCGGCGAGCGATTCGGTGACGCCGTAGTCGAGCGTGAAACTCCAGCCCATGTCCGGTCCCATGCCGCCGGCGCTGCGCACGCCCGCCCACCAGAGATCCGGGCCGAAGTCGTCCTTGCGCTGCGTCACTCCCGCAACCGCCGTCCAGATGGGACTGCTGTCGATTTCTTCGAGCAGGTCTTCACGCACGGCGAGAAAGTGGACGATGTCGGGAACGCTGGGATCGATGACCTCTGCCTTGGTCGCCGCGAGCGTCTCGGCGTCGGCCATGCACCAGAGGCTGTTCGACTGCGGCGGGATATTGCTCGTGACGAAAGTAGCAACCTTGGCGCTGACAACGCCGAGTGCCCCCGCGGCGCGAACGAAGTCCGCGTCAGTGCCCCTGAAGTACTTGTCCCTGCTGTCCCGGTCGCGCCGATCACGTGTGCCGTGGAACTGATACCGCAACTCTGCGGAAACGATGTCGCTCAGGTCCTCGGCCTGCAGGGCGTCGTCGACCACGCCATCTCCGTCGCGATCAAATGCTTCACCCGTGCCGCCCAGCGTGAGTGCCAGGCCGATCTTTCGCATTTTCTCGTACTTCGCGTACTGGGTCTGGTCGTCGATGACGTCGGGGTTCCGGGCCGCGACGATCGCGAATGGCGTCAGGTTGAACGTGATCGCGCCCGTGTCCGACGTCGAAGTCGGCACGCCCAGGTGCATGGCGATGAGCGCCGGAAACGATGCATCGGGCGTCGGATCGTCCGTCGCGGAATTGGCAGACGCCGCTACCTCGGAGCTCGCCGGGGACTGCAGTGGTGCGCGTGCCATGCCGATCTCGGCGCTTCTGATGTGCACCGCCGTGGAAATCAGTTCCCCGAGGTCCAGGTCGCATGTCTCCTCGGCATGAGCCGGGGCCGAAGCCGCGACCAGAGCTCCGGCCAGCACGAGCGCCCATGTCTTCACGACGGCCGCACCTTGATGATGAGCACCTCGGCATTCATCACGCCGGGACGTCGCTTCTTCAGGTGGCGGTAGTGCACTGAGCCGTCGAGCATGAGCTCGGAAACTACCTGCCAGTCGTCCGCGGGACCATCCATCACCCACACGAGGATGTAGGTCTGGCCGGGGACGAGCGTCGACAACGCCTGCAGCGAGATGTCGCGCGGGTCGCCCGCGACATCCGGCGTATCGGCCAGTGTGCGCTGCTGGCCCCCGTTCTCGCGGTCGATGATCGTCAGGACCCGCACCGGGCCGCGGCAGGAGCGCACGCGCAGCGCGCCCTGTTCCTGGCCGGTGATCGTGAGAGTGAACCCGCTTAGAACTTCCGGGTTGTCCTTGATGAACTGCTCACACATCGTCAGCCGGTTGGCCATCGGAATCCCTCCCGCGGCAGGTGGCGACTTCTTGGTAGCCTTCTTCTTGGGTGTCACAACGACTACCTGTTGCAACGAACCGCTACATCTCACGCAGCATCGATGAACGGAGGATCAGCCTAGCATACGGTGAGGCAGGCGACAGAGTGCGAATGAAGCGATGAGCGCGTGATCGACTGCTTTCGGGCGCATGATTGTCTCCTCGCTTCGAATGCGCTGGAAAACAGAGCGATGCAGTGCAAACGTGTAGGCTGTGCGCCTGGCGGCAGACTACACTTAGCGTGCACCTGCGCGCGCTAACTGGGAGGCGTCCCAATGTACGCGACGGAACTCAAGAGCGGCTGGCCCATCATCTACGTCCGCGGCTACGCGATGTCGCGCGCCGAGATCGATGATACGACCTCGGATCCGTTCTGCGGATTCAATATCGGCTCGACGGTTTACCGGGCGACCCCCGACCCGAAGACGCCGGCGCGGAAGTTCATCTTCGAGTCGCCGCTGGTGCGACTGCAGTCGGACTTCGAATACTCCGACATCTACCGCGATGGCGTCGACCTCAACGACTCGGACTGGACCGGCACGATCCCGGTGCGCTCCATCGTCATCTATCGCTACTACGAGCCCGCGAGCACGCTGTTCGGCGGCGAGGGCAAGACACCCGAGATCGAGGCGTTCGCCAGGGGTCTGAGCGATCTCATCCTCAAGGTCCGCGAGATGGTGTGTGCCGATCCCGAGAACAATGTGAAGGCGAAGGACTTTCGCTGTCACCTCGTCGCACACTCGATGGGCGGGCTCGTCTGCCGCGCCTTCCTGCAGAACGAGAACATCGGCACGGACGCAGCGCGGCAATGCATCGACAAGTACTTCACGTACGCGACGCCGCACAACGGTATCGACATGGGCGGCGTCAACGTGCCGGAATGGCTCGGCTCGAACGACATCAACAACTTCAACCGCGATCGCATGGCCGAGTACCTGAACCTCAAGCCCCTCTACAAGAAGACGAAGCGGGTCGACTGGATACCCGAGGAAAGCTTTCCGTCCGAGCGCGTCTTCTGCCTGGTCGGCACGAACCGCAGCGATTACGAAGTCGCGGCCGGATTGTCGCGCACTTTTGCCGGCAACGGCAGCGACGGCCTGGTGCGCATCGCGAACGCATCGGTGTGGGGTGTGAACGCGCGCGGCGTGTTCTCTGCGCCCTCGGCCACCGCCTATGTCTATCGTTCGCATTCGGGGCGATACGGCATCGTCAACAGCGAGGAGTCGTACCAGAACCTCGTGCGCTTCCTGTTCGGTGACGTGCGTGTCGACATGTGGGTAGACGTGTCGCACGTGAGCGTGCCGCAGGAGCTCGAGGCCGCTGACGCGAAGGGCGAGCTGGACGCGTTGTACCAGTTCGAAGTCCTGGCTTCGCCGCGCGGCAAGCGCTGGTTCCTGACACGCCGCGTCACTGAGGAGGATTCGGTTGCCTGCAAGGATCATTCAGCGCTCCGCAAAGCGACGGCGAAGAATCCGGAGAAGATCTATCTATCGACGATGTTCCTCGCCAACCGTTACAAGGTGAAGGAAGGAGGCAAGACCCTCGCGTACAGCCTGACGCTGGGCGTGCGCGTGCCCGATTACGAACAGAACAAGAAGTTCTGGCCGGACCGGCACTATGAAGGCGAGTACCTGTTCCGGGACTCGATCGTGATCGAGATGAAGCCTCCGGTCGAGGCGGGTGGCGACTGGAAAGTGAGCTACAACTGGCAGAAGGGTAACGTGGGCCAGGCCGAGAAGCCGGTGTCGGCGAAGGAGCTGAAGGGCGGCAAGGTGGAGATCGCCATACCTTTTGCCACCGGCGATGAGACGCCACCGCGCTCCCCGGGCATCGCCGGCCAGCTGCGCTTCGTCATCTCGCTTTGGAACGAATGGTGATTCGCGCGTCGCTCACTTGAATTCGCGAGGTTGCAACTCCTCGGCTCACACATGGTCGATCGCGACGACATACGTTGGTTCAAAGAGACCTTTCACGGTCAGATCGATGCTGCAATCGCGGATACGCCGTTCAGCCTCGACCTGCTGGCTGCGCTGGCAGCGCAGGAGACCGGCCACATCTGGGGTGCGCTGCGCGACAAGCTCGGTCTCGCTGAGCTGCTGGAGATCTGCGTCGGCGACACGCTGGATGTCGACAAGGGGCGCGTGGCATTCCCGAAGACGAGGGCCGATCTCGTCGCTGCGCCGCGCGGCGAGGAGATGTTCGCCATTGCCCACGAGGCACTCGTGGGCATGGCGGCACACGTGAGCGCATTCGCGGGAGTCGCGAAGCGACCCAGCAAGTTCTGCCATGGATACGGCATCTTCCAGTACGACCTGCAGTTCTTCGCGACTGACCCGAAATACTTCCTGGAGCGACGCTGGCGCAGCTTCGATGCCTCGCTCGGCAAGTGCCTCGACGAGCTGCGTGCCGCGATGCGGCGCGTGGGCATCGCCGGCCAGCCGACGCTGAGCGACATCGAGAGGGTCCACGTCGCGATCGCTTATAACGCTGGCTCGTTCAAGCCGGCGAAAGGCCTCAAGCAGGGCTTCTTCGACGGGGAGCAGTTCTATGGTGAGCGGATCCTCGATCTGCTGCGGTTGTCACAGACGGTCGCGAGTCCATCGGTGCCGGCGCCGATCGCTGCCGCCTGAACCAGGTGAGGCGGCGCTGCCGTTGCCAGCGCCCGTAGCGGCAAGCGGTCGGACATTCGAAGTCAACGTCGATACGGCGCCGCTGCGTTTGCGCAGCGAGCCGCGCATCGATGCGACGAAGCCGTCGTCGAACGTCATCGCACATCTGCCGGACGGGCATCGCGTGCGACTGATCGCCGGGAAGCGCGGCGCCAGGTTCTTTGAAGTCGAGACCAGCTTGAACGGTGCGCACCTGCAGGGGTTTGCGGCCTCGAAATTCCTGGTGCGCATCGATGACGATGCGGAAATTCCGGTCGTGGTACCCGACTCGACGCCGCCAACGAGCGGTGTCGTCGCGGTGTTGGCACCACGCAAGGCCGGCAGCGTTACGCGCCGTACTGCACCGGCCAGTGCACTGTCGCTGAACGAAGCGGACCAGCCCGGCCGCAGTGGAACGACGCCGGAGCAGCTGCGAAGCGAGCTGCGCTCAATCATCGACTACCTCGCGGTCGACAAGACGTCACACGTGCGCTATCAGCCGCATAGCGGCGTCACGTTCTGCAACATCTACGCCCACGACTACTGCCATCTCGCCGGAGCGTATCTGCCACGAGTGTGGTGGACCCCGGACGCGGTCGAGCGGCTGGCGCAGGGCGAAGTCGTCGAGCCGCACCTGGGCAGCACGATCGACGAACAACGGGCGAACGATCTGTTCCGATGGCTGCGCGCCTTCGGGCCCAGGTTCGGATGGCGCCAGACCAGCACGCTGACGAAGCTGCAGACCGAAGCGAATCTCGGCGCGGTCGCACTCATCGTCGCGCGCCGGAAGATCGACGGGAAGTCCGGTCACATCGTGATGGTGGTGCCCGAGGGCGAGGAGGGCAGCGCGAAGCGCGATGGAACCGGTGAAGTCACCGCGTCGCTGCAGAGCCAGGCAGGCGTGCGCAACTTCCAGTACGGTACGGGCACGCCGAACTGGTGGAAGCGCGAGCAGTTCGCGGACAGCGCGTTCTGGATCCACGCCTGAGCGGCGCTGGTGCGTGCGTGCGTGGGAGCGGCTGTTCAAGATCATTTTTAAGGCGAACATGGCAACTGAAGCGGCTGATCAAGGCTGTCTCGTGACAGCTAGCGATTCATCGATCAGCAGGACCGACAACTGCTACATCCGGCGCGGCGTGTTGATGTTCGAGGTGAACGGGAACAGCGACCTGGCCGCCGGAGATAACGCAGGGGGCGGGCGATGAAGAAGACCTTTCCGTGGAAGGAGTTCCTCCGGACACATCCCATCTTCGGCACCCTCCGGGACGACAAGCGGATCGATGCGCTCCTGCAGGACGACGTCTCGTCGGAGCGGCTCTGTGCCAAAGATGAGGTCATCGTGCGCCAGGACGAGGTCGGCGACTCCGTCTTCTTGATCGGCGCCGGCACGGCCGAGGCCACGCTGGGTCTGAGCGAGGGCCGCCAATCTCGCTCTCGGTGATGCGAAAGGGGGACCTGTTCGGCGAGATGGCGCTGCTGGACCACGAGAAGCGCTCGGCAACAGTCGTGGCCAAGGAGCCCTGCACGATCCTGGAAATCCGCGGCCGGGAGTTCGCGCAGCTCATGATCGAGTACCCGGAGATCGAGTCTCGTCTCCTGGTGACGATAAGTCGGCGGCTCAGGAACACGGGCGAGCAGATCCTCGGTCTGCACCTCACGAACGTCGACGAGAAGCTCAGGCTCTTCAACCTCAAGCTCGACACCGAGCAAAGGCTCGTTGAGACGTCGCTCCGGGCCGCCCAAGCGATGTTCGACCAGACTAAGCTGCGGGCCGACGAGGTCATCAGCAGCGCCGAGCGGAGCAGGGACCGGCTCAACAAGGTCGTCGCGGCTCGTCTCGGCCTTCGCGACGCTGGCCCTCCTGATTCTCGGTGCGTTCGGATACAAGCAGGTCTGGGACGTGAACCAGACCGCGGCGAGATACGCAGAAGGCGGAGGACTGAGAAGACCAAGGATCAGGCGGAAGAATGACGCGAGCACCAGAAAATGGCGCTGATCGACGAGTTCGCAAGGCCATTGAGCAAGGATCACGAAGTGAACGATCGGAAGACCGCCTGAACCAGGTCAAGGGCCCGTTCGTCGACATCGTTCGAGGACGCTTCAGTGGACAACGTGAGAAAGGCAGGATGGCCGACGCCAAGCGCGACTATGAGACGCTCATCTCGCTCGGTGGGAAGGACGAACTGGAGACGCGGTGGATACGCTGGCTGGCGAAAAGCCTACTGGGTGACAAGCCCCCGGAGTGACGAGTTCATCACTCTCGCCCTGCTGGATGATCTTGTACGAACTCGAGGACCTCGCCGGGGACTCCAAGCAGGCGACGGACGAGTCGACGCGCGGTGAAGGTCTACTGCCTGCGGATCGGCTACTCGATCCTGATCGACCAGGACAGGTCCGCCCGGGAACCTCTCTACGCCAGGCTCACCGATTACCTCAAGGCGCACCCGACCGCGAAGCTGCAGACGAGCATGATCTCGGACGAGGTTTTGCGCCAGCACCCGGACAAGGCCGCGGAGCTCAAAGTCCTGAGAGATCTAACGACGCGGCCGTAAGCGACCGTCGACCGCTAGGTGCAGCCTTCGTCCCACCAGACGAGGCCGGGGCCTCGAAGATGTTGTCATCTTATCCTTCTGCTGGTTCTCGGTCTCTGCAGGCGGCGAAGTTCAGATCGAGACGCTTCACCCAAGGCGCGGACGCCGCCGGTCGCGTCTTGCAGCATCCCGACTGCGCTTGCAGAGGCGGGCTGTACGGCGGCGTCAGGGAGAACAGCGCCGCAACCACGAGCGTCACTACGACCTGCATGATCTTTCGCATCCGCATCGTCGTCTCCTAGTGCGCCGGGTTAAACCGGCGACGTGTAGTAAAGGAAAGAGTAACACGGAGAAGGCTTAGCCAGCGCGGCCCCGAGTCGATGCGGTGCCAATCTACACGTCTCAGGGCGGTTTGATCAGGTGGGTTCCCCATTCGCCTTCATAGGATTATTCTTCGGCTGACGACGCGGGATCACGAACCATGGACTGGCCACAGCGATTCTTGTGCTGTGACCCTAGGGGAGAGAGCGTCATGCACCGAACCGTTTTCTTCGTTGCGGTGCCGATTTTAGCGACTCTCGCTGCAGCGTTGCTGTTAGAACTCCGACAGCCACCTGGCCACCTTGCTGTGGCTAACGCCGCAGCTCAACCAGCACCACAGACCGAACCACCGCTCGCGGCGAAATCCGTGCGCGACAATCCCGGTTTCTACGCAGGCGAGGCGGGTCTCAATCCTTCTGAGCGTGCCGGACGTGAGATCTGGTACAAAGCCACCGCAGGCAACGACCGATTCCACACCTACACGTTTCAGCAACGTATCGGCGTGCTGATCGATTGGTACCGCGTGCTCAATAGCGCGGAACGCGCTGACCGGTTCCGCGCCTGGGGCATCATCAATGACCCGGGCTGCTGCGTTCCCGGCACGAAGGACTGCCCGGCGCAAAGCCCGGAGGAGACGTTCGGTCTTGACTGGTGCCCCGGTGATGAGGCGCTGCTCAAGTTCGTCGGTCGCGAGGGCTATCGCGATCCCGCGTGCGATTTCGAAGACGCGCCCGTCGACCGAAACGATCCGCACTTCAAGTCAATAGATCAACGCCAGTCTGCCTGCGACCTGGCGTTCGGCACCTCCACCGGTGCGCTCGGCATTCGCAAGTTTCCGAATCCGCGCTTCGACCGCGAGCGCTGGCTGGCAGTCAACGGCAGCCTCGGCAATTGGGATGGCTTCCGGAAGAAGCTTTCTACCAATCCGAAGAACAGTGACTTCGGCGTCAGCCGCCTCGCCGACGGCTCGATCGAGCCGCCGTTTCTCATCGGGATCTCGTGCGGCTCGTGTCATATCGCCTTTGATCCACTCAATCCGCCGAAGAATCCCGCGTATCCCGAGTGGCCGAATATTAAGGGCGCCATCGGTAATCAGTTCACGCGCATTTCGGAAGTTCTCGCCTCGGGCATGCCCGAGGCCAGTCTGGAATTCCAGGTATTCGCCCACGCTCGACCGGGCACTACGGATACCTCAGCCGTGCCCACCGATCAGGTCAACAACCCCGGCACCATCAACGCGATCATCAACACCAACCAGCGGCCGACCTTCTCCAACGAGGTCGTCAACAAGTGGCGTAAGGTCACGGCCTGCGGGAAAGACCAGCCCGAATCGAGCTGCTGGTGTGAGCCGCAGCGCGAAGGCAAGTGCTGGCAACGCAGTAATCTGACCGAGGCCACGATCCACCACATTCTAAAGGGCGGCGAGGATTCCATCGGCGCGCTCGAGGCGATACAGCGCGTGTACTTCAACATCGGATCCTGCGCTGAAGCGTGTTGGGTCAACCACCTGACGGATCTGCGTCAGCTTGATCCGAAGCAGCGCAACTTCGGCCAGACGCCATTCAACATTGGTCAGTGCCGGCGTGACTGCCCGAACTTCCGTGCGATCGAGGATCGCCTGCCCAACATCTTCGACTTCCTGCGCTCGGCGGAATCCAACGCCACTGATCTGCAAATCGCGCGTGAAAACGAAGCGAGGAAGAAGAACACGAAGGTGTCGTATGGCTATGAGGATCTTGTCGATGATCTCGACCGGGAGTTCGGTAAGGGTGCAGTCGCTCGTGGGCGAGAAGTGTTTGCGGCCAACTGCGCGCGCTGCCACTCGAGCGTGCCGGAGAGTCGCGGTGGCTCGTTCCAGAATCGCGACTTTCGCGCCGTCGACGATCGCACCCAGCTGCGTGCCGATTGGTTGGGCAATGACCAGTCGACGTTCGTGACTGAAGTCGGGACGTATCGGTGCCGCGCGCTGCACTCCAATCACATGAAGGGGCATGTTTGGCAGGAGTACGGCTCGGAGACCCTGCGCGCGCGGCCGCCGGATCCGAACGTGCAGGAGGCGTCTGACGGGGGACGCGGCTACTACCGCAATATCTCGTTACTGAGTCTGTGGGCTCATGCGCCATTCATGCACAACAACGCGCTCGGACCCGAGCTCTGCGGGAAACCGGCGAATCCGGCAAACGAGTTCTACCGCTCTCCCTACGTGGCCTCCGACAAGCAACCCCTGCCGGAAGGCAAGGCTCCAGCCTGTTGGGCGTACGATCCGAGCGTCGAAGGGCGGTTCAAGCTCTACAAGGCGTCAATGCAGGACCTGCTCAATCCCGCGAAGCGCGTGCCGAAGATCTCACGGTTCAACGTGGATGTTCCGCTCGTATTTGGCCCGCGGCTGTGGGACGGGGCAGAAGAACGGCAGGTCCTCGGGTTCACCCTCACCGTCCCCGCGGGCACGAGCTCCGGAGCCCTTGGCAATTTCCAGCACAAGACATTCGTGAACGATCTGGTCGTGACAAAGCTCAGACCGGATGAGGTCGAAAGCAAGCTTGTTGGGCAGCTGGGCGAATCCGAGGGCAAGCAAACTGCGGCGGAGCTCAGCGAAATCCTCACCGAGGTGATTCGCGATCCGACCCAAATGATCGAGTCCATCCACAAGCGGCCGCATCTGCTTAAAGGTCTACAGCTCCTGTACCGCCGATATCGAAAACGACGGGCATCGCTTCGGTGACGGGCTGGCAGCATCGGACAAGAATGCGCTGGTCGCCTTCCTCGCCACGATGTGAGGACTCAAGATGCGCAACAAGATAGTCCTTGTGCTGGTTGTGATCGGGCTGCTGCTCGGCGGTTACTTTGTCTTCAGGTGGTGGCAGAACCCGCCTCCGGACATCAAGTTTGCGAGCTATGGCCCGGACTACGGGGCGAAGCCGGATTTCGCGCTGGTCGAGCACGACCATCCCCTCACCATCGGAGAGGTTGAGAAGCTCACGCCGAAGAACATCGCAAATTACGACCAAGAGCAGGTCGACCAGATCTATGCCCGGCTCACGGCGGGTCCGATCCCCGACGGACCGTTCGATGGCGGGCTGTTCTTTCCCAAGGGAACGAGCGGTGACCGTCGGCTGGCTGAAATCGTCGGCGGGCTTCCTGGACTTGCGGTGGATCTCAAGACCCACAAGCTCGAATTGATCGGCAAGACGCTGTGGAAAGGAAAGGTGTTTTATCGCGAGCAGCGTCTGCTGCGCAACCGAGTCGATGACCTCACGATCCTGAGGCCGATCATTGACGGCAACCCTGCTGACATCGAGAAGATCGAGCTCAACGGCAAGGACCAGTGGTTGTTGTTTCCCGCACGGCTGTACTGCGGCCAGAGTCTTCTCGATTCTCGACGCGAGTCGATCATCATCGACTACGCGTTTACCGATGAGCTACCCGGCTACCGTGAACGACCCGACTTCCTTGCTGGGCGCCGCGGCTTCCAGGTTCGTGACGAAATCCGCATGGTTCGACCGGGTTTCTACCTGGGACGCGCGTACCTCGGGCGGATCTTTCTGTTGAATTTCACGCTGTACAACAAGGAGATCGCAGACCAGGGGCGGGCGGCATTTGCCGCAACCGGCCAGGCAAAAGAGGACTGTTGGCCGGGCACTCAACAGCGGCTGACCGCTGCTCGTTAGTCCTCGAGCAAGAGAGTCGATCAGATCACCGTCCAACGCCCAGGGACTGTGATGATCGATGGAGAAATAGGAGGCCGCCGCAGGGCGTGGGCTTGTGCCGGCGTACTGATGGTTCTCCTTTTGGGCAGCTGCGGCGAGGAGCGTTCCGGTAAACCCACCGACGCGAAATCGAACGCAGAGGAGTCGGCGCCGCGTATCAGCGCTATCTGGGCGGTTGATCCGACACGAACGGGTGCCGATGCGCCGCGCACCGGTAGATCGCTCTTCGATTTTGTCGCGACAACAGCCGTGGGTGGCAGGCGTGTTTACGACGTTCCATTTCCCTTTGCAGAACTGGTCAAGCGCCTCGCAGATCGCGCGGGCTGCGCAAGGCGCGATGCATGCGTTCAGCAGACACTCGTCCCGCTCGGACGATCGCTTCAAAGGGTCGCGGCTTCGCCGGATTTCTTCGAGCATCCACGGGTGATCGCTGCCGTGGTGGCCGGACCAGAACGCGACGACGCGCTGCTGTTGAAGGATCGCATCTTTCTTGGGTATCAGGAAAAGGCAAACTTGATCGAGATCATCAGTTACAACGAGTCCGCCGGCCGATTCGAGTTTCAACTCGTGAAGGACTATCACGCCGGATCGGTGCCGCGCGTGGTGTATGCAAGCCGTAACGTGTGCATCGCGTGCCATCAGAACCAGGCACCCATTTTCTCGCGCCAGCAATGGGAGGAAACCAACGCCAATCCGCGCGTCGCTGCGTTGCTGGAAGCGACGCGCAAAGAGTTCTATGGCGTCGCCGTTCGCCAGGCCGTAGACGTTCCCAATTCGATCGACGCAGCGACCGACCGGGCAAATCTACTCGCGGTGTATCAGCGTATGTGGCGCGAAGGCTGCGGGGTGGACCGCGCGGGACAGCGCTGCCGTGCAGCCGCACTGATCGCCGCATTGCAGTTTCGGATGACCGGGGGGCGTGCATTTGATACGCGTGCAGTGGCGTTCAACGATCAGCTCGTTGCCACGCTCGTGCGCAACGCGCGGAGAGTCTGGCCGGGCGGACTCGCCATTCCCAATCCGGACATCCCCAATCGCGACCCTCTTGCATACCCCGCAGGCACGAAGGGTCTCGCGGTCGCGCACATCCCACCGCGTTTCGATCCGCTTTTGCCCCGCGCACCGCTTGAGATCTGGCCTGCCGATGAACCGCAGCTCGCATACCGCTTTGTGACAGGGATTGCCGGTTTTTTTTCGGAGCGCGACGCGCGCCTGCTCGATTCGGAACTCGCTAGTCTCGCATCGGTGCAGCACCGCCCGCGTTTCCGTCACGTCGCCGCTTGCGAAGTGCGAACGACGCGGACAGGTACCCGATTTCGCTGCAAGGCTTCACGCGACGGCGCAGCTCGAGCGGAGCTCGTTGGCAGCGTGGAGCGAGGAAGCGCTGCGGGATCGATTGAGTCTCTGGCAATCGGCGACGGCGAAGTCATGCGCCATCTCGATGCTCAAGACGTTCAGCGTCGGCACACGCAAAGCAGCGCGGGGCTGTCATTCGTGCCGCACAGCGGCGGGCTTCGTGCGCGCCTGGCCAACGGTAACGCCATCGAGCGAGTCGATGTGAACTGGACGCCCGATGACACACAGTCTCCGGTAAAGGGCGAGGCAACGATTATCGAAATCACCGACTTCCAGCCGCTCGTTGACGCCGTAACCCGGCTCGCGGCGGTCGTAGGTGATTCCGCCCCACTTGCCGGTCGACCGCTTGCGAGTTCTGCGGTGCTTCCAGCACTCGAAGGCGCGCTCGGTATGAAATCCATCAATTCCTGCTGTGGCGAGGCGGCTGCGCTTCCCCCGGCGGAGGCAGATGTCGCCACCGAAAACGACACGCGGCTGATGCGCGCGGCGATCTTCGAGCGTCATTGCGGCTCGTGCCATCGCACACCGGAACCGACGCCTCCCAATTTCCTGACCGGCGATCCGCAACAAGTGGCTGCAGCACTCGATTCTTGCGCCCCGCGCATGTTCGTGCGTTTGTCGATGTGGGAGATCGAGCCGGAACATCGCATCAAGACGCCGATGCCACCGGCGCTGGCCGCACACAACGGTGAACCAGTACGCATGGAATACGGAGTGGAGGCATCGGTCGCCACCGCCCTGCGTGCTGCGGTGTCCGCGACGTTACGCGCTGAGACGGGTCATGAGCCGACGCTTGAGGAGTTCCTCGCGCCCGGCTACGAAAGTCTTCGCCCGTGCATGCCATCGCGATCTTGAGGGAGTTCACGGAGGTACGGTGATCGAGAACACAACACACCGACCGTCGGCGCTGGCGCAGTTATTCGCTCGGCGGTGGGTACGCGCGCTGGCCGCGCTGCTGACGATCGCAGCGCTTTTGTTCATTGCGTTTGGCCTTTACGCGTGGCAACGATTCACGAGCGACAGGCCGATGGTCTATGACGATATCGAGGAACATTTCAAGTACGGATCGACTGGTGGCGAGCGCGAATCAGGCTTCCCATACTGGATCTTCCAGGCGATGCCGCAGGTCTGCGCGCACCTGGTCCCGGGCCGAGGCTATGCATCCTTCGGATTCGTCTTCGAACCAGACCGCGATCTGCCGATTGGCATGTCGAAGCGCAATCACATGGGCATCGAGCGCACGTTCCTCAATTGCGCGGTCTGCCACGTTGGCAGTGTTCGCGACGCTGCTACGGCGCGTCCACACATCTACCTCGGTATGCCCGCGAATACCTTCAATCTGTTGGCTTTTCAGAACTTCATCTTTGCGTGCGGCAAGGATCCCAAGTTCAGCAAGGAGTTCCTTGTGCCTGAGGTGGCACGTCTCCTCGAAGTGCGCGGCGAGAAGCTGGGGCTGCTTGACCGCTACCTCGTCTATCCCGTTGCGATCTGGCTGATGCGTGAACGTCTGCTGATGCTGTCCGGCCGATTTGCCTGGGTCGATGCGCAGTCCGAGTGGGGGCCAGGGCGGGTCGACACCTTCAACGCCGCCAAGGTGTTGTTCAACATACCGGTCCACGCGCTGCCCGAACGTGAGCTCAACGCGGCGGCCGATTTTCCATCGATCTGGAACCAGGCACCTCGCCAGGGCATGCAGCTTCACTGGGACGGCAACAACACGTCCGTTGAGGAACGCAACAAGAGCGCTGCCTTCGGTACTGGCACAACGCCTCCGACGCTCGACCGGGCGGCGGTCGGCAGAATTGAGGACTGGCTGCTCAAGAAGGAGCAGCCCACCTATCCCTATCCCATCGATGCCGTAAAGGCCGGGCGCGGCGCAGCCATATATAAGGAGTACTGCGCGGCGTGTCACGGCGCCGGGCCGAAGGATTTTTCCGGTGAATACGTTGGCAAGGTCACTCCCTGGGAGGAGATCCGCAGCGATCGCCATCGGCTCGACTCCTACACGTATGATCTGGCGGTCAACCAGGCGACCCTGTACGCCGGCTACGATTGGCGCTTCACGCATTTTCGCAAGACTTTCGGCTACGCCAACATGCCGCTCGACGGTGTGTGGTTACGTGCGCCTTATCTTCACAACGGCTCGGTGCCCACTTTGCGCGATCTCCTCGAGCCAGCGGCGATGCGTCCGCCGACATTTTATCGCGGCGACGATATGTACGACCCCGCTAGACTGGGCTTCCGCTCAACGGTCCCCGAAGAGGGCGACCGAAAGTTTTTCCGGTTCGATGTCACCCTGCCCGGAAATTCCAACGCTGGTCACGAAGGCAAGCGTTATGGCACAGAGCTCACTGCGGACGCCAAGGATGCACTCGTCGAGTTCCTCAAGAACTTCTAGTTGACCCGAGCGTTGGGAGAAAGACTTTGAACCTCAAGACTGAGCGCATAGGCGCGAAAGGGCGAAAGCTCCTGTGGGTGCTTGCGGTGTTGCTGGTGCTCGGTGCCGTCGGTGGGTCTTTTACCTGGTACAAGTTCTTTCGCGAGGAGCCGCAGGCGGATTGGATCACCGGTGACCCGGAGATGCGCTTCAAGTACGGCTCGATCGGCGCTGAGCGCGACGCCGGGATTCCGTATTGGATTTTTTATGTGCTCCCGCGGATGTTTCCCGAAAAATTGCCCGGTCCTGGAGGATTTGCCTCATTCGGTGTGTCGTGGGAGCAGGGGCAGGAGCTGCCAATCGGTTTCACGAAAAAGGTGGTCGGTTTTCCGCGCGTCGCGAACAACTGCGCGACGTGCCACACTACGAACTACCGCCTGCGCGACAACGAGAATCCCGTATTCGTCACCGCCGGGCCCGGGCATACGCTGAATCTCGAGGCGGTATTTCGCTTTCTCGTCGATTGCGCCAAAGATCCGCGCTTCAATCCGGACAACATCATGCACGAGATCAATCTCGTGACGGACCTGTCATGGGTCGACCGGATCATCTACCGCTTCGTGCTGATCCCCATCACGAAAAAGCGCCTGCGCGAACGCGAGACACAGTTCGCCTGGATCTATCGCAAGGACTTTCCTGAGTGGGGCCGCGGCCGCGATGACGCCATGAATCTTACCAAGTACTTCATGATCCACGTGCCGATGGACGATAGCGTTGGCCCGACGGATATTCCGTCGATCTGGAATCTTAAGAAATACGCCCGGGAAGAAACGACGCTTAATTGGGCCGGCGATAGTCACGATGCTTATTCCGTGATCATTGACTCCGCGCTGGGCCTTCTGGGCGCCGCGCCCAAGAACAAGGAGGAGTTCCTGGGTGAAGTGAAGTGGTTGCAGGGTTACCTATCGGCCAAGAGTCCGCCGAAGTTTCCCTTACAAATCGATGCGGCAAAGGCAGCAAAGGGGAACGCAGTGTTCGAGCAGAACTGCGCAGGCTGCCACGCGAGCGAGCGCACGGGCACACGCCTGCGCCTCGATGAAGTCGGTACGGACAAAGAACGCATAGGCACTTGGGGCAAGGACAACGCGATTGCTGCCAACAAAGCCGTGCGTAGTTTCGGAATTGAGCGTAAGGGCCTCGTCGAGGAGCCGCTCATCGGCTACAACGCCGTGTACCTGGACGGGATCTGGCTGCGAGCACCTTACCTGCACAATGGATCAGTACCCAGCCTGCGCGATTTGCTCAAGTCGCCTGAGGAACGGCCAAAGGTGTTCTGGCGCGGCTACGATCTCTACGACGCGGAGAACGTAGGCTTCGTTTCGCAGGGACCTGAGGCCGAGCGTATTGGAACACGACACGATACATCTGAGCGCGCCGGCGGCAATCAGGGCCACGTGTTCGGAACAGCCTTGCCGGAAGCCGAGAAGGACGCGCTCGTCGAATACCTGAAGACGCTGTAGTCAACACAGCCAAGGTTGCGGCTCGCGTTCTGTGGGCGTCATTTGAACCACGCATCGACGTTCTCGTCCGCCAGCGCGCGCTGCGTGATGTAGTAGCCGATCTCGCGATACGCCTCGAACTGCTCTTCGGCGAAAAACTGATCCGCCGTGCTCTCGTTCGGGAACAGAATGTTGCGCGCCGCATAGCCGTACACATCGAGCGGCAGATCGACGATGAGGCTGCTCTTCAAAACGACCAACGTTCCCGCGTGAGCCGCCGAATATTGGATCTTGCCGACGACATAGCCGTGCTTTGAGATCTGCAGCTTCGCGCCCGGCAGCCCGATCGCCTCGGCATCCGATCCAGGCCTGAGCTCCGCCATCGCCGGCCCGCGAAAATCCACGTAGACACCGAAATCCGCGCGCACCCGCTCGATCACGTTTGCCAGATCGCCGAGTGAATATTCGGGATCCGCGCTGCCGAGCGACAGCACGATGGTGTCGATGCCCCGGCGTATGAGCTCGTATATGCCCGTGTTGTCGAAATGGCCACCGTCGGTGAGCTCTAGAAACATTGCGCCGCGGTGCAGGCCCGAACCGAGCAGGCCCTGGCGCAGCCCCGGGTGCAGCAGATTGGGCCACGCGTACTTAAGGGGCCATTCGGTGATGCGACGCAGCCGCGGATTGCGTACCCAGTAGCCGAGCCGGATGTTGAACAGCGCCAGCATGAACGAGACGAACATGTCGCGCGAAACGCCGCGCCCACCGACCGCGGCGTTCGGATTGAGTGCGGCGCCCGAGATTGCGATGGCAGTGGCGAGCGACATCTTCCCCGAGCAGAAATCGCAAGTCTCGTGCCAGCCGATCGCGTCCCCGCCGCAGTACAGATGTGACATGACGAAGTTGTCGCCACCGCGATTGCGATAGCGGGCGTACTCGGGTATCGGGCAGCACCACGTGCGCGTTGATGAGGTGGTAGGGTCCGAGGTCGTCGGGCGTGCTCACCTGCGAGAGGAACGTTACATCGGCAGTGTTGGAGGGGCGCCAGGCGTTCCCCTCCACCGTGGTCTCATCGGGCATGAATGCTTCCATCAGCCGATCGCGGTACATGCGGCCGATGCCGAACATGTTCGTGTTGATGAACAGCCCGAACACGACGAAGAAGCCGAGTGCGTACCACGCGGCACCTGGAATGCCGAACACTTTTGACTGCGACCGCGTAGGCGCCGAGGAGCAGCGCATAGATGAGGGCAACGGCCGTTATCACCACGCGCACCTCGGCGGAAATCCGCCAGGCCTTTACCGTCGGTCGCTGCTGCCGGTAGAACTCGTACACCACGCCAACCATGCCCACGACCGAGCTCACCGACAGCGATCCGGCAAGTACGGCACGGTCGAGCACCGCGTAGATGTATTGGACCGAGCCGCAGACGACGAGGACGAGCAAGAACGTAAACACGTATCCCAGCGTCACTTGCGCGGTCGTGCGCATGCGATACAGCGCATTCGAGCTGGGCACAAAGAGCGGGAACGCCCAGGTGAGGATTCCGAACAGCAGGGCGAGCCCGAACGCAACGAGTGCAACGGTCGACGCGGGCCAGAACGGCCCGGTGCTTTGAAGCCAGTCCGGCAATGCGCGAAACACGCTGGTGAGCGGGCCCGTGTCTGACCACAGGTGCAACAGCGCGAGATCGAGCGCCAGGAGGCCGGCAAAATAGACGCTGAAACACACGACCACGTTGCGCAGCACACTGGCGAGCAGCGCCGTGAGGTTCAAGTGCCTGGCTGGCGTCAGGTAGCGTCCATGCTGGCGGATGTACGACAGCATGTCGGCGTCGGCTTCGGTGCCCTTCCTGTCTCTGTCGCTAACGCCCTCGGTGGCGTTCGCGCGCGCCGCGCGGTACTTCTGTCCCAGCGGAAACAGCGGCGACTTTTTCGCCACGCGCTGGACATAGATTGAACCAAGTGAGCAGGGCTCCGGCATAGCCGCCGCCCGAAACCGTAGATATATAGTCGATCTGATTCAGGCGACCTGCGCCGTGGAGAGCCTGCAGCACGCCGATCGCGAAGGAGGCCGAACGCACGCCACCGCCCGAGAGCGCGAGACCCACGTATCGCACCGGATCGGTCTCGTCTTTGCGCCGGGTGCGCTGCTCCGCAATGCAGGCCTTTTCCCTGGTGAACACCTCGCCGAAGTCCGGTGCAGTCTTGCCCGTCGGGGAGGAGGTCCCTGGGGATGAGACCGTAGTCATGTGAGCACCGCCGTTAGAAGAAGTCAAAGATCTTCGGGGACTTCCAGTTGCAACGCGCGAGACACTTCACTGCGTCAGCCGCGCAAGCATCGCGTCTTTTTCCGCTCTGACGACGGGATGGTAGCAGTCCGCCGGCTGTGCACCCAGATGCCCGATGCAGGCGTTGCAGTCGACGCACCGGGGCCCAGGTTCATTGTCTCGCATATGGCGATACAGAAGCGGATCGGCAATGAAGGCGCGGCCGGCGGAAACGATGTCGCATCGGCCTTGCCGGATCGCTGCTTCCATGGCCTCGCGCGTGAGAAATCCGCCGACGCAGATCACGGGAATGGACAACCTCCGTTTGAACTCTTGCGTATAGGGCAGGTTGAAACCTTCGCGCCGGATCCAGATCAGATTGAACACGAATGCGAGAAGCGGCCAGAACAACCGGAAGAGCCATCGGCGGACGAACGGCAGATGGCTCATGCTTCCCTGCACCATGTTGCGCAAACAGCGACCGAAAGTCCCTCGCACCATGGGAAAGCCGGATTCGTAATGTCCGACGGATACCTCGATCGCGTCGACGCCTTCCCGTTCCATGATCGCGGCGATCTCCACGAGCTCGTGCGTTTTCAAGCCGGGCCGGAAGGGCAAGTAGTCGGAGCCGTTCATCTTGATGATGATCGGGAAGGCGGGACCGACTCGCGATCGAATGGTGCGGAAAACGTCGCGCAGCATCTTGACGCGTGATTCAAATGAGCCGCCGTATGCATCCGTTCGCCGATTGGTGTACGGCGTAAGAAACTGGCTCATCAGATAGCCGTTTGCGGCGTGAATCTGCACTCCGTCGAAGCCGGCCTTCTTGCAACGCTCGGCGGCGTCCGCGTATCGCTCCACGATGCGCTGAATCTCGGCCAACGTGAGCGGGCGCGGGCGCGTCCCGGTCACGAGCTCTGTCACGCCGGATGCGGACACCGCTTCCGACAAGCCGGCAAAGCGCGGCACAACTTGCCGCCCGCAATGGTTGAGTTGCGCGAACATCCTTGAACCGTGCGCGTGCACGGCAGCGACGAGCTGTGCCAGGCCCGGAATCTTGTCATCGTCATCCGCGCCCACTTGAAAGGGTGCCGATTTGCCGTCGCGGCTGACGTAGATGTTGCCGGTGATGATCAACGGCGTGCCGCCCTTGGCCATCGGCAGATAGAAATCGATGAGTTCCGGCGTGACTAAGCCGTCGTTACTGGCTCGAGTCTCCGCAGTGGCGGTCTTGATCAAGCGCCCGGGAAGAGTGAGTTTGCCGATGTTGATCGGCGTAAACAGGAAACCATCGCTCACCGACATGTCGAACTCCCGCAGGATGTGCCGAGACCAACGCAACAAAGCCTAGCGGCCTATTAATAAGAATAGCGAGAAATGCAGTGCGTCATTCCCGGGCTTATTGAAATACCACTGGCGAGACGAGTAATGATTGTTGGCAGCTGCGCCCGCTCTTACGAGGACACGCGGTCGGCCATTGGAGTCAATGGATGCGGCTAGCCTGCGCTGCTACTCGATGACGCAAGCTACGCACTTCGAGAGGATAGTGGACTCTACCCGGCCGACTGTCGCGCTGCCAGCGCCGTCGGATTGGGTGTGGGCTCGGCGACCTTGCGCAGCCGGTTGCGATCGGTGTGGTGAAACGGCTCGGACTGGCCGGGGATGATCAGCAGCGTGTCTTGCTCGTACGACCACGTTCCATCCGTGTGGATGTCGACCTTGATCGTGTAGCGATCCGTACGGAACGCCTGCTCGAGAAAGGGATTGGAGACGATGCCGTTGGTGAGCGAACCACGTACGGCCTCGAGCGTGAATGACTTCGCATCGGGCATTGCCTGGCCGACTGCCATCGCGGTCTGACCCCGGGGGATCGACAGCGTCAGCAGTATCGCGCGAGTGGCGGGCTCCCACAGCCAGTAGCCGACTTGGTCATGAAAGGTCTCCGGATCGTCTGGCTTCACGATTTGCGTGTGATAGCGCAGGCCATAGAAGAGCTGCGGCCCGTTGGTCTGAGCGTCGATCGGCTGGAGCTCGTAGCGCTCGATGAAGGGCTGATGCTCGGGACCGTCGGGCTTCGGATTCACATCCATGCCGTCGGCGCTGGTCCAGATGCCGGCCATGCCGGTGAGTGGCCCCAGGTTGGCGAGGGTATCGGAATCCGGTTCGGATTCAGTGTAGATGTCTGCGGGGTAGTGATACATGGTCGCTCGCCGGGTTTGGCCTCTTGATCTTGGAGCGCATGGACGCGCATTCTGCCGCACCCGTTAGGGTCCCGCACATCGTTGCGGTGCACTAGAACACAACCAAGGGGATCACATGAAGAAGCTACTCTCGCTAGTGATGGCTATCGCGGTGTTCTGCGCCGCTCCAGCCTTCGCCGCAGATCCGATCATCGGCACCTGGAAGCTCAACGTTTCGAAATCGAAGTTCGGCGATGCGCCGCCCACAGCCGGCACGCGCGTCTACACCGAAAGCGACGGGCTGTACACGCTGAAGCAGAAGCTGACAGGCGCCGATGGCAAGGAGAAATCGAGCACCAGCACCTACCGCGATGGCAAAGAAGAAAAGCAGGCCCCGGGCGGCCCTGGCGACGCGACGGTTGCCAAGAAGATTGATGCCAACACCTGGGACTTTGAGCTTATGAAGGACGGCAAGGCAGTGGGACACGTCCACCGTGTCGTGTCAGCGGACGGTAAGACGCTCACCGTACAAAACTCAGGCGCGAAGATGAGCGGCGCTGCGGGTGATGAGACGCTGGTGTACGACAAGCAGTGAGCCGACGATGCTTGGCGGATTCGTGCACAGGGACGTGCACACCCGCGAATTGCTCGGAAAGATCGACGGCTAAGCTCAGTCCAAGGCTAAACCGATGGCTTGGGCGCGGGCATGAACTCGATGCCGTGCCGCTGGCCGATTGAAGGTACCTTGGCCAAGTCGTCAGGAACCTTGCGGACCTCGCGATTTACATCTTCGAAGAACGCGGAAGAGTGAGCGGGCACAGCAAAAATGAGCACTCGCGCAGGAGACGGCGACGCTCCCTTAAAGGCGTGCACAGTGTTGCGAGGCAAGTAAGCGAAATCGCCGGCTTCGACGCGCACCGGCTTCCCGTCTATCTCGAAGTCGAGCGCTCCCGCGATCACATAGTAAGCCTCGTCCCAGTCGTGCCGATGCGGCGGTGGGCCAAGGCCGGCCGGGATATCCTCCTCCATTAACGACCAAGTTCCCTCAGTGTCTTTCGCATCGCAGAGGAACCGAAGTGGCATGCCGAGGACGTTGAGTGTGTTGCCTTCGCCAGCCTTGATCGTGACACCAGCCATTGCACGCCTCCGTTGAACCGCGCCGAAGAGACTGCACCGCGAAACGAGCGATTTCAAGCTCTGAAGCCTCGGCCCGAACCGCCGGGGCTTTGTCCGTTTTCGACTCTCGTCCGAGCGACTACTCCAGGAACCGGACGCGGCCGGTCTGTAGACCGTACACGGCGCCCACCAGCATGAGTCCGTCCTGCGCCATACCGGTTTGCCGTTCAGGGGATTCAAGCAGCTGGCGCATGGTCCAGCGCACGTTGGCTTCTACCGCCGCATCGACAAGCGCCTCCGGGGTCAATTTCTCGTCCATATTGTCGAGGGCCGGGAGAATGTTCTCGAGCAGCAAGGCGATTCGGCTCTTGTGCTGGGCGCCGTGGAACTTTGAGTCGATCGCGGCCTTCACGGCTCCACATCCCTCGTGCCCCAATACCACGAATAGCGGTGTGTGCAGATGCGCTGAGGCGTACTGCAGTGTTCCCGCGATCGACGGACCCAACGTGTTCCCAGCCACTCGCACGACGAACAACTCGCCGAACCCGGCGTCGAATACGAGTTCGGGAGGCACCCGGCTGTCACTGCAACCCAGAATGGTCGCATATGGTTTCTGGCCCTTGGCGAGCTCCGCCAGGTCATCCGCCTGCAAGGTGGAAAACCGCGCCTGGCCGCTGACGAATCGCGCGTTACCGTCCTTGAGGCGTTTGAGGGATTCCTCAGCGGTCCACGGGGATTGATGGTTGCTGGTCATGATCGGCGTTCGTTGCACGGCCGAGAGCTCACGCTCCATCGCCACTTCGCAGGAGCGAAAGAACGGCCTTGCGCAGCCATGCATAGCACAGGGTGCCGAACGTCAGTATCGCGATGACGACCGGAGAGTAGAGACTTTCGAACATCGCCTGCTTCAGATCAGGGAAGAGCGTGACGGTCAGCAGGAAGAGCAGATACAGGACCACACCGATCGAGAGAAACTTCAGCGCAAAGCGAAGGGTCGCTTTGAAGATGTCAGCAGACCCACGTCGCATCAAGACCTCCTTGTCATCGTCTCCGAGTTCCGAAGACATGAGGACGCGCATGGCTTCCCGAGAGCGTGTGATGATTGCCATGGCTGTCCCCGCCCATCTTCAGCAACGCGAACGACTCGAATAGGATTATGCAAAACGGAAAAAGTACCAGGTAAATCATGCTTCGGAGCTCGCGCTGACCCGCAAGCTTCTGCTGATCGGGAGTGGATTGGAAGTGGAGGCCCGAAGCTGCTTGACGGCAAAATCCCGTTGGCCTCTACTTCCAACTGACCAAAGAGAGAGCAAGCCGGTCACAAGGAGGCTGGCGTTCCCGATGGCGATTCAGACCGCGTCAACGAAACGGCGGTCGGGAGTCAGCAGAAGGCCATCGACAACCACCCCCTGAGAGAGGCCCGCAGTTTGGCATGCAAAAGCTGCTTCCCCTTTGGCTGTTCCTCCTGTGTCTGCTCCTCGGTGCACTGTTCACCGTGTTCTTCGCCTGGTCCGTCAAGAGTACTCTCAGCGGCAGCCCTCGCTTCGGACGACTGGGTAAAGCCGCCGTCGTCGTCGCCTCGTTCCCGGACACCGTGAGATCCTCGCTTAGAGAGATGCGTGCAGACCCGGACTCGGGCTTCCGTGTTCCGCGGACCAGCCGGGACCTATCACAATTCCATCCCATAAAGTCGAAGCCAGGTATTCACATCCAGGGACCAGTGGTGCGTGCTGATCAAGCTGCTTTGGCACGGGCGTCCGGATGGCGTGTTCTCGTCGGCGGATTCGTGATAGACGGCGAATTCACCCACGCCGCGCTCGCGCTTTCCCCAGAGCTCGAAATTGTGAAGGTCTGGAAACTAACCGAGAAAGACATTCAAGGCCAGGAGCCAGGTCCCCGTTCCGCAAGTACGTCCACGGGTTCGTCTCCTTAAGGACGGCTCGGTGATCTTTTCGTTCGACGGGGGTGTCTCGCTGCAGCGCTTCGACCCGTGTGGCAGGCGAATCTGGTCGACTGGCGGCTTCTTCAACCACGTGGTAACGCTCGATGAGGACGAGAAGTTCGCCTGGACCTTGCGTGTCGAGGCGGTGGACAAGAAATTAGTACATGAGACCGTAGTAAAGGTGTCGACGGCGACCGGCGAAATCGTCCGACGCATCACGATGGACGATATCATCGCGGCGAATCCCACGCTCCACGTCCTGGATATCCGTGCGGACGATCGCAACTACGTGACGGGAAACCCGCGGAACACGTCGGAAGACTGGCTCGACGAGCCATTTCACCTGAACGATGTTGAGCCACTCCCCACGGCTATTGCCGACCGGTTTGAAGGTTTTGAACCGGGCGATCTGCTGCTGAGCGCGCGGTCCCTGAACCTCGTCTTTGTCGTGGATCCGGATACTTTGGAAGTGAAGTGGTGGCGAATCGGCGCATGGCGGCGCCAACATGATCCGGACTGGCAGCCTACCGGTGAAATCACCGTCTACGACAATCGTATGAGTCTTGACTATAGCCGTATCGTGGGCGTCGTGCCGGCTTCGCAGAGTACCAGAGTTGTATTTGATGGGAGCTCTGTTGACTTCTACTCGCGCATAAGAGGAAAACACCAAATCACCAAGGCGGGGAATCTCCTGATAACCAGTCCACAGCAGGGGCGCGTATTTGAAGTCCAGCCGAACGGACAGGTGGTGCTCGAGATTTTCAATCCCAAACCCGGAAGCGACGAGTTCATTTATCCCATGTCCGAAGCTATCTGGTTCCCTTCCGACGCCTTCGATTTCGCAAAGGACATCTCATGCGCAAAATAGCTCTTGCCTTCGGCCTGCTCGCGGTACTGCAACTTCCGACAGCACACGCCTATATCGGACCCGCCACAGGTGCCGGCACGATCGCGATTGTTCTTGGCATACTTTCTTCGATCTTCCTCGCCTTCGTCGGGATCCTCTGGTACCCGATCAAGCGTCTACTCAAGAGATGGAAAGCGCCCGCAAGGCCTTCAGCCGAGCCCAGGCGGGAGGTGGAAGACTCAAGCTCCGGCAGTGGTCCCGCAAGCACGGGTAGTGAACCCCGCACTCCTGGCGATCTTCTTTGAGGCACTCGTGACCGCACGAGAGGCTTGCGCTGCTCTCGACGTCTGGACCGCAGCCGAGTTGACGCCTCTTGCCTGATCCTGACTACAGTTTCCTGGAGCGACTGCTCCACCGGCTCGCGTTGCATTACGGGCCGATCGCCGATATGAGTTTCGACCTCGACCAGATGACGGTCCAAGCTGACCCGTCGGAAATTGTCTTGCAAAGACATGTGTTCGTCTCGGGCCTGGCACGCGCCGGCACCACTGTGCTGATGCGACGATTTCATGCAACAGGACAGTACCGATCGCTCACCTATCGAGACATGCCTTTCGTCCTGGCGCCGAATCTTTGGCGCCGCCTGTCTCAGATGTCACGCCGCGAGGTCGAGCGCTCAGAGCGCGCGCATGGCGACAACTTGCTCGTCGACGCCGATAGCCCGGAGAGCCTCGACGAGGTCTTCTGGCGGATCTTCGCCGGCGATGAGTATCTTGAGAGTGACCGCTTGAAGCCCCACGCACCTGGGGGAGAGTTGGTGGAGAAGTACGTGCGCTATGTGAATGCAATCCTGTCGGCGCATGCCCCGCGAATTGATCGTTATCTGTCCAAGAACAACAACAACATTCTGCGACTCGGCACCATTCACCGCGCGTTCCCGAACGCGCTGCTCCTAGTCCCTTTCAGGGAGCCTCTTCAGCACGCTCACTCTCTTCTGCGTCAACACCTTCGTTTTTCGGAGCTGCAGGCCAAGCGTGAGTTCGTCCTTTCCTACATGACTTGGCTGGGTCACCACGAATTTGGTCTTGATCATCGACCTTTTCAGTTCGAAGGTGCCGTGCCAGCTCATTACCCAGCCAATACGTTGGATTATTGGTTGCAGCTGTGGTGCGAGACATATTCATGGCTCGAGCGCTCAAAACCCGAGCCTGCATTGTTCGTGTGCTACGAGGACCTTTGCATTCGTACGGAAACTTGGAGGCGGCTCGCTGAACTGGCAGCGATCTCGGGCCCACATGAGGTTGGCGAGCCATTGAAACTGAGCGATCGACCGTTGGATGCCAATTTCGATCGGCGGCTGGCTGATCGCGCAGCCGCAATCTATGGCCGCCTGGTTGCGCAGGCGCGCATTCAACTCGCCTGATCGACGCGCTATCTTGTACTGGGCAGTCACTGACTAATGCGGCGTCGTTATGTCGCCATGTCGCGCCTGGCGCTGCTAACTCCAGGCCGAAACTCCAGGGTAGCGCCAGGAGGGAGAGCGTAAGTGCGCCCAAGTTCGCAGCTAATGGCGGCGCATGCTGGCAGCATGTTCGAGCATGTCTACCATCGACGGGCGCCCATCACCTTCCGCAGCTTCTCGAAAGAACCGTGCCGTACTCCTTGGCTGGATCGCGGTAATCGCATCGCTGGCGGCTCTGCTGTCAGTGCTTGCGGTCGTCGAACATGAGGAATCGCCTAAATTTCCCGGCCGGGTCACGCGGATCGTCGACGCCGACACGATTGAGGTGAGGCTTGAAACGGGTGCGATCCGCGTGCGTCTTCATGCCATCGACGCGCCCGAGCTTGACCAGCCCTGGGGTCCGGAAGCGACGCAAGCGCTGAGCAAGATGGTCCTGGGAAAGAACGTCGCACTCGAGCCAGTTGAGCAGGATCAGGACGATCGCCTCGTCGCTACTGTGTTTCTGGGAAAGGTCGCCGTAAACGCCGATCTCGTCCGATTGGGACATGCATGGGCATTCCGTTCTGAAATGACCAAGTCCGACGAACAGCTCTGCGAGCTTGAGGGCGAGGCACGAGCAGCGCGACGTGGCCTGTGGTCCCTGCCACGCGACCAGACACAGGCGCCCTGGGAGTGGCGAAATACGACGCTCAAGTCGATCACTCACTATTCCACCGAGATGACGGCCGATTGCGTGTCGGCCATTGGGGAACGATAGGACGAGCGGGACACCCTAGGCAGGGGGCAGCAGGAGCCCGTGCGCCTGAAGGAAGCTCCGCACGCCTTGCGTGAGGGTCGAGCCGCTCATCAGGAACCCGGCATTGTGGTCGCCTGAAATCTCCAGGAACGCTTTGGGCCCCGCCGCGCGCTCGAAGAGCTTTCTCCCATGGGAGAACGGCGCGATTTCATCGTCCCGACTGTGGATGACGAGTGTCGGGGCCCGCACGTGGCTCACGTACTCGGCGGTCGGATACTGAAAGCGCGCGAGCAGCCGCACGGGCAGGTACCAGTAGAACTCGCTCGCGAGATCCGGCGCCGACGTGAACGTCGAGAGGAGGACCAATGCGCCCGCGGTGGCGACGTCCTTGGCGAGATGCGCCGCAATCGCCCCTCCGAGCGACTCACCGACGATCACGATGCGCGCAGGAGAGACTCCCTTCACGCGTGTGAGGAAATCCCACGCTGCCTGGGCATCGCGGTACGTGCCAGCCTCATCTGGGGCGCCGCGGCTCCTGCCGTAGCCGCGATAGTCGAAGAGCAGCACCGCGAGCCCCATGTCATGGAATATCTGCAGCCACTCCAGGCGGTGCGAAATGTTGCCGGCATTGCCGTGGCAGAAGAGCACGGCCGGCGCACCCGTTCCCGCGGGAACGTACCAGCCGTGCAGTTCGAGCCCGTCCACGGTCGTGATCCGCGCCTCCTCGAATGAGAGACCGATGTCGGCTGGCGTCGCGGTCAGCGCACGGCCCGGAATGTTGGGAAAGTAGAGCAGCCGGGACTGGAAAACATAGACGTACGCGCCGAGAAAAACATAGATTGCAGCGGCAAGAAGCAGGATCAACAGCAGCGTGCGCACGGTGTCAGGACGCAAAGCGGTTTAGCGGTGACCTTTCAACAGCAGGCAGCGTGTCAAAGACGCGGCGGTAGAGTCCGCGTTGGGTGCGGACAGCATGGTTGCGTGACTCCCTGCGGTCTCGACAACGGACACGGTGAGAGCGTGCTTGCGCCAGATGGCTTCGAGCGATGGCAGACCAGGATTGCGGTCCGCAGGCGTGAACAGAGTCAGATGCCCGCGATAGAACCCGGGGCGATACCTCGCCGAGGCGAGGAGGGCGCTGACCGATACTCGCATTGCGCGTGCGGACAGCGTGAGTGGACTCGGGCGGAGCCGCGCACCAAATTTCCGCAACTCGAAGGGCCATGCGCGCAGCGGCGTGCGGCGCAAAGCGGAAGCAAAGCGGCGGATTCCCCCACCGATGATGGAGACCCATGCCCGCAACGGCCATCTCACAGGGCTTCCCAGCGTATCAATCAAGCCAACGAAACCGACTTCGTATCCCGATTCCGAAAGCTGCCGTGCAATCTCGAAGGCCACGACTCCACCGAAGGAATAGCCGCACAGATGGTAGGGACCCTCTGGCTGGCGCGCCTTGATCTCTCTCAAATACTCCTTCGCCATTACTTCTACGCTCGTGTGCGGTGTTTCCCCACTTGTGAGACCGCGCGCCTGAATGCCAATGACCTGGCCCGGGTAGGTTATGCGTCGCGCCGTCGGCAGGATTTCAACGACATTCCCGCCGACGCCGTGGATGAAGAAGACAGGCGGCGAACCCTCGCCAGCCTTCAGGGAAACGAACTGGACGTAGCCAGGCGCACGGTGTTGTCGCAGGATCTCGCAAAGCTGACCAAATCGCGGTGCCTCGTTGAGCAGCGTCGGTGAGAGCTCCAATCCGAGCGCGCTTTCGAGTTCGACGATGAAAGTGATGGCTTGCAGCGAATCCCCACCAGCGTCGAAGAAGTCGTCCTCCGGCCTGGCGACCGGCACGCGCAGCACCGTTTGCCAGACACGCGCAATGGTTTGTGCGATGCCTCTGTTGGGAGCGAATTCCGGTTCGTCTCTCAAACTCAGGCGTTCGTTCCGAAAGTTGGTGTCATCCAGAGCAGTGAGCGCGCGAACATCGAGCTTCGAGCTCGAGAGGCGCGGAATCTCGCGCACGAGATAGAAGCGTTGCGGGCGCATGGGCGATGGTGCCGAGCGCATCAGGTCTCGCAACTCTTCGATCAGCCCGGTCGGTGCCTGATCGCGCGCGCTGACATAGGCACTGAGTGACTTGGAACCGTCAACGCTGCTCGTTCGAGCCAGCACACCCACATCTCTTACAAACGCATGCTCGCGAAGCGCGGCCTCCACGCCATCCAGATCGACGCGAGAGCCGCGTATCTTGATTTGCCGGTCGTTGCGGCCGAGTCGCTCCAACAGCCCATCGGGCCTTTGGCGCACGAGGTCGCCCGTCCGAAAGACCCGAGATGCGGGCGTGTCGCAAGTCGCCACGCCTTCGTGCACGCAACGTCCATCGACCCAATGTCCTAGCGAAACGTAGGGACTTGCGACCAGGAGTTCCCCAACTTCACCACGCGGCGTAGCACCCCCATCCTGGTCGACTATCGCGATGTGGTTGCCTGGCAGCGGGTAGCCAATCGGAATGCGGCTATCCTCGCCGCGACAGGCGTCATCGACGAACCATTGCAGCATCGGGGCTTCCGTCGCCGCGTAGATCAGTTGAATCGCCGCGCCGGGCCCAAGCCAGGCGCGCAGCAAATCGATGTCGCTCCAAAACGTTGTGTCGCCTCCCACGCGAACCAGCCGCAGTGCAGCTCCAGCGCGTGCAGTACTGGCCGCGATGACGGATCGCAACAGAGCCGGAAACGTGAACAGGATCGTGACCGCATCCACGCGGATCACATTCAATATCTCGCGGGCGCCGGCGCCATGCGGATCGAGGATGCGAATGCTGGCGCCCGCCAGCAATGCCGTCATCACATCGCGCACGGCGACGATCGTGCAAGGCGAAGCGAGAGTAAGAAGTCGGTCTTCAGAGTTGATGTGCGCTGCGTTGATGGATTGAGATACACGCTGCAAGAGATTTCGCTGACTGTTGACGATGCCCTTGGGCCGTCCGGTGCTCCCGGAGGTGAACAGCACGCAAGCCGGTTCGTCGACGTCCAGTCTCGCCGGTCGCCAACTCTCGCGTGCCGGTGGCGGTAGATTCGTGAGATGAATGACGCGTGTCGTCGGCGCGCATGTGTCAAGCCCGACGGCATCATCCGGTTGTGCAATGACGAGCGCCGGCTGCGCGTTCTTCAGCACATGCTCCAGCCAGGCTCTGGGATAGTCGGTGTCGAGTGCGACGAACGGGCGCCCTGAGGCGAGGCACGCAAGCATCGCGAGGGGAAACATCGGGCCGGCCGGCAACAGGATGCCAATCAAATCGCCCGGTTTCGTATTGGCAGCCAGTGTCTCGGCCAATCCCGAGACGCCATCCCACAATTCGCCAAAGGTCAACGTTGCGCCGGCATCCCGGATCGCGATTCGCTCGCCATGCTGCTGCGCCACGCGCTCGAAGTGATCGATGATCGGGTGATCCAGAGCATCGGCGCGAAACGGCGTGAAGGGTCGATCCGTGGGCCCGTTCCAGTCGAGCGGACGCGGATCGTCCGCGAGCCACCCGCGGCTCCGTACATCAGAGGGCGTTAGAACTTCGACGCTGCTCATTCAAACGACTACTGATCCGAATGGATCCAGGTGATGCCGCTCATGCGTGGGTTCCCTCGCTTGCGTCCACAGGCACCGCGTCATCCTCCTGATCCTCCCGGCGAAACTCGAGCAGGTCGCCGGGCTGGCAGTCGAGCGCGACGCAGATCGCCTCGAGCGTGGAGAAGCGGATCGCCTTGGCCTTGCCGGTCTTGAGGATTGACAGGTTCGCGACGGTGATGTCGACGCGCGCGGCCAGTTCGGTCAGCGTCATGCGCCGCTCGTACAGTTTCTCGTCGAGGCGGACAAGGATCGCCATGTCACACCGTGCCTTCGAGGTCTTCGCGTATCCGCGCGCCGTGCGCGAACACACCGGCGAGCACGAACAGCAGCAGCACCGCCAGCCACGGCGCGAACGAGAACGCGTCGATCCGCCCCGGCTCCCACACCGCCGCCGCGATCGCCGCGTCGGCCAGCCGCAGCGCCTCGAGCGCCACGACGCTCCACGCGATCGCGTTCAGGCGACGGGCGTTCTCGAGGATGAAGGGGTCGCCGACGCGAACGGTGTCGACGATCGCCAGCAGACGCCGCAGGACCGTGTGCACGATCGCAGCGCCGATCACGCCGACGACGATGATCGCGCGGACTCCGTGACCCACCAGCGGGTGCGCGTTCACCGAGCCGAAGCCGAGCGGCCGTTGCGGCCAGCCTTCGACGAAAAAGCTGGAGATCAGCAGCCCGGCGAGGACGAGGGCGTAGAGGGCGTTGAGAAGGATCAGACCCTGGATGACTGGTCGCGCGACGGCGAGGGCGTGGGCGCTGGTGCGGGTCATGGCGGGGGCTCCGGCGATATCGTTAAACGATACTATACGCATCGATAAACGATATGCAACCCTGCCGTGCGTGCACTGGGCTTCTATATGTGCCGAATCGCGCCCCTCTACGAAGTGATCAGCTCGTCAGTCCGCGACCGTGCGCTTGCGCTCCGCAAACACTCCGTTCTGCCCGTTGAAGTTCAACAACCGTAAACTCGTGACGATGAGCCCGCCGTAGTCCTCGGCTTTGATGCTCTCGATCTGCTCGTTCGGTATTCGATCCAGCGAGCGCCAGCCGCTCAGCACGCCGTACGCGGCGATCCGCCGATTCGTGATCACGACCGCGACCGCTGCGCCGACCTGTTGATCGAGCACGCGCTCCTGCGCGTTGAGCTTGAGCTCGTCGAAACGGTTGAGCTTCACATTGGATGCAAACAACTTGGCGCCATCGGTCACGAGGTCCACCTGCTTCGGCACGTAGTTGTAGCCGCCGCCGATCTGCGCGTTCGCGGTCGCCGCGAGCGCGGCGATGACGCTGAGCGCGCACGCGAGCGCGGCGCGAAAGCCTCAATCTTCGGATGACTTTCATGAAATGCGCCTTACGGTCGGATCGATCATCGTCAGGCCCGTGCAGCCAGGTCCCATTTCGGCTCACGACTCCGGATCGGTGCGCGACTGTACCGCGCTCTTGCAATACGAAGAAAGGCGCCCGCTACGGCGCCTTTTTGTTCGACCCCCGATTTCATTGGGAGTTGCCCCGACCGTCGCCAGCCGGGTCTCTGCTAATCGCGGTGTGGGTGCGTCAGTAGTAGTGGCACCACGCACCTTTCCAGCTTGCGGCCGGACACGTGGTGCCACCTTGAAGAATCGGTCTGGGGAGACGAAGCAGTCCGTCGCTTACATCACTCGCCTACTCAGTTGATCTTGCTAAACTCAGCTTTGAGCGCACTGGTATCGATGTTCGAGAGATCCCAGCCACGCTCCTCAGCAATCTCCTTCAAAGCCGCCTTCACGTCATCCGGATGTGCCTTGATGTACTCCTTTGCCTTCTTGGCCACCTCCGGATGTGCCTTCAGAAATTCCACCACCTGTTGAACAGTAGCTGTTGCCATGATTCGTCTCCTTACGTGATACCTCGCCTCTCCAGACTCCTTTTCAAAGCGTCCCGATGAGTTCGGTCAACGACTCGCTAAAGAATATGCCTATTTCTCAGCCGCCGGCTATTGGACCAAGGTGCACGCGTGCAATGGCCTAGGGCTGATCGTGCGATGCACGCTGATGAGAGCGGGTCAGAGAGCCCCCGTTCGCCTTCGCGAGATACATGGCGTTATCGGCCTCTGTGATCAGCTCGCTACCATTTCGCCCGTCCGTCCGATAGAGCGCGATGCCAATACTCGCTGTCAGCACAATAGCCCGGTCGTCGAACACGAACGGCGCGCACAGACGAGTGTGGATCTTGCGCGCAACGACGTCCGCGCTTTCCCAGCCGTCGATTTCCGGCAACATGATCACGAACTCGTCGCCACCATAGCGGCAGACCGTGTCATAACTCCGCGTACAGCCCGACAACCTCTCAGCCACTTGCTGTAAGACCTTGTCCCCCGCAGCATGTCCAAGGCTGTCGTTGACGCTTTTGAATCGGTCAAGGTCGAGGAGCAAGAGCCCTACTTGCTTGTGTTGTCGTGCGGCCTGGGCCATCGTCTGTGTGAGCCGGTCCATCAGCAAGCTGCGATTGGGCAGCCCGGTGAGTTCGTCGTGATAGGCGAGGTGGCGCGCCCGCGCTACCTCTTGCCTCAGTCGAGCCACTTTTATCTTCAGCCGCGCATTGCTCCGAGCAAGCATCTTGATGTGCTGCCCCACATCTTGCGATGCCGCTTGATGTCCGGTGACCCTATCGCTGAGTTGCGCCAGTAGCGCGCGGGCTTGCTGCACTCGAGCGCGTACCAGATCTGTAATTCGGGTTTGGCGCTGGTGTCCGCGGTGCAAAAGGTCGACGTCCCTGAATATGGCTGAAGCCGAAAAGTCCTTCATATCCATCAGCTTGCCCACCATGGCCTTGCACCAATGTATACATAATATATACATTTCGGGGCATGTTGTTCATTGGACCAAAGGCCCATTGTTTGGGATTCACGAACGCACCCACACTTCGCGACTGAGGAAGTCTGCCCGTCGAGCGAAGTCCTTCAATGCATCCGTCGTGCTGGCTGAATCGTGTGGACGGTGCTTGCGGCTGAGAATAAGGAGAACGTCATGAAATATGTCGTCGTTGTCTGTTTGGTGCTGCTTGGTTGTACCCGAGCGTCGCCCACGGTTTCTTTATCGGCGGACCCGGCCTCTGTGGAGCACGGTCAGTGCGCGACCCTGACCTGGTCGTCGACGAATGCTTCCACGGTCTCGATCGACCAGGGAGTCGGAAACGTCGATCCCAGCGGGTCTAAGGAGGTCTGTCCCGGGAGTCCTACGCAATACACGATCATCGCGTCAGGTGAGGGTGGATCAGGGACAGCATCCACCACCGTCGGCGTGGCCGCGCTGGACACTCATATGATGATATTCCCGGAAGCAGCGCTGTTTGAGTCCGGCAAGTCAGAGCTGACGCCGGAGGGGAAGGAGAAGATTGGAGAGTACCGCGAACAGGCGAAAGAATGGTTGAGCCGCGCCGACCATGTGATGATCACTGGCTACACGGACAACGTCGGTGAGCCAGGCTCCAACTCGACGCTTTCGCTGCATCGTGCGGAAGCGGTCCGCGATCATCTGATCAGTCTCGGGGCCGATGCCAGCAAGTTTGAGGTCAGCGGTGCGGGCGAGCACAGCCCGATCGCCGATAACAGCACAGAAGAGGGTCGCGCGAAGAACCGCCGTGTCGAAGTTGCAGTGATTGGCGTGGAAAAATGAGGCGGTTGTCTTTCGCACTGACCCGCGTTGGTTGGGAGGCCTCGGCGCGAACCGCCGAGGCCTTTTCGCTATAGACCCCTTTACGTGCTTGCCAGCGGCTTGTACTTGAACTTCTGTCCCGAGACAGATGCTTCGTACATCAGGCCACCTTTCACGATCATGAACACGGCCGTGCCCTTGTCGTACTTGCCGACAGTCGATGCGTCCTTCTTGCCGCCGCTCGCGGTCCCGGTCGCACCCGTCGTGCCGGCGCTCCCCGAGGCGGCGGCGGTAATCACGACCGCGCTGGCATTCGCACCGAACTCGAAATTTCCAGAGGTGAATTCGTCGAATGCACGCTTGTCCTCGAAGAAGATGATCTGAGTGAACCCCTGCGCGCCAGCCTGAAAGCCAATGCTCACTTGCGTCATCGAAGTGTCGCCAACGTGTTTGCCATTCTCATACACGCGCCCATCGCCATGCGCGCCGCCGATTCCGAGACCCGCCTTGCGGATGGCCGGAAACACGGCGTAACCAAAGCTGTTGTCGAAGAACGCCGCGCTCTGGCCCGCATCCTTGAAGAGGGCGACAGTTTCGCTGTACTTGTCATTGGGAGCAGCGGCTGGCGGCTCGGCGGGAGCCGCGGCTGGCGCCTCGGCCTGAGCAGCAGGTGGCGCCTCGGCGGGAGCAGCAGGTGGCGTCTCGGTAGGAGCAGCGGCTGGCGGCTCGGCGGGAGCGGCGGCTGGCGGCTCCGCGGGAGCAGCGACCTCTTCCTTCTTGGCGCATGCTGCCATCAACAGTGAAACCGAAAACAGGACGATGACTGTCTTAATTGTTCTCATGATTGAATCCTGCCCTTTGAGAAAACCAACCGAACCGGATGCCCTGATGCGACCGCAAAGATTCGCCGGTCGCTGTACAACAACTGGATGAGCGAAGCGCTTGGTTCCATGAAGCTATCACAACTTCAGCGGGCATGACGACCGCAACGCCCGGCGTGCACTCGGTTTATCTCAGCGCTTGAGTCTGCGAACGTGCGGGCTTGCCCGGCTCGGCGCCAAGCACAGGCGTCCGGCGGATGAACAAGCGCTTCTGGCCGCCCCACTGCTTGCCCCAACGGCCAATCGACCCGCATCAACCGATTGAGTAGCTTGCGTCGACGGACACTGGAATCCGGACTCGGAGACTGCTCACGCTGCTACCACCGGAGGCAATTTTTCGAAGGATGTCCCATGCAAACACGAACCAGCGCAATCATCCTGGCGATCGTGGCCGCGGTCATCGTTGGCTGCGCGAGGAAGGAACAGCCGGCGACCGCCGACGCCGCGAGAGCGGGCTCCGACAATGGCGCGAGTGAAACGCGTACGCTGACTCCGGACGACCTCGTACGCCGCTCGGTCGAGCGGCGTGCAGTTGAAGCTGCGATCTGGGGCATGCCGGTGGTCAACTACGATCTGATGCTCCAGGAGATGCTGACCAAGACCGAGGGCAAAGTGAACCAGGTCATTTACTGGGGCAAGCCGCTCGACTGGCACAACCAGACGCTCACGCCCAATCCGGACACGATCTACTTCATGGCGTTCTTCAACACGAAGGACGTGGGGCCCATCGTCATCGACGTGCCATCGGCGGACGATGGCGGTTCACTGAACGCCAACATCGTCAACATCTGGCAGATGCCGCTCGAGGATGCCGGCCGGCTTGGTGTGGACAAGGGCAAGGGGATCAAGCTCCTGATGCTGCCGCCGGACTACAAGGACAAGGTCCCCAGTGGCTATGCCGCGCTCCAGCCCGGCACCTGGGGCAGTTATGCACTAATCCGCTCAAATCTGGCCAGCCACAGTAATGCGGATGTCGCGAAGTCAGTCGCCTATGGCAAGCGGGTCAAGATTTATCCGCTGTCGCAGGCCGCAAGTCCGCCAGCCGTCGTGTTCACAGACGTCAAGGATGTCACGTTCGATTCGACCATCCGGTATGACCACAGCTTCTTCGAGGGTCTCAATCGCATAGTGCAAAGTGAGCCGTGGCTCGATCGCGATCGAATCATGATCGATCCCTTGAAGACGCTCGGCATCGAGAAGGGTAAGCCCTTCGCGCCTACCGCCGAGATGAGGCAGCGGTTGGATGCCGGCATTCGCGAAGCCCACATGTTGCTCGCGGCAAGGTACGACGCCGGCCTGCCGCCATTCTTTGAAGGCACGCATTGGACGCTCCCCGCGCCTCCCGAACTCATCCAGGCGGCTCAAGCCGAATACTCGGAGCCAAACAGCTACCCCATCGACGCGCGCGGCCTCGCTTATCACTACGCGTACATCGGTATCAAGCGAATGGGCGCGGGCCAGTTCTACATGATTTCGATCAAGGACAAGAACGGCGAAAGCTTCGATGGCGGTAAGGCCTATCGCCTCATCGTTCCGCCGAATGCGCCGGTGGAGCAGTATTGGTCCGTGACTGCCTACGATCGCGAGACCCATGCGCTCATCAAGAATGTCGATCGCGCGAGCCGCGCATCAAACGCCGCGGAGGTGCAGAAAAATGCTGACGGCTCGGTGGATGTCTACTTCGGGCCCAAACCACCGGCCGGCAAGGAGTCGAACTGGGTACCCACTGATCCCAAGCGCAAGTTCGAGCTCATGGTCCGCCTCTACGGACCCACCAAAGCGTTCTTTGAAAAAAAGTGGGAGCTCAAGGATGTCGAACGGATTCGGGGTGAGCGATGAACACACGCCGGGGCTCTGAAGAACCGCTCTTGAAGGAACCCTACGACTTCTCGCTGGTCCTCGGCGGGCCGCTGTATCAGCTTCTTCGGCGCGCACATCTGGCCGGAGACACCCTCGACCTGCTTCGGCGACGCGTATTAGTAATCGCGCTTTTCGCTTGGCTGCCGTTGCTGATGCTGTCGGTCGTGGAGGGCCACGCGTGGGGCAGCGGCATGACGATGCCGTTTCTCTACGACGTGGATGTGCATGTGCGATTCCTGATCGCGCTGCCGCTGCTCGTCGTGGCCGAACTCGTCGTGCACGAACGCATGCGCCCGGTGGTTCGGCAGTTCGTGGATCGTGGCCTGATCGCGGACTCGGCGCGGGTGAAGTTCGACGCCGCTTTCGCTTCGGCCCAACGCCTGCGCAACTCCGTCTTGGCGGAGGTGGGGTTGATTGCCCTGGTATACGGGCTTGGCGTGATGGTCTGGCGAACGCACACCCCGGTGGACGTGACAAGTTGGTACGGCTCAACGGCGCAGGGGACATGGCAGCCGTCGCTGGCCGGTTGGTGGTTCGGCTGGGTGAGCCTGCCGCTGTTCCAGTTCATTCTCCTGCGCTGGTATTTCCGATTGTTTATCTGGGCGCGCTTTCTCTGGCACGTGTCGCGCATTGAGCTAAAGCTCGTGCCCACCCATCCGGACCGCTGCGGTGGGTTAGGGTTTCTCGCGAGTGTCAGTGCCGCCTTTGCGCCGTGGCTCCTGGCCCAGGGCGCTGTGATGGCGGGCACGATTGCAAACCGGATTTTTTTTGGCGGGGCGAAACTGCCGCAGTTCAAGGTCGAAATCATCGCGCTGGTAGCCGTGATGCTGTTCGCCGTGTTCGGGCCGCTGCTGGTTTTCATCCCAGTTCTCG
Source organism: uncultured Gammaproteobacteria bacterium (assembly GCA_963810775.1). GTDB lineage: Bacteria > Pseudomonadota > Gammaproteobacteria > Steroidobacterales > Steroidobacteraceae > DATBVX01. The sequence continues at coordinate 70,688 of CAWEOT010000015.1, forward strand.
GCCGCGCGAAGCGCGCCGGCCTACGCGAATTCGGGTCGATGGCCCAACGCTACGTGCGCGACTTCGATCAGAAATGGTTGCGGGGTGGCGCGCCGGCCGGGGAATCGCTGGTCGGAAGCGCCGACATACAATCGCTGGCCGACCTGGACAATAGCTTTGAGGTCGTGCGCAGCATGAAACTGGCACCCGTCACCAAGGAAGCCGTGTTTCAACTCGCGGTGCTTACACTTCTGCCCCTGCTGCCGTTGACGCTGACGATGTTTTCGCTGGAGCAATTGCTCGAGCGGTTGCTGGGCATAGTCTTTTGACGATGCTGCGGGCCATCCAACACTCGCGAAATAAATTTCATCAAGCCCACGCGAGCAAGACAGAGCAATGACGTCCTTAAATTGCCTGAGGTGCGCGGGAACTGCGTTCCTCCTGGCGCTAGGCAGCGTGATTCCAGTTGACGCTCAAGTGTCGCCTTCGGGCCAAGCCTCCTCGCCCTGCGAAGTTGGTAGCTATCTCATGGCGGACGGCACCTCGTTGGACCTCGGCCCGGGCGGCGCACCTGACCAACTTCGCTGGAGGCGCCTGGATGGGCGCACGGGTGCACTGACTCCGCAAGGAAATGGTCGCTGGAGTAGCACACTCGGCTGGACGGACCGGTCCGACGGACACCAGGTCACGATTTCCGACTGCGGTCGCGGCGAGATTCGTTTCGACGATGTCGCGGGCCAGCGGCTGTCCTTAATCCAGGTCGACACACGCTTCCAGGGTAGTGGGGTCGCGCTGGCGGGACGGTTGACCCTCCCACCTGGCGAGGCGCGTGTTCCGCTCGTCGTCTTGATCCACGGATCCGAGCACTCGTCGGCGCTTAAGGACTATGCATTGCAGCGTCAGTTCGCCAGCGCGGGAATCGGCGTGTTTGCCTATGACAAGCGCGGTACAGGTGCGTCGGGCGGCCGCTACTCGCAGAACTACCTGACCCTGGCCATCGATGCGGTTCTCGCTAAGCGTGAGGCACTGCGCCTTGCGGGCGTACGCGCAGGACGAGTGGGGTACCAGGGCGGTAGCCAGGGAGGCTGGGTGGCGCCGCTGGCCGCGCGCATAGAGCCGGTGGACTTTGTCATCGTGAGCTTCGGACTGGCGGTCTCGCCGTTGGATGAAGACCGTGAGGCGATCGCCTTCGACATGGAGCGTGCCGGCTTCGGTCCGGATATCAAGGCCAAGGCCATGGAGGTTGCTGATGCTACGGCGATGATTGTCGAGAGCAACTTCACCGAAGGTTATGAGCAGCTCGAAGCGGTGAAGCGCAAGTACGGCGAGGAACCATGGTTCAGCTCAGTCCGTGGCAACATCACTGCCTATCTGCTCGCCACGTCAGCCGAGACATCGCGCAAGGAAGGTCCAGGTTTGCTCGAAGGGGTGCCAGCACAGTACGACCCCATGCCAGTGTTGGCCAACCTCGAGGTTCCGCAGCTTTGGATACTGGGGGGGCAGGATCGCGATGCTCCCTCTGCAGAGACCGTCCGTCGCCTGGCCGCCTTGCGAAGGGCCGGTCGTCCAATCACGACTGTCGTTTTTCCCGATGCCGATCACGGTATGTACGAGTTCGAGACACTTCCAAATGGAGAGCGTGTTTCGACGAGACAACCGGAAGGCTATTTCACCTTGATGAGGGATTTCATCAAACAGAAGCACCAAGCCTCAAAGGCACGGAGACCTTAGTTCAAGCTGGCTGCCACAATTCATCACAATTTCCCCACGGCGGCGCCACCAGGTGCAGTGAAGCTTCCTAACAAAGGGAGGCGATCACATGAGACTAGTTGCTCATTCGGTTTCGGTGAAGGCTGCCATTCTGACGGGCATCGCAATCTTGCTGCTGATACCGTTGTCGCTTCTACGGAGCTTGATCGCTGAGCGCACGAGTCAGCGCGACGCCGCTGTGCAATCCGTTGCCCGCGGCTGGGGCGATCGACAGTGGATCGGCGGGCCACTACTGGCCATTCCGGTGACTACTGGTTCAGATCCAGCTCGCACGTGCGACTGGTACGTACTTCCCGATCAGCTGGACATCACTGTGGACCTGCAGGTCCAGGATTCGCGGCGCAGACTTGGCCTATACGACGTACCCGTTTACATCGCACGGGTTCGCGCCAAAGGTGAATTCAATCTCGCGCACGAGATTGAGCGCCTTACCCGCGGCGGAACGTCCTTGCATCTTCATCTCGATCAAGCCCGGCTCTTGCTTCCCATCCAGGACCCGAGAGGTCTTCGCGGTCTGGCATCAGCAACTCAGCAATTCCAGAATTTCGAGCCGTCCTCCGGCTTTCCGATCCCGGTGCTTGCTGCGCCGCTGAATGTCGCTGGCGATCCTTCGCAAGGCCCACACGCTTTCGACCTGTCGTTCGATCTCGCCGGAACACAGTCGCTCGGATTCCTACCACTCGCGCGCGTCGCGCGCGTGCAGACACATGGCAACTGGCCTGACCCCGGCTTCACAGCCGGCTTCTTGCCCACAGAGCGTCGAATTGATGCCCGCGGCTTCACAGCGAACTGGCAAGTTCTGAATCTCAACCGCACGTACGGAGACCGCTGGTTTCAGGGCTCCACGTCCGCGGAGACTCTCCTCGCCAGTGGTTTCGGGATCGAGCTGGTGCAACCGGTCGACATCTATCAGCGCAGTACGCGCGCCGTGAAATACGGCGGCCTGTTCATCGCGCTGAGCTTCCTTACCTTGTTTCTCGTTGAGACCCTGCAGCGCCAACCCGTTCACCCGATCCAGTACGGCCTGATGGGACTGGCTTTGAGCGTGTTCTACCTTCTTCTGCTGGCCTTTGCGGAGCACATCGGGTTCCTGTTGGCGTACGTGCTCGCGACCGCTGCGCTTTGCATCCTGATGAGCGTCTATCTCACCGGTGCGTTGCGTAGCGCGCGCGCTGGTATTGCATCAGGCGGTATCTTCGCGGCCACGTACGCGCTCCTGTACCTGCTGGTTACCTCCGAGAGCTACGCGCTCCTTGCTGGTTCCCTCGCATTGTTCGCGCTGCTTGCGACGACAATGTTCTTGACCCGCAAGATCGACTGGTACGTTCAGGAAGCGGTGCGCAATCCCGAGAGCTGACCGAGGGCGCGGCAACAGAGAGCACGTCCTGAAGCGTAACGCGCGCCAGCTTCCGTGCCGCTTCTGGTCGTTTCTACTTCACCCCGCGGTGGTTGGCTGTTCGCCATCCTCGCGAGCCTTGTCTCGCGATGCGGCATCGATCAACAGCAGGTACCTATTGCTCTGAATAATGTACCGGACTAACTCCATGACCAGATATCCGAGAAAGATGGAGAGTGTCCATTCGAGCCACTCTGGCAGCCGGTGTACCACCACTGTGTGTCGCGGCAGGATCCCGAACAGGTTCTTGAGTGCCCTGCGCTCGACCGAATGATAGGTTGTCAGCACCATCACGAGCGAGCCGGCGACGTAGCCAACAAAGTTGCTGAGCGCGGCTTTGACGTACAGCTGCCGCAGCTTCTGGGGACTGAGCCTGTTCCGAATGAAATCGTGCATGGTCTGGTGCCCTGTGATTGTCCACATACCAGGATTCTCGCGCGGTCGGACTCCGGTGACTTCCTGATCATCGGTATTCACCAAGGCTAGAGAACTTCGACGTACTGAGGCTGGGTCCGGCGTCACAGAATCGGAGTCGATCCGATGGATTCGGACGGAGGGGCTGGCGGGGCGCAAAAAAAGCCCGCAGACACAATGTCTGCGGGCTCAGAACATTTTACTCGACTAGCCTACGCAGCGATCTGAGGCCCGCGCGAACCTCCTCTGAAAAGACCTTCGGCTGTTCCCACGCCGCGAAGTGGCCGCCCTTGTCGAGCTTGTTGTAGTGAATCAGTTTGGGATACGCCCGCTCCGCCCAGCTCCGCGGGGCCGGATAGAGTTCGTCAGGGAAGACGCTCACGGCAACCGGGATGGAGACGCCTTTGGCATTGAAATACCCTTTGCCAAAATATTCCCAGTAGAGACGGGCGCCGGAAAGCGCCGTGTTCGTCAACCAGGTGATCGTGATGTTGTCGAGGATGTCGTCGCGCGTAAGGCCCTCGGACTGTCCGTCAAAGACGCGCGCGATGAGCTCATAGCTGCGCGCGTCGTGATCGAGGAAATAAGCCGCCAGGCCGACGGGTGAGTCCGCGATTCCGTATAGCGTCTGCGGCCGCAGCCCCATCTGGAATCCGTAGGCGATTCCCTTTTGATAGACGAACTGCAAACGCTCGTAAGCGACCTTCTCGTCGGCTGAGAGACCCGATGGCGCGGGCGCCCCTGAAAAGGCCGCCCCGTCAATCTCGGCTGGAAAAATGCCGGGCATGTTGGTGTGAATGCCGAGCAGTTCCGGCGGCGCCTGCACGCCCATCAGATCGGTGACGACAGCGCCCCAGTCGCCACCCTGCGCGACAAAGTGCTTGTAGCCCAGGCGCCGCATCAGCGTGGTCCAAGCGCGCGCGATCCGATCGGGCCCCCAGCCGGCCGTGGTCGGCTTGCCGGAAAACCCGTAGCCGGGTATCGACGGAATCACCAGATGGAATGCATCCGATGCGCTCCCGCCATGCGCCGTGGGATCGGTCAGTGGATCGACAATCTTCAGCTGCTCGACGACCGAGCCGGGCCAGCCGTGCGTGACGATCAGCGGCAACGCATTTTCGTGTTTTGAACGGACGTGGATGAAATGAATGTCCAGCCCGTCGATCTCGGTAATGAAATTCGGCAGGGCACCGAGTCTCGTCTCGACCTTGCGCCAGTCGTACTCCGTCGCCCAATAGCGCGCGAGTTTCTGGGTCGTCGCAAGCTGCACGCCTTGCGATGCATCGGCGACCGTTTCCCGTTCGGGCCATCTGGTCGCGTTGATGCGCTTGCGCAAATCGGCAAGGTCCGTTTCCGGAAAGGGTTTCATTTCAAACGGGCGGATAGCTGTCGTATCGCTGCCCTTCGGCTGTACAACTGCACTCATACCTTTGCTCCTTTAGGATTAGGAGTGGAAGACCTGGCGTTCCCTAGCAACAGTTGCCGCTGTAGCACTGCAAAAGCGACGGCGATGGAGGCCGGGCGTCTTTTGCATGACGACTTCCTTAGCAACTGGTGGATGGATTGGGGTGTGCAACGCGATGGCTTCACAACCCGGCGAAGACCGTAGCAGACACGGAGGTCCGCTTCTATTGTACGAAGGTGTTGGTATTGGTCGACAGGTTGGTATCGTGTCGAAGAACCTAGGAGACTGCACCAGTGCGCAAACGATCGGTCCCGGCGGCAAACGCCGTCTGCACGCTGCTCGACAACTACTCGATGGAGATGACGGCCAAGGACGTGCCCCATCTGGAAGCAGCAGCCGACGTCATCCCGCAAGGCACCAAGATCCCCATAACCTTTTTGCCAGGCGAAGATTTCCCGATGCGCATCGCCGCGGCCAGGCGCGTGCGTGACCTGGGCTTTATCCCAATTCCGCACATCTCGGCGCGCCGGCTGAAGTCGCTGGAGGAGCTGGAGAGTTTTCTCGCAGGACTGCAACGTGAGGTCGGGACGGATCACGCCTTCGTGGTAGCCGGCGACCCGCCGCAGCCGATGGGCCCGTTTGAGGACGCGCTGGCGATCATACGCACGGGATTGCTCGCCAAGTACGGGATCCGCCGGGTTGGCATTTCTGGCTATCCCGAGGGCCACCCGGATATTGGGAACGAGAAGTTATGGCAGGCCAAGCGCGAGAAGCAGGCGGCCATTCTGGAGCGTGGGCACGACTTCGCTGTCGTCACCCAGTTCACGTTTGATGCTGAGCCAGTGCTTAGCTGGCTGGAGCAAGTTCGCAAGGCCGGCGTGCATGCGCTCGTCCGTATCGGGGTGCCCGGCCCAGCGAGCGTGAAGCGCCTGCTCGCCTTCGCCTCCCGCTGTGGGGTCGGTGCCTCCACGAAAGTGATGAAAAAATACGGCATGTCGATCACCAAGCTGTTGACCACTGCTGGCCCCGACAAACTGATTGAAGAACTCGCCACTGGGCTGGATCGGGAGAAGCATGGCGAGGTTCTTCTCCATTTCTACCCGTTCGGTGGCTTGCGCGCGACCGCCGAGTGGGTCCGCGACTTTCGCCGTCGCTGATCGTTCCGCTGACCGCAATACGCGCTTGCAGCACTCGCCGCGGGCCGCGGAGAATCGGGCAATCGTTGGGCCCAGCAGGGGCGATGGAGCGGCATGCCAGGGATCTTCATCAGCTATCGTCGAGACGACACATCCGGCCATGCCGGGCGGCTGTTTGATCGACTGGCCCAGCGGTTCGGCCCCGACTCCGTGTTCATGGACGTCACTGATATCGCACCCGGCGAGGATTTCACGCGCGTCATCGAGGACAGCGTAGGTAAGGCGGAGCTCCTGCTTGCCCTGATCGGCCCGCAGTGGCTCAGTGCATCGGATGGCGCCGGAAGCCGTCGTCTCGATGATCCCGCCGATTTTGTCCGCCGCGAAATTGCCGCTGGTTTGCACCACGCCACCGTCGTCGTACCCGTCCTCGTGCGCGGCGCGCGCATGCCGCGTGAGGACCAATTGCCCGAGGAGCTCCGGCCACTCGCACGCCGACAGGCGGTCGAACTTTCGGACAACCGCTGGGAATCGGACCTGGCGGAATTCGAGCGGGCACTGGACAAGCGTTTCGGAATACCGACCGCAACCGGCGTGGGAATAAAGAGTCCCGCGCGGTTCGTCAAGAAATCCTGGCTGATCGTCGCGGGTGTGATTGCGGTCGTTGTGGCGATCGTCGGTGTCTGGAGCACATCCCAGAACAAGAAAGCCGTCCCGACCGATCACTCCGCGCAGCAGAACGACGGCGTGCTGAATCCGCAAGCTGAAACCGAAGCCGCGGTGGCTCATCAATCGAGCGCACGTCAGGCACTGGCGCTACCCAAGATCTCGCGATTCAAGCTCGGCGGGCAGCAGTTCGAAATTCTGGCCCTGCGAACCGAGCCTGCCGATGGCAGTAAGGGCGTGCTGACGATCCTGCTGCGCATGACGAACAACGGTCCGTATCCCGACGGATTCGTAAACCTGACGACCGCGCTTCAGTTGGGTGAGCAGGCCATCGCACCGCTTTCACCACCACTGCTCATGGTGGCGCCATATTCCGCTGTCGACGCCGAATTGAGTTTCCCGTTTCCGCATTCTGCTGAATCGGCCGCGCTATGGTCCAAGTACGGAAGCGAAGAGACGCGCATTCCATTGACGCTCGGTGAGCGTCGGCGCTTCATCGCGAGCGAATCGATCGACGAGTACGGTCGAGCGAAGGCTCCGCAGATCGTCGACGCAGTCGCATCCTTTCCGGAGGATGTTTCCTTGCCGCAGACCCATGAAGTCACGGCCGGCGGTGTGCGATTCCGCGTTCTCGGTATGCGTCTTGACCGGTACAACGCCGAGCGCGCGGTACTCGAGGTCGAGCTGAGGGCCGTTGCGCCAAAGGATTCCTACGGCGGTATCAACTTCACCAGCGATTGTTTGCGCCTCCTGGTGGACGATGTGCCGCGCGCGCCCTCGACTTTCTTGAACGAGTTGGTCGCCGCTGGCACGACCAAGGACGCGAAGCTCGAATTCCTGCTCAGCGATGTGCCAAAGAAAGTCGAATTGGTGTTTCGCTACGGCGCTGGTGATCCTGTGCGCGTGCCGTTTCGAATCCGGGGTCTCGGCTCTACCTGAACTCGGCACGAATACGTACAAGCACTGATCGCACTCGGCTCCGGGTGGTGATTTACTGAATGGAGAAAAATAGGAGTCGAGCGCCCGCTAGCACTGGAGACCACACGTGGACGAAGGGCTCAGAAAGAAGATTCTGTCACTGCTGGATCAACACCGAATCATGACGATTGCAACTCTGCGGCCCGATGGCTGGCCGCAGGCGACGACCGTCGGCTACGTGAGTGAAGGCCTCACCCTCTATTTCCTCTGCGGTCGAGACAGTCAGAAGGCGGCGAATCTGGCGCGCGATGATCGGGTGTCCTTGACCATCGATCACGACACGCCGGATCTGATGGCGATCACTGGCCTGTCCATGGCGGCACACGCGCAAGAGGTGCTCGACTCGGACGAAGCGCGCAAGATCCTGGGTATGCTTCCGCAGAAGTACCCGGAGCAGGCCTCCCTGCCAGTGCCGATGCCGACTCCGGAGCAAGTCCGAATCTTCCGTGTGACGCCGACGGTCATCTCGGTGCTCGACTACTGCAAGGGCTTCGCGCACACGGATCTCGTGACCTGCTGAGCGCCCTCTCGTCAACGAAAGTGTGTCTGCGAACTGTCCACGGCTGATCAGCGCGCTTACATCAGTTCGTTCAAAAGATAGAAGGCTTGGTCCTTCAACTTGTGCCACCAGCCGCGACGCCTCCAGCGTTCCAGGTCGACCGGATTGGCGCGCTGAACATATCTTTCAAAGATGGCGTCGAGACGTGCGGCCAGCGCCTGATCGGCGATCGAAAGGCTGATCTCGTCGTTAGTCTCGAAGCTGCGGTCGTCGAAGTTGCTGGAGCCGATAGCGCTCCACACTCCATCGACTGTCATGATCTTCTGGTGCAGAAGGGTGTGCGGGTATTCGAACAGCTGCACACCGCACTTCAGTAGTTTCTCGAAGTTGCGGTGCCCGGCATGCTGCACCATCGGGTTGTCCGAGCCGCTCGTCGATGGCATCAGTACGCGGACATCGACGCCGCGCTTGACTGCTGCGCCGAACGCATCAATGGCGTCGGGTTCGGGAATGAAGTAGGGGTTCTGGATCCAGATGCGCTTGCGCGCCAGGCAAATTGCGGTGTGATGTAAGATTTTTATGGTTGGCGCGGAGTTCTCTGGCTTGGCAAACACGGCATGGATCAACACGTCGCCGGCTGGGTCGAGTACCGGGAAGACGTTGTCGCCGAGGAACAGCTCGCCTGTCTCGCCGACCCAGTTCTCACTGAACGCGCCCTGCAGGCTATGGACGATCGGCCCGTGCAACTGGACGCTGACGTCAGCATAGTGCTGCCCGTCTTCCGCGTTGCCCAGCCACTCGTCCACGATGCAGTGGCCGCCGGCGAACGCTTCGCTGCCGTCGATGATGACCATCTTGCGATGGTCGCGGTCGTTCAGCACGCCGATGTTGCGTAGGGCCCGCTTGTGGAAGAACGTAACGCGGCAGCCGGCTTTGCGCATCCGCTCCACGAGTTCCTTTCCCGCTCCGCTAGAGCCCTGTGCGTCCAGCAGCACGCGCACTTGTACGCCCACCCGGGCACGGTCGATCAGCGCGTCGCACACTTGTCGGGCCAGCTCCCCGTCCTTCCATAGGAACGTCTCGAAATGCACGGAGTGGCGTGCCGCACGGATGCATGCGATGAGCACGTCGAAGAAGGCACCGTTCTCGTACACCTCGACCTTGTTACCCGCCACGGCGGTACCCAGCGTCAGGCCCGACAGGCTGGGCATGAGCTCATTGATTGGGTCGTCGCAATTGATCTGCAGATCGGGGTCGCGGTGACGACGAATAGACCAGATCACCAGGAGCAGGACGACGACCAGCGTCAGCAGTATGCCGCCCCAAAACGACCCGCTCATTCGAATGCTCCCGAGGCTATGCGCGTGAGGCGCAGACTAGTTGGCCTGGCATCAGTTGTGCCAGCCCTGCTTCCCCCGATCCGTCTGCTAGGCTTAAATGGCGAAGCGCGGCGCTACCTGACATCGAGACAGCGAGGTCGCGCACGGGGCGCAAAAAAAGAAGCCCGCAGACACACTGTCTGCGGGCTCAGAACATCCTACTCGACTAGTGCACCGGCGGGACTCGCACTCGCGAGCGCCACGCCGAGAAGGAGCGGGTGTGCCTTCATTCCAGTCATGAACGTTCGAGCACCCTCAGCGCCGCTTCGACGTACTCATCTGGAACGAGCAGCTGCACACCAGCTACACCGCCTTCCATGGCCACCCCGGTACCCACAACGACCGAGGGCACGTCGGCGGCATCCAATGCGATCTTGGCCAGATCCGCGTCGATTCTTGCCGAGTACGTCTTGACGGCTTTCATATCATTGATGCTCCTTGGCTCAGACCAACTTGGCATCCAGTGAAATTTCCGCCTTGAGGACTTTCGAGACCGGACAGTTCTGCTCGGCGTCCTTGGCCAGGCGTTCGAAGGTCGCCTGGTCCAGGTTCGGCACGCTAGCACGCAGAGTGAGAGCCGAGCGACTGATGCGGAAGCCCTTTCCATCCGGGTCGAGACTGACGGCCGCCTCGGTGCTGAGCTCAGAAGGAGTGAAGCCCGCGCTCTGCAGTTGAAAGGCCAATGCCATAGTGAAGCAGCCCGCATGCGCCGCGGCGATCAGCTCTTCGGGGTTTGTGCCCTTCTCGTTCTCGAAGCGGGTTCTGAAAGAATATGGCGTCTTGGCGAGCACGCCCGAATCGGTAGAGAGGTCCCCATTGCCGTCCCGACCGGTGCCACGCCAGACCGCTTTCGCTTTGCGGATCATCGAGATTCTCCTTTCAATATCTGTCGACCCGATGACGGTAGCTTAGCTCGCGCATCGGTATACGCCGCTCACCTGTGCGCGTACTCCGTGAAACCGTAGTCCCAATTCTTCACGATCGTGTGGCACGCGAACCCGCACTTGGCGTCGTTCCCCTGCCGCGAAGTGGCCGCCCCTATCGTGCTTTTTGGCTTGACAGAGCTCATCCGTGATCCCACCAGAGGCGCGGAGAGCGAGCAATTGCACCATGGTGCCGGTCGAGTTCGTCTGTCAACGGCTTGACAGTTCTCCGGCTCGGTCTCGGGCATAAATGTACCGTCACTGCCGATCCCAACCCGGGTTCGGCAGCTCACCAATACGAAGTCCTTGCCGGAGTGCAACAGGAGTTGAACGTGAAGAGCTATAGCCAGATGGTAATCGTAATGTACTCATGCTTTGCGATGCTGGGCTGCATGACGACGCAGCCGCTGACAGCCGGGCGCACGCAGCTGTCACAGACGCTTCACCCGCACGATCGTGTGGAAGTCGTCACCAAAGCCGGTCAAACCCTCAAGTTCAAAGTGGAGAAGATCGACGACGCTGGCCTGCACGGCGCAGGACAGAACGTCGCCTACGACGACATTGAGAGCATCAGTCGCGCAAAGATCGACGCCGGACGCACGAGTCTGATCGCGCTCGGCGTCGTCGCTGTCGCGGCGGTGGCTGCGGGCGGCGGCGGTGGAGGAGGCAGCGGCTACTGAGCGAAGCACGGCGCTACCTGATCTTGAGACGGTGACTTTCCTCAAAGGCCTCGGTGCGAACCGCCGAGGCCTTTAGCGAACGACACGCCCCAACGGTGAGCTCTTGCCGACGCGGTCGAAGTAGCTCCACGCGGCACGAGCGATGCGCGCGATGCTCAGCTCAGCGTCGAGTTCGTCCCGTGCAAACGTAGTCATCACCGCGATCGCGAACGGACGGCCGGGGACGAACACGATCCCGGCGTCGTTGCGCACCCCATCGAGATCGCCGGGCTTGTTGGCGATCGTCAGTTCCGCCGGCAGCAGTCGCGGGATGTAACTCTTCTTCTGCATGCTCAGCATCTTGAAGAAGTCTTCGGTCGTCGCTTTCCCGAATACACGTCCCTCGTAAAGAGCGCTGAGCAGCATCACCAACTCACGCGGCGTCGCGGTGTTCTCCCGTCCGTCGCGCGCCGCTTTCACATCCATCATGTGACGCCTCAGGCGAGTCTCCTTCAGGCCCCACCGCGCAAGCCACGCGTTGACGCTATCCATGCCGACGCGATCGATAAGAACATTGGTCGCCGAGTTGTCGCTCAGGGAGACGACCAGAGCGGCCAGGTCACGATTTGTCATGCGGGTGACGCCGGCCGTCATCGCGCTGAGGACGCCATCGCCACCGACGCTGTCCTTCGTGTCCATGGTGTAGAGATCGCCAAGTTTCGCGCCCGAGCCGCCCGACGAAGCGCGCTCGTGCTGGCTATAGAGCTCGCCGAGCACGGCGATCTTGATCGTGCTCGCGGCAGGGTAAACCGCGTCGGCGTTCAGATAGAACGAGCGGTGATCTTCGACATCCAGGATGGCGACGCCCACGACCGCGTCGGTCTGCTGCACGATGGCTCGGATGGAATCTTCCATCTGATTCCAGAGCACGTCCTGTTTCGCGCGTGTGGATTCCAGGTTGTCTTGCGCGGCGAGTGTGGCCGGCGCGAGAAAGGCCGCAGCCACGAACGTGCCACGCAGGACGCACGCCGCTCGCGAGACCAGGGGAACGAGAAAGGCGATTCCGGGATTCTTTGTGTTATCAAATGGCGACATTTTGAATTCGATCCCCGAGGCGTGATATACAAAAAGCGCTGATAAGGGCAAACCCACCGAAAGGTGGGGGCGCAAAACCACCGGTCTAAAGGCCTAGCCTACGATAGCGGGGTTGCCAGTGCTGACATCGTACGCGAGGCGTCCGTTCTTTGGCGCCAGTTCTGCCGGGCAGTCTCCGGCAATTCATCGATATGTTGGTGCTCGGTCGAGCCACGGCTTGTGCTGCGCGCATGCCCCTTATTACAGCGTGGCGACCACACTTACAGGGGCACGAGATGAACATCGATGAACTCGACGGTACGACAGAACTCGACGGTACGGCTGAACTCGACACCACGGCAGTCCTCCGGATGATTCGAGGGGATCTCGCGTCAAGCGAGGTGCACAACGCGTTAGCAGAAGGCTCGCAACCGCCCAGTTACGAGGGCGCAGAAGCAGTCTATCGGTCGGTCGCAACGCTTCGAGACTTCCTGCCACCGAAAGCACAGCAGGGACTTGCCATCTGCTTCGAATGGGCGCGCGAGGGCATCGTGCGCCGCTCGACCGGTGAGCTGTCACCGGAACTCAGAGCTCTACACGCGGCTTACGGATATGCGCGCGACGTCATGTTGGAGACAGCTAAGAGCGCTGGCGCCTAACGCTAGTCGACGCGACGTTCTAACGCGTGTGCGTAGCGACTCGGAGGCTGACCCACGTGCCGGCTGAAGGCGGTGCTGAAGGTGCTCGCCGAGCCTCGTCGCTCCGCCGCCTACACCTACTGAACCACGGGTGTTGATGGCGGATTAGGCTGCCTCTTGTTTTGTACACATGCTTGCACGCTTTTCGTCGTCTTGTTGCCGGCAAAGTCGCTGGCCTCAACGCTCACTGCATAACTCCCGTCCGGAACGGCCGTGGTATCCCAGCTCGCGGAAGGAGAGCTGGTCGCAACCATGAATGTCTCATTGACTGCGTTCGAACACGCAGTAGGGGTGGATGAACACTGACTTGCGCTAATTGAACACGCATTCATGGCGGTCGAACACTCATCGAAGTTGCTTTTCCACGGGCACGCCGTGCTGAATTGTTTCGCAGTATCAGGGTTGCCGAATCCTTCCCATTGGCTCGGCATGTCACTGAAGACGTGAGTCGAATTCCAAGGGGTACTGCAAGACGTTGCCCCCGGGCAAACCCGCCAGCGAAGGCCGTACACGCCGATATTCGTGGCTCCCGGCAGGGGTGAGCCAACATCGTTTCGGTCGAGCAGCTGCGCGACGATGTCGACGTTCCCTTTCACTACTGTGCACGTGCCGACTTTGGTGTTGAGTGGAATCCAAGGATTGGTGCCGTGGACGGCAAAATTGACGTCGAATACTTCCGGGGGTTGCTGATCGGCGTTCGCGTCGAGGTCCGCGAGAGGATTGAGGTACTTCAGGTTCCCAAACGCGTCGCGTTCGAGAATATCGTAGTGCATGTGGCTATAGGAGCCGCATGAATATGGATTTACCCGCGCGACGGCGATCCCGCTAGATACCGCATCGAATTTCTTGTACATGGCCATGAAGTTGGCGAGGTAGCTGTCATGCTCGAGATGAACGTAACGGTACGTGCGCCTAGTGTTCACAGCCACAATTTCGGGCGCATCGATGTGTTCAACCTTGACTTGGAGTTGGCCTCCCTGCACGTTGGCGCTGTCGTCGGGTATGGTAGTACCTACGTCAACGGTCCCACCAACTGTCACGAATACGCACGGATCCGTCGCGTCATCTGTCGCGTTGACGCAAGGCGGACTGCAGGAGCCCACGCAGGGAGGCGCGAGGATATCAAGCCCGGTGTGCTGGAAGGCGCGGGGGGATGGTTCGCGAGTATCCTGGAATTCGCCAAGCGCGGCGCCAAGCGGATGCTCCTGGTTGACTGGCTGAATTGGCCAGTCGTGCTCGCCCGCGTCAGCGTCAGTACTGATGACGCTGGCTACGAGCAGAAAAACACAACTTGAGCCAATGATCCTGTTCATTGGATCCCCTAACGACCAAGGCTCACAATTAGCGCCCTATCGGGAGTGTGTGCCCCGAAGAAAGGAGCGTCGTAGCTCACATCGAGAGCAGGAGTCCAGGTCGCGGGCTGCTCCAGCTTGAAGTTCGTCTTGAACAAGACCTTCCCCGACGTGTTGATCGCAAGAGCTGCACCGGCAAGAAAGGTCAAGCGTGGGGCCGCGCCGACATATTGAATCACGCCGATCGCGAGTGTCGTCGGGTTGACGAAGCGAGTTGCGGTAATCAGGAAAGTCCCGTCAACGGGAAGCGGCGGCACTTCCTTCAAGCCGCATGGCGGTCGCTCACATGATGCCGGCGACACGAAGAAGAGCTTGCCGTCATCGATGGCTACCGCTCCGATGGAGCCGTCCGCTGCAAGTGCCATTTCGTAGACCGCTGAAGGCATCTTGATCGAGGTTACTTTGCCTTTCGAAAATACCCGCACTTCCCCGATGTCTTGCTTTTGACCAGGGTTGAGCAGAGCTACGGTTCCGTTTGCAGCGAGGGCTCCGTTGCGAAAGCGCCCATCGAGTTTCCAAAGCTGCTTACCTTCATTACTCAGCGCCATCGCATCCTTGTCGCCCAGAAGAAGTAGCGCATTTCCGCCCGCATCCACGATGCCCACGTGAAGCCCATCAAGTGTGACGGTGGAGAGCTTCCGGCCATCACTGGACCAAAAGACATACAGAAAACGGCCGCCGAGACCCTCCAGACTATCGAGAGGTGAGGCGGTGACGATGAGCTGACCGGTTCCGCCCAGATAGAGCGCACCGAATCCGAACGGGAAATCCGGCAGCCGGAGTTCCGCAATCTGCTTCTTGGGGGTCTCCACGAGTTGAACCGTGAACAACCCTGCTGGGACCGAGCCAGTCACTAACTTTGCATAGATGCCACCGCTGGGCGCGAGTGCGAGTCGATCGTATTTTCCAGCAACCGCATCGACAGCTTGCGGCTTATCAGCTTGCACTTTGTAGAGCGTCTGGCCAGTGGCCATCCACACATCGCCTGAGCTGTCGAAAGCGATGCTCTGCACCGCGCCCTGATAGTCTTGATCAACTTGCAGCTCCGCAACTAGCGTTGGCTCCGCAGGCCCGTCGCACGCCACTATTAGCTCCGCACCGAGCAGCACGAGTGCTGCAGCGGCGCGGCGGTGCCAACAAGAACGGGTGGCCAAAGTCATTTCTGCGCGTCATCCGGCCAGATCTGGTGTCCTGGGCGCTCGCACGATTCGAGTAACCCCACGAACGCTAACACCGTCTGCAATACGTCTTGCCTGCGATAGGAATCGGGCACTGTCCAGCGGGGCATGCGCCGGGCCCTTCAAACTCTGGTAACGGGCACATCGTATTGCTCGTCGTGCCGTTAAGTTCTTCAGCATTGGTGCCCGCGATCTGCCCGCTGCTGTCGTAATAGACAGCCATTACTGCATTGCTGGGCACGCCGACTCGGGTGCTGGCGTCGCAGGATTCTGTGCCGAATACTCCTCTATTGTCGGGTACTGGCGGCGTCACGGCGGTGTCGGAGCATACAGGGCATTTCTGGCACCCCATCAATACAAGCCCAAATAGCGAGAATGCCAATCCGCGTACTATCAGTGTCGTCGTCATTTCGTTCTCCCTCTTTGCTTACTGCCTGTTGTCGATCGACTCGAAATACCGCAACTCATACCAACGTCTTCGGAAATCAGAAACTGAGAGAAATGCGTAAGAGTACCTGCAACTCCGGGATGTAGCGTGGCGCGACGCTTTGCTCAATTTCCTGGAATTGAAACTTCTCGTTCAAGAGATTGTTCCCCTGCAGACTAATGGTTCCCATGCGTCGCGGCAGACGATACGCGACGATCGCATCGACCAGCCAAAAGTCATCCGAACCCTCGACATCAAGCCCGCCAGGCCCCGTGAACTCGCCTGTTTCCTTCACCGCCGTCACGGACGCGCCTATCCACAGCCCAGACGGAGAAAAGAACCTGACCGTGAGCGGCACCTCGGTGAGCTTCAACGTCGTGAATGCAGCACCATGCTCAAAGTTCTGGTACGCCGGCTGTAAGGATACGCTGAGGCGCTTGCTGGGGAGCCAGTAGAGGTAGCCACCTGCCGCCTTTTCGGTCTGCTGCACGGAGAAAGGCTCACCGGTGTCGACGTCGAAAAATGGAGTCTCCAAATTCCGACGCGTGACTTGCAATCCACCAGTGAGCGTTGGCGAGAAGGTAAAATCTGCTGCCAGGCCACCCGACTCCGACACCGTGCCGTTCTGGTCGTCGAAGAACTGATTGAACCCAGCGAGTTGAGTGGGTTCCAGCCCTTGATCCGAGTTGATCCTGCGCTTCAGGACGCGAAAGCCGGCAGCCCGCAAAGTGACGAAATCCGCCACCTTCCAGATCACACCGAGCTTCGGATTGAGTTCGCTCTGGTCACCGACATCGGAACTCAGATCATCGTACGAAACGCCCAGCTGAAGTTGCGGCCACTTGCCGTAGGTAGGAAGGTATAGATAGCCGTAAGCATTGATGTGACGCGGTTCGAATTGCGTGGGGTCAAGGTCAGGGAAGAAAGGACTAACCACTTCCTCTTCGCTGTCTCCTTCGAAATAACTGGCACCAAGGATCACATCGAAGCCACGGCGCGTCGTTATGTATTGCGCTTCGGCCTTCCAACTCTCTTGATCGCTGATGAGGGTCAGCGGAAAGTCCGGATCATCGAGATTCGCCGACGCATGCCGGTCCTGCCGAATCACAGATAGCAAGATATCCGAACGCGAGTCGATGACCTGTCGTATGCCGAGTCGTTGTGTATCGATGTCCTCGTCGTTGCGAAGTCCTTCCGTAAAGAAAGTCGGGTCAAAAGCACTCGTCAGATCGCCTGACTCTCGCTTCGTGTCGGTAACCTCGACCTGGACGGTTGTACTGGCACCAAAGTCGGCTTGCACGAATCCGTCGTATTGTCGCCGTGTGTCGTCATTGTTCGCCCGATAGCCATCGGTGTGGGCAGCAAATTGGCTCAGGCTTACGGATACCGGGCCGTTCAACACATTGAGTATCACTTGATCCCCATAGGTATCGTTATCGCCCAGCAGCCCGAACACCTGCAGATCCTGACCATCTCGAATGAACAACGGATTGAACTCGTTTAGCCCGACGGTCGCGGGGCCAAAAAACGTGTTCTTGAACAGAGCGTCGTTGGCCAGCTGCGGTTGCAACGGAGGCGCTCCGAGCGGCTGCCTCAGCTGAGCTTGCAAGAGCTCACTGGTGCGGGCGATCTCATGGCGCGGCAAGGTCGCATAGATGTCCGCCAGAAATCGATGCGCCGAGGTACTGGCCGGATCGATGTCCAATGATTGAGCGGCTTCGGTCAGCCCGAGCTGATGGAAGCCGAGTTCGTTGTAGACCGTGGCCTGGCTTGCATTGCGGGCAGCGAGATCCTGATCGATCTTCAGTTCCGATCGATAGACGGCTCTATCACCGTTCAGGGCGCGCGCGCGGTCCAGATCCTGCAAGGCCTCCGCCGGCCGAGTCTGGCTGTCCTTCAGGATCGCGGCATAGAACGGCGCTGTCGGGTCGTGAGGATCATATTGTTCGGCGAGCCCGAACTGCAGTTCCGCAAGATCATTGCGCGCCTTGGTGTTCTCTTCGTAGTACGCCTTGCCAACATAGCTGCGCAGCAGTGAGTTCGTCGGATCGAGGGCGACCGCGATCTCGATTTGCTCGCGGCCCTCAGCGAGTTTGCCGTCACGAATGATCGCGAGTCCGAGACCCAATCTCGGCAGCGGGGCGGACGAATCGCTGTCGATTGCAGCTTCGAAGTCGGCGCGCGCTTCCTTGGTGTTGATCTGCGCGAGGTGCACGAATCCGAGTACGGTGTGGGCACGGCTCTCGGCCGGATTAGCCGCAACTGCAGCGCGTGCCGACGCTTCCGCTTCCTTGATCTTGTCCAAGCGACATGCAGCAGTTCGGCGACCCGAGCATTGACCAGGGAACTATTCGGTTCCAGTGCCCGGGCTTTCTGTGCGCTTTCCAACGCCTGCTCGAGTTCGAATGACGCCTGCTGTGCGTAAGACAGCGCGAGCCAGGTCGACGAGGAATTCGGAGACGATTGGGTCGCCACTGTCGCCGCGCTCATCGCGGTGGACTTGTCGTTTCGGGTGATAGCGATGATGGCGCGCAGAGCGTTTGCGTCCCCACTCGTGGGATCGAGCGCCACCGCTTGATCGATTGCGGGCTGCGCTTCGTCGACGCGTCCGAGCCTTAGCAGCGCGTCTGCGCGCTGAATGAGGCAATTCTGGTCCTGCGGCTTGGGCAGGCTGCGGCACTGATCCGCCGAAGGCAAAGTGGCCTGTGCTTTAGCATCCGTCAGTGGCGGGTAATACAGCGCCCATTGCACTGCGTCGGCTGGCTTGACGAGCACTTCGATCGCTGCAGGCTTACTGCCGCCGACGCTAACCGTCTGGCCGCTCGTGAGGGATTGCGCCGGGAAAACGTTACTGCCAGCGCCTGCCGCGAGTACCTTACCCTCGAACACCGAAAGCTCAGTACTCTCGCAGCGCATCGCCACCATGAACTCGGTGCCTTCGACCGCAGCGTTCAGGTGCGGGGTGGTGACCTTGAACTTCTTCGGGAAGCGGGTGATGAAGTAACCCGCGCCACAAGAGTGCGGGTCATGATCGGCGCGGGCGACGGCGTCGTCGAAAAACTCCACCAGGATTTCGTCGGCAGTCTGGCTCAACGCGATGGTCGTGTTCTGATCCACCCGGACCAGTGTCTCCGGCTGAACGTACAACGCGGCACGGCTCAGCGCGCCGGTCCGCAATTGATCACCCACACAGACAGGCGTATCCAGCCGCTCTATACGCAGCCAGTCGCTGCTTCCGGATCGGCGTACTTCGACGCTGCCTTGCCTGGAAACTATTCGCGCAACAGCAGGCGCGCAGGTGGCCGGGATGTCTTCGGCGAAGGCGGGTAGCCCGCTTGGAAGTGTGTAGACAAAGAGGAACATCACCAAGGGGAACAGGGGTCCCCGGCAAGCCCCCTGCAGCGCGATCCTGCAGATCGTCGTCATTCTTAGCCCCCACTCTCCTGACTCAGAAAGGTAAGGCGTTGTTGTTGTGATCGACTGCTAATCCAAAGTAGTCGTTTGCAGTGGGAAGCGCAAGAAGACCTGCGAATTACCCCGGCTAGTGAGATCCTCAAAGGTGTGAAGGTGGTGCGCAGCGGTCAGTCGGCTCTGAGCGCTCCGTCGTGCAGGCTCAGGCCCGATTCCAGCGCACGAAGATAGAAAGCGGTTGGACCGTCTGAGGGGAATGACGCCTGAACTTCTCGAAACCGAGCGAGCGCTACCGGATTCTGCCCGAGTTTGAACGCTTCGATCCCTGCGGTGAATCGCTCACACAGATCAGATTGCTCGCGCGTGGCATTGGCCCTGCTGTCCAGCAATTCGAATAGGTGCACGACGTGACTCTTCCCACGCAACAGGAAATGGCCCACGTCACGAATGAGAAACTCGCTCCCAGCATCGCCGATGGCCGGGCGCGACAGAAGAACGCGAGTGCCCAACTTCTTGTTCAACTCCTGAATACGCGACGCCGTATTTACTGCCTCGCCGACGGCGCGGTATTCATAGTGTGCGTGGGCCCCGACCGTTGTCAGCGTCACGCGTCCCCAGTCCACGCCAAAACGGGTCATCAGGCGGTTTCCCGCCAGCCGTTCATTGAATTGCTGAGCCGCGTTACGCATTTCCAACAGCGCATTCAGCAGTCGTACGTGTGTGTCAGGGGAACGATGCGGCCAAATGGCTAACATGGCATCGCCGACAATGTCCGAGACGAAGCCGCCGTGATCTGCCACGCGCCCGAACAGTGTCTCGAAGTAGTGATTGAGGAACTCGGAAAGTTGCTCTGGCGTCATCGTCTCCGCGAGCGGCGTGAAATTGGCGGCGTCGGTGGCCACACATGCGCACTCGAGCGATTCCTTTTGGTCGCCCATCTGCCCCGCATTGTGTTCGAGCATGCTCACGACTTCGCTGGGAACAAAGTAACTGAAGGCGTGACGCAGCTGCTCGCGCTGGGTGTGCGCTGTCCAATACTTCAAGGCGAAGGCCGAGAGCATGCCCGCTGGGGCGGCAACGAGCATCGGCAACACGACCGGAATCCAGATTGCGTGGAATGCAAACAGATATAACGATGCGCCGCCATACAGTCCGAGGGCTACGGCCATGATTCCGAGCGCCAGCCTGTTCTTCAGATGCTCGCAAACGAGAGTCGACAGCAACCCCGTCAGAAAGACCAGGACCAGCCAATAGGGAAACGGCAATTGGCGGATCGTGTTGTGTTGCAGAAGGTTCGAGAACGCCGTAGCGGCGATCTCAACGCCGCTGAGATCCGGAGCGTCACCGGAAGAAAATGCAGTGGCAAAATGCTCGACCTGCTCGGGTTGAGCGGTCTCGCCGTAACCGACGAAGACCACACGCCCTCTAAGTAAGGCGGCTAGCGATTCCGAGGAAGAGGCTAGTACCTGGTCATACGGCATCGAAGGAATCGTGCCGGCAGGCCCGTAGAAGTTCAGCAGTCTCGTGCCATCTCCAATGAACATTGATACCAGCGAACGGAGCTGCTCGCCCGGCGCGTGGGCGTTGACGCGTGACCCCGGCCCAGCCAGCTCCTTAAGGACCCGATTAGGGAGCGCTGCATCGCTCCGAAACAGTTGACGGATTACCAGGCCCGTGGCCTGCAATTGCCCGCTCGCGCGCAGTGCCTCCACCGTGGTCGGCAAGAGGAGGGCAGCGTCGCCGCTATGCCGTGCCAGCAAATCAACGAGAGAGGGATACGCGTCAAGGGCGTATGCCTGCAGTGCGATCGCGGGTAGCGTCGGTGGCCCCTGCCCGGATTCCGTGAATGCCACAAAACGATCGACTCTCCTGCCGTTGTCGGCAATGAGTGGAAACGGCGCCGACCCAAGCGCCGCATTCGCGATTGCGGGACTAAGTTCAGAGAGCGTTTCGCGACCGTCGTTGATTTCCAGTTTTTGCGCTACGACTACCCGCCCGGCGGAACTGATAGCTGATGCCAGGGCGTCGTCCTGCCAGGCGTACAGGTCTCCGGAGGTGCCAGGCAGCGGCGGGCGCTCGCGGAACAACACGTCGAACGCGATTGCGCTTACACCCGCGGCTGCGAGCTTATTCACGAGTTGCGCATGCACACATCTTGGCCAGCGTGATGGCATCGTAGGCAGGCTCGCGTGCGTACGTGGCGCAGGCCCGACGATGAGATCAGCGCAGCGATGGAACTTTTCCGGGTCTCGGGGAAGAGAGATATTGGACGCGGCTTGGTGGCTCATCAGGACCATCACCGTCTGGTCAGGCGGCTTTGCTGGCCCACGCAAATCGAAAAGCCATCGCAACCCGACTTCCTGTTCCAGGTCGCGTATCTGTGGAATGCCGATCAAAGCGGCACAAACAGTACCGACTGCGACACCGGATGCGATTTTGGTCCACAAGGACTTAACCTTGCGCACTCAGATACGCGCTCCGAAATTCCTAATTCGCTGGCGACGCTTCGACCGGGTATCCGGCTTCTTTCCAGGCGGGGAAGCCGCCCGCAAAGTAGTACACCCGCTTGAAACCCCACATCACGGCCTTGGCGCTGGCATAGGCCGAGTCGGGGCAGGTCCTGCCGTGACAGGACAGGACGAATTCCTCATCCTTGCGGACGATGCGCGCGAGGCTGTCCCGTGACAATTCGGTGGCGACGTCAAGGTTGTACGCGCCTGGAATATGGCCTTGGGCAAACCCCAGGGCAGCGCGCACATCCACAAACTTGACGCCGCGTTCGTGCAGCGTCTTTGCTTTCTTGTGATCGATCTTGGTGGCGCCAGTAACCTCGTAATAATCATCGCCCTTGTGCAGCAGCCGGCGATATTTCTCGAAGGGTATGTCGATTCCCGCGCCCTCCGGAATACCAGCCTTGCGCAGGCCCGCCATCAGCTGGTCGCGGTATGCCGGGTAGTAGTTGAAGATGTCGCCGTACCACCACCAGCCTCCAAACATCTGGACAGTGATGGTGTTGTAACCCGCGGACACACTCAATTTATTGAATGTCTTGATGGCTTCGGGGATGTCACTGTTACGTCCTAGATATCCAAGGCTCGCAATCAATGTGATGTAGTCGTCCGCAACATCGCTTTGCAATGCCAACACCCTCTCGACGGTCCCGACTGTCTCCTCGTAGCGCTGCTGGTGAAAAAGCGAAACCGCGAGCGTGCGCAGATAGTCGGGCGAATACAGCGGATCGAGCCGCATCGCCCAGCGTATCGACTCCTCGCCCTGCGCCGCCCGCCCCGTTGCATTCAAGATGCGCGCCTTGCTGAGGTAATTGTCCGGATCGTTCGGGGCCAGCGCCATGGCGCGGTCAATCTCGGTGAAGGCCTCATCGTAGCGCCCCTGCTTCGAGAGGACCTCGGCCGACACGGCGTGAGCCAGCGCATTGGGTTTCTGCTTCGCCTTGACGAGAGCCGCTTCCATGCGGTCAAACGCGCGCTGGTATCCCCCTTGGGTGGTTGACTCCCAGAAGGATTGGACGATCCGCCAGGAAGCCGCCGCCACGGCGGCATGTGCTAACGCGTACCCGGGGTCGAGCGCGATCGCCTGCTCGAACAGCTCGATCGCCTTGTTGGTTTCATCCTCGGAGCCTTGGCGATAGTGTGCCCAGCCACGCAGCATCGCATCGTAGGCTTGGGGGTTTGCGGTCTCCGCAAGTTCAACTCTCGTCCGCTCGTCATGAGTGAGTTTTACCGCAAGGGCGGCGACGATTTGCCCGATGACTTTGTCCTGCAGCGCGAAAACGTCGCGAATCGACCCATCGTAACGCTCTGCCCAGAGGTGCTGGCCACCGAGCGCGTCGACGAGCTGCGCATTGATGCGAACGGTGTCACCCTCGCGCCTGACGCTTCCCTCCAACACGTAGCGCACGCCAAGATCCTTGGCCACCTGCTGCACCTTCACGGCTTTGCCTTTGTAGGTCCCACTGGAGTTGCGCGCAATGACCAGGATTCCCGAGAGCCTGGAAAGATCGGTGATGATGTCGTCGGTCATGCCATCGGCGAAGTAACTGTTCTCCGAGCTGCCGCCGAGGCTGTCGAACGGCAGGACCGCGAGTGAAGGCCTGTCCGGAAGCATTTTGGTTGTGCTCGCCATCGAGCCCGGTGCGTCGGCGGTCGTTGTTGCGGACGATGGGGCAGCGGCCGACGGCGGCGCGGTCGCGTGCTGGTAGCGCCAGAAGATGCCGCCGCCCAGGACGAAAAGCAGCGTGATTATGGCGAGTTCGGTGCCGGTGACGCGTTGCTCGCCGCGGTCGCCGTGGTACCAGGCGACGGATCAGGACGAAGGGCAGGCCGATCAGGAGCAGCAGCAGCGCGAGCTGCTTGATCGCATTCGGCCAGGCAAAAGCGTCCGCCGCGAAGCCGATGCCCTGCAGAAGCCCCCAGGCTCCGGCCGAGTACGCGATGCCCCACTGCACCACCTTGCGGCGGCTCAGTCGGGTCCAGATGCTCTCGCCGTCACGCTCTGTCGGCGCGTCGGTCACGTCAGTGCTCCCCCCGGCCCGGAGTGTAGCGGATATGCGGCACCGAGAGACAGGCTCGGGATTTTCGACGCTGTACCTTTCGGGCAATCGACCGACCCAAGTTGCGAAGTTAATATTTGAGCAGCGGAGTTCCAGGTGAGGTAACTGTGAATAAACGATCGGTCCCGGCGGCAAACGCCGTCTGCACGCTGCTCGATAACTACTCAATAGAGATGACGGCCAAGGACGTGCCGCATCTGGAAGCAGCAGCCGATGTAATCCCACAAGGCACCAAGATCCCTGTAACCTTTTTGCCGGGCGAAGATTTCCCGATGCGCATCGCCGCGGCCAGGCGCGTGCGTGAGCTGGGCTTTATCCCCATTCCTCACATTTCGGCGCGCCGGCTGAAGTCGCAGGAGGAGCTGGAGAGTTTTCTTGCAGGGCTGCAAAGTGAGGTCGGGACGGATCATGCCTTCGTGGTAGCCGGCGACCCGCCGCAGCCGCTTGGCCCAATTGAGGACGCGTTGGCGATCATACGCACGGGATTGCTCGCCAAGTACGGCATCCGCCGGGTTGGCATTTCTGGCTATCCCGAGGGCCACCGGGATATTGGGAACGAGAAGCTATGGCAGGCCAAGCGCGAGAAGCAGGCAGCTATCCTGGAGCGCGGGCATGACTTCTCGCCGTCGACAGGGCTGCTGAGGCAGCGCGCAGTTCCTACTACGTGTCCTCAATAGGGCGTGCCATCCTTGAGTGTGAAGGAGCCGCGTGCTCCGGCGCTTCGGTCGTAGGGCGTCTGGATTGAACCGCAGGTCAATGTCCGGATACTCGCCCCAGTCGGCGTCATCTCGGGTGCCGACAACCAGGAAAGTGGCTTGGCGCGCGCTCTTGTTGATGAGATGGTGTCCGTTGTGCACGCCGGCCTTCCACCCGGCGCAATCCCCTGGCCGGAGAAGCAACTCACCTTCATCCTCGACGAGCACGAGCTCGCCTGAGAGGACGTATACAAACTCATCCTCCTTCTCGTGCCAGTGCCGCTGGCTTGCCCAGCTGCCGGGCTTGAGCGTCACGAGGTTGACGCCAAACTGGGTCAGGCCCACCGCGATACCAAGGCGCAGTCCCTGACGTTCCTTGCACGGCTCATCGAAGGGCTTTGGATATCTCGATCCTTTGAACGCTGGAGCTTTCTCCACATCGATCTTTGGCATATGTGTACCTCGGCAAGGATGGGCCCTTGGGACAATAGAACTCGGATCGCCCCCGGAGTAGGGTGACTGCGGGGATAGGACCAGTTTCAATCAACCGCCGCCCCCGTTGTCGATGGCTGCGAGCCGAATGGAGTGCGGACTCTAAGAAAAATTCCGGGAGAGATCCATGACGACGCTATCCGTTCAATGGATACGAGGCCTCGCGGCTGGGCACGATGCTTTCGTCAACGGCAATGGCTCAGGAAGAGCAAGCGGTCGGGCCGTACAAGGATTTTAAGGGAAAGATCGAACTGGACGTGCGCGATTCGGTTGCCGACTGGGCGCCGTTCACACCGAAGAGAGCCCCTGCGGGCGCACCCAACATCCTGTTCATTCTTTACGACGACACCGGTTTGGCGGCTTGGTCGCCTTACGGCGGTCGGATCAACATGCCCACGCTGCAAAAGCTGGCAGACAACGGACTGCGCTACACGCAGTGGCACACGACATCCCTATGCTCGCCCACGCGCTCGACGATCCTCACGGGACGCAACCATCACCTCAACGGGATGGCGGCGATCACGGAGGGAGCCAATGGATTCCCCGGCGCCAGCGGTCGCATTCCACCGCAGGCCGCGACCGTCGCACAGATCCTCCGGGACAACGGCTTCAGCACTTTCTGGCTCGGCAAGAACCACAACGTTCCAGAGCAGGATGTCGCCTCCGGAGCCAGCCGCGAGATGTGGCCGCTGGCGATGGGGTTCGACCGCTACTACGGATTCATAGGTGGTGAGACCAACCAGTGGTATCCGGATCTCACCGAGGACAATCGGTTCATCGAACCACCGTACGCGCCAGAGCAGGGCTACCACCTTTCCAAGGACCTCGCGGACCAGGCGATAAGGTTCATTCGCGATCAGAAGGGGAGCAATCCTTCGCGGCCGTGGTTCATGTGGTTCAACCCGGGCGCCAACCACGCGCCGCATCACGCCCCGAAGGAATACATCGACAAGTACAAGGGCAAGTTCGACGACGGATATGAGGCGTATCGCACCTGGGTGTTGGCCCGCATGATCGAGAAGGGCATCGTCCCGAAGGGCACCAAGCTGACCCCGATCAACCCGCTGCCCGAGTCAGTCGCCAATCCAGCCGACATGGTGCGCCCATGGAACACGCTCAAGCCGGACGAGAAGAAGCTGTTTGCGCGCTTGGCCGAGGTGTACGCCGGTTACTCCGAATACACCGATGCCCAGGTCGGCCGCATCATCGACTACCTGGAGAAGTCCGGGCAGCTCGATAACACGGTCGTCTTCTACGGGGCAGACAACGGTGCGTCCGGCGAGGGCTCGCCGAACGGCTCAGTCAATGAGAACAAGTTCTTCAACGGCTACCCCGATGAGTTATCCGAGAACATGAAGTATCTGGACGTGCTCGGCGGGCCGGATACCTACGAGCACTTCCCGACTGGCTGGGCCACGGCGTTTTCGACACCGTTCCAAATGTTCAAGCGCTATTCCCAGTACTCCGGCGGAACGACCGATCCACTGGTCATCTCCTGGCCGAAAGGGATCAAGGCGCGCGGTGAGGTCCGCACGCAGTACCATCATTCCGTCGATATCGTCCCGACGATCCTCGAGATCGTCGGCATCGAAATGCCCAAGGTGTATCGAGGCGTGGAGCAGTTTCCGCTCTCGGGTGTCTCGATGCGCTACAGCTTCGATGCCGCGAGTGCCCCCACGCAGAAGAAGCGCCAGTATTACGCGATGCTCGGCACTCGCGGGATATGGGAGGACGGCTGGCTCGCTACAACCCTCCACGCGCCGATCACCGGCAAGGGACATTTCGACCAGGACCAGTGGCAGCTCTACCACGTGGCCGAGGATTATTCGGAATCGACGGACCTCGCGAAGAAGTATCCCGACAGGGTCAAGGCGCTCATCCAGGCGTGGAACGAAGAAGCCAGGACGAACCTCGTGCTGCCGCTCGACGACCGTTCCGCGGTTGAGCAGTTGGGCATTCCGCGTCCGTCTTCAGAGCCGCCGCGTGACAGATATGTCTACTACCCTGGTACATCTGCGGTTCCCGAAGGCGTCGCGGTCAGCGTGCGTAATCGTTCGTACAAGATCCTCGCCAATGTGGAGATCACGGATCCGAATGCTGCGGGCGTCATCTTCGCCCATGGCTCGCGTTTTGGCGGTCACTCGCTTTTCATCAAGGACCGGAAGCTTCACTACGTGTACAACTTCCTCGGCATCGCGCCGGAGCAGCACCTCGTCTCGACGAATGAGTTGAAGCCCGGCAAGTACACGCTCGGCATGGAATTCACTCGCACGGGTGCGGGGCCCCACCACGAGTCCATGGGCACGGCGAAGCTTTACGTCAATGATCAGGCCGTCGCGGAAGGGCCGCTGAAGACTCAGCCGGGCAAGTTCACGCTCTCAGGCGATGGCCTCTGCGTCGGGTTCGACAGTGGCGATGCCGTCAGCAAGGAATACAAGACGCCTGGGGAGTTCAAGGGTGGGACGATCCAGGGCGTCGCCGTCAGCGTCGAAAAGGCGTCGTACGAGAGCCTCGAGCAGGAAGCGCAGAGAGCGATGATGCGCGACTGAGCGGCGCGTTCAAGACCAACCTTACGAAGGCCCCGGCGTGAACCGCCGGGGCCTTTTCATTGCGCCGCTGGGCCGCGAATATCAGTTCGATCTGTCCCGGCCGAATTACGCGAAGCGTTGAACCGCACGCGTGCCTTCCTTCGCAGTTTGGGAGATTAGGGCGCGGAAAGCAGGAATCCGACCAAGACGGTCGTTACTATGGTGCGCATCGCTTCCTTCCTGGACTAATGATGCACAAGCTCTTCGTCGCGCTCGTGGTGTCCGCGCTGGCCGTAGGCTCCGCAACAGCAGATGTGCAAGCAGATGTGATGGCAGTTGTTCGTCAGTGGGCGGACGGCTTCAACAAAGGCGACGTGAAGTCGATGACAGCGAGTTGCGCTGATCAAGCGGCAGTTGTCGACGACTTTCCGCCGCATGAATGGCACGGTGCGGGAGCCTGCTCCAAGTGGTTCAACGACTTCCAGACTTTCGCCAAGCAGGCAGAAATCACCGATCCCGTCATCGCCGTCGGCACACCTTGGCACATCGACGTCACTGGCGAAATCGCCTATGTCGTCGCTCCGGCGACTCTTATATATAGGAAGAAAGGAAAGCCGGCGGAGCTTGTCGGGATCATTACTGTGGTCCTGAACAATGGGACTGCCAATTGGCGCATAACGTCATTGACGTGGTCTGACCGTTAGGTGGTAAGGGGCTTATGGGAAAAAGTCGTCTAGAGGCATTTAGCGATGGTGTGCTCGCGATCATCATCACCATCATGGTGCTGGAGTTCAGAGTGCCTCACGGCGCGTCAATCACCGCGCTGACGCCATTGCTTCCAGTCCTTTTCAGCTATGTCCTCAGCTTTGTCTATCTGGGCATCTACTGGAACAACCATCACCACATGTTTCTTGCCTGCAGGAAGATTTCGGGGCGGGTGCTCTGGGCGAATTTGCATCTTCTCTTCTGGCTATCGCTGCTGCCGTTTGCTACGCACTGGATGGGCGAGAATCCCTCTTCCCCGATGCCGTCGGCGCTTTACGGGGTGATCCTCCTTTGTGCTGCCGTCGCATACTGGCTGCTTCAGCAGGCTATCATCGCTGCTGAGGGCGCCGGCTCGACGCTCGCGGCGGCGGTCGGGCGCGATTGGAAGGGCAAGTTGTCGCCAGTTCTGTATCTCGTGGGCATCGCATCTACTGCTTGGCTACCGTGGGTTGCGCAAGGAATCTATGGCCTCGTTGCCATACTGTGGGTCGTACCCGACAGGCGCATCGAGCATGCGCTCTCCAAAGGCGAGACCTAGTTTCGACACCGCCCGCCCGTTGGCAGAGCCACTGCGACTCCAGTTCGATTCATGGTAAACGACGAACAATCCGATCGACTCGAGCTGCCGGCGCGTGCGATTACGCCTCCGACCACCGTGAGCGCCGAGGCCCGGCGCTTTCTTGCGACGCCAAGACCGCCGTTCCCGCCGTGGCCGGCGCTCGACGATGTCGCCGGGTGGCGTGAAGCAATCACAAGAAGCAACGAGATCTTTGCGCCCATCCACGAGGCCCATCGCCAGAATTTCGCGGGCGACCTGCAGGAACGGAAAATCGGCAACGTCGACACCTACGAACTCGTGCCGCGATCGATTCCCGAGCGCAATCGCAATCGAGTTCTGTTGTTTCTGCACGGTGGCGCTTACGTGTTCGGCGGCGGGTCGCTCGCAGGCACCGGGGCGATTCCAATGGCGAGTGCGGGCGGCTACCGAACGTTCTCGCCGGATTATCGGATGCCTCCGGATCACCCGTTCCCGGCGGCGCTCGACGACGCAGTCGCCGTGTACCGGGCGTTGCTTGAGACGTACGCGCCCTCGCGCATCGGTTTCGTTGGTCTCTCCGCGGGAGGCGGGCTCGCGGCCGCGACCATTCTCAAGGCGCGCGACATCGGTTTGCCGTTGCCAGCGGCGGCGGTCTTACTGACGCCAGAGGCGGATCTCACCGAGGCAGGCGACACGTTTGCGACCAACGAGGATGTCGATATCGTGCTGAAGAAGCCGCTGATGGTGCTCAATCGTCTGTACGCCGCGGGCGCCGATCTGCGCGACCCCTACCTGTCGCCGGTCTTCGGTGATTTCAGCAAAGGCTTCTGTCCGACGTACCTGCAGTCAGGCACCCGCGATCTGCTGCTGTCGAATACAGTGCTGCTGCATCGCGCGCTCCGGCGCGCGGGCATCGAGGCGGACCTCAATGTCTGGGAAGCCATGCCACATGCCGGTTTCTTCGGTGCACCAGAAGATGAGGAGTCCACCGCCGATCAGCTGCGATTCCTGGACCGCCACCTCGGAGCATGAGGGGGCACGGGCTAGGCAACAGCTTCATTGAACATGAGCTGACGCACGAATCGCACAGGCGGCGAGCCGTGGCTCAGCGCCGTGTCGTGGTACTTCTTGAGGTTGAACGCCGCGCCTTGCTTGGCCTCGCCATCCTTGCGCAGCGCTGGTGTTCGCCCCAGCCGACATAGTAGGTCGAAAGCTGGCCCGAGCTGACCCGCGCGCGGGTCCACTTGCCGTGCGGCCTCGCGCTCTTCCTGGAACGCTTCGTGGGTCATGAAGTCCATGGCTGTCGCCTCGTCCCAGCCATCGACATGCACGCCCTGGTCGAGGATGGCGTTGGTGACCGAGCGCAGGCGCATCTTGAGATTGGTGAGCCGGCGCAGCGGATTGTCAGCGCCGAAGCCCTGCTCGATCATCAGGTCTTCGGCATAGCAGGCCCAGCCCTCGACGAACGTCCCGGAGCCCAGCACGGCGCGCGAGCACGCTCGGATGCTTGTTGGAGTGCCAGATCTGCAGGTAGTGCCCCGGCATCGCCTCGTGGATCGAGAGCTCGTAGAGCATGTGGCAGTTGTATTCCGAGAGGAAGGATGTGGTCTGCGCGTCGGTCCAATCCGTCGGAATGGGCGAGATCGCGTAGAAGGTGTCGAGCTTGCGGTCGAGCGGGCCGGGGCTGTCGCAATAGGCGACACGAAACGCCCTGCTGGAATTTCGGCATCTCGATGATCTTCACCGGCGCATCGGGCAGGGTGATGAAATCCGTTCTCGCGCATATAGGCGGTCGCTTCATCCAGCGTCCTCGTCGCGTCCTCGATCAGCCGCTCGCGCGGCGGCCGTTCGGCTTCGCCGCCAGCTCCAGCACCGCTGCGATCACCGCCAGCTTCTGCCGCATCCGGGAGGAGGCCGGCGGGCACAGCCCTTCTGCGTCGCCAGCACGGCTTCGCGATCGTCGAACATCTCGTCGCGGATCGCCTCCGCGTCGGCCTCGACTTGTCGCGCAGCTCGTCGCGCGGGATCGCCGAGTTGATCGAAAGCCGCAGCTTCTCGTCGTAGAGCAGCGGGCCGAGCCGGAAATCTCCCTCGCGTTGGGAACCAGCGTCTTGTCGATCCAGGTCTGGTGCTCGGCGACCGCAGCCTTCGCCTTGTCGGCTGCGGCTTGAGCCGCTGGCGGTCAGCCGGTGCCAGCTTGTCGGCGGCGCAAGGATCAGCTCGTCGATGATCGAGATCGCTCCGCCGTTCTGGCTGCGAGTAGGTCTCGGCGTGCACGGCGGCACGCGCTCGACGATGAGGGTCTTACTCGTCTGTCGAGGAAGGTCGGGCAGCTTCTCCATGCGCGCGACGGCGGAGATCAGCCGCTGCTCGATCGGCGCGAATTCGCGCGCCATCAGCGTATAGAGCGCGCCCGATCCGGCAATGCTGATAGGGGAGGGGATCCCAGCCCCAGTCCTTCACCTGGTCGAGCGAGAACGTCTCGCTTTCGAGCTGCTTCAGCCAGCATGGCGGCGTCGACCTGGTTGTCGCGAGAGAGTTTGGTGCGGTCGATGGCGGCGAGCGCGGCCATCGTGTCTTTCACGATCTGCGCGTGCGTGGCACGACCAGTCTCGCTCACATCATCCAGCTCGGCGTCGAATCGATGATCGCCGAGCGCTGTCGCGTAGGACGGTGAGGCCTTGGCAGTTGCATCCATCCACGTCTGCGCGATCCTGGCGAAGTCGGCATCGACTGTGTTGGCAGCTGAGGGCGCGGGCTGCCGTCAGAGGGTTTACAGCCGATCAACGGCGTAAGTGCGGCGGACGATGCCAGGAGCATTGCGCCGCGGCGGGAAAGAACCGTCATGGATGGGCTCCGATGTTGCCAGGCGCCAGCCTGGAGCGACGCGTGCTGCGGGTCAAGCCAGCGTGCATCGCGGTGAGCCGCGGTAGCCGCACGGTAGTGCACCGAACGCAGACACTCGACTCCTGCCTTCGCGCGCTTCCAACTAGTGCTAGCCTTGGCGTCCATGGCAAGTCATGAAATCTCTGGCGCCGAGCCTAGCGCATGAAGCGCTTGAGCCGTCGCACGTTCATCGCAGCGGGATTAAGCGCGAGCGCCGCCGCGGTTGCGCGTTGGGATACCCGACCCGATACGATCCTGTACAACGGCAGGATCCTCACGATGGGCACTCGTGAGCGCGAGGTTCAAGCGCTCGCACTCTCCGGTAGCCGCGTGTTCGCCATCGGCACGAGCAAAGAGATGCTCGCGCTCGCGAGGTCGGGTGCACGGCGTTTCGACCTTGGCGGCAAGCGTGTCACGCCCGGTTTCAACGATGCGCACTCGCATCCCTGCGACAGCGGTGTGGAGCTCGTGACCCAGGTGTCGCTGGAAATAGACTCGATAGAGGCCGTCCAGGCGGCGATCCGCGCGAAAGCAGCGGCGACTCCACCCGGCGATTGGGTGGTCGGCTTCCTCTACGACGACACCAAGACGCCACGGCCGCTCGATCGCGCCGACCTCGACGCCGCAGCTCCAGATCACGCGGTCGTCGTTCGGCACCGTGGCGGCCACACCGTGTTTGTCAACTCGCGTGCGCTCACCGTCATCAAGGTCGAGGAGAACACGCCGGATCCTCCGCATGGGCAGTACTTTCGCGATGCCGCCGGACGTCACAACGGCCGGGCGGCGGAAGATGCCGCGACTGCCATCGTCGCGCTCGCTGTCAAGCCGCCATCGCGAGACGATTACCGCAAGGGTTCGGCGCTGATCTCGAAAGTCTTTGCGAGCCGTGGTATCACCTCGGCCTGCGAGGCCGACGGCAAACCAGCGCATTTGCAGGGTTGCCAGGATGCGCGCGATGCCGGCGAGCTCATGGGCCGCTTCTACACGCACATCGGCTACGACCATCTCGACAAGATGATCGCCGCCGGTGTGCGCACGGGCTTTGGCGACGAGTGGGTGCGGGTCGGCGCGGTCAAGCTTTACACCGACGGCTCAATCTCCAAACGCACCGCACTTCTCTCCGAGCCCTATGCCGGCCTTGGTGACTTCCGCGGTGTCAGCCGCATGACGCGCGAGGCGCTATACGAAGCCGTGCGAAAGGCCTACCTGGCTGGCTGGCAGGTTGGTACGCACGCGAATGGCGATGTCGCTATCGATACGGTCATGGGTGTGTATGAGCAGCTACAGCGCGAATTCCCGAGGCGCGATTCTCGCCTGAGGATCGAACACTGCACACTCGTCACGCCCGATCTCGTGCGACGAATCAGGGCGGCCGGCGTGATTCCACTGCCGTTTGCGTGCTACGTCCTCTTCCACGGCGAGAAGATGCATTTTTACGGCGAGGAGCGCCTGAAGCACATGTTCGCGATGCGTGACTTCATTGACGCCGGCATCAAGGTAGCACCAGGTTCGGATTACACGGCGAGCCCTGCCGAACCGATGTTGTGGTTGCGCTCGGAAGTCACGCGCACCGATGCCACTGGTCACGTCTGGGGCGCGAACCAGCGCATCACGGTCGAGGAAGCGATCCGCTGCTCCACGGTGAATGGCGCGTATGCTTCGTTCGAGGAAAATATCAAGGGCACTCTCGAGCCGGGCCAGCTCGCCGACCTCGTCGTCTGGGACCAAGACCTGATGACGATCGATCCCGCGAGCTTCACGAGCGTGAAACCGGAACGCACGATGCTCGGTGGTCGCTGGGTGTACGAGGCGTGAGAGCGTGCGTGGTGACCGACATTTGCTACGGAGTACGACATGACTACGGCAGAGAAGCTGGCGAAGTTGAAGTCGCAGATCGACCTTGCGTGCGCCATGGTCAATGCGTCGGACCCGAAGGCCGCGGACACTGAACAGCGTGCCGTCACGGCCCTGATATTGCGCGTCACCGGTGACATGACCCTTGGTCACTACGAAGAGGCCGCGAGGGCGGCCGGCGAGCTCTACCGGGCCGTGCTCAAGTTCCAGGCGGCCTGGGCCAAGGGGGAGAGTTCGGCGACCGGGCGCGCACTCACACAAGTAGAGACTTTAGCCGCGGAGATTGAGGCAGAACTACGCAAGAAGGCGGCAGGTGGCTGAGTCGCCGCACGTTTGGGCCGCGCATCGCACGAGGTCAGTCGAATGACAGAGCCTACCCGACGCATCGTCACCGGTCATGATGAGAACGGAAAGTCCGTCGTTGTCTCCGATGGGCCGCCTCCGCAGCACCATCCGATGCGAGGCCCGACCATCGGCGCCGACTTCATTGAGATATGGAATTCCCCAACTGCGGTACCGATCCTCACCGCCGTTGAGGCGCGCGAGCCCAACGAACGTGAGTTCACGATCATGCCGGTCGCGGGGCATCTCTTGCGGATCCTTGAAGTCTATCCGTTGAAGGCTGGCGGCAAACGCACGGTAATGCACCGAACGCAGACGCTCGACTACGTCGTGGGCATAGAGGGAGAACTGGTGCTGCTGCTCGACGACATCGAGGTGATCGTCAAGCAAGGCGACGTGGTCGTACAGCGCGGAACCGACCACGCCTGGGAAAATCGCTCCGACAAGTTGGCGCGCGCGGCCTTCTTCCACATCGATGCGCAGTTCAGCGAGGAGCTGCTCGCAAAATTGCCGAGGCCGCTGGAGCTGCTGCGCTAAGTTTCAACGTATCGCCGGACTGGCAGCAATTGCTCCAGGAGTGGCCCGAGTCGTAACCGCGGGCAAAGTAGGTGCGAGCCTACGCAATGTTGAGTAACTGCCCGGATGACCACGATGCTGGGTTGCGCGATGGTGCCGCTCGATCACTAGGAGGACGTAATATGAACACGAGGCAGAGCGGTGTCGGCAGCCGAGAGTCTGGCGACACATCTGAGGGACGCGAAACGAAGTTCACAGTAAAGCAGTCGGAGCAAGGTCGATGGGGCGTGTGCGAGGGCGGATTCGAGAAGCCTTTGGCTGAATTCGACGAGCGTGACGACGCCATAGATTATGCGAGAGGCGTGGCAGCCACGAAGCCGCGCGCGAGCGTCGAGGCGGAAGGTGACAACGACTCCGCGCCTGTACACGAGAGCTATACGCTGGACCCTTCGACTCACAAGAGTCTTTAGCCAGCGGTGCCACTCTCGAATTGCCCGGCAGTCTCGATCCCAATGGTCCCGACTGCCGGGCCACGCCGCCCTACGCCTTGGGCATAGACTTGTGGGTACTCTGGCTCGGTGATTAGCGTTGAAGACACGTAGCGCAAAGACTTCTGGCGGGCTGCCGCCAATTCTCACGTATGCTTGCCGGCGCATTGGTACGGCGTTCACCGTGGGCGCTGGTACTAGGCACTCTTGCGGTACTGGCTTGGAGAGCACGTAAAAGGCGTTAGTACTCTACGCCGCCAAGTAGTCGCACCCAATCCGTCCAAGCTATCCATCCGTGACTGCTCGGTCGACATCAACTCTGGTCTGACTGAGCCGAGCGAGGGTGAATCCAACCGAAGACATCGCGCGTAGTCGCGCGTTCGACACGTCCGTCTGCTCACTCAACGCAATGTACGCTACCGAACGGATAGCTCCGCCCCCGTAACGTACGGTCCCAAAGTTCGGTGCGGGGATCCTCAAATGACAGCCGTTGGAACGATCGCCGAAGGGCTCGAGCGAGCCATCAGAACCGATAGCGTCGCGGGCGCCATTAACCTGCGAATGGCTATCACGGAGCGCAGGCAAACTGAGACGACCGTGCGTCGCATCCTGGTTGTCGATGACAACCGAAATGCGGCCGCAGAGTTTCCGTCGGTGGAAAGTGTCCGCTGATACCCACGGATCAGGTGTGGTCCCGGGCATCTGTAACCACAACACCGCACACATCAAACGTGGTTGGTGCAGCTCTCAAAGGCGCCGAGGTAACTGTGGTGTCTGGGCCTGCAGCGACTGTCATGACGTGATCGACGGCCGCAGGACCGCCACCAACAAGTGCACGCGCACCGAAGTGAATACGTCGTCGAGGCCTTGTGCCGTCAGTTGATCGAATACGACACAGAGGAATGTTGCACCATTGAATAAGCGCAATCGAAATCGCCTGCTGTACCTCGCCAGCTTCCTAGACCGCTGGGCCCAACGCCTGCGTGCCTACGAGAAGCGCGCGACACCCAACCGCCCGCGCAAGGCCAAGGTGCATTCGATCGAGGAGGCGGTGTGAAAACGGAACGCCTGGCAACGCTCTATGTACGCACGACGTTTGGCGAGTATCGCATCGGCGGGCGCGAGACCGCGCCACGTGAGCCGCAGCGCAAGTGGCGCACCAGCCCCAGCAGGTACAGGCCACAAAAGCGCTGGGCAGAAATCGCGCAAATGAGCGCGTTGGTAATGATTGTGTTGCTTATACCCAGCATCGTCCGCGCAGCCGTGGTGTACCAGGCGGGCGGCGCGAACGGAACGTACCTGACGCTCAATGGCGCGACGTCAGAGGGCAGGAGCATCAACGTGCGCTTGAGCCCAAGTCCTACAGTTGGGCCGACGTGGACTTTCAGGATCGACAACCAGGTCGTCGGCACGACGCAGGTATCTCCGCCGATCGCGATGCCGGAGGACAACGATCTCTACGACACCGTCGCGCTCACCGAGGGAACGCACACGTTGACAGCGGCTGCGAGCGGACAGCCAACACAATCCGTGTCCTTTACTGTGGACAACGTTCTTGATCCTTCCCCCGACTGCAAGCCCACAGCAGGCGTTGGTATGCGCGTGCGGATGTTCAGATCCGTGCCGACTGGACCCTACGACAAAATCCTCATCGCCTGGTGGTGTCCAGTCACAGGCGGCTATGTGACTCATCCGTTCGTTGCGGTGATGCAAGACGTGCGCAAGGTAGTTGCCGATAACCTCGCGGTGCTGCTCCTGTACACGCCATCGCAGCTCGGCGTCGAGTTCAAGGACAACAACTTCACCCCGGATGAACAAGCGCAGATCAACAGCTTCCAAATGACGGCGCCGCCATGAGCGACCGGTTACATCGGCGTCACTGGAGAGCGTGCCGGCCTGGCGGGACAGCAAAGCGGATTATGGACTGACTCGCGCGCTTGGTGCGCGAACACTCGCCAAAGAAAAGCCCCGAGACCTTGCGATGCCGGGGCGAGTGAGCCGCATTTGAGTCGCGGCCTTTCAGCTTTGTCTTTGTCTACTCACAGGGATCAATTGACCGCGACCGTAATGCGCTTGGCCTCGGCTCGCTTCTGCTTGGGGATCTCGATCTCGAGCACGCCATTGGTGTAGTGAGCCTTGATCGAATCAAGCTGCGCCGAAGTCGGCAGGGCAATGCGACGCAGGAACGCTCCGGTGAAGCACTCCACGTGTTCAAAGCCGTCGCTGTCCGAGCGCTCTTTCGTCGTTCGCACTCCGCGAATTGTCAACAGGCCGTCCTCGGCCGAGATTTCAATGTCCTTAGCCTCGACACCTGGCACATCCGCACGGACTACGTACCGGTCGCTTTCTTCCTGAACATCGACCGACGGTACCCAGCGTTCCGGC
Organism: uncultured Gammaproteobacteria bacterium; assembly: GCA_963810775.1. Classification (GTDB taxonomy): domain Bacteria; phylum Pseudomonadota; class Gammaproteobacteria; order Steroidobacterales; family Steroidobacteraceae; genus DATBVX01. The sequence continues at coordinate 108,088 of CAWEOT010000015.1, forward strand.
TGGCTCTGAGGCGCCCGTCCTTGCGAACAGCCGTTCGAAATCTGGCTGCCAGCGATCAACAAAGGACCAGGGTTGGTGACGCATGAGACTCATCATTTCTCTCTCCTCGTAACGAGACCAAATTCACTCGAGCAAGCTTCCTTGCTGGCGCCTGATATTGGGGCGGATCGGCGCGTTGTAAGCCCTGGCCCAAAACAAAGCGTGTGAATGTCCTGACGCGACGGCTGTGGCCGAAGCAAGGCGGGGGAGCGTCCGAATCTCGAGGCCGGTTAGGCGGTGTACCGGTAGTCACGGGGGGCCCGTACTGGTTTCGCCGCGCTGAACGAATTCGCGTTCCGTCAGCTCGACGTCGAGGCGGCTGAGTGTGTCGAGCAATGCCTGAAAGCAGACGCCCAGCAGCCGCACGACCTGACACGGCGCGTCAGAGCTGCGAGCGGAGGAGCAGCGCGAGGTTTTCGTAGACACGCCGCGTGACCGGACGGCGTGCCCACCGGCGCAGAACCATGTGCTTCGATTGTGCAATATCCTGCTCGATATAGCGGATCTGTTCTGCAGCGAGTTCCTCGCTGAAAACGTTGAGGTTCGCCTCGTCGTTGAGCCGGAATGAGCGGTCGTCGAAGTTCGCGGATCCCACTGACACCCACATGTCATCGACCACGAGCACCTTGGCGTGGATCATCGTCGGCTGATACTCATAGATCTCGACGCCGGCGTTGAGCAAATCGCAATACAGCGCTTGTGCAGCCCATCTGCCCACCCGTGCATCAGTGCATTGCCCAGGGACCAGGATACGCACGCGAACACCGCGGCCAGCAGCTGCGACCAGCGCCTCGACCGTCAGCTTGTCGGGCACGAAGTAGGCATTCTCGATATCGATCGATTTCTGGGCCGCAGTGAGAGCCAACAGGACCATGAGATGCATGCTCTCCGAGCCGCCCACCGGCGAGCTTCCAAACATCTGGGCATCCATATCGCCCGGTGTCGCGTACGTGGCCGGGAAGAACTCGGGGCCATGCAGGACGCGGCCGGTCGACTTGATCCAGTTATCGACGAAGACCGCCTGCATTTGTGCGACTACCGGACCTTCCACCTGGTAGTGGGTTTCGCGCCAATGCGATTGGTCCTGCGCGTCGCCCAGCCACTCATTTCCCATGCCTACACCGCCCGTGAATCCTGTCTTGCCATCTACGATGAGTAGCTTGCGGTGGGTGCGGTTGTTGAGCCGTCCGAGGTGAAACCACGTCGGTGGGTGATAGATCTGAAGGTCGCAGCCCGCATCGCGCGTGGCGTCCAGGAGCTTGGCATCCATTCCCCGGGACCCCAACCAGTCGAGCAGGATGCACACATTCACGCCGCGTTTGGCCGCATCAGAGAGCGCTTTGCAAAACTCGCATCCGATTTGATCGCGAAATACGAAAGTCTCAAACGTGATGCTCACCTTTGCCGCCCGCATGGCCGCGAGCATCGGAGGAAAAATCCGATCCCCGTTGATCAGCGTCTTTACATGATTGCCAGAGACTAATGGGGGGCCGAGCAGAATGCCGAGGGCACGACGAAAGTCGGGGTCATCGCTGGTGTACAACCGACGCGGACGATAGAGCAGGCGCTTCTCGGCGGTCGCAAGATTAGCCCCAATCCAAATGACGAACGCAGTCGCAATCAAGGTGGCGAGGATGGCTAGCGCGGCACTCACAAGCGCCCCGTCACGTGCGGCGAGGCTGGGTGGCGAGTGCCCTGCAGGCGCCAGTCGCGCGGATCATCAATCAGCCTTATCGCTGAGTGGGCGAACCGTTTTCGGAGAAACATGCTGCGCGGTGGCAGGTGCAGTGGGAACGCCGGAGCGCATCGCACGCAGGTCGCCGGCGCGGAGCAGTCTATCGAGCGTTTTTGGTTGCCAACCCTCATTCGGTGCGAGGAAATTGCGCACCGCTTGCCAGGAGGGCTGGTGCTCAGCGGCGACTTTCAATGCGACCAATAGGGGAACCGCAAGAAGCACGCCTGGGATGCCCCAGAACCAGAACCCGAACCAGACCGCCAGCAGGATGACGAGTGCATTCACTTCGAGGCGGCGTCCGACGGTTAGTGGCTGCACGACTTGGCCCTCGATCAAGTGAAGCACGATGAATGCACCGGGCACAGCCAACGCGTGTCCCAGATCATCGAACGTCACTAGTGCCGCGCCCCCCAAAATGAAGATGGTCGTGATCGGCCCGAGATACGGGATGAAGTTGAAGACTCCGGCAATCGTTCCCCACAGGATCGGGTTGGGCATGCCGAGGGCGGCCACTGCGGCGGCAGTTGCCGCGCCCAAGCCGACGTTGATGAGCGCCACCGTCGCGAAGTAACGCCCGACTTCCACCCGGATCGCTTCCATGAGTCGCAATGACTTGGCTGAGGTCTCCTTCCCCGAGAGTGATGCGACCATGCGTGCCAGAAGCGGCGGACCGCCGAGTAGAAAGAACAGCATGAGCGGAATGACCGTCAATCCTTCGAGGACCGACTTCGTCATCGACATCGCCTTCCCGGTCTCGGGTGCAGCGACTGCGCCGCCGGCTGTAGGGGCGCTCTGCGCGCTGCCATCTGTCAGACGCCCGGCGCGCTCGGTCACTGCATCGACCTGTGCGAACACTGCGCGCAGCGGTCGAACGCGTGTGTCTATCTTTCGCAATGTCTGCGGAGCGCGCGCCAGCCACTCTTTGGCGGGATTCCACACGGCGTTGACCGCGCCCGCTCCCGCCAGCAGGACCCCCAACATCACGATCGTGACCGCGAGCCCGCGCGGCACATGCCAACGCTGAAGGCGATCTACCGCAGGCGTTAGTAGCAATGCAAGAAAAAGTGCGACCGCGACCGGAATGAACGCGTCCTGGGCGAAGTACAGGATCACGCCCACGGCGACGAAGGCGAGCAGTACCGTCGCGTTCACCAGCCGCGACCGGGGTGTTCCAGTTTCGGGGACCATCATTTGCTCACTTAGCCGCGGCACCAAAGGCTATGCATTTGTCGAATGATTTCGCGGCCTATGGATTTCCTCTCATGCTACACCCGTTGAGTAAAACCTCCCGTTCCTCCGATCTGTTGGCGCGGCTACCGAGAATTAGAGGCTTTCTCCTACATCTCTCTGGCCAGTGTCGCGGTAGGTTCTTTGCTGGTGAGCCCGTGAGAGCGCGAAGCGGCGCTACGCGTCGAGCGGGCAGCATTATGTACGGAGGGTCGCAATGTCCGGTAGCGCACCGACGGCGCCTGTCTACTGCGCCAAAATCTGTTGGGAGTTATTTGAGTAAGCCGGCAGCGCGCGATATCGAGGCTGTCAGCCACTGCGTGCCTCGCGTTATAGGTAAAAAGGCTCGACTAATGACACGAAGTCTCTCACCTGCGGATGCAAGGACGCTGCAAGATCATCTGCAGCAGGCCGATGAGTGGGTCGGCAAGTGCCTCGCCGACGACAGTAGTCCCAGTTACAGAGCGCGCCTGGAGTCTGCACGAGTCGCGGTGCGAGATGCACTGCGCCGGGCCATTGACCGCGACGATGCCGTGACAATTTTGGCGGCACTCGATGGGGTCTGGGTCTCAGGCACACGGCGTATCGAAAATATCAGGGGGCTGTGCCGCTCGATCGTGAGAAGGGACCCGACACCTCGCGATGCCGGGGCGTTCTCGACGGAGACGATCAGCGACGTCGCCCTAGCGACCGAATGATCCGATCTTCAGGCAGCGCCCAATCGTCGTTCGTGGCGATGCTGGACGACGGTCCTAGAATGCAAGACGGCTTCTGCCTGATGACGAGTCCTCCGATCACATGGTGACTCGTCCGCTTAACTCAACTCGACCGAGCAAACCCAACGCGCGTGAGCTGGGATAATTATCCCTGCGCGTGCGCGAGTGAGTCAGGCCGCGGCAGGCAACGGTGTCGGAGTGTTGTCGAATACTTTTACATGATGCTGCGCATCACCCACGCCCCATTCGAGTAATGGATTGATTCGTGAGCGAGTGATCGGCATGGCGCAAGCCTTGCACGGTCTACCGAAGCGCGTGCGCCGGACTAGCGATCCGTCGTAAGGCTACAAAGCGAAAACTATCCTTACTCCGCAAGCTAACCGGCGCTCGCACCATCCGTCATCATCGAAGCTTGAACTGCATACTGTCGCTGTCTTCGGCAACGGCCGCACGGATACGGAGGCGGTCTATTCGTCAAATAGACCGTACCTCACCAGTAACGGAGCGGCCCCGTGGTTGAACAACAAGTCGCTGACAGTCCCGCCGCGCGGCAGCGGCAAGCCGCCGAACTGGAAGCCAGGCTCTTTAGAGCTGTGGGGGAGTTTGTGCTTGCGTTCGGAGACGCTGAAGCATGGACTCACGCGTGCATTGGCCTGCTATGCGATAAGCCACGGTTGCGGGAACGGGCTAACTGCGAATGGGATTTCGAACGACGCCGCGTTTTTCTGGTCAAGCTCGCTGAAAGGCGCGTCGTACCCAAGTCGCTCCTCCAGGATTGGCAGCACGTGTGGTTGCGCGCACAAGAGCTTGCGCACAAGAGAAACGTCATAGTGCAGGGCACGCTCGTAAGCGCCGCTGACATGGAAAAGCCACTTGAAGAGCCGGTCGGAGCCACTTCGTTCCGGCAAATGTTTCGTGACCCCAACACGACTGACAGAGTCTTGAGAGAAATCGAGTTGCACATTGACGAGACCCGAAACCTCGTACGAGATATCGGCGAGCTGTCGCCTCGCATTGCCGCGTGTCCTGCGCGGACGAAGCTTGTGCCCGAGAGCTCGAAGTCCGGTTGACGCTGCGGCTATCCGCAGATCTCCACGCAGCGAACGCCTTCGCAAATCCCACCCAGAGTGATTGCCTCGATCACGTAGGCGTGGGCCTACCGGACTTTGCGCGGATGGCGTCCAGACGGTAGATGCTAATTGAGCCATCATTATGATGCGCCTCGAGGGAGCCTAGAGGGATCTATCGGGGCGCGTTTGTATCCGGCGCAAGCAAGAGACGCGGACGGGTTCGTAATGCGGGTAATAAGGAGGCGAAAGGGCGCTGTGAAGACCGATTCAATGACTGCGACCAAGCCCACCGCGGAGGCGACGATGGCCGCAATCGTCGCGCTCGTCGTGGCGCTGCAGAAAAAGGGCATTCTGTCGATGAATGACTTTTACGATGAGCTGTCAATGATCGAACTCAGCGCCGCGGCATTGAATACCGTCAGCGCGCAAAGTCTGCGCGAGGGTGCTGGAACCGCGAGGGACCTTTTTCGCCTCGCCGCGCTTCATGTGGACCTCGGACCCCCGCCAGACGAGTTGCGGAAGGAATTGCGAGCCCAAGCAGATTGATTCCGCGCTGTGTCAACCGCTTGACAGAAGAACCGCCGGCAAGTCGTCACCATCGTTCCTCGTTGAGGTTCATCCACAACTCAGGAGGAACGCCACCATGCCAGCTCGCTCACTCATCGCTCTCGCGATGCTCGGTGCACTCAGGAAGGCTAAGGGGAAGAAGTACTCGGACGTTCGTAGTCACGACGTCGAGCGTGAGGCGTACGAGCGCCGGCTATCCCTTTTCACAGGTCGTGGAATCGTCTGCCTGGGGGCCGCGCCGCCCAGATCGGAGCGGAAGGACCCGCAAGACCAGGACTAGGACCCATCTCGGACCGGCGCGATCCAGCGGCGCTACGCGCCGGTCAGACCCCGAAAGACGCGGCACCGTCATCGACACGGTCTGACCCGAGATTTCAACGACGCGCGGTCGGGGTGTATGCAAGATCGCGTGTAGCCCAGCCTATGTAGTCGGAGCAAACGAGGCGCAGGTTGATTGTCTTCGCCACGCGGTCGCGTGTAGGCGTAATCTAACTCGGCATCACCGACCGCAGGAGTTAGGGCTATGACTCGTACCCGAAAAGTCCTGGGCGTTATCCTGATCCTCGTTGCCGTCATGGTGTTGTCGCTTGGGATCATTCTGAGCCACGACTCCGCTTGCGGTCCGGCGCCTGCGCTACCCAGCAATGCAACGCCCATGAAGGCGATTGTCCATCGTTGCTATGGCGCACCCGACGTTCTCAAGCTCGAGGACATCGAAAAGCCGACCCCCGAGGACAACCAGGTCCTGGTCAAGGTTCACGCGGCTTCCATCAATCCTCTCGATTGGCACTACATGCGAGGTAAGCCGTACATCATGCGCATGGAGGCCGGCGTTGGCGCACCCACAAACCCGCGCTTTGGTGTTGACTATGCGGGAACGGTCGAAGCGGTCGGCAAGGACGTCAAGCGGTTCAAACCAGGTGATGAGGTATTCGGCGGGAGAACGGGTGCCCTGGCCGAGTACGTAGCGGTTCGCGAGGATCGAGCAATCGTGCTGAAACCGGCCAACGTGACATTTGAGCAAGCGGCTTCAGTACCTATCGCGGCCGTCACCGCGCTACAGGCTCTTCGCGACAAGGGACGGATTCAGGCGGGGCAGAAGGTCCTGATCAACGGCGCGTCGGGAGGTGTGGGCACGTTTGCTGTGCAGATCGCCAAGTCATTCGGCGCAGAGGTAACCGGCGTGTGCAGTACCAGGAACGTGGACCTGGTCCGATCACTCGGCGCGGATCATGTCATTGATTACACCAAGGAGGACTTTACCAAGGGCGATCAGGTTTATGACCTGATCGTGGACAATGTCGGCACTCATTCGCTGCGCGATTACACGCGCGTTCTGAAACCCAAGGGCATCTTCGTCATCGTCGGAGGACCCAACGAGGGTTCGTGGATCGGGGCCATGACGATTCCGATCAAGGCGAAACTGCTGTCGCCGTTCGTGAGCCAGGAATTCGTGTTTTTCTTGGCGGACCTGACCCAGGAGGACCTGACCGTCCTTGCGGACCTCATGCAGACCGGAAAGATGACGCCCTTGATCGACCGGACCTACAAGTTGAGCGAAACGCCGGCGGCGATCGGGTACCTGGAAGAAGGGCACGCTCGCGGAAAAGTAGTCATCGGATTGGAGTAGAAAGGCTACTCGGTCTCCGCCACCACTCTTGCCAGGGGCCGCCCCGCGCCCGGCAAGTATGCAAACGACAAACTGCACCTGCTACGGCTGGCATTCAAGTGTCTGCTACGCCGCCTCACCGGAGAGACCGACCCGCGATGAGGGAGCGACTCGCCTTTGCGGGCAACGCGGTACGGGACGCCGCGCGCTGGCTCGTGCAGGGTGCCGATCCTGCAATCATCCTGTTCTCTCTGAACGAGGTCTCCATAGAAGAATGGAGTCCCGAGGCCGATTCGCACATCGAGGCATCAGATTCACCTGTCGCAAGGCGATTGCGATAGAAAGGCGCAAGACCCGGGCATTCCAACTGCTCGCGCTGAAACGTGCGGTAGCGCTCAATGCGCCTGCCTCTGACCCCGCATCAGAAGGCAAGCATTTGCGCGAGCTTCAAGAAGCTGGTGAACGTTTGACTCAACGACTCGGCTAGGGACGCGGCGAGCTCGGTTCCTCATTAACGTTGTCGCTTAACTCCCTGTCTCTCTTCAATCCTTGACGTGGGCTCAAGAAGCTAGTGGGCCTTACGCGCCCTGATCAGCGCGGGCGAGCGCAGCGCACGAGTCTACATGCGGCGCGTGCTGGTGTAGAAACGAGCCCCGAACCGGAGGTCCCGCGAGCGGAATCGTGTTTGTCGGGATGACTATCGGAGCGTAGGATTCTCCGGCCCAGCTCCATCGCCGCGCCGGTACGGAAGGCGGATCCGTAGCCCCCTGTCGTGACGCGAGGCTGGTGACTTCACCTTCTTTCACACCGACCGGGGATAGGGCAATGACAATCTTGGCTGATGGCGCGCGATTCGATCGAAGCAACGGGGCCCCACCGGCCAGCGCCGCTGACGGTGTGGTACGAATCGGCGATCTGAGCCGCATCGTTGAACACGACATCAAGGTACTCAAGACGAATCTCGCGCAATCTCACTACGGTCGGGAGCGTGATGAAATCTGGGAAGGCGCGTGGGCGCGTTTGGAGAGCGCGTGGGAAATTGTCAGGTCTGAACTCGCCGACGGCGAGACGTCGACGACGTTGACCGAAACCCCACTGGCGAGTTCGGCGACCGATACGGGGGTGCCGGTCGAAGAGCCGACCGCGGCTTCGCCGACCGTCGCGGGCATGCTGAAACCGCTGCCGTGGCCCATGGGAACCTGGGCCTCCGCCAGTTACTCGAGAACGATGCAGGTCGTGCGCTGGGCGCGCGAGCGCGCTGGGAAACTGTCCGTTACCTTCACGAGTATCGCCCATAAGTTCGCGTCAACAGGCGCGACTCTTTTGGGCAAAGCGCGGCTTTGGCTGCTGGCGAATGGCCGACGACAGGTGAAAGTCTGGCAAGACGCGTCGTCGCGCCTCGAAAGCGAGTGGATGACTGTGAGACGCAAGCTTGCTGGCTACAAGACCCCGAAACCGTTGACCGAAGTCGCGACACCGCCTAACGGTGCGATGAGTGTGGCGCTCAGGGTCGACCGGCCGATGGCGACGTTCCCGACTGCTCTGGCTATTGATCGCAATGTGAGCCGTATCCTCAAGCCCGATATCAGGATCCTCAGGACGATCCCTGCCAAGTACCGAAGCGGCCTTGAGCATGGAGCGACATGCGAAAACGTGCACGGACGCCTGGAAAACGCGATGGAGACAATGAGGTCCAGGCTTGCTGACGGCAAGATGCCAACATCGATGACCGAGGTCGCGTTCTCCGGCAGGCGTGCGACCGTCGCGAGGTCGCAGGTCGAAGAGCCTGTGGCGACTTCACTGACTGCCCCGTTCGTTGTGAAGTCGCTGCCCTGGGTTTTGGGAGCGCTATCGCCCGTCATCTCCTCCAGAACAATGCAAATGCACCATGGGTGCCACCATGCTCAGTGCATAGAGTTGGCCAATCGGCTTGCAGGGGATCACGAGGAGTTGGCTGGCAAGAGCTCCTTGGAAATCATACGTTGGGCACGCGAGCACGCGCGCGACAAGGAACTCCTTACAGCAGCCTCAGACGCTTGGAATCACGCGTTTTTCTGGCAGAGTCTGACGCCGTGGAAGAAACGCCCGAGCGGAGACCTGCGACGGGCGCTCGATCGCGCATTCGGTGACTTCACGAACTTCGCCGAAAAGTTCGCGTTGGCGGGTGCAGCGCACCTGGGCAGCGGGTGGCTTTGGCTGGTAGCCAACCGCCGAAAGCAGGTGAGAATCTTGACGACCTCGGATACGGATTGTCCGGAGGCGCGAGGACACGCGTGTTTGCTCGCAATCGACCTCTGGGAGCATGCGTACTACTTCGATCATCAGAACCGGCGTCGCGAATATTTGGAGGCCGTCATCGATCGGAGACTCGACTGGGAGTTCGCCGAACATCGCTACCGTCTTGCAGCTGAGCGTGCCGCGCCCGCAGCGCGTGCAACACTACCGCGGCCTGGTACCCGGAAGCGCGGTCGACATCACAAGCGCCTGCGAAAGCCAGCGACATCACGCAGGTAGTGTTCGTAAGACGATAAGAGATCGTTGATGTCATACACGGGGCGCGCTCTGCCAGGCGGCGATCGCGCATTCAACAAATCGTGATGACAACAGCTTCCAGGCGTGCGTTTTTTGGAGCGGCGGGTGTGGGTGCCGCGCTGGCGGCGAGCGGGAAGCTCTACGCGGCCGACTCACAAGCACAGAACCTGAGCTCACTTACCAAGAGCGCTCAGCCTATCAGCGCGCAGGAACACGCCGGGCGGATCGCCAAGGTGCAATCCTTGATGCAGCAGCGGAAGGTCGCGGCGCTATTGGTCGAGGCAGGATCTTCGCTCGAATACTTCACTGGCATCCACTGGTGGCGGTCCGAGAGAACGACCGCGGCGCTGATCCCTGCCGAGGGCGGAGTAGTTGTCGTCACGCCTTTTTTCGAAGAACCCTCGGTGCGCGAAACGCTGAAGATATCGGCGGACGTTCGACCCTGGAAAGAGGACGAGAGTCCGTTCGATCTCATTGCCAGCGCGCTGCGCGATCGCGCGGCAAAGGAAGGCCCGCTTGCCGTAGAAGCCACGACGCGTTTCTTCATCATCGATCGTGTGACCAAGGCGTGGGGCGCGGGACGAGAGGTTGTTTCAGGAGATGAGCTCGTCCGCGCGTGCCGGATCGTCAAATCGTCGGCAGAGCTTGCTTTGATGCAGTCGGCTAACGACGTCACCTTTGCGGCATTGAAACACGTGCACGGACGAATCGAGGCGGGCATGAGCGGCCCGGATGTCATGAAGATCCTGGTGGCTGCCACGGAGGCGCTGGGTGGCACGCACGAATTTTCGTTGGTGCTGCTCAACGAAGCGAGCGCCTATCCGCATGGTTCCGTCAAAGCGCAGACAGTGCGCAAGGGATCGGTCGTGCTCGTTGACACCGGCTGTTCCGTTCATGGCTACCAGTCGGACATCTCCAGGACCTGGGTATTCGGCGAACCCTCGGCGCGTCAGCGCGAGGTCTGGAATACGGTCAAGCGTGGCCAGGAGATCGCGCTCGAGACGGCGAAGCTCGGTGTCCCGGTCGGCGCAGTCGACAAGGCAGTGCGGGCTTTTTACGAGGGCAAGGGGTGGAGCAAGGACTATGGCCTACCCGGTACGTCGCATCGAACCGGGCACGGGATCGGAATGGAGGTGCACGAGCCTCCGTACCTCGTACGCAGCGACACAACCCCACTTGAAGCCGGGATGTGCTTCTCCGACGAGCCGGGAATCTATATCCCGGGAGAATTCGGCATCCGGATGGAGGACTGCTGGTACATGACCGCAGCAGGCCCGAAACTCTTCACACCGTTGGCCGCATCGATCGATCGGCCGATCTGACTCAGGTGCCGCGGTTCTTCAAGTGCAGCCGCGCAGAGCGAAAAGCAGCAAGAGAATCGGGATGGGTATGCCCAGCAACCAAAGCAGGATCCAGCCGATCTTGCCAACCTCGCGAGCTCGGTTCGCTGCCCGTTGTATCACTATGAAACCCTCCGTGTTCAGCGCCAACCTGGCGGACAGAAGCTAAGGGGTCTCACGGGACTTCGATATCAGCGAAGAGGAGGGGAAGCGGCGCGCCGTTGTCCTACGTGGGACAGCGCGAGGGCTTGAGACAACGTTGGCTGGCGGCTGACCCACTCCGCAGCGAGGCGGAGAGGGTCAGCCGACTCATTATTTCTTGAAGGTTATCTTTCGAAACAAGTACTGCCCGGTAATCTCACGCATCGCCGGATAGTTCTTCTGTGAGAACGTGGTTGTCTCGTCGACCTTTTCCTTACCGAATTCCTTCATGAAGGCCTCGTACCGCGCCTTGTTCGGGACGAGATCCTCAGTCTTGGCGAACTTCACGATGAGCAGCAAATTGAAATCGCCACTTTGCGGCAGATCGCTGCGATAGATCTCGTAGTCCTCGATCTGTCCGAGCTTCTTCGCTGCCTCGTTGGTCGATACCCAGGTCTTTGCGAGACCTTCGAGGTAAGCGTCATCCATGTTCGGTTGTACGCGAATGGTGGTGACAGACCACACGGTCTGACTCTCTTCGTAGTCTTTCCACGGTTGGAGATCTGCCACGGCAGCGGCCGAACCCAACAACAGTCCCAGCGCAATGATTCTTGTAGGTAATCGCATTGATGACTCTCCGTCGTTTTGAATTTATTAATGTTTCGTGGTCGCGACCTGCGAGAACGCCGCGGATGCTGCGCAACTTGCATCGGCCGGGATCACGAAGGGGCGGAATCTTGTACTAACGCCGCGTTCTGCGCCACTCGATTCTGCGGCCCCTGGGCTGCATCGCCCCAAAGGACAATAGCCAGGTCCATCCTTGAGTGTAAGTCTTCGCGGCACAGCGCCCGCAGATCGCGGGGGCGCAGGGAGAAGAACCAAATGCTTAACGCTCGCGTTTCAAGACTGGAACTGCTCGGCTTTGTGCTTAGCGTCCTATTGGCAGCATCCGCCCAGGCGGCGGACAAGAAACCCAACATCCTCATCATCTGGGGCGATGACATCGGCTTCTGGAACGTCAGCGCTTACAACCAGGGAATGATGGGCTACAGGACGCCCAACATCGATCGCATCGCGAAGGAGGGTGCACTCTTCACCGACTGGTACGGCCAGCAGAGTTGCACTGCCGGGCGCGCTTCGTTCATCACCGGGCAGGTTGGCTTTCGCACCGGCATGCTAAAGGTCGGTCTGCCGGGGGCGAAGGAAGGCCTTCAAGCGCGTGATGTGACGATCGCGCAGTTACTCAAGGGGCAGGGCTACGTCACCGGCCAGTTCGGCAAGAACCATCTCGGTGATCGTGACGAACACCTGCCGACCGCGCACGGCTTCGACGAGTTCTACGGCTCGCTCTATCACCTCAACGCCGAGCAGGAACCCGAGAATCCCGATTACTTCAAGAATCCGGAGATGATCAAGAAATACGGCACGCGTGGCGTGCTCCATACCTGGGCGAATCCGGATGGCACGCAGAAGATCGAGCTCACCGGTCCGCTCAATATCGAGCGCATGAAGACCGTGGACGAGGAGTTCACCAAGGGCGCGCTCGGGTTCATGGAGAAGGCCAAGAAGGACAACAAGCCTTTCTTTCTCTGGTGGAACTCAACACGCATGCACATCTTCACGCACCTGAAGCCTGCGAGTGAGGGCAAGACCGGGCTCGGGCCTTATCCGGACGGCATGGTCGAACACGATGGCATGGTGGGGCAGTTGCTCGAAAAGCTGAAGGAACTCGGCATCGAAGACAACACGATCGTCATGTACTCCACCGACAACGGCGCGGAAGAGTTCTCCTGGCCCGATGGCGGAACCACCCCTTTCCGTGGCGAGAAAGCGACGAACTGGGAGGGCGCTTACCGCGTTCCTACCGCGATTCGTTGGCCGGGGGTGATCAAGCCCGGCACGGTGTACAACGATATATTCGCGCATGAGGACATGCTGCCGACGTTGCTTGCCGCGAGCGGCGATCCAGACGTTACGCAGAAGCTCCTCACAGGAATGAAAGTTGGCAACAAGACCTTCAAGGTGCACCTCGACGGTTACAACCTGATGCCATTCTTCAAGGGCGAGGCCAAAGAGGATCCGCGCAAGGAGTTCTTCTATTTCAATGACGATGGGTCGCTCGTCGCACTTCGGTACGCGCAGTGGAAGATCGTCTTTGCCGAACAGCGCGCCGAAGGGTTTGCAGTCTGGCAGGAGCCGTTCGTAGAGCTGCGCCTGCCGAAAATCTTCAACCTGCGTTCTGATCCTTTCGAGAAAGGTGATCAGTTAGCGATGGACTACCCGCACTGGCGCATCGATCGCACCTTCCTGCTGGTGCCGGCGCAGGAACATGTTGGCGCCTTCCTGGCATCGTTCAAGGAATTCCCGCCGAGCCAGAAGGTCGGCAGCTTCAGCCTCGAGAAGGTGATGGAGAAACTGCAGACCGTACCGCCGGGCAGCAATTGATGCGATGCGACGGAGGTTGATTCTCTTATATAAGGCCCCGGCGCGAACCACCGGGGCCTTTTCATTCCCTCGGACTTACTTCACCGCTTCAACTTCATAGTTGGCGAAACCGAACTCGTTGCTCCGCGCGGCCTACGTGATCGCTTGCGCCGTGGGATGGAATCTCTTGGCGGCCCGGATACCCAGTGCGACGAAGATGAGGAGCACCAAGCCTTGTGCGACGACAAAGGGCGGCTCGGAGCCGTTGGGTGCCAGCGCATGGAGGAACGGCAGCTTCTGGAACGCTTGAACGACCCCGACGAACACATTCAGGTAGAGAGCGGCCACTGCTGTGGCGGCATAGATCCAGCGCCACGATCCGACCAGTCGGCGAGAGTAGAGCGCGAACAAAGCGATGGCGAGCACGATGAGCGAAATGACACCCACGATGTGCGGTGGGCCAAAGCTCTTGGAGTGAAACATGAATCCCGTGACGCTGGTCGCTACAGTCGTAAGAAGGAAAAAGCCGTTCCAGCCATTGAGCAGTCGTCCGCCGAGCATGCCTGCGAGGACGACAAGTCCGGAAGCGATCCCGAGCAGGCTGATGATGACGTGCAGTAGCGTGAAAGCTGCGAGCGACATTCCAAGGATCATTGCCTGTACCTCACCCTGCTAATGCCTTTACTACTCACCGAAGGAACATTGAAGCAACTGAAATAGCCTTACGACAACTAATCTCGTTCAGAGTTGGCGAAATGTATTGCCCCAAAGGGCAATTGCCAAAGCGACGCTGGTACGCAACCCTCATTCGCAATGCATGCAGTGCATGCGCAGAGCTGAGCACGGAGATACACGAATGGACACGAAGCACCGCATGGTCCTTCTTTTAGTAGCTTGCCTTTCGATGAGCTCGCCAGCGTGGGCACAGGGCACAAGAGGCCCGGGCTGGGAATTCGGCATCGATGGCGTCTACCAGGACTCCAACGACTGGTCTTTTGACGGCGGCTCTACGGTGCGGGTCGACAGTGATTTCTCGGCCACGCTGACCTTCGGTTACCGCTTCAGTCCGCGCCTCGAGCTCGGGTTCGCGTTGGACTGGCAGAAGGCGGACTACGATGCGACGATCCAGTCGGCAGACATTCCTGGGCTGACAGCGAACGTAAGCGGCGACTACGAGTCGTTCACGCCGCGTGCCAACGTCAGCTACAACTTCCTCGACGGCAGTATTACCCCGTACGTCACCGGCGGCATCGGCTGGAGTTTCATCGACACCAATATTCCGGAAGGCCGGGTGGAGGTCGGCTGCTGGTGGGATCCATGGTACGGGCAGGTCTGCGTTCCGGTTCAGGACACGCGCTCGGTCGATGGGTTCACGTATAACGTGGGCGCGGGCGTTCGCTGGGACGCTTCAGCCGGCTTCAGTCTGCGATTCGCATACGAGAAACATTGGTACGACTTTGATAACGCGTCGGGCACGCCGGATCTCGACGTACTCAGGCTCGGCTTCGTGTATCGCTACTGAGCGTCTCTGATCACGTGATCCGGCTTACGCGCAGGCGCTTGGCCGCTGCTGGCGCGTGCAACTCATCGTCGAGCCCAGTGGGTTCCGGCACGGTGCCGGTGATGGTTCCCGTGCCATTTTGGCGGAGGGTCTACTTCTGCCGACGGCGCGAGAGCGCAGTCGCCGGGCAGATCGACTTGCTGCCCGGCACTGCGGTGTTTGAGGCTGCTCGGGTTCTATGGCCCGAGCGGGACAATCTTGGCCGTGTACATGAACTCGATGTTGGAGCCGCGCATCTCGTGATCACCGCTGAAGTTCTTACCCGGTATCACCGCGTAGTTTGCATGCTCGACCCCAGCGAGGAAGAGCCTGATGTTCAACAACGCCAACCGGTACTGCGCGCGATCGTGGAACGCAATTGCAACGTCGACCAGACCCTTCAATATCGCGAACTGGAGCTTGGGCAGGGCCGCCTTTGACGCGACAACGGAGGCCTGCAGTACTTTCAGCTTGTACCGCGTCAGTTCGGCCATGCTCTTGCGAGTGAGCTGCGCGTTGCCGGCGGCCGCCGCGCCGGGATAAATTTGCAAACCAACGAAGTGAAACGAGCCGCTGACGGCCTTGCCGCGTGAGCTGCCGCATCCATAGGTCACTTCGGTCACCGCGCCCAGGAAACGGCCCGTGCCGAGCCCGTTCTCAAGCATGTCGGTAGGACTGGCGGACTGCCATCCCACGACGTCCCGGTGCGACACATCAGGATCGGTCATGGAACTGCATGCATACAGGTTCCCGGGCAGCACATCTTCAGTCAGGTTCTCCAAATCGATCACGCCCTGCTGGATCTCCACACCCTCAGCCTCGGTTTCGATGACGAGGAAATCAGGATGGCCGCAGAGGTACGGCGGTACGATCGCCGCCCCGTTGAACAGCACCAGTGGCGCTACGCCACAGCGACTCGGATCGTCATGAATCAGAAATGTGCGCGCCGTCAGCGTGGCATCTGTCTGCGACCACCGCGTTCGGCGGGTACGTCTGAATCTGGGCGCCCGTCGGGTTGCAGCCCGGACCATCGGCGGTACACGTCGTCGCGGGAACGGTGACTTTGTCGCCGTACTCGATGATGTAGCCCCACACATTGGGGCGGTGACCTTCGTCATTCCATCCGAGTAGGCCGCCCAGCCCAATTGCAAGATAATTCTCGGCGGCATCATTGTCCGCGTCGGGAGTGCGAATGAGATTGTTGGGCTCGCCGTTTTGCCAGTTCGTGTAAGGCGAGTCCGTATTCTCCGCAGCAATGGCCTCACCATTGATCCAGACCCAGCCGCATCCGGGTTCGGGGGTATCGGTGGCGCACGGCTCCTGGAAGCCGCCTACCCAGAGCTCGGTACCGTTGATCGGCGCATGCGGAGCAATAAAGGTGTCCTGCAGGAATTGATCTTCCGCGAGCGAGCCAATCGTCGCGAGATGACCTTTGACCTTTATTCCGCCACCGATATCGAACTCGTGCTGTTCTGCCGCAACCTTTGCGGCTTGCCACGTGATCTTGTTGGCGATAACGACCTGGTAATAACGGCCGTCAAACGGCACCGGAGGCGGGTCCGTTGCCCATGTTTTCATCGCCGCCAATGCGAGTACGGCGGCTACGAACGGATGGAAGGCTTCTTCGTGTGAACATTGCCCGATCCCCCAGTAAGTCAGTAATACGAGATCAACCGGGCGGGTTGGTCGGACCAGCCTAGTCTCTATCCAGCAAGCCTGTTGCAGCACTTGTTGAGCTCGATCGAATCGTTGTAGGTGTGTTTTCTAAGGGCGCATTCGATCGCCAGCTAGAATGCCCTCTAGACATCAGCAAGGCAACACGTTTCATGAACGAGGCGGTCAATTCGAACGTGCTGCTGCTTGCGCGAGATACTTCGCCGCCTTTGCGGGTTGACCCATCCCCTGATACAGCTTTGCAAGCCAGCGATCGGAGGTCTTCACATAATAGGGCAGCACGCCCTCGCTCCCGTGCAGAACGGCATTGCCTTTCAGAAGCAGCTCTTCGGCCTGTGGATACTGCTTCAGCCCCGCGAGCGCTGCGCCCTCTGCCGTCGTGGCAGTCGCAACGCGCCAGTGAGCTGAACCCAGCGACTTGAGGAACACGGCTTTCGCCTCGGTGGCGAGTCCCTGCGCTTCAGCGTAACGATGCGACTCGATCAGTGCGCCCGCAAGAAGCGTCATCGTGCCGGCGACGTCCGGGTGCTCCGGCCCGAGGGCCTTCTTTCGCAATTCCAAAGTCTCGCGCAGCAGCTGTTCGGCTGCCACGATGTCGTTGCCTTCCATCATCCACATCGCGATATTGTTCATGCCTCGTGCAACGAAAGGATGTTCGGCGCCCAGCGCCTGTTTGTTGATCTGCAGGGACTCCTTCATCAGCTCGATGGCAGTTTTCACATCGCCCTTGTCATGCATGACGAAGGCAAGGTTGTTGAGTGTCGTCGCTACGTCGGGATGAGCGGCGCCCAGCAGTTTTCGCTGCATTTCCAGGGCTCTGTTGTAGAGCGATTGCGCCTCGTTGTAGCGGCGCTGCTCGTAGAGTGCATACGCGACGTTGTTCAGACCGGTGGCTATCTCCTTATGCTCGCTCCCCAGCAACCGCTGCTTCATGGCAAGCGCTTCGCGAAACAGTTGTTCGGCTTCCTTGCTCTGGCCGGTATCGTCGATCACGAATCCGAGATTGTTCAGCGCTTCGGCGAGCTGCGGATGTGGGCCGTTGTACAGTTCCCGCCGCATGGCCACGGCTTTGCGTAGCAGAGCGGCCGCATTCTCGTACTGCCCCTGGTCGTACAGATTGAGCGCCAGTCCCTCGATGCTTTGCGCCACTTCGGGGCTGCGCGCGCCGATGAGCTTGGTGCGCAAAGCGAGCGCCTCGCGAAACAGCGGCTCCGCGGCGGCAAAATCGCCCGTGCGGCTGAGCAGATCGGCGAGCTCATAGATGCTCTTGGCAGTGTCGACATTCCCATTGCCAAGCAGCTCGCGGCGTAGAGACAGGGCATTGCGGCACATCTGCTGCGCCTGGTCGTACTCTGCCTTCAGCTTGAGTACTTCGCAGAGGCGATCCATCGACTGGGCGACCTCCGGACGCTTGTCGCCATAGAGAGCGCGGCGCTTTTCGAGGGCACCGCGCAGCAGCGGTACGGCCTGGTCGTAGAGGCTGAGGCTCGTGTAGACCACGCCCATCGTTTCCATGAGCGTTGCCTGGATGGCTGGTTGGGCCGTCAACTCCTTATTAATACGCTTGGCGCCCTTGTCCATGATTTCGCGGGCCGTGATCGTGTTGCCGCGCGCTTCGCTGGGATCAGCCACGTTGAACAGGCCGACCATGAAATCGGTCGTCTGCTTGGCTGTTTCGGCTTCAATCTCGGCGCGCTTTCGCGCCTGATTCGCGGCGTCGCGTTGGTGGTTGGCGAAAAAGGCGGACAGACCTGCGATCACGGCCAGAGCTGCCACCGCAGCGACGACACCGGACCTGAGGCGTTGAGCGCGTCGCTGACGGGCAATCGAGGCCGCGATGAAGCCGGCTTCAGTTTCATGCAGCTCGATTCCGTGCTCGACCAGGGACTCGGCCTCGAGCAGCGGCTTGCCGGGGGGCAGTAATAGATCCGTCGGCTTGTTTTCGGCTTGCCACCGCTGGGCCGCTGTCGCGATGCGTGCGCGAACGCGAAGGTTCTCGCGATTCTGCGCGACCCAATCCATGACGCGCGGCCAATGCCAGAGGAGTGCTTCGTGAGCGACTGTGACGACCGCACTGCCGTCATCGGCAAGCTCAGTCACGAACAGGCGATTCTCGACGAAGGTATCGACCAGGGCACGGCTCTTGCCCTTGGACAGATCAGACCAGGCCGCACGCTTGCGGCCGATCGTCTCGTGTCCGTCCTGTTCGATACTGACGAGCGCGTTCAGGATCTTCGGCAGTTCCGTCTCGACGTCGTCGGGCAGATCCTTGAACACCGTTTCAGCGCGCTGAGCGAGTGAGCCCTCGACGCCGCCCAGCGCCTTGTAGGCGGCCAGCGTGAGCATCCCATCTTCGGTGCGGCGTTGGTACAACTCCTCCAACGTGAACTGCAGGAGCGGCAGGATTTCAGGACGCTCGGCTGCAGCGTCGCGCAGCATGTCGTCCAGCCGTTCATTGCTGGCTGAATCTTCCTCGAAGTGCAGCCCTGCCGCACGCGTCGGCAGGCGGATCATCTGGCCGATCTCGCTCGCCGTGGGCGGCATCAGATCGTATTGCCCGGCGCCTTCCTTCAGCGCAGAGAGCTTGGGAAAGGTCGCGAGTCGTGGGTAGAAGTCGCTGCGCAGGGTACAGATGACCCAGACCCGGCCGCTGCGTGCGAACGCATCGAGGACATCGACGAACGCCTCCCGGTGCCCGGGCTGGGTTTCCTCGTGCGTGAATAGTTCCTCCATCTGGTCGATGACCAGCGCGAGTCGACCGTTTGCCTTGCCTTTCGCCGCAGCCTCACGCGCCAGGGCATTTCGTACGAAGGCAATCGCTGCCTGCGGTGATTGGCGCAGCATCTGGGCAAGTTCGTCCGGGCCGCTCCCCTCGACGTCCAACAATGGCAACGCGTCTTCGCGGAGCAGTGCTTTGGCAAGCCCGGTGAAGATGTCGCCAGGCACGTCGGTCGGCCTGAAGACCGCACGCCGCCAGAAGTCGACGCCTTCAATGACGCCTGGCCTGGTCAGCATCGGCAGCACGCCCGCGCGAACCACCGACGATTTGCCGCCGCCACTCATGCCGAGGATCAGCACAAACGAACGTTCATCGGTTGCCTGTTTGCGCAAGGCCTGCAGGATGTCTGATACGGCCCGCGTTCTGCCAAAGAATACCGGCGCATGCTCGAACTCGAACGCGGCCAGCCCACGGAATGGGGATCCCTTTTTCCACACCGCGCGCGCTTCAGAAGTGGCGGTGAGGCTGCGTGGAAGCTGCCGCTCAATCAACCGGTGCAGGTGATTTTCCAGCAGGATTTCGAAGTCGCTCGGTGACTCGTAGGGATGAAAAGCGGCGAGCACGGTTCCCTCGGTCCGGTCGTGGAACCACTTTTCGATGAATTCATCGAGCTTCTTCTTCTGCGCCAGCCGCTCCATCAGGTCTTTCTCGTCGTCCAGCCGGACAGATGGCGGCGCAGTGCGTCGATAGACGAGCAGTTCCGGTTTTCCATTCCGGCGAAAAGCTGCCACGGCTTGCTCGAATTCGTACTCGGTGCCGGATTCGTATCGCGATCCGTCTGCACGAGTGAATTGTGCGGAAAGCCGGGTGCCGAGGCGCGACCAGAGTATCGCCACCACGATGTCAGCTTCTGACGGGTCGGCGATCTGCTGTTGAAACGTTGACGTGGCGAGTAGCGGCTCGTGCTCCCACCGAACCGATTCGAGTACGACCCTGCCTGTGTACTCGCTCTGCAGCCGCTCGATGACCCGGCCGGCCAACGCGCGTTCTTCGAAGACATCGCCCGGCGAGGAAATGAAGAATCGCAGCGTCTTCACAGTTCTGCCCCCTATGGGAGCGATGATCGCGCCGAAGACAGCTGTCCGGGCTGGCTGTTCATCTCCGCGCAGACAAGGATTGAACTGACTCTACACTGAAAATTTCGGCCAAGACAAGGCGTAACGCCGCATTGGACCGCGTGCAGGGCCGGGTTCTCCCACCCGGGCGTGACAGTCGGGTAGGCCGATGGTCATGCCGCGCCGATGCGCTGCGCGACTTCCGTCATGTCGCGACACACGTTCGCCTCACCCACGAGCTCGATCGTGCCAACGCTTCGCAGCGCCGCGAACAGTTCCGGGCGCATTCCGCACAACATCACGCGAACGTGCCGACGCCGATAGCGCTCGACGATTTCCGCCAGCGTCTGCATGCCGGTCGCGTCCATGAACGGGACCAGACGCCTACATTCACGGCGACCACCAGGTCGACGAATACCGTCAGGCTGAAAGTGATGAGCAAAAGCAACTTGTCCGAGCGCGGCGCAGTCCTGAGCAAACGCGAAAAGTGCCGCACATCGCACATATTCCAGCCGACGAAAAAGAGAATCGCGGATACGGCAGCGTTCTGCGAACGATCTCACGCCCAAGTGAACGGATGGACGCGCAAATCACTCACCGCTTCCGAATACACGATCGCTGTGTCGGCTTATTGACAGTTCTCGCCGTTGTCTCTGGGGCATAAAGGTCCCGCCAAGGCTGATAGCGACGCCGCCATCTGGCGCTCGCGGCCAATCCGGAGACGATCATGCGAAACAATGTGAGTTACCTGCGCAGTGCGCCGACCGGTCCCGTCATTGAGGAGACCATCGGTGCCTGTTTTGACCGCGCCGCCCGGCAATTCGCCGATCAGGAAGCGCTGGTTGTTTCACACCAGCGTCTATGGTGGACCTATCGGCAGTTGCGGGTTCGCGTGGATAGCCTGGCGATCGGCCTGCTGGGACTCGGACTCGCGCCAAGAGATCGGATTGGCATCTGGTCTGCGAACTGCGCGGAGTCCGTTTTGACCCAATTTGCGGCGGCGAAGGCAGGATTGATTCTGGTCAATATCGACCCTGCGTATGGCAGCGTAGAACTCGAATACATACTGAAGAAGGTCGGCTGCAGAGCGCTGATCCTGGCGCCCAGCTCCAGGTCGGCCAATCACTTCGACATCCTGCGCAGCGTGGCTCCCGAAATCGATCGTTGTGCCCCGGGGAAGCTCGAGGCCACGCGTGTACCCGCACTCAAGTCTGTCATCCGACTCGGAACCGGATCAACGCGGGGCATGGTCAGGTTCGACGATCTGGTCGCGCTGCGAACCCCGATGGAGAAGCAGGCGCTGTTCGCACTGGGTGCGATCCTGCGCCCGACTGATCCCATCGCCATTCAGTTTACGTCCAGCACTGGCGGCGTACCGCAGCCAGCAACACTTACTCATCGAGACATTCTGAAGAATGGTTTCTTCGCCGGCGAGGCGCTCAAGCTCACCGAATCCGACGCCTTTTCACCATGGAAGTGGGAGATACAGCTGTGAGTAACGATGTGAGTGTGCAACGGGCGCGCAAGCTGCGAATGCTGAATTTGCTGCTCTTGCAAATAGCAATTCTCTCCATCACTGCGTGCGGCGGCTACGGAGGCAATAACGGTCAGTACATGCCACCGCCGCAAATCGCCGAAGCTCAGTTCACGGACGATACCGTCGAGGGACTCGGATTCCGCGTAGCTGACGTCGTCGAAGGGCAGACCGACGGCGCGGGCAAGTTCCGGTTCGCGGTCGGTCGGCCCGTAGAGTTCTTTATCGGAAATGGCTCCAATCGCCTGGTGATCGGCTCAGCGACGCTGGCGGCTACTGCTGCCAATGCAGTTCCTTTCAGCCTGCAGGATCTTGCAGAGGTTCAGAACGATGGCGATCAGTATCTGGGCAATCTCGTCAACCTGCTCGCCGCCCTCGATGCAGATTCCGACCTGAGTGACGGCATCACCATCGATGCAGCCGCGCAAGGAGCCGTTGCGGCGGCGGTGGCGGGTGGCAAGACGGTCAACTTCGCGCAAGCAGCCGGTGCCTTTGCGCAAGACCCCGTCGTGGCTGCAGCGCTCGCTCCCCTTGGGCGCACGCTGATCGATGTCAATGAGATCCTTGCGCAGTTCACTACTCTGTTCCGCCAGGGACGCTCGAGCAGCATCGCGCTGACGCGTGACGACACGCGCGCCGTGGTAGTCAATCGGCAGAAAAGCACGGTGTCGGTGATTCGCGTCCGCGACGCAAACGGCAACGATGCGAGCGAGCTGCTCGCCGAAGTGCCAGTGGGTAAGGAGCCGCGCTTCGTGGCGCTCAGTCCCGACGACAAGCGCGCCTATGTAACCAATGCTGTCGACGGCACCATGAGCGTCATCGATCTCACGAGCGCAACACCGCAGGTCATCGGTGCGCCGGTGCCGGTGGGCCCGGAACCGCGTGGCATTGGGATTACTCCGAACGGCACCTACGCTTTCATTGCGAACCACACAGTGGGCGAAGTTACCGTGGTACAGCTATCGACGCTCGCCGTCGTGCGTTCGATCAAGACCGGCGGCAATCCCTATTCAGTCGCCATCACGAACGACGGTGATCGCAATGACCGCGATGAGCGTGTGTTCGTGACACGGCTGTTCGGCGAGCTGATCGATCCAGCGCGGCCCGACGGCTTCGACGATGCGAAGCAGGGCGTCATCGATTCATTCCGCGTCGGGCCAGCGGTGGACGGCAATGTCCAGGTGTCGCAGCTGCTGTTGAAGCCGCTCGCGTCAGGTTTTGCCGCCGATCGGCGTCCCTTCTGTCTCAATACGCGCAAGGCGCTGCAGGATGCGGGCAAGACCGTATTCTTCAACAGTGGAGCGGCTGCAAATCTGGATGGTGCCTCACAGCTCGCGCAGCCAACATTCTGTCCGGACGTGAATTCCAGCGACGCTTCGGACACCGGTCCGATCGCGAAGAACCCACAGAAGGTGTACCCGAACATGCTCTTCGGTGCGTTGCTGCGCGGCTCGCTCCTCTATGTACCAAATGTCGGCGCGCAGCCGGAGCCGCCCGTGCGTTTCAATGTCAACGTGCAGGGTCTGGTTGGCGTTCTCAATCGCGTGAGCGGTGCCGAGACCGACCGGTCACTCAATCTCAACGCACAGGTCTTCAAGGAGACTCAGCCGCCAGCGGGAGAAGAGACCAAGAGCCTGGACCGCGTCTTCCTCAACGACCTCGTCGCGCTCGATGCAGACCGACGTGGCAAGGAGTTCCTGTTCGTCAGTCGAGGCGCCAACTACGTGTTGCGCGCCAAGATTGGCCAGGACGGCAAGCTGAACATCCTCGACGTGACCAACAAGGCCACGCGCTTTCAGACCGGGAACCTGCCCAGCGGCGTTGTGATGAGCCGCGACGGCAAGCGCGCGTACACCAACAACGAGCTGAATACCTCGATCACAGCGATCGCCCTCGATAGCGGTGAAGTTCTGGCCCGCGACATCGAGTCGAGCACGCCGCCGGCGCCCGGCACCGTTGAACACCGCCGCCTTTTCGGCAAGCTGGCGTTCTTCACCGCCCTCGGCGTGCCCGACGTGATCGACGAGAACGGCGATGGCGTGTTCGACGTTCCGTTGCGCAGCATCGATCCGCTGCTGCATCGGAACAAAGCTTCGGACAACGGCTGGTCGAGCTGCGCGTCGTGTCACGACGATGGACACGGGGACGGTGTGACCTGGATCTTCGAGACCGGGCCGCGCCAGACGATTCCGCTCGAAGGCACCTTCGCGCGCTTGGATCTCACTGACCAGCGCCTGATGAACTGGAGTGCGGTGCGTGGCTCGAATACGGACTTCAACAACAACGCGCGTGGCATCCAGGGCGGCAAGGGTTTCGCGACGGATGTACGCGGTGTGAACCGCACCGCGGAGGTGTTCAACCACGGGCCGGTGGTCGGGATCAGTGATTCGCTCGATGCAATCCAGGAATGGGTGACGACCGTACGTGCCCCGATCGTGCCTGACCCATCGGCTCCGGTTGAGCAGGCTGGTCGTGCCGTGTTCATCGTGCAGTGCGGTGGTTGCCACGGCGGCGCGAAATGGACCAAGAGCCGCACGAGTCCGGTATTCACCAACAATCCGACGTTCGCGGAGGATCCAATTGGCGCGAACTTCTTCGCCGGCGTGAAGCCGATCGATACGGGCGTTGCGGTGGCGGGCCCGCAGATCCTTTCCGTAACGCGTGCCGGCAAAGGCACACTGACATTCCTCGACAAGGTCGGCACGTTCAACGCGGCCAATCCGCTCGAGCTGCGTGGAGCAGCCGCAGTGGCGGGGCAGAGCACGCAAGGCTTTGCGGCGTTTGGCGGCGCTGGCTTCAACTCACCGTCCCTGCTCGGCCTGAGTCTGTCTGCACCTTACTTCCACGACGGCTCTGCGCAGACACTCGATGACGTCATGAAGCGTCACCTGCTGGCGAACGGCAAGACGGTGGATCAGACGGCTTCGCCTCAGGAGCTCGCAGACCTGCTCGCCTTCGTGCGCGGTATCGACGATCAGACCGCCAAAGTGGAATCCGATTCCGATCGGTTTCTCAGATAGGGCATTCGGACAGAGATTTAAATGGGTAACCTGCAGGCCTCATGCTCTGCTCACGGAATGACCAGGTTAAGCGCCGCGGCCACAACTCGCGTATTCTGCGGATTGCAAGCGGTGGTTATCCACAGGTCGTCCACCGCAGTAGTGCACAACTGCGCAGGGCCGTGTCATGAAGCGCAAAAGGAAGCAACCCGAGTTCACTGCCGAACATCGCGCGCTGGCGCGCATCGCTCAGCGCGCGCGGGCATTTGCCGAGGAGGCGCGTACTAAATCGCGACGGGCAAAGGCCGCATGGAAGGAAGCGGGCCAGGCGGTAAGAGAAGCCAAGCGTGCGGCCAAACGCGCCCGCAAAGCTGCAAAGGCTGCGGAAGCGTCTTTCCGGCGCGCCACAAAGAAGAAGAAGAGTGCCCGACATGGTTAAAGGAGCCCGATTAGCCCGTCGGAACCTGCACCTGCTGCAGAGTACCCAACATGAATCGTAGAAGAGCGCTCTTCGCCCTGAGCGCTGCGGCGCTGTGCGGCTGCTCGAAGGCAAGTGATGCTGCTCGCGGCTTGCTCATCACGGTTTTCAAGAATGAAAGCTGCGGCTGCTGCAAGCTCTGGGTAGCGCACCTCGAGAGTGCTGGATTCGCAACGCAAGTGCACGACATCGACAACCTGGGCCCGATCAAGGAACGAGTCGGTATTCCTTACGGGATGGGCGCCTGCCATACCGCCGAGGTGGGCGGCTATTTCGTAGAAGGGCATGTGCCTGCGGAGGACATTGAGCGTCTGCTGCGCGAGAAGCCGGACGCGAAGGGACTCACCGTGCCGGGCATGCCAGTGGGATCGCCGGGTATGGAAGTGCCTTCGCACCAGGTCCAAGCGTATGACGTCCTGCTGGTAGCGAAGGACGGGACGACAAGCGTCTACGCTCATCATCCCGGCACCTGATAATCAAAGGACAATAGGCGCGCCGTAACTTGGGTCGTGTGGTGGGGGGTGCGATCAACGTCCGTCTCGCCACAGATATGCGTGAGCGGGACTCTGCTCAGGGAGGAGGGCGGCGATGGATTCGGGTACCGGTGGCGGGGGCGATGCGTTCACGCGCGTGCTGATCGCTATCACAGTTGTCTTCGGCCTCACCACGGCCGGCACGATGGTGAAGCAACGGGCGGCCCCGGAACCGGAGCCCGCCGCTACACATGATCGAGCGCCGGTCGCCGCACCGACGCCCGCGCCTGCTCCCACGCCTGCTCCCGAAAAGGCCAAGTACACACCCCGCACGCAGCCGTTGAAGTTGGTCCATCGCTTCCTGGGCGTTTACTACCGCGAGGAGCCAGCGCCCTCGAGCGATCAGGCGGCGATCCGGGACGTAGTTGCGAAACTCAACGAGCAGGGCGTTCGCTCTCAGGTCCTGGTCGCCACGCTTCCGGATTGGGTCGACTCGAGCCTGCAGTGGACCTTTGACTCGATGCTGGATGCCATCCAAATGTCCGCGGCTCAGATGGAATACGTCCTTACCGGCTACGATCTTCCCAACAGCAAGATCCAATGGACGCCCGGAAGCCTCCTGTTTCGCAGGGTCAAGCCCGGAAAAGAGAGCGGCGGAGCCAATGTGGATCTTCTGCTCGTTCTCCTTGCTGCCGAAACGACCACCAATGGCGTGCACACCCGGGCACTGGCAAATGCTCTCGACTTCGCGCTCTGGTGGAATGCGGACGCGCTGCGTCCCGCGCCCTCTCAACCAAACCTGCAGCCCGGTGGGGTTGCCATCCTTGGTCCGGTGTATTCGGGTTCCGCGCTTTCAGTGCAGCGTGCGCTCAAGGACGCTGCGGCACGACGTGGACTCTCGGAGACTTCGCAAAACGTCTGGTTTGAGGTCGTCACGCCGAGCGCCAGCAACAGCAAGAATCCGTCCTACCTCGATATCGCGGGCCTGTCGAGCTTCGGTGCCGTTGCCCGATCTGACGACGAAGTGCTCGGCGCGTTGGCGGAGTTTCTCAGCGGGATAAAGAAGGAGTGGCGCTGCGGCGACGGTGTAGCGCTCCTCGTCGAGTCGAACACCACGTGGGGATTGGGGCTTGCTCAGGGCGACGGTGGCCCAGAAAAGGGCAACACCAAAAACAAGTGCGAGATCTGTCGCACCGACAAGAGCATAAAGGAGCTGGCTTGTGCGACCTATGTGCCATTTCCACTGCATATCTCCCGGCTGCGCGGTGAGGCGCAGCGCGAGGTGCTCACTTCCGAGGCCGCGCTTCCCGACGATAGCCTCACCCACATCGATCTTGATGAGACCAGCTCCGCTGCGGATCGAATCGCGCCGGTGACCCCCGGACTCACAGCCGCCATGGTCGAACTGATGGTGGCCGGCATGTTCCGTTCGATTGATGACCGCACGATCACTGCCATCGGCGTGCTAGCGACTGACAAGCGCGACCATGTGTTCCTCGCCCAGGAGATTGCGCGTCGCCGACCGAATATCCTGCCGTTCACGATTGAAAGCAGCCTCCTGTACCTGCATCCGGACGTCAGGAGCTACCTGCGCGGCACCGTGATTGCCTCCACTTACTCTCTTAATACACGCACCCAGGCAATGACGAACCCGGCGCGCTCGCGCCTCTTCACGCAACAATTTGCCAGCAGTGCTTCGCATGGTGTCTACAACGCGCTGGCGCTGTTGCTCGGCGAGCCAGCTCACATGCTCGACTACGACATGCCTGCAGGGCCCGGTGACAGCGTTCCCAGCGATCTCAAAAAGAAGACTCCATGTCGGAACGCAGACCAGCCCTGTTCTCCGCCGGTATGGATCAGCGTCGTCGCGCAGGACGGGCTGCTGCCCTTGAGAGCCATCAGGCGGGAATGCCGCCCGCTGTTCTCTTCTGCATCGCTCGAATACACCACGTGCGGTGAGGCAAGTTCAGAAACCCCAAAGCCTGATCGAGCCGGGAATTTCCTCGACAGCCGCAACATGATCGTGCACCTCGGCGTGTTTCTTGTCATCGCGCTCGTCTGCCATCAGCTCTGGCTGCGTCATCGACATCGCCTTGCACGGGATACCGAGTCACCGCGCGTCGGCAACTGGGCGAAACGCCTTTGGCTCTGGCCGGGCAACGCGTCGCAGACGGAGATGGAGCGCGCGGCCTCATTCGTGGCGCTGCGCGCCGCGACTATTGCCATCGCCCTGTGCGTACTCAAGCTCATCGCCGTCTTGCTGGCGGATGGGCGCCATGAGTCGCCCGAGCTCTGGTCGCGTGGCTATTCCGTCGTGGCGGCGGTCGCGATCCTTTACGTGACGATCGACCTCATCCTGCGGTTCTGGCACATGCGCGCCGGCGTGGCACGCTGGAGAGTGGATTTGGCGCGAGCCGTAGCGTTCCTGCTTGGGCTGGCGGTGTTCGTCTGGGCGACCGATGGGTCACGGTTCCGGACGCTGCTGGGCACTGTGCTCGTGGGTCTCCTGGTCATGAGCGCAGCGGTCGGCACCGATTTCCCGAACACGCCCTGGAAGAAACTCTCCGAACGGGTCGATCACTGGCGCCGGGTTCCCGTGCTGTTCGGGATTGCCGCGCTGATCTGCCTCGGCGTCTACCTGGCGCGCGATAACCGTGGCTCAATTGATGCGCTCCTCTACTTCGACCGCAGCGCGAGTGTCGGCAACCTGGCTTCTCCGGTCGCCTTCATCCTGTTGACGGCTGGCGCGCTCTACTGGTGGGGAGCCTGGAACCGGCGTCGCGTCGACCTGTTACGACTTCCCGAGACCGAAATCGGGATCGGCGTATTTCTGCAGAGCCGTGCGCATCGCGGGGGAGTGGATCCGGAGCGTCTGCGTCAGCCCACATTGGGAATGGGGCTCTCCATCATCCTCCCGATGCTCGCCGTGATTGCCGCTGCCTACGGATATCAGTACGCGAGCTCGATCGAAGGGAATCGCTTTGATGGGTTTCTGTTCCTGGGGTCTGCCTGCATTCTCGCGATCATGGGCCACACCCTCGCTCACTCAGTCACGCTCGGCGGCTCGGTCCTTCGTCTGCTTCGCTCAGTCGCACATCATCCGTCCGCGGAGGTCATCAAGACGGTCGCGAAGGAGCCGTTCCCATGGCACATCACGACACGAGACCCGCTGCGCTCGGATTTCGAGCCACTTGCGCGGCGCGTCGAACGCCTGCGCAAGTCCCGTTCCGACGAACCTGACTTGCTCGCGCCGCTCGAGAAGGACATGAGCGCGGTCGTCGAGGGGCTGTGCCGGGCGAACGTGACACCCGACGAGGACCGGATGACGGTGCTCGACTGGAGGAGCCTCGATACACTTGTGAGTAAGTTCTGCGCGATTCTGGATCGCACGAAGTGGTCACCTGGCTACGTGGCCAGCTCGGATGCGTTGCGCGCAGCGCTCGACCAGATGGAAGTCGTCGTGGTCTTCCACGGCGCGATCGTACTGAGAGATCTGCTGACCCGGCTGGTCTCGGGCTTTGCAGCCGTTGTCGGTGGGCTTCTCTTCCTGCTGGCGGCACACCTTCTCTACACCTTCCAGGGCCGCGTCTACTGGCTGGGTCTCGACGCCGTTGCCGTCGCCTTTACGGCCATGTTTGCCATTCGACTGCTCCTTGCCCTGGAACGAAATGCAGTGCTCAGTGACCTGTGGGGTACTCAGCCCGGAAAGGTGTCGTTTTTCGGCAAGATGACCTGGCGAGTGGTGGTGTACATCATCATCGCTGCGCTGACGCTCCTCGCCGTATTTTTCCCCGAGATCGGCGGTCGACTCGCGCAGTGGATCGAGCCGGCCCGAAAGCTGGTGCTGCTGTGAGGAGCCGCGGGTCTGTCCTAGCGCTGCGAAGCGGTGCCGGCGAGCGTGCGAAAGGTAATCGAATAGCGCAGTTCGCTGGTTGGCGATATCGCGTGCTGCCACTTCCACCGTGCGGCGCCGCGCATCGCGTAGACGGAGCGAGGCTCGAGGTCGAGCTTCAGCGTCTTGCGGTCGCCCTTGCGGTGCGGGTAGGGGCGCAGGCGCATGCGGGCCTTCCCGAGTAGCGACAGGCCGCCGACGACTTCGAAGTCGGGTACATCGCGGTGCCAACCGAGCGGCGTGCCCGGTCGGTACTCCGCCACGAGCGCATGATTGATCTGTTCGGCCGCGACGCCCATCAAGTTCGCGACGCGCGCCCGTAACGGATGGAGCCATGTCGGCATGGGCCCCGCTGCGCGCAGCTCCTGGCTGCTGAAGTCATAGCTCCCACCGAAACTGACGATGCGACGCCTGGCGGTGTATTGCAGGTACTGCGCCTTCTCCAGCGGCAACTCCCGGATAGTCGTAAGGAGCTGCGCTTCTTCAGCCGCCGTGATGAATTCACGCCGGTAAATGAAGCCGTCGGGCAGTGCAGCACGTTGGCCAAAGAGATCGTCTTGTTTCATCCGCCTATGGAGCCCTCGCACATAATTCGGTTCATCGTAGGACGGCACGCCACGCACCTGAAGTTGGTGTCCGACAGCGCCGGTTGCGGCTTGCTCCTAGTCTGACCTCAAGCACTGATTCCTGGTGCCTGGGCCACAGCAGGTCTCAAGCAATGAACACAAGAACAACCACGGACTTCCTCATCGGGGTCGGGCTCCTCGCGGCATCTCCGGTTGCAGCCTGGCTGATACAGAAGACTGTTATTCAGGCCGTTGCGATTCCCGACAAGCCCGCCATCCACGGGCAGATTGCAATGGGCAATCTTGCGAATTCAACTGAAACGCACGCAACAGAGATTCTCGCGGCCCACGGGGCGGACGACGACGACATGCCATCGACTACAAGCGACGACGTGTCTGAGGTAGTCGGGGCGAACGACTAGGCCAGCGTCCCTAGCCTTGGCTGAGAATCGAGCTCAGCACAGCGCCCAGACTTGCGGCCGACGCTTTTGATCCATCCTTCGCGCGCCATGCAACGAAGCCGTCCGGGCGTACCAGGACGCAGCCCGTAGGCTCGAGCCCATACGCCGCGGTGAATCCATTGGTCGGGTCGCTCAATCCGCCTTGCCCCAGCCGAAGAACTTCGAGATGAACTCCGGCCTGGCTTGCAGCGCCTGGTGCGCTCTCACACCATGCCGCGCCCTCGGAGGCCGCGAGCAGCGTGAAGTTGCGGTCGAAGAGGTCCAGCGTCGAAACTTGCTGCCCATGGCGCTGTAGCCAAAAGTGAGGCGCACGTGTACCGGGCATGGCGTGCGACTCGCGTGGATTGACGTGCTGGGGCACTTCGGCGGTTTCCAGGATCACGGCCGAGGAGCGATAGACGTAGCCGAGCTCAATATTGAGATCATTCACCAACGGCTGCATCGTGTCCTTCGGAATTGACGGGTCGGTCCGCAGCACGTAACGCGTGTATGCCTGTTCGACCGTGAGCTCGCCAATCGGGTGGCGTTCCTCCTCGTACGTCGACAGAAGGTCCTTGCCGGCGATTCCCCTCAACACCAGTGCGAGTTTCCAGGCGAGGTTGTGTGCGTCCTGGACACCGGCGTTACCGCCCCAGCCACCGGTCGGTGGCATGACGTGTGCCGCATCGCCAGCAATGAAAATGCGGCCGACGCGAAAGTGCTCAGCGGTGTCAGCGGTCGCCTTCCAGTGCATGACGTTTTCGATCGTGACAGGTATGTCCGGCTCGCCGATCGCGACGCGTACCAATTGCAGCGCGCTCTCCGTAGTAAAGTCTTTCGAGACGTCGACGTTGGGCCGCGCGGCGTCGCCCATCGTGTTGACCACCAGAAACGCACTGTCGAATGGCTTCTCGAAGCGAAAGAATCCGCGCAGCTGCGGATGATTGGCATAGACGACAGCCCAGAGCTTGCCGTCCAGGAACTTGCGCAGGTTTGCACGGAAATAGATCGTGACGCTCTTCGACAATGTGCCGTGCCCGCGCATCCGGATTCCCAGATTCTCGCGGATGCGGCTGTGCGCACCGTCGGCTGCGACCAGGTACTGAGCGCGCACTCGCTGTGTCTCGCCCGTGTCGCGATGGCGAATTACGGCGGTAACGCCATTCGCATCCTGTTTGAGCGAAGTGCACTCGGTCGAAAAGAGGATTCGCGCACCGTATTGCTCGGCGCCCTCCTTGAGTGTTGGCTCGAGTGCGTTCTGCGACAGAAATACACGGACCGTCGGGCTCAAGTCGCGGATGCCATCATTGAAATTGGCGATGTAGTGGGCAGTAGCACCGCCAGCGAGCGTTTCGACTCCCACCACACCCGCATCCTGCACGAACTGAGCTTCAGACTTGGTGCGAACGATCTGCTCGATGCCGACGCTGCGGAAGATCTCCATCGTGCGCTGGGTGACCGAAGCCGCGCGGGGATGGATCGCAGTGCCACGGTGATGCTCGACGACGAGTGAAGGCACACCGTGATATCCGAGCAGCAGCGCGGTGGTCATGCCCACCATGCTGCCCCCGACAATCAGCACCGGAATCTCGATTTCGGCATCGAGGCTCATGTCACTCGCCCCGCGGGTTTTGGCCGCTACGCCTTGCGCCGGCTGACAACGAAGGTTTCATCGTTGAACCACAGGCCGCCGTGCTTCTGGAGCACGGCCTGTGTCGCTTCGAGGTACTTGCCGTCGTGAGCGACCGCATCCAGTCGCTCATCCTCGATCTGGTTGACGTAGATCGCCGCGTTCCACGCGGCAAAGAGGGTCGACGTCCCGATGCGATCTCCGATTTCCGACGGCAACGTGTGCATTTCGTAGCGGAAGATGGCCTTTTCATCCGGAAGGGCGGTGAGAACAAAATCGCGCGCATCGCGCCCGAGCTCGTTCTTCAGCGCAGCGAGCAGAGCGTGTCGATCCACCTGAAATGGATTCTCGCCCGGCCAGAGTTTCTGGATGATCTCCAGGGCGGGATCCCTGCCGGCAGACTGGATGCCAAGCAGACGTCCGCCGGGCGCGAGGCTGCGAGTGAGCGGTGCGAGCACGCGCGACGCCTTGAACTCCGCGGAGGTGCGCGCACGCCAGGGCTGGGAAGCGACGATGAGGTCATAGGTCTCAAAGACGTGACCCGGCCGCGGAATGACCGAGTCGAGCAGGAACTTGTGGTCTTCGCGATATACGACCAGCACGGAAGGGCGCGCGTAGACCGGATTGCCGGTCTTCGAGCTCGGTTTCGTTTGCCAGGCATGGGCGAGCGATTGACAGAGGACTTCGATCTGTTCGCCATACTCGAACGCTGAGTCTCCGCGCAGGCGCACCTCTTGCCAGTTCAGGGCGGCCGCCGAGGCGAGGTCGCGAGGCATGAGGCGCGGCGCCTCGGAATAATTGAGGTTGGTGATGACGAGCACGGTGGCCGGATGCTCGTGAAAGCGATCCGGCATCTTGTCGAGGCCGAGCCGCACATCCTCGAGGCTGATCTCCTTGGCGACGGCAAGCAGTGGCACCGTCGGAAACGAGCGATGGATACTCCGCATGATGCGCGACAGAACCGTCCCGTCGCCCATACCGGCGTCGAAGATGCGCAGGCTCGGCGGCTGGGGGTGAATGTGCGACATCTCGTGCGCCACCCGGCGGGCTATTGCAGGCTTCTCGTTGCACGTGTTGACGAATGCGAGGTACTTCTGCCGGTTGTCGTAGAAGCGAAATGGCGGTGATGCGTCGCTGCCGGTCGCGGTGTCTCTGGCGACAGAATGTCCGGCGACTGTCATTTCGCGAGAGTCGCCGCTCATTTCCTGGCCGCACGTCCAGCGACCAACTCGCTCACGATCCGCGCCACATGCTCGCCTTGATAACGACACATATCGAGCTCGAGCGCGCTCGGCATGCGCAATTCCGCGCCTGCACCGGTTACACAGCTCGCGCCGTACGGCGTGCCGCCTGTCACCTCGCGCATCGTGGAGAGCAATTTGAAGGTGTAGGGCAGGCCGACAATGATGAGGCCGTGGTGAAGCAGCGTGGTATGGAATGAGGTGATGGTCGTCTCTTGCCCACCGTGCTGGCTGGCGGTGCTGCAAAAGACGCTCCCGATCTTCCCCACCAACGCGTACTGCATCCACAACGGTCCCGTGCGGTCCCAGAAGTTGCGCATCTGGGAGGCCATGTTTCCGAACCGCGTCGGCGTGCCGAAAATGAAACCGTCGTAGTTCACGAGCTCTTCGGGCTCGGCGATCGGTGCTGGCTGATCGAGCTTGAAGCCGGAGGCCTTGGCGAGGTCGGGCGGTACCAGCTCTGGCACTTGCTTGACGACTGCGCTGACCCCCGCAATACGCGCCGCGCCCTCCGCCTGTGCGTATGCCATCTGCTCGATGTGTCCGTAGCTGCTGTAGTAGAGAACCAGGAGCTTTGCCATCTTGCCCGTCCTATGCAGCGGCGCGCGCCAGGCGCGAGAGGAACTGACGAATGAGAGCGTTGTAAGCACGCGGATTGTCGAGATTGGCAAGATGTCCAGCGGCGGGCACCAGTTCGCGCGTGGCGAAGGGCAGGGCATGACTGAGTACGCCGCCGAGGCGCCTGCGAATATCGGTATCGAATTCGCCGTTCAATATGAGGACTGGCTTGCGCAGCGAGCCTAGTGTGTCCGCATCTATTCCGGGGTCAGATTGCGTCGGTGCCTGGCGCAGGTCGTGGCCTGGATAGCGGGCGAGGATTTGCGCGAGAAGCTCGCGCGTATGGCTGTCGGCCGTATTGAGGCGAACGAACGGATGACCTTGCCATTCGCGCCGAACGGCGTGCATGCCTTGCGTTCGGAGCAACTCGCGATAATGGGCGCGCGGGACCTCATCGTCTGCGCCGCCCTCGCTCGCGTCAACGGGGTTTGGTGGCCCGTCAAGAATGAGGGCCGAGACCCGGTGCGGCAGGCGCAGCGCCGCATCGAGCGCAACCCGCGCTCCCTGCGACATTCCCAGCACGACCGCGGTGCGCACCTGCAAGTGATCCATCAGCGCCCGCAGGTCCTCGACATCATCGGCAATGGACGGCTGGCCCGACGACAAGCCGAAGCCGCGTCGGTCGTAGCGAATCACACGACACGAGCGGCCCAGCTCGAGCGCCTGCGGCTGCCACATCTCGAGATCCAGCGTCCAGCCGTGAATGAGGATCAGCGCGTTGCCATGACCCTCATCGCGATAGCGCAGGTGCGAGCTGCCCGATGCGACGTATTGATCGAGTGTCTGCATGAGATGTGGAGCGTCGTTCGCAGCTCCCGACAGAACTTTCGTATGCCGAAAAAGATTTCGGAAACAGGCTACGGACGTGACGCGGGCGCGTCAAGGACCGTGATACGCGAATCAAACCTGGGCGCTGAGCGAAAGGCCGGGGACCCGGGCGAGCTCGGTGGAGATCTGCTGGCTTGCATGCCGCAGCATGGTGAGGCGCTCGCGCACCAGCCTGGCCTTGGTCGTGCGTCGCGAATGGCTGGAGCTGTTGAGCGCCGCGACCACGCGTCCGTACTGATCGAGAACCGGCACTGCCAGGGCGACGACGCCATACGCCAGCTCGTCCTGCACCGCGGAATAGCCGTTGCGCCGGCATTCGTCGATCAGCTGCCGGACCTTTCTGGGATCGGTCACTGTGTGCTCGGTCAGTGCGACGAACGACTGAGTACGAAAGTAGCGTTCAAGACGTTCGCCGTTCAGACCGGCAAGGAGGACGCGGCCCATCGAGGTAACGTGGGCCGGAAAGCGGCTGCCGACGTGCGCCTCGAGCCGCACCAGTGTGCGGACCGATGTCCGTGCGACATAGACGATGTCATTGCCATCAAGTACCGAGAGCGCCGCCGAGTCGCCGGTGAGTCGCGCCAACTCCTCGAGGTGGGTCTTGGTGAGGTGCTCGATATCCATCGACTCGAGATAGGCGGCGCCGAGCTCGAGCACTTTCGGACGCAACAGAAACGCGCGACCTCTGCGCGTGATGTATCCGAGCTCTTCGAGCGTCAGCAGACAGCGCCGGGCCGTCGCAGGCGGCAAGCGTGCGATACCTGCGATCTCGCTCAGGGTGAGAGAGGAGTGATCGCGCGTGAACGCGCGAATGACCTGCAACCCCTTGGCGAGACCACCCATGGCTTCGCGGCGCTGTGCAGAAGGCGGGCGGGAGGACATGGGCAAAGAGTCTATTTCGGTATGCGAAATGGGGGAAGTGAAAGCAGCCCTTGCAACTTGACGTCCAAGTACCCGAGGGCTCAGCATGTTCGTAACACGAACTTTATTTCGCTATACGAAAATGGTCAAGAAGCTCGGGAGCGTCGTGAAGTGAAAATCGGGGCTCAAAAGCACATGAGCTCGGCGATTTCAGCCGCCAATCCGGAGAGGATCGTCATTCGAGGCTTGGATTTGTGCCGCGATCTGGTCGGCAAGATCTCCTTCACCGATCACCTGTGGTTGCTGGTTACCGGGAAGCTGCCGTCAGCGGCACAACGACGCGTTCTCGATGCGGCACTCGTTGCGATCGCGGAACACGGTCTCGTTCCAAGCGTCGCTGCGAGTCGGATGACATTGGCCGCCGCACCGGAGGCGCTGCAAGGCGCGGTCGCCGCGGGGATTCTGGGTTGCGGATCAGTCATTCTGGGATCCGCCGAAGCTGCCGCGCACTTCTTCAAGAGTATTGTCGATCGGGGTCCCCAGACCTCCGTGGTGCGCGATGCCCTCATTGAGCTTCGAGATCGTCGCCAACCGGTTCCAGGCTACGGGCATCCGTTACACAAGGCACTCGATCCGAGGGTCGAAGCGCTCCTGTCCGTCGCGACGGAGAGTGGCATCGCCGGTCGCCATATCGAGATTGCCCGGGCTGTCGAGAAACTCGTGCCGGAGGTTCTCGGAAAATCGCTGGTGATGAACGTCTCGGGTGCGATCGGAGCGGTACTGCTGGATGCGGGGTATCCGTTGCTTGCCGTGAAGGGCGTGCCAATCCTGGCCAGGACGGCCAGCCTCATCGCGCACCTGCTGGAAGAGCAGGAACGTCCGATTGGATTCGTGCTCGCGCACTCGGGCGCCGCGGCAATTCGCTATGACGGCGAATCTCCGGAGGGGTTCGTGCCCAGCGGCGGCTCCGGCGGCGTCGGGGCGACCTGACTGTGATGACACACGCGCCATGAGCTCGCTCCAGGTGCTGCGCGGAATTCGCGTCGTCGAGCAGGGGACGTTCATAACCGGCCCTTGTGCCGGGATGATGCTTGCCGACCTCGGCGCGGATGTCATCAAGATCGAAAGCCCTGGTGGCGACCCTTATCGCAGCTATCAGGGCGATCTTTACTCGCCGCACTTTCAGGCCTACAACCGCAATAAGCGCAGCGTCGTCTGCGATCTGAAGAAGCCCGCCGACAAGGAACTCTTCGAGCGGCTCATCGCCGAAGCCGACGTTTATCTGCAGAACTTTCGTCCCGGCACGGCGGAGAAGCTCGGTGCCGGGCCGGATCGATTGCGGGCACTCAACCCGCGGCTCATCTACTGCTCGATC
Organism: uncultured Gammaproteobacteria bacterium; assembly: GCA_963810775.1. Lineage (GTDB taxonomy): Bacteria > Pseudomonadota > Gammaproteobacteria > Steroidobacterales > Steroidobacteraceae > DATBVX01. The sequence continues at coordinate 145,471 of CAWEOT010000015.1, forward strand.
AGCGGGTTCGGCGCCGATGGCCCCTACGCGGAACGACCGAGCTATGACTCGGTGGCGCAGGCCTTGTCGGGATTCCTCAGTGTCGTGGTTGATCCCGAGCGGCCGCGATTTCTGGGCCCCGCATTGGCCGATGCCATTACTGGAATCTACGCTGCCTACGGAGTCCTCGGTGCGCTGTACGAGAGATCGCAGACCGGTCACGGCTCACTGGTCGAGATCTCGATGCTCGAGGCAATGGCGCACTTTGCGGTCGAACCTTTCGCAGCGTTCTTTGCACTTGGCGCCACACCCAAATCGACCGATCGTCCGCGACTCGCCCAAGCCTACATCCTGCGCACCGCGGATGATCAGCTGCTCGCCATTCACCTGTCTTCACTCGAAAAGTTTTGGCACGGCCTGACTCAGGCCCTCGATGCGACGGAACTCGATGCGGATCCGCGTTTCAACAATCGCCTGGCGCGCATCGATAACTATGAAGCGCTCGGTGAAGTGCTCGATCGACTGTTTCGTGCTCGCCCGTTGGCGTCGTGGGTCGAGCGGCTGAGCGAGCACGACGTCCCGTTTGCGCCCATCAATGGCATCGATTCGGTCGTCAAGGACCCTCAGGCGAAGCACCTCGGTCTTGTCGTGCCGGTGACGTCGTTCAAGGAAGGTGGCCGGTACGCGGTACGACCGCCGCTTCAGTTCAACGGTGAGCGCGCAACGCTGGTATCGGCAGCTCCGTTGCTCGACGAGCACGGAACCGAGATCCGGACGGTCCTGAGCAAGGACAAGCGGTGGCCCGCGCATTCCGGGGCACAGAGCGCACGCCGGGCGGCAGGGTGAAGGGCATGGCGCGTGAAGTGCAAACACTCTTTCCAACCTCGCTGGTCGGGAGTCTTCCGCAGCCTGATTGGCTGATTGACCGCGCCAAGCTCGCCGGCCGATTCCCGCCGCGAGTGCGCGCGAAGGAACTCTGGCGGATCCCGGAACACTACCTTGCGGAGGCGCAGGACGACGCCACGATTCTCGCCATCAGGACCCAGGAGGAAGCCGGCCTCGACATCATCACGGACGGTGAAATCCGTCGCGAGAGTTACTCGAACCGATTCGCGACCGCGCTCGAGGGTGTGGATATCGATAACCCGGGGACCGCACTGGATCGTAGCGGCCATCCAAATCCAGTACCTCGCGTCGTGGGCCAGATACGCCGCAAACATCCGGTTGAAGTCGCAGACCTGGAGTTTTTGAAGCGACACACCACGCGCTTGCGGAAGATCACCGTTCCGGGCCCGTTCACGATGTCGCAGCAGGCACAGATCGAGTACTACGGCGGTGATGCGGCGCAGGCAGCGATGGACTATGCCGCCGCAGTCAACGAGGAGATCCGCGATCTTTTCGCCGCTGGCGCCGACATCGTGCAAATCGATGAGCCCTACATGCAGGCTCGGCCCGCCCTGGCGCGGCAGTATGGGCTGGCCGCGCTCAACCGCGCGCTTGATGGCATCAGTCAGACGACCGCCGTGCACATCTGTTTCGGCTACGCGGCGATCATTCACGAGCGGCCCAACGCATACTCGTTTCTGCCCGAGCTCGCGCGCTGCACCTGTAAGCAGGTGTCGATCGAGACCGCCCAGTCAAAGCTCGACTGCTCGGTCCTTACGTCTCTCGAGGGCAAGAAAATCATCCTCGGCGTCATCGATCTTGCCGACCAGAGGGTGGAATCACCTGAAACTGTCGCAGCGCGCATCCGTCGCGCGCTCGAGTTCGTTGCAGCCGAGAACATCATTGTCGCGCCGGACTGCGGCATGAAATACCTGCCCAGGGATGTGGCATTCGGAAAGCTCAAGTCGATGGTCGCTGGAGCCCGCCTGGTGCGCGCTGAGCTCGAGCGACGGGGCAACGGTAATAGATCGAGTCACTAGCGGGAGGGGTTCAAATGGCTACCAAGAGGGGGCGACTCGTATCGCTGAGCGTGATGTTTGCGCTCGTGTCGATGCTATCGGTCGACGTGATGGCCCAACAGGCACAGGTCATCGGCACGCCGGGCACGCTGGAAGAAGTCGTGGTGACGGCGCGAAAGCGCGATGAAGCGTTTCGCGACGTACCGGTGACCATCAACGTGTTCACGGAGCGGGCGATCGAGGCGGCCGGAATCACCAAGCCCGCCGACTACATCCGCATGGTTCCGAACATGAACCTGGTGGAAACGCAGAATGTGGGCAACGCCTTCGTCGTGATCCGCGGCATATCGCAGGCGCGCAACAGCGAGCCGTCGGTTGCGGTGCTCATCGACGGCGTCGCGCAGACCAACCCGGCCCAGTTCAACCAGGAGCTCTACGACATTCAGCAGATCGAAGTGTTGAAGGGTCCGCAGGGCGGTCTGTATGGCCGCAACGCCATCGGCGGAGCGATCCTGTACACGACGCGGCCCCCGGCCGATGAGTTCGAAGGGTCGGTCACGCTGGGTTACGGCAACGAATCGTCGTACACAGCCAAGGGCGACATCAGCGGCCCCATCACGGACCAACTGAAATACCGCGCGTCCGTCGCGTACTACGACACGGAAGGCTTCCTCGAGAACGAATTCCTCGGCACCAAGGCCGACCCGGTACGCAACCTTGCCGGTCGCGTGCGCCTGCTGTGGGAGCCGAATGATGTCTTTACCGGCGACCTGCGAGCCTCGTATTCGAAGATCGACACCAAGGCACTTTATTTCGTCATTCCGCGGGCCGACGAAGCGAACGTCTTCAGCATCGTTTCAGACGCGAACAACACCAGCACGCCGATCACGCTCGACAATCCAGGGACCAACGAGCGTGAAATGTGGAATGTGGCCCTCAAGCTCGACTTCAACGTCGGTGGCGGGACCCTGACATCGATCTCTTCCTACGACGATACCGAAGAGGTTCTGACGGGCGATGCGTTCGACTTTCGACCGGCGCCACAGTCATTCTTCTTCACGTTCCTGCCCATCGTGGGCGGCCCCGCTGTGGACCTGAACCAGAGCCAGTTCCTCGACGTCCAGGCCTATAGCCAGGAGATTCGCTTCACGTCGCCGACCGAGGGGCGTTTCCGCTGGATCGCGGGCGCCTACTACGCACACACGGATCGATTCATCTCCACGGGCAACATGATCGATACGGGAGCAGGTGTGTTTCCCGTGTACCACGAGCCGCGGTTGTCGGGGAACAATCCGAGCTTCACATTCCTCGCTGATTCGCAGGACCAGGATGCCTGGTCGGTGTTCGCAGATGCGACCTTCGAGGTCACCGACAAGTTCGAGATCGACGCCGCGATCCGTTACGACGAGGACAAGCGCACGAACACGACTGATACACCGCAGGCGTTCATTCCGCAGCCCGCTCCGCCGCCCGCGCCCCCCACGGTGTTTACGGGCGACAAGCGCTCGCACACGTGGAGCGAACCGCAGCCCAAGATCACGCTGCGCTACAAGCCAGTGGACAACGTCACTCTCTACGGCGGCTACAGTCGCGGTTTCCGCAGCGGTGGTTTCAACCAGACCGGCGTCGGGGCGGTGGCTGATGCGCAGGTCCCGCCGATCTTTGGTGTGAACGACCTGTTCGACGCGGAGGTCGCTGATACGTATGAGGTCGGCTTCAAGGGTCAATTCCTCGATCGCCGCCTGGACCTTGGAGTGGCGCTGTTTTCGACCAAATCGGAGAACGGCTACTTCTTTGTGTTCCTGGCTGCGAACTCGACGCAGAACCTCGGCAATCTCGATGCGGATTACAAGGGCGGCGAGGTCGAGTTGACAGCGCACCTGACGGATCGCTTCGATTTCTACGCGTCCTACGGCTACACCGACAGCAAGATCACCGACATGGAGGACCGGAGCGTCGTCGGCAACGAAGCGCCGCTGGTCTCGCGTTACACGGCAAATGCCGGGCTGCAATATCGGCAGCCCCTGTCCGCGGGGCTGGACCTGACCTTCCGCGCCGACTACCGCAAGGTCGGCGAGACATGGTGGGACCCGTACAACGTCACCTCGCGTGATCCGATCGATCTGCTCGACGGACGGATCAGCCTGGGCAGCGACAAGTGGCGCGTCGCCGCCTGGGGCAAGAATCTCACCGACGAGGAATATAATCAGGAATTCTCGCCCGGCGGCTTCCTGTTCAAGGGCCTGCCGCGCCAGTATGGCCTGGAGTTCACGTACAAGTTCTGAGTGGAGTTTCTGTCATGGCTATCAAAGCGAAGCTGCCGTCGCGGCTGCATCACACGGCCTATGTGTCGCGAGATCTGGAGGCGACACGCAAGTTTTACGAGGAGGTCATCGGGCTGCCGCTGATGGCGACCTGGTGCGAGAAGGACATGCTGTTCGGCGCCGAGCGTACCTACTGTCACCTCTTCTTTGGCCTCGGCGACGGTGGGGCGCTGGCGTTCTTCCAGTTCGCGGAGGCCGGTGACCAGGAGCAGTTCGGGCCGAAGATGCCCTTCACTCCGTTTCATCACATCGCCCTCAGGGTCGATGAGGAGACGCAGGCGGGAATCGAAAAACGGCTCAAGGATGCAGGTTTCAAGGAGCCACAGTCCTTTGTCCTGGAGCACGGCTATTGCCGCTCGGTGTACGTAACCGATCCCAACGGAATGATCGTGGAGTTCACGCGCGATCACCCGGACGTCGAAAAGATCAACCGGGAGGCCGTGGGCAAGGCTCACGCGGAGCTGAAGCGCTGGTTGGCGGGCGATCACACTTCGAACAACACGTACCGGTAGCACAGATGACGAGCGAGGCCGAGCGTTGAGGCTCAGTACTGAACGCATCCTGACCACGCACGTCGGCAGCCTGCCGCGTTCGCAAGCAGTGACCGACGTGCTGTTCGCTCGCGAGAATGGAACGCTTGCTGATGCGGCTGCCGGCACTGCGACGATTGCTGCCGCGGTGCAGGACGTCGTGCGTCGCCAGATGGAGGCGGGCATCGATGTCGTGAGCGACGGCGAAATGAGCAAGATCAGCTATGCGACCTACATCGCTGATCGCTTCACCGGCTTTGCAGGCGACACGCCGCGAGAGCCGGGCCAGGATCTGGTGGAATTTCCCAGTCTGCTGAAGAAGCTCGCCGAGCGTGGCGCGACCGCGAAGTACCGCAGGCCGCGGTGCGTGGGCGACATCAAGGTCAAGGACCTGGCGCCGCTCCAGGGCGATATCGATCATCTGCGCGCGGCGGTCGCGCAGGCTCATCCATCCGATGCCTTTCTGAACGCTGGCTCTCCGGGCGTGATCGGGCTGTTTCAACCGAACGATTACTACCCGAATATCGATGCGTACCTCGAGGCACTCGCCGAAGCACTACGCACCGAGTACGAAGCCATCGTCGCGGCGGGCCTGCTGCTGCAGATCGATGCGCCAGACCTGGGGATGGGGCGCCACACGATGTATCGCCATGCGAGCGTGCAGGAATTCCTCAAGCGCGCGGCGATACATATTGAGCTGCTGAACCACGCGCTGAGAAACGTAGCAGCCGATCGGGTCCGCATGCACGTGTGCTGGGGCAACTACGAAGGGCCTCATCACCATGACGTACCGATGGAGGACCTCCTGCCCATCGTCATCAAGGCTAAGCCGCAAGCGTTGCTGTTCGAAGCCGCAAACCCGCGCCACGCACACGAATGGGCAGTGTTTCGTGACGCGCGCATTCCGGATGACAAGGTCCTGATCCCGGGGGTCATCGGCTCAACGAGCAATTACGTGGAGCACCCACTCCTCGTTGCGGAGCGCATCTGCCATTTTGCAGATATCGTGGGTCGAGAGCGTGTGCTCGCCGGCAGCGATTGCGGCTTCAGCACCTTTGCCGGCTTCGGTCCCGTCGAGCCGGATATCGCGTACATGAAGTTCGCGGCGATGGCGGAGGGCGCCCGCATCGCCAGCAAGAGGCTGTGGTGAACGGATAGCCGGGCTCAGACGTTGCACTACTCGTTGCATAGCTCGCCGGTTACCGGTCCCGCATCGAAGTTATGCAACGAGTTATGCAACGGAGCCTAGTCCCGAGATGTAGCAGAGGCGCCTCCTGCCACACAGGAGACACCTCTGCCACATGAGGGAGGGATACACCCCTCACAAACTACCGTCAGTCGACGTTCACCCTCACCTGCATGTACCACTGCCGCGGCGGGCTGTAGGTTCCCGTGTGTTCGCCGGCGGCTTCGTTGATCGATCCCGTCACGAGGTAGCGCTCATCGGTCAGATTCGTGCCGCCCGACCGCGAATTCGTACTTGTCGTCCGGCGAGGAGTAGCGAATGGACGCATTCCAGATTGTCCACCTCCGGACGTTGAGGTTGGCTCGTGTTCAGAGAGTCGTTGACCATGTCGTCGGTGTACGTGTAGTCGACTGAGAACCGCACGTTGCTGCCGTTGCCGAGGCCCGAATCGAGAGTCGGGCCCGACATTGATCTTGCACTCCGGAGTCTTCGGCAGTTTGCTGTCGGTCGTGATGCCGATCGCAGTGACTTCCGTGTACTTGGCATCGATGTAACCGCCCGCGAAGGTAAAGCCGAAGCCGCCGCCAAGGACTGCCTGCGACTCGACCTCGATGCCCTGCAGTCGAGCTTTGCCGGCGTTGCGCAGAACGGGCGACGCTCCTTCCTGGAAGTTGAGCTGAATGTCGTCGTAGTCCGTATAGAAGATCGCCGTGTTCACCAGGAAGCGATTGTCGAGGAACACGGACTTCAGGCCGAGCTCGTACGACTCGGCACGTTCCGGCTTGAATTCAGCGAACGTGCCATCTGTGATCGGGCGCGACAGGCGCGTCGTCCAGCCACCGGACTTGAAGCCTTCCGAGTACTTGACGTACGTCATCGCGTCGTCCGAGAAGGTCCACGTGAGCCCGACCTCAGGCGTGAACTCCGTGAAGGTCTGTTCCTGCTGCTCCGCGGGGAAGTAGCGCAGCGGCTGGCTCAGCCTCCGGGAAACCGAGCGCCTGCGGCAGTCGACGCCGGCGGGATCAACGGCCGAATGCAGCGGTCGAAGGCCGCGTCCGGTGGATTGCAGCCGCGTGATCTTGTACGAAAAGCCGTTGAGGTCGGCCTGGCCGCCGATGAACTTCTTCGTCTCGTCCGAGTAGCGGCCACCGAGTGTTGCGCTGAAATGGTCCGTGAACTTGTAGTCGATGTGCAGAAAGCCCGCGTACGACTCGGTGTCCACGTCGTTCTGGTAGTCGTAGACGTAGAGCAGGCCCTGGAACGGCACGAAGTCATGGACGAAGCCGTTCTCCTTGAAGTAGTAGAGGCCGGCGACGTACTCGAGCTTGTCGTTGAACGCTCGGCCGAGCCACTGGAACTCTCTGAGAGAACTGGTACTGGTTCTGGTTGTCCGTCACTTCCTGGATCGACTCCGGCGTGCCATCGAGGTCGATGCCGACACTCCACTTGATCTGGCGGTAGCCGGTGATGGACTTGAGCTTCGTTCTGGTCGTTGAGAGTCCAGTCCAGCGGTCATGCGAAGCGCCCCAGGCGTCATTCTTCGCAAAGCTCACGCCATTGGCGTAGGTCTTGTCGATGTCGCCCGTCTGCGTGTTCGCAAAGTTCCAATAGATGCGCGGAGTGGCGGAAAGAAGAAGATTGCCTCCCGGCCCGCTGACGTAGCCGGCACCGCCGAGCGCGGCACCGCCGGTCCCTCCCAGCTCGGGTGACCCGGTTGCCCGCGGGCCGCACACGCCGTTCGTCGTATTGAATATGGGCGGCAACAGGGTATTTATGACCAGGTGCTTGCGCGGCGTGCTGATGCAGAGGTTGTAGAGGTCGCCAAATACATGGGGATCGTTGGGGTCGGTGACGTCTCCGTTGGCAACACTCAGGATCGTCACGGGTGTCGAGGGTTGATCCTGGTGCTGGTAGTCCCCGGTGAATGTAGCCTTGAACGCGTCCGACGCATGCCAGACGAGCTTGCCGCGGATCACTTGCAGGTTCTGGCCGCCGTACGAGCTAGCCTGGTCGTAGCCCGCCCTGGGGTACGCGTTGCGGTGGATCGACGACGAAGGGTGTGTCGCCCAACAGTGTGTCGGACGGATACGGGATCACGTCCTGGTATCCGTCGCGCTGCGAGGAGGATGCCGTGACGGTCGAGAGCAGCTTGTCGCGTGATCGGCAGGTCGGCAGTGAAGCCGACATCGGCTCGGCTGAAGCTGCCGCCCGTCGCCTGGGCCTGGAAGCGCGCTTCTGTTCCAGGCTCGTGAGTCACGATGTTGATCGCGCCGCCGATCGTGTTACGGCCGAACAGGGTGCCCTGGGGGCCTTTCAGGATTTCGACGCGATCGACGTCGAGAAGGTTCTGATTCGCGCCGATCGTGCGCGCGAGGAACACGCCGTCGAGGTAGACGCCTACGCCCGGGTCGATGTTGAAGGCGAAGTCATCCTGGCCGATGCCGCGAATCGACGCGGAGAGTACCGAGGTGTCGCCCGAGAAGGGCGAGCTCGCATCGAGATTCACGTTCGGAGTGAGGTTGCTCAGGGAGTGGATGTCTGTGACACCCTTTGCCCTCAACGTCTCCGTCGTGAATGCACTGACCGCGATCGGGACGTTCTGGATGTTCTGCTCACGCCTCTGGGACGTGACGATGATTTCCTCCAGCGTCTGACCAGGCGTGGCGGAGACTTGAGCTGGCGTCTGCTGGGCAAAGGCGGGTGTGCATACGAGCATCGCAATACCCGTACAGAGCGCCCATGCAAGGCGCGGCGATCGGGCGTGGTCGAGTCTGATCATGTTGTCCCCCCTGTGGAATCGATCAGATGCGGCTAAGGCTTCAGTCGTGACTCCGATTCTTCGGATAGCGAAAGTGTCTTCGCTTTCAGCGTAACTGTTAAAGCTTCACTTGGCGAGCGCGAGCCGTCGCACGGCATCCGCGGGCGCCACGTGAAATCCGGACAGATTGAGGCTCTCCTTGGGCGAATTGGCATGCTCGCGCATGAGCGCCTCCGCCCGACCGCTCTCGCCGTGCTCGAGCGCATCGACGATGCTGTGGTGCTGTCGATGGGCGTGAAAGAGCACGTCGTACATCCGCTCCAGATTGGTGCGGTCGAATGCGAGCGCTTGCGGACCCGCAAACGGAACCCGGTTGGTGCGCTCCAGCGCCTCGGAGAGGATGACGCTGTGGGCCTCCTTGACGATCAGGCCGTGGAAGCGCGCGTTCATCTCCGCGTAGGGCGCCTCGTCGTTCTCATCGAGGCGGCGTTTGCGCAGCAGCAGATCGCCGTCGTGGAGAGCAGGCGCGCAGCTCACGGATGAAAGCCTTCGAGGCACCTTGCTCGGCGATACGCCGGGCGGCGAGCCCTTCGAGGACCCCGCGGGTGTCGATCGCATCCAGGACATCGCGAGGAGTGAAGGCACGCACGACGTAGCCGCGCGTCTCGTGCTCGGTCAGCAGGCCTTCCTGGGCGAGCAGTGGGAGAGCCTGGCGCACGGGTGTTCGCGACATCCCGAGCTGTTCTGCGACTGGCGCCTCGGCGACTCGCTGCCCGGGCACGAGCTCGCCGCGCAAGATCATCTCGCGCAGCCGCACGATCGCTTCGGATAGCTGAGTGCTGACGAACGACCCCCCCTGCTGACAGGGCAGCATGCTGCTTGCTAGGATCCCGATCTGTCAAGATGGGATCCCAAGGTCCGCAGCCGGGGCGGCGGGTTCACCGGTGGACGAAAGGGTGTTCGTCGGCCGTCGTGCCGTAGTCGATCTCATATGTCACGCTAACAAGTCTGCGTGCGTCGACTGCGAAGTTGATGTGGAGTCAAGCGTCCGGGCCAGCGACACATTTGCGCATCGATAAAAGAGGAACGAGTGTATGAGTCAGCAAAGTCTGGAGACCGTACTTAACAGTGCGGGCAACCCCGTCAAGCTCCTGCGCAATTCGCGTATCGGAGCCTACGTCTACCCGGTAGTGCCGATGGAGTTCACCAACTGGCGCGACGAGCAGCGTGCCTGGCGCGAGACGGCGGTGCTCTTCGATCAGTCGCATCACATGGCGGAACTGACCATGAAGGGTCCGGACGCACTCAAGCTGGTCTCACATTGCACGATCAACAGCTTCGCCAGCTTCACGCCGAACAGGGCCAAGCAGATGGTGCCGTGCAGCTACGATGGCTATGTCATCGGCGACGGCATTCTTTTCTATCTCGCTGAGCAGGAATTCCTGTTCGTCGGTCGCGCCCCGACGGTGAACTGGCTGCAGTTCCAGGCCGAGACGGGCGGATACAAGGTCGACATCATTCGCGACGACCGGTCTCCGTCGCATCCGCGCGGCAACCTGGTCACGCGGCGGCACTATCGCTACCAGGTGCAGGGCCCGAACGCCGCCAAGGTGCTCGAGCGCGTGAACGGCGGCCCGATTCCGGACGTCAAGTTCTTCACCATGGACGCCATCAAGATCAAGGGCCGCAAGGTTCGCGCCTTGCGACACGGCATGGCAGGTGCGCCGGGATTGGAAGTGTGGGGTCCGTACGCGGAGCGCGACGAGATTCGCGAAGCGATTCTCGAGGCGGGCAAGGACTTCGGCATCGTGCAGGTCGGGGCGCGCGCGTATTCGAGCAACACTCTGGAGTCGGGCTGGATTCCCTCGCCGCTGCCTGCGGTATACACCGGCGAAAAGATGAAGAAGTACCGTGAATGGTTGCCCGCCGGGGGCTACGAGGCCAGTGGCTCGCTCGGCGGTAGCTTCGTCTCCGACAAGATCGAGGACTACTACGTGACCCCGTACGAGCTGGGCTACGGGCCGTTCGTCAAGTTCGACCACGACTTCATCGGTCGCGAGGCACTCGAAAAGATTGCCAACAAGCCGCATCGCAAGAAAGTGACGTTCGCGTGGAACCCCGACGATATGGCGAAGATCTACGCGTCGCTGTTCCGCACGGATGGTGATTTCTACAAGTTCTATGACCTGCCGAATGCGAACTACGCTTCATCGTCCTACGACAAGATCACCAAAGGCGGCAAGGTCGTGGGATTCTCGATGTTCGGCGGCTACAGTTTCAATGAACGGACTGCGCTCTCACTCGGCATCGTCGATCCGGACATCAATATCGGCGAAGTCCTGACCGTGACTTGGGGCGAAGAGAATGGCGGCACGCAAAAGACCACCGTCGAGCGTCACAAGCAGCTTGAGGTCCAGGTGAAGGTCTCACCGGTTCCGTACTCTCGTGAAGTGCGCGAGGGCTACCACGAGGGCTGGCGCAGCAAGCAGGCGTGAGGCGAGGCAAGCCCACGCTCGACCTGTACGGGCACTGCGTGGTTACTAGAGAAGGGTGACCACGCCGCGCCCGCCATCGACACGGATGCGCTGACCGTCTTTGATTCGCGAAGTGGCAGTGCCCGTCCCGACGACGGCCGGCAGGCCGTATTCGCGCGCCACAATCGCGGCGTGGCTCATCGATCCACCGATATCCGACACGGCAGCGGAGATCTTCTGAAACACCGATGCCCAGGTCGGGTTCGTCACCTGGCAGACGAGGATGTCTCCTTTCTGCAGGCGCCCGATTTCTTCCACCGACTTCACGATGCGTGCCGGGCCTTCAACGACGCCGCTCGACGCCGCAAACCCCCGCAATTCGTTGCTGGGTGGCCCGTCGCTTGCATTCAGCCAGGTTTCGAGCGTTTCGCTGGTGATGCCCCAGAGCATGACGATTGCGGGGTCATTGATCGCTTCCGGTACCGGGCCGAGCGCGGGCGGCGTGTCGTGCGTCGCCCACTTCTTGATTGCGGCACGGCGTTCAGCGACGACCGACGGCCAGTGCGCGGGTCCGCGCGGCGCGGAACCCGTCGACCAAGCGGTCATCAGGTCGACGATCGCGGCCTTGAGCTCGTAATGTGTCAGTTGAAAGACGTCTTCGGCGTCGGAAAAGAATTTGTGCGCGGCGAGCAATGCGCCGAACTCGCGAATCTTGTTGAAGAACAGATTCGTGTACCAGTGCTCGCAATAGAACTTGTGGCCCTCGACGTACGGGAATACCCGGTGCGCCAGCGAAATCATCTGGTCGTAGGCTTGCCGCTCTTCGTCTGAATTCAACAACTCGCGATAACCGGCGATCAGCTCGCGGCGCTCGGCATGCAGCTTCTCGAAGGGGCGCGCCAGGGATTCGCCCGCCTGGACCTTGGCGATGTAGCCGGGCAGCCCTGCGAAAGCCATCGTGAGGTCGTCGTTCCACGAGCGGTGATAGTGATAGAAGCCGTCCCCGACATTGATGTTGAACCACGGATCGCGTGACGTCTGAAGTTCCTTCAGCCACTCACGCCCGCTTTCCCCCGCGCCTTGTAGCGAACGGATGATCGCGTCGGGCGTGCGGCTTTCCTGGAACTGGCCCTCGACGCCAAGTTCAACGGCGCGCCGCGCCAGCCGCCGCAATTCTTCGTCGGGGCGAAAGATCTCCGCGTCGATGCCGGCGACCATGCGGGCGATGCTTTCATCGGTGATTTCGGGGAAAGCCTTCTTACAGAACGCGAACAGCGTCATGTAGGCGCCATAGCCGAGCAGCAGGAACTCGAAATGGTGATGCCACATGCGGAAATAGCCCTCGAGCGTCTTTTGATAAACGTCGAGGAGATAGTGGTTCGAAGCGACGCCGCGCCCGGCATGCACGTGCTCGAGCGGCTCGAACTCGGGCAGCTCGAGCTTGGGCAGTGCCTGCGCGTTTGCGATGAGCGTCAGCATCTTTTCGCGCCACTGCGCGTACAGACGTTCCCAGTTCTCGTAGTAGTAGAACGCGCGGGTCCGGAACTCATCGGTGCGACGGGCGATCTCCGCCGGATCGGTAACCGCATTCCCGCCGATGTAAACGCGTCCGTTGATGATGCGGTAGTCGATGCCGAGCGTGGTGGGAATGCAGTGAACCCGGGTACTTGCAGATCCCAGCGCGCAGTACGCGGCTTCAGCGGTCACCATGTCGAAGGCTGACATGGGCTCCGGAAAATGCATGGAATTGTAGAACCAGAAGCGCTCGTCGTCGGCTTGGCTGAACTGCATGTAGTAGGGGTAGGCCGCCTGAGCCCGCTCGGTTCCCGGGACTACGGTGAGGCTGCTGGGTAGCGGAAAGCCTTTCGACTTGACGGGCTGGTCCATGACAAGCTCCAGACATCTTTTCGGTGTCAGTGTAACTCTGATATACAACGCATATGAAAGACCTGAAAGGTAAGACGGCGTTCATCACCGGTGGCGGGAGCGGAGTGGCGCTTGGGCAGGCCAAGGCATTCTCCGCCGTCGGCATGAAGGTGGTGATCGTCGACATCCGCCAGGATCATCTCGACGACGGGCTCGCGCAGCTGCGCGCACGTGGCGCCGAGGTGCACGGCATCAAGCTGGACATAACGGACCGCAAGGCCTACGCGGAAGCGGCAAACGAGGCCGAGCGGGTTTTCGGACCGGTGCAAGTCCTCTGCAATACCGCAGGGGTGAGCCAGTTCGGCCCGATGCAGCAGGCGACCTATGACGACTGGGACTGGCAGATGAGCGTCAACGTCGGTGGCATCATCAATGGCATCCAGACCTTCGTGCCGCGAATGCTGAAGCTCGGCCAGCCTTGTCACATCGTCAATACGGCGTCGATGTCCGCCTTCACGCCGATGGCGGGAACCGGGATCTACTGCACCACGAAGTTCGCGGTGCGTGGTTTGTCGGAGTCCCTGCGGCTCGACCTGGAACCGCACGGCATCGGTGTATCCGTGTTATGTCCGGGCGCCGTGAACACCAACATCCACGAGGCGGTGCTCACGCGGCCGAAACACCTTGCGAACACCGGCTACTACGGCGCGGATCCGCAAGTGATGCGAAGTCTGAAACAGGTCATCGAGCCCGGATACGAGCCCGAAAAGCTTGGTGAGAAGGTCGTGGCGGCGGTACTGAACAACGACCTGTACGTGATCCCTTATGCCGAGTTCCGCGAGCCGCTCATCGAGCTGCACAAGCGTGTTCTCGCGGCGCTTCCCGATCCCAAGGATGATCCGGGCATGGAGAGCCGCCTTGCAGCCATGCGCACGCGGATGGAAGAACGGCGCAACCAGCGCTGACTTGTCTATCGAACAGCGATGCGTCCGGGAGTTTCCTCGAGTGCCAGCGTCTTGATGTCGTTGAGCATCACCTGCGGTTGCAGGTATGCGAGGGAGTAGATCTCGCGGACGACACCGTCGCTATCGATCAGGAAGAGCTTCAGCATGTGGTGCATCGTGCGCATCGGTCGCCCGCGCGCATCGACCTCGACGCTGACGTCCTGCCCGAAGCCTTCGAGTACCGGCAGGAGCTCATCGACCGAGCGCGCCGTCAGGAAGGTCCATTCCAGTCTCGCGTCCTTTGCAAGCTCTTGGCCGTAGCGCGCGAGGGCAGGGGGCGTATCGTTCGTCGGGTCGAAGCTCACGCTGACGAAGCGCACGCGTGCGGCAAGCTTGGGTTGCGCCAGCAGCTGTTGCCGTAGGCTCGCCAGGGTCTCATAGGCAAACGGACAACCCCACGGGTCCATGCAGTACGTATAGAAGAAGGTGAGAAGCGTGATCTTGCCGGTCGTATGGGCCGCCAGCCGACTCAGACGCGAGCCCGCGTCCAGCAACGCACCATCCGGACTCTGCTGGATCCGCTGCAGCTGATAACTGCCGGGGGCGGGCGGCACGAAATCCATCCGTGGCGCAGTGGCCCCGACGGGGTCGACGCCGGCTTGCGAAATGGCAATCGCGGCGAACAACGTCGCCGCGACGCAGAGCCGACTCAAGTGCATCAACGCTGTGCCACCCTGTTACTGTCGATCGCCGCGTGGCCCGCTGGCCGCGCAGTGAATTTCATGTGGTGAGGCCTGCCAAGCTGCTCCTTGGTGAAGTCGACCTCGAACGCGGGCGTGAGCTCCTTGCCATCCCAGTTGAATGCCCGCAGGAACTGCTCGTTGTCTGCGCCCTTCTTGTCCCACTTCGAAAGCAGGCTCGATGCAATGTAGACGCGCTTGCCGTCCCAGCTCTGCGAAACCATGTTGACCTGCTTGCCCGTGTGTTTCGCGTAAGTCTCTTTCGGCTGCTCTGGATTCGAGAGGTCGAAATAATGTGTCATGCCATCCATGAAGGTATTCACCCACAGTCCCTTGCCATTCGCGCTGATCGAAATGTCTACGGGCAGCGGGATCTTGGCGGGATCGCCGATCGTACCGACTTCCTTCGCCTGCCACGCGCCGGAAGCGTCCTGCTTGATGAGCCAGAGCTTCGAAGTCAGTGCCGCAGCAGTAATGGCCCAGTTATCACCGGCGTTGAGGGACCAGCGAATCTCGAGCGGAGCGCCGGGGACGCTGAAGACCTGGGTGGGCTTCATCGCCTTCAGATCCCACATCACCATCGTCCCGCCGAAGTGCTGCATCGCTTCCTTGTCGTTCACGACCTCCCCGAGGTCGCGCATATAGTTGTTCCAGCCGGTGAAGCTGGAGGTCAGCAGCGCGTTCTTTGCGGGATTGATGGCGACGTCGTAGCCGTAGCCGTCGCCCTTCACGCCACCGATATCACCCACGGGCATGTCGAAGTTCGCAACGAATCCGCCCTGGTTGTTGTACTGGGCCATCCCTGTCACACCGCCTTTGTCCTTCGAATTCGACAGGTTCCCTATCAGCATGCGTCCCGGCAGCGCATAGAAGGTGTGTGGGCCAACGTAGCCGGTGCGTTTGGTGAGATCCGATATGGTCCGGATGAGCTTCGGTTTCGCTGGATTGGATCCGACATCGAACACATAGATCAGGCTGTCGTCGAGGCCGCCCGCCCACAGGTACTTGCGGTCATCCGTGAATCCCATGTGATGCGCTTCGCCGCGCTTCCCGACCGACACGCTGTGGATCACTTTGCCGTAGCTCTTGGACTTCGGGTCGGCATCGATCGTGACCAGCTTGTCGGAGCCATCGCCGAGGCCTTCGACACCAAGGGTCCACACGTGAACGTAGGTTTCCTGGCCCTTGATCAGGCCGGACATGTAGGGCGAGTTGCAGGTTTCGTCAGCGGCAGCCACACCGACAAGCAGCAGGCCGACACACAACATCATGAAGCGCACCATCATTGCTCTTCCCTCCCGTGATCCTTGTCGTTCAATTGACATGTTCGCGGACGGCCTGACTGCGTCGCCACGCCGCCGGCGGTGCTCCGTACTCGCGGCGAAACGCCCGGCTGAATGCCGTATCGGTCTGGTAGCCCACATCTTCAGCGATGCGCGCCAGTGGTGCGTTGCTGCGGCAGAGCAGATTGGCTGCAAGCAACATGCGCCACTGCGTCAGGTACTGCATCGGCGAGCTGCCCACCAGATGTTGGAACCGTTCCGCGAGTACCGACCTCGATGTGCCCGCCGCGCGCGCCAACATCTCCAGGGTCCACGCGTGTGCCGGACGCTTATGCAGCGCGTTCAGTGCGGCACCCACGATGCGATCGTGCACGCCGGCCAGCCAACCGGTGCGGTCTGCGCTTTGCTGACTCATGTACAGGCGCAGCACCTCGATGAAAAGCACTTCGGCGAGCTTGGCCAACACGCCGGCACCGCCCGGTCGCGGTGAGCGGGACTCGGCCAGTGCGTAGCGCACGGATGCCTCGAGCCACGTGCCGGCGTTCGAACCGCGCACATTCACTCGCAGCACTCGTGGCAGACCGGCGAGTAGAAGCTCGGCGAGACGGGCATCGCAGGCGAGATAGCCGCACACGATGCGCGTGGCAGGCCCACCTCCGCCATAGACGATGTGACGCGCCCGGCGCGCCAGGACTTCGTCCAGCCGGGTGCCTCTCACAGGCGCCAGTCCAAGCTTCGAAGTCATACGATGCGCGTGGCCTTGCGGAAAGACCACGACATCACCTGCAATCAGATGCACCGGGGGCTCATCGTCCAGCTCGACGAAACACTCGCCCTCGGTGATCAGGTGGAAAATCACTACACGCTCTGCGCCGGGTTCGAGCACGGGCAGTAGCGAATCCGCGCGGGGCGATTGGTAACACCACGGCGCAGTGAATCTGGCCTGGATGAATATTGCACCGACCAGGCGCACGACGCGGAGCGTTTGTGATAGCGCATCCATCATTCGGCGCCGACTTCGATGCGCAACGTGATCGGCACCGCGTTCTGAAGGGCAGCGGGCACGGGTGAGCAACGACAGCTCTCCTTGACTACCGCTTGCAATCGCTCCCTCGAAATTCCGGGTGCAGAAATCCGGACGAGCAATTGCACGTCGCTCGGCCCGGCGCACACGGTATCGCCATTGGTGTCCACCATGCCCAGCAGGCCACGGGTGTCGGAGCAGCTCGTGGCCCTGACTTCGAGTGCAGCCAGCTCAATTCCCTCTGCGGCAGCACCCATCGCGATGCGTGTCGTGGCGCAGGCGGCGAGGCCTGCACGAAGCAGCCAGCCGGGCGTGACCCGATCCCCGCTGCCACCGACCTCAGTCGGCATGTCGCTTACCACTTGCGTGCCGTTCTCATGGCTCGACACGACGCGCGTGCCGCTCTGCCAATGGGCCACGGCCGGTGCATCGTCATGCAAGCCCAGGTCCGGACGACGCTGCAATACCTTCTCGACACGCTGCAATGCTGCGGCGAGGTCCTGCATGCTCATAGTGGTACGTACCTGCTGCGGAGCCGTTCTCGAGCAAGACGCAATTGTGGCCGCACCCGCCCACGGGGCCAAGGGGTAGTGATGCCCCGGTGCCGGTCGCGCGGACGATCAGGCAGTAATCCCGGACGCTGCGCCAAGGCAGCAGCCTGCGCAAGGACGCCTGGGCAGGCATGCGCTACTCATGGGCAGGACCCGACTCGGCTCACCAGGTTCAATACGCCACCAGTTCCAACCACCCGAGGCAAGCATCATGAATGCAGCAATCGATCTCACCGCGCTCAAGAGCCGTCAACAGACGGCGTGGGCAAGCGGAGACTACGCCGTCATTGGCACTACCTTGCAGATCGTCGGCGAGCAGCTCGCCGAAGCCTGCGACTTGCGCTACGACGAGCGCGTGCTCGACGTGGCGGCCGGCAACGGCAATGCAACGCTTGCCGCTGCGCGCCGCGGTTGCAACGTGACTTCGACCGATTACGTACCCGCCTTGCTCGATCAGGGTGCCGAGCGCGCGCGGGCAGAGCAGCTGCGCGTTGACTTTCGATTCGCCGATGCTGAAGCGCTGCCGTTCGAAGATGCGAGCTTCGATGCCGTGGTGTCCACATTCGGCGTGATGTTCGCTCCCGATCACGCGGCGGCCGCATTCGAGATGATGCGGGTGTGTCGTCCGGGCGGACGCATCGGCTTGACGAACTGGACCCCGACCGGATTCATTGGCCAGATGTTCAAGATACTCGGGCGCCACCTGCCACCGCCGGCGGGCGTGCAGTCGCCAGTTCTCTGGGGAGCCGAGACGCATCTGCATGCGCTCTTCGCCAAAGGCGTCGACGATCGAGGTGACGCCGCGATTCTTCAACTTCCGCTACCGATCAGCCGCCCACTTTATCGAGGTGTTCCGCACCTGGTATGGACCCGTGCACAAGGCTTTCGCAGCCTTGCCCGCCGACAAGGCGAAGGCGCTCGAGCAGGATCTGATGGATCTGCTCAACAGACTGAATCGAGCCGGTCCCGGTTCGCTGGTGGTGCCCAGCGCATACCTGGAAATTGTCGTCACGCGCCACTGAGCATGGAGGCAAAACTTCAGCGGCGCATTCAGCGCTACGGCTGGGATCTGGCGGCCGCCGACTATGAACCGCTGTGGCGAGAGCAGTTGGCGTGCGCGCAAACGAAGCTTCTGACGTGCGCGGCGCCGGCTCGCGGTGAGCGCGTGCTTGACGTGGCTTGCGGCACCGGGCTGGTCGCGCTCGATGCCGCCAGGGCAGTCGGCCCCGAGGGTTGCGTCTTGGGAATCGACATTTCCGATCAGATGGTCGAGGTCGCTCGCCGGCGAGTGGACGGGCAGGGCTTGTCAAACGTCACCTTCATACGCATGGACGCTGAAAAACTGGCGCTGCCGGATGCGGGCTTCGATGTCGCGTTCTGCGCCCTCGGACTCATGTACTTTCCCGATCCACTGCGGGCGGTGCGTGAAATGCGCCGTGTTCTCAGGCCAGGTGGTCGCCTGGCCCTCGCCGTGTGGGGAGAGCGTTCCCGCTGCGGATGGTCGCCGGTGTTTTCGATTGTGGAGGCCGAGGTCGCGAGCGACGTGTGTCCGCTGTTCTTTCAACTCGGGCAGGAAAAGACATTGTCCCGCCTGTGTGCCGAGGCGCAGTGCGACGCGATTGAGCAGCACCGCATCACCACGACACTCGACTACGCGGACGCCGAAGAGGCCTGCGACGCAGCCTTCGTCGGCGGTCCTGTCGCGCTTGCCTGGTCGCGCTTCGACGAGGCGGTTCGCGCACGAGTGCGCAGGCGCTATGTCGATGCGATCAGCCCATGGCAACACGGTCGAGGCTTCCGGGTGCCGGGAGAATTTGTCATCGTCTCCTGCACGCGCAGCGCACAGCGCGTCGTGGCTACCGCGATGAGTTGACGTCGTATCCTGTTTGCCGGACATTTTGTCTCCTGGCGCGAGAGATCGTCGTCACCGAGCGCTTCGGTGTCAGGAGATGAACGTGGCGGGCGGCAATCAGATTCGTTGTCTTGACACCATCGGTGAGCGCGAGATTCAGGGGTTGAGCGACGTTCTGATCGATTGCGTGGAAGGCGGTGCGTCGGTCAGCTTCATGCATCCGATGTCGCGCACCAAGGCGGAGGCGTACTGGCGTGAGATGTCGGCAAGTGTGGCGCGCGGCGAGCGGGTCGTGCTTGCGGCAGAAGATACGGCCGGAAGGATCGTCGGCACTGTCCAGGTCATTTGGGCCGAGGCTGAAAATCAGCCTCATCGCGGCGACCTGGCGAAGATGTTGGTGCATCGACGCGCCCGTCGACACGGAATCGGTGCGGCGCTGCTCGCAGCCGCCGAGCGCACGGCTTTCGGCGCAGGCAAGACGCTGCTGGTACTTGACACGGCTAGCGGCGATGCCGAGCGCTTATATGCGCGGCACGGTTGGCAGCGCTGCGGTCAAATTCCAGACTACGCCCTGTGGCCCGACGGGGCGCTCTGCGCGACTACGGTGTTTTTCAAATCCCTGCGCAGCTGAGTTCAACGTCCACGCCGGCTGGGAACCTTGGAGCGCTTGCGGCATCACAGCCCCGTATGGACAGGATTTTCAACGCATTGTTTCTATCGCAGCGGAATTCTGCACGCGGGCCGCTCGCCGCCGCGTTGCTCAACCAGATTGGCAAGGGCCGTTTTCGCGCCTTCAGTGCAGGCGTGAGGCCGAAGCAGTCGGTCGATCCACTAGGGTTGGAGCTGCTCGCCCATGTCGGCATCAAAGCCGACCAGGTTCAGACCAGACGCTATGACGATTTCGTTGGGGAGAATGCACCGGCGCTGGACTTCGTCTTCACCTTGAGCGACACCTCTGCGGGAGAGGCGGCGCCTGTCTGGCCAGGCCGACCGGTAACTGCGCATTGGCGCTGCGAGGATCCGGAGAAATACGCGCAGGATGATCCCGCACGGCGTCTGTCATTGATCCGCACGCGCTCCGAGTTGGAGCGACGCCTGCGCGTATTCATCAACCTGCCGTTCTCCTCACTCGACAGAATGAGCCTGCAGGATCACGTGGATGCGATTGATCGCGTGGCGCGCTGACGATACCGGGCCGGCGTAGGACTCAGCTGACGTACGCTCAAGGCTGTGCTCCGACAGCGAGGGTGACGACGCTCTCGTACAGTAGGCCTGCGCACATAACTCCCATGCTGCGCACAGATTCTGGCGCAAGCCAACCAATCTGGAAGAGCAACCTTCAAGCACGAGAATCCCCCCCTCGTGCTTTCTTTTTTTTATTCTTCTCAGCCGTCGCAGCTGTTGCCGCCTGCCGGAACTATCGCCACGGCTGACGCGGTCATTCTCCACCATCCCTTCCGAAACCTGCAGGGACGCGGGCACGCCTGACCTGCTGGATTCGCTTCGCCAAGACACTCGCGTTCCGGCTGGCCACTTCCGCCTGTAGGATGGCGAGAATTGCGCTGCCGTGATTATCCTCACCTGCTGGGCGTCACTACGCTGAGTGCCATCACTTTCAGCGGCGTCCTTGCGCCGGCCAGGGCGGAGCCAGTGATTGGCCAGTTCGAGCTCAAGACACTGGAGAGTGCCCCGCGGGCATTCGAATTTCAGAGCCAGAACGCGTGGTCGTGGGGCCAACCGTCGCGGCAGATCGAGAGCGATGACCCGGGCGGAATCGAATTCGATGAGAATGCTGTCATTCGTGCACGCTACGCGTTAGAGCTGGAGATGGGGTTCACGAATTTCCTCAAGATGCGTGTCGGCATCGAATTCGAACAGGAGCGGCTCGATGATCCGGCGAGCATCGAAGAGGCGAACGACTTCGACGCTCTGAGGCTCGCGGATGTCGGGGCCGAAATCGTCGCGATTCTCGTGCCACGACGTGGCGACGGCACAGGCCTTGGTGTCGTCGCAGAGATCGAAGGGCCGGTTGATCACAAGGGGCCCAACAACCTCACCCTCGGTCCCATCATCGAGTTTCAATCGGGGCGCTGGTTTGCTGCGACTGTTCCGATGGCGGTGTATGCATTTGGAGGCGATCACGAGGAAGGCGAACGGGTCGACCACAAGTGGGACTTCGCGTACGCGGCGCAGCTCATGTACAGGTTGTCCGAAAGGTGGTCGCTGGCACTCGAAGGTTACGGCACCGTCGAGCGACTCGAGAGTACCGGGCATCCCTCAGAGTCGGCGCAACTGTTCGGCGATTTCGACCAGCACCGCGCAGGGGCCGTGCTGTATTACAGCTACGACTTCGGCGGCTCTCGGCGAAGCGAGGCAATGACGCCAGGATCAGCCCTGCTGACAGATAGTAATGAAGAGGAGGGCAGGAGCGTGACCGTTGGCCTCGGACTCCTCGAGGGACTCAATGGGGACACTCCCGATCACACGCTGAAGCTCAGCATCGAAGTGCACTTCTGATTCCTGGCCTGGCGGCAGTTCACGGTGTTCCAGGCGTAACAGTGCTTCCAAAAGGGCCGACCGTCGGCTCGACGATCACACTCTTAAGCCCAGCGGCGTTCCAGCCTTCTATGCCTTCTGGATACCAGTGCACTTTCCGGTAGCCGTAGCGCACTGCGCGTTTCGCAGCATTCCAGCTCAGCCAGCAGCGTTCGTGACAGTAGATGACGACGAGACGCTCCAGGTCATTGCCAGTGGCGCGCGCCAATCGATCGCGAAAAGTGACATCGACATCCGGTGCAATCACGCCTACGCCTGCGCCCGGAATCCACAGGCTGCCGGGGATTACCTGGTGAGGTTTCGGTAGCCACAGCGCGCCCTCCGCAAGCTTCTCCGGACGATGAGGCAGGTTTGATACGTCGACGAGAATGACGTCGCTCTCCTTCAGCAACGAGTTCAGTTCCGGCGTGTGTACCACCGCAGCCCCGGACAGTGTCGCAGGGACTGGCCCGTTAATGGGCCCCGTCCAATAATCGACTGGCTCGTCGGGAAGAGCCGCAGTGTCGGCCTTGGGTGCGTCGTTCGCTGGCGGGTCTGCCGCTGAGGCAGAGGCAGCTTGCACGAACAGAGCGAGCGCGCAGGCCGAAACCAAGGGAGCGGACATTGTTATGGGGGGCTGGCTGCGTCTGCTGTCGTTGCGAGGCCGGGCACGTCGAAGCTGTGCGCGAACGTCGCGTCGTCACTGTCGCGAACGGCGACATTGAGCTTGCCCTTCTTTTGCGGCACGAAGCCAAAAATGATCACCGGATCCGTGCTGATCGAAATGTCGGAATCGAGGTGAAACACCCGGCTGCCTTCATAAGTGACCTCGGTGCTCTTGATGAAGCGCGCGGGCGTGTAGAAGCGCGTGACCTGGTTCATCTGCATGCCGTTGAAATTCGGATGACGGATCATGAGCTGCGCCTGGATCGGCTTGCCGGCCGCAAAGTCTCCAAGCAGCCGCAGTTTCATGCGGCCCATTTCCTTCAGCGCTTCCTCTTCCGATGAGCCTGCGGGCGCCGAGCAACCACCGGCGGCCTTCACAAACTTTTCGCTGAGATAGAGTTGCCCATCCTGGGTCTCCGCAACCGCGTGCATGAGCGTGTACTCATCCACGCGCACGCGGAGCTTTATGCTGCGCGTGTCCGCTCTCGGCCCGAATGTGATATGTGCCGAGAGCGGCGATGGATTGTTGTCGATGATCAGGTAAACGGCTTTTACCGGCTTATTGCCGACGAGCTGCAAGCCAACCGGGACCAGCGCAGCGTCGAGCGCGCGCGGAGGGACATCGAGCTCGATGACACCGCTCCCATCGCGCGTCTTGCGATCGCCGAAGATGGCCTCCTGCAGCGTCTTCCAGCGCTCGGCGCGCGCGGCGGCCTCGTCAGCCGGGACCTGTGCCTCGGAAAGCGTGGTGAAAGATGCGAGAACGCAGATCGTTGCCGCCAGCATCGAACCCTTGAGCGTCACCATGTCCAATCCTCGAGTCCGTACCTGCGCAGCATACCGCTCCTGCGCGCCCCGACGAAGTGCCGCTGCTCAGTTACTCCCATTCGAGTTCTTTGTAGGCTTTCGTGACGTTGTGGCCGTGATATTCATCGAACAGGGCCCACCGACCGCGCTCTGATTGCGCGACGGTCTGAACGGCATCGCCTATTTCCAGGCCCTTCGCGACGGCCTGGCGCGTCTCGCTCAACAGGACCTGCAGATAGCGCTCGAGGTCCGAGGTTCCCGAAGGCCAGCTTACTGATGCCGGCCCGTGACCGGGAACAGCACGCCTCGCGTTCAGTTTCTTTAGTGCGCCGAGTTCTTGTAGCCAGCCCGTGATGCTGCCATCGAGCGATGGAACACGACGCACGAAGACGAGATCAGAAGGCAGGAGCGTGGCGGTTTGTGGATCGAACACGCTCAGGTCGCAGTCGGTGTGCGCAATGGAATGGGCGGTGAGCGACAGAACTCGGCCGCCGAGATCGATTTCAGTGCGTTCCTTCACGAGCAGCGTCGGTTCAACGACCGGGCCGGCTGCACCTTGTCCCAGGACCTTCTCGAGCCGGGTGCGGTAGTACTCGCCACGCTGAGCGAGCGCATAGGGAAGGCGCGCGTGCCCGACAAACGTCGGCTTGTCCGACGTGAAGGCACCCGCGCCGAAAATGTGATCCGGGTGCACGTGGGAGAGAATCACGTACCGAATTGGGAGTTTCGTCACCTCACGAATGGCTTCGCGCAGTTTCGTTCCATCTTGGAGACTGCCGCCTGGATCTGCGACCGCCACCGCCTCGCGTCCGATGATGAAGCCGATATTTGCGATCGCGCCGGCGTTCTGTGCGGTCGTCTCCTCGTCCACGCCACTACGGACATGAATGCCAGGCGCGACCTCCTGCACGTTGATGGCATTCGAACCGGCGCTCGCTGCGAGACTGGGCAGACAACAGAGACATCCGCCGCCCAGCAAGACCTCGCGTCGCGTAAAAAGAGAGGTGCCAACCATCCTCTCTATGTAGGGAATGAGCCGCATCGCGTCAATGGCACGGGCGGTTCCTCGGCGGCAGTAGTCGAGGCTGTCAGCTATCATGCCCCCGGCAGTCAGCAGCGCTGGCATGTAACGGGGGAGGCGCCTTGGGGGACGTCACCGTCTTGCTCGAACGCGCGCATCAGGGCGATGCCCAGGCGAGCAATGAGCTGTTCGCGAGCGTCTACAGTGAGTTGAATCGCCTGGCTCGCCAAAAAATAGCGCGCGAAACGGCGTTTACCGACCTGGATGCGGCGGGCCTGGTACACGAGGCCTATCTCTGTCTGGTTCGTCAGCCGGAAATCCCCGGCGGCAACCGACGCATGTTCTACGCCTATGCTGCGGGCGTCATGCGCAGCGTCATCATCGACTATGTACGCAAACGCGGTGCTCAGAAGCGCGGTCGGGGCGACATTCACGTCACCCTGACGGGCAACGACCCCGGAGTCGAGCTACCCGCGCCAGAAGTGGAGGCGCTGGACGCTGCACTTCAGCAGTTGGCACGGATCGACGGACGTGCCCACCAGATCGTGGAGATGCGATATTTCGCGGGGCTCTCTATAGAAGAGATCGCCGAAGTGCTGGACACCTCGCCCGCGACGGTGAAGCGCGACTGGCAAAAGGCGCGCGCATTTCTCTACAAGGTCCTGCAACCCGGCGCCGACTAGCATGGACGTCGCACAGCCATCGGCAGAGGTCTGGCGCGAAGCACTGGCCCTTTTCGAGCGCCTGCTGGCATTGGGGCCACAGAATCGGGAGCAGGAACTGGCCGGGCTGGCCGAGGCGCGACCCGATCTGTATCCGCATGTCCTCACGCTTCTCGGCGCAGATCGCGCTGCGGAGGTTGGTGAGTTTCTCGCCGGCGACGCGGCAATGGACGCTGGCATTAAGTCTGACGTTTCTGAGGCGCTTCTCGAGGCGGGCACTCGTTTCGGCGCCTATCAGCTCGAGCGACAGGTGGGTCTCGGCGGGATGGGCGAGGTCTGGCTGGCGCGCCGTATCGACGGCCGGTTCGAAGGCGCCGTCGCCCTGAAGGTTCTGCACGCGCATGTTGCGCAGTCCGCAGCCCGCGAACGCTTTGTTCGCGAGGGCAAAATTCTGGGTCAGCTTTCACATCCCCATATCGCTCGTCTGCTGGACGCGGGCGCGACATCGATGGGCGTTCTGTATTTCGTTCTCGAATACGTCGAGGGCAAGCCGATCGATCAATGGTGCGACGAGCAGAACCTTGATGTTCCGACCCGACTGCGCCTTTTCCTGCAAGCGTGTGACGCGGTTTCGCACGCACACACTCATCTCGTCATTCACCGGGACCTGAAGCCGCCCAACATCCTGGTAACCGCGCAGGGTGAGATCAAATTGCTCGATTTTGGCATTGCGAAGCTCGTTGAGCCGGAAAAGCCCGCTGAAGAAACGGAGCTCACGCGCCTGAGTGGGCGGGCGCTGACGCCGGATTTCGCTGCCCCGGAACAGATCCTGGGCCAACCCGTGACGACCGCGACCGATGTCTATTCACTGGGCATCCTGTTGTATGTGTTGCTGTGCGGCCGCAGACCCTACAGCCGGCAACACATGACGGGGCGGGAGCTGGAGCATGACGTACTGACGGCGGAGGCAATCCCTCTGGGTCGTGCCACGCTTGCAGGCGACGACGCGAACGCGATTGCCGCGCAGCGCAGCTCGACCCCCAAGAAGCTCAAACGCGCACTGTCCGGCGACTTGAACACGATCGTCGCCAAGGCGCTGCAGGCCGAACCAGGTCGCCGCTACGCAACTGTGGAGCAATTGTCGGCCGATGTGGGGCGCTATCTCTCGGGACAACCTGTACTCGCCGTTCGCGACACCTGGTCATACCGCACTCGCAAGTTCGTCACACGACACGTCGTCGGTGTGAGTGTAGGGATCTCGAGCGTGCTGCTTCTGGCTGGTTTTGCGGTTGCAATGTATGCGCAGATGCAGCGCACTGCGCGTGAGCGCGTTCGCGCAGAGCAGGTGTCGTCCTTCCTGGTCGACCTGTTCGAACTTTCGGATCCCTACAAAGGTAGCGGCAACGAGGTGACCGCGCGACAACTGCTGGACATCGGCACGAAGCGCGTGGAGTCACGATTCGCCGCCCAACCTGAGACCCGCGCCGCGCTGCTGGGAACGATGGGGCGCGTGTACAACCGTCTCGGTCTTGCTGGTGAGGCGCGGCCGCTGCTGGAGAAGGCTCTCCAGGGCCAGATCGAGATTCACGGGCGCGAGCACCCGGACGTCGCTGCGTTACTCAATGAGATCGGCAATGCATTGGCCGACGAAGGGCAGCTCGAGCTCGCCGAAGCCCGGCTACAGGAAGCGTTGCAGATGCGGCGCAGGCTGCTGGGGGCGGACGCTGCCGAAGTTGCGGAGACGCTCATGGCTCTGGGCCGGGTTGCGTTTGATCGGGGCGAGCAGAAAGTTGCAGAGCAGTACTATCGCGACAGTCTCGCCCTGTACGTGCGCCGCGGACTGCAGTCAACGACTGAGGCCGCGCAGGCCATGAACGAGCTGGCCAGCCTGCTCACTTTCGTCGGTCGCTACGATGAGGCAGCCCAGCTCCTCCATGACGCGCTCAAAATCGATCGGGCCGCCTTTGGTGAGGACTACCCGGGCGCCATCATGGAGACCCACAACCTGGCCTTCGTGCTGCAGATGCAAGGCAAGTTTGCGGAGGCGGAGCCGTTGTTCCTCAAGTCCAACGAGCAGTTGCGGCGCGTGCTGGGCCCCGAGCATCAGTACACAATCGACGCGCTCGCCAACTATGGACGCTTCCTGCGCCGCAAGGGCGACCTCGTCGGAGCAGAAAAGGTGCTGCGCGAGGTGCTCGACCTGAATCTCCGTAATCGCCCCACGCACGCCACTGTCGGCACGAGTCAGGCCAACCTCGCAATTCTCCTCCACGATGCTGGCCGGTTGAGCGAGGCAGAAGCGCAATTCCGCGCGGCGCTTGAGACATACACCAAGGCATTGCCGCCGAATCATACGTCCTTCGCGCCAGCTCTCGCGGGCCTTGGTCGTGTGCTCGTCGATGAAGGGCGCACCGCTGAGGCGGTCCCGCTTCTCAGGCACGCAACTGAGATCGCGACTGCCACGATGCCGGCGGACAGCCCGATGCTGGCAATTGCTCGCAGCTCGCTCGCCAGCGCGTTGGTTGAGATGCGCCAGTACGATGAGGCGGAATCGTTGCTGCGTGACAGCTACCCAATCGTGATCGCCACTCAAGGGAATGCAAGTGCCGTCGTTCGCCAGGCGCGCAAGGCGCAGGCAGAACTCCAGCGCGTGCGTGCCGGGGGCGCGAATCCTGGTACAGGGTAGCGCTGCGGTGGCGACGCGCAGTTCCGATCGCTCGGCGTTTGCGGTCCGGTTGTCTATCCGACGCTGACGGTGCCCGGAGGAAACGTCAATTCGCCTCGGTCGTCGAGCTTGCCTTTGAGTTCTGTGTTGTCAGGCAGGGTGATAACTACGTCCGTGCCCGGGGTGATACGCCCGTCCGGCCGCACCCCCTTGATGCTGACGGCGCCGCCAGAGAGGATCTCGACGACCGCGACGTCGGAAACGTCGATGCCTTGACGGCCCTTGACCTTGGCGTTGCGGACGGGGCCGAGTTTCATTTTGGCCATTGGTTTTCTCCCACTGCTGCTGCGTGTTTGTGTTGACCCACGGTCGCGTGGCCTGCGCTGATTCGCCGACGCGCTGCGCCGCAGACGGCGTCGGCCGAGCTTATAACACCCACTGCATCTCGGCGCATTCCGAACCGTCGTTCCTCCGAACCCCAAAAGCGTGAGCCGAATTCGAGCCGCTTTGCGTCTGTATTCGTGAAGGTCAGATGCGGAGCGTTGTTGCACCGCAGTCGGCCACAGACGTAAAACCGGGAGGAATTCGCCATGAAACGCTATCAATTGCTTGCCCCTTTCCTTGGTGTCGCACTCACGCTGGCGGCGGACATCGCGATGTGTGCCGATGACAAACTGAACGTGCCCCACACTGCCGCTGCACAGACCTCCGCCAAACTGATTTCTCGTGCCGAACGCGCAATCAACGGCTTTGTTGCTGCTTGTGCAGTGCGTGACGCGCGGGGGCTGAGTGATGTGACCACGAGCCAGGTCCGCGTTGAGTACGCGCTGGATGAGCCGGGAACCTACCTCAGCATGGATGCAAGTTCGCTGCTTGCGGCTTGCGCCGCGAACAATGCGGGTTCGCGGGTCTCGAATCTCTGGATCTTTCCGACCAATGACGCCAATACGGTGTTCGTTCAGTACGACGCGCAGTCGACTGAAACGGGATCACATGGGCAGCTGGCGCTGGTCGAATTGAAGGGTGACCGGATCGCAAGAATGCTCAACTTCGCGGCGGTACCCCAAGCGTTCGTGGCTCGCCTGGTTCACGGGGCAACGGCGGCGAACGATGGCAGGGCGGCCTTCAACAACCACTGCCGCACGTGTCATTCGGTGAAGCAGGGTGATCATCGCCTGGGGCCGTCCTTGTACGGAGTCTATGGTGCGGAAGCCGGGTCGATACCCGGCTACCGCAAGTCGGAGCGGGGGTTTTCGGCGTCGGGAATCATCTGGGACGAGCTGACTCTCGATAGATTCATCGCCAATCCCGATCAGGTCATTTCGAACAACAGCATGAAGCCCTACACCGGCATCGCGGACGCCGATGTGCGCAAGAAGATCATCGATTACCTGAAATCGAATCGTGATCTGCAAGGCAAGCAGTGATAGCGCTGATTTCGAGAAGCTCAATTGCCAAGGGATCTCAGCTCGCCGTGTCGATCCAAGCCCTCAGCTCGCGCAGCAGTTCGCTCCTGACCTGAGCATCATTTCGTCCGGTGCGTGCCGGCACATGAAACGAGTGATCGGCATCGGCAAATAGTTTCAGCGTGGCGCGCTTCCCGAGCCGCTCGATGACCGGCTCGAGCAGATCCAAGTCTGCGAATTCGTCCCGCCTACCCTGGAGAAACAGCATCGGGATCTGCACCTTTGAAAGGTGCTCGGCTCGCTGATCGGAAGGCTTCCCTGGCGGATGCAGTGGAAATCCGAAGAACACGAGGCCGCGGACTCCCGCAAGCGCAGAAGCCGCTTGCGCCTGCGATGTCATTCGCCCGCCGAAGGACTTACCACCGGCAAAAAGTGGCAAGTCTGGCGCGAGCCGAGCGGCCTCGGCGGTTGCAGCGCGGACCGTGGCATGACACAGCGCAGGTGGATCGGGCCGCCGGGAGCGTCGTTCCATGTAAGGAAATTGATAGCGCAGCGTGGCGATGTCGAGCGCGTGGAGTTCCGCGGCGACGGCTGCCATGAAGGGATGTTGCATGCCGGCGCCAGCCCCATGGGCCAGGACGAGACAACCTCTGGCATCCGCTGGACGCAGCAGCAGTCCGGAGACGCGGTGCGCATCGCTGACGCCGATCGTTACGGGTTCTGCAGCTGAGCCGGCCACCTCGCTAGTATGTTCTACGTGGGTCGGATTGTGAGCGTTGCGCCGAGGACCGTGATTCGCTGTGACTCCGGTATAGTGACGCGCCGGGCGGGTCTGCGGGGTTGCGCAGGCCGGGCAAACTCCTCGCATAAATCGTCAAAGGGGAACATGTATGAAGAAGAGTCTCGCCATGGTGGCACTGTTCGCTATGGCTGCTTGCGGATCCGCGCTCGCTGACCCGCCGAAGCCGCTGAGTGTCACCGAAACCATCGAAATCAAGGCGCCGGTCGAAAAGGTCTGGGCGACGATCAAGGATTACGACGGGCTGAACAAGTGGCATCCGGGCTTTGCCAAGGACGAGATCGTGAAAGGGACCAACAACACGCCGGGCGCGGTGCGCGCGCTGACGATAAAGGACGGGCCGACGTTCACGGAAGAGTTGCTTGCGTTCAGCGAGAAGAATCACTCGTACAAATACAAGATCATCGAGTCACCACTGCCCTTGCAGGACTACGTGTCCACGATTTCGCTGAAAGAAGGAAAGGACGGCACAACCGTGGTGACATGGGTTGGCCACTTCAAGCGCAAGAATCCCGCCGACAACCCACCGGAAGCCGAGAGCGACACCGGCGCGGTCAACCTGATCAAGGGTGTCTACCAGGGTGGCCTCAAGAACCTCAAGACGATGCTCGAGGGCTGACGGGACTGAAATGCACGCCGGGGAAGTCGGCGGCAGCAGCTCGCTGCGCGATTTCCCCGGCGTCAAGCTGAAATTACGGGTTCGGTGCCTTCATATGGTCGCGCGCCTTGTTGTATTCCTCGGCGCTCAATTTTCCGTCCATATCGTTATCGATCTCGCTGTAGCGTGAGGCCAGCAGGGACTGCGCCTTGGCTTCGTCCTTGCTGATGTTGCCATCGCCATTCGTGTCGAGGGTCGAGAATTCCGGCCACTCGTTGTTACCCGTCGCCTTTGTGGTCGCGTCTCCCGCGAACGCGGCCGAGCAGGCCAACACTGCGGCCAACGCCGCTACTTTCATTGCTCCGTTCATACGTGCTCCTTGTGGTCAGCTCCGTGATCAAGCCCGCAAACGCAGCGGGCTACTGGAAATACATGCAGTGCCCGTGCCAAAGAAGCCCGCTCTGCCACAGATCAGGGGGTTGGGATGCGCGCTATAGGCGTCGTCTGTCAGCGCGTCTGCTGAGCGTCTTCGGCGATGCTCTCCACCATGTAATGAATGCCACGCAGCCACGACTGATCGGTGTTGCTGCGCAGATCCACCGACTTCGCGTACAGCACTTCGCCGGTGCGCACGTCCTTGGCCTGCACGTTGATGTTGAGAATGAGATTGCTGACCTTCTGCACCCAGCCGATGACGATGACGTCGGCATGCAGCGCCTTGCCGATGTCGATCTCGCAGCCATTGCAATCGCGCAGGTTTTGTCGCGCCTTGAAGTCCGATATCAGTCCCGCGGCAGGGTGGTTGTCCACGACGCGGTAGAGCCCGCGCTCGTCCAATTCCCGTCGTAGCGCGTCGCTTATTGACGCGATCCTGCGGTTCTCGGCTTCCATGACCGCGCGATCCTCGTAGGCGCTCATGTCGTCGAACAGCTCAAAATCCATGACCGCCGCGGTGCTGGCCACCGGAGATGTGACATCGGCGCAATACACTGACAACGTGGCGATCAGCAGGGCTGCCAGAACCAGGTAGCGCGACAGCCGAATCGTGGATGCCATGGTTTTCAATTCTCTTGGCAAGCAGCCGCGCGAGCGAGCAGTAATTCCCGCTCGCGGGCATTGCGAGTGAGCGAAGCGGCGCGTTCGAACTCCGCCCGAGCTTCATCTGCTCGGCCGAGCTTGAAGAGCAGATCGCCTCGCACGCTCGGCAGCAGGTGATAGGTCTTGAGCGATGGCTCGGACGTAAGCGCATCGACCAGTTCCAGTCCCGTGGCCGGACCGAATGCCATCGACACGGCGACTGCACGGTTGAGCTCGACGACCGGGGAGGGCGCGATCCGGGCGAGCGTCTCATACAGCATGGCAATGCGGACCCAGTCCGTCTGGTCTGCGGTACGCGCACGCGCATGACAGGCGGCGATTGCCGCTTGCAACGTATACCTGCCATATGCACCGCCGAGTTTCTCGGCTCGCGCGAGTGCGGCGAGACCTCGCCGGATCAGCAGCTGATCCCAGTGCGCGCGGTTCTGCTCGAGCAACAACACCGGCTCACCGGTGGGCCCGATGCGCGCTGCAGAACGGGAAGCCTGGATTTCCATCAACGCGACCAGCCCGTGAACTTCGGGCTCGTGCGGATCGAGCTCCGCCAGGATACGGCCGAGCCGCAATGCGTCCTCGCAAAGCGCCGGCCGCATCCAGTCCTCGCCGGCCGTCGCGGAATAACCCTCGTTGAATATGAGATAGATGACCTCGAGCACCGACGACAGACGCGCGCTGAGCTCGGCACCGCGTGGCACCTCGAAGGGAACGCGCGCCTCCGAGAGCGTTCGTTTCGCCCGCACGATGCGCTGCGCGATCGTCGGCTCCGGCACCAGGAATGCGCGGGCTATCTCCTCCGTCGTGAGGCCACCGAGCAGGCGCAGCGTGAGTGCGAGGCGTGCCTCGGTCGAAAGCACGGGGTGACAGGCGATGAATAGCAAGCGCAAAAGATCATCGCCGATGTCATCGTCGATTTCGGCATCGAGATCCGGCGTTAGGTGCTGCTCGATCTCGTAGCCGATCTGCTCGTGCTTGCGTTCCTGGAGCTTCCTGTGACGCACACGATCGATGGCGCGATTCTTCGCTGTCGTCATGAGCCAGGCGCCCGGGTTATCCGGCACACCGGCTTGCGGCCACTGTTCGAGCGCAACTACCAGAGCATCATGGGCCAGCTCTTCGGCTACGCCGACATCGCGCACGATGCGCGTCAGCCCCGCAATCAGGCGCGGTGATTCAATTCTCCAGACTGCGTCGATCGCGCGATGGGTGTCGGTGGCCCTCACAGCCACCGATCACAGCATCCATGTTCATCACGCGCAAGCGAGATTGCGCGCCTACTTGCCGCCGATGCCTATTCCGCGAAAGCGGTCGAGAGTGTCGCTCGGCTCGAAGTCTTCCAGCTCGAACAGCTGGCGCACTTCTATCTCTGCATCCTTGCCTTCCCCTACCGGGTTTGGAAAGCGCCGGGTCCATTCCAGCGCCTCGGCGCGCGATTTCACCTGGATGAGTGTGTAACCGGCGATCAGCTCCTTGCTCTCTGTGAACGGTCCGTCGCTCACCGTGCGTTTCTCGCCGGCATAGCGGATGCGCCAACCCTTGGAACTCGGCTGCAATCCCGAGCCGTCGAGCAGCACGCCCGCCTTCGCCAGCTCCTCGTGGTAGGTCGCCATCGAGGTCAGCATCTTCTCGTCAGGCAACACACCTGCCTCGCTGTCCTTGCTAGCCTTGACGATGATCATGAATCGCATTGGCATCTCCTCGAGTCCAACTGGTTGGGTCCATGTTGCTACGACGAATGGCGGAGGCCCGATTCGACAGCCCGCATGGCAAAATAATTCGATTACCGCAAGGCCGATCAAATGGCGTGCGCAGGATATGGGTATACCAGTCGCGTGCAGTAAATGAGAGCTGACATGAATCCGGCAGGAAAGGCGCTCTGGTATGTGGAAAGTCATTTCTCGCGGGATCTGACACTTGAAGAAATCGCAGACCTCGCGGGTGTGTCGCGCTACCACGTGTCGCGGGCCTTTGGGGCCGCGACCGGGCGCTCGATCATGCGCTACGTGCGCGGCAGACGACTCACCGAAGCGGCACGCTCGCTGTCAGAGCGGCGCGCCCGACATCCTGGCGGTTGCGCTGGAGGCGGGATACGGCTCTCACGAAGCATTCACCCGCGCGTTTCGCGACCAGTTCGGTGTGACACCGGAAATGGTCCGTGCGCAGGGACACCTCAACGCTATCGAACTCGTGGAGCCCGTAAAAATGGACGAGACCTTCATTGCAAACCTGAAACCATCGCGCTTCGAAAACGGCAAACCGTTGCTGGTTGCCGGGCTGAGTCAGCGTTACACGTGCGAGACCAGCGCCGGCATACCGGCGCAGTGGCAACGTTTCCTGCCCTACTTTTGCAAGCTGCCCGGGCAGATCGGCAAAACGGCCTACGGCGTCTGCTACAACGCCGACGAGGCGGGCGACTTCGACTACCTGAGTGGTGTCGAGATCGCCGATGGCGCCGCTGTGCCCACAGAATTCACTCGTGTGCGAGTGCCAGGACAGAGATATGCGGTGTTCGAGCATCGCGACCACATCTCGACCATTCGCGGTACCTGGAACACGATCTGGAACAAGTGGTTTCCCGAGTCAGGACACCAGGCGGCGGACGGCCCGAACTTCGAGCGCTACGGCGAGGAATTCGATTCCGTGACCGGCATGGGTGGGCTGGAGATCTGGGTGCCGATCAAGAGCTGACGCGATGACAGCGCGCTTACGACTCTCCGTTGGAGAGACGTTCTGAAATCAGCCTCATCGGCGTCTGTCAGGGTGCGGGTGGTGCCGGGCTCGCGCCAGGTGCTTCGTCCGCGTTCCAGATGTCCCGATGGATCTGCCAGCCATCAGAGGTCCGGTGCCAGACCTCGACGTACTTGCCGGTCAGCGGGGCGCCTTTTGCGTCCTGAGAGCTCCA
Organism: uncultured Gammaproteobacteria bacterium; assembly: GCA_963810775.1. Classification (GTDB taxonomy): domain Bacteria; phylum Pseudomonadota; class Gammaproteobacteria; order Steroidobacterales; family Steroidobacteraceae; genus DATBVX01. Next base: position 180,042 of record CAWEOT010000015.1, read on the forward strand.
TGAGCCGGAACGCCACGCCCAGTCGCCGCCGGCGTTGCTTGCATCCGAGGTGATCGTCACCGGCACACCGGTGCCGGCGATATCGTTCGCCCAGTAATCGCGGATCGCAGCGCGACCATTGACGACTGGTGTTCCGGGCGGGAGGAGCTGCGCGTCTTCGCCGTAGAGAGCCGCCACTGCATCCGCGTTCTTGTCGTTGTAGGCCTTCTCCCACCCGGCTGCCGTCGATGCCAGCGTGGTCACGTCGGCCGCGCTGTCGTGTGACTGCTGCGGGGCACAGGCGGCTAGGGTCAGGGCTGCCGCGAGCAGGAGCATCCACCGCAATTTCGAGTGCGGCATGTTGTTCCCCTGGGTCCGAGCAGTCGCGACTTACTTGGGCGTGTACTTGAATTTCTGGCCGCCCAGCGCTGCCTCGTACATCAAACCGCCCTTGGCCACCGTGAAGACCGCCATTCCTTTGCGGTACTCACCGACAGTGGCCGCGTCCTTCTTTCCGGCGCTGGCACCCGCAGAGGTCCCAGTGCCGCCGGCGCTGGCCGAAGCTCCAGCGGTAATCGCCACCGCGGAAGCCTGCGCGCTAAACTCGAAGTTCCCACCGGTGAAATCATCGAACGCGCGCTTGTCTTCGAAAAAGATGATCTGGCTGAAGGCCTGGCCACCGAGCTGGAAGCCGGCGGTGAGCTGCGTCATCGAGGTATCGCCGACATATTTACCGCCCTGGTACACGCGGCCCTTGCCGTGCGCGCCGCCAATGCCGACGCCACCCTTGCCGATGGTCGGGAAGACCGCGTAGCCGTAGGCGTTCTTGAAGAACTGCCCGCTCTCGCCGGCGTTTTGAAATACCTTGATCGTGTCGTCGAATTCGTCTGCACGGACGACCGTGCAGAACAACATCAACATGAGTACGACACCGATTCTTTGCATTGGCAGCTTCATGGTCGAGTCCTCCTCGACGAGGCATTTCTTGTGGGTGGCCACGGAGGATAGTCGGCCTCGTTCGCCGAGGCCAGCATTCTGCCCCAAGGGACTAGAAGCCGTGTGGCATCTCCCGCGCGGTAAGCCGTTCGGGCCGGTTTCTTGACCTTCGGCGTGCCCGTCGCTATCTGTGTGAGGCTGAATCAGGGACCGCCGATGTCCTCGCTCGCGAAACTCACACGCCCCAAGGTACATCGCGCCGTGCCGCGAGAGGGGCTATCCGCGCCCACACTTCCGGAGGGATTCGCATGTCTCAAGGCGCATTGACGTGTCGCAGTGTCATCTACCCCTGGCATTGCGATCACATGGGGCACATGAACGTCATGTGGTATGTCGGCAAGTTCGATGAAGCGACCTGGCACTTTCTGGCCGCAGTCGGGCTGACACCGCGCTACCTGCGCGAGCAGCGCAGGGGCGCGGTGGCGGTCGACCAGCGAACCTCCTATCGGCGCGAACTCTGCGCTGGTGACATCATCAGCATCCGCTCGGCGGGGATCGAATTCCGGCAGAGCAGCTTCCGATTCGTGCACGAGATGCTGAATGAGGAGACCCAGGAGCTCGCGGCCGTCACGCTACTGACGGGCGTCCACATCGATTCGGTTACGCGCAAATCCTGTCCGGTTCCGGATGAATTCCGGGCGCGCGCCGAGGGGTTGCTCGCATCTGATCCAACGGCTTGGAACACCTGGCCGCCTGCCCGCTCGTTCCTGGCCTGAAGTCTGGCGCGGATCGAGCGCGCGGCGGTCCGTCGGCGCCTTGACAGCCCCAGCCCACAAGATGATTATGATGTTAAGTACCTTCCCGGCGCCGGCGTGCGCGTCACCCGAGGTGGCGCGAGGGGAATACCGTGCCGCACATCGTGATCGAATACTCGGCGAACCTGCGCGACAGCGTGGACTTTCCGCGTTTTCTCGGTGCCTTGCGGGCCAGCGCGCTCGCGACCGGGGTATTCCCGCTCGGAGGCATTCGCATCCGCGCCTACCAGGCCGACCACTACCTGATCGCCGACGGGCATCCCGACAATGCTTTCGTGCACATCATGCTGCGTGTCGGTCACGGCCGGGATCTCGAAACGCGCAAGCGTGCCTGTGATGCAATCTTCGCGACCGCGACGGAGCAGCTCGCAAGGCTCTACGAACAGATTCCGCTCGGCATCTCGCTCGAGATGCAGGAGATCGACGCGGTACTCACCTGCAAGAAGAACAACCTGCACGAATACGTGAAGCGCCGCGAGCCAAAGGCATCCTGATGAGCGCACTGGAAGCGAACATTCAGAAAGCGGGCGGCTACCTGCAGCGATTCCGCGGTTCAAAACTCGGGCATTTCATCGGTGGCAAGACGCATCCCGGCGCGAGCAGTCGCACGATCGAGAATCTTTCTCCGGTCGATTCGAGCGTGCTCAACGAAGTGAGCTGCGGCGATGCACGCGACGTGGACGCCGCTGCAATGGCCGCTCGCGATGCATTCCCTGCGTGGCGCAGCAAGTCAGGCGATGAACGTCGCGCCATCCTGCACCGCGTGGCAGATGCCATCGAGTCGCGGCGTGAGGAGATCGCATTCGTCGAGTGCATGGACACGGGCCAACCACTGCGCTTCATGAGTGGCGCGGCCCTGCGCGGGGCGGAGAATTTCCGCTTCTTTGCCGATCGGGCACCCGGCGCCGCCGATGGCTTGTCGCTGCCCGCAACCGAGCACATGAACTACACCGTGCGCCAGCCGATCGGGCCGGTGGCCGTGATCACGCCCTGGAATACCCCGTTCATGCTGTCGACCTGGAAGATCGCGCCCGCGCTGGCGGCGGGATGCACGGTCGTTCACAAGCCTGCGGAGTGGAGCCCGCTCACGGCGATGCTGCTCGCCGAGATCATGACCGAGGCCGGAGTGCCGCCGGGGGTCGTGAATCTCGTGAACGGTATCGGTGAGGAAGCGGGCAAGATGTTGACGGAGCATCCGGCAATTCGAGCCACGGCGTTCATTGGTGAATCGAAGACCGGAAGCCAGATCATGAGCCAGGGCGCACCGACGCTGAAGCGGGTGCACCTTGAGCTTGGGGGCAAGAACCCCGTGATCGTGTTCGAGGATGCCGATTTCGATCGCGCACTCGACGCGGCCGTGTTCATGATCTACAGCCTGAATGGGGAGCGCTGCACCTCATCGAGCCGTTTGCTGGTGCAGCGGTCCATCTACGATCGATTCGTCGAACGCGTGACGGCTCGCATCGGCACACTCAAGGTGGGTCACCCGCTCGACCCTGCGACCGACATTGGTCCGCTGATTCATCAGCGACACCTCGAGAAGGTCATGAGCTATTTCAAAGTGGCGCGCGACGAAGGCGTCGAGGTTCGAGCCGGTGGCGCGCGCGCGGAAAATCCGAAAAATGGCTACTACGTACAGCCAACGCTCTTCGCCAATGCGACCAATGCGATGCGCGTGGCACGTGAGGAAATCTTCGGCCCGGTCCTGACGGCAATACCGTTTGCCGATGAGGCTGAAGCCGTGGCGCTGGCCAACGACACTGCCTATGGTCTCACGGCCTATATCTGGACGGGCGACGTGGGCCGCGCGTTGCGAATGGCGCACAAAGTCGACGCCGGGATGGTGTGGGTCAATTCCGAGAACAATCGTCACCTTCCAACCCCATTCGGTGGCATGAAGGCGAGTGGCATCGGGCGCGACGGCGGGGATTACAGTTTCGACTTCTACATGGAAACGAAGAACATCTGCCTGGCGCACGGAACGCATCGTGTGCCGAAGCTGGGCGTGTAGATCACGATGATCGTGCGGGTGAGGCGTGTGACCGGACGACTTGAAAAACTCAAGGGCTCGATTCCGCCGCTGATCACGCCGTTCAGGGACGGAGAGGTTGACTACGACACCTTCGAGCGCCTGGTGGAATTTCAGGTCAAGAATGGTTCCCACGGCATTCTCGTCAACGGTACGACCGCGGAACCCTCGACGCTCACAATCGAGGAGCGGAATCGCCTCGTAGACCTCGCGATCCAGGTTGCGGCGAATCGTGTGCCCGTGGTCGCCGCCACCGGATCACAGTCACTGCGTGAAACCACCTCGTTGACTGAGCATGCCGTCCGGGCCGGTGCCGACGCACTGCTCATCGTCACTCCTTACTACGTGCGCCCTCCACAACGCGGCCTCGTTGCCTATTACCTGCAGCTCGCTTCGATCAGCGATCTGCCCTGGATGGTGTATCACATCCCGGGACGGACAGCGGTCGGCGTAACGCTCGATACGCTGAAGGAGTTGCGAGCGAAATCTTCCAATTTCGTGGGCATGAAGCATGCGGTCAACGACCTCGGCTTCGTGTCGGAGTGCATCGCCGCCCTCGGCAGCGATTTCAGGATCTTCGTCGGCCTCGAGGAGCTGAGCTTTCCGATGATGGCGATCGGCGCGTGCGGGCTGATGAATGCGGTCGGGAATCTGCGGCCGAGGATCCTCGCTGAGCTTTGCGAGACGGTGTGGCGTGGTGATCTCGCGCGCGCCCAGGCGCTGCATCTGAACCTGCTCGAGATCAATCAGGCTGTCTTCTTCGACACCAATCCGATTCCCATCAAGTACATGATGAAGCGGCTCGGCTTGCTGCCAGCGAACGAGCACCGTCTGCCGATGGTGCCGGCTACCGCGGAACTCGAGCGTCGACTCGACGGTGTTCTCAAGCGCGCGGGACTCATCAAAGAGGATGCAGCGTGAAGCTGCTCAACTTTCGGGTCGACGGGCGTGACTCCTGCGGCGCGCTCGGGCCGCAGGGAATCGTCGATCTGGGCGAGCGCATGCCAGGAGAAGCGAACGATGTGATCTCGTTGCTGCGGGCCGGACGGATCGACGCAGCAAAGGCGACCGTTAGCAGCGTTGCGCAGGGTGACTACGCGCCCGACGAGGTGACGATTCTTAGCCCTGCCGGACGGTGCGTGCGCTATTTCTGCATCGGAGTGAACTACCCGGAGCGCAACCAGGAATACAAGGATGGCAGCGAGCGGCCCCGATACCCGAGTCTCTTCATGCGCTCCCACACGTCTTTTTCTGCACACGAGGAGCCCATCGTCCGGCCACGCGAGTCGGAGCAACTCGATTATGAGGGCGAGATCGCGATCGTGATCGGTCGTGGTGGACGAAGAATCGCCCAGGACAAGGCCATGGAGCATGTGTTTGGCTACACCTGCGCCAATGAAGGCTCAGTACGCGACTGGCTGCGGCATTCCAAGTTCAATGTCACACAGGGTAAGAATTTCGATCACTCCGGTGCGCTGGGTCCGTACCTGGTCACGGCCGATGAGGTCGGGCCGGCACCGCTGCGCATCGTCACCCGCGTGAACGGCGAATCGCGTCAGGACGACACCAGTGATCGCATGCTGTTTCCGATCCCCTACCTGATTCACTATCTCTCCACGTTCTGCACGCTCGAGAGTGGGGATGTGATCCTGACGGGAACGCCGAGCGGCGCCGGGGCACGCCTCGATCCGCCGCGTTACCTCAAACCGGGCGACGTCGTCGAAGTGAACATCGAGCGAGTAGGTCAGTTGCGCAATCGCGTGGTTGACGATGAAGACTAGGCGGGGTGCGCATGGTCGGATCGCTGACGCCACTCGAGCATCGGCGGGGGTGGAAACGCACCTCGCTCAGCGCACACTGCCGATGCGCACGTTTTCGCACTCGCTGCCGATGGCGCTGCTGCGAGCACGTGAGGCAGTCATGCGCCGGTTTCGCCCCGGGCTGCGTCGCCATGGTGTGACGGAACAGCAGTGGCGGGTGTTGCGGGCACTGGCGCATTCCGGCCCGATGGAAGTGACCGAGCTGGCGTGCGCAACGTTCCTGCTACCGCCGAGCCTGTCGCGCATCCTGCCCGACATGGAAACGCGCGCGCTCATCAGGCGCACCCAGGCGGATGCGGATCTGCGTCGCAGCCTCATCAGTCTGGAGCCAAAAGGGTTGCGCTTGATCGCGACGCATGCGCCGTATTCGGAACAGATCTATGACGAGATCGAGCGCATCTTCGGCGCTGAGCGCCTGACGCAGTTGTTCTCGCTGCTGCGCGAACTCGAGGAAGTCCTGCCGGAGCGGGAGGTCGGGCGCGCCAAGGCACGTGTGTCAGCGAAAAAGCGCGTGGGCCGGCAGCGGGGTGGTTCCCAATGAGCCTTTACGCCGTGCAGAAGCTTATCTACCAGCTCAATCGCGACCCCGCAGTGCGCACGCGCTACGAGGCAGATTTCGAGGCTTTGCTCGCTGAGTACGAACTCAGCGACGAAGAGCGTCGGGCGTTTCGGGAATCGGACATCGGGCTGCTCTACGTCATGGGTGTGAACGGGCAGCTGCTCATGCACTACGCAGCTCTTCGAGGCTTCGAATGGAACGCCTACATCGAGGCGATGCGCGAAGGCGAACGCAAATACGGTCCGGTGCGGACGGGTTTGTACGTGAGAGCGGCTGACAGGTCATGAGCATCGTATTCGCCGGAGTGTGCAGTCACGCGCCAGGCATCACCGGACGCAAGGAACGCGCAGACCCGGTGGTGCGTGATGCCTTCTACGCCAGCTACGACCGGATGCGCCGTGCCATCGAGGCGCAGCGGCCCGACGCCCTGATCGTCATCGGCGCGGAACACTTCGCGAATTTCTTCATGAACAACATGCCCGCCATCTGCGTCGGCATGGGTGAACACTATGAAGGGCCGATCGAGGATGAAGCGTGGCTCGGCATCAAGCACACCGGCGTGCCGGGTGCGCCCGAGCTCTCGAAGCGACTCATCACCGATGTGATGCAGGATATCGATCTCGCCTATGCCCAGGAATGGAAGTTCGATCACGGCATCATGGTGCCGCTGAGTTTCCTGACCCCGCGCTATGACCTGCCGATCGTTCCAGTCAACATCAACTGCCAGGGTCCGCCGCTCATTCCACTCAAGCGCTGCTACGAGTTCGGGCGTGCGTTGCGACGCGCCTGCGACCGGGCATCCGAGCGCCTCGCAGTCGTCGCAACAGGTGGCATCTCGCACTGGCCAGCCACGCCGGACTCGGGAAAGATCAACGAGCCCTGGGACCGGGAGTTCCTGAAGCGCTTCCTCAGCAATGACCGTGAGGCGCTGCTCGCATACAAGGACGAGGAAACCTGGCGCGACGCAGGGCAGGGTGGATTGGAGATTCGCACCTTCATCGCACTCGCCGGTGCCGCAGAGGGTTCCACGGGCGAACTGTGGTTTTACGCACCGATCCCCATCTTCTCGGTCGGCTGCACCATAGCGGTGATGAACCTCACCCAGCACGCTGCGTGACCCAGGACACCGAGCTGCGCCGTGCGGCGCCACCTTTTCGCGCCGAACATATCGGGAGCCTCCTGCGGCCACCGGAATTGCAACGCGCACGCCAGGAGTTCGAGGCGGGCACGTTCACGGCGGAAGGGCTGCACGAAGTCGAGGACCGCTGCATTCGCGATGCGGTCCGGTTACAGGAAGAGGTCGGCTTGCAAGCCATCACCGACGGGGAATTTCGCCGCACGATCTATTTCGGCCATTTCACTCGGGCGGTGAGCGGATTCACCGAGCTGCAATCCGAAATGACGTTTCATGATGAACAGGGCGGACTGCTGCGATATCCCACGGCCATGATCACCGGACGCATCCGGCGGCAGCGGGGAATTGCGACGGAAGAGTTCAGGTTCGTTCGTGCAATCACCGGACGCACCCCGAAGGTCACGCTGCCATCGCCCTGTTCGCAGCATTACTTTCGCTGGCGTGAGGGCATTTCCGAACGTGCGTATCCGGATTTCGAAACGTTTTTCTCCGATGTCACCGCCGTCTATCGCGAGGAACTTGCAGAACTCGCGGCTTTGGGCGCGACGCTCGTGCAACTCGATGACGTATCACTGCCCTTGCTCTGCGATGAGCGGCTGCGGGCGGGCTTCGCGCAGCGCGGCTACGATCCCGACGAATGGGTGGGACGCTATATCCAGCTGGTCAACCAGTCGCTGCGGGGCCGACCCCCGGACATCACCATCAGCATGCATCTGTGCCGGGGCAACAATCAGGGCAAATGGCTGGGCGAGGGTGGCTACGATTACATCGCCGAGCGGCTCTTCAATGAACTCGAGATCGATTTCTTCTGCCTGGAGTACGACAGTCCGCGCGCTGGTTCTTTCGCGCCCCTGCGTTTCCTGCCCAAGAGCAAGGGCGTGGTCCTCGGGCTCATTTCGTCGAAGCTCGCGGCTCTCGAAGATCCAGATCAGGTGCGCCAACGAATCGATGAAGCATGCAAGTACGTGGAGCTCGAGCGTCTGGCACTCAGCCCGCAGTGTGGGTTTGCCTCGACCGCGCCCGGCAATCCGATTACCCCCGAAGCACAGCGGGCAAAACTGCAACTCGTTGTGGATGTGGCGCGTGAGGTATGGGGGCAATGAGCAAGGACACTGAGCACAGCACGTCGGCGGTCGTGCAGGAGGCGGTGACACGTCGCGATTTCGTGGGCGGCACCTTGGTTGGCGCCGGCGCGGCATTGCTCGGCATGGCCTCCCCAGCGGCGATGCGCAGCGTGCAGGCTCAGACCGTTGCATCACCGATGACCGGGCTTGGCCCCGGGTGGACGGGGCCCGGCGGCATCGGCGACTACGCGCGCTCGAATGGCAACACTCACGAAGTGGTCAATGCAGCGCACGGCGGCATTCGCAACCAGGAATTCGACAAGCTGCTGCGAGCAGCCACCGACACCGGCGAGAAGGTCGATGTGGTGATCGTGGGCTGCGGCATCGCGGGCCTGTCCGCGTGCTGGACCTACCGCAAGGGCCGCCCCGATGGAACGGTGCTGATGCTCGACCAGCACCCCATTTTTGGAGGCGAGGCGAAGCAGAATGAATTCGAAGTCGATGGCTACCACCTCACCGCACCACAGGGCGCCACGGGCATCGTCGTCCCATTCAATCGCGCCAAGGAGGCTGGGTTCGCTTCGCACTTTTCCGAGGATCTCGGGTTTCCAGAGGAATTCGTCTACCAGAAGCCAACCGGTCTCAGTCGCGACATCCTCGTGCCGGAGGATTGCTGGACGCCGATGCACATTGGCTGGGAACGCGCAGACATCGGGTATTTTTACGAAGGCAAGGGTTGGGTGAAGAACGCATGGCGTGACGGTTTCAAGAGCGCCCCTATTCCCGAGGCCGCAAAGCGGGCGCTGATCGACATGGAGTTGTATCGAACGCCGCCACGACGCGAAGACTGGGATCGGTGGCTCGATTCGATGACCTACCAGCAGTTCCTGACTGATGTCGTGGGAATCGACGCCGGCGTGCTGGCGGAAGTCGTGAAGTACCTGAACCCGATGACGGCCGCGATGGGCTGCGGGCTGGGTGCCGATGTGATTTCAGCGTACTCGGCCTACAACTTCATTCAGCCCGGTGTCATCGGTTACAGCCGCTACCTCACCGGAGGCGCGGATCCGACTGACACGATCTACCTAGCCAGTTTCCCGGGTGGACACGCAGGCACGGCGCGACACTTCCTGAAGAAGATTCTGCCGGCCGCGCTCGTGGGCGAATATCGAATGGCAGATATTCTCAACAGCCCCGTCCAGTGGGATCAGCTCGATCGCTCCGGCGAACCGGTCCGGATGCGATTGTCTTCCACTGTCGTGTCCGTCATGCACGAAGGTGCGCCAGAGTCGGCGAAAGGCGTCGTCGTAACCTATCGGCGCGACGGCAAGCTGTACCGCGTCCGTGCGCGCGCCGCCGTGCTTTGCAGCCAGCAACACGTGAACCGGCACATCTGTCGCGATGTGACGCCTGAGTATCGCGAGGCGATGAGCACGTTTCATCACGCGCCCATGCTGACGGTGAATGTCGCGGTGCGAAACTGGAAATTCCTGGAAAAGCTGGGAATCTCCGCGGCCCGTTGGTTCGAGGGCTTTGGCTGGTGGGTAAGTCTGCGTCGTAATCTCGAGATTCCCGGCCAGACAACGCAGCCGCTCGACCCCGCCAAGCCGACCGTGCTTACCATGTACAACCCCTTTCCACTGCCTGGGGTTCCATTCCCCGAGCAGTGCACGCTGGCACGCATGCAGCTCTTCAATATGAGCTACGCGGACATCGAGTCCGCGGTGCGCGCGCAGTTCACGAAGATGTTCAGCGACGCCGGCTTCGATGCCAGGCGCGACATCGCCGGCATCATCACCAATCGTTGGGGTCACGCCTACGTCGTCGATCCGCCCGGGTTCTTCTTCGGCAAGGATGGCAAGGCGGCACCCAAGGATGTGCTCAGCAAGCGATTCAATCGGCTGTCGTTCGGGCACTCCGAGCTCACCGGCGTGCAGATGTGGGAAACCGCCGCGGGGGAGGGAGAGCGCGCGGCACAACAGATTCTGGAGGTGTCCTGATGCTACGGGTCACATGCGCAGCGTTTGCCGGCGTGTTGCTGGCGATGACTTTTCATCCTGCGGCTGCGGCCGACGGGGCGCCGGCGAGTGCCGAAGCTGCCAAGGCAGCGGCGGCGTCCGACAGCGCAGAGCTTCGCGCTTTCAAGAAAGCAATTGGCGCGAAGTACGCGCTCAAGGAGAAAGCATTTGCCGCACACGATGCCGAAACCATCGTCACGCAGTTCTATTCCGCGGACGTGATTTCAGTTGGTGAGGGTGAAGGCATCTTCATCGGTAGCGATCAGATTCGCCCGCTCTACCAGGAAGTCGTCAAGGACAACCTGGTCAAGATCGATTCCGTTTATACCTACGTATCGGGGAACGCCGGTTGGGATTGGGCGGACTTCCATGTCACTCCGGCCAAGGGCGAGCCTTTCACATTCGCAATCCTGTTTCTGTGGTCCAAGGTGAACGGAAACTGGATCTGCAAGGGAGATTTCTTCGTCAATGGCAGCTTTCGCGAGGGCAAGCTCGTAAAACCCTCAGCGCCGGCGACGAACTGAGCACATCGGTCGGTGCGCTCCCTGGGTGCTATTCGCGTGGTTCGAATTGAATGTATGCTTCCGGGCCAGCGGATCGCGGTCAAATTCCACCGGGATGAAAGCACATGACAGGAATTGTGTCTGGCGTGCGCGTGGCAGCAGTCGTCGCTTTCCTTGGCGCTGTGTGGAGCGCTTCGGGTAGCGCGCAGTTTCGCACCGACCCACTTACCGTTGGGCAGCTTCCCGAACAACCCGGTGCTCACTGGGTCTGGGCGAACGACATCGTTTTTCACCACATGGTGGATGGCAAAGCGTTCCTGCTCGACGGCGACAGCGGCCGAATGCTCGGGATGCTCAGCACGGGGTTCAACTTCAACGGCGTGGTGATCGGCAAAGGTGCCGAGATCCTGTCGCCCGAGACGTATTTCGCCCGCGGTACGCGCGGCGCACGCACCGATGTAGTGACTTTCTACGGCGCGCGCACGCTGAGCCCGGTCGGCGAAGTCGTCATTCCGCCGAAACGCGCAAGCACGATGCCGATGCTCGCGAATACTCCGCTGACCGACGACTCGCGATTCCTGCTCATCTATAACTTCACGCCGGCGCAATCGGTCAGCGTGGTCGACGTCCCGGCGCGCAAGTTCGTGGGCGAGATCGAAATACCGGGTTGCGCGCTCATCTATCCCACGGGGCCGCGCTCGTTCTTCTCGTTGTGCGGCGATGGGGCAGCGATGCAGGTGCAACTGGACGATGACGGCAAAGCGATCAAGAAGAACCGCACTGCGAAGCTGGTCGATCCGGTGAACGACCCTGTCACGGAAAAAGCTGTGCGCGATGGCAACGGCTGGATCTTTGTGACCTTCACCGGCATGGCGGTGCGAATCGAGGCAGCAGGCGGTAGCTTGCGGGCGACAGAAGGCTGGTCGCTCCTCGATGCTGCCGATCGCAAGGCATCGTGGCGACCGGGCGGTCTGCAACACCTCTCGCTCCACGCGGCTACGCGGCGTCTGTACAGCCTGATGCACGTCGGAGGCGACTACTCGCACAAAGATCCCGGAACCGAAGTGTGGGTTTACGATGCCGGCGCCAAGCGGCGTACGCAGCGCATCGTGCTCAAGGCGCCCGCGACTTCCATTGCAGTGACGCGCGACGCCAAGCCGCTGATGTTTACCTCTTTCATGGGAGCGTCGAGCGTGAACGTCTACGACGCCATGTCGGGCAAGTTCCTGCGCTCGATCAGCGAGATCGGCCTGACGCCGACGACACTCGTGACCTATTGAGGGCGTAATGCAGATCGACCCGGCAATTTCCTGGACGGTAGCGATCAGCGTTGCGGCGCTGTTCGCGGTTGCGGCCGCTCACAAGGCGACTGAATGGAGCAAGTTCCGGATAGTGGTGCGCAATTACGAGCTGCTGTCACACTCACTGGTCTCGCTTGTAGCGGCGCTGCTGATCGTGCTTGAAGCGAGCGCTGCGGTTCTCCTGATCTGGGAAGCGTCACGCGCGCGCGGCGCGCTGTTGTCAGTCGGCCTTCTCGTCGCATATGCCGCTGCGATGGCAATCAATCTGCTACGCGGCCGCGTCAATCTTGATTGCGGTTGCCTGGGGGTGGGGCGCAGGCAGCCGATTCGCTGGTGGATGGTGGGGCGCAATCTGGCGCTGGCCGCGATCACGTTGCTTGCCGCTGCGCCGACGACGTCGCGCGCGCTCGGCACACTGGATGTCGTCACGATCACCGGTGCCGTGCTGAGTCTTACTATCCTGTATGCAGCCTACAATCTGCTGCGGGCGGCGCCACATTCTGTGCGAGAAAGCACATGACCCTCACGGGCTGGATTGCGATCGCGCTTCTGTGGGGCGTCGTCGTGTGTCTTGCAGTCGTGATCCTGGCGCTCGCCCGGCAGATTGGTGTGTTGCACGAGCGCCTGCCTCAGGTCGGCGCACTCAAGCTCGCGCAGGCCCTGACGGCTGGCCAACCTGCGCCAATCGTCGACGTCGTCGACATGAGCGGCACGCGTCGGCAGATCGGTGGAGTGAATGCGCACGGGCACGATACGCTCGTAGTGTTTCTGTCGCCGACGTGCCCGGTCTGCAAGTCATTGCTGCCTTCGCTGCGTTCGATTCGTCGGCGTGAACGGCCACCTGTGGAAGTCGTGCTGGCAAGTGATGGGTCGCGGCTCGAGCATGCGGACTTCATAGAGACGGAGGGGTTGCGCGAATTCATTTACGTGCTGTCCGAGCCACTCGGCCTTGCTTACGGCGCCGGGCGGCTGCCGTACGCTGTGCTCCTGGATGGTGGCGGTGTGGTGCGGGCAAGCGGTCTCGTCAATTCGCGGGAACATCTGGACAGCCTGTTCGAAGCGAAGGAACGAGGCGTGGCGTCACTGCAGGACCTGATGAACGCGTCATCGCGCGAAGTCGCGTAGCGGGGGATCGAGATGGATCGCTATGACTCATTGGTCGAACGCTGGAGCCGCGCGCTCGCACAGTCGAGCTCGCGTCGCAGCGTACTGCGCCGGCTCGGAACGCTGCTCGTGGGTGCGGCCGCGCTGCCACTCCTGCCTGTCGCGCGCGGGCAGGCGGTGGTGAAGGAGCAGGGTGATTCAGCGACCTGCGAATACTGGCGCTATTGCGCGATCGACGGATTTCTGTGTGCGTGTTGCGGCGGGTCGGTAACGACCTGCCCGCCGGGCACCGAGGCCGCGCCGATTACCTGGGTCGGTACCTGCCGCAACGCGACCGACGGCAAGGAATACATCGTTTCCTACAACGATTGTTGTGGCAAGAGCTCCTGCGGCCGGTGCCTGTGCAATCGCAATGAGGGAGATCGCCCGCTCTATCGGCCGCAGGCCGCGAACGATTACAACTGGTGCGTCGGAAGCAAGGCCAACATCCCGTATCACTGCACCGTCTCGCGCATCGTCGGTGTAGCAGACAAGAAGGCATGATGATGCGTGTGCTCACCTTCGTTCTTGCCCTGTGGGTAAGTCTTCTGGCGCACGCTGACGACGCGGCACGTGCCAAGCAGAACTACCAGCTCAACTGCATGGGCTGCCATGCAGAGGACGGCAAAGGACTCGAAGGGCAGGTGCCGTCGCTGCACGGCACGTTGTCGAAGATCTCGAGTGCACCGCAGGGCCGGGACTATGTGCTGCGCGTTCCGGGCGTAACACAATCGCTGCTGTCGCCGGCTGAAGTTGCTGAAGTTCTCAACTGGGCGATTCTTCAGTTCAGCGATGTCGAAGTCGCGAAGCAGGTCAGGCCATTCACGGCCGCTGAGGTCGCAAAGGCGCGCAGCCAGCCGCTGCTCGAGATCAGCACGACACGCGCGAAAGTATTGCGTGAAACACCCTGACTGCCGAAGCCCTTCAGGGCGGCGCCCGGTCGCGCAAGTCTTGCTCGGCCGTCCGAATCGCTTCGACGATCGTGTCGATCGACTTCATCTGCGCGCCAAGGGCAAGACAGAGTTTGGCCAGGAACAGCGACTCGTGCTCGCGCCCCGCACGATCGATCGCTGCGGCAATCAGGTCGTAAGCCTGCTCGAGTTCCGATTCTGACAAGCCGTCTTTCATGGAATCAGTTTCCGAGCGCACGCAGAAAGGCCTGGCGCGCTTCGCGCGGCACGACGCGCTGCCAGCGCGCGGCCACATGACGATCGGGCCTGACCAGATAGAAGGTGCCGTCCGTGGCGCCGTACGCCGTGAATGTATCAGCGGGCGCCTGCACACCATTGTCCCGGCGCGAGATCACGATCGGTTCAAACGTTTCGCTTCCCACGTCGAGATCCTGGAATAGCTTCTGCACCTCAGCTGGGATCTGGTCGGAGTCGCAGAAGTATATGCCGCTGAACCCGATTCCCAGCCGGTCCAGCAGGAAGTCATCCGTGCCCAACCTGCGATTCGTGAGCGGTGCTCCGGCACGGGGGCCCGCCTCGAATTCATGCTCTGTCCGGGTCGTCAACGGACTATCGAGATACGAGTACGGGCTCGACTGTCGCGGATTGATCAATGGCCGCGTTGTTTCACCATGCACGGCGAGCGATAACGCGGCGGTTCGCAGGAGCTGGTACCCGCGCGTGGGCGGTGTCATGAAGAGCGTGCTCCGGGTGGCGTTGCGAAATACATCGAGCGTCGCGCCGCGCCGCTCGATCGAATAGCTGTCGAGCAGCTTCGTCGGTGCCAGCCCATGAATTACGTAGGCCAGTTTCCAGCCTGCATTCATCGCATCGGCGAGCCCGGAGTTCAGGCCGCGCACCCCGAAGATAGGAACCAGGTGCGCGGCGTCGCCCAGGAACAGGATCGGGCCGTGGCGATAGTCATCGAGGGCCAGAGAGTAGGCCTTGTAGAGGCTCCACCATTCGAGTTCCCATGGAGCCGTCTCACCGACCATCTGCAGAATCGCAGCGACCCGCGCACGGATGTTCTCTTCTCGCAGCGCGTCCTGCTCGCTTTCGTCATCGCGCAGTTGGTAGTCCACACGCCAGATATCATCAGGTTGTTTGTGGATGAGAACCGTGGCGCCAGGATTTGCAGGTGGATCGAAGAATGCCCGCCGTTCGGTCGGATACTTCGAAGCCATGCGTATGTCGACGATGACGTACCGACCCTCGTAAGCATCGCCGCGTAGTTTCAGGCCGGAAAAGTGCCGCACCGCGCTGCGGGCGCCGTCGGCAGCCAGTACGTAGCGCGCGTGCAGTTGGTAGCTCCCGATCGGCGTCTCGACCGCAAGCGTGGCGCCGGCAGAGGCGTGCTCGATGCCGATGAGACTGCTGCGCCAGCGCAGGTCGATCCGTGAGTTGTTCGCTGCAGCCTCGACCAGGAATTGCTCGATGTACTGCTGCTGCAGGTTGTACATCGGATAGAAACTTTCGTCCCGGGAATGCGGCATTTCGAGGCGGTACACGGGTCGGGTGCCGTAATAGGACGTACCGTGAGTCCAACCCAGCCCCTTGGCGACAAATCGATCCGACAGCCCAAGCTGTTGCATGATCTCGAGGCTGTGGCGCGCGATGCAAATCGCGCGACTGCCGTCGTGCAGCGTGCCCTTCGCGTCGAGTACCACGCAGCCAATTCCGTGCCGGGCGAGTTCCAGTGCAGCGGTCAGCCCGACGGGCCCTGCACCCACGATCACGACGTCGTGTTCGTTTGCCTGGCCCCGCATCTCGGGCGGCGCCACAAACTCGAAGCGGGGATTGGTGAAGTACAGAGAAGCGTTGCGGTCAGCTGGGCGGGGCATGTCAGCTTCCCCATCGGTCAGCAGGGCACGCGCGAAGCATCGCGTGGCAGTAAGTATTGCACGTTGCTCTTGTGCCACACCAACGGTTTGCATCTATCTGTGCGCTGCCGCGCCTGATAGTCTTTCTGCAACGGCCGCGTGACCTACCACTCGGCTGCCGTTGCGGCGCATTCAAGCACGGGGGGAACACAAAATGCCTTTCGCCATCTTGAAGATTCGACGGCTATCCATCTTATTGACGAGTCTCGCTGTGCTGCTCCCTTCCGTGGCCAGTGCTCAACTCGAGGAAGTCATCGTCACCGCGCAGAAGCGCGCCGAGAGCATCCAGGACGTCGGTATCTCGATCTCGGCCATCTCGGCAAAACAACTCGAACAGCTCGGGGTTAAGAACACGATCGACATCGCTCAACAGGTGCCGGGTCTGCATCTCTTTACGTATTCGCCGGCCTTCACCGTCTTCAGTCTGCGCGGCATTTCGCAGAACAACTTTCAGGACAACCTGGAAGCCCCCGTCGCGGTCTACCTCGATGGCGCCTACGTCGCCAGCATGAACGCAATCAACATGCAGCTCTTCGACATGGATCGTGTTGAAGTGCTGCGAGGCCCGCAAGGCACCTTGTTCGGACGCAATGCCACCGGCGGCGTCATCCAGTTCCTGACACACAAGGCGACGGACAAGGAAACCAACGGATACCTCGAGGGGTTGGCGGCGGACTTTGGTAACTACTCGGTTGAAGGTGCGTTCGGCGGCGCCTTCTCCGACAACGTCCGCGGGCGACTGTCGGGACGCTGGGAAACGGCGGACGGATACGTCGAACCGGGAACCGCCTTTGGCATACAGGCGGACGGTAGAGACTCAAACGGCGCCAACGGTTACGCCTTGCGCGGCAACCTGCAGATCGATGCGACCGACAACGTCCTCGTCGATCTGACCGCCTCTTATGCCAAGGACGACGACGTGCCCACCGGCGTTTACGTCGTGACGTTCGTCGGCATCGATCCCGTGACCGGGTTGGCGTCGTTTCACAACGCGGTCGATCCAGCCACAGGGGCGGGTCCGATGGATTTTCCGCGGACACCCATCACCGGGGATGGATGGCATCATTTCACGAGCCGTACGCCCTTTGCGGGGACGGACGATCCGTCGCTGGTGAACAAGCAGCCCTACATGGACCGCGAGGTGAAGTCTGCTACCGCGACGGTCACGGCCGAGCTCGGTGGTGGCGTGCAGCTCGTGTCCATCACCAACTGGATGGACATGGACAAGTTCTACGTTGAGGATTCCGCCGGCGGACTGGCGTTCTTCCCGTACAACACCATCAACTCTTACGATCAATGGTCGGAGGAGCTGCGCCTTGCCGACGCGGACGGCGTATTCCGCTGGCAGGTCGGCGCGTACTACCTCGACATGACCTGGGATACGTTCCAGTCCGTGCAGGGTGCAGCGATCCTGTCGGGCATCACGGGAAGTCCCAGCGATACCCAGAAGCAATCGACCTTCGGTGTCGTGGATTCGAGAAACTGGTCCGTATTCGGACAGGTTGAATACGATTTCGCGGAAGCCTGGACCGCAGTGCTCGGGTTCCGATGGTCGCAGGACGATAAGCACCTCGACTTGCGGCAAGTTCGGCAAGACATTCCGCAGGGACTTCCACCGACGGAAGTGTTCAACATTGACGTTGACAACGGCGGGATTTCGGACCTCGATGAGATCGACTACGGCGACTGGGCAGCACGAGCCCAGATCAACTGGAAGCCGACGGACGATGCCCTGCTGTACCTTGCCTACAACCGTGGCATCAAGGGCGGCAACTGGTCTCTCGACCCTCTCGGTGCCGTGAGCGCTGCGGATCCAGCGGCGCTCAAGCATGACCCCGAGAAGCTGAATTCCTATGAGGTCGGATTCAAGCTCGACTTCCTTGAGGGCAGGGCACGGCTCAATGGTGCCGTGTACTACTACGACTACCACGACTACCAGGCGTTTTCGATCTTCAACCTGACGCCGCAGGTGACCAACTCGGATGCCGAGTCGAAGGGTGGTGAGCTCGAGTTCAGCGTGACACCCGTGACCGGTCTGGACTTCATGCTCGGCGCTGCCTACATCGACTCCGAGGTGGAAGCGGTTCCGGACGTGTTTGGCGGCACGATAACGAACGTCGAGTTTCCCGACCGCACCGGAGTTCAGCCTCAACTTCCTCGGGCGCTACCATTGGCCCG
Source organism: uncultured Gammaproteobacteria bacterium (assembly GCA_963810775.1). GTDB lineage: Bacteria > Pseudomonadota > Gammaproteobacteria > Steroidobacterales > Steroidobacteraceae > DATBVX01. The sequence continues at coordinate 198,352 of CAWEOT010000015.1, forward strand.
CCTTTGGCGGCGAGCTCGCGGTTCAGGTGGATGGCAACTGGAATGATGACCAGTTCCTGGAAGGCTCGAACTCGGATGCGTCCTTCGAACCCTCCTACTCAGTGTGGAATGGTCGCCTCTCATATGAGACCAGCGACAAGGGGCTGGGAGTGGCGCTTTGGGTCAAGAACTTCACGGACGAGGAGTATCGGATCTATAACCTTGACCTCGGCCTGATCGGCTTCATCGAGCAGGTCTACGCGCCACCTCGCCAATATGGAGTGACGCTGTCGTACCGCTGGTAAGAAATCAGTTCAGGCTTCGACCCGGCAGGGGATCTTCAGAAAGCCCCGGAAGCGCGCCCGTCCTCCGCGCGTAGGCTTTCCCGTGATCGCGTATTGCGGGAAGCGTTCCAGAAAGCGCGCGATCGCGATGCTGCCTTCGAGCCGCGCCAGGCTCATGCCGACGCATTGATGAATGCCGGAGCCGAACGCGAGATGCCGGTTGGGCGAGCGCGTGATGTCCATCCGATCCGGCTCGGGGAATTGCTCGGGATCGCGATTCGCAGCGCCGATGCAGAGCGTGATCGGTGTCTGCGCGTCGAGCGCCTGTGCAGCGATGGATACGCTTTGCGTGGTGATCCGATTGCCCAGCTGATTCGAGCTCTCGAGCCGCAGCACTTCTTCGACCGCTGACTTGATGAGCTCGGGTCGCGCGAGCAGCGCGTCTTTTTGATCCGGATTGTCGTGCAGCGCCACCAGCCCGTTGCCGATCAGGTTGGTCGTGGTCTCGTGTCCCGCGTTCAGAAGAAAGATGCAGTTGTGCACCAGCTCCCTGGCGCTCAGGCGCTCGCCCTGATCCTCTCCCTGGATGAGACGTGTCAGCACATCGTGTTCGGGATTACCGGGCCGAACGCGCCGCTCGGCGATGACCGTGTCGAGGCAGGCGATGAATTCTTCGACGGCTTTATTGCCGCGTGCTGCAACCTCGTCAGTCACGACCGGCTCCAGGGCTCCCAGTATTGCGAGCGACCAGCGGCGTAACGGGCCACGTTGCTCGTGGGGAATCACGAGCAGGTTGCCGATAATTTCTACGGGGATGGCACTCGCGAAGTCGTCGATCAGGTCGGCATCGCGTTTTTCAGCCATCGCGGCCAGCAGTCTGTCCACCAGCGCGATCAAGCCTGGTTGCAGGTCAGCTATCGCGCGGGGAACCAGCGCGCCATTGATCAACCTGCGTACGCGCGTGTGCAAGGGCGGGTCGTTGAACACGAGGCTGGTCGTGTGGTGCTCGTAGAGCGGTGAATCTCCGTACTTGGGTTTGAACTCGACCTTCTTGTCGGAGCTGAAGAGCTTCGGGTTCTTATAGACGTACTCGACGTCGCGATAGCGCGTCAGCAGGTAGCCGCCGCCCGGCAACTGCTTGACGGGCTCGTGGTACCGAAGCGCCGCGTAGTACGGAAATGGATTCTCATAGAAGTCAGGGGGTAAGCGCCGCAAATCGAATTCGCGCGCCAGTTGCGCCGGGGGTACGAGATCGGGCGATTCAACTACTGTGGGCATCGAAGTCTGCTGACGCCAGGGGCACGCGCATTATCAATGATGAATCCGGCAACGTGAATCGCTGGGCTCGGTTTGATTGGTTTATGATGCCTGCAGAAGGTGCGGTCGTGCTGCGGCGAGCGGCGCATCGATAACACCTCGCTCAACTGGCGCGTTAAGGAGAAGGTCATGGCGACTACCACTCAATCCGTGGCGGATCTTGGTTCCGGTTTCGGGCAGATGTACGTCAACGGCAAATGGACTGACGCGAGCAGCGGAGACACCTACGACGTCATCAACCCCGCGACCGAGGCGGTATTCAGCAAGATCGCGGCGGGCGCCGCGCAGGAAGTCGACGCGGCGGTCAAGGCAGCTCGCGCGCAGTTCGATGGCGGCGAATGGTCGAAGATGCCGGGGTCACAACGCGCGCGCCTGCTGAATCGGCTCGCGGATCTGCTGGAGCGTGACAAGGAATATCTCGCGAAACTGGAATCGGCGACGGTCGGAAAACCGTTGTTCGAGCCGACCATGCTCGACATTCCAATGACGATCGACACGGTGCGCTACTTCGCAGGCTGGGCGGACAAGATCGAAGGACGCACGATTCCGACGGCGGGCGTGTTTGGCCGGCCAGCGTTCAGCTACACGGTGCGCGAGCCCGTCGGCGTCATCGGCGCGATCACGCCGTGGAATGCGCCGACGATGATCGCCGCCTGGAAGTTCGCTCCGGCACTGGCAGCAGGCTGCACGATGGTCATGAAGCCCTCCGAGGAGTCGCCGGTGACGACGCTGCACATCGCGAAGCTCATGGAGGAAGCTGGAATTCCCGCTGGTGTGTTCAATGTCGTCACCGGCATCGGCGAAGTCGCCGGCGCGGCCTTGGCGCGACATCCCGGCATCGACAAGATCAGTTTCACCGGCAGCCCTGAAGTGGGTCGCGAGATCCAGAAGGTCGCGGCCGATGGATTCAAGCGAGTGACACTCGAGATGGGCGGCAAGACGCCGCACATCGTCTTGGCCGACGCGGATCTCCCGAGCGCCATTGGCGGCGTCGCCATGGGGCTGTTCGCAAACTCCGGCCAGATCTGTGCCGCCGGCACGCGAATCTTCGTGCACCGTTCCAACTACGACAAGGTACTCGACGGCCTGGCAGGGGCTGCAGCGGGGGTGAAGCAGGGCGACCCGTTCAACCCGGAAACCAACATGGGTGCGCTCGTCAGCAAGAAGCAGCTCGATCGCGTCGAAGGCTACGTGAAGCTGGGCGTGGGTGAGGGCGCAAAGGTCGTCGCCGGTGGCGGGCGCAAGGAAGGCAAGGGGTATTTCTTCCGTCCCACGATTCTCTCGGGTGTGAAGAACGAGATGCGGGTGGCGCAGGAAGAGATCTTCGGACCGGTCGGCGCGGTCATGCCGTTTGATGATCTCGACGAGGCCGTGCGCCTTGCGAACGCGACTCGATATGGTCTTTCGGCTTCTGTATGGACGCGCGACATCAACGCGGCTCACACGATTGCCTCGAAGGTGCGCGCGGGCACGGTGTGGATCAACGCCTGGGGTGCGATCGACCCGCGCTTGCCCTGGGGCGGCTTCAAGACCAGCGGTATCGGCCGCGAGTTGGGCTATCGCGGCCTGGAAGCCTGTCTCGAAGAGAAAGTAGTCTCGGTAGTGATGTAGACGCCGAACAAGCCCGTCCGCGATGCCTCGGAGCATCGCGGACGCGGCTCGAATCTACGCGTTGGTTCCAGTGGCGACCGACGGAGACTGCTCGGCGTCGATCAACTTACCCAGCACGCGGCGGAAATGCGCCAGAGGCGCATCGGCCATGATCGCCAGCATCTGGAAGTTCGGGTCCGCATCGAGTGTCTGCTGCTGACGTTCGATGATGGCCTTGTCCTCCATGAAGCCCTCGATGAGGCTGTCGAGCAACGAGCGCGAGATGGTCGAGTCCTCGCCCTCGTAGTCATTCAGGTACGCCCAGAAGAAGTGCGTCGTGCTGCGAGTCTCGGGCGTCATGTACTGACAATTCCGGTACTGCTTGGTCCCCTCGACGATGTTGCCCTTTTCCGCACCGGTACCGGCCGGGGCGAACATGGTCTCCATGTAGAAGATGCCGGGAATGTACATGGTCGACAGGTTGCGCCGGTCGACCTTGTCATTCTTGTTCTTGATGACCTTGCGATGAAACGGCGGAGCGTCGCTGTTCATGTGCCAGCGCTCGACCCGGAAGCCGCGCTCGAGACGTTCGACCGCGATCGGCTTGGTGACGTAGGCATATTCTTCCGAACCGCCGAGTGTCTTCGTGTGCACGAAGGCGAGGTGAGCAAAGTCGCTCAGGTTGTCGACGATCAGCAGATAGCTCGCGTCGTAGTGCAGGTAGGCGGGAAGACCCTTCCAGCGCGGATCGCTCAGGTACGGGAAATCGATGATCTGGGACGGGTCGGCCTTGGCGGGGTCACCCATCCAGATCCAGACCAGATGGCCGCGCTCCTCGATCGGGTAGGTGCGAACGCGAAGTTTCGGTGGAATCATGTCCTGGCCGGGGATCTGCACACAGCGCCCGGTCGAGTCGTACTTGATGCCGTGGTACATGCAACGCACGGCATCGCCTTCCAGTCGTCCCTTCGAGAGCAGCGCGCCGCGGTGCGGACAGCGGTCGTTCATCGCGGTGACTTTGCCGCTATCGCCCCTGTAGAGGAGCACTGGGTCTTCGAGCAAGGTGCGTCGCAGGAGCTTCCCGTCGATCAGCTCGTGATCCCAGGCGGCGACGTACCAGCAATTTCTCAGAAACATCGAAACCTCCATGGCGGGCGTTCAGGTGCGCCGGCACGAGTACGCGCAGTGGGCAGCGGTCTTCATTCTAAGCCTTGAGCGTAGCCGGCTGCCATTCGCGGAGTGGCAGCCTGGCGCGCCCGCGCAGATAATTCCGCAACGTCGCGGCGAACCCTTCGCCGCGGGGGGAAACCATGTCATGCGGCTCGGTATCAGGATCCTGCCTCTCGTATTGGGAGGACTGGTGATGACAACGCTCACCACGGCGGGTGCCGCGACTCCCGCGAGCAAGACGTATCAGGAACTTCTGTCCCTGTTTGCAGAGTGGCGCGCGTTCGAGCGTCCCCCGCTACGCGACGGCGCCCCTGACTACACTGCGAACACCTTCAAGCGCCGCCACCAGGAATTGAAGACCTACGAGGCGCGACTGGCCGCGATCGACCCGCGTGGCTGGCCCGTCGAACAGCAGGTCGATTACCAACTGGTGCGAGCCGAAATGAATGGGCTCGATTTCTATATCCGGGTGCTGCAGCCCTGGGCACGTGATCCGGCGTTTTACAAGTCGGTTTACACGGAGCAGAGCGATACACCGGCGCACGAGGGACCGACTCACCACGCCGCGATCGAGCTATGGACGTACTCGTTCCCACTGAGCGCGGAGGCACAGAAGAAAGCTGAGCAGCGAGCTTCGAACGGTGCGTCCACTGCTGGCGCAGGCGCAGCTCAATCTGACCGGTAATGCCAAAGACCTGTGGCATGCGGGTATCGGCACGATGCAAAAGCAGATCCCGATCTCGGTCACAGCTGATCGGAAAAGACCCCGAACGCCGGCAAGGATCTCAAGCGAAGCGCTGCAAAGCGCGAAGGAGGCGACAACAGCAGTTCGTCGGCTGGCTCGAGAAACAGGCGCCAGCCAAGACGGGCCCCTCAGGAGTCGGCAAAGAGAACTACACCTGGAGCCTGCGCAATGTGCATCTGCTGCCACTCACCTGGGAGGAAGAAGTCGATCTGCTCAAGCGCGAGCTGGCGCGCGCCCATGCTTCGCTGCGCCTGGAAGAGCAGCGTAATCGCGGTCTGCCACAACTGCCCGTGATCTCGAGTCCGGAGGAATATCAACGGCGCGCCAACGAGGCGATCACCAAATACCTCGCCTTTCTCAAGGCCAAGGACATTCTGCCAATGCAGGATTACATGGACCCCGCCCTGCGTGAACGGATCGGCGAATACTCACCGGAGGCGACGCGGGATTTTTTCGCGATGGCGAGCCATCGTGAGCCGATGACTCTATTCACTCATTTCTATCACTGGTGGGATCTGGCGCAGATGCGCGTCGACCCGCATGCGAGCCCGGTGCGTCGCGGGCCACTGCTTTACAACATCTGGGATAGCCGCGCCGAAGGTATGGCTACCGCGATGGAAGAAATGATGATGCACGCAGGCTATTACGACGACAATCCGCGCGCGCGCGAAATCGTTTGGATCATGCTCGCGCAGCGTGCGGCGCGGGGGCTGGCTTCGTTGCGCGCGCAGGCGAATGAAATCACGATGAAGGAGGCCAAGGCGTTTCAGGTCGAGTGGACGCCTCGCGGCTGGATGCGTCCGGATCTCGACCTGGTCGGATTCGAGCAGCAGCTCTATCTACGGCAACCAGGCTATGGGACGAGTTACGTCACCGGCAAGTACCTGCTGGACGAGCTTCTGATGGATCGCAGCAAGCAGCTCGGCGATGAGTTCACCTTGCGGCGCTTCTTCTCCGAGCTCAACGCCGCAGGTGTCATCCCGGTGTCGATGATCCGCTGGCAGCTCACCGGCAAGGATGACGAGATCAGAACGCTGACACGCGCGCACTGATGCTTTGCTGGCGCACATAAAGAAAGCCGCCCGAAGGCGGCTTGATGAGTGGCGGCTCGGGTGCCGACCGAATCCGCATCGGCTGGCGAGCCCTGCCATCCAGGACGAAGTGGTCAGCTCAGGGCTTAAATCTCGCGTAAATGTTGCGGAGGATGATCATCAGCGCCCCGCCGGCCACGAACACGCCGATGTTCGACAGGATCGTCGCGAGATAGCTGCCTACTTGCGGTATCGCATCGAAGGTGTGCGACAGGGCCGCCAGTACCAGGGCCGAAACCATGACTCTGACATGATGGTCCGGGATGATCGACAGGCCGACGAACAGCCCGAGGATCAGGAGGATCGCGGCGGCGTACGGAATCGTCACGAACGCGCCGACGATCGCCAGGAGAATGGCCACCAGTCCGACGATTTTTTGAGCGTTCATCAGGTACCCCTCTGTTACGTGTTGTTATCAGGGCGGCGCCACGGCTGTGACGCCGAGCGCGGGGAGCATATGCGATGCCGGAATTCGAGTCGAATCGCGCGAGTCAGGCACGGCTCGCCATTCCATTTCACGTAATTTCGACATGAACGCCAGCCACGCAGATTGACCATGCTCATTCTTTCGCAAGCGGATCTCATCGGCTTGCTGCCGCCCGCCGCGCTGATCGCGCCGGCCGAATCGGCCGCACTTGCGGCGGATCAGGACTGCACGCCGCGCCGCCAACACATCGAGTGGAACGGCAATGCGTTCCTGACCATGCCTGCCGTGGCATCCGACGTGATTGGGGCGAAGCTGGTGTGCGTGGTGCCGGGCAATGCGACTCGCAACCTGCCAGTCACCAACGGCGTCATGGTTCTCTCCGACGGTGCCACGGGCGTACCGCTCGCGGTGCTGAATGCAGCTGCGCTTACCGCCTTGCGCACCGGTGCCGTGGGAGCGCTGGGCGTCAAGTACACGACGCCCGCGGACACGCACACGCTGGGCATCATCGGGTGTGGGGTGCAAGGAGCCTGGCAGGCGATCAGTGCGGCAGCCGTGCGTCCCATACGCGAAATCTTTTGTGTGCGGCGATCCGTCGCGAACTACGAGAGGTTCGTGGCCACGATTGGTGCTGAGGCGCCGCAGCTGCGCATCACGCCGTGTGTCGATGCGCGCGAGTTACTCGGGCAGACGAGTCTCGTCATCGCAGCAACAACATCCGCCCAGCCGGTATTGCCAGACGACGCCACGCTTCTCGCCGGCAGGCATTTCATCAGCATCGGCTCCTTTCGTCCCACCATGCAAGAGCTGCCGGACGCTGTTTATCGGCTTGCCGCGCACATCGTCATCGATTCGGAGGCGGCACGCGAGGAGGTGGGGGATGTGATCGCGCCGCTCGAGAAGGGTCTCGTGACTTCAGACAACGTGTTCACGATCGGTCAGCTCATCTCCGGCCAGCGCTCGATCGATGTGAGCCGTACTACTGCCTACAAGTCCGTCGGAATGGCGCTGTACGATCTGCATGTCGCCCGCGCGCTGTACGCGGAGGCCACGCGGCGACACGTAGGTAGCGAAGTCGCGTTGTGACGCACGTTTGTAGGCGGTGCCATGAACGCGTGAGCCACTTCACTGTTCGATTTCTTCGGGCAGATTCGCCGGTATTTTGTGAAGTCGCGCGGGACGTTCACGCCAGTCTCCAATGCAAGATCGGACTCGTTGCAGTCACTGCGACTGCCGAACGTTCGAGGCTGCGGCCCTGGAGAATTCATTGGCGGCATTTTTTGCACAACGCGTCGCACGAGTCGTGATCACGCTGATCTTCCTGGCGGCGCCCGCTCCATGGGCAAATCCATCGCTGCCTACCGTGGACGTGGTGCAGGCGAGCACCGTCCTCAAAGACCTGGTGCTGGCGACGCTGGCGTAGGGCTGGCCCGCACTATCTGGACTGAGCGGGCGCTGGTGTTTCTTTCGGCAGGCTGAGTGAGGCTTGTCCAAAGGCATAGCGCCAGCCATTCGCAGTTCGCACGTAGGTATCACTGAACCAGAGTCGACGTTCGAACGCCTCGCCTTCACTCGTTCCCTTGAGCCAGAGCCTGGCGGTGACCACCGCTGTATCGCCCCACACGCGCACGGTCTGCGTGCCCGGATCTTCGTCCTGGCGTTCGTACGCGATTCGGTTCTTGCGCGCTTCGCCGAGCAGATCCTCGCGCTTGTAGACTGTGCCGTTGCCGAGCACCAGCACGAAATTCTCATCCAGGATGCGCGCCATTGTGTCCGCGTCGTTGTGCTTCACAGCTTCCTGATACTTCACATCCAGCGCGGCCACGGCCTGTCGATCATCTTCGGGTGAGGAGCGCGCCGCACCGGAGGCGGCGAGGGCGGTCGTGGCGGCAAACAGTGCACTGAACAGACGGGAATTCATCGCCGGTCTCCTGCATGGATGTCAATCCGGAGACTGTATCGGCGTGCGGGGCGCGATACTTGGTATTTCTTGCTGCGCAGAGTGCGCCCCAAATAAGAAAGGCCCCAGTGCACATTGGCACGTGGGGCCTTTTCGCCAGGGCGGGGAGTACCGGCCCTCTTAGGACATTACCAGCAATAATGGTTGAGTCCCGTGATGCACAGTGTCTACAGAACCACGTGACCGGACAATTCTCTCGGTTCCCATTGATCTGTCAGAGCGCTCTTACGGCGTCCTGAATATCATCTGTTGGCACGCCCTGAGTCATCGCATCCCAAGACTTTTGTCGCAATTTACCTACGCCCCGTCCGCGAGTTTCAGGAGCCGCCGCAATTCCTTGGCCGTAAGGAGTCTCGTGTACGGCGCAGTGCCGACGTCGAATTCCTTCGCCCGGGAAAGCGGTCCGACGACGACAGGATCGAATCCCGCATCTTTCACCAGGCGCTCGGCGACCGCGAGCGCCTCGGCATCGTCACCCGCGAGCGGAATCGCGACCCGTTCGCCCTTGCGATGTGCTTCGTCCCTGAGATCCCCGGAGTTGATGGCGTTAAAGGCGCGCACCAGCCTGACGCCCGGCAGGAACTCTGCCGAAGCGACGCCCGTGCCTTTGCGTCGCGCCTCGACGGCCATGTCACCGTCGCGACTGGGATATGGATTACCGGTGTCGAGCACGATCTTGCCGGCGAGTTCTGCCTTGAGGTCACGACCGACCTGCGGCATGGCGCCGTAGGGAATCGATATCAGCACGACATCGCCGAACACGGCGGCCTCACGCGGCGTGCCCGCTTTCACCTTCGGGCCAAGTGAGTGAGCAAGGTCCTGCAGCTCCTCCGGATGACGCGAGGAGATGAGCAGCTCATGGCCGGCATTGGCCCATAGCTTCGCGAGCGCTCCACCGATGTGACCGGTGCCAATGATGCCGATCTTGAGCGTGGCAGTGTCCGCAGCCGAGGTCGTAGCGGCGGTGATCGCTCCACAGGAGAGGAAGACGAGCGTTGCCATCGCAGCCATCAGTCCGCGCAGTGCGGCGGATGGTTTCGCTCTGGTGGCAGACGGGTGCAGGATCGTCATGGTATGGATACCTCCGCTGGTGATTAGCCGGCGCAACGGGCGCTTGATGACTCGCCCGCCACAGAGAACGCAGATGGGACCACAGATGCTCGACGGAATTCGCCCGTGACGCCAGTCCTGTTCTCGAAAGGCTATCGTGCCTGGCTCCTCACTATCCTGCTTCTTACCAATGCACTGAATCTCGCTGACCGCCAGGGCATCGCGGTCGTGGCGCAGGCGATCAAGCTCGATCTGAAGCTCACCGACGCGCAGATGGGCATCATTCAGGGTCTGGGCTTTGCCATCTTCTATACCTTGCTCGGTCTGCCGCTCGCGCGCATGGCCGAACGCATGAGCCGGACCAGGATCATCGCGGCGTCGCTGGCGATTTTTGGCGTGATGGTTTCTCTCTGTGGCAGCGCGCAGGGTTTCTGGCGACTGCTGCTGTTTCGTGTCGGCGTCGGCGTGGGTGATGCCGGCTTCGGCCCGCCCGTAGCATCGCTGATCGGTGATCACTATCCGCGTGACCGCCGCGCCTCCGCGATGTCCATCATCTGGCTGGGTGCACCGCTCGGAGTGGTGGCCGGTTCCACCTTCGCGGGATGGATGGCCGAGAACGTGAGCTGGCGGGCTGCGTTCGTCGGTATCGGCGCACCCGCGCTGCTGGTCGCGGTTATCGCATTTCTCACCTTGCGCGATCCGCCACGCGGAATGTCCGACCAGGTCGCGGTGACATCCGGGCCGCCGCCGTCGATGTGGGAGGTGCTGAGGTTCCTGCTCTCCAAGCGCTCCGTACGTCACACGTTGATCGGGTGCGCGCTCGCAGCGACAGCGATGAACGCGGTCGGCCAGTTCATCGGACAGTTCTTCGTCCGCGTGTATCACATGGGATTCGCGGAAGCCGGGCGATTCCTCGGACTGATCGCGGCACTGGCGATGAGCTCGGGGCTCGCGCTCGGCGGATTCGGTGTCGATTGGGCTTCGCGTTTCGATCAACGCTGGTTCGTGTGGGGGCCAGCGATCGGACTCTTGCTTGCCACGCCGTTGTTCGCGATTGCCTTCGCAGCGCCCGTAGTCGCGGTCGGCATCGGCGTGCTCGCTGCGGCGCATGTCGTGCTCTTCATCTATTTCACGCCCACGCTCGCGATCGCACAAAACATGGTGAGTTCCAGCATGCGCGCCTCCTCGGCCTTCGTCGTATCGGTAGTGCTCGGCCTGGTTGGAATCGGCCTGGGGCCGACCCTGATCGGCATCCTCAGTGACGCCTTCGCTGGCAGCGCATTCTCGATGGGCGACTTTGCAACGCTGTGTCCAGGCGGTGCAGCGCCGGCAAACGCTACACCACCACTTCTGGAGGCCTGCACTGGTGCCTCTGCGCTTGGAATCCGGCATGCCCTGATCGCTGTATCGATGCTGTTCGCCTGGGCGGGGATTCACTATTTGCTCGCCGCACGTGATCTGCGACGCGATCTGGAAACGCACTACCAGGCACCCGCACTGCTGAAGGACGGCAAATGCTGAGGTAAGCTCGCGCGCTTGGTTGCAACCCTGCGGAGGTTCTCTGTGTCTGCTGTTCAGCGTTTGTTGATTCTGGCCGGCGCCGCTGCGATTACGGTCAGTACCCATGCCTCGCGAGCCGCGGAATCCGCTGCTCCTTCCATGTACGGCTTCACGCGTGCAGGCGCTGTTGCGCAAGCGGCTCTCGAGCGCCGCTTCGACGGCCAGCTCAATGCCGCCGAGATCGGCAGCTGGCTGAAGCAGCTCTCGGCCGAGCCCAATCACGTCGGCGCGCCTCACAACAAGGCCAACGCAGAGTATGTGCGCGATCTTTTCAAGAGCTGGGGATGGCAGGCCGACATTGAGACGTTCTACGTGCTGTATCCGACGCCGAAACGCGTCGCGCTCGAACTCATCGCGCCCAAAACCTTTACCGCGAGCCTGCGCGAGCCACCGGTTGCGGGTGACGCCACGTCTACGCGCACCGATGGCTTGCCGCCGTACAACGCATACGGTGCCGACGGTGATGTGATCGGCGATCTGGTTTACGTGAACTACGGCATGGACGATGACTACAAGGAACTCGCGCGACGGGGCGTCGACGTCAAGGGCAAGATTGCGATCGTGCGCTACGGCGGCGGATGGCGCGGGCTCAAGCCGAAGCTCGCCTACCAGCACGGTGCAATCGGCTGCCTGATTTATTCGGATCCGAAGGATGATGGCTACGGGATGGGGGACACATACCCCGTTGGTGGCTGGCGTCCCGCCGATGCCGTGCAGCGCGGCTCGGTCGCCGATATGCCGATCTATGCGGGAGATCCGCTCACGCCGGGTGTCGGAGCGACCAAGACGGCCAAACGCCTGTCGCTGGCCGAGGCGCCGACCGTTCTCAAGATCCCGGTGCTGCCGATCTCATACGCCGATGCGCGTCAGCTGCTGGAATCAATGACGGGGCCCGTGGCGCCCGAGACGTGGCGGGGCGCATTGCCGCTCACCTATCACATCGGTCCGGGCCCGGCACGAGTGCATCTGAGCATCGCGTCCGACTGGGGCCTGAAGCCGGTGTACGACGTCATCGCGAGAATCCCGGGGAGCGAGAATCGCGACGAATGGGTGATTCGCGGCAATCATCGCGACGGCTGGGTTGCCGGGGCGTGGGATCCGCTCTCGGGACACGTCGCGATGCTGGCCGAAGCCAAGGCAATTGGCGCGCTGCTCAAGACCGGCTGGAGACCCAAGCGCACGTTGATCTACGCGAGCTGGGACGGAGAAGAGCCAGGCCTGCTCGGCTCGACCGAGTGGGTCGAGACCCACGCGGCGGAGCTGCAGCGCAAGGCAGTGCTCTATCTGAATTCAGACACCAACACGCGTGGGTTTCTGCACATTGAAGGCAGCCATTCTCTGCAACGATTCATGAATGAAGTCGCTGCTGACGTGCAGGATCCGCAAACCCGTGCGAGTGCGCAGGCACGCATGCGCGCCAAGATGATGGTGACCGGCTTCGAAAAGGGCGCGACGGACGAACAGAAAGACCTGGCGAAGCGGGCCGCAGAGCGTCCCGACGTGCCGGTCGCCGCGATGGGTTCGGGTTCGGATTACTCACCTTTCATCCAACACCTCGGTATTGCTGCGCTCGACGTCTACTACGAGGGTGAAGAAGATCAGAACGGCGTCTACCACTCTATATATGACTCCTACGAGCACTACGCGCGCTTCGGCGATCCGGGGTTCGCCTACGGCGTCGCTGAGGCACAGACGGCCGGGCGCGCAATGCTGCGCATGGCGAATGTCGAGCTGCTGCCGCTGCAATTCGAAGGATTCGCCACCACGATCGACGACTATCGCCAGGAGTTGCAGAAGCTCCTGGATGACCGGCGCAAGCACGCACAGGATCTCGCGCGGCTCATCGATCAGAATGCTTTCACACTATCCAGTGACCCGACGCGCCCGATCCTCGCGCCGGAGCGCGAGACGGAAGTACCCGAGATCGATTTGTCACCGATCGACACCGTTCTCGCCCGGCTCAAGAAAAGTGCATCGGACTATGACGCGACCTACGCCCGCACAGTGCAGAGCGAAACACCGCTCAGTGCAGCGACCCGCAAGTCGCTCAATGCGCTGCTGCAAGGGATGGAACAGGCGCTGACGAGTGAACGTGGACTCCCCGGGCGCAACTGGTACAAACACTTGATCTACGCACCGGGCTTGCTGACGGGCTATGGTGTCAAGACGCTTCCCGGCGTGCGCGAAGCGATCGAGGCACAGCGCTGGGATGAAGCGAACGAATACGCGAAGGTCACCGCGCAGGTGCTCTCGGCGTATTGCGATCGACTCGACCAGGCCACAGCGCTCCTGCAGCAGGCGTCCAAGTGACGCCGATGGAAGCTACTTCGCCGTGATCGCTTTCAGGTAGCGATACAGGAAGTCGAGCCCCTTGTAGAACGAATCGACGCGAATGCGCTCATCGAGCCCGTGCGCGCGGATGTCGTCCTGGTCCTGCAGGTTCCCAGTGATGTTGTAGGTGGGCAATCCCGCGCTCATCGTGAACACCGCATCCGAGGCCCCGAGCGACATCGCTGGCGCGACCTTGATACCGGGCCACATCTCGCGCACCAGTTGTTCCAGCGGCCGCATGACCTCGGTGCTCAGTGCAGGCGGTGGGAAGCCGTGAATGTCCGTCGCGGTGTCATGCGCGGCCCCATCGACGCTCAGGTACTGCACTTTGATGGCGGGGTTCGCGATGACCTCGGCGAGCGCCTGGCGCACTTCTTCCGGGGAGTGAGCGGGCAGGATGCGGCAGTTCACCGTCGCCTGTGCCTGCTGTGGCAGCGCGTTGTTCGCATGGCCGCCCCGTAGCCGTGTCGCCACGCAGGTCGTGCGCATCGTTGCGTGATCGCGCGCATTACGTGACAGTCGCTCGATGGCAGCCGCATCGGGTGGCGTGCGCAGGATCGCGCGCATGTCGGTGGCACGTTCACCGGTTTCCGAGCCGGACATGCGTTCGTAGTAGACCCGCGTCACGTCATTGAGCTCGAACGGAAACTCGTACGCTTCAAGCTTCGAAAGCGCGTCCGTCAACTCGTAGATCGCATTGTCCGGACGCGGCAGCGAGCTGTGACCACCGCGATTGGTCGCGGTGAGCAGGTAGTCCGCATAGACCTTCTCGGTCCCGTACATCTCGTAGCGCAGGGCTTTGCCCTTATCGGCGAGGATGGAATAGCCATCGGTGTTGATCGCAAACTCGGCGTCGATGAGATCGCGGTGATGGTTCACCAGCCACTCGACGCCGTTGGAAGCGCCGCCTTCCTCGTCGGCAGTCAGGGCAAGGATGATGTCGCGACTCGGGCGAAAACCTTCCTTTTTCAGGCGTATCAGGGTTGCGACCATGATGGCATCGCTGTTCTTCATGTCCGCCGTGCCACGACCGTAGAAGTAGCCGTCCTTCTCGACCAGCTTGAAAGGATCAGTGTTCCAGTTTTCGCGCTGCACCTCGACGACATCAAGGTGGCCGAAGAGCAGAATCGGTTTGCGCTTGCCGGTGCCGTGAAACCGGACGACCAGATTCTTCTTGCGCTCGTTCGGGCCCAGCAGCTGCACATCTTCGGCAGGGAAGCCCGCATCGAGCAGGCGCTTCGCCATGCCTTCGGATGCAGTCGTGACATTGCCGACTGAATCGGTGGTATCGATCTCTATCAGCTCCTTGAAGATGTCATGAGCAAGAGAGTTGAAGGCGTTGTCCGTCGCCGCGCGTGCGACTGCAGTGGTGAGCAGAATGGCGAAGGTCATCGCCAGCAAACGAAAAGGCATCAATATCCTCCTAGGCTTCGATCGTCTTCAGGGCTTCGAGAAACTTGACCACCGGCGGTGGCATGAAATTACGTCGTCGCCGGAATACGAAAAACCGCCGTTGCGGGTCCATCTCCTTCACCGGCAGCGCCCGGATCATGCCCGCCGCCTGCTCCGTGGCAAATAGCGGCTCCGGCAGCCAGCCGAGGAAATGAGTCTTGGCCACCATGGCCTTGATGACATTCGGCGAGCGCGTCTCTACCGCGATGCGCGGTGGCGTCACGCCCAGACGGGTGATGAGAGCGTTGAACTGCCTGCGCGGCTCTGCCTCGGCCGGCGGCATCACCCAGGGTATGTCGATGATGTCGTGGATGGAAAGGTCGGTACGGCGCAGCAGCTCGTTGGCTGCGGAACAGATTACCGAGTAGCGGTCGGTGAACTTGTGTTCGGTGACCTGCACGATCTCATCGCTTTCGGGGATGGATCCGCTGATCACGACGTCGATGGCGTTGTTGGTGAGCGCGACGGTGAGCACGTCCTCCACCGCTTCGAGGATCTGGACGTGCAGATTTGGCCACTTCGTGAGCATTCGATCGAGCACCGCCGGCAACACCATGATCGCGACGCTGGCCACGGCGCCGACGCGGATCGTGCCCTGGCCGAGACCGCGCAATGAGTTGATCTGCTCGAGCGCCAGCGCCGCCTCCTCGCTGAGGAATGTCGCGTGCGGCAACAGGGCGTGCCCAAAGCTCGTCAACTCCATTCCCGTCGTGCGCCGCTCAAACAGCGTGACGCCAAGCTGAGTTTCGAGACGCCGGATGATGCGGCTCAAAGCCGGTTGAGTGACATGTAGCGTCTCCGCAGCGAGTCCCAGGCTTCCGGTTCTCACGATGGCGAGAAAAGCTCTGAGTTGCCGTGGGTCTAAAGCCATACCGAAGTGTTATGGCTATGCCGACAAATGGCAATCCCCGGCAGCACGGAGTCCGCGTGAATATCAGGCCCGGTCTCAACAACCGGACCGGAAAGAGCACCCCCAATGCTCGACAGTGCCGCGACCAGGAGCTCCGAGCGCAACGCACGGAACGCATCGCAAGTCACGGTACGCGAATCCGTTTTCGGGCTGCTGCGCGCGTTCAACCTGACCACGATCTTCGGCAACCCGGGCTCCACCGAGCTGCCGATGTTCCGCAATTTCCCGGCGGACTTTCGCTACGTACTCGGCCTGCAGGAATCCGTCGCGCTTGGTATGGCCGACGGCTATGCGCAGGCCACAGGGAACGCCGCACTGGTGAATCTTCATTCGGCGACCGGCGTCGGCCACGCGATGGGCAACCTTTTTACCGCGTACCGTAACCAGACGCCGCTCGTGATCACGGCTGGCCAGCAGGCCCGCTCCATTCTGCCGTTCGAACCGTTCCTGTACGCCTCGCAAGCGAGCGAATTTCCCAAACCGTACGTGAAGTGGAGCTGCGAGCCGGCGAGGGCGGAGGACGTACCTGCCGCGATCGCGCGCGCCTACTACACGGCAATGCAACCCCCACGCGGCCCGACTTTCGTGTCGATTCCAGTCGACGACTGGGATCGATTGTGCGAACCGCTCGCCGAGCGCCACGTGAGCCGCACGGTATCGGGTGATCCCGCGCTGCTGGCCGCCGCGGCGGAGGCGCTCAATTGCGCACACCGGCCGGTGATCGTGGTCGGCGCCGGTGTCGCGCGCGACGATGCGTGGGCGGAGACCATCGCACTTGCTCAGCACCACCAGGCGCCGGTGTGGGTGGGCCCCATGTCGGCCCGCAACAGCTTTCCGGAAAATCATGCGCTGTTCGCGGGGTTTCTCGCTGCCGATCGCGCGCGCATCGTCGAGAGCCTCAAGGGCTTCGACTTCATCCTGGTGCTGGGCGCGCCGGCCTTCACATACCACGTGGAGGGATCCGGCGCGCACGTTCCCGAAGGCGTGAAGCTGGTGCAGCTCGTCGACGACCCGGCCATGGCCGCGTGGGCGCCGGTGGGCGTAGCGATAGTGACTCATCTCAAGTATGGGGTTCGCGCCCTGCTCGATGCCGCCGCGCCCCGACGGCGCCGCGCTCCGGAACCGCGCGCGCAGGTACCGCGCGCGCCTCGTCACTCACTGACGGATCGCTACCTGCTGCAGCAGATCGCGGCACTGCGCCCTGCCGACAGCATCATCGTCGAGGAAGCGCCGAGTAGTCGTAGCCCAATGCACGACCATCTGCCCATCACGGAGCAGAACACGTTCTACACGTGCGCGAGCGGTGGACTTGGCCACGGACTGCCGGCAGCCGTCGGCATCGCGCTCGCGTGTCCCGAGAGGCGCGTGATTGCAGTACTCGGTGACGGCTCGAGCATGTATTCGATTCAGGGCTTGTGGTCGGCTGCGCAACTTGGCCTGGCGATGACGTTCATCATCATCAAGAACGGCTGCTACGAGGCGCTGTACGAATTTGGGCGGCATTTCAACATCGAGCAGCTGCCGGGAAGTGAGTTGCCCGAGCTCGATTTCTGTGGACTCGCGCGCAGCCAGGGCCTGATCGCGATCCGCGTGGAGAAACCTGCGGAGCTGGATCGCGCCCTGACGGCGGCGTTTCAGTCGACACAGCCGATTCTGGTCGAAGTGTCAGTGGAAAGAGCGGCCGCATCGCTGCCGGAGCCGGCGTGATGGGGCGTTCTTGCCCTGCAAATACGTGATCGACGGTGCAATGAGTGCCTGAATTCGAATGAATGAGGTCATACACGCCTGGAGAACGATCATGAAACGCGCTTCTTCATGCTTGAGGATGCATCCGGCCGCCAGGATCCTGGCTCGTGCTGCTCTGGCCCACACTCGCCGTGCTGAGCGCAGGTTCAGCTCTCGCGCAGGAGCAGCCGCGCAGCCAGGGCGCGCTCGAAGAGGTTATCGTGACCGCGCAGAAACGTGCGGAAAACGTCCAGAACGTGCCAATCGCGATGCAGGCCTACAGCGGCGAAACGCTCCAGGACGCGGGTATCAACCAGATCACGGATGTCACCAGGCTGGCGCCGAATCTCAATGTCGTGGTGCAGAACGCCATGAGCCAGCACATCGTGATTCGCGGTGTCGGCACCAACGAGTTCTTCGGTAACGCGCCCTCGTCCGTGGGCACCTACATGGACGAGGTGACGATGAACTCCTCCTATATGAGCACGCTTGCGCTCTTCGACATGGAGCGTGTCGAGGTGCTGCGCGGACCGCAGAACAGCCTGTTCGGCGAAATACGACGGGCGGCGCGGTCAACTACATCACGAGGCAGCCAGTGGTCGGCGCCGACAGCGTCGATGGAGAGGCGTTCCTCACCTATGGCAACAGCAATCTTGCCGAGGTCGAGGGCGGTGTCTCGATTCCGACCGGATCGACCGCTGCGATCCGTCTTGCGGGCCTTTATCACTCGCGCGACGGCATCTGGACCAACCTCGACACCGGCGACAACCACTACGGAGACGAGGAGCGCTATTCAGGGCGAGCGACATTGGCCTGGGAGCCGTCCGAAGCCACGCGTCTCACCGTCAATGTCCATTCCGCGCGCGCGCGTGACGAGGCTCAGCCGCAGAAGATGGCGGGAGCCATCGTCGACAATCCGCCGCTGCGCATCAACGACACGATCCCGCCCATCGGGCTATTCCGACAACATCGACTGGAGGCACGGCAATCTCAACACCATCGGCAACATTCCGACGGTAAACATCGAGGGTTTCGATCGGCTAACGCAGGGCTGGCAGGACGTGTGGAACGGTGGCTCACAGCGTGGAGACCTCGACGTCGACGGCGGTTACGTCAAGCTGAATCACGACTTCGGCGCCTCGACGCTCACTTTCATCGGCTCCTACGACAAGACGCATGGCTTCTACGAGGAGGACAACACCGGTGATGGCAATGTGCAGGGCGCGGGCACGCCAGGCGTGACACACGACGTGCTGATCATCGACATGGACCAGGAATACAAGCAGTACACGGGTGAGTTGCGCCTCGCCTCGAACGACAACGAGGCGAAGCTGCGCTGGATCGCCGGCCTCTACTACCTCAAGGAGGATGCGACGCTCGCGCAGGACATCCGCTTCGGCGACAACGGCTTCCCCGGCGCGCATCCTTCAGCCGCAGGCATCACGCCACCGAGCCTGTTCGACGTGATCCCGAATCCGTATGGAAACACGGTGTCCTTCAGCATCTCGGACCTGGTGGATCGCAGCTACTCGGGGTACGGCCAGATCGATTGGCAGTTCGCGGAAGCGTGGGGCCTTACGGTCGGTCTGCGCTACACGCACGACAAGAAATCCAATCCCTCTTACTACGCGGGTGCCTTCATCAAGCCCCTCGACTGGGATCCATCGATCTACGTGGGCGAATCGGCAATTCGCGAGCTGGCTGCGGGACTGCCGAACTGCGTGCCTAAGACCGATCCGGGGTACATCCCGTTCGTGCATTGCGCCGATACCAACACCTCGCGCGAGGACCTGAGCAACGACGAGGTGGGCGGCAAACTCGGCGTGCAGTTCCACGCGAGCGATGCTGTGATGCTCTACGGGAGTTATTCGCGCGGCTTCAAGTCGGGCAAGTTCGACATGGAATTTCTGCACACCGACGACACGCCGTTCCCGCAGCGGCCGCTCGACCCGGAAACGCTCGATGCGTTCGAGGTCGGCATGAAGTCAACGCTCCTCGATCGCTCACTGCTGGTGAACGCGGCGGTGTTCTATTACATCTGGAAGGATCAGCAGGTGTTCAACGTAGGTGTGCAGGGACCCGAATTCTTCAACCTGCCGGAGTCGCACCTCAAGGGCGCGGAGCTCGAGACGAACTGGGTCCCGGCAGACGGCTGGAATCTGTCGGCGGACTTCGGCTGGCTGGATACCGAGCTCACGGATGTCACCGGCATCGATTTCGACTTGGGACAGGGTGACTTTCAGGATGGACACGAGCTGCCGTTATCACCGGAATTCACAGCCACTGCGGCAATCTCGAAGACCATCGTCCTGGCGTCGAGCGATCTGACCCTGCATGCCGACTATCGCTACCAGAGCAGCTCGAAGGTGAAGTACAGCCCGCAGGTGCCGATCGACGAGTACACCGATCGCAACGAGATCAATGCCCGCATCGGCTTCGCGTTCGGCGCCAATCGCCAATACGAGATCGCCCTCTTTGGCAACAATCTGACGGGCGAAAAATACTGCGTGGAAATCCAGGATCTGCGCGGTGTGTCGAGCTCGTTCTATTGCGTACCGAACGAAGGCGAAGTGCGTTACGGCGTACAGGCGCGCATCGGGTTCTGAAGCACTGACGTGCAAGATCCCGGCCGTTCGCCAGCTATGGCGGGTGGCCGGGGAATGTGTGTTCAGCGACCAACTCGAAGCTGACCACGGCTCCGCGGGATTCCGCGGTAAGATCGTGCGATCTCCCGTCGCGCCCACCCGCATTGACCTCTACTGTAACCCCGACCCGATCTCGCCTGCGGCGTTTGCGTCGAGCCGAACTTCCTCTCGATACGCTGGCACTGGCCCGTTTTCTGATCGGCACGATCGTCGTCCACGACAGCGCAGCAGGTCGACTGAGCGGTCGCATCGTGGAGACTGAGGCCTATCCGCCGGGGGATTCCGCCAGCCACGCATTTCGCGGTCGTACACCGCGCAACGGTTCCATGTTTCTGAGCCGCGGGCACGCCTATGTGTACTTCACCTACGGCTCATGCTTCATGTTGAACGTCGCAAGTGAAGACGCAGGGCATCGGCGCCGGTGTGCTGTTGCGCGCGGTCGAGCCGCTCGAGGGCATCGAGACCATGCAGCGCTTGCGCGGTGTGACGCGACTTCTCGACCTGACACGCGGACCCGGGCGGCTCGCGCAGGCGATGGCGATCGACTTCAGCGCAGAACGGGCTCGACATGTGCGGGCCCAGTCCGCTGTGGCTGGGTGCTGCGCGGGATGAGCGACGTCGCATCGGTACAGCAGTGCGCATCGGGCTTTCGCGCAACGCCGATCGCGTGTGGCGCTTCTACGAGCGCGGCAATCCATTCGTGAGCGGACCGAAGCGGTTGCTGGTGTAGAAGGGCAAGGAAACAACGGGGCATCGAAGGTGACTCGACACCTTCAGCCTCGACGGGCGCGCCACTCCTCGCGCGTCTGGCCCCAGACGTCCACGGCTTCGTTTTCCAACGGCGGTGGAAGCTTGCCCGGCCCACGGTTGCGTGAGCCCAGCTTGCGAGCTACGCCCTGCGAGGCAAGGTTGCGCGGCGAGATGGTGTGAATCACGTCCGTCCAGCCGAGATTGTCGAAGGCCCAATCGATCGTGGCCGCGGCGCCTTCGGTCGCATACCCGCGTCCCCAGCATTCGCGTGCGATACCCCAACCGACTTCTGTTCCGGGCCAGCCTTCCGGAGTCCAGGGACCCAGCCGCCCCACCCAGCGACCGCTGGATTTCTCGATGACCGAAAACATTGCCGGGCGCCGGAGCTGCCATGCTCCGGCCATGCACATCATCGTTCGCCACGCGAGCGGGCGGGACTGCACTCCACCGAGAAATCGGGTCGCTTCTTCGTCGGCGAGAAACGCTGCCCAGGCATCGAAATCCTCCCATCGCGTCGGCCGGAGGATCAGTCGCGGAGTCTCGATTCGCAGCGTGTCGATATCCATCTCAGGTCTCACAGGTCGGAACGCGCAGGCATCACGCGATCTTATCGAGCAACCGCACTTCGCGCTGCGGGACCGGCATGACGATACCGTGGTGCCTGAAGGCGTCGATCAGCGTCTTGCTGAGATCGCCGAGCGCAGCACCGTAATCTGGAACCGCGACCCACGGCATGACGTTGATGCTGATACTCGTGCCCCCGGAGAGGCTGGCCTGGATGAGCGGTACCGGATCGCGCAACACGCGGGGATTGGCCTTGAGGACTTCGTCGATGACTGCGAATGCTGCGCTGAGATCCGTGTTACTGGCCACGCCGACAGTGATCGCCAGCTGACGACGCTGGCCGAAGTTGTGCAGGATTTCACCCGCGATCTTGCGGTTGGGTACCACGACCAGCGACAGGTCCGGGTGACTCAACGTGGTACTGAAGAGCGTGATCGCTTCGACGCGGCCCTCCTCACCGGCAATGGAGATGTACTCCCCGACGCGAAACGGCTTGGTGAAGATGATCGAGAGGCCGGCTGCAACGTTGCCGAGCACGCCTTGCATGCCGAGGGCCAGGCCCGCACCCACAACACCCAGGCCCGCGATGAGCGGCAACAGC
Source organism: uncultured Gammaproteobacteria bacterium (assembly GCA_963810775.1). GTDB lineage: Bacteria > Pseudomonadota > Gammaproteobacteria > Steroidobacterales > Steroidobacteraceae > DATBVX01. The sequence continues at coordinate 220,503 of CAWEOT010000015.1, forward strand.
TCTACGCCGAGGTTCTGCAGGGCCATGATCAGGAACAGGCCGAGGATCAACAACCGCACGACGCGGGCGAGGAGCAAGCGTACCGGCGGCTCGAGGTCGATGCGCACCAGCGCTCGCTCGAGCCATTGGGCAACCCAACGGCTCACCAGCACTCCGACGGCCAGCACTACGAGCGCCGCCAGGAGCTTGGGGCCAAAACGGATCATGAGGTCGAGGACCGTGTTCTTGGCGTGCTCGATGGTCGCAAGCTGTTCGTTCATGGGCACTCCGTCAGTGAACCGCGGACGGATTCAGATGAAAGACCGAATGGGTTCCTGGCCATCCCAGCCGATGCTGGCGCGGTAGAAGCGATTGAATACCGTCTCGAATGCGCCGCCGAGCTCGATCAGCTCGACGAATCCCGCCAACTGCGCCGTCGTGTCCATGTAGCCGACGCGGCCACCGCTCGGCACCTTGGCGAGAAACGCCAGCTCGTGCCCGGCAGCACGATAACGCTCGACATCGCGATCGAAGTGCCAGGTGCCAAGGCCCCAGTGATGAAAGCCGTAGCCGCGACGCTCGATCACCTCGCGATATACGGATGGCGCCGTGTTGTTGGGCTGGATCAACTCGATGTTCATGTGACCCGCGAAGCCCATCGCGATGGCGACGTCGGCCTGCGAGGGCTGACCGCGGTACTTTGGCTCCTCCCCCGTGAAGTGATCGAGGAGAAACCACGGCCCGACCTTGAGCTTGGTAACCCAATGATCGATGGCGCGGCTCATGTCTTCGACGACATAGGACATCTGGATGATGCCGTCATCGGGCTGGCCAAAGCTGACGAGACCCATGCGTGTACCCCGTTTGGTGTGGTTCTGACCGGGATGGAACGCGCACAGAGTTCCGCAAAGCAGGCTGGGCTGCAAGGTTGCCGGAGGGGAAAATAGTTGGGGGCCGGGAGACCGGCCCCTTGCAGAGACCACTTCCGCCGGTGAAGGCGAAAACAGTGGTTAGCTCTACGGTTGCTATGTTGCGTCGGGCACGAACCAGCGACAATGGAACAAGGCCTCGGCCCGCTGTCAGACGGCTCCGACTCAAGCCGCCTTAAGTGCGCGGCATACCGCATCGACGTGACGGTGATCGGTGCCGCAGCAGCCACCCGCCACGGCAAGTCTGGGCAATAGCCTGCGCAGCTCGCGGTACTCGACGCCCAGCTCGACTGGGTTGCCCTCGTCGAGATCCGGGCAGTCGTTCAACTCCGCATGACTGCGCCTGGAGGCGTTAGCACGCACGCCGCGAATGCGTTTAACCCATGAACCGCCGCGCTCCAGCACATGGCGAAAATGTGTCGGGTGAGCGCAGTTGATCATGAAGTAGGACGCGTACCCGCCGGTTTCCTCGTCGGTGCGCGTGATCGCTTTTTCGAGCACATCGCCGGAGGGCAGGGATCCGTCGGTTTCGAGCGTGAAGGAGATCGCTACCGGCATCGCGGCGTCCTTCGCCGCAGCAACGATCCCGATCGCTTCCTCGACATAGTTCATCGTGAATGCCGCGACCATGTCGGCATCGGTCCCGGCAAAGGTCTCGATCTGTGTGCCGTGATAGTCGCGCGCCTGGGAAACACTCATGCGCGCGTCAGCGATGTAGCCGTCGCCGCGCGGACCGATGGCCCCACTCACCACGATGGGCGTCTTCGGGGTTTCAAACTCGTCGCGGATTTCGAGCAGCAGGCCGATCGACTTGCGGTTCGCGTCAGCGAGGGCTTGTGCATCGTAGCCGAGCTTTTGCCCCCAATCGGCACTGGCGCGCCACGTGACGCTCTCCAGTACGATTCCGATGCCGTGCTCACGGGCGATGCGGGTGTAGTGCCCGAAGTAACGACGCAGGATCGCGATTCCAGCCTCGTTCTTCAGCAGATCGAAGGCCGCGAAGTGCGGCAGCGGGATATTCTCGTGGAAGATCAGCGTGGTCTCGATGCCGCCGTCGGTGGCGAAGAGTTCCTGGCCCAACTGAGGCAGGCGATGCCGGTATTTGCTCGATTGCATGGGACGTCATCCTGGGTTTGAATTCGACGGGCGCACTTTAGCCCGGTGCTTGCCGCGCAACTAAAGCCATTTCGGCACCGAAGCGGACGAATCGGCCACATCAAACAATGAGCAGACCCGTCACGGTAGCGGTTCTCGCCTTCCCGGAAGCGACGGCCTCGGTCGTCTACGGCATGTATGACCTCTTCATGTCGGCCGGGCGTGACTGGGGGATCGTGGTCGAGGGTCAACCGGGACCCTCGCTGATGCAGCCCGTGGTGGTCGCCGCACAGGGACAGGCGTTTCGAGCCAGTAACGATGTGCTCATCGAGCCGCAACAATCGTTGGAGACCTGCTCAAACCCGGACATCGTCTGTATTTCCGAGATCGCGGTGCCTCCGGGGGAACCGCTCGAGGGACGATTCGTTCGCGAGATTGCCTGGCTGCGCCGCTGTTACGAATCGGGATCGACGCTGGCTTCGGCGTGCTCCGGTGCGATGCTGCTCGCCGAGGCGGGGCTGCTCGATGGACACGAAGCCACGACTCACTGGGCCTACTGCGAAATCCTGCGCCGCCGCTATCCGCAAGTGAAGGTGCAGGCGCAGCGTGCGCTGGTGGTTTCAGGCGAAGGGCAGCGCCTGGTGATGGCAGGCGGCGGAACTTCGTGGCTCGACCTTGCCCTCTACCTGATCGCGCGCACGGTGGGCATCGAAGTGGCGATGCAGGTTGCGCGCGTAAATCTGATCGATTGGCATCACATTGGTCAGCAGCCGTTCGCGCGTCTCGCCCGATCGCGCCAGGTGGACGACGCCATCATTGCGCGCTGCCAGACCTGGATCGCGGAGAACTACCACGAACGGGCGCCGGTGGCGGCGATGGTGCGACTGAGCGGCCTCGCGGAGCGATCCTTCAAGCGCCGGTTTCAGCAGGCGACCGGTATGTCACCACTCGAGTACGTACACACGCTGCGGCTCGAGGAGGCCAAGCATCTGCTGGAGAGGAGCGAGCAACCGGTCGAGGCGATTGCGAACCAGATCGGTTACGAGGATGCGGGCTTTTTCAGCCGCCTGTTTCGCCGCCAGGTGAAGCTGACGCCGGCTCAGTACCGCAAGCGCTTTGGCGCCATGCGCAAGGCGATTCAGAGCGGGATCCAGTAGAGCGGGCGGCTTGCCTGCAGGCCATCGCGCCAGGCTTCGCTCCCGTGCTCCATGTAGCGCGCGGTTGTCGCCGCCGTCTCGACGTCGAAGTAACGCGCCACGATGTGTAGTGCCATGTCGATGCCCGAGGTCAGCCCCCCAGCGGTTGCGATGTGGCCGTTGTCGACGAAGCGCACACCACGCTTCACATCGACGTCGGGAAATTCCTTCGCGAGATCGTCCCAGAAGTCGTGGTGCGTGGTCGCGGAAATGCCGTTCAGGAGTCCGGCACGCGCGAGCTGGAACGCCCCCGTGCACACCGAGATTGTGACGTCGGTTTTCGGGCTGGTGTTCTTGAGCCAGGCGAGCGACGGCTTGGCAGAACGCTGCGCCGGCACCACGATGACCTGCGGGACAGGCGCATCATCCAACGCGTAGTTGGGTTTGACCTTCAGACCGCCCGTCATGGAAATGAGATCGGTGGTCGGGGCGACTGTGTACAGCTCGAACGGGTCACGCGCGTTGTGACCCTCGCCGATGGCGGTGTCCTGAAAGGTCTCCCAGGGGCCGGCCATGTCGATCACGTTGGTCCCGTCGCCCAGCAGAAATGCGACCTTGATGTGATCGCGTTTCGGCAGGCCACCCGGAATAGCGGCCGCGCCAAAGACCGCGACCGAGGCGCAGCCTGCTGAGCCTGCCAGGAACTTTCTTCGCGTCAGCGACATCATGGTTGTTCAGATCCCCAGAACTGCGGGCATTATGTCTCTTGGGGTCATGTCCTTTCGGACAACCGAGCGTCACTTCCTGCCGCGGACGGGTAGGTCATCACCCACTACCCACGGGCGTGGTATTAGAGGTATAGAGTGCCTTGAGACCTAGCCGATGAAGCGACGCCAGAACCTCTTGATCGTCCTGACGGTCGCGGCCTGGATGTGCCGCGCCCTGATCCCGCCCGGATTCATGCCGCAGACGGGGGACCACTTCTCCGTTGCGCTCAAGATCTGCCCGGGCCACGCGGCTCACTCACCGCTCAAGGAGTCGGGGAAAGACAACCCGCCACGGCCGCATCAATCGCCAACCCCCGACTTGGTGTGCGTGTTCAGCGCGGGCTTGGCGAGCGCACCGCCGTCGGCCATCACCCTTGCACCGGTTCACGTCGATGCGTTGCATCTCCCGGTCGCATTGTTTCGAGCGGCTGCAACCAGCCGCATCCCAGCTCGCGCCCAGTCAGCGCGCGGGCCGCCGCTTCTGATCTGAACCTGCCGTAACGGATCCCGAACACGCGCGTGCTGTGTCGCGCCGTTTACCGAGGATCGCCTGCCATTGCCCTGCTTACTGCGCCAGTGCAATGGCGTCATTTGCAGCACATCGGAAAGCAAGAACATGAATATCAAGCAATCGCTTGTCGCGCTTGCCGTCGCCGCGACAGTTTCCTCGCCCACCCTGGCCTGCTCGATCTGCAGGTGCGGGGATCCGACTTTCAACGCGCTCGGGCATGAAGGCGTGGCCCAAACCGGGCTGCGGCTCGCACTCGACTGGGATGAGGTCGAGAAGACGCAGGGCGCAGCGGATGAACGGGAGTCGATCCGTGAGCGCCGCACTACGCTGCTTGCGGCGTACGGCTTGTCCGACCGCATCGGTCTCTACGTGCGCATTCCGTACAGTGAGCGTGATCTCACGGAAACCGAGGATGGTGAGCCCGAGCACACGCACGGGTCTGGCCTTGCCGATCCCGAGCTGTATGGACAGCTGCGACTCTGGGCATCGCGCTTCGAAGGTGATGTGGGCGTGCGGGCGCAGCTCTTTGCGGTGGCCGGCGTCAAGACGAACTGGGGGGAGAACGATCTGTCGCGCGATGGCGAACGCCTCGATGAGCACGTGCAGCCGGGTACAGGATCGACAGACTGGTTCGCGGGCCTGTTCGGTTCCTACCAGCTGAACCCGAGCTCGGCACTCTTTTATTCCGGGCAGTACCGCCACACCGGGCGCAATGATGCGGGCTATCAGTACGGGCGCATCAGCCTGCTCAACGTCGCCTACGAGCACAAGTTGGGCGCACGCTGGGACGCGGTCCTTGAAGCCAACTACAGATACGCGGGACACGACGAGACGGACGCGAGTGGCGCGATCGATCCCGATACCGGCGGCACGATGTTATACGTCACGCCCCGGATTCTGTTCGATGTCGGCGACGGCTGGGTGTTGCGAGTGTCCGGCCAGATTCCGCTATCGCAGAGCGGCCTTTACGGTGAACAGCACGAGGACCCCGTACTCAACCTCGGCATCACGAAATTGTTTGCGCGCTGACAGACGCTACTTCAAGCCCTGAATGAAGACCATATCGCCACGGGTCGCCGCCAGCCGCAGCGCCTTGAGCGGCTTGTACTCCGGACAGTCATACCAGCGGTTGGCGGCGTCGAGGTCGGGGAACTCGAGGATCACCGGAAACGTCGGCCGCCATTTGCCTTCCTTGACCTCGAACGGCCCACCGATCGCGATGTAGCGTCCGCCATGCTTCTGTACGGTGGCGACGACGCCGGCTCGGTACTGTTCCATCTTCTGATTATCCGTAGTCTCGAGAATGTCGACGATGACGAAAGCGGCCATGAGGGATCTCCTAGTGCTTCAAGCCGAACACCACAATGCTCGCATTGACCTTGGGCGCCGGCCAAATCGGTGAAACTGCACCCGAAGCCAGGGCGATGCGCTGCTGGCCGGCGGCGACATAGCTGACGAGGCCACCAGCTAGCGCGCCGTCAAGTTTCCTCGACCAGAGCACCTGGCCGCTGGTTTTGTCCAGGGCGTAGACGTTTCCGCCGAGATCGCCAAAGAAAACCAGACCTCCCGCGGTCGGCGTCACCGCCGAGAGAACCGGGGCTGGCGCTTTCACGCGCCAGCGAATCACGCCGCTGTCGGCATCGGTAGCGGTGAGCCATCCACCGAAGCGCTCGGGCGGATCAAAGGTGCCGAAGATGTGCGGCTCCTGCGCACCGGTCCAGGGTTGTCCGGGTGAGCCGCTTCTCGCCGCGGCTCCAGGCTTCAGTGCAACAGTCGTGCACCAGTCAACGGAGCCCGTGAACGCAAGATTCGTCTCCGGATCGTAGGCGGGTCCGTTCCATTCCGATCCGCCCTGCGTGCCAGGACAGAAGTGCGTGCCCTTTTCGGTGAGCGGTGCGTTCTCGTTCTCGACGGTAGTGATCGGCGTACGAAAAACGCGCTGGCCGCTTTTCAGATCGTAGCCGTAGAGGTGCCCGTCCTTGGGCGCCTCGAGCAGGCGGTGCTGCTTGTTGCGCGTCGTCACCAGCGCTGGTGCAGATGAAACATCCCAATCGTGAAAGTCCCTGGGCGTGATCTGGTAATGCGCCCGATAGACACCCGTGCGTGCCTCGAGCACCACGACCGAGTTGGTATAGAGGTTGTCGCCCGGACGCACCGCCGTCACAAAGTCCGGGCCTGGGTTTCCGCCCGGCACGTACAGCAAGCCACTCGTGGGATCGAGCGAATAGGAACTCCAGGTGGCCCCGCCGGTGATCGGCACATCAGCATCATTTCCCCACGAACTGTCATGTGCGGCTCGGGCGGCGGAACTCGCGGTGTCTTCCCGCGGAACGAGATAGAACTCCCACACCGTTTTTCCCGACGCCGCATCGATGGCGTACATGCGGCCCTTCACGCCGTAAGAGTCGCCTCCAGCGTTGCCGATGAATACGAGGCCCGACCACGCAATCGGGGCCGCTGGGACACTCTCACCCTTCTTGCTGTCGGCGATGCGGTTTTCCCACAATCGCCGGCCGCTGGTCGCGTCGTAGGCAACGACGCGGCCATCCTGCAGGCCGCGAAACAACCGGCCGTCCAGGTAAGCGACGCCTCGATTGGTGCGGAAGAAGGTTTGCGCGTCTTCGTGCACGCGCCAGCGCTCCCGGCAGTTGGCCGCATCGAGCGCGAACGTGTCCGTGTCGGTGGTGCCGTAAAGCGTGCCATTGATGACGACCGGCCCGGTCTGGAAGCTCATCTGGTCGCGCGTGTCATAGCTGCACACGATGGCGAGCTGCGCGACGTTGTTGCGGGCTATCTGCGCATGGGGTGCGAAGCGTTCCGAGGTGAGCGTGCGGTTGTAACTCGGCCAATCGTCATCGCCCGCTGCGAACGTGATGGTGCTCGTCAGGGGCAGACATGCGAGGAGCCAGAAACGCGCGCGGTTCATGGTTTCCATTCCTCCCCGGTGATGGGGTGCTGGTAGTGGAATGGAATCACGCTGGTTTCGGGCCAGGAGTAGGGCATCTGTGCCAGGATTTCGTCCGGACCGAGCGGGTTTTCCGGGTAGGTCTTTTCAAACGGCGGCAGGTGTCCGCTGCTGTGGGCCCAGCCCTGTTCGTACGGAGCCTGCCAGCGGCCAATATAGTCGAGCAGCTTGATCTTCCACTTCCCCGCATCCCTGACGTATACGTTCTCGTAAATTCCGCCGCCCCAGAATTGCTGCGGCATGTGCCCGAGCGGCTCGGGTTTCTTGTCGTGGTAGCCGATCATGTTGAGGGCGCGGAAACGCGCACGCGCGGAGCGGCGATCCGGGGCGATCGTGACGACATCCTGCATCTGCAGATGATCGAGAAGGAATCCATACACCGGGCCGTTGTGACCCTTGGTGAAGACCTTGCGGAACCAGTCGCAATACAGGCGTCGCACGCCGGCACGCCCTTTGTAAAGACCATTGAGAAAGCGTACCGCTCCATCGTCCGCGAACAGGTCACAGGCCTCATCGTACAGGCACATGTCGATGTAGTAGCCGTAGATGAAGTGCAGGCAGCGCACGGCATGCACGTCTTCCATCACGCCGAGCTGGTGAGTGAGCTGCGCGACCTTTGCTTCCAGCGCCTGGAGTGCACCGTCGTCGCTCATCGTTCTCGTTCTCCGGTTGGTAGCGACGTCGCGCTCGACCACCACGCGACTTTGCCTCAAGCAGTACCATGATCTAGCCTTCTGCGCTCGATGAAAAGTGAAACGAGATTCGGGCCCGCGTACTACCGTCGCTATTACGGCAAAGCACGCACGGCCGTCACTTCACGCCGGGAGATGGCACGCCGGGGTGAGTTCATTGCGAGCTTTGCAAGTTATCTCGATCTGCCGGTTCGTTCCATCCTGGATGCCGGGTGCGGTGTCGGCTGGTTGCGTGCGCCGCTGCGACGTCGTTTGCCACGTGCCCGGTACGTCGGGCTGGAAGTGAGTCCCTATCTTTGCAAGCGTTTCGGTTGGGTCGAGGGCTCAGTCGCGACCTTTCGGCCCGCGGCCCAATTCGATCTCGTCATCTGTTATGACGTATTGCAGTACCTCGACGACCAGCAAGCGAGGCGCGCGATGGCGAACCTCGCTCGCCTGACCCGCAGAGTGCTCTATTTCAGCGCCTTGACACAGGAAGACTGGGATCAGCACTGCGATCAGACATATACCGACGGCGATGTGCGGCTGCGCCCCGCCGCGTGGTACCGGGAACGGCTTGCACGCCGCTTCACCGCGCTGGGCGGCGGGATGCAGCTCAGGCGCGGTGTCGTGACCCAGCTCTGGGAACTCGAGCGTTAGGCGGCCATCAGTTTCTGGCGAGCCGGCCGGCTGAGGCAGCCATCCACCCACTTCTTCAGGTTGGCGTATGGCGCCAGGTCGAACTTGATCAGGTCGACGACGGAAAAGATCGAAGCCACGTTGAGATCCGCGATAGTGAACTTCGGCCCGAGCACGTAAGGGCGGGTTTTGAGGTGATCGTTCAACACCGTGAGGCGCGGGACGAGGGCATCGCGTGCTTCCTGCGCACGCTCGGGTTGCCTCTTGTCCTCTGGCGTGAAGATCTGCTGCACCAGCAGGGCAATGAGAAACGGCTCGACTTCTGCCGTGCCCCAGAAGCTCCACTGCAGTGCGTGGGCCTGGGCCGGGTCGGTGGACGGCCAGAGATCCTTGCCGTACTTGCGCGCGAGATACAGGTTGATCGCCATCGACTCGAATAACTTCAGATCGCCGTCAACCAGCGCGGGTATGCGACCGTTGGGATTGATCGCCAGAAACTCGGGCTTGTCGTTGTCACCCTTGCTGGTGTCGATCGGCACGAGCTCATAGGGCACGCCAATCTCTTCCAGCGCCCAGAGGCAGCGACTTGCGCGAGAACGCACCTGGCCATAGAGCTTGATCATGGGTGTTCGACTCCCGGACGGTGAGGATTCAAGACAATAGAGGGTTGGCGTAGGATCGCCTGAGCCGGCGACGGCTGCAATGTGACTCGGCGAGCGGGGAGAAGTCGGTGGCGAGTGATGTCGATACGGGTGCGTGCTTAGACGAGGGAACCGCCTACGGGCGGCGACCGCAGCAGGCCAACAAGCTCCTGACGGAGGTCGGGCCGGGAACAGCGTGTGGCGAGCTGATGCGTCGCTACTGGCAACCGATTGCCGCGTCGCAGAAGGTCAGCGACCTGCCGCAGAAGGTCCGCATCCTGGGCGAGGACCTGATCCTGTTCCGGGACGGGAAGGGCAGGCCCGGGCTCGTCTATCCGCGCTGTATGCATCGGGGCACCTCCTTGTTCTACGGCCGAGTCGAGACTGACGGCATTCGCTGTTGCTACCACGGCTGGCTGTTCGATGTTGAGGGGCGTTGCCTCGAGCAACCCTGCGAACCGGAAGGTGGCCGACACCGGGATGCCGCACGGCAGCCCTGGTATCCGCTGGAAGAACGGTATGGCCTCGTGTTCGCCTACCTCGGGCCGCCCGAAAAGAAGCCCATCCTGCCCTCCTACGACAATCTCGAAACGCTCGAGCCCGATGTCGTCCTGTGGTCGGACGTGGGCGGTTTCGGTGCCACCGGTGATGCGAGCCTGGCGGTGCTGCCCTACAGCTGGCTGCACATGAACGACAACATCATGGACCCGTTTCATGTGCACGTGCTGCATTCGACCATCAGCGGCATCCAGTTTCATGCCCAGTTTGCACTGATGCCGAAAGTCGATTTTTTCCACGCCGATCACGGCGTGTGCTATTCGGCGATTCGTCAGCTCGAGGATGGGCGCGAGGTGGATCGCATTTCATCGTGGCTGATGCCGAACATCATGAGCGTGCCCGATATCGGCATGCGCTCTGGCCAGTCATCCGGCATCTCGTGGGTCGTACCGGTCGATGATTCGCATTACGTGCAGGCCTTTGCGATGAAGCTGCCCAAGGGCCAGTCGTTCTGGGAGATGCGCCTCAATGGTAAGAGCTGGGGTGAGATGACCGAAGAGGAGCATCAGCGTGCGCCGGGAGACTACGAAGCGCAGGCGGGACAGGGGCCGATTTCACTGCACTCGGAGGAACACCTGGTCACGAGCGACCGAGGCATCATGATGCAGCGACGTCTGCTCGCGCAGCAGATGGAGATCGTCGCCAAGGGCGGTGATCCGCTCGGGGTCAATTTCGATCCCGCCAAGGCGCTGGTACGGATTCGCTCCGGGAATTTCTACCGCACCGCACGTGCAGCAGGGTAGGGCTCAGACATCGCTGGGGTAGTTCCACCCGACCGAACTACCCCACGGTTTTCAGCACGCTGATGACTCGCGGCTCGAGATAACCCTTCAGGCCAAGCGCCGAATACTGCCGGCCGATACCGGACTCCTTGGCGCCACCGAACGGAACATTCGCCGCAGTCGCACGGTGCTGGTTGACCCAGGCGGTTCCGACTTCGAGACGCGCGGCAATTCGAGCGGCACGTTCGGGATCCGCGCTCCAGACCGAACCGCTCAACCCATAGCGGGTGTCGTTCGCGCGGCGCAACGCATCCTCGATGTCGCTGAATTTCAGGACCGGCAGGATCGGGCCGAACTGCTCCTCAGTCACGAGCCGGCTATTCTCCGCGACATCGGTAACCACGGTCGGAGTGACGAAATACCCCGGCCGTTCGAGCACCTCGCCGCCAGCGAGTATTCGTGCGCCGCTCCGCCGCGTGTCCTCCAGGATTCCAACTACACGCTCGTACTGTTCGCGATTCTGGATAGGCCCCATCTGTGTCGCCGAGTCGAGGCCATCGCCAAGTTTGACCTCACGTGCTTCTGCCGCAAGCGCCTCGGCGAGCGCCTGATGAATGCTCTCATGAGCATAGATGCGCTTGATTGCCATGCAGACCTGGCCGCTATTCACGAAGGCGGCGAAGAAGAGCTTTGAAGCCACCGCTTTAACGTCCACATCATCGAGCACGATCGCCGCATCGTTCCCGCCGAGCTCGAGCGTGATGCGCTTGAGATTGCCGGCGGCGCTCGCCATCACTTTCTTGCCCGTCTCGATGGAACCGGTGAAGGAAATCTTGTCGATGCCGGGATGCTCCGTCATCCACTGGCCCAGCTCGTCGCCGCCCGCCAGGATGTTCACGACGCCGGCCGGAAAGATCTCACGTGCGAGCTCACCGATCTTGAGCGTGCTGAGCGGCGTGTAAGGCGACGGTTTGAGAACCACGGTATTGCCGGTGTAGAGCGCGGACGTAAGCGGACCTGCAGCCAGATTGATGGGTGCATTCCATGGCGTGATGATGCCGACCACGCCGAGCGGGTAGTAGTGCAGTTCGATCCGGCGTTGCGCGTCCTCGACGAGGACTTCAGGCTCGATCGAAATGCGCGTCATGCCTTCGGACTGGCTGAAAGCGCGGCCGATCTCATCGCGTGATTGCGACACGGGCTTGCCCTGCTCGCGGGTGAGCAGGTCAGCAAGAGAATCCTGGTGGGCACGAAGCGTTTCTCCGAGTCGCCGGAGTAGTGAAGCCCGCTCTTCGTAGCTGGTGCGAGACCATGCCGCGAAGGCCACCCGCGCAGCTGCGACTGCCTGGTCGAGCTGAGCTCGACTCGCACTCGGGGCACGCGCGAACACTTGCTCGGTCGCCGGATTGATCACGTCGATCGATCCAGCGCTCGTGACCAGCTCACCATCAATCAGGTGGGCAAAATCGCTACGCATCGGGTGTTGTTCGCTCATGGCAGATTGTCTGACGGGAGAGCGGTGCTACGATAACAAATCCAATGATTCCGACCTGCAAAGCGCCCGATCCGCACCCGCGCAAGCCCAAGTACACGCCCCCGGCGGGGGCGTGCGACGCGCATTGCCACATCTTCGGACCCGGCGATAAGTACCCGTACGCACCCGATCGCACCTACACGCCCCCGGATGCGCCACTCGAGAAATTCAGGGAGTTGCAAAAAATTCTCGGGCTCGAGCGCGCGGTGCTTGTCAACGCGAGCTGCCACGGGCGGGACAATGCTGTGATTCTCGATGCCATTGCCCAGAGTGGCGGCCGCTATCGTGGTGTCGTCAACGCCGATGACTCATTTAGCGGACGCGACTTCGAGTTTCTGCACGCAGGCGGTTGCCGGGGAGTGCGCTTCAACTTCGTCAAACATCTCGGCGGCGTCCCCGACATGGACGAGTTTCGGCGTGTCATCGAGCGCGTGAAGCCGCTCGGGTGGCACGTGGTGCTGCACTTCGACGCCTCGGACCTGGTCGAATTCGCGCCGATGCTGCACCGGCTGCCGGTGCCTTTCATCATCGATCACATGGGACGCGTCGCCACGCAGCACGGATTGCAGCAGGAGCCGTTTCAGCGTCTGCTCGAGCTCGCGCGTCATCACGAGGACTGCTGGGTGAAGATCTGCGGCGCTGAGCGCATCTCGAGCGCGGGTCCGCCGTTCACCGATGCCGTTCCGTTTGCTCAGGAACTCATCCGCGCCGCGCCGGATCGCATCCTGTGGGGAACCGATTGGCCGCACCCGAACATTTCACGGCACATGCCGAATGACGGGGACCTGGTCGATCTCATTCCCTTGTTCGCACCGGATGTCACGGTGCAGAAGCGCATCCTGGTGGATAATCCGCAACGCCTGTACGGCTTCGACGCTTAAGAGACAAGGAACTCATGACCAAGACTCCGCCACCTGGGACGTCGGATGAATTCAACGACATCCCCGGCACCATCCTGTTCGACATGCAGCGCTCGCGACAGGGCTATCACCTCAACATGTTCTGCATGTCGCTGATGAAGCCCGAGAATCGTACCGAGTTCAAAGCGAACGAAGCGGCCTACCTGCAGAAATTCCCCATGACGCAGGAGCAGCGCGAAGCGGTGCTGAAACGCAACTGGAACCGCATGATCGAGCTCGGCGGCAACATCTATTTTCTTGCCAAGCTCTTTTCGTCCGACGGACTGTCATTCCAGCACGTCGCGGCGCTGATGACCGGCTCCACGCAGGAGCAGTATGCACAGATGATGATCCACGGCGGGCGATCGGTCGAAGGCAACCGCAGCAAGTCCGAACGCAAACCCGCCCGCACCAAGTCGGAGCGCAAGCGCCGTGGCTAAGATCATCGCCAGCGTAAATGTCTCGCACGTCCCTGCCATCGGGGCGGCCATCGATCTTGGCAAGACCGGGCAACCCTATTGGGCGCCAGTCTTCAAAGGCTTTGAGCGCTCGAAGCAGTGGATTGCGGACCTGAAGCCCGACGTGATCATCCTGGTCTACAACGATCACGCTTCTGCGTTCTCACTCGAGATCATTCCCACGTTCGCGCTCGGCTGCGCGGCGGAATTTCCGCCGGCGGACGAGGGCTGGGGTCCGCGACCGGTGCCAGTGGTGAAGGGGCACCCGGAGCTCGCCTGTCACATCGCGCAGTCGGTGATCCTTGATGAGTTCGATCTCACCATCGTCAACAAGATGGACGTCGACCACGGACTCACTGTGCCCCTGTCGCTCATGTTCGGCCAGCCGAAGGAATGGCCGTGCAAGATCATCCCGCTGCCGGTGAATGTCGTGCAGTATCCGCCGCCGACCGGCAATCGCTGCTTTCATCTCGGCAAGGCGATCCGCAAGGCCGTGGAAGCGTATCCGGAAGACTTGCGGGTCGTGATCTTCGGCACCGGCGGCATGTCACACCAGCTGCAGGGTCCGCGCGCGGGTCTCATCAACCGGAAGTTCGATAAGAATTTCCTCGACAAGCTGGTCAAGGATCCGGTGGCGCTCACGAAAATTCCGTTCCTGGAGTACGTACGCGAGGCGGGGTCAGAGGCGATCGAACTCGTGATGTGGCTGATCGCGCGCGGTGCGCTCGATGCCAAGGTGCGCGAGGTGTATCGCTTCTATCACGTGCCCACCTCGAACACGGCGCTGGGTCACATCATCCTCGAGAACGAGACCCAGCCGCGCAAGGTCGCGACGCGTAAGCCGCGAGCGCCCGCGAGGAAGAAGGCGCGCGTGGTCGGCAAACGGAGGGCTGCGTAATGAAAGTGTGCATGGCGGGGCAGGGCGCCTTCGGCGTGAAGCACCTCGAGGCGATGCAGAAGATCGACGGCATCGAGGTCGTGACGCTCGCCGGCGGCAGCGCGGAATCCACGGCAGAAGTCGCGAAGAAATTCTCGATACCCCATTGGACAACGGATCTCGCCGAGAGCCTTGCGCGCCCCGGTGTCGAGGCGGTAATCCTGGCCACACCGACGCAGATGCATGCGAAGCAGACCGAACAATGCCTGCGCGCCGGCAAGCACGTGCAGGTCGAAATTCCGATGGCGGACAACCTCGCGGACGCCGAGCGCGTGGTGCGCTTGCAGAAGGAGACTGGACTCATCGCCATGGCCGGACATACGCGCCGCTTCAATCCGAGCCATCAGTGGATTCACAAGCGCATCAAGGCCGGCGAGCTGAAGGTGCTGCAGATGGACGTGCAGACGTATTTTTTCCGGCGCACCAACATGAATGCGCTCGGCAAGCCGCGCAGCTGGACCGATCACTTGTTGTGGCACCACGCCTGCCACACCGTCGACCTGTTTCAGTATCAAACCGGTGAGACCGCCTCACAGGTCTGCGCACTGCAGGGCCCGATCCATCCGACGCTCGGAATCGCCATGGACATGAGCATCGGTATGAAGGTCCCGTCGGGGGCTATCTGTACGTTGTCACTGTCATTCAACAATGACGGCCCGCTCGGCACGTTCTTCCGTTACATCTGCGATAACGGAACGTACATCGCACGCTACGACGAGCTGCTGGATGGCAAGAACAATCCGATCGACGTATCCAAAGTCGACGTATCGATGAACGGCATCGAGCTGCAGGATCGGGAGTTCTTTGCCGCGATCCGTGAAAAGCGCGAGCCGAACGCGAGTGTCCGGCAGGTATTGCCCGCCATGCAGACCCTCGATCGCCTGGAGCAGGCTCTGAAGAAGAACTGACGCGGCAGCGTCACATCGGCGCGGACATCGCCGCGTCGACTTGCCTGAAATCGCGCCCCAAAACGCGTTCCTCTTGAGAGCGCCGACCAGTAACGCTCCGGCGTTGAGCCTGGCGCCTCGGTCTCAATACGGATTCTGGTGCGCCAAAGATCGTGCCGATTCCGTCTTATGGGGAGGAACCAACCACAAACCCCTAAACCGAGGAGGATGTCATGAAGAGCATCATGCAGCCCGTTCTTGTACTTCTGTGTCTCACCGCTTCCGGGACCCTGCTTGCCAACGACCAGGGCCAGAACAACTGCAAGAGCCTGCCGAGTCACGCAGCTCTGAAATCGGCGCTGGCGGCAGCTGTCGCTGCCGAGGCGAGCGGCCTGAATCTGGACATGTGGGCCACGCTTGTCGATCGCGATGGCGTCGTCTGCGCGGTGGCGTTTTCCGGCGCCAATCGCGGAGCGCAGTGGCCGGGGAGCCGTGTGATCTCCGCTCAGAAGGCCAACACCGCCAACGCTTTCAGCCTGGACGGTCTCGCCCTGTCGACTGCCAACCTGTACTCGGCGGTGCAACCGGGCGGGAGCCTGTTCGGCCTGCAGGAAAGCAACCCGGTAAGGACGAGTGTCGCGTACCAGGGGCCTTCGCAAGCCTACGGCACGCGAAATGATCCGATGGTGGGCGAGAAGATCGGCGGAGTGAATGTGTTTGGCGGCGGCCTGGCTCTCTACAGCGCCCACGGCCACATCGTCGGTGCCGTAGGCGTGAGCGGAGATACCTCGTGCGCCGACCATCGCATCGCCTGGCGAGCGCGGACCAACCTCAAGCTGGACAAGCTGGCGGGATTGTTCGCGGTTTCCGGGGATGCCGAGCGTCCGGACGATATCGTCTTCGACATCACAGCCAATCCGAGCGGCGGCACGGGCGTAAGTGCCGGCGGCTTCGGTCACCCGGAGTGCATCAACACCGATACTTCGGATCTACCCAAGGTCCAGTAGCCCTACGCGGACGGGCGCCTGCAGGCGCCCGTCCCTCAACCGTTCAAGATCTTCATCATCGAGGGCGGGTGGCGCTCGCCGTGCACTCCGAGACCTTGCACCAGGCGCGCAAGCTCTGAGCGCTCGGCCGGCGCGAGCGCTACATCCAGTGCGCCGAGATTGTCCGCAAGATGGACGCGCGTCTTCATGCCCGGAATCGGGTGGATGTCGCTGCCTGCGGTCAGCACCCAGGCGAGCGCCAGCTGAGCGACCGAGCAGCCTTTGCGTCCGGCGAGTTCGCCGATCGCCTGCGTGATGCGTGCATTGTGTTCCGCGTTGGCGTCCTGGAAGCGGGGCTGCAGGCGGCGGTTGTCGTCCGCCGGGAGATCTGCAAGGCGTGCGAAGTTTCCGGCGAGGAATCCACGTCCGAGCGGGCTATAAGCGACGAAACCGACGCCGAGCTCGCGGCACGCTGGCAGGATCTCGAGCTCAGGCTCACGTGACCAAAGGGAGTACTCGCTCTGCACCGCGGCGATCGGGTGCACGGCATGACCCCGGCGCAGGGTCCCTACGCTGCACTCGGAGAGACCCAGGTAGCGGATCTTCCCGGCGTCCACGAGCTTCGCCAGGGCGCCGACCGATTCCTCGATCGGCACATTCCGATCGATGCGGTGCAGGTAGAACAGATCGATCCGCTCCACGCCGAGACGCGCCAGGCTCGCCTCACAGGACGCCTGAATCGCCTCCGGGCGGTTGTCTGCCACGAATGTGCCGTCCGCCATGCGCGATATGCCGTACTTGGTGGCGACGAACACCTCGTCCCGTCGGCCGTGAATACATGAGCCGACAAAGCGCTCGTTACCACCGTTCTGATAGCCCGCCGCCGTGTCGAGGTGATTGATGCCTCGGTCAATCGCCTGCAGCAGCGTCGCGCGGGCCTCCGTATCATTCCGCGTGCCATACCAGCCCACGAGGCCCATGCAGCCGAAGCCCATTGCGGACAGTCGCTCGCCGGTATTTCCAAGGACGCGGGTCTGCATGGAAGCCTCCAATTGATTTCGACTCGGTCGGACCGGTATAGATAGAGTGCGAATCGGGGGTCAGAGCAGAGAAGCAAAGATACATGATCATCGACTGTCACGGTCACTACACGACGGCGCCCGCGGAGCTGCAGAAATACCGCGACGGCCAGATCGCGGGGCTCAAGGATCCAGCGCATCGTCCGGCTGCCGCGCACCTGCAGATCAGTGACGATCAGATCCGGGAGAGCCTCGAGGGAGCGCAGCTCAAGTTCCAGCGCGAGCGGGGCACCGACCTCACGATCTTTTCACCGCGGGCTTCCGCGATGGCGCATCACATCGGCAACGAGACCACCAGCCTGAACTGGTCGCGGGCCTGCAACGATCTGATCCAGCGGGTCTGCTCACTCTTTCCCGCCAATTTTGTCGGCGTGTGCCAGCTGCCGCAGTCACCCGGGGTCGCGCCCGGAAACAGTGCAGCGGAGCTGGAACGGTGCGTGAAACAACTCGGCTTCATTGGCTGCAACCTCAATCCCGACCCGTCGGGCGGTCATTGGGACTCGCCGCCGCTCACGGACCGTCACTGGTACCCGCTCTACGAGAAGATGGTTGAGCTCGATGTGCCGGCGATGGTGCATGTCAGCTCCTCGTGCAATCCGAATTTCCACGCCACCGGTGCGCACTACATCAACGCCGACACGACCGCCTTCATGCAGTTCCTGACCTCGGACCTGTTCCGGGATTTCCCGGCGCTGCGATTCGTCATCCCGCACGGCGGCGGAGCGGTGCCGTATCACTGGGGTCGATATCGGGGCCTGGCGCAGGACATGAAGCGGCCGCCGTTGAAAGAGCTCCTCCTCAGCAACGTATTCTTCGATACCTGCGTGTATCACCTGCCCGGGATCGAATTGCTCTTCAAGGTGGTGCCGATCGAGAACATCCTGTTCGGCTCCGAGATGGTGGGGGCGGTACGGGGCATCGATCCCGAGACCGGGCACTACTACGACGACACCAAACGCTACCTCGATGCGCTATCGTTGGATGAGCCGGGCAGGCGCAAGGTTTTCGAGGGTAATGCCCGGCGTGTATACCCGCGGCTCAAGAACCACATATAAGGAGTGATCGCTGCCATGCCCGACTCCTCGTCGCTGATCGTTGCCCCTGATTCGGAGGCCCAGGCAGCATCCCGTTACACACGGCGCGAATTCATCAAGCGAGTGATCGCCACAGGTGCCGTCGCGTCGGCCGCGGCTTATGTGTACGGCGGCTTGACTGGATGCAGTCGCAAGGCGTCGCTGTCGGGCGGAATCGAGCGACTGATCTCGCTCAACGTCAATGGCGAAGTGCGTCGGGTCGATGTGCTGCCGCAGGAAACGTTGGCGATGACCTTGCGCTACAAGCTAGGCCTCACCGGCACCAAGCTTGGGTGTGACCGGGCCGAGTGTGGCGCCTGCACCGTGATGCTCGACGACATTGCGCACTACTCGTGCTCCACGCTCACGCATAGCGTCCGCGCGCGCAAGATTGTGACGATCGAAGGGCTCGCGGGTCCGGGTGGCGAGTTGCATCCCGTGCAGCAGGCGTTCGTCGATGAGCTGGCACCGCAATGTGGCTTCTGCACGCCCGGGCAGGTGATGTCCGCGGTCGCGTTACTCAAACACAATCCGAGACCCTCGCGCGAGGAAGCGCGGATGGCGATGTCCGGGAACCTCTGCCGCTGCGGCGCGTACGACAACTATCTGAACGCTGTCATGCGCGCGGCGGGAGGCTGACATGGCCTACAAGCTCATCGGCAAGGATTTCACTCCACACGACGTCGTCGCCAAGGTCACGGGCGAGGCGAAATATTCCGAGGACTTTCGCGCCGACGGCATGGTGTTCTGTCGCCTGCTCCTGAGTCCGATGCCGCATGCGCGCGTACGTAACATCGATGCGTCCGAGGCGCTCAAGATGGAGGGTGTGTTCGGCGTTTTGACGCCGAATGATGTTACGCCGCTGCCGGAACCGTTCCCGCCGATCCTGGCAAAAGAGCCCAAATACATCGGCGAGCCGATTGTGGCGGTAGCCGCCGTCGACGAGACGACCGCGCAGGACGCGATCGAGAAGATCAAGGTGGACCTCGAGCCACTGCCGTTTACCGTGGACCCGCTGCAAAGCCTGTTTCCCGGCGGCCCGAACGCGCGTTCTGATGGCAACGTCGGGATGGTGTTTCCGCCACCGATTCCGGCGACGCCGCTACAAACGTTCAAATGGACCGCGGCTGATTTCGCGAAAGTAAATGACGGTCAACTGCCGATGGGCAAGGCCGTCGAAGAATGGTCTTACGGTGAGGTCGATGCGGGCTTTGCACAGTCGAAGCTCGTCTATGATGAAACCTTCGTCACCGCGAGCATTTCCCATCACAGCATGGAGCCACGTTCCTGCCTGGCGTACTGGCAGAACGGCAAGTGTTTCGTGCACGGTTCCTCGCAGAGCCACACCTTCATCATTCCGACCTTGGCGCAGTTCATCGGCATCAAGCCGGATGAGGTCGTTCTCATCGCGGAATACTGCGGCGGCGGCTTCGGCTCCAAGGGCAACGCCTATGCGGTGATGGCGATTCCGGCATTGATGTCGAAAAAGGTCGGCAAGCCGGTGATGATGCGCATCAGCCGCGCCGAGGAATATTTCCTCGGTGCTGGACGCAGTGGCTTCCAGGGGCGCATCAAGTTGGGATTTCGCGCCGACGGCAGGCTGCTGGCGGCCGATCTGTACATAGTGCAGGAGGGCGGCCCGCAAACGGGATTCTGGGACTATCGCAACGCCGGCGATGCCATTTCGCTGGTCTACCAACCGGCCGCCATGCGCTGGCGCGGCGTGCCTGTGTATGGGAATACGCCGACGCGCACCGCGCAGCGCGGTCCCGGCTACAACCAGATCATGTGTGCCGTGGAACCGCTCATCGATCGGGCTGCGCGCGAGCTCGGCGTCGATCGCCTGCAGATGCGCCTCCTCAACGCACCGCAGAGCGGGTCGAAGTTTGCCGTCAAGCAGGCAGTATCGAGCTGCTACCTGAAGGACGCGCTGATCAAGGGCGCGGCGCGTTTCAAGTGGGATGAGAAGAAGAAGCTTAGCGGCAAGCGCAACGGCTCGAAGGTGACGGGCGTAGCCGTTGGCCAGGCGTACCACCCGGCAGGTTTCTTCGGATTCGATGGTCTGGTGCGTATTACGCCAGACGGCAAGCTCCACATTCACAACGGTGTTGGCAATCTCGGTACGTTCTCGCACTCGTCGACCGCGCGCATCGCCGCCGAGGTCCTGAAGTGCGACTGGGAGAATTGCATCCTGGAGCGCGGAGACAGTCGTAAGCATTTGCCCTGGAACCTCGGACAGTTCGGCAGCAACACCTCCTACACGATGAGTCGCACGAATTACGTGGCGGCGATGGATGCCGTGGCGAAGTTGAAGGAAATTGCCGCCAAGGATCTCGGTGGCAAGCCGGATGACTACGACATTGACGGTGCCAAGGTCTTCGCCAAGGCGAGTGCGTCGAAGAGTCTGACGTATGCCGCCGCCGCGCAACGCGCGATCGACCTGGGTGGCAAGTACAGCGGCCAGGAAATACCGGAGGACCTCAACCCGATCACGAAGGCTTCAGTCACCGCGTTGGCGGGGACCGGCCTCATCGGTGTGGCCAAGGACACCTTGCCGGTCGGCGGTCAGTCGGCCGCATTCATCGCGGCCTTCATACAGATCGAGCTCGACCTCGAAACGGGACAGCACCGGATCATCGACTTTCTGAGCGTCGGCGACTGCGGCACCGTGATTCATCCAGCCGGTCTCGCGACTCAACTCAAGGGCGGCTCGGTGCAGGGCTTCGGAATGGCGTGCCTCGAGCACATGGTGTACGACCCGCAGAACGGATTGCCCGCAACAGTGGGACTGCATCAGGCGAAGCCGGCCACCTATCTCGATGTGCCCCTCGAGATGCACACCGATGCGGTCGATAAGCCCGAGCCGACGAGCCCACTCGGCACCAAGGGAGTCGGTGAGCCGCCACTCGGCAGTGCGGCGGCGGCACTGCTGTGTGCGATCTCCGATGCGCTCGGCGGGCACGTGTTCAACAGAACCCCGGTGTCGCCCGACATGATCGTCAACTTCACGGCAGGACGTGCGCAATCGCACAAGCCGCTGCAGGTCAACACCTTTTAGGAGGGCGCGAAATGTTGCACGACATGATGCCGCAGTTCGAGCTCTATCAGCCGGACACGTTGGAGAACGCGCTCAAGCTCGCCAAGGAACTCGACGACAAGGGTTGGATCATGGCGGGTGGCTACGACAGCCTCGATTGGTTCAAGGATCGCGCCAAGCGCCCGGGCGCGGTGATCGATATTGGTGGTATTGCGAGCCTCAGGGGGATTCGCGAAACGCCCGAGGGGCTCGAGGTCGGCGCCCTCACGACCCTCGCGGAGATCGCGAACGACAAGACGGTGCTTGAGAAATACTCGCTGCTGGCAAGTGCTGCGAGCCACGTTGCGAGTCCGCAGATCCGCAACGCCGGCACGATTGGCGGCAACCTCTGCCAGGACGCGCGTTGCTGGTACTACCGCTCGGGCGTGAATTGCTATCGCGCCGGCGGAAACTCGTGCTACGCCGACTCCCCCCAGGGCCAGAACCGCGAGCACTGCCTGTTCGGCGCGAGTCGTTGCGTCGCGGTTTCGCCTTCAGACGTAGGCACTGCGTCGGTGGCGCTGGATGCCCGCATTGTGGTTCAGTCCGCGTCTGGCGAGAAAGTCATCCCGGCTGAGGAATTCTTCATCGGACCGGCTATCGACATCACTCACATGACGGTGCTCAAGCAAGGCGAGATCCTCACTGCAATTCGGTTCCCGAAAGAATGGGCGGGCGCCAGGTTCTATTTCGAGAAGGTCACCGACCGCAACACGTGGGACTTCGCCCTGGTGAGCGTCGCCGCGGCGATGATCCTCGATGGCAATGTCATCAAGAAGATTCGCCTCGCGTGCGGGGCGGTGGAGTGCGTGCCGCGACGACTCAAGGCGGTGGAGGATGCGGTCACGGGCAGTGCGAAGGATGCCGATATTGCGAAGCTTGCCGGCAAGACCGCAGCACAGGGCGCGACACCACTCAATTTCAATCACTTCAAGATCCCGCTGATGGAAAATCTGGTGCGGCGGGCGATCCGGGACGCATAACGCCATGCACCTGGTACGCGTCAGTACGGATGTGTGGGGCCAGCGGGTCCTCGAAGGCGTTTCCTGGGATCTGCTGCCCGTCGCGGCAGGCATCGGTGCCGCCGTCATCATCGGTCACGGCCTGTACGCGCTGTTTCGGCGCAAACAGCCAGCGCATATCGTTTCGAGCCCCCCCGTCGAAGAGCGAATCGAACGTCACGCCGCGATCGATCGGCTGTTTCACTGGCTGACCGCCCTTTGCATGCTCACTTTGCTGGCCACGGGGTTGATGCCGGTCGTCGGCGTCAAGTTCGCATGGGTGACGATTCACTGGATCACAGGCATCGTGCTCGTGCTCCTGGTGGTGTTTCACATCGTGCGTGCATTGATCTGGCAAAGGCTCGGCGATGTCGGAATCGGCCTGCGCGATCTCAGGCGCGCAGCACGCAGCGGCAAGTACACCCTCGCGCAGAGACTCATGCACGACGCCATGACGGCCGCGGTCGTCGCGCTTCTGATTACCGGCGTGCTGATGCTGTTCAAGATCGACACTCCGTTCTGGAAACGCAATCCGTACGTTTTCGAAGCGGACACCTGGGGCTTCATCTACGTGCTGCATGGGTTGGCCGCACTGCTCGCTCTCGCCCTTGTCCTCGTGCACGTCTATTTCGCGCTGATCCCCGAAAATCGGATGTACCTGCGCGCGATGCTGAGCGGCTGGATGACCCGAGGCGATGCGCTGCCACGCCACGATCCGGAGCGTTGGCCGGCGCCGCGGCAATGAGCGCTGCCACGCTTGCACAACGCATCGAGTCAATCGAGGCCGGATACGAGTACTTGCTTGCGTATGCGGCGCAAGGTCGGCGTGACGAGAACGGCTCTGAGGTTCGGCGCATGCTGGCGCAGATGCAGGCGGCGCTCGATGGGCTCGGCGAGGAGATACGGAAGAATTTCGCCGCAAGCAGCGCGAAGGATGGCAGCGCCTTCCTTGAAGCAGCTGGTCGAGACGCTCTCACGGCGCACGGCGCGATCGGTCTCGTCCTCAGCCGCCCGGTTATTCCCTCGCTCCTCGTCGACAACCTCAATGCCTCTATCCACCTGCGAGCGCTCCTGACAGACCTGTTTCTGATCGACCAGGCGTTGAAGGCCGGAAACTAGACGACCAGCAAGGCATCGGGGAACTGCTCGGGTTCCGCGCGGGTCTCGTTGCCGCCGGTCTGCGCAAGCTGCTGCACGAATCTTTCGACGAACTCGGGCGAGGCGAACGCGATCAGACCGAACTCCATCATGTCGGCGGTGGCATCGAAGTAGCAGAGGTTCTGGTTGTACATGGTGATCTCCTCGGTTCTCGTTTCAGTTCGCTGGGATATCCAGCGATGTGGCACGTAGAATCCGCTCCGACGCCTGAGGAATCTTTGGTCACAACCTGATGCTTCGTGATTGTTTCTGAGCCCGGCCGATGCCCGAACACGCGGCTAAAATACAATACGAATTCAATAACTTCCGACTGGATCCTCAGCAAAGACTGCTGATGTCCGGTGCGGAAAGTCGCCCAATTCCCCTTGCGCCGAAGGTTTTCGACACGCTTCTGTATTTCGTCGAGCGGCGCGGGGAGCTGCTGGATAAGGCCACGCTGATGAAGGCGATCTGGCCGAACATCGTGGTCGAGGAGAACAGCCTCAACCAGAACATCTCCACGCTGCGGCGCGTGCTCGGCGAGAGTCCGGGAGAACACCGGTTCATCGTGACGGAGCCGGGACGAGGGTATCGCTTTGTTGCCGACGTCAGGACGGTGACGGTGCCTGCGTCTGCACCTCGCGCCGACCTGCGAAGCGACGCCGAGCGACCGGCCTCAGCGCCGGTATCCGGTACGGGTCAGACTTCTCGCAGTTCGATTGCGGTGCTGCCGTTTGCGAATCTCACCGGCGATCCGGGCAAGGAGTACTTCAGCGATGGGATGGCTGAAGAGCTGATTCATACGCTCGCGCGCCTGCCCGGCCTGAGAGTGCCTTCGCGCACCTCGTCATTCGCATACAAGGGCAAGGACATCGATCTGCGTCGGATCGCACGCGACCTGCAGGTCGCTGCGGTACTCGAGGGCAGCGTGCGCAGCGCGGGTGAGCGCATTCGGGTTACAGCACAGCTCATCGACGCCGAGAGCGGTTATCACCTCTGGTCGCAGAGCTACGACCGGAAGTTCGAGGACATCTTCGAACTTCAGGACGCACTGACCAGTGAGATCGTGCGCAGGCTGCGCGCCAGTATTTCAGAGGATGCGTCCAGCGCTCTGGCTCACACCCCGCCCACGCACGATATCGAGGCCTACCATCTGTACCTGCAGGCTCAGGCACAGCAGGTCATGGGGCAGCCCGCGCTCCAGTTACCGCGCGCGATCGATCTGCTGCAAAAGGCGATCGCACTCGACCCGCGATTCGCGCGAGCCTACAACGGGCTCGCGAGCGCACGGGCGGTCGCGCTGGTGCTGGATGTGCCGGTGTCCGGTTCCCTTGCCGATGCAGAGAAGCAGGTCCTGCAGGCTTTGGCCCTCGATCCTGATCTCGGCGCTACGCATGGTGCGCTCGGCATCATTTACGCCGCGCAGGGACGGTGGCTCGACGCGCAGCAGCGCTTCGATATTGCGTTTGCTCGCGACAATGCAGATCCGGCACTGCACCAGGAATACGGCATGCATGTGGCGGGCACCGTGGGTCACCTGGGGCGATCCCTGGAGGCCTCGTTGGAGGCGCATCGACTGGCGCCTGCATGGATAGCAAGCATCTTCACGGCGGGCGTTACCTACACGATCCTCGGGCAAACCGACGCGGCACGCAGGTTCATGAAACTTGCTACGGATCTTGGTCTGGGGACGACAGCCGGCCCGGTACCGGATGTCCAATCATTGTTTGCGACCCGTGCCGGCCGCTACGACGAGGCCGCACGCATGATGGTGGAAGCACTCCCCCCGGCGCTGCGTGCAGCGGATGGCGAACGCACGGTGGAAAGCGTGTATGCCGCGATGGCAGAACCAGCCCGGCGCAGTGCTGCTGTTGAAGAGCTGAACAAGCTGCGCGCCCGGCTCAGCCGAAGGGACATGCCCGAATTCATCAGAAGGCGCTTCCTCGTCTGGTACACGGTCCTCGGCGGGTTGACGGAAGCATTCGCGGTAGTGAATGGATCACTCGATCACTTCGTGGAGTCGGGAACGATCGGGACCGCTTGGGGCTTCATCTGGATGCCGGAACTGCTGCCCTTGCGTCAGGACCCACGCTTCCAGGACCTCGCGCACCGCATGCGCTTGTTTGACTACTGGAACAAGTACGGGCCACCCGACAACTGCGAGCTGCGCGACGGCAAGCTGATCTGCAAATGAGTGACGCTCCGGCATCGCCGCCCGATGCTGCGCCCACGTCGCTGAAGACGTGGCAGCGAGTGAAAGAGCGCAAGGTCGTGCAATGGACGCTCGCGTACATCGCGTTGGCGTACGGACTGTTGCAGGGAATCGAGCTGGTCGGGCACGCCTTCGCATGGCCTCTGATCGTCGCGCGCGTCACCACGCTCCTGCTGGCACTGGGCGTGCCGGTCACGGCGCTCCTGGCGTGGTATCACGGCGATCGGGGGCAGCAACGCGTGAGCGGCGCGGAGCTTGCGATCCTGACGGTGCTGTTCCTCGTTGGCGGGACCGTGCTGTGGATCATGGCCCGTGGCAAGCAGGAACATCCGGACACGTCCGCCACCCAGCCAGTCGCAACTGCCACGCAGACATCGCCCGGCACCCCAGCGGCAGCGACCGCACCACGTGCATCGATTGCCGTGGTCCCATTCGCCAATCTCACCGGTGAACCTGCGAAGGAATACTTCAGCGACGGCATGGCCGAGGAGCTGATCAATGCGCTCGCCGGAGTGCCGGGGCTCAAGGTTCCCGCGCGCACTTCTTCCTTTGCCTACAAGGGCCGCAACATGGACGTGCGCCAGATCGCTCGTGATCTGGAAGTTGCGGCAGTGCTGGAAGGCAGCGTGCGCAGTGCCGGTGAGCGCGTGCGGGTGACAGCACAGCTTGTGGATGGCAACACGGGCTATCACATGTGGTCGCAATCCTACGACCGCAAGTTTGCCGATCTGTTCAAGCTCCAGGAAGAGCTGGCAACAGCAATCGTGCAGGCGCTCAGAGTGCACATGCATGCCGAATTGCCCTCGGCGGTGGCCCAGGAAGCGCCGACACGAGATCTGGAGGCCTACGAGCTCTATCTTCAGGCGCGATCGTTGATTGATCGCACTGGCGCGGAGAATCTGAGTAGCGCCGCAGAACTGCTGCAAAAGGCGACGTTGCGCGATCCACAATTCGCGCGCGCGTTTTCATTGCTTGGGGTGACTCACCTCATCTCATTCAACGCTGGACTGACCACTGACCGACAGGAACTGGTCAAAGCGGAGCAAGCAGCACGACACGCGCTGTCGCTTGAGCCCGACCTGGGGAATTCGCACGCGGTCCTCGCTCAAGTCAATGCGATTCGCGGAGATTGGCTCGCTGCACAGCGGGATTTTAAGACGGCACTGTCGCTGAATGCCGAGGAACCAGCTATCTACGCCGGCTTTGCATTATTCCTGAACAACGTCGGCCACGTTCGGGAAGGGTTGCGAGCATCGCACGAGGCGGACCGACTGGCGCCCGGGGTTGCGAGCTACGCGCTTAACAACGCGGCCTTTTCCTCCATTCTCGGTCGCGACGAGGATGCGCTGCGTTACGCCGACAAGGCCGTCAACCTCGGCGCCTCGCCCGATTTCCCTGTACTGGCACTGGTCTACTCCAATGCCGCGCGCCGCCGTGGGGACGCGGACGAGGCTGCAGCGCAGGTGGCGAAAGCGCTTCCCCGGGAAGTGCGCCAGTCAGGCGGCACGGAGGCAGTGAAACTGATCCACGCTGCATTGGGCGACGCCGGCAAGAAGCCTGCCGCACTCGACGCGGTTCGAGAGCTGCGGGCCCACTCCACGGGAATGGATTCGAGCCTGATGCTCATGCTCTCGATTACCTGGTACACGATGCTCGGCGAACTCGATCTTGCATATGAAGTGGCAGACGTGGCGCTGGGCACCTTCCGGCGTTCCGGCACACTTGGCAGCGTCTGGGGTGGGCTGTGGGCACTTGAAATGCGGCCATACAGGCAGGATCCGCGTTTTCAGGACTTCGTTGGACAGCTGCGCTTGTTCGATTACTGGACCAAGTACGGTCCACCTGACAACTGCGAGCTGCGCAACGGCAAGCTCATCTGTAATTGAGACGAGTCGTAACGGTGGAGTTGACCGATCCGTTCAGCCGATTCGAGTACGCCGGATGGGAGCGCGTAGCGTCCCGCTATCACGCGGCGTGGAGTGGGCTGACCAGGCTTTTCGTCCCGCCGCTGCTCGATGCGCTGCGGCTGCGGCCTGGCGCATGGGTGCTCGACGTCGCTTGCGGGCCCGGTTACGTGGCGGAAGCAGCTCGTCGGCGTGGAGCGATGGCCATCGGTGTCGATTTCTCCCCGACAATGGTGGCGATCGCGGCGCGCTCCCACCCGAAACTCCAGTTTCACACGGGCGATGCTCAGGCATTGCAATACGAGAGCCAGTCGTTCGATGCCGTGGCAATGAACTTCGGTGTCTTGCATCTGGCCGCACCGGAGCTTGCCTTTGCTGAAGCGGCACGCGTGCTGCGACCGCGTGGGCGTTACGCTTTCACACTGTGGGCGGGGCCGGAGCAGAGTCCGGGCGTAAAGATTGTCGCAGACGCGATCACGGCGCATGCAGACATGAACGTGAGGCTACCCGACGCGCCCGCCTATTTCTCATACGAGAGCGCCGCGGAATGTACGCCGGCGTTGCAGCGCGCGGGATTCGATGTGGCTACCCTGGAATTCAAAACGATCACCGCCGAATGGGCCGTTCCGCGTGCCGAGTTCGTGTTCGAGGCCGAGCGTGATGCCGGCGTTCGCGTCGCGGCGGTGCTGGCCGCGCAAGACAGTGCGACCCTGGATGCCATTCGCGTTGCGGTCGTCGCTGGAGCGCAGCCCTATGCGCGTGAGAATGGTTTCCTGTTGCCGTTTGCGGCGCACGTCGTTGCGGTGAGCGTCCCCTGAATCGCGGTCCACGCTGACGGCGCTCGGGCGCTAGTCGGTGCGCTCGAGATTGTCGACAAGTCGCTCCTGAAATTTCTTCAGATCGATCTCGTGCACCGATCCCTTGCCGGCGAGATCGAGGGCGTGCGCGGCCGCCGTGCCCATTGCGATACACGGTCCCATCACCCGAATCGCCGAGAGGGCGTGCGAGTCGGCATCCACGCAACGTCCCGATGCAACGATGTTGTCCGCATCCTTCGGCACCATGCAGCTGAGCGGTATGTAGTACACGTGCCCGTCCTTGAACCGCTCCCAGTGCACGAGTTCCTTCGTGTCGTGCAACTCGACGTACCACGAGCAGCGTGCGGCAGCATCGGCGGGCCGCTCGGTCTTGCGGATGTCATCGAGCGTGAGTTGCCGGCTACTCACGATCCAGCGCGTTTGCCGGAGTCCCGGGTTGCCGTACACGCGCACGCGCGCATTGGCGAAGATTCGCGGGAACTCAGCCTTCAGGAACCGAATGATGTTGTCGGCCTGGCGGCGTCCCTCGAACACCATGTTGGCTGACTTCGCCGGATCGAGCGGCGTTTCGATGTGGCTGATGTTCGCGAGCATGAAGTTCTTGCCGGGAAAGTGCATGAGCCAACCGTCGTGTCGGACCAGCCCGTACTCCTTGCCCTTCGCGATCAGTCGGGCGTGCACTTCCTTCATGTCGAGCTCGCCGACGGTGTTCAGATCGTAGTTCTCGATCAGGAAATTGAGCGTTCCATAAACCTGTTCCTCGGGCTCGCGCACTTCGAGGCCCGCCTCGTAGCTGAGGCTGGCGTCACCCGATGAATCGACATAACCATTTGCCTGCACGCGTACGGCCCCGAAGCGCGTGGCGAACTCGACGTACTGGACGCGTCGATTGCGGAAAGCGACCTCGGTCAGCACGGCACCGACGATCGCGTGAATCCCGGCAGCTTCGACTTTGCTTTCCATCCAGCGCGCGAGGCGTACCTCGTCGTATTGGAATGTGACCGTCGAATGATGATGTCGGAGCAGCGAGCCTTCCGCGGTGAGCTCGCGAATCAGATCGTCCGCGATGCCGTGCGTGATCTGGTAGGCGTTGGGCCCGTGCGTGTAGAGGCCAATCAGTGTGCCGATGATCGAGCCGATGGCCTGGCCGCCGAGCGACGGTGCGCCGTCCACCAGCACGACCTTGCGACCGAGCTTGGCCGCTTCGAGCGCCGCGGAGACCCCGGAGATGCCGGCTCCCAGGACGCAGATGTCAGCTTCGACCGTCTTGACGGCGCGGCCGGCGGGCCGCCGGATGGTGCGGGTCGGAATCGTTTCGGGCATCGAAGGAGCTCAGCTGTGGGAGTTGAGACTGAAGCGTAACGAATCAGTCAGTGTCGCGCGGTATGAGGACGGCGCCAGTGGACATCGGCTGGACGGTGCGCTGGTAGATGGAGAGATAACCGCGCGCCTTCGGCAGCGCGGGGTCGCCACGCTTGACACGTCGTGCCGCCAATTCTGGCGCGGGAACTTCGAGCTCGAGACTGTGCTGGTCGACATCGATGCTGATGCGATCGCCGTTCTGCACCAATGAAATCGGTCCACCGACTGCCGACTCCGGCGAGACCTCGGCGATGGTGAGCCCCTTGTTGCACAGCCCCGAAAGCTGGCCGTCGGAGACGAACGCCACCTCGTTCTGCAGACCGGCGGAGTCGAGCGCGAATACGACCATCGAGGCTGGCCCCGCCATACCCGGTCCACCTTTGGGTCCCATGCCGCGTACCACGAGCACGTGCCCGGAGCGTACCGCGCCACTTTGGATCGCACGCATCGCCTCATTGCCATCGTCGTAGACAATGGCGGGTCCTGAAAACTTGGAGGTGCGACTGCCGTCGCGCACGCCGAGCTTTACGATCGCGCTCTCGGGCGCGAGTGAGCCGCGCAGGATGACGATCGGGGCTTCATCGGAGAAGGCGCGCGCAGGCGGGCGAATGACTTCCGGGTCGCTCACAACGACGCCGGCGAGGTTCTCCGCGACGCTGCGACCGGTCACCGTCATTGCGCCTGTGTCGAGTTTTCCTTCGAGCTGCTTCATCAGGGCGCGAGCACCGCCGGCTGCCTCGAACGCCTCGATCGAGTCGGGGCCATTGGGGCGGATGGCGCTCAGAACGGGAATTCGCGTCCCGAGATCGTTGAACATCTGGAACACGTCGAGATCGACTCCGGCTTCGATCGCCGTGGCCTGAAGATGCTTGATGCAGTTGATCGAGCCGCTGACGCTGAGCACGGCGGCGACGGCATTGTGAAATGCGCCGGGCGTGAGGATGTCCCGGGGCTTGAGATCCTCAAGCACCATCTCGACGATGCGCGTGCCCGAACGGCGCGCGTTGTCGAACATCTTCGGGCTGTTGGCGAGCACCGGAGCACTGCCAGGCAGGCTCATGCCGAGCGCCTCGCAGACGACGTGCATCGAATTCGCGGTCGCCATGCCGGAGCACACGCCGGGGCCGCGAATCGCGTGATCGCTCATGTCACGGAGCTGCTGGCGCGAGAGTTTTCCGAATGCGGTCTGCACCGAGCCCATGAAGACATCCTCGATGTCGACGTGCTTGCCCTGAAACTCACCGCTCGGCTGGTAGCCGCACACGACCAGGATGGTCGGGATATTGAACCGCCCGGCAGCCATGAGATGCGCGGGCGGGGTCTTGTCGCAGGACGACAGGCAAATCATGCCATCGAGCTGCGCACCCTCGACCGCGATCTCCATGTCATTCACGATCAGATCGCGCGAAGCAAGAATGTAGCCGCCGCTGCAACCGGCGCCGATGATGAAATCACTTGGAGCCGCGGTGCGAATCTCGAACGGCAGGCCACCCGCGGCGCGAATCGTCTCCTTGACCACCGTGGCGATGCCATCCAGGTGGCTGAAACAAATCGCCAGCTCCGAGGAGCTGTTCACCACCGCGATCTTGGGCTTTTGCATGTCCGCATCGGAAAGCCCGAGCGCTTTCCATTGCGCACGCCGCACCGCCTCGCGGGGCGAACCGGGCTCATAGTTGCTGCGCAGTTTCTTCTTCATCGTCGTGTTCGATGGGTCGACAGGGATGTTAGCGTTGGCGGGGGAACGATAGAACACGCCATCCAGCGCGATCAGCGTTCTCTTTTTACGAAAAATGAACTCAATCAGCGGGCGTTGTGACCCACGGCGGAAGGGGCTGGGTGCTCGCTTTAAGGAAAGTCACCAGCTCCCGAACCGCTGGCCGGCTCATCTTCACGCTCGGCACCAGCACCTTGAGCCAGAACACCGCGAGCGGAAACTCCTCCAGCAGTATCAACAGGCGGGCAGTCTTCAGGTCCTCCTCGACCAGGTAGCGAGGTAATGCCGCGATTCCGAGGCCCTGGCGCGTGGCTTCGCGCAGCACGCGGCCGTCATTGACGTGAAAGCGTGAGTGCACTTCGACGCTCAAGGGTCCTCTCGGACTCTCGAACAACCATGTATTGCCGAGCAGAACTGAGGTCAGGCAACTGTGATCGGTCAGCTCACTGGGATGCTCGGGCTCGCGCTTGCCGTGCATATAGGCCGGCGCGCAGCACAGTGCCTGGGGATATGCGCACAGCGGCACATCCACGACGCCTGGGTAGGAGACCGGTCGCGCGCCCACCACGAGATCGAATCCTTCCTCCAACGGGTTGACCGATCGATCCATCAACACGATATCGAGGCTCACAGCGGGATTGCGCGCCTGGAAGTCGCTGAACACTTTGCCGAGATACAGGGACGTGACGGTCGTCGGGGCCTTGATCCTGAGGTGCCCTTCGACACCGCGAGACCTCGTGCTTGAGCCGCTGATCGTTTCCTCGAGTTCTGCAACCAGCCGCATGAAGCGCGGGATCAGCTGCTCGCCGGCGGCGGTGAGCGTCAGACCGCGAGTGGAGCGAACGATCAGCTCAGTGCCTACCTGTTCTTCGAGCCGCGTGATTCGCTTGGTGATCACGGAAGGTGCGACGCCGAGTTCACGCGCGGCGCCCGAGAAACTGCCGACTCGGGCGACGAGCAGAAACGCGTTGATGTGCAGCAGCGTGTTGATGTTGTTCTCGTACTGAGAAAGCTGATCGCGTCTTTTGTGCGATTCTCTCGTCCGTTATTCAGTGCTACCGTCTTTTTGAAAATGAATTCAAGCCGTTGAAATCCATTAGCCAAAGGGGGGCGCTATGGCCATTTCCGGTATGAGTGAGCGATTCACGCGCACTAATCATACGATCGACATCGTTACTGCAACGACCTTTGTTGTGGCTGCGTTGGGACTTGCGGCTCCCGCAATCGCTCAGCAGGCGCAGGTGTCGGCGCAAAGCGGGGCTCTGGAGGAAGTCGTTGTTACGGCGCAGTTCCGAAATGAACGCCTGCAGGATACTCCAATTGCCATTTCCGCCTTCACTGGGGAGAACCTCGAAGCCCGGGGAATCTATAGTGTTACGGACCTGGACCAATTCGTGCCGAACACCGTCATTGCGCCGCTGGGCGCAGGCTGGGGCTCGACTATGGCGGCGTTCATTCGGGGAGTTGGCCTCGGTGACAACATTCTGTCGTTCGAACCCGGCGTGCCCATCTACGTGGACGACGTGTACAACGGCCGTCCCCAGGGGGCGATCTTCGATCTGCTGGACCTCGAGCGGGTCGAGATCCTGCGTGGCCCGCAGGGCACGCTCTTCGGCAAGAACGCGATCGGCGGCACCGTTCGGTTGATCTCGAAGAAGCCTCAGGGTGACGGGTCGGGTTCGGTCAGCCTGACGATCGGGAGCTACCACCGACTCGATGCGCGCGGCTTCATGGATGTCGCGCTGATCCCGGATAAGGCCTTCGCGCGTTTCTCCTTCTCCAGCAAGTCGGCCGATGGATTCTTCAAGGTACTCGACTACGAGTGCGTGAACGGAGCGGGGTCGCTCGGTACCGGTGGGCCAGGTCTCCCGGACGGGCCTTACAACGTTCCGGGTGGGTATCCGGGTGGACTGCCTGGGATGGCACTTGGCTCCATGAAGGCTCCCGGAACGAGTTGCGTGGTCGACACCCTGCAGGATGAAAACGTGCAATCGGGTCGCGCCGCGTTTCGCTTCCTGTTCGGCGAGAACGTCGAGCTCAACGTCATCGGCGATATCACGGAGCAGCGACAGAAAGGCCCGGGCGACAAATACACGGTCATCGACGGGACGAATGGCCTGAACGGATTCTGGGGTGCGGTCTTTGCGTCCCCGGTGTTTGGTGCCGGGATGAGCTATGACGATCGGTTTGTGACCGACAGCCTATATACGAACTACAGCCGGTATGACGATCCGCTGGAGCACCGGTCGGTGCCGAACATCAACAATCTCGAGCACTGGGGCGTGTCGGC
The DNA here is from genome assembly GCA_963810775.1 of uncultured Gammaproteobacteria bacterium. GTDB lineage: Bacteria > Pseudomonadota > Gammaproteobacteria > Steroidobacterales > Steroidobacteraceae > DATBVX01. The sequence goes on from CAWEOT010000015.1 coordinate 254,483, forward strand.
CACGCTCGAATGGAAGCTGAGCGACGCGGTCAGCCTCAAATCGATTACGGCCTATCGGGATTGGTCGAACGAGTTTGGTCGCGACTCCGATGGCACGCCGTTGCCGAACAACGCCACCTACGATGAAAGCAAGCACCGGCAGTTCACGCAGGAGATACAGCTGACGGGCACGGGCGGGAAACTCGATTGGGCGGCGGGCGCCTTCTACTATGACGCCCACGACTCCAACCAGGGCTTCGATTTCCTCTACCCGACGATCATCTACCAGAACGATGCCTTCGATCGTCAGGACACCACGAATTGGGCGGTGTTCGCGCAGGGGACCTTCCATGCCACTGACCAGCTTTCGTTCACGCTCGGCGGTCGCTACACCGACGACCAGAAGGACGCGACCATCTACCGGGCGAATTTCTTCGGCGGCATCGTGATCGACAATGCTTTCGTGCCACTGTCGACGACCAACACGGACTACACCGTCTCGATCGACTATCAGTGGGCGCAAGACTTCATGACCTACGCCAAGTACGCGACCGGGTTCAAGGGCGGTGGCTTCAGCCCGCGTCCGGCCACCGCGCTGCAGACCGATCCGTTCGATCCGGAGTACCTCAAGACGTTTGAGATCGGCGCAAAAACGGAATTCGCGCAACGGCGCGTGCGCTTGAATGGCGCGGTGTTCGTCTCGCGTTACGAGGATCAGCAAACGTTCGCGCAGCAGCTTGACGCCTCGGGCGCCAACTGGTTCCGGGAGATCAATGCCGGTAAAGCTGACATCTGGGGCGTCGAGCTGGAGCTGTTGGCGGAGCCGGTGCCAAACCTTCGCATTGAAGGGTCTTTCGGGTATTTGGACTACGAGCTCGTCGACAACGAGGGCAATACGCTTCTAATCGAAGGAGATGGGTGCAACGGCGACCGGTGCTATTCCCCGCGCACACCGAAGTACACCGGTGCCATCGGCATGCAGTACGGCTTCGGAATGGCGGAGGGCGGCTCGATCACACCGCGTATCGATGCTGTCTATCAGTCAGAGATCTTCTTCACCACCAACAACCAGGGCCCGCAGGAGGGCTATACGATCCTGAATGCGCGGTTGGAGTGGGACTCACCTGATAACCTCTGGAACGTGGCGCTCTACGGCCAGAACCTGACTGACGAAGGCTACTTCAACGGCAAGTTGAGCCTGGTCGGCTTCTTCGGGCGTGAGCAGGGCAACCCCGGCACACCGCGGACCTGGGGTCTGATGTTCACGCGCAATTTCGAATAGCCAACACGTAGTCTCACGAGAGCGACGCACCGCGCACGGGTGCGTCGCTCTCGTTTAGGATGCAGGAATTCGCGGCAACCTCGCCGCACTGACCGGCGGCACGTGGCTCAACCAGATACCGGGTCGAATGCGGGCGCGGCTCGCGGCGCCGAGGTGAGGTTCGCACCTGCCTACCGCAACTATGTGCTGGCGGTCCTGTTCCTCGGCTACGCCGTCAATGTCATGGACCGCTCAGTTCTGGGCGTTCTCGTCGAGTCGATCAAGCAGGAGTTTGGCGCCAGCGACACGCTCCTCGGGCTCCTGGGCGGTATAGCTTTCGCGCTCTTCTACGCGACATTCGGCATCCCGATCGCTGCATGGGCGGATCGCTCCAGTCGCCGCAACGTGCTCGCCCTCGCGGTCCTGATGTGGTCGGTTATGACCGGGTTGTGCGGCCTCGCGGTCACATTCTGGTGGCTTCTGCTGGCACGGATTGGCACGGCGATCGGCGAAGCGGGCGGGACACCGCCCTCGCACTCTTTGATTTCGGATTATTTCTCGCTGCCACGGCGTGCGACGGCGCTTTCCCTCTATGCGCTGGGCGTTCCAGTCGGCGCCATGGTGGGCAGCTTTGCCGGTGGCTGGCTCAACGAATTCTACGGCTGGCGCGAGGCCTTCATCCTCGTTGCGCTTCCGGGTGTGCTCGTTGCACTGCTGGTGCGTTTCACCGTCGTGGAACCGCCACGCGGCCATGCGGATCGAGTGGCTGCGTCGGTCGCCGATGCGCGCGCGCCGCGTATTCCGGACGTGCTTCGATATCTTTGGAGTCTGCGTTCGTTCCGGCACCTGTGCCTCGCCGCCGGGCTGCACTCATTCGTCTGGTACGCAGGCAGCACCTGGAATGCGCCGTTCCTCATGCGCTCGCACGGAATGAATAGTGGCCAGGCGGGATCGTGGCTCGCGGTCTTTGCTGCGATTGGCGCTATCGGTACGCTTGCCGGCGGAATCCTCGCCGACCGGCTCAGTGTGCTCAAGAGCGATCGGCGCTGGTACATGTGGGTGCCAGGCTGCGCGACGCTCATCATGGTGCCGTTTCAGTTCTTCTCCTACCTCGGTTCCGAGCTGTCGTTCGTGATCTCCTCTTTTTGCGTGATGACCGTCTTGGCGTCGTTCTTCTTCGGACCTTCGTTCGCGATGGCGCAATCACTCGCCACGCTGCGCATGCGCGCGATCTCGACCTCGTTGATGCTCTTCATCCAGACGCTGATCGGCCTCGGGCTTGGTCCGTTCTTCGTCGGAGTGATCAGCGACCACCTGCATCCCACGGCGGGCAATCAGTCGCTCGGGTACGGACTCGTAATTGTGGGATTGGTCAATGTGTGGGCGGCGGCCCACTACTTTCGCGGCGCGCGGTCGTTGCGCGAGGATCTCGCCACCAGCGAACATCTCGGCCGCGCCGCGACCTGAGCTTCTAAGTCAAGGGCCGTTCCAGATTGCATGCGGTACGAGCGCGTGACCTTCAAAGAGGGCGCGTGCAGTTCGCAGGATCCCCGAGCGGCCGACCTTGAAGTCGGCTCCTTCGCCCGAGACTTCCAGCGTGACAGTGAATTCACCGCTGGGGTGCTCGACTGAAAGGATCAGCGGCTGCCTGGTTGGCCTTTTCGCGATCCCGGTCGCTACCGACCCGGGCAGCACGCAAGCCGTTGCAACGCTCACGGCACCGAGCACTCCGATCGCTGCGTGACAGCGATGTGGAATGAAGGTGCGCGTGCACACGTGACCGCCGGCGCGAGGCGGTGCGATCAATGTCATCTTCGGCACGACCTTGTCGCGGACCTCCCCGAGGCCCATCAGCGGACCGACGGCGAGGCGCAGCTGCTCGAGTCGCTGCTTGAATTCACGGTCAGCATCGAGGTCGTGCGGAGACTCGTATCCCGTCTTGCCCAGTGCAGTCGCGGGAATCACGACCACGGGCATACCATTGTCGATGCAGGTGACTTCGATTCCCGCGACGACATCGCGGGGTTTGCCGGTCGGCAGCAGTGATTCGCACACCGACCCGGCGGTGTCTCGAAAGTCGATCTCGATCGGCGCTGCTGTTCCCGGCACACCGGCAATCGCCGTAGTGCCTTCGTAACGCACAATGCCGCCGGGCGTCTGCACAGTTGCGACCGCGAGATTGCCGGTGTTGACCATGTAGATCGCGACCTGCGTCGTGGGATCGCGCGCGGCCACCAGCCCTTTCTCGATCGCGAACGGTCCGACGCCTGCCAGCATGTTGCCGCAGTTCGGACTGACGTCGACCAGCGGTTTTTCAATCGAGACCTGGGCGAAGAGGTAGTCGACGTCGATATCTCGTCGGGTGGACTTCGACACGATTGCGACTTTGCTGGTGAGCGGTTCAGCGCCCCCGACGCCGTCGATCTGTCGAGGATCGGGCGAGCCCATGATGGCGAGCAAGACCCGATCACGCAGCGCCGTGTCGGCCGGCAGGTCGGTTGCCAGGAAAAACGGGCCCTTCGACGTGCCGCCACGCATCAGCGTGCAGGGAATGGCCGTCTGTCGAACCTTCGACATCGCGCCGATTCAGCGGTACTCGAGACCGAGAGCGGCGAGTTTCTCGCGCATTTTGTACAGATCGAGTCCCAGCTCGCCGGCCGCGAGGCGCTTGCGCTTCTCTTCTTCGGCGGCGATGCGTTGCCGCGCGGCTTCCGCGACTTTTGCAGCTTCAGCGCGGCTGACCGCCACGACTCCGTCATCGTCGGCCACGATGACGTCGCCCGGCTCGACGCGCTGGCCCGCACAGACGATCGGCGCATTCACCGAGCCAAGGCTGGCCTTGACCGTGCCTTGCGCCCAGATGGCCTTGCTCCATGCGGGGAACTTCATCTGCGTGAGCGTTGCTACATCGCGCACGCCCGCATCCATGATGAGTCCCTTGCCGCCGCGCGCGCGCAGCGACGTTGCCAGCAGGTCGCCGAAGTAGCCGTCGGAGCACGGCGAGCTCGGTGCAACCACCAGGACGTCGCCAGGTTTGCAGACCTCGAGCGCGACATGAATCATCCAGTTGTCGCCCGGCGGAACCAGTACCGTGACCGCCGTGCCGCTAAGGGAGGCCCCGGCGTAGATTGGCCGCATGTACGCGGCGAGCAAACCGGTTCGGCCTTGCGCCTCGTGCACGGTGGCCACGCCATATTCGCCCAGCGCCTGAACGACACCGGGATCGGGACGCGCGATCTCGCGCACTACCACATGCTTGTTAATGGGATATCCCTCGCGGACAGGAATTTCGGGGGCGACGTCATGAGCGCGCAAAGTATAATGCGTCGCCATCGTGGCAGACATCCCGCGCAATATGACGGCGATCGAGATCGCCGAGCCCGGAGCGCCGCAGGTCCTGCGCGCCGTGCAGCGACCTGTTCCTGCAGTCGGCCCAGGCGAAGTGCTGATCCGCGTCGCCGCGGCGGGCGTGAATCGGCCGGACGTTCTGCAGAGAATCGGCCGATACGCACCGCCCGCGGGCACCACCGACATACCGGGCCTCGAGGTCTCCGGTGAAGTCGTCGGCTGTAGCGCGGATGTTGACTGCGCCGCTCAGCGGCGCAACCGTTTGCGCATTGCTGGCGGGTGGAGGCTACGCAGAATATGCCACTGCGCCGGCGGTGCAATGCCTGCCGATTCCGGATCGCGTCGGCATACACGAGGCTGCAGCGCTCCCGGAGACATTCTTCACGGTGTATCACAACGTCTTCGAGCGGGCGCGGCTGCGCGCCGGCGAGACGCTGCTCGTTCACGGCGGCTCGAGCGGCATCGGCACGACGGCGATCAGGCTGGCAAAGGCATTTGGGGCGCGCGTCATCGTCACCGCCGGCAGCCCCGAGAAATGTGCAGCGTGCGTTGCACTCGGAGCCGAGCGCGCCATCAACTACCGTACCGAGGATTTTGTCGCGGCGGTGAAGGAGGCCACGGAGGGTCGTGGAGCCGATGTCATTCTCGATATGGTTGGCGCCGCGTACCTGGCCAGGAACATCGCGGCAGCGGCGGTCGAGGGGCGAATTGCGCTCATCGCAACGCTCGGCGGTCACGAGGCCGAGCTCGACCTGCGTTACCTGTTCCAGAAGCGCCTGAGCCTGATGGCTTCCACGTTGCGTCCTCAGTCTATCGAGCAGAAGGGACGGCTCGCGCAAGAGCTGCGCGCACGGGTCTGGCCGCTGTTCGCGACCCACGACCTGCAGCCCCCCATTCATGCGCGTTTCCCGCTCGTCGATGCGCGACGTGCCCATGAGCTGATGGAATCGAGCCAGCACATCGGCAAGATCCTGCTCGACGTGCACTGATTGAGCCTCCCGCGTTTCCTGAAGGAGATGAAATGAGTCAGCTTGTCGCGCGACTGGCAGCCGCGCTCGTGATCGCGTTCGCCGTGAATCCGGCCACCCAGGCGCAAGAGGCAAAGCGCGCGATCACGCATGAAGATGTGTGGCTGATGAAGCGCGTGGGCGCGCCGGTGCCAAGCCCGGACGGTAAGTGGGTGGTCTTCCTGGTGAGCGAGCCGGCCTACGACGACGAGGAGAAGGCCGCCGATTTATGGATTGTTTCGGGCGATGGCAGCGCCGAGCCACGACGGCTCACCTCCAACAAGGCGCGCGAGGGCGACGTTGCATGGAGCGCGGACAGTCGACGTATTGCGTTCTCGACCAAGCGCGATGGCGATGAAGTTGAGCAGATCTACGTGCTTGACGTCACAGCCGGGGGCGAAGCCGCACGGGTGACCAACATCTCGACCGGCGCGCGCGCGCCGCAGTTCTCACCCGACGGTTCGCATCTTCTGTTTGTCAGTACCGTTTACCGTGACGCGCTGAACGACCAGGACAACAAGCGCATGGCCGAAGAGCGCAAGGCGCGCAAGTACGACGCGCGGGTCTATGACACCTTCCCGATCCGCAACTGGGACCAATGGGTCGAGCCGGAACGCCAGCCGCACGTGCTGGTGCAGGCCTTGCAGCCCGGCGCCGAGGCGAAAGATCTGCTGGCGGGTTCGAAGCTTGTTGCGTCGGACGGATTCGCCGGTCGTCGCACGGATTCTGGCGAGGAGCTCGGTGCGATCTGGGCCCCGGACGGTCGCAGTATCGTTTTCGTTGCGAGCAGTGATCGCAATGCTGCGGCTTATGCATTCACGCACTCGCTCCTGTTTCGGGTGGATATCGAGGGAGGTGAGCCGCAACAGCTCACGCCGGCAAACGGCTCGTGGAGCGATCCGCAATTCGCTCCTGACGGTGGCGCGCTTTACGGACTCTTCGAGCCGGATAACGGGACCATCTACAGCTTGAGCCGCATCGCCTCGGTCGCATGGCCGCAGGGCGGTGCTGCCAGGATCGTGAGTCGCGACCTGGATCGCTCCGTCTCGAGTTTCGACATTGCTCCCGATGGTCGGGACGTCTATGCGCTCGCCGAGGATGCAGGGCATGAGAAGCTGTACGTGATGCCCGCGTCCGGAGGCGCCTCGCGCCTTGCTTACCCGGTGCAAAGCGGTGCGTACTCAAATCTCGCTATTGCCGCGAAGGCCGCCGGACCGCTGCTCTACGCCAACTGGGAAAGCGCGACCTCTCCGGCCGAAATTGTCAGGCTCGATGCCGATGCAGGCCGGCATACGGCGCTCACCAGCCTCAATGCTGCTCGCACCGCGCAGATCGACTGGCAGCCGGTGCGCGAGTTCTCGTTCACCAGCCGCCGCGGCCGGCAGATCCACAACCTGCTGGTGCTGCCGCCCGCCTTCGATGCGACGCGGAAGTATCCGCTGTTCGTCGTGATCCACGGCGGACCGCACTCGATGTGGCGCGACCAGTTCGTGCTGCGCTGGAACTACCATCTGCTCGCCGCGCCCGGATATGTCGTCCTGCTCACGAACTACACCGGTTCGACAGGATTTGGGGAAAAGTTTGCGCAGGCCATTCAGGGCGATCCTCTGAAGACGCCTGGCGATGAAATCAACCAGGCCGCTGACGAGGCCATCAAGCGCTTCGAGTTCATCGACGGCTCGCGTCAGTGCGCTGGCGGCGCGAGCTACGGTGGCCACCTTTCCAACTGGCTGCAGGCGAGCACTACGCGCTATCGATGTCTCGTCAGCCACGCCGGGCTGGTCAACCTGGAGTCGCAGTACGGCACGAGCGATACCGTCTATGGCCGCGAAGTCATGAATGGCGGCCCACCGTGGGAACAGGGCGCCGTGTGGCGCCAGCAGAACCCGATCCGCTATGCGGGGCGCTTCAAGACGCCAGTGCTCGTGACGGTAGGCGAACGTGATTTCCGCGTGCCAATGAACAACGCGATCGAGTACTGGACCGCGCTTCAACGCCAGAAGGTCCCGAGCCGTTTTGTCATCTTCCCGGATGAGAATCACTGGATACTGAAGGGCGAAGACAGTCGTTACTTCTACCAGGAAGTTCAAGCGTGGCTGGCGCGCTGGCTCAAGGAGAGTTGATGCATGCGTATCGGAACCGTCCTGGGGCTGCTGATCGGGCCGGCGCTACTCGTGGCAAGCGGCATTGGTGCGGCTGCGACGCCCGCCTGTTTCACGACGGCGCCGGACTCATCCGAAGTCGGGGATCTACACCTGCTGTCGGCCGACGCGCTGACGGTCGGTAATCTCGATACGACGCGCATAGTGCGGGCCAGCGCCTTCTTTCGTGACCGCGACCTCACCAGCATCAGCGTGGAGCTGGCCGCGCCCGGCAGCCAGACACAGATGTCTTTCACGTTCGTGGACGCCGCCAACTACGAGATTCTCAGCAACCGCACTGCGCACGTAGGCAGCGATACCAGCAATCCCGCGACGCGTGCCTATCTGGTGAGGCACCGCTATTGCGTGCGCAATGGTCAGTTGCTTACCTCTCCGGAGTCCGAGGAGTCAGAGTTGCAAGCGGCCCGTGAAGCGCTCGACGTGCTGCGCAAGCTCGTGGCGCTCAACCGCACGCTTCCGGAGGTGAAGGTAGCCGTTATCGCGCCGCCTGCTCGCGGAGGCTAATCCTCGGAATGCCAGTCACCGTGACCGGCAAAAATTCGCCCGAAGGACAGGGTGAGGCCCACGTCCGGAGTGTTGTTGAAGCTGCCGAGATTTTCGGTGAGACCAAAACGCAGCACGCTGCCGTGGTAGTTCCACTGCAAGCCTGCCGTCACCTGGTATTTGTTGGCCGAGAGCTCGCTCAGGTTGGTTTCCTGCACGGTGCTGCGACTGCCATAGAACTGCAACACGAAGCCAGTGTGCTCGGACAAGCGGGTCTCCCAACCCACGATCGCGGTGGGGATCCACTCATCGCGTGAGATGTCGACGTCGGGCGCGTTGTAGTAGACCAGCGCGAGCGTCGCGTACAGTGCGTTGCGCCTGAAGAACCGCTGATACGAAGCCTGCACGCCATAGTCGGGCTCGCCGGTCGAGACCATGAACTCTTCGTCAGAGCGTGGAATTTTCACGGCGCTCTCGAGGATGAGGTTCCAGTCCTCCGGCGTTTCGAACAACGAATAGCGCACGCCCAGCACGGGATCACCAATATCATTCTCTGGCGGGCGGTTCTGCGCGATGGTGATGTTGCGCAGTTTCGCGATCATCTGCCACTGGTTGCGCGGCACGCTCTTGCGTCCGGCATCGCCGAAGCCGAGCGAGTCGTGAAAGCCTTCGATCGCCGCATCGAGCCCGCCGCCACCGAAGAAAAAGTAAGGAATGGTGAGATAGGCGCCGAAGTGGCTGCTCGCCTGGTAGTGCAGCGTGAGATCGATCAGTCCGTATTCGCCATCGACGAGGTAGGCATCGCCTGGCATCGCCCGGATCGCATCCATGTCGGCTGCGGTGATGGGGCGGCGACTGCTGCCACGCGCCTGCAGGTACTCGGCCACGTTGTCCGAGCGCGCCCATGTGTTCTGGTACGAAACGCCAAACTCGACCGTGAACGTCTGGGGAGGTTCGGTCAGCGAGTGGGCGGGAAGGAAGTCGAGGCGCGTCAACCCGAAGGGCGTGAGATCGCGTACACGGAACAACCCGAGCCGCTGCCAGTCGTCCTCGCCCTGAGCAGCCGCGCAGGTCACAAGCAGTAGGAATCCTCCGAGCAGAGCGCTTGGACGGGACATGACTCAGCCGGTTCTCAGTCTTTGTTGTGCCACCCTCATGGTGGAGCCACCGAGGACGGGCGCAGTTCAGCGGGTCTTTTCTATTGTTGCGCGATCCCTATATCTCATCGCGGGGTTTTCTCTGCCCGAACCATCGGTTACACTTCGCGCCCTCGATCCGCTCGGGGGATCGGGGCTTGTGAAAACAGGTGCTTAAGAGCGAAAAGCCCCCCCGAGGGGCTTTTTGTTGTCCATCGATGGGCCCTCGGGCCCATTTTTTTTCTTCGGCGGTCTGATGCGCGACGAGCTGATCCGCCTGCTGCAGCCGACCGTCGAGGCGCTCGGCTACGAGTTGGTCGAGATCGAACACTCGCACTCCGGTGAGGGTGCGCTGGTGCGGGTGTATATCGACGCGCCGGAAGGAGTGGGGCTCGACGACTGCGAGCGGGTCAGTCACGCGGTGAGCGGTGCGCTCGACGCGGCTGATCCGATTCCGGGGTATTACCGGCTCGAAGTCTCTTCGCCGGGGCTGGACCGGGTATTGCGAACGCCCGAGCACTTCGCGCGGTTCGTGGGTAGCCGGGTCAAGGTGCAGCTCGCGCTGCCCATCGAAGGACGCCGGCGATTCACCGGTGCCCTGGTGGCCGCCGGCGATGAGGGTGTGACGCTCGAGGTCGACGGTTCACCGGTGCTGCTGGCGTACCAGCAGATCCAGAAGGCGCGGCTGGTGCCGACGCTGTGAGTTGCAGAGGTTTGTGACGATGAACAAGGAAATCCTGATGGTTGTCGATGCCGTCTCCAACGAGAAGGGTGTCGACAAGGAAATCATCTTCGAGGCGCTCGAAGCAGCGCTGGCGTCCGCTACTCGCAAGAAACACGGCGAGGACATGGACGCGCGTGTGGCGATCGACCGCAAGACCGGCGACTACGACACCTTCCGCCGCTGGAAGGTGTTCGCGGACGATTCCACGGAGCTGGAATTTCCTGAGCGTGAGCTCAGGCTCGAGGACGCAGCCGACATCAGGAAAGACGCGCTGCCGGGTGAGTTCGTCGAGGTGCCGATGGAGTCGGTCGCCTTCGGCCGCATCGCCGCGCAGACCGCGAAGCAGGTCATCGTGCAGAAGGTGCGCGAGGCCGAGCGTGCCCAGGTGGTGGAGGAGTACAAGGAACGTGTCGGCACGCTGGTGAGCGGCATCGTCAAGCGCGTCGACCGCAACGGCGTATTCGTGGATCTCGGCGGTAATGCCGAAGGATTCATCCCGCGCGACGAACTGATTCCGCGCGAGCCGGTGCGCTCGCAGGATCGCATCAAGGCCTTCCTGCGCGATGTACGCTCCGAGCCGCGCGGCCCGCAGCTGTTCCTTACGCGCACGGCGCCCGAATTCCTGATCGAGCTGTTCAAGCTCGAAGTTCCCGAAGTGGGGCAGGGACTCATTCAGATCCTGGGAGCTGCCCGCGATCCCGGCGTGCGCGCCAAGATTGCCGTGAAGACCAACGACCCGCGCATCGACCCGGTCGGCGCTTGCGTCGGCATGCGCGGTTCGCGCGTGCAGGCGGTGTCGAACGAAATTGCCGGCGAGCGGGTGGATATCATCCCCTGGGATGAGAACCCGGCGCAGTTTGTCATCAACGCGATGTCGCCGGCCGAAGTCCAGTCGATCGTGGTGGATGAAGATTCGCACAGCATGGACATCGCGGTGGCCGAGGATCGGCTCTCGCAGGCCATCGGTCGCGGTGGTCAGAACATCCGCCTTGCCAGCGAGCTCACCGGCTGGGAACTCAATGTGATGACCGAGACCGCAGCTGAGGCCAAGAGCGAGTCGGAAACGCGCGAGCTCAAGGAAACCTTCATGAAGCAGCTCGACGTGGGCGAAGACGTCGCCACGATCCTGGTGCAGGAAGGCTTCTCGACCATCGAAGAGGTCGCGTACGTGCCCGCAAGCGAACTAACCGCGATCGAAGAATTCGACGAGGACATCGTCAAGGAGCTTCGTAGTCGCGCGCGCGACGTGCTGCTTACACAGGCGATCGCGAGCGAGGAGACAGTCGAATCCGCGCTGCCATCTGACGACCTGCTGATGCTCGATGGCATGGACCCCGACCTCGCGCTCACGCTGGCCAGAGGCGGAGTACGGACTCGGGAGGAGCTGGCTGAGCAGTCAGTGGACGAGCTGACCGAAGCCGGCAAGATCGACGCCGAGCGTGCTGCCAAATTGATCATGACCGCGCGAGCCCCCTGGTTCGAAGCGGCCAACCAGAGCTGACCGCTCCAGAGTAAGTCCATGGCCGATGTGACAGTTGCACAATTTGCTGAAGTTCTGAAAGTGCCGGTCGAGCGGCTGCTGGCCCAGCTCGACCAGGCAGGTATCGCCGTGGAAGGCGCCGATGCGACCATCAGTGACGAAGCCAAGATGGAGCTGCTGACGCATCTGCGGCGCAGCCACGGCCACGGTGCGGAATCGGGCGCTTCGCCGCGCAAGATCACCCTGAAGCGCAAGTCGCAAAGTGAGCTGAAGCTCGCCAGCATACAAGGTCGTGCGAGAACGGTGAGCGTCGAAGTGCGCCGCCAGCGCACCTACATCAAGCGCGACGTGCTCGAGGAAAAGGCCCGCCTGCAACAGGAAGAGCTGGATCGCAAACGCGAAGTCGAGGAGCAGGCGAAGCGGCTCGAGAGCGAGCGCGCTGAACAGGAGCGCCGGGAGCGCGAACGCCTGGAAGCCGAGAGCAAGCGGCGTCTCACCGAAGAAGAGATGCGCAAGGCGGCAGAAGAAGACGCGAAGCGCCTGGCGGAGACGCGCGCTCGCGAAGAGGCGGAGAATTTGCGGCGTACTCAGGAGGCCGCACAGCGCGCCCTGCAGCAGCGCGACGACAGTCATACCCGCTACGGTCGTGTCGAACTGCATGTCACGACCGATGTGAGCGCTCGCTACAAGAAGAAGAAGAGAATGAAGTCGCGCAGCACCGCGGTGTCGACCGAGGCCAAGCATGCCTTCGAGATGCCGACCGCGCCGATGAAGCGCGAGGTCGCCATCGGCGAAACGATCACCGTGGCCGAGCTGGCGCAGAAGATGGCGGTGAAGGCCAACGAAGTCATCAAGGTCATGATGAACATGGGTGTGATGGCCACCATCAATCAGCCCATCGACCAGGACACCGCGGTACTGGTGATCGAGGAAATGGGCCACGCCGCCAGGATCATCCAGGAAAACGCCATTGAAGCGGACCTGCAGGTCGCGGAAGAAGAAGGCGCAGTGGGCGAGCCGCGCCCACCAGTGGTGACCGTCATGGGCCACGTCGACCACGGCAAGACCTCGCTGCTCGATTACATCCGTCGCACCAAGGTCGCAGCAGGCGAGGCGGGCGGAATCACGCAACACATCGGCGCGTATCACGTCGAAACGCCGAAGGGCGTCGTCACGTTTCTGGATACGCCGGGTCATGCCGCCTTCACCGCGATGCGTGCCCGTGGCGCGCAGGTCACCGATATCGTGGTGCTGGTGGTCGCCGCGGACGACGGCGTAATGCCGCAGACGATCGAGGCGATTCAGCACGCACGTGCGGCCGAGGTTCCCATCGTGGTGGCCGTCAACAAGATCGACAAGGGCGATGCGGATCGCGAACGCGTGAAATCCGACCTCGCCAAGCATGGTGTGATCCCCGAGGAGTGGGGCGGCGAAAACCTGTTCGTCTACGTGTCCGCCAAGACCGGGGAGGGGATCGACCAGTTGCTCGAAACCCTGGTCCTGCAGGCCGACGTGCTGGAGCTGAAGGCCCCGCACGAGGGTCCCGCGGCCGGTGTGGTGCTCGAGTCGACTCTGGAGAAGGGACGCGGCCCGGTGGCAACGATCCTGGTGAAACGCGGCAGCCTGAAACTCGGCGACTACATCCTGGCGGGGCATGAATTTGGACGCGTGCGCGCGATGTTCGACGAGGGTGGCAACGCCATAGAGACCGCGGGTCCCTCGATGCCGGTGGTGGTGCTCGGCCTTTCGGGAACGCCGAATGCGGGCGATGAGGTTCTCGCCGTGGAGAGCGAACGCAAAGCACGCGAAGTCGCCTCGTATCGCCAGGGCAAGTTCCGCGACACCAAGCTCGCACGCCAGGGACCGGCGAAGCTGGAGGATGCGTTCTCGCAGATCGGCGACAGCCGCGCGGGCATGGTCGCCCTGCTGATCAAGGCGGACGTTCAGGGCAGTGCTGAAGCCCTGCGCGATGCACTCAACAATCTTTCCACCGAGGAAGTGTCCGTCAAGGTGATTTATAGCGGCGTGGGTGGACTCACGGAGTCGGATGTCACCCTGGCTGCCGCGTCCAAGGCACGGATCATCGCCTTCAACGTGCGTGCGGACGCAGCCGCGCGCGATGCCATCAAGGAAGGCAACGTCGATGTGCGCTACTACAGCATCATCTACGAAGCCATCGACGATGTGCGCCAGATCATGACGGGCATGCTGGCTCCGGAGGTCAAGGAGCAGATCGTTGGGCTGGCGGAAGTGCGCGAAGTATTCCGCTCGAGCAAGTTCGGAATAGTGGCTGGGTGCATGGTGATGGACGGATTCGTCCGTCGCAACAACCCGATCCGCGTATTGCGCGACAACGTCGTGATCTTCGAAGGGGCGCTCGAGTCTCTGCGGCGCTTCAAGGACGACGTCAACGAAGTGCGCGCCGGAACCGAATGCGGAATCGGCGTCAAGAATTACACCGACGTGCGCGTCGGTGACCAGATCGAATGCTTCGCGCGCGTCGAGGTCATACGCACGCTGCAGTAGGTCCGGGGGAGATCGAATACATGCCGCGCGATCCACATCGCAGCCGGCGCATCGAGGGCGAGCTGCAGCGCGTCGTGAGTGAGCTGCTGCGGCGTGAAGTCCGCGACCCGCGCGTCGGCAGCATCACCATTACTGACGTACGCGTCTCGCCCGACTTCAAGAGCGCCAAGATCTTTTACTCACTCTTTGATGAGCAGCGCGATGCTGCCCAGGTACAAACTGGGCTCGAGCGGGTGGCCGGGTTTCTGCGGGGACCCGTGGGGCGATCGCTCAAGCTGCGCGTTGCGCCCGAGCTTGTATTCCGCCGGGACGAACAACTTGCCGCCGGTATGCGGCTCAACTCCCTGATCGATTCTGCGGTGGCGGAGGATGAGCGCCGGCACGCGGAGGACGATCCGGCGGTACCGGACCCGAAGGATTGAGGCGGTTTCTTGCCCTCCCAGCACCATATTAACGGCATCGTGCTGCTCGACAAGTCGGCGGGGTTGAGCTCAAACGCCGCCTTGCAGCAGGTCAAACGTGCATTCAATGCCCGCAAGGCGGGGCATGGCGGTAGCCTCGATCCCTTGGCGAGCGGAATGTTGCCGATCTGTCTCGGTGAGGCGACGAAGCTGGCAGGCCCGATGCTGGCGGGACGCAAGTGTTATCAATTTCGGCTGCATCTCGGTGTCCAGACGACGACCGGCGACCTGGAAGGCGAGATTGTGGGGATGCAGCCGGCGCCGCCGCCGATTCCTGAGGCGCTGCAGAGCGCATTGGCGGCGTTCATTGGCCGACGCGAGCAGGTTCCCCCGATGCATTCGGCACTCCGGCACCAGGGCGCGCGCCTTTACGAGTTGGCTCGCCGCGGCATCGAGGTGGAGCGCTCGCCGCGTGTCATCGAAATCGATTCCTTCCAACTGCTCGAATCAGACGAGACCCGCCTCACGCTGCAAGTGACTTGTTCCAAAGGCACCTACATTCGAACGCTTGGACAGGACCTGGCGGTGGCGCTCGGCACCTGTGGCTATATCGATCGCCTGCGGCGTCTGTGGGTCGAGCCTTTCGACGCGGAGGCGATGGTCACGATCGAGGAGCTGCAGGAGAGCGCCGGAGATCCGGTCCGACTCGGGCGCTGGTTGTTGCCGCTGGATCGGGGAATCGAGAGCTGGCCGCGCGTCGACCTTGATGCCGACGCCACGAGGCGTGTGCTGGATGGGCAAGTTCTCGAACTGCACGCGTTTGCCGAGAACGAAGCGAGCGTCCGACTCTACGGACCGGCCGGACAATTTCTGGGAATTGCACAGCGGGACAAGCAGGGCCGACTGGCGCCGCGGCGCCTGATCGCGAGCCAGCGCGACGCAATTGCCGCCGATTCCTTCTAGCGCCCCAAGGCGGCTGGCGAAGTCGGCTCGTCGGATCGACGGCTCAACTTGTGGCACTACAGGGCAGCGGGTAGAATGCGCGGCCTCGTAAAAGGACCAAGAGAAAAGTGTTGAGGAATCAAGGCCAATGTCACTGAATAGCGAACAGAAGAGCGGCATCGTCGCGCAGCACCGGCGCAGCGCCAAGGACACCGGATCCCCCGAAGTTCAAATCGCTCTCCTTTCACAACGCATCAATGGGCTGAGCGATCATTTCACCACCCATAAGCGTGACCACGCCTCGCGTCGCGGACTGCTCAAGATGGTCAACCAGCGACGCAAGCTCCTCGACTATCTCAAGGCCAGCGCGCCAGAGAAGTACCAGGCCGTCGTAGAACGACTCGGTCTGCGGCGCTGAGACCGGCGCGCCCTGCGTGGCGCCCGCGAAAGGACATCCGCACTCAATTCATCTCCTAAGGCAGGCAGCGTGAGCTTAGCTAAGAAGACTTTTGCATTTGGCGAACATACCCTAACCATTGAAACGGGCGAGATGGCCCGACAGGCCGACGCCGCCGTTCTCGTCAGCGTGGCGGACACCGTGGTCCTGGTGACCGCGGTAGGACAGAAGACCGCGATCGAAGGTCGGGATTTCTTTCCCCTCACCGTCAACTACCAGGAGAAGACCTACGCTGCCGGGCGCATCCCGGGCGGCTTCTTCAAGCGTGAGGGACGGCCTTCAGAGAAGGAAACCCTCACCTCGCGCCTCATCGATCGTCCGATACGACCGCTGTTTCCGGACGGCTTCAATAATGAAGTACAGGTCGTCGCGACAGTCCTGTCTCTGAATCCCGATGTCGATTCAGACATTCCCGCGTTGCTCGGCGCCTCGGCGGCACTCGCCCTGAGCGGCATGCCGTTCCAGGGCCCGATCGGTGCCGCGAAGGTCGGTTACAAGGACGGCAAATACCTGTTGAACCCCACCCGCACACAGCTGCAGGAATCGCAGCTCGACCTCGTGGTCGCGGGCACTGCCGAAGCGGTGCTGATGGTGGAATCAGCGGCCAAGGGTCTCTCGGAGGAGGTGATGCTCGGCGCCGTCGTGTTCGGTCATGAGCAGATGCAGGTGGCAATCCGCGCCATCAACGAGCTGGTGCGCGAGGCGGGCAAGGCGAAGTGGAGCTGGCAGCCCGCGGCAGCTCATACCGAATTGCAGAGCGCCGTGGCAGCGCACGCCGAAGCAGCATTGGCCGAAGCCTACCAGATGACGGAGAAGCAAAAGCGCTACGGGCGTCTGGGGGAGATCAAGGCGGCCGCAGTCGCTGCTCTCGCCTCCGGTGAGAGCGCGAAGTGGAAGGGCGACAGCGTCACCGATGAGCTCTTCCGCCTGGAGAGTCGCATCGTTCGCAACCGGATTCTCGAAGGCAAGCCGCGCATCGATGGCCGCGACACCCGCACGGTCAGGCCCATCACGGTCAAGACCGGGGTTCTGCCACGCACCCACGGCTCGGCGTTGTTCACCCGCGGTGAAACGCAGGCACTGGTCGTAACGACTCTCGGTGTCGGACGTGACGCGCAGATCATTGATGCGCTCGAGGGCGAGCGCAAAGAACCCTTCATGCTTCATTACAACTTCCCGCCCTTCTCGGTCGGCGAGACCGGCATGATGACCGGCCCGAAGCGCCGGGAGATCGGCCACGGGAACCTCGCGCGTCGCGGTGTTCAGTCGGTGATGCCGGACATGGCCACCTTCCCTTACGTAATCCGCGTGGTGTCTGAAATTCTCGAGTCGAACGGTTCGAGCTCGATGGCGAGCGTGTGCGGATCGAGTCTTGCGCTCATGGATGCCGGCGTGCCGATCAAGGCAGCAGTGGCAGGTGTCGCCATGGGCCTGGTCAAGGAGGGCGATCGCTTCCAGGTGTTGACCGACATCCTCGGCGACGAGGACCACCTGGGCGACATGGATTTCAAGGTAGCGGGTACGAAGGACGGCGTCACGGCCCTGCAGATGGACATCAAGATCAACGGCATCACGCGCGAGATCATGCAGGTGGCGTTGGCGCAGGCACGCGATGCGCGTCTGCATATTCTCGACAAGATGAATGCGGTGCTCAGTGCACCGCGCGACAACATGTCCGAGTGGGCGCCCACCATCATCACGATGAAGATCGACCCGGAAAAGATTCGCGAGGTCATCGGCAAGGGTGGCGCGGTAATTCGTGGTATCACCGAAGAGACGGGCACGACCATCGACATCGAGAATGACGGCACTGTCCGCATCGCCTCGGTCGACGGGGCTTCGGGACGCGAGGCACAGAGGCGCATCGCCCAAATCACTGCCGAGGTGGAAGTGGGCCAGATCTACGAGGGCAAAGTCGCCCGACTGATGGATTTCGGCGCCTTCGTGACTATCCTGCCCGGCAAGGACGGCCTGGTTCACATCTCGCAGATCTCCGACGAGCGCGTCGAGCGGGTCAGCGACAAGCTCAAGGAAGGCGATCTGATCAAGGTGAAGGTGCTCGAGGTGGATCGGCAGGGCCGCATCCGCCTCAGCATGCGCAACGTCAGTTAGCCAGCGCTCTTCGGGCTCGGATAGTCATTCCCTTAGCCGACACGAACGAAACGTTAGCGGTTTACGACTGTTGCCGTTCGCGCTGTACGGCAACGTCTCATTGACCTCCATCAAATCCGAACGGGCCCGGGAATGACTACCCGAGCCCGAAGAGCGCGTGACCTGCTTACGCCGCAGGCGGCTGCTTGTGCTCGCCGCCGTCGGCCTCGTCCACCTCGGCACGAGCGCGACCTGCAGCGTTGATCAGCGCCTTGAAGATGTCGTCCTGCACCGACCGCCAGCGCGCGTAGTTCTTCTGCGCGAGATTGGCAACGGTCTCGACCGGGTCCACGCCCACCATGCTTTTCACGCGATCGCGTACCTGCTGCTGCTGGCTCATGAAGAGCTTCAGGCTCTGTTCCAGGTAGCTGCCGACGAATCCCTGCATGGCCCCGCCATAAGAGCGGATCACCTGTGACAGGAAATCCTGGCTCATCAGCGGCTCACCCTGGTGTTCCTGTTCTGCGATCACTTGCAGCAGGATGCTGCGCGTGATGTCCTCCTGGCTCTTCTTGTCGATCACGACGAAGTCGATCTTCTCGAGCACCAGGCGGCGGATGTCTGCCAGCGTGATGTAACGACTCTCGACGGTGTCGTACAGGCGGCGATTCGGATATTTCTTGATGACTCGCGGTTCGCTCATCTCAAGGTACTCCCGGGCGGAGAGTCCGGGCGGCACACCGTTGATCGGCATTTGACCGCCCGGGCAGGCGGCGCACGTTTTAGGTGCCTACGATAATCCATCCGCGCCACGGACCCAAATCTGCAGCAAAAAGAAACTGGAGTGCCCTAGATCGCGTCCAGTCGAATTTCGCGCACATTACGCAGTGGCGTGGGATTCCATGCCCGGATCGCCCAGGACCACAGCTCGCGCGTCGAGGCACGGGCCAGTTCGGGAGGCGGCTCCTGTTTCAGCCAGCGCAGCACCCGATGCAGCGTGGCCGATGGCTGAGCAGTTGCGGCCGCAACCGCTCGTTGTGACTTCGAGAGCTTGCGTCCGTCCGCTTCGGTGAGCAGCGGCAGGTGCATGTAGCCTGGCCGCGGCAATTGCAGCGCCTGCTGCAGCAGAATCTGGCGCGGCGTATTGCTCAGGAGATCCGAGCCCCGAACCACCTCGCTGATGCATTGCTCGGCGTCGTCGACGACGACGGCGAGCTGATAGGCGAACAATCCGTCGCGGCGCCGGATGATGAAATCGCCGAGGCTCTGTCCGACGTTCTGCGTCAATTGGCCCTGCAACTCGTCCCTGAATTCGAGCGCGGCACGTGCGGCTCGAAAGCGCACGGCAAGCGCTCGCTCGGGGTGCGTGGGGCCATTGCGGCAGATTCCCGGATAGAACGCGTCCTCTTCTTCGGCCGTGATCGTGCTCTGCAGGGCTGCAAGCTCCCTGCGGCTGCAGGAGCAGGCAAAACACGCGCCCGCCGCATCGAGCCTGGCGAGGGCTGCTTCATACAGGCCGGTCCGTTCGCTCTGTCGAACGATTTCACCGTCCCATTCGAAACCAAATAATTCGAGCGCGCGCAGGATTTCGTCCGTGGCACCTGGAATGACGCGCGGAGTGTCGAGATCTTCGATGCGCAGCAGCCATGCGCCGTCAGTGGCTCGCGCCTGCAGGTAGCTGCCTGCGGCAGTGAGCAGCGATCCGAGGTGCAGCGGGCCGGTCGGAGAGGGGGCGAACCGGCCCCGATAGGCAGGGACGCTAGCGGTAGCGATCGTCCCGGTCGCCGTACTGGCGTTCACGGCGCTCGCGACGCTCCTGGGCCTCGACGCACAACGTGGCCACAGGGCGTGCCTCGAGGCGCTTGATGCCGATTTCCTCGCCGGTTTCGAGACAGTAGCCGTAGCTGCCGTCTTCGATTCGCATCAGGGCTTCCTCGATCTTGCGGATCAGCTTGCGCTCGCGATCGCGCGTGCGCAGCTCCAGGCTGAATTCCGATTCCTGGGTGGCGCGGTCATTCGGATCCGGGAAGTTGGCGGCCTCGTCCTTCATGTGCAGCACGGTGCGATCGACTTCTTCCATCAGGTCGCGCTTCCAGGTGAACAAGATATTGCGGAAGTGCTCGAGCTGTTCCTTGTTCATGTACTGCTCGCCGCGCTTCGCAATGTACGGCTGTACATTGCGCGGCCCGGCCAGCAAGTTGGTATCGCCGACGTCGTCGTCGCCGTCGTTCGCCGCCAGCGGCAGCAGCGGTCGCGCCGGGATCGGTTCGAACGCCGCCGAGCGTGGACGAATAGGCTTGAGATCTGTCGCCGGGCGATGCGGCGATGGCGCAAGACGAGTCGCGGCTGCATGTGAGCGCGTGGGCGAACTGGTTGCCTGCTTCTTGGCCGGCGCGGCCTTCTTGGCTGGCGCCGCACGTCCCGCTGTGTGCGCCTTGGTGCGCGCCTTGGCCTTGACGTGAGTGCTCGACTTGGGCGCCGCCTTGCGGATCGCAACCTTCTTCGCTTTCGTCTTCGCCGGCGCGCGTTTCGCGGGCATCAGGACCTCCGGAAGGCACAAAAAAGAGGGCGCGATTATACCGGCGGACCTGTGTCTGTACAGGGGTCGTCCAGTCGCCGTCCGCAGACGCCCCGAACGGACCCTAACCCGCTGATTCGGTTATTGCCCAACGGCTGGGTTGATGGGGGTGGCAGTGCTGTTTCAGGGTGGCCAGAAACGCTTCGCGGCTGATGGTGCGGCTGCCAAGGCTGCTCAGGTGCCCCGAGACGACCTGGCAGTCGATGAGCACGATGCCCCGGCTGCGGCATTCGTCTACGAGTTGCATCAGCGCGATCTTTGAGGCATCGGTTTTTCTGCTGAACATCGATTCGCCGAAGAACACGCGGCCGAGACAGACGCCATAAAGGCCGCCCACGAGTTCGTCGCCGAGCCAGGTCTCGACACTATGTGCATAGCCCAGCACGTGCAGCTGCTGATAGGCAGCGATCATTTCCTCGGTCAGCCAGGTGCCCGTATCCGGTGAGCGCGGCGCGGCGCAGGCGTGAATCACTGCATCGAAGCTCGAGTCGAGACGCGTGGCCACCCCGCTGTTGCGAGCCCGCTTGCGCAAGCTGCGTGAGATGCGCAGTTCCTCGGGGTAGAGCACCGCGCGCGGATCGGGCGACCACCAGAGGACCGGCTGGCCGGCGCAGTACCACGGAAATATCCCGCGCTCGTAGGCCGCAATCAGCCGCTCCGGCGTCAGATCGCCGCCGGCTGCGAGCAGACCGTCCGGTTCCCTGAGTGCTTCGGATACCGGAGGAAACCAAGGTGCCTGCGCGCGGCTCAACCAGTAGATCGGGCTCACGATCCGCGTTCGGCGACGCCTCCCTCAGCGGTTCGTCGATAAGGTACATGTTCATCGACCTCGGCAGCGTAGCCCTCGATGGCTTCGCCTTCGCGCTGCAGATACTCCGCGATGGCGCGTGCAAACTGAGGATGCGCAATCCAATGCGCAGACCACGTCAGCGTAGGCTCGAAGCCGCGACTCACCTTGTGCTCTCCTTGTGTTCCGGGCTCGAAGCGTGCAAGGCGCTGACTGATGCAATACTCGATGCCTTGGTGATAGCAGGCTTCGAAATGCAGACTGTGAAAGTCGCGTGCCGCACCCCAGTAGCGTCCGTAAAGTGCGCTCTCGCTGCGAAAACAGATGGCCGCTGCCACGGGAGTCGAGCGGTGCAGAGCAAGTTGCACCACGATGTTGTCCGGGAGGCGCTCGGCGAGCTCGAGAAAGAATCCCAGGCTCAGGTACGGCGTATGGCCGTGGCGCAGAAACGTGTCGGCGTGAAAGCCATAGAGCGTCTGCCAGAGAGACTTGTCGATTTCGCCGCCAAGCATAGTGCGAAACCGGATTCCAGCTTCGGCGACGCGGCGGCGCTCGCGACGGACTTTCTTGCGTTTCGGTGCAGTGAAGCTCGCAAGAAAGTCCTCGAAGCTGCGATAGCCGTGGTTGTGCCAGTGGAACTGGCAATCGCGGCGCAGGAGGAAATTCTCGCGGACCAGTTCGTCGGCCTGCGCCTTGTCGATGAAGAGCATGTGCAGCGAGCTTGCGCGCTCATCCCGGGCCCACTCCACGGCTGAGCGCGCAAGCTCGCGCTGCCAGACATCCCGGTCCGGCGCCGCGGTCGCGAGCAAGCGCGGACCACTGGCGGGTGTGAACGGGACCGCGGCGACGAGCTTGGGGTAGTACTGCAGGCCGCTGCGTGCGTAAGCCTGGGCCCAGGCAAAATCGAACACGAACTCGCCCCACGAATGGAGCTTGCGGTACAGAGGCAGCGCGGCGCGCAGTCGACCGCGCAAGTCTGTGAGCACGAAGTGACACGGCGTCCAGCCGCTCGGAGCGCCGACGCAAGCCTGATGCTCGAGGGCAGCGAGAAATTCGTGGCGGAGAAAGAAGTTGTCTTCGCTCAGGAGCGCGTTCCACTCCTGCGGGGAAACCTCGTCGATGCTGCCGAGAACCCGCGACCGACACTGCGGTGATTGTGGACCTGGGCGTGGCGCAGTCATGGCTGGTGCCCGCACGGCGGGCGGGGAGCCGTGTGATTATTCCGCGTGAACCGCGCTTCGGTGTACCGGCGTCCGGGCATCGAGACGCTCCAGGAACTTGTCAGCATCGAGGGCCGCCATGCAGCCTGTACCGGCGGAAGTCACGGCCTGACGGTAGACGTGGTCAGCGACATCCCCTGCAGCAAACACGCCCGGCACGCTGGTCGCAGTGGCATCGCCCTCGGCCCCTGACTTGACCGTAATGTAGCCGCCGCGCATGTCGAGTTGCCCTTCGAACAGCTGCGTGTTGGGCGTATGCCCCACGGCAATGAAGACGCCGTCGAGGGGTAGTCGATGCTTCGTGCGTCCATCGCTCGTCTGGATATCGAGGCCGGTCACACCCGACTCATCGCCGACGATCTGCTCCACCACGTGATTCCAGCGGATCGCAACCTTGCCCGCGCGTTCGCGTTCGAACAGGCGGTCCTGCAGGATCTTTTCGGCGCGCAGGCGGTCGCGCCGGTGCACGAGCGTGACGTGCGAGGCGATGTTGGTGAGATAGAGCGCTTCCTCCACCGCGGTGTTGCCGCCGCCGACGACTGCGACTTTCTTGCCTTTGTAAAAGAACCCGTCACAAGTGGCACAGGCGGAGACGCCCTTGCCGCGGAACTGCTCCTCCGAGGGCAGGCCGAGATAACGCGCAGAAGCGCCGGTCGCAATGATCAGGGCATCGCAGGTGTACGTGCCGCTGTCGCCGCGCAGATGAAACGGGCGGCGCTTGAGATCCACTGCATTGATGTGATCGAACACGATGTCGGTAGCGAAGCGCTCGGCGTGCTTGCGCATGCGCTCCATGAGCGCCGGGCCCTGCAATCCTTCGACATCCCCGGGCCAGTTGTCGACGTCGGTCGTGGTCATGAGCTGACCGCCTTGTTCGATACCAGTGATCAGCAACGGCCTGCGATTGGCACGCGCCGCATAGACTGCCGCACTGTAGCCGGCGGGTCCCGAGCCAAGAATGATCAGCCGGCTGTGTCTGGGGCCACTCTGCATAGGTTTCATGGGCGCGACCGTCCCTCCGCATGCCTCTGGCTAGGCGCGAGACGCAGTCGATATGTCGATATCGACAAGCCTCGCAACGACGCCAGAGGCTTGCCGAGGCCGGTCCCATTCGGGTTGCGTCGCGAACGGGCAGCTGCATCGTTGCAGCGCTTGCCAATGGAATCGACCATTGCCTGCGCGCGGCGCCTCGCATCTGCACCGTTGGCGACGCAACGCGCTCCGTGAAACCTATGCAGAGTGGCCCCAGCTCCCGTCATGTATAATTCGCCTCACTTTTCCTACTGACCAAGATCCGGACCGACCACAGTCGGCGCTCTGCCGCTCGCATCCACTGACCTGAATGATGTGCGCAACAAGGCGCAATCAATGGTAAGTGAATCGCCCGGTTCGGCAAAGCGACCAAGGAGCACCACATGCGAATCGGTATCCCGCGCGAACTCAAGGCGCGCGAAGGCCGCGTAGGTCTGATTCCGTCGGCCTGCGCCGAACTCGTGCGCAATGGCCACGAGGTGTTCGTCGAAGCGAGCGCGGGAGAAAAGAGCGGCTACACCGACCAGCACTATCGCGACATCGGCGTCAAGATTCTGCCGACGGCTAGCGAGGTGTATGGGGGCGCGCAGATGATCGTCAAGGTGAAGGAACCGGTCGATGCCGATCTCGACCTGTTGCGCAAGGATCACCTGCTGTTCTGCTACCTGCACCTGGCAGCGCTTCCCGACCTCACCAGGCGCCTGTGCGAAATCGGGCTCACTGCGGTTGCCTTCGAAACGGTCGAAGACCAGTTGGGTCGTCTGCCGTTGCTCGCACCCATGAGCGACATTGCCGGGCGCCTGTCGATCCAGATTGCGACCTGCCTGCTGCACCAACCGCAGGGCGGAAAAGGCATCCTTCTGGGTGGCGTGCCGGCAGCGCGGCGCGGTCGCGTCGTGATCCTCGGTGCGGGTGTCGCAGGTCGGAACGCCGCGGTGGTCGCAGCCGGTCTCGGCGCGGACGTGGTGGTGTTCGACAAGGATCGGGACAAGCTGGTCGCCGCGCGCGACATCGGCCCGAATGTCGATGGTCTTTATCCGCACAGTGCCGACGTGGCAGAGGCCGTTCGCAGCGCGGACATCGTCGTCGGTGCCGTGCTCGTCACCGGGGCACGCGCGCCGCATGTAGTGACGAGCGAAATGGTGCGCAAGATGCAGCCCGGGAGCGTGATCGTCGACATTTCGGTGGATCAGGGCGGTTGTGTCGAGACGACACGGCCGACGACCTACGATGCGCCGACTTACGTGTGGGAAGGGGTCACGCACTTCACGGTGACCAATATGCCCGGCGCCGTGCCGCGCACCTCCTCGCAGGCGTTGTCGGCAGCGATTGCGCCCTACGCAGGTCGCCTCGCCGATGGCGATTGGCAGGATGACGGCGATCTTCGCAAGGGCATCAACGTGATGGCGGGGAAGGTCGTGCATCCGGCCTTGCTGAGCTGATATTCATGCTCGTACAATCAAAGGGTTGAGATACACCCTTCATGTACGAGATCAATACTTGAACGATATCGTCGCTACCCGAAAGCCTGCGTCCCGGCTGTCCCAGCCCGTGGTGCGCGCGTTGCGAGAAAGCGCATTGCTGCTGTTCGGCATGCTGGCGCTGATCCTGCTGACCGCGCTCGCGACTTACGATCCTCACGATCCTGGCTTCTCTTTCACTGGCGAGCCGGGTCGGGTCAGCAACGCCATCGGTCCCGTTGGTGCCTGGTTTGCCGATGTGCTGCTGTTTCTCTTCGGGCGCGCCGCGTTCCTGTTCCCGGTGATGTTGGCGCTGGCGGGCTGGGTCATTTATCGCGCCCACAGTTCCCCTGACATCAAGTCGCGCTCCACGCTGACTTTCCGCGGTATCGGATTTGTTCTCACCCTCGCGATGAGCTGCGGTCTCGCGACTTTGCATTGGAGCGGGAACGGGTTGCCGAGCAGCGCGGGCGGAGTGCTCGGCTCACTGGTCGGCAATGGGCTCGCTTCCGCTTTCAGTTTCCTCGGCGCGACGCTGCTCATGCTGGCGCTCTGGCTCGCAGGTGTGTCCCTGTTCCTGGGCGTCTCG
This sequence comes from uncultured Gammaproteobacteria bacterium, assembly GCA_963810775.1. Taxonomy (GTDB): domain Bacteria; phylum Pseudomonadota; class Gammaproteobacteria; order Steroidobacterales; family Steroidobacteraceae; genus DATBVX01. Next base: position 280,146 of record CAWEOT010000015.1, read on the forward strand.
TGGTTCAGCGTCATGGACGGGCTCGGAAATGCAACGCTGCGCAGCCTCGAGTGGCTGCGACAGCGAGTCGCGACGTCGCGCGATCAGGCCGAAGGACGCGAGCGCAAGCAGGCACGCGCTGAGAGCGTGCGTGAGGAGCAGAAGAAGTCAGCCTCTCGCACTCCGCCCCGCATTGAACCGGTCTTACATACGCCCGAGCGCAGCGAGCGTGTAGAACGCGAAAAGCAGGTGTCTCTGTTCGAGGCGCACAAGAGCGCAGAATTGCCGGCGCTGTCATTGCTCGACGATCCGCCGCCGCGTGAATCGGGCTACTCCGCGGAGGCGCTCGAGGCGATGTCGCGCCTGGTCGAACTCAAGCTGCGCGATTTCGGCGTGGATGTCGAAGTTGTGGCGGTTCATCCCGGGCCAGTCGTGACGCGTTTTGAGCTGCGGCCGGCGCCAGGTGTCAAGGTCAACCAGATCAGCAATCTCGCCAAGGACCTGGCGCGTGCGCTTTCGGCCATCAGCGTGCGTGTCGTGGAAGTGATCCCCGGCAAGTCGGTCGTGGGCCTTGAGATTCCCAACGAAAAGCGCGAGCTCGTCACACTGGGTGAGATCATCAAATCCCGCGCCTACGATGATCTTGCATCGCCGCTGGCGCTGGCGCTCGGCAAGGACATCGGCGGCCATCCCGTCGTCGCGGATCTGGCGCGCATGCCGCACCTGCTGATCGCCGGAACGACGGGCTCGGGCAAGTCGGTCGCGCTCAACGCGATGGTGCTGAGCCTGCTCTACAAGGTCACGGTCGAGCACACGCGGCTCATCATGATCGATCCGAAGATGCTCGAGCTCTCCGTTTACGAGGGCATTCCGCACTTGCTGGCACCAGTCGTGACCGACATGAAGCAAGCCGCCAACGCGCTGCGCTGGTGCGTGGCGGAGATGGAGCGGCGTTACCAGCTCATGGCGGCGCTCGGTGTACGCAACCTGGCCGGTTTCAATCGCAAGGTGAAAGAAGCGATCGAAGACGGCAAGCCGCTCAAGGACGCGCTCATCGCCGCCAAGGCGGCAAGCGATCCGGCGATGACCCTGGCCGATGTGCCGGACCTGGAGACCTTCCCGAACATCGTCGTCATCATCGATGAGCTCGCCGACCTCATGCTGGTGGTCGGCAAGAAAGTCGAAGAGCTCATCGCCCGGCTGGCGCAGAAAGCCCGCGCCGCCGGTATTCACCTCATTCTGGCGACCCAGCGACCGTCGGTCGATGTAATAACGGGACTCATCAAGGCGAACATTCCAGCGCGCATCGCCTTCCAGGTGTCCGCCAAGGTCGACTCGCGCACCATTCTCGACCAGAGCGGGGCGGAGGCCCTGCTGAGCCACGGCGACATGCTCTACCTGCCGCCCGGTACCTCGGTGCCGATGCGCGTGCACGGTGCGTTCGTGTCCGACCATGAAGTGCACCGCGTCGTCATGTCGCTGCGCCAGGAAACCCCGCCGAAGTTCATCGATGAAATTCTGTCCGGCCCGCGCGGTCCAATTCCCGGACTGCCGGATGAAGATGACGAAGAAGGAGCTGTTGCCGAGATTGACGCCGAACAGGATCCGCTTTACGACGAAGCCGTGCGTATTGTGCTGGAGTCGCGCAGGGCTTCGATTTCCGGTGTGCAGCGACGCTTGAAGATCGGCTACAACCGCGCGGCGCGACTGGTGGAGACGATGGAGGCGGTGGGCCTCGTCGGGCCGCTGCAGTCGAACGGCTCGCGCGAGGTGTTGGCACCACCGCCACCTGAAGACGACTGAAACCCCGTTCACGAGAGAATCGATTGCAGTTACTCACGCGCTTTGTCGCGGTCGCTCTGATCGCCTTTTCCATGGCCGTCCCCGCAACCGCGGCTCAGGAAGGGACGCCCATGGTCGATCCGGGCGCTTGGCTGCAGCGCTATCTGGCAGGGTTCGGAAGCTTCCAGGCCGAGTTCCGCCAGCTGTCCAGTAACTCCTCAGGTGATCGCACACGGGAATCGGGCGGGACACTGTACCTGCAGAAACCGGGGCGATTCCGCTGGGACTATCGGCAGCCGAACGAACAACTTATCGTGTGCGATGGCGAGAAAGTATGGTTGTACGACGTGGAGCTGGAACAGGTGACGGTGAAGAAGCTCGATGAGTCACTGTCGACCACCCCGGCGCTGCTCCTGGCGGGCAAGGCGAGCATCACTGACAGTTTCACGGTTGTCGGGCTTGGCAGTCGCGACAGCATCGAGTGGCTGCAACTCACGCCGCGGCGCGCGGACACGGACTTCGTCGAGTTCCGGCTCGGTTTCACTGGCGGGGAGCTCAAGGTCATGGAGCTCAAGGACAAGCTGCAGCAGAGCACGCGTATCGAGTTCTCAGGCGTCCGCCGCAATCCGCAACTTGCAGCCGGACTGTTTACCTTCGTCCCGCCCCCCGGTGTGGATGTGATCGGCGCTCCTCACGGCTGAGCATGCTGTCGCTTCCCCATGCTCGCATCTGGCTCATCATCGGCTGGCTCCTGATCGCGCTCATCGTCGCCGGCAGCCTGATACCCCACGTGCCCACCTTGGGTCTGGAGGTCAGCGACAAGTTTCAACACTTTGGCGGCTACTTTCTGCTGATGTTCTGGTTTTCGGGCCTCTATGAGCGCAAGCAGCATTGGCTGCTGGCCGTTGCATTCTTTCTGATGGGCGTCGCCCTGGAGCTCTTGCAGGGTACTTTCACAGACACTCGAGACATGGACGTACGCGACGCGCTCGCAAACGGGGCCGGCGTCGCGACCGCATTCGTGCTAGCTCCTTTAGGTATTGCGAGCTGGACGCGGTGGGTCGAGGGCTTCTGGACGCGCCACGCCCGTTCCCGCGAAAATCCCTGACGCAATGAAAGCAGAGCATCGCCCGCTGGCCGACCGCATGCGGCCGCGCACCCTCGACGAATTCGTCGGCCAGCCCCATCTCGTCGGGCCAGACAAGCCTTTGCGGCGCGTCGCCGAAGCCGGACGGCTGCACTCGATGATGTTCTGGGGTCCGCCCGGCACGGGCAAGACCACGCTGGCGCGCATCCTCGCCAGCAGCTGCGATTGTGAGTTCGTCGGTCTCTCGGCGGTGCTTGCCGGAGTGAAAGACGTGCGCGCGGCAGTCGAGCTGGCGCACCAGACGCGTGCCGCCAGCGGACGCGGCACGGTGTTGTTTCTCGACGAAGTGCATCGCTTCAACAAGGCGCAGCAGGACAGTTTTCTGCCATTTGTCGAAGACGGGACGCTGATCCTCATCGGCGCCACGACCGAGAATCCATCATTCGAAGTGAACAGCGCCTTGCTGTCCCGCGCGCGGGTCTACGTGCTGAAGGCCCTGACGGGTGAGGATCTGGTCCGAGTGATCGACGCTGCGCTCGCGGACAGTGAGCGTGGCCTTGGCGGACGGGCGCTGATGCTTGAACCCAAAGCGCGCGACATCATCGTGGCGGCAGCTGATGGCGATGCACGGCGCGCACTGAATCTGCTGGAAGTCGCCGCGGATCTGGCGGAGCCGCAGCGCGAGCAACACCTGATTACCATCGGCATTGCCGCTGAAGTTGCCTCCGGCGGTTATCGTCGTTTCGACAAGGGTGGCGATCAGTTTTACGACCAGATTTCCGCGCTCCACAAAGCGGTTCGGGGCAGCGATCCGGACGCAGCACTCTACTGGCTGTGCCGCATGCTCGATGGTGGCTGTGATCCGCTCTACGTCGCGCGGCGGGTGGTGCGCATGGCGAGCGAGGACATCGGCAACGCGGACCCGAGGGGCCTCGCACTCGCGCTGGATGCCTGGGATACCTACGAAAGGCTCGGCAGTCCCGAGGGTGAGCTGGCCATTGCCCAGGTCGTCATCTACCTCGCTTGTGCGCCCAAGAGCAACGCTGTGTATGCGGCCTATGGCGCGGCAATGGAGGATGTGCACAAGTACGGGACCCTGGATGTCCCACTGCAACTTCGCAATGCACCGACCGGTTTGATGAAGAAGCTCGGCTTCGGACGCGACTACCGCTATGCGCACAATGAGCCGGATGCGTTTGCCGCCGGGGAGAAGTATTTTCCCGAAGCGATGCCCGAGCCTACGTATTATTATCATCCGGTGCCGCGCGGGCTCGAGATTCGCATCGCCGAAGCGCTCGAGCGGCTGCGACAGCGCAACGCATCGGCAACAGAAAAGAAGACGCCGTGATAGATCCCAGGCTGCTGCGCTCCGAACCTGACCTCGTGGCGAGGAACCTCGCGAGGCGAGGTTTTGCGCTCGATGTCGCCGAATTTTCCGCTCTCGAAGAGCGGCGCAAGCAGCTGCAGATCGAAGCCGACCGCTTGCGCAACGAGCGCAACACGCAGGCCAAGGCCGTTGGCAAGGCGAAGGCTGCGGGGCAGGACATCGCGCCACTCCTGGCACGCGCGGAATCGCTGGGCGGTGAACTGCAGGCGCTCGAGACGCGCCTGGCGGAAATTCAGACGCGGCTCGACCAGATGCTGCTGGGACTTCCCAACCTGCTGCATTCGAGCGTTCCGGAAGGGAGCGATGAATCAGCCAATGCGGAGGTGCGTCGGTGGGGTGAACCGCGCAAGTTTGAATTCGAAGCGCGCGATCACGTCGCACTCGGCGAGGCGCTGGGTGGACTCGATTTCGAGGTCGCCGGAAAGATCGCAGGCGCGCGCTTCGCCGTGCTTTCGGGAGATCTCGCGCGTCTGCATCGCGCACTGATCCAGTTCATGCTCGATCTACACACGAGTCAGCACGGTTATCGCGAGGTTTACGTCCCCTACCTCGTGACCGCGCAGACGCTGACTGGTACCGGTCAACTGCCGAAGATGGAGCAGGACTTGTTCGCGGTCCGCGGCGAGAGCGGTTTGTACCTGATTCCTACCGCTGAAGTACCGGTGACGAATCTGGTGCGTGATTCGATACTCGAACCCGGACAACTACCCCTGAAGTATGCGGCGCACACGCCGTGTTTTCGCTCAGAGGCGGGCTCGTACGGCAAGGACACGCGCGGCATGCTGCGCCAGCACCAGTTCGAAAAGGTCGAGCTGGTGCATATCGTCAAGCCGCAGAATTCCTATGCGGCCCTCGAAGAGCTTACTGGCCACGCGGAGAGAGTGTTGCAGCTCCTCGAGTTGCCATACCGAGTCGTCTCGCTGTGCGCCGGCGATGTCGGGTTCGCGAGTGCGAAGACCTACGATCTCGAGGTTTGGTTGCCGGGGCAGGGTCGGTATCGCGAGATCTCTTCCTGCAGTAATTGCGAAAGCTTCCAGGCGCGCCGCATGCAGACCCGCTGGCGCAATCCCGACACTGGCAAGCCCGAGCCGGTGCATACGCTGAACGGCTCGGGCGTTGCGGCGGGGCGGGCGCTGATCGCCGTCATGGAAAACTTTCAGCGCGCCGACGGTTCCATCGGGATTCCGGCGGCGTTGCGTCCTTATGTCGGCGGGGCGGATCAGCTTAAACCCGTGCGCTGATCCGCCCCGCCACCCCCGCCAGGATCTACAGGGAACGCAGGAAGTTCAGCACGTCCTGCCGGCTGCGTGCCGGCAACGCATTGAACTGGGCAACCACCTGGTTCGCTTCCGATGGACCGAATTGCCGGTTTCCGCCGCTAGCGTGTGCCTGGATGGCCTCTGCCAGGTCCTTGGTGCGGCCATCGTGCAGGAAGAAGATGCGCTGACCGAGCCCCCAGAGCGGCGCGGTGCGGAACTCGTCTCCGGCGGCCGAGCCCTGCACGATGTTGTCGGCAAGTCCCGGTCCCATTCGATGCAAGCCCAGATCGGAGAACAGGTTGGCATTTTGATTGCGAAGCGCCGGGACCGCTGCGTTGCCGGTCGGCAGCGTCGGCGTGTGACACTGACCGCAGCCAACATTCATGAACGCACTCTTGCCATTCGCGATCGAGGTGCTGCCGCCGGGCGTGGTGGTGGACGGCGTCGGCGGTGCGAGGAAGCGCATGAAGAAGGCGAACTTCTCTACGCCACTGACCGACTCGACACCGCTGGGGCCATCAAGCGTACTGACGTCGTTCGGCAGTTCGGCATGCTGGCAGTCGCTGTTTTCGTCACGCTCGGACTGGAACAGTTCGTTGCTGATGCCCATTTCCACGTTGTAGGCCTCGCCCGAGAACACCATCAACGACTTGTTCTGCGCCTTCCACCCGAAGCGTTGGACCGTACCGTCATTGCCGCTGCGATTTGGCCGGCCGGAAATTCCCAAGCGGGCTTTGGTAGCAGAGTTGGCGTTGAGATTGGCGAGGATCACGCTGTCCGGGATCACCTCCATCAGGCCGGCGCCGAATACGGGTGTTGGAATGCGAAAGATGACATTGTTGCGCGCGACCTGTCGTTCGAAGTCATCCTGTTTAATTCTGCAGTTGCCGGCATTGCCCGTGCCGTCGTTGCGCCCGTTGATGACGAACAGCGCGTGCACGCCGCCGTCGCGTTCGCCACTGGCTGTGAACTTGAAGCGCGCCTCACGCACCGGGCCATCCGCCTTGATGAACGAGGGCAGGGTATTGCGAGTGCCAAACGCGCTGGCGACCGCGACCTGCGGGTTCACCGCAGGCGAAGAGCCCCCGACCGCCGGTGCCGCATGGCAGCCCCCGCATCCGTCCAGGTTGAAGCGGGGTCCAAAGCCCTCTTCGAGCATTTCCGCCTCATTAAAATCGTCAAGTCCCGCATCGAAGTAAGTCGTCTCGTAACCTCGCAATCCTGGAAGGGCTTCGCCCGCGCCGGGATCACCCCCGCGTACCCCCGGATCCTGCACGGCTGGATCGCGCGCGAAACTGCCGTCCGCAAAGGCGCCCGTGCACACGAGCGCACTCGTCGCTACAAGGATCTGCAGCTTGCTTCTATTCACGATTGAGTCCCCCTGTTCGTGAAGGGCCGTAGCGTTGCGATACGGCCGTCAGCCGGGCGTGCGAAGCCGACTGGAATGAGGGACAGACAGTGGGGTACCAAAAAGGCGGCCCCGCGCAGGTGATGAGCCCGAGCGAGGGAATCGGTCGCGCGTTGGCAACCCCGCTGTCTTGGGAAATTTTCCCTGCAGACCGGTGGCTTTGCGTCCCCACCTCGCGGTGGGTTTGCCCTTTACAACGTCTCCCGTGTCGCGAGCGGTTGCCTGGTCATCCCCGAACCTGAGAGCACATGAAAAGAAAGTCCGTTTACTCTCAGACCGTCGCGAGCACCTGAGAAAATGAGCAAGAAATATGCCGTAACTTTTTCAATTGGGGTTTCGCGTCCAAGTCATTGAGTCTGCGTCGCAGCGAGGCGCACAACATTCAGCTTCAGAAAGTTTTCGTAGGACAACTGTCGCCCGATTCCGACGTCCATTCCGCGCTATTCAGATAACGCATTGATTCAAGGGTGACAGCGTTGTCGCTGTCGCGCGACGTCAGAGAGTGCGGCTCACACAGTGCCGCTGAAGAGCTGTGCACTCGGTGCTCGGCGCGCCAGCCGCGCATCGAACGCCATGCACACATTGCGGATGAACGCGCGGCCGCGTTCCGTCACGGCGCAACTTTCTTCATCGAGCGTGACGAGTTCATCGCGCACGAGCTCGCGCAACCGCTCGGGAATCGAGCGCAAGTGCTCGTGAGCGGCAGCTACGCCGTCCCACCGCGTATGAAAACGGGTCATCAGCTCAAGGATCAGTCGCCGCAACACCAGGTCTTCGGCGTCCAGGAGATGACCGCGCAGGATGGGCAGTTCGCCGCGACGAACCCGTTCCTGGTAAGGCTCGACGGTCTTTTCGTTCTGTATGAACGCGGTCCAGGCGTCGCCAATCGCCGAAACACCCAGGCCGACCAGCGGCGCGACGTGCCGGGAGGTGTAACCCATGAAGTTGCGATGCAGAGTCGACGTACGCACGGCTTGTGCCAGTGAGTCGCTGTCGAGCGCGAAATGATCCATACCGATTTCGTGATAACCGGCGCTCTCCAGAATCTCCCGGCCAAGTTCATACAGGGCGCGCTTGGCGTTGCCCTGCGGCAAGTCCGATTCGGTGAAGCGACGCTGGCTGGGTTTGATCCACGGCACGTGCGCGTAGGCGTAGAAGGCGATCCGGTCGGGCCGCAGCCGCGTGACCGCCGCGAGCGTCTGTTCGATCGACGTCAGAGTCTGCAGGGGCAGTCCGTAGATCAGGTCGTAGTTGATGCTGGTGAAGCCAAGCTCCCGCGCACTCTCCGTCAACAGCCGGACCTGTTCCTCGCTCTGCACGCGATTCACGATGTCCTGCACCTGCGGATCGAAATCCTGAATGCCCAAGCTCAGACGTCGAAAACCGGCGGCGCGCAGCGTCGCGAGCTGCTCCGGCGTCGTCACACGCGGATCGGCCTCGACAGAGAATTCCGCATCCGCGACCAGTGAGCTTCTTGCCAGGAGCCCGTCCATGAGGAAACGCAGCTCTTCGGAGTTGAGGAATGTGGGCGTGCCCCCGCCGAGGTGAATGTCGGCGATGGCGGCCTTATCAACACCAAGGAGTTGCAGGTACAGAGCCCATTCGCTCAGCACTGCTTCGAGATACGGACGAGCAATGGCACGGTTGCGCGTGATACGCGTGTTGCAGCCACAATAAGTGCACAGCGAACGACAGAAGGGGATGTGGACGTAAACGGCGGCTCCAGGACCCTGCGAGCCCAGTGATGCGGCTCGCAGCGCATCGATCCACTGCGCCTGCGACGGGCTGCGTTCCCAGTACGGAACCGTCGGATAGCTGGTGTAGCGCGGGCCCGGAACGTTGTACTTGGCGAGCAGCGCGGAAAAGTCTTGATTCACGTGAATAGCTCGTGCTGCAGGTCGATGAAAAGCCGCACGTGGTTCTCCGGCGTCTCGGGAAGCACACCGTGTCCCAGGCCGCAGATCCAGCCGCGGCGCTTCACTGGCGGCAGGGCTGCGATCGGTGCGAAAAAGCGCTCGACACTGCGCAGAAAGTCCGCCTCGGGAAGGAGCAAGGCATGTGGGTCGAGATTGCCCTGGATCGCCCAACGATCTCCGAATTCATCGAGCACTTTCGCCAGCGGTGTCTTCCAGTCAACGCCCAAGCCATCGATCCTGATGTCGGCAAGCATCCGCCAGTGGCCGGCATCAGTGCCCTTGGAGTAATAAAGGATGCGCACGTCAGGGCACTGACGTCGCACTTCCTCCACCACGGCTCGCAGCTGCGGGACCACCCAGCGATCAAACGCCTGCGGGCCGAGTTCGCCCGCGCACGTGTCGAGCACCGCGACGCAGTCCGCTCCGGCCCGCCATTGGAGGAGAATGTTCTCGGTCAGCAGGGGGAGAAGCTTCTCGCAAAACCCGGCGTAGCGACCATCCGCGAGACCGGCGTGTGCAATGCCGATATCTCCCTGATGAGACCCAGCGGCGGCATAGAAGAACAAAGTGAGTGGCCCGCCGACGAATCCCAGCAACCCCTTGGTGCTCGGCAACCGTGCGCGAATAGCTCGCAGCGCTGACGCCTGAAATTCCAGCATCGAAATACTCTTCTCGGTGAGCGCCAGGCGCTGCACGTCGTCTCGGTCGCGCACGTGCCAGCCGAGCTTCGGTGCGGGCTCGTAACTCAGGGGCATGCCCAGCGCTTCGAGCGGGAAAAGCAGGTCCGAGAACAGGATTGCTGCGTCGAAATCGAAGTCTTTGATCGGACCGAGCGTCACCTCGGTGGCGAGGGTCGTGTCCTTGCACAGGTCTTCGAAGGAATGACGTGCGCGCAGCTGGCGGTAGTGATTGTGATAGCGGCCCGCCTGGCGCATGAGCCATACCGGGGGGCGCGACGTGTTGCTGCGCTCGAGTGCGGACTGGAACAGGTTCTTCACTGGGGCGCCTCACGCACGGCCGTGGTGTCAAGCTGATAGCCGACACCGCGGACGCTGCGAATCACCTGCGGCGCGGCCGGGTCGGGCTCGATCAAGCGTCGGAGCCGCACAATGAAATTATCCACCGTGCGCGGGGTCGGAAATTCGTCGGGAGCCCATGCGCGATCGAGAATCTCGTCGCGTGCCAGCACAGCACCCTGCTTTTCGAGCAGTAACGTCAGCACTGCGCACTCTTTATGCGTGAGCGACACCTTCTCGTCGCCCGAGGTCGCCTCCATGCGCTTCAGGTCGATGCGTGCGCGTCCAACGAGCAGCGGTTGTTCGTACTTCGTTTCCGCGCTCGCGAGGAGCTTTGCGCGGCGCAAGGCATTCTCAATGCGCAGTAACAGTTCCTTGTAGTGGAACGGCTTGACGATGTAATCCTCGGCGCCGAGCTCAAGACCGCGTACACGGTCATCGGGCGTGCCGAAGGCCGTGAGGAAGACGATGGCAGTCCTTGGATGACGCTTGCGCAAGGTGGCGGCAAGGTCGAAGCCCGACTGATCCGGCAGTCCGACATCCAGAAGCGCCAGGTCGAAGGGCGGACCAGCGCTCGCATTCAGTGCTTCGCCTGCGTTATGCGCCCACTCGATGGTGTGCCCCTCGGCAGTGAGGCGTTCGGTCAGCGTGCGGCCGACGTTCGGTTCGTCCTCGACCACCAGGATGCGGGCCGAGTTGTTCATGCCAGCTCCTCTGCGCGGCGGAATATCAACCGGGTCTCAAATCCGGCACCGGGTCGGGAATTGTAAGTGGCATCGCCGCCCATGCGTCGCATCAGCATGCGAATCAGGTACAACCCGACACCGGCGCCCTGCGACCGGTCACCACGGAAGAAGAGCGTGCCAAGCTGCAGCGTGTCGCCGCTGAATCCGCGACCCTGGTCCGCAAAACTCACGGTCACCGTGCTCGGCTCGCCGGCGATGGCGATGTGTGCCCGTGCGGGAGTTGCCTGGGCATGGCGCAATGTATTCTCGATGAGGTTGCGCACGATCACCTTGAGTGCATTGCGGTCCGCGAGCACCAATGCCTCATCAGCGTCGTCTGCTTGCTGCAGCTCGACATCGAGTGCGCTGCCTTCTGCTTTTACACCTTCGACCTGGCGTTCCAGCCAGGCACGAATCGGCAGCGGCTGCAGATCGAGCGCGCCGCCGCCTTCGAGGCGTGCAAGCTCGAGCGTCTTCTCCACCTGGGCCTCGAGACGGCTTGTGTCTTCGAGCAATCGGCGGACCAAGGGACTTCCCGAGCCGGCGTCCGCCAGCGATTCAGCCTGCAGTCGAATGCTGGTAAGGGGTGTCCGCAACTCATGCGTGACCGAGGCGAAGAATGCTTGCGAGGCACGGGTGCGGCGCTGATCGCGCAGGTAGAGCCAAAGAAGCGATACGGACAGTCCCGTTAAGAGCACTAGCAGCGTCCCGCCTTCCCACACCAGCATGCGCTGAGTCACCTGCCACTGTTCATGAGCGGCCGAACTGTTCTGATCGACGAGTTGCTGCAGCTCCTCGATCTTGACGGCTTGTCGATGCACGACCCAGCCCCACCAGATCATCAACGCGAACAGCAGCAGCAGCCACAGCGTTGCAACCAGCAGCAGCCAGCGCAGGCCTCGCTGGGCGGTGATGATTCGCGCGCTCATCGCAGCCTCATGCAGCGGAGCGCGCGGCGAGCGCCGCTTCGAAAGCGGATACGAGCTGATCGAGATCCGCGTGGCTGTGCGCCGTGGAGAGGAAAGCGACCTCGAAACCGCTTGGTGCGAGGTAGATGCCGCGCTCGAGCAGCGCATGGAACAATGTCGCGAAGCGTTCGCGCTGTGCTCCCGGAATGGATTCAACACAACGCACGAGCGTCCCTGGAGGATTGAGCTTGCCGGCTGCCAGCCAGAAAAGTGATCCGTCACGCTGCAGTTGCAATTCCTCTCCTGCCTTCGCGATCACCGATTGCAATGCGTCGGCGAGTTCCGTTCCGCGGCGCTCGAGCACCGCGTAGGGCGAATGGGATTCGAGCTTGCTCAACGTTGCGAGACCGGCGGCCATGGCGACGGGATTCGCACTCAATGTCCCCGCCTGGTAGACGGGCCCGACGGGCGCAATTTGTTCCATCAGGTCGCGCCGGCCGCCGAAGGCCCCGACGGGGAAGCCCCCACCGATGACCTTGCCGTAGGTCACGAGGTCCGGCTTCACGCCGAGTCGTTCCGCCATCCCGCCTAAGGCGACACGAAAGCCGCTGATGACTTCATCGAAAATCACCAGTGCGCCGTTGTCGCGCGCGAGCTGTACCAGCTCGTGTATGAACTCGGGGCGTTGTGGCAGCAAGCCATAGTTCGCGGGAAGAGGTTCGATGATCACCGCGGCGATGGTTTGGCCGTGCAGGGCGAATGCCTCGCGCAACGCGTCGGAATCGTCGAGTGGGACGACGAGGGTATTCGCCGCCGTTTCCTCGCTCACGCCTGCGCTGTCGGGGCTCGACGCTTCTGCAAGCCCTGAGCCTGCCTTGACGAGCATCGAGTCGACATGGCCGTGATAACAGCCATGAAACTTCAGAATGCGTGGTCGGCCGGTGGCGGCGCGTGCCAGGCGCAGCGCCGACATCACCGCCTCCGTGCCGGAATTGACGAAACGAATCTGCTCGACCCAGGGAATGCGCCGGCAGATCCACTCTGCCAGCTCCAGAGAGCCCGCCTCGGCGGCGCCATAGGTCCAGCCACGGCTCATTGCGCTTTCGACTGCGGCGCGCACGTCCGGATCCTGGTGGCCGAAAATCAGTGGACCCCACGACATGCAGAAGTCGATGTAGATGTTGCCGTCGACGTCGATCAATCGGCTGCCGGCTGCTTCACGAATGAAGCGCGGCACGCCGCCGACGCCGCGAAAGGCGCGCACGGGAGAATGTACGCCACCCGGAGTAACCCGGCGTGCGCGTTCGAACAGGGCGGCGGAGCGCTCCGACTTCATGCGCCGGACAACCAGCGGCGCGCGTGACGGGCGCCGTAGGTGATGATCATCGAAGCGCCGGCGCGCACGAATGCCGTCCAGCACTCGACATGAGCATTGGGTCCGTCCATCAGCTGTTGCGATGCCAGTGCCTCGAAGGCGCCGTACTCGCCACTCACTTCGTAGACCGCCCAGGGTCGCGGAATGCGCGACGACAGGTCTTTCAGGATATCGAGGTAGGGGAGGCCGGGTTTGACCATCAGGATGTCCGCACCTTCCTGGGCATCACGCTGCGAGCTGAGGTACGCATCGTCGGCACGCGCCGGATCGATCTGGTAGCTCGCGCGGTCCTTGAGCGCGGCACGCGGCGCCGAATCGGCCGCTTCACGAAACGGACCGTAAAAGCGCGAGTGAAACTTTGCGGAGTAGCTCATGAGGAGCGTGCGTTCGCATCCGCCGCCATCGAGCGCCTGGCGGATCGCGGCCACCCGCCCGTCCATCATGTCGCTCGGTGCGACGCAGTTGGCACCGGCCTGCGCATACTCGAGCGATGCGCGCGCCAGTTGCTCAACGCTCGCATCATTGATCACATGATCCTGTTCGCGATTGAGAACCCCGCAGTGACCATGGGAAGTGAAAGAGCACAGGCACACATCGACGGCAATCCACAGGTCCGCACCGAAGCGCTTGCGCAGCGCTTCGATCTGGTGAGCGGTGAAGTCAAAACGAATATCCACATCGCGCTTCTCGCCAGGCACACCGAAGAGCAGGAGCTTGTCAGTGCCCGCCTCCAGATCCTGGTCGACCTGCTTGAGCAGGCTGTCGGGGGTATCACGGTGTACGCCGGGAAGTCCTGGCACTGCCTCGCGACCACGCAGGCCCTCGACGACGAAATGCGGCTGGATGAGCTGCGTCGCGGACACACGCACTTCGCGCGTCAGCTCGCGAATATGCCGATCCTGGCGCAACCGCCTCAGGGTCAGTCCGTAACGTGCATCGCCGGTTCGATCTGTAGCCATCGTCGCCACTCGTGAACAGAAGGGAACACCGTCAGGTTGCTGATCCCGGCGGCGCGGATGACGTGCGCCGTCTTGCCAGGGCCGCAAGCATGATGAACCGAGGCGGGCAAGCGTGACCAGAGCTGGCTGAATTGCGTGCCGCTCGCCCAATACACGTGAGTGACCGTTGTGGGGTCCGGGATGGCCTGAGAACTCACCTCGGGCAATTGATAGGTGCCGATGACCTCGCCGGCCGGCCAATGATCAGCCGCGGCCGTGTGGCTCAAGACCTGCCATTGCGCCAGTGGCGGCAGACCGAGTACCGGCTCGCCGAGCGTGGAGTCGATCCACTCATAGCCGAGACCCTCTGCGCAGCCCTCGACCCAAACTCCCAGGCGCGCGAGGCGCCACCAGCTCGGAGTCCCGGAGGTCCAGACTCGATGCTTCGCGAGGCGTGCGGCCGCGTGCTTCGGCAGAGCGCGGCTGTGAGCGACAAAGACGGGAGCGGTACTGTCGCGAAACGCGGTGTCGACCGCTCGTGAAACTTCCGGTGCCGGAACGTCGCTCGGTTCCCGGGCGGTGAAGCCATCCCACGAGCGCACTGGCTTCTGTGGCGAATCCGGCATTCCGAGCCATGTCACCCGATCGAGTGGCTTGCCATCTTCGGCGACGCCTCGCACATAAAGCAGTGAACCAAAGGCGGGATGATCGATGCAGGTTGCGCCGAACCGCTGATGACACCCGCCGCCAAACTTCGCGAGGACCTCGCGCTCCGCGTTCACCAGGCGAGCGCTCGGGTCATGATTGAGAACCGCGAGTGTTGCGCGCGCGTCATCGGCGTCGCTTCGACACTCCACGGCTAGCGCACCCTGGCCGGGAGCGGAGGGACAATCGGGGAGCGGCAGAACCATCCAGCGAACGTTCTGCAACAATCGATTCAAGCGCGCGCGCCCACCTTCGGGCCGGGCGTCACGCCATAGCCTGATGAGACCTGCGAATGCGAGTACGACACCATCGAGATGTCGCGCACTGCCTTCGGGCTCATGCAGGCGGCCAAGTCGCGTGTCCACATTGCCACGGATCTCGACACACTCGACGTTCGATTTGCCATCGCCAGGAAGCGCCTGGGCGAGAAAGCGCGGAACGTTCTCGAGGCGGCGTGGAGCGGACGTGCCGATGCGCAGCGCCGCACCAGCCAGCAGGCGCTGCGGCACGTCGTCACGAAACACGACCACGTCACGCGGATTCTCGCGTTGCGGAATCGCGGCGAGCGCGATGCCGGCCGGGCGTTCGAGACTCAGATCCTTGAGCGAGTGGACAGTGATATCGACGTCGCCGGCAAGCAGCGCAGCATCGATTTCGGCGGAGAAGAATTCCTTGCCCTCGACCTGGCTCAACGGCAGATCGGTGATGCGATCGCCGCGAGTCTCGATCGGGATCAGTTCAACGCGGGTGCCTGGCTTGAGCGCCTGAATGCGCTCAGCGACCCACAGACTCTGCGCCCACGCGAGTGCCGATCGCCGCGTACCAAGGCGCAGCTTTCCCTGCAACATCACGCACTGTGGGCAAAGAGCGAGAGGTCTTCCCAACCGTGCGCGACCCCGGCACCGCCACCGAGCCCGCGCAGTTGGGCGCGCTCTCGGCAGGCATTGCGGGCATGAAGCAGTTGAACGCGTCGCCGCTCGGAGTTGGCGGACTGTAGGGCAAAGAGGTCGGCGAGCGTCGCGAAACGATCAAGCTGGGCCCACAACGAATCGCCGGGCGTCAGCTTGCCGAGATGCAACAGGTGGCCGGACTTCGAATCGCGGTCTTTCCAGGCCTGCACGCGAACGAGGTCGCGCTCGCGATTTGGCGGAACGCACACCACGACATTGGTGGCCGTGCGCCAGGCGGCGAGTTCGGCAGCGAGCTCACTGCCGATGAGCTGAATCTGATCCGCGCGATCTGCCTGCCGCCGCAGCCCGGTCAGCAGCGCTGCCGCGCGCTCCGGCGTGCGATTCGCGATGTACAAGGGCCGGCCCGAGAGATAGGGGAGAATCGCAGCTGCCATCTCGCCGGCACCGATCAAGAGCGTGGGCTGCTCCGCATCCGCGCCAAGGAGTGCGCGCACCAGGCTCCCGTAGGTCGCTGCACCGAGGCCCGTGAGGTGGCGCGAGCGGATGTGCTTCACGTCCTCGAACAGTTTGCGCATCAGCGGATCAAGCTTGCGCGAGACCTCCGCATGCGCTGTACGAAACGTCTGCCAGCTCTGCTTGAACTGACCGAAGACTTCTGACTCGCCCGGTACTTCGCTTTCCAGGCCACTCGCGATACGCAGCAGCAGATCGTAGGCATCGGTGCCGCGAAGCAACTCGACGCCATTCGGCACCGCCGAGTTCGCGCCCGAGAGATTTGAATCTGCGACGTGGGAAATCAGGAGACGGCGCAGGCAGGTCTCGATGCAGAAGCGCTCGTCACTGACAGCAAATGCTTCGAAGGCGCCGGCTGCAGGTTTGCCCTGCTTGCGCTGGTGAACGACGAGAAGCTGGTCGACGACCATGCGCGCATGCTACGAGCCGGCCTGTCGCAGCGTGTCATGCGAATGTCAGTCCGCGTGCGCAAATCCTCATTTCCGACGGCATGTTGCGCTCGGAAGCTGAGTCAATTGAGAATGATTCCCAACAAGGCGTTACTCTATAGATACGGAAGCGGCATGCATCAAGTCAGGTAAGCGCTACAGCAGCGCGCGCATGAGCAGTGCAATGCCGAGTGCGAATCCGCCGAGGTAGGTACCCATTGCACCGACCGCACGCAGGGGGTGCGGCGGCCCGTTGAAGTTGGCTGTCATCAGCATGCCCATCGCATGCAATACCCGGCTGATCGTGATGATGACGACTACCCAGGTGATCCAGCCGCCCGCACCCGACATCAGGAAGTAGAGAAACAGCGCCACGAAAATCGGCACGTATTCGGCTGCATTGCCATGTGCGCGGACGGCTTTGCTCAGCGGGCCCGACGGATCATTACCCGTGCCAATCCCGGTTTTCGTACGCCCACGCGTCATCGACACATGCAAAGACAACGCGAAGTACAAGATCACCAGCGATGGCAGAGCAAATCAGGTAAGCGTTCATTCGTCCTCCTTGCACGGCGCGCAGCGCCTCGGTGTCAGAGTTTGCTGGCGTGCCTCGAGCTGCTCGGTACACAAGCCCCAACCTTCGTGAAAGCCCATCTTTTCGTGCGCCTCGCGGTCGGCAACTGACCTAATGATGCACGCGCGCGGTGCACTTTGTCCTGCCGCCCAGGTCCTCAAAGCAAGGACGAGCGACGCACGTGCGAACCGCATGTGCGGGTGATCACTCGGCGAGGGGATGATGGTAGGATGCGCCGCCACAACGCCCGGACCGGAGAGGTGGCAGAGCGGTTGAATGCACCGGTCTTGAAAACCGGCAACCCCTTACGGGGTTCGGGAGTTCGAATCTCCCCCTCTCCGCCAGAATCTGCGAATCACAGCCTGACATCACTGGGACTCAAAAATGGATGCAGCAAGGATAGGCCGCACGAACGCACTCGTATTCGTCGCGGCGCTCGCGATTTGGGCGCGACCGGCAGTCGCCGCAGAAGAGCATTCCCATCCGCCACCGGAGAAACTGGGAAGCGTTGCCTTCGAGACCTCGTGCTCACCGGAGGTCAAAGCCACCTTCAACAGAGCGGTCGCGTTGCTGCACTCGTTTGCGTTTGATGCGTCTGAGCAGGCGTTCCGCGACGTAGCGCGCACCGATCCTAAGTGCGCCATGGCGCATTGGGGCATTGCACTTTCCTATTACCATCCTTTGTGGGAGCCACCTGATGCGGCACATCTGCAACAGGGACGGGCAGAGATCGATGCAGCCCGCGCGCTGGACGCGACTCCGCGCGAGGTGGCATTCATCGAGGCCGCTGCCGCTTACTACGGAGATTCCAAGGAGCGGTCATACCCCGATCGTGCCCGCGCCTATGAGCAAGCGATGGGAGAGGTTGCCGCACGCCA
This sequence comes from uncultured Gammaproteobacteria bacterium, assembly GCA_963810775.1. Taxonomy (GTDB): domain Bacteria; phylum Pseudomonadota; class Gammaproteobacteria; order Steroidobacterales; family Steroidobacteraceae; genus DATBVX01. The sequence continues at coordinate 297,935 of CAWEOT010000015.1, forward strand.
TCCGCAGGATGATGAAGCGCAGATCTTCCACGCGTTATCGCTCCTGGGGACGGCATCACCAACCGATCGGACCCATACCAAACAGAAACAGGCGGGCCAGATCCTCGAGCCGCTCTATCGAAAGTATCCGGATCATCCCGGGCTCGCTCACTACTTGATTCACGCCTACGACAGCACTGAGCTGGCTTCGCGCGGCCTCGAGCCTGCACGCGCGTATTCGCAAATCGCGCCCTCAGTGCCACATGCGCTCCACATGCCATCGCATATCTTTACGCGGCTCGGACTTTGGGAGGATTCCATAGCATCGAATCTCGCGGCGCGACAGGCAGCTCACGAGCAGGGCGATGTTGGTGAGGAACTGCACTCGATGGACTATCTCACCTACGCTTATTTGCAACTCGGACGGTTCGATGACGCCAAGGGAATTGTGCGCGATGTCGCGGCAAGAACTTCGCTGTCAGCGGCCGAGTTCAAGACTGGCTATGCGGCCAATGTCATGCCGGTACGCGTCGCGATCGAAGGGGGCGACTGGTCAGGTGCCGCCAACTTGCAGCCGCTTGCCGGCTCCATGCCGCAGACTGCCGCCATTGTCTATTGGGCTCGTGCTGTCGGACGGGCACGTGACAGCGGCCCGCACGAGACGGCGGCTGATATTGCGAAGATCAAGGACTGCAAGGAGAAGCTGCAGGCCACGGGCAACACCTACTGGGCGACTCAGGCCAGCATTCTCGAGCAGGAAGCCCGCGCGTGGACCGCGGTGGCCACGGGTGATCCCGAGAGCGGGATCACGCTCATGCGTGGTGCCGCAGACCAGGAAGATTCGGTCGAAAAGCTTCCCCTTACCCCGGGGCCAATCGTTCCTGCGCGCGAGCAACTGGGAGAGATTCTGCTGACTGCCGGGCAGCCCGCCGCCGCGCTCCGCGAATTTGAGGCTGCGCTGCAAGCTGCTCCAGGACGTCGCGGTGCAATTCTGGGGTCTCAACGTGCACAAAAGGATCTAAAGTCTTCGAATGCATCACCGTGACCCCGCCCACGTTGACGCCCGGCGTTACTACTCGACGCAACGATCGAACAGCCCACCGATGTCCTCGTCGAGACGCCCGCGCCTTCCTGGTGCAGGCGAGGCGAGGAGGGCGCCCCGGGCCCGATTCAGACGATCCGGGGAATCCTAGAAAGTTGCGATGACCGAAACCCGCGCCGCACGCGGTGAGCCGGGCGTGATGTTCGTATTGTTATTCGCGGACGCGAAATATTCCTCGTCGAAGAGATTCTCGATGTTGAGCTGCGCGCGCAGGCGTGAGTTCGGCACGAAGAAAACTGCGGCATCGACTCGTGTGAACGCCGGGAGCGTGACATTCACTGCAGGCGTTGCGATGTTCTCGGTCGCGGCGAGCATGCTGCCCCGATTGATGATGCCGAGCCCGACACCCCACATTGGATTGAAATCGTATCGGTTCCACAATGAGAAGGTATTCTCGGGCAGCGCCCCCAACTTTGCTCCCTTCAGGACCGTCGCGGTCTGATTGCTGACGATCTCGCCGTCCTGATACGCATACGCACCCATCACGCTCCACGAGTTGGTGATGTTGCCAGCAATGCCGAGTTCGACTCCCTGCACGCGCTGACCGTCGACCAGGATCGAACGCGTGGCATCGAGAGGATCCGCGATGGCAACGTTGGTCCGCTCGAGGCGATAGACGGCGGCCGTGAAGGCAAGACCCGGCACGACATCCCACTTTGCTCCCACCTCGTAGTTTGTGAACTCTTCAGGGTCGAGCGCCTCATTCGAGAGATTGAGCGAGGAAAGCTGTGCGCCCGCGCGCGGCTGATACGAGAGGCTGTAGCTCGCGTACAGCGAAAGCGGCTCCACGGGCTTGTAGACCAGTCCGGCTCGCGGCGAGATCAAGCCGTCATCACTGTTGAACGTCGTGCTCGAGCGGTGGTTGTCAAAATCCATCTGGAAATTGTCGTAGCGCAGCCCCAGGGTTGCGAGCCAGCGCGGCGAGAACTCAATCTGGTCCTGCACGTAGGCGGCCGCGATAGTCGCGACACCGTGGTTATCCGCATCTGTTGCACTTTGTCGAAAGCTGACCGGCAACGTCGTCCGCGGATCGCTCACCGGCACGACGACAAACGTCGTCGTCGGACTGATCGTGTCGAAGAAGCCCGTATTGCGGAAGTTGTCAGTGACCTGACGACCGAGTTCCACGCCTGCGAGCAGTGAATGCTTGACGGCGCCGGACTCGAGCGAAAACAGCAGGTCGGTCTGGTTGAAGAAGTTATCGCGCTGCATGGCATTGTTGTACGCGACGATCTGCACATTGGAACCGGTCACATCCACGACGCCCGGATACACGTTCTGGTAGAACTTGTCGTAGTTGCCGTAGCGGGTTCGATTGCGCAGCGTGACGCCCTCGCCGAACTGGTGCTCGAATAGAGCGCTAGCGGCCTTCACAGTCGAATGCGTCTCGCTCTGCGCTGGATCGCCGAAAAACTCGGAGGGATCGGTCTCCAGGGGGCGCCCTGCGAATGACGATACGCCACGATCTGCCGTGCGCTCGTCGTGAAAGTATTCGGCGCCGACTGAAAAAAGCGTTGCCTCACTGAAGCGGAAAGTCATCGTGGGGTTGACTCCATAGCGCTTGAGGCTTACGTCGTCCCGATACGTATCGCTGTCTTCGAACATCGCGTTGAGACGCAGCGCGACGGAGGCGTTGAACGGCTGATTCAAGTCGAGTGCAATGCGTCCGTTGTCGTAGGAGCCGCCTTGCAGCGCCGCGGATCGATACGTATCGAACCCGGCCTGCTTGCTCACGCGATTGATGACACCACCCACGCCGCCGCGGCCGAAGAGCATCCCATTCGGACCCTTGAGGGCCTCGACCCGCTCGATGTTGTACAAGTCGCGGTAGTACTCGACGTCATCGCGCAGGCCGTCGATGAACAGATCTCCAGAAGTGCTGCTGCCCCGGAACACCGGGTTGTCGCGATTGCCTTCGCCTTGCGCGATGCCGATCCCCGGCACGTAGCGCACCACGTCGGCGAGGTTTTGCATGTTCTGGTCATCTATCAACTTGCGCGTCACCACCGTGACTGAGGTCGGCTCGTCACGTAGCAACGTATCGGTGCGCAGGGAGGTGCTGGTCTGCGCCTCGTAGGTGTCCGGTTCATCGGCGGAAACCCTTACCTTGGGCAAGGTCTTGGGCGCGGCGGTCGCCGGAGCCGAATCAGGCGCGTTCTGCGCGAACGCCAGTACTGACGTCAGCGCTGCAGCTACGCCCGCGATGGTCGGTACACGAGTACGGCTGAGGCGAGTCATGGCCACCACCCCGAGACGAGCTATTGTTAATACGAATAGGAATGATTCTCAATAATCTTAGCTCCTGTCCAGAGCCGTTTGCAAGGTGCCCGTCAGCGCGCGGTCAAATTACTTTGAAGTCGTCAGCACACACTCGACCTGGGTTTGAGAGGAGTGTCATGGATAGGTATCAGCTCATCGGTCCAGCAGCTGCGGGTTTGCTCCTCGCATGTTTCCTCGCCGGATGCGCAGCGAACCCACCGCCGACACAGGCGAGCATCTCGGCAGCAATCACATCACCCGAGAACACCGAGTGGACACTCGTGCGGCTCGGAGAGCAGCCGGTAACGACCGGCGATCAGCAGCGCTCCCCTAACTTGAAGTTGAGTTCGGCGGACAAGCGGGTATCGGGTTCGGGCGGCTGCAATCGGTTTACGGGCAGTTACACGCTCGACAGGCGATCGGCTCAAGTTCGGGCAACTCGCCGGCACGATGATGGCGTGTCTGCAGGGGATGGAGCAGGAACAGGCGTTTCATAAAGCGCTCGGGAATGTCGCGGGCTGGCGCATCACGGACCAGAGGTTGGAGCTTGTGGATGCGAGCGGCAAATCATTGGCGCAATTCGCGAGAGCGGAGCGGACGACCGCGTCCGGTCTCGGCGGCTCCTCCTGGCAGCTCGTCCAGTTCCGGGGCGGTGACGACGAGACCCTGACGCCAGACGACAAGGCAAAGTACACGATCGCCTTCAACGCCGACGGAAGTCTGACCACTCGTATCGACTGCAATCGGGGTCGCGGCACATGGAAGGCGACCGGGCCTCAGCTCGAACTCGGCCCGCTCGCGCTAACGCGTGCTATGTGTCCGCCCGGGTCCTTGCACGATCAGATCGTCAAGCAGTGGCCGTACGTGAGGTCGTACGTCATCAAGGGCGGGCACCTGTTTCTTTCGCTGATGGCGGACGGTGGTATCTACGAGTTCGAGCCTGCCGGTAATCACGACTCGCCTCCACCATAGGACTCCGCAACCAAATCTCCGCTACAGTTGGCGCCATGCTTTCATTTCGACGCGGCCTGTTGTTCCTGATAGTCGCGTGCCTCGCCGCGTGCGCGCAGCTGAAGCCTCGTCCACCCTTGCCGGAGGAGAGTGCCGTCCCGCCTGCCGAAGACACCCGTCTCGATCAGCTCATCGCGCCCGCCGAGGCCAAGCATCCTGGGGAGTCTGCATTCCGCCTCGTCAAGGAAGGTCCCGAAGCCTTTGTCACACGGGTGCAGAGTGCGCGGCTTGCCGGGCGAACTCTCGACGTTCAGACCTACATCTGGCATGCGGATCTCACCGGCATCTTTATTGCGCGGCAATTGCTTGAAGCCGCGGACCGAGGCGTGAAGGTCAGGGTGCTGGTCGATGACATGGACGCACGCGCCAAGAACGCCGGCTTTGCGGCGCTGGCCGCGCATCCGAATATCGATGTACGCATGTTCAATCCCTTCGCCTCGCGCAAAGGCACGCTCAGCTTCCTCGGAGAGGGAATGACGAGCTTCGGGCGTATCAATCACCGCATGCACAACAAGACCTGGATCGCGGACAACCGCGTCGCGATCGCCGGCGGCCGGAACATTGGCGATGAATATTACGGCGCGAGCGAGGAAGTGAATTTCGTCGATTTGGAGTTCGCAATGATCGGGCCAGTGGTGCGCGACGCCTCAGTCTCGTTCGACAAGTACTGGAACTCACCCGCCACCTACCCGATCGAAGTGCTCGACCCCGATGGGGTCAACGATCAGGGGCTGGAGGCCGCGCGCAAGAAGCTGGCCGAGCCTCCTGGCGAGCCCGGCGCCAGCCGCTATGCAGCCGCGCTGAAAGCGGACGAAACCGTGCAGCGCCTGGTTGCGGGCGATTGGCCGATGGAGTGGACCGCTAAGTACAAGTTCGTGTCCGACGATCCACTCAAGGCGACGAAGAAGGAGAACGACCTGGAGCGCACCCATGTAGGCACCGAGGTCTCGCAGATGCTGCGAGGAGCGCTCAACAGCATCATCATCATTTCTCCGTACTTCGTGCCGGGCGAGAAGGTGACCGCCGGCCTCACCCAAGCTGCACAGCAAGGCCAGCACGTGCGCGTGCTGACGAATTCCCTCGCCGCCAACGATGTGGCTGCGGTACACGGAGGTTATTCACGCTATCGCAAGGCGCTGGTGAAAGGCGGCGTGCAGGTGTGGGAATTGAAGCCTCTCCATGGCGATACAAAAAAGAGTCTGTTCGGCTCATCTGGAGCGAGCCTTCACACCAAGGCGCTTTCTATTGACGGCCACACGCTGTTCGTCGGCAGCTACAACCTCGACCCGCGGTCGACATGGCTCAACTGCGAACAGGGTGTACTGGTCGAGGACGCCACGTTGACGAAGCAGCTCGAGGAGATTTTTGACCAGCAGGCTATGGGTGAACGCGCCTGGCAGGTGACACTCAAGGACGACAAGCTGAGCTGGAGCGACGGCGGCGAGACATTCACCAGGGATCCCAAGGCATCGGGCTGGCGCCGCTTCGAGGCCTGGATGGCGCGAGTTCTGCACCTCGACGCACAGCTCTGAGGTTCAACCAGTCCTGACGGAGGGCAGCCATCGCACTTGGATCGCCGGTCGGCGGCGGTGAATGATCGACGCTCGCCGGTGGCCCAAGCAGCTCGGTGAAGATGCGGCTTAAGCGCGTCCGCCCAGACCTGATAGGCCTTCGTGGTGAGATGAAGCTGATCGGAGTCGGTCATACCGGGGAATAGTCGGCCGTTCGCGTCGGCAAGCTGGTTGTTGATATCGAGATAGCGAATCGTGCTGCCGTTGCCCAGCTTCGCGAGATTGGCGTTGATGCGATCGATGGTCGCCATGACGGCGATGTTATCGTTCCGTGGCAGGATGCCCATCAGGATGAGCGTCGCGCCCGGTGCCTTCTCGCGGCACCGAGCGACGATGGCCTTGACGCCCCGCGTGATGTCATCGATTCGTGCCTGATCAGTTCCGATCGGTGTAACTCGGCCGACATTGTTGGTGCCGGCCATCAGTACGATGACCTTGGGATTCACACCATCGAGCTCCCCCTGGTCGATGCGCCACAGGATATTTTGCGTCTTGTCTCCGCCCCAGCCGAAATTCGCGGCGTTCCAGCCGAAGAAGTTCTGCTTCCAGTTGGCGAGCAGCTCTTTGTATTTCTCATCCGCCGCACCCCAACGGCGCGTGATGGAATCGCCCAGAAAGTAGATGTCGATCTGGCCTTGCTGCTTCTTCTTCATCAGCAGCTCATGCGCGAGCCGCGAGTTCTGCTCAATGCGCGGGCTGGGCGCATCGGCAGGCTCGATGACGTTGCCGCCAGCGAGCAGTGTCCTCATCCATTCTGCCGAGCGCACAAGGTAGGGTGCCTGCTGCTCGGGCGTCGATTGGTGGTTATGTGCAGCGTCGACCAGCGGCACGGCTTCTTTCGGGCCCGGGATCTGGTTGAACGCAGTCCAGATGCCAACAGGCGGCGTTACGGTGTCGAGAAACCCCATCGACATCAGTGCCGGAACACGAATGCGCGGTGCGCAATTCACGGTGTCGAAGTAGAGCCCCGTGCGCATCGCCTTTGGATCGTCGGCGGGCCAGTTGGGAAATCCGGATGCGCGCCCGTGCAAGGGGCCATTGGAATCCGCGCCGGCCGGCACATGCACGACGACGCCGGTAACCCTGGAGTTCAGAGCGGCGACGCACAGGCTCTGCTGGCCACCCATGCTGATTCCGGTGGCTATGAGCGTCTTGCCGTTCCAATCGGGTCGACTCGCGAGATACTCCACCGCGCGATAGTCGGCGAGATACATCTGCAGAAAATAGTTCTGGTCTCGATCGTCGCGGCCGATCGTCTGATACTGCTTCAGTTCTTCGGGTAGCGCGTCGTAGTAAGCCTTGGGCTGATCCGGCAACACGTCGTGCGGCTCGATGTTCACCGCAAGCCAGCCTTCTGCCGCGCGAGCCGTCACCCATTCCTTCTGCAAAGGGTAGGGCGGGCTCGCCCACTGAAAGATCACGAGGCCGGGAAACTTGCCCGCCCTGCTGGGTTTTGCGACCTGGCCGTAGACGTGCCTGCCGTTGATGTGATTCATCTGCAGGGTGAAGTAGTCGACGCCCGGCTCGTCGCTCGTTCCGGGCGTGAGTACCGGGTTGGGCGGGATCTTCTCCAACATTCGGATCTTTTTGGCCCAGAACTGATCGAAGTCGCGCGGCCGCGGCACCACAGGTTGCAACTTTTCGGGCGCTACAGCCGCACCGACAACATGCACCTTGGCAGCGGGATCACTGGATCTGACCTCGACGTAGAGCATTGCCGGCTCGTTCAGCGCCACCTCGATAGTCGCGGGCTGTGAAAGGTCGAGCTTGCCCGCCTTGATCAGGTCGAAGTTGTTCTTCCTGATCACGTACGAGTATTCCGCGGGCATCGCAGCGCCCGACGGCAACGCGACGCTCCAGCCCGCCTTCTCGCCGAGGGCGTAGATGCCGCTGGGCTTGAACGGAGTGAGAACGAGTTGCTGTGCCGCGCCGTGCTGCGCGAGAGCGAGCGAGAGAACGAGGCTCAGCAGGGTGGTGACAGTGGCGTGTCGGGGGCGATACATGCCTGTGTTCAGGATTTGTTAATTCTCCGACCGTAACTTAGCGTAGCTGAGATGAAGCGAATCGCAATCATCACTTTCCTATCCCTCTCGCTCGTCGTCGGCGCGACCTCACTCGCTGAGGGTCCCCCGGAAGACCATGGGACCGGGGGGTCATCAGCAACGACGTCGGTTGGTTATCGGAAGCTGCAGTTCACATACACAGTTGGGAGCAACCCCTCTCGTACCCGCGATTACTTCCTGTGGTACCCGACGGCGGATCCGGAGGATCGCTTCGACTACAAAGGTCAGCTCGGCGTTGCGGCGCCGGACGGCACGATCGCGCCAGGCCGGTTTCCTCTGATTGTTTTTTCACATGGCTTTCTGGGCACGGGCGATCAGATCATTTTTCTCACAGAAAATCTCGCCCGCATGGGTTACATCGTTGCCGCCCCCAATCACGCCGATGCGGGTACCGGAAGCGAGCCCATCGCGATACCGAACTTCATCGATGCAAGGAGCTGGGACGACAACAAGTACCTCGATCGCAAGGAGGATCTCAGCGCGCTCATCGATCATCTGCTGGGAGGCAGCGATTCCGCAGCTTTTCTGCGCGATCACGTCGATCCACGCGCCATCGGAATCGCGGGTCATTCACTCGGCGGCTACGTGGCGCTGGGCATGGCTGGAGCCAGGCCGGCATGGCGGGACTCACGTATTCGTGCGGCGCTACTTCTCTCGCCCTATGCGCTGCCCTATTTCGATGGTCCTGCACTTGATAAGGTCCAGGTCCCAGTGATGCTCCAGGGTGGCACACTCGATTGGGCCATTACGCCGTTCCTGCCTGCGGTTTACGAGAAGCTGCAGGCGCCCAAGTATTTCCTCGTTCTCAACGCTGCGTCGCATTTGGAGTGGACGAATCTCATCTCGCTCGGCAAGAGCACGACGGCTGCGGTCCAGAGCGGCAGCGCGCGCTGGATCACCGGTTACAGCCTGGCGTTTTTTGACAGCTACCTGCGCGGTCAGGATCGCTCTGCGCTCCTCGCAAAACCCAACCCACAACTTCATTCGTTCGAATACAACCCGGCACGATGATCACCGGCTCAAATCAATGCAGGGGTTCGGCGCTGGCGGGATCCACCGCGGCCTTCGCGCGCTTCGGAAGCTTGAAGAGGAGCAGCAATGGCAACGCGAAGAGGGCGAGGCCGCTGATCACGGCAAACACATTTTCGTAACCGATGACTGTGGCCTGCTGCTGGATCTGCATCGCGAGCAAGGCGTTGGCGCGATCACCGACCATTTGCACCGCACTGGCCCAGCGTTCCGAGTCGAACGCGGAGAAGTATTCGACCAAGCGCGACTGATTCGCGGCAGTCGAGTGCGTGAGCAGCGTTCCAGCAAGGGAAATTCCGATTGCGCCGCTGAGCGTTCGTCCCAACGTCACGAGCACGGCGCCCTCAGTACGTAACTCCGCCGGCAGAGTCGCGTAGGCAGCCGCGTTGATGCAGAGGAACGTCAGCCCCATGCCGACGCCCTGGAAGAACGTGACGGCCGCAATGGTGGCAGATGTCGTGTCGGTCGTGATGTGTACCAGCGGAATGCACGACCCCAGGACGATAGCGAGACCGATGGCTGCCATCAGGCGCGAGTCTATGCGCGAGATCAGGCGACCTCCGGTCAGCATCGCGATGGCCATGCCGATGCCACGCGGTGCCATCACCAGCCCTGCCGTTGAAGCCGTGTGATCCTGTAACTGCTGCATAAAGACCGGCAGTAGCGCTCCGGGGACCATGATGAGCGGAAATACGACGAAGGGGGTGATGAGGCCTGCGACCAGGTTGCGATCCCGGAACAACCCACGCTCGAAGAAGGGATGCGCGGTCGTCAGGGTGTGCACCAGGAACATATAGAAGAGAACGCCGGCGAGGATCATCTCGGCAACGATCTCCGTGGAGTCGAGCCAGCCGAGACTGTTGCCGCGGTCGAGAGCGAGCTGCGCCAGGCCGATGGCGAGCGCGAGCATCACGAACCCTTTCAGATCGAAAACGCGATCCTTGGACTTCGCGCCACGCGGCAACGATGCAGTCAGGCCGAGCCACGCCAGCGCACCGACGGGCACGTTGATGTAGAACACCCAGCGCCAATTGAGCGCTTCGGTGAGCCAGCCGCCCAGCGTCGGTCCAATCACCGGCCCCACCATCACGCCGACGCCCCAAATGGCGAGCGCGGTGCCGTGCTTCTCGCGCGGAAACACGCTCAGCAATGAGGATTGCGACAGCGGGATGAGCGCAGCGCCGCACGCGCCCTGAATCGCGCGAAAGATCACGAGCTCCGGCAGGGAGGTCGCGATACCGCAGAGCATCGAGGCGATGGTGAACCCAGCGACGCTCATCAGCAGCACCGGACGCTCACCGATTCGCAAAGCGACGAAGCCCACCAGCGGCGTGGCGATCGCGCTCATGACGATGTACGAGGTCAGGACCCAGAGGACCTGGTCGGGCGATGCCTGGAGGCTCCCCTGGATGTGGGGTAGCGCCACATTCGCGATCGTGGTGTCGATCGCATAGAGCATCGTCGCCAACATGGTCGAGGCGACGAGGAGGCCGCGGTTGACGCGACCCTCCTGGGTCATGGCGTAGCCAGGGCAGTTCGCGCTACGGCGTGACCGGGCTCGCTGTTGGTATCCACGCGGACGGTCGCGCTCATACCTGCTCTCAGCGGCGGATCTTCAGCCGTTGTCAGGACGGCAATGCGGACCGGAATGCGCTGCACGACCTTGACCCAATTGCCGCTCGCGTTCTGCGGCGGAAGGATCGCGAATTCCGCTCCGGTCGCCTGCGCAATGCTTTCTACCCGGCCCGACCACTTGCGCCGGCCATAGGTATCGATCTCGATCTGCACCGGTTGACCCTTGCGCACATGCGCGAGGTCGGTCTCCTTGAAATTCGCTTCGATCCACATGCCCTGATCGGAAACGATGGCGAGGGCAGGGCTCCCGGCCGTGAGATGGTCACCGACCTGAGGCAGGTGACTGACGATCCCGGCACGCGGTGCCAGGATTCGGGCGCGGCGCAGATTGAGCTCAGCGTGCTGCAATTCGGCTACCGCAGCCTCGACGTCCGGATGCGAGTCGACGGACCGCTTCGGATCACCACCGAGCCGGGCTGCGATGGCGGCAAGGTCGCGCTCCGTGACCTGGACCTGGCCGACAGCGACCTGAGTCGCCTGATCAGCATCGTCGAGTTTCGACAACGCGACGAGATGTTTCGCGGCGAGCTCCTGCTGCCGTGTCTGCTCGCGCTTGGCAAAATCAGCCGAGCGTCGAGCCACTGCAAGCTCCGTGTCCTTCTCGGCGTACTGGGCCTTGAGGCCTGCGATCTGCGCCTTGACTGCATTGACGCGCGCCTTCGCGCTCTGTACGGCATAGCGCAGCTGTTCGTCGTCGAGCTCGATCAGTACATCACCGGCGGCGACGTGGGTGTTCTCCTTGACGGGGACGCTCCTGACGGTGCCGTCGACTTCAGCAGCCACGGTCGTTCTGTCGGCCTTCACGTAGGCGTTGTCGGTGCTGGCATAGCCACGGCCGAAGAACCAGAAGGCGCCTGCAACGGCGATCAGCACTGCTGGCGCGACCCAGAGAAGCAGCGGGCGCCAGAGACGACGACGCGGTCCCGCAGAGGTGGTCTCAGTGGCCATGGTGTGACGCCGCTCCGGAATGCGTGCCTTCATCGCGGTGCTGGGCGCGGTCTTGAGCAAGAGTCTCGCGGACTGTTTCCAGCAGGCGAAGCAGGGTCTCGCGCTCAGCCTTCGACAGGTTGCGCGTCGCACGGTCGTAGACTCCATCGCCGATTTCGTGCAGCTGCTCGAGGCGCGCGCGCGAGCGCGGCGTCAGGTACAGGCACACGGCGCGTCGATCGACCGGATCAGGTCGTCGTTCGATGAGGCCCGAGGCCTCGAGCAGATCGATCTGGCGCCCCAGAGTGATGGGCCGAACCTCGATCACTTCGGCCAGCTCACGCTGACTGCAGCCTTCCATGCGACCGAGATAGGCGATGGTGCGCATTTGCGTCTGTGTCATGCGGTGCTTAAGTGCACGAACCGCGAACTCGGCACGAAACAGGCGCGCGACGTCGTGGACCAGGTAACCGAGGCGCGGGCGGGACTGCAAAGTAGTACGCTCCACTGATAATAAGCAATGCTTAGTATATGGATTTGACTCCGGATTGCAATCCGGCCCGGCTGCCCTTTCCGATGCCGCGGTGTCAGAATGCGGCCCGGATCAGATCCCGTCCCTCGCCGAGAAAACCTGGTAGCCGCTGATGAAAAAGGAGCACGCCGAGCTCCGCCGCCGTCCGCTCCTGACACCCCTGTGGCTTGCCGCGCTTGCAGGGCTGTTGGTCGTGGGCTTCGCCGCCTGGTTCGTGCTGTCAATGACCACGACCACAGTGGTCGTGGTGCGTCATGCCGAGAAAGAGCTGAGCACCATCGACGACCCACCTCTCAGCCAGGCGGGCGAGCAGCGTGCCGAACTGCTCGCGCGGCTGTTCGGTAGCAGGGAAGGCAGCGGCCGGATCACGGCCGTTTTCGCGAGTGACACGCGACGCGCTCAACGCACCGCGGAACCGCTAGCCGCGCGCCTCGGACTGCAGGTGAAGACAGTGCCCGGGGCTGATGTCGACGGGCTGCTGCGACAGATCCGCAGTCAGTACCGCGGTCGCAACGTTCTCGTGGTCGGGCACAGCAATACCGTGCCCGAGATCGTGCGGCGCCTGAGCCGTGATGGGCGTGTTCCGCCGATGGGGGAAGATGAATACGGCACGATCTACGTCGTTACCGTGCCCACGCTCGGGAGGGCGTCAATCCTCAAGCTGACCTACTGATAATATCTATATAGAACCGTAAGATATCAGCTAAATCTCAGGCTTATTCTTGGTGGCTTTCGCGCCTAGTTTGCTGCCCTGCGCAGCTCGACCGCCTTACGCACGAAGTCCTCATGGCGACTGATACGAAAGTCTGCCAGCACCGCGTCCTGCACGATCCGGTGCTGATCAATGAGGTATGTGGCGCGCCGGACAGCGATCCCGAACGGACCGTCGACGTCATACATCTTGATCACCGTCTTGTCCGGATCGGCGAGTAATGTGTACTTGAGGCCATACTTCTGCGCGAACCGCTTGTGGCTCTCCGCGTTCTGCGGGCTCACGCCGACGACGCGCAATCCGGCACGCTGGATATCGGCATGCAGATCGCGAAGTGAGCAGGCTTCCGCGGTGCATCCGGGCGTGAAATCTGCCGGATAGAAATACAGGATCAGCGCTCCATCGCTCAGCAATGAAGTCAGCGAACGATCGCGCCCGTCCTGGTCGGGCAGCGTGAATTCAGGCGCGCGGCTACCGGGCGCAAGCATCAGGCACCTCCTCGAGAGCGAGGAAACTCGACTTCCATGATCTCGTAGGCCGTACGTGTGAGCCCCAGCCGCTGATAGATCTGCTGCGCATTGTGATTGTGTTGCTCAACGTAGAGGCGCAGGCCGCAGACGTCAGGGCTGTTCCTCGCCAGTTCCTCGACATATTGATAAAGGGCCGCGAACACACCATGACGGCGCGCTTCGGGCACGACGTAGACCGATTGAAACCACCAGAAGAAGCCATTACGCCAGTCGCTCCATTCGTGGGTCAGTAATAGTTGACCCGCCGGCCGGCCGTCGAGTTCGGCGATGAAGTAGCGACCCTTGTGCTCGGACGCGAGAGCGCTGTGCACACCCGCGCGCAGCACCTGCGCATTGAGCTGCTTGCTTTCGGTCTCCTGGGCGAGGCGAGCGTTGCAGTCGACGATGAAGTCGAGATCCGCGGTACGCGCGCTGCGAATTGCGACGCTCATGCGGTGCTCCTCGAGTCCCGACCGCATGATAGCCCCAAGTGCTGTGTTTTCGGGCAGTCGATGTAGGCGGATCCGAGCTTTGCCGTGCGGGGTGCCGATGCTAGAATCCCGCGCCCATTTTCGGTGGGGCAGTAGCTCAGCTGGGAGAGCGCCGCGTTCGCAATGCGGAGGTCGAGGGTTCGATCCCCTTCTGCTCCACCATTCTCGCCAATCTGTTGCGCGTCACATGACGCTCGAGCCTTCGCATTTGATCTCGCTTGCCCTTTTGTCGTACTCGCTTCGACCTGCGCTGGCGCAGAGGACGATAAGCGCCGACGCGTTCGTTCCTACAGGCCGCACCGCTTAGCGAGCGTCAAAATAACGCCGCCAGTCGAACACTATCCGAATTCCGATCGAGTAGACGCGGTCCATCTTGACCCCCGGCGCGCCCTCAGGAAAGAGGACGCTGCTCGAGTACGGATCATCCACTGCGCCGTACAGCTGCAGCGTCAATTCGGAAGTCTGACTCATATCAAATGCGCGGTAGGGCCGATACTCGAATATCGGGAAGTCGAAAGAGTTCGACTTGAAGCCGATAACCCTTGGCACACCCGGAGTCACTCCGGGCGCCAGCAGGCTGTCGTCCGACTGCCGTCCGTAGAACGCCACACCGATCTCGCGACCCAGGACGAACTGGAAGCGGCCGAAGCGTGTCGCCCAGCCGAGCTGCCAGGGAATCAGCCCACCGTTGACCGCGCGGATTGCCATGTCCTGGTAGGTCGTGGGCGAAGCAAAGTACAGCGGCGACAAGAGCAGCAGATCGCCGGGTATGAGATAGAACGGCATTCGCAATCGCGCGGTGAATCCGGTGCGTCCCGGGATCGCGGCTGTGCGGCTGCCGCCCTGCTGTGCAAACGAGCTCGTGCTGAATTTGTTGGAGGAGGGCGTATCGCCCCTGTACCCCACCGATAAATAGATGAGACCGTCTCCGGACTGGTCGAGCACCCCCTCGAGGCCGTAGCCGAAGCGCATCGACAGGTCCGCGCCGCCGATGAACCCGTTGCCGCTTTCGAGGCCTGTGTAGCCGCCATCGAGATAACGCACATCGAGCGAGCCGGCGACACCGATGAATGGACCGACTTCCGCTCGGAAACGCGGCATGGCTCCCAGCCCCGGCCCCAAACTCGGTACAGGAGTCGGTCGCAGGACCTCGACACCCAACTGCAGAGCTTCGGGTACTGGCTTGCCGTCCCTCGGGCCTATCGCCGATCGTGTTGTTCTTGCATACGTCGAACGCTTCGGGCTCCGCCGGAGCCCTCGGCGTGTACGGTAGATTGACCTTCCGCAGCCGGCCGGCCGCTGTGTCGAGCAGTTGCTCGAGGCTCAAGCGAACCGATTCGGCGGCGAGCTGGGCGTCCTCGGGGCGTATGTGCGCATCGCCCATCAATACGACTGTCTTCGCGCCTCCTTCCCAGGTACTCACTTCCAGACCGTGCTCGTTGTAGTAGTCGTGAGTGCCCTTGCGCTGTGACACGTTGCCCCAGGTTCCGGCCACGTGACCCGCGGCATAGACATCTTCGATGAAGTGCAGTGCAAAGGCCTCGTCTGCCAACATCGCACGCGTCAGGGCCGAACGCTCTTGCGGGAGGGAGCGTTTCGTGCGCCAGTCGCGTGGCCTTCTGCAGCGCACTCAAGTGATACCACCCCCACACACCGACGGCGTTGATCTCTGATCCGCGCTTGAGGGTGGTCTCCACGTATTCCCTGGCGGTGAAGTCCACCCTGGGACGCGCCAGCAGGAAGTGGGCACCGTTGTATGCCGCCCGGGTTGCGTACTCCGGATCGGCCTCCTGCAGCCGGACATCGGCGGCCCGAAGTGCGTTGTTGCGCTGAGCCCGCGCGCCTTCGCTCTCGAGCTGCCGTGCGCAAGTCGCTGATCCGGCTCGTGGCACCCTGGTCGGGCTCGGCAGGCGGCAGCTTGGGGACCTGCGCGAGGTCGAGCTTGAGCTGCGCCGCGATGTCGGCGAGTTCGAGGACCCGCTTGGAGTTGGTGACGATGTCGAGCATCTCTCGGCTCGAACAGGAATGATCGCCGGAGATCGCAGGCATCGCCGCCCAGTCGATGCACTCGGGCTTCACGCCCTGTGCTGTGTCAGCTTCCTGCGCACACAGGCGTTTCTCGTTGCCGACGCGTGCCTCGGCCCACAAGCGATCGAAGATCGCTCTGCGTTCCGGGTCGAGGGTCTCGACCCCAAGTATCGAAATGTCACGATGCTCGGGATAGACCCAGGCGAATGCAGGACCTGCCGTGCACAGGAACGAGAAGGCGAGGAGCAGCAGTCGTGTCGCCATAGTGCGGGCGTGAGCAAGATGAGTAAGCGGCGTCGGGTCTCGTTTGTCTTCTCGGTCTGCGCTCGCTTACCGACGCCGTGCGCGAGTTTACTCTGGCCGGTCCGCGAGGTCTTCCTCGATGAACCGCAACATCGCTTCGAGCAGAGCCTCGCGCGGATAAGCATTCTGCGTGACGAACCAGGACCCGATCTTCGGGTGCGAGCGGGCGATGGGCAACGTAATGGCCCAATGGTCTGCATTCACGTACCCCATGAGCGTGCTGGTCGGTATTACCTCATCGTAGAAGATCACCTGGCTGTCATTGCGACCATCGATCTTCGCGAGCTTGCGATAACTCGACTTCAGGATCGATGAGATTCTCTCTGGTTGGGGGAATGTGACCAGCGAGTAGTAGCGCAATCCGGTCGGCAGGGGATTCTGTGCGAGCCAGTTCCGTCGCTCAGTCGTGCGCAAGCTGGCAACACCTCCGCCATCGCCCGGAGCGCAGGTGGCGCCGGGAAAGTGGCGCATCAGGTCCGCCTGGTATTGTTCCGAATCGTTTGCAAGCGGAGAACCACCGACGGCACCAGCGGCGCTCACGACCGCAGCCACGCGCGGGCGAATCTCCGGATAAGTCACGAGCGCCTGAAGAATGTCCGGTGCCCCCTTCGAGTACCCGATCAGTACCACGCGAGGCGGGCCAGACTCTTCGGGCATGGCCATTAGTGCATCGCGAATCTGCCGGGCATTGTTTTCGATGCCCGAGAGTGCGTCGACCTTCATCCATGACGCCTCGTATCCGAATGGGCGCACGAGCTCCGCGGCAGTTCCCATCGGGTTCAACCACGGCTCGATGCATTCGTACCCGATTCCGGGCACTAATGCCGCGATGAGGTGGCGCTTGGAAGGACCAAGGTCGACGGGCCGTCCTTCGCCGGTCGGCTCGCTCCCAACGCGCGTCAGCGCCTGATCGCAGGGCCGGTAGTCCGGAAGCTCAGGTCCGTGCGCTTCGAGTACGGCGCAGTAGATTTCGCGAAAACGTGCACGGCGGTCAACGATGCCCGCCGCCTCTGCCGGAACGAGCGCAAGCGGCGGTGTATCGGTCGAATACGCAATGAGAGGCTTGGAGGTGCAAGCAGTCAGATACGAGCACACGCTTGTTGCGATCGCCGCTGCCAGTAGGCATGTGCGCACGGTTCGCCCGCCGGGGGCCGTCTTGTTCATTGTTGTCAGATTATTACGCATAGGTCGCCCTGACGAGAAGGCGTCGAACCGGCGGCCAGTAGCGCAGAGCGCAGTGCCTCTACGCCGACTTAGTGCCAATGGCGGCCTCGTGGTTGAGCGCCGCGGGCAGCCTCTCGCGCCCACCGCCTACAAAAAAGTGCGAATCAACTCACACGCGCAGCGGAAATAGCGCACAGCACCTGCCGCGATCGGGTGGCAGGATCAGCCCCATGAAGTGCGCGACTACACTCCTTGCCTTCGCTCTGATGATCGTCGATGCGCCCGCGCCGCAGCGCCCCATGTGTTGGGTCGTAGTCCCGGGAGACGGGCCGACCACGACCTCTGAACACACCGAAGCGCCGCAGCTGATCGACCTGGTTTGCACGGCCACTGAAGCCGGGTCGGACTGAGCGATAGGACTCCGGCAATTCACTGAGCCAGGCAGGCCCAGCCGACCACGTTTCGAGTTCTGCTAGCCTGGTGGGCTGCATGGGCGCCTTGTTGCTCCTCGAGCCACGTTCCTGGTTCTTTTCGCTCTGGGTTTTTCGGTCTTTGTCCTGCTTCTTCTCTTCATCGTGCTCCGACTGATCGTTACCGATCTTCCCCAGGTTCTTCTTGACATCGCGTAGCGAAATGCTCCCCTCCAGCGAGCGCGCGAACGCGCTGACGAAAGCGTTGCGCAGAGTCAGCGTCAGGTGCGGCCTACACGCTCTTGCCTGGCAGAGAGAGGACTACGCGAAAAGTAGGACGCAACCGACGTGTTCTCGGGCAACGAGCGGATGGCGGTGCCATGTAGCCAAGCCTACTGTCCCCGCCCTGCGACTTCGCAGCGAGTCACAAAGTCAGAGAACACAGGAGTAGTCAGATGGCAAAGGCGAAACGGAAGTCAAACGGCTCTACAAAGCACCGGGCAAAGCGTTCGACGCGGGATGCGATTTCGCTCCTGAAAGCCGATCACCGGGAGGTCGAAGGATGGTTCGAGCAGTTCGAGAAGACGCGTTCCCAGGAACGCAAGGTCGAACTAGCCGACAAGATCTGCACGGCGCTCAAGGTGCATACGACGATCGAAGAAGAAATCTTCTATCCCGCCTTTCTCGAAGCCACCGACGCGACCGGTGTGCATCACGAGGCGGAAGTGGAGCATGAGGGCGCAAAGAAGCTGATCGCCACCATCGAGGAAGCGGGACCAGACGACTACTACGATGCGCGCATTCACGTGCTCTCGGAGATGATCAAGCATCATGTCAAAGAAGAAGAAAAGCGTGATGGCATGTTCGCCAAGGCGCGCGCTTCGGACCTGGACCTCAAGGCTGTGGGCGAGCAGCTGCAGGCTCGCAAGAAGCAGCTGATGGGGGAGCGCAGCTCCGGAACCAGCTTTCTGGAGTCACTCAGCACAGCAGCGACGAGATGACCAGCGGGTCAGGCTCGACGCTCTGAGGCAGCGCGGGTGCTGCGACGTGGGCCGGCACGTCGCGGCCCGCGCCGCTTTTCATCCAGGCTCTTCTGGAGAAGCGCCATCAGGTCCACGACCTTGCCGCGTTCTTCGCTCGCAGCACCTTTCTCGGGAGCTGTCAGCGTCTTCGATTCGCCGGCCTTCACCTTCTGCTTGATGCGCTTCATGAGATCGTCGCGATAGGTGTCGCGATACTTCTTTGGCTGCCAGGACGCCGACATCTCGTCGATCAGCGTAAGAGCAGTCTGTAATTCCTTGCCGTTCGCAGCGCGACCTGCCTTCGTGCCTTCGACTTTGGGTTGGGGAAGTATCTCCTGCTCGAAACGCATGGTGTTGAGCATCAGGACGCCGTCCTCCGGCATCAATGTCGCCAGGTGCTCACGGCTGCGTAGCACGAACGATGCCACTGCTATCTTGCCGGCTTTCGCCATCGCATCGCGCAAGAGCGCATAGACCTTTGCGCCCTGGCCCTCGGGGGTGAGGTAGTACGGCGTGTCGAAGTAGTAAGGCGCAATTGCTGCGCGATCCACGAAGAGTTGAATATCGATGGTTCGTGACGCATCGACATTCGCCCGACGGAAATCCTCGTCGGTCAGCACGACGTAGTCGCCCTTCTTGTACTCATAACCCTTGACGATGTCACGCCACTCGACTGTCTTTCCGGTCTTCTTGCTGATGCGCTGATATCCGACCGGCGAGAAGTCGCGCTTGTCCAGCATGTGGAGGTCGAGCTCGTGTGGTCGTGCCGCGGTGTGCAGGCTTACCGGGATATGCACGAGGCTGAAGCTGATCGCACCTTTCCAGATTGCACGCGCCATGAGAATCCTCCATCAATTGATGTCCGAAAACGCTGCAAGGACTACGCCAGCTACCAGGTAGGAAGGCGCTGACTGCCCGATGCGGCCGATTGCCATTGTCGCGCGCGGACAGGGAGCGCAGGCTGTAATCGCAGACACCACAGATCAATGTCTCTTGTAGATGGCGAAATGTGGCAACTGCTGGGGGTCGCGAAAGCGGCCCCTATTTAATTTGCGGCTTCAATCAGATGCCGGCAAACCACTCGTAGCCGCGGTCTTCCCAGTAGCCGCCCTTGCCGCCGCGGATTCCCGCGAAGCTCTTCACCGCCTCGATGCGCATGATGTACTTCGCCATCTTGTAGCCGAGTTGGCGTTCGATGCGCACGCGCAGCGGGGCGCCGTTCTTGATCGGCAACACCTCGTCGTTCAGCTCGTACGCCAGGATCGTCTGCGAGTGCAGAGCATCTTCCAGGTCGATGCTCTCGTAGTACTTTTCCGGAGTCCCCCACATTGGGTCCGCACAATGAAAGACGACATAGCGGGCTTCAGGCTGCAACCGAACGAGCGCCAGTACGTGACTGAGCGGCACGCCGGTCCATTTGCCAATCGCACTCCATCCCTCGACGCAATCGTGGCGCGTGATCTGTGTGCGACTTGGCATCGCGCGCAGCTGCGCCAACGTGAACTCTGCGGGATCCTGCACCAGTCCGTCGACCAGAAGCTTCCAGTCCTGGAAACCGCGCGCCGCCAGGGCCTGGTATTCGCCGTCCTCGGGGTTCGCAGTTCCATTGCTGCGGAACTGTGGCGACAGGTCGGCCTCGGTGAACTCCTGAGCCATCGAGCGTCTCGACGTCACGAGATGCTGTGCGGCACTACTCAGGTGCTCGCCGACGCCGAGAACCTTCGGAAACCAGGAGCTGTTCGAGAGTGCATCGCAGCCTGCCAGGAGCGCGGCACCCGCACTGGTGAGCGCCTGTCGCAGGAAGTATCGACGCGAGCGCTTACGCCACCTCATGACTGCTCCTCGGAGCTGATCCTGTAGCGGCCTGTGATCATCGAGCGCAGGTTGTTCCAGAATCCCGTGACGATGACCTGGAACACATGGATCAGGACGAACAACACCAGGGTCCAGGCGACGATGAAATGCAGGGTACGCGCGGACTGGCGGCCACCCAGAAAATCCACCCACCCAGGCAGCACCGAATTGAGCCATGGCGACATCGCCCAGCCGGTCAGGAGAACCAGCGGAAAGAGTCCGAAGATCAGGAGCAGATAGGAAAGCTTCTGCAGCACGTTGTAGCGCCTGGCCGCTTCGCCGTGTGGATGACGCAGGCGCAGGTGATCCTTGAAGGAACGCCAGATGCCGCGCCAGTCATCGCGCGTCGGTTTCAGATCACGCTCGACGTGGCGGCTCGCGATGCTGTGCGCGAGATACACGATGCCATTGATCACGAACAGCCACGCGAAGAAGAAATGCCAGCGGCGTCCCATGGCGAGCCACTGCCCGCTGGGAACCGTGATCCAGGACGGGAACTTGTTCGCGGCTTCGATAATGGCGGGCTCACCGGTTTCAGAGGACTTGCCCCACGGGAACCCTTTCGTGACTTCGAAAATGGCGGGCTTACCGGTGTAGGAGGACTTGCCCCAGTAGAGTGCCGGATGTTCGTTGAAGATCTGCAGCCCGCTCATCAGCAGAGCCACCAGGGCGATCACGTTGATCCAGTGCGTGATGCGCACCAGCAGGCTGTGACGGCGGTAGAGATAGCTCTGTGCCATGGGATGGTGTGTGGCCTTCGGCGGGGATTATCGCCACTGACCGGCGGCCCACCAACTGGTCGCACCCCCTTGGAGTGGATCCTACTGGGTAGGAGGCCTTCTCAAGCGCGGTTGCTGGTACATTCTCGAACCGGCGCGCCCCCGTAGCTCAGTGGATAGAGCGACCGCCTCCTAAGCGGTAGGTCGTCGGTTCAACTCCGGCCGGGGGCGCCATCGTTGGCGAGTCTGATGGCGAGAAAGCCGGCGCAGCACCCATCGACACTGTGATATATCGGGAACGATGAACGCCAAGTCGCTCAAGGGCCGCTTCAGGCCGCTAAGAGTGCCACGGGAAGTTCCGGACTCCCTTTCGGTCAAGGAGGAGAGGCGGCTGCGGCAACTGTTCGAGGAGGCGAACCGAAGCCTCGAGCGGGCGAGCAGCGGGGAATCGCTACGCGAGTACATCGGCAGGATCGAAGAGCTGGCGCGCGGCATTTTCACTGCGGCAAACATGAGTCCTGACCCCATTGCAATGCGCTGTGCGCAAATTGTCAGCGAACACGAGGATATAGGAGCAAACGGCTCAGGGATCGCACCCGAAGGCATGCCCAAGCCGCTAGAGCGAAGCGCCATTTCGGAATTCGTGTACGGGGCCGCACGCGTCCTGCTCAGAGTCAACATGCTCAAAGTCACGATCGCCCAGCCGACGATCAATCCGTGGATATTGGCGGCGGACTGCATGCGTGTTGAAGAGGCGCACCAGCAATTGATCTCCGCCGGAGCATATGACGGAGGAGACTCAACCCGGACGGCGCGGCAGGCCAGGGAAGAAGAAGCGAGAAGAAGACAGGACAGAATGCGCGCCTGGATAGACGCAAATGGCCGATTCCCCACCAACGACAAGGTCACCCGCGGGATACTCGAATATAAGAACGCGGATAAGGAATCGGCACGCAAGCAGTTCAGTCGAGACCTGAACGCTGTGCACGCAACCTTTAAGCTGCGTAAATAGCCAAATCACATCGGCGAGGGGCCTGTTTCGCCGGCATCGCCCCGTCTCCACAAAAGCATCAACTATTGATCAGGATTTCCAAGGTCGCTGAGGCCTAGCTTCGCCACTCGTACTGGTTCGGGAGATCCGCATCATGTCCGGGAAGCCACGCGCCTTGGGTGTCGCAATCCTTCTGTGGGCCACGGCCGTATTGGCCGACGCCGATCTGGAAGTCCAAAAGAGCGTCGATACATCGACTCCGTCGGCTGGTCAGCCGGTTGAGTTCACCGTGCGCATACGCAATATCGGTGCCGACGCGGCGCCTGATGTGCATGTGCACGATCTCCTTCCGCCGGAGCTAAGGATTCCCGTCGGAATGGCGGCATTCACCAGCAGCGGGGCGTACGACTCCGTAAGCGGCGACTGGATGGTCGGCGATCTGAACGCCGGTGCTGACGCGACCTTGGTCGTTCCGGCGGTTGTTGCCACGGCAACACCTCCGGGTTGCATCGTCAACACGGCCGAGGTCGTTGGCAGTGCGGATCAGAACCGGAGTAACAACCGCGCTTCAGCTGGAATACACCAGCCTCCCGTCGAGCGTTGCATCGACCTTGCCGTGGGGTTCTCGGCCCCGTTGTTTTTCGGCTTCCTTTCCTGTGGTGACCAGCAATATGACACGGTCGTTGATGTGACCAATTCGGGGCCGGATACGGCGCTTGGTGTGACCGTCGAACTGAACCAATTCCCGAACCTGGTAAGGAATCTTGGCTTCACCGGTGTCCTGGTGCGCAATCCGGGGTTCACCGGGGCGACCTGCACCGCAAACCTTTGCGTCATCGAGACGCTCGGCCCCGGCGAGACGATCCGGTTGAGCGCGTCATCCGACAGTTTTCGCGTAACCAGTGCGCGGACACACACGCTGACGCTCACCGTTTCAGCTGCGGACCCAGACTATGCCCCAGATGACAATCAGCTCAGCCGCAATGCGGACATTCCGGTGTTCCAGGAGTGCGACTTTGGAGTTGGAGATGTAGGTGTTCCGGCAGGCTGCTTCATAGCGACGGCTGCGTATGGCTCGTCGCTGGAGAGGCACGTCATGACGCTGCGACAGTTCCGCGATCGCGTTCTTCTTCAAAGCACCGCTGGCCGGAATCTCGTGCAAGTCTACTACCGCTATTCGCCGCCACTGGCGCGGCTGATCGCCAGGCACGAGGCTCTGCGTGCGGTGACGCGCGTCTTCCTGACGCCGATCGTCTTCGCGATCGCCTATCCCTATCCGATGCTGGCAATCCTGGTGCTGAGCCTGCTGTTGCTCATGGTGCTGCGCCGCTCGCTCGCTCGATATTCAACGCGATCCGGTTGAGGTCCGCTCCTTGGTTTGTTCCAGGCGGTCGATCAGGCTGTCCAAACTGGTGGCGCGAATCTCTGCGCCCAAATCAGTGCGATAAGTACGCACGTACGACACGCCCTCGGCGATCACATCCAGGATCCTCCAGCCTGCTGCCCCGTGCCGCATGTAGTAGTCCACGTGGTATTGGCTGCCATCCGTGAGCTTCATCAAGGTGTGCACGCGCGTGGTCTCGTCCGGCGGCGCTTCCGGCGGCAGTACAGTAATCGTGTCGTAGCGAAATTCGAGCAAGGCGTGGCCATAGGATGCGATCAGAAAGTGGTAGAAGGCCGCCACAAAACGCTTGCGTTGCTCCGGGGTCGCCTGTGTCCAATGCTGTTGCAGGATGAGCCGGCACGCGCCTTCGAAATCGAACTGCGGGCGTAGCAGCTCGTCAATCAGAGCGTGCAGCTTGCGGCTGTCCTTGGTGAGCTCCTCGTGTCGCTCGGCGATCGCTTTGGCGGTTGCCGCCGCCGCCGCGGCAATGGTCTGCTCCGGGGACTGCTCGTCGCCAGGTAGTCGTGACGTCAATAGCAGTCCGACGATGCCGAGCGCCGCCAGATGTCGGCGCCGGAGCCTCCTCGCATCACTGGCATTCAATGTTTTTTCCGTCCCGCCGGCACATGGGCGGCCAGCCAAACCGGTCCCAATAGCGATCAAGACCGAGTGAGCCGACCAGCTCGCCGAAGTGCGGATGCTGACGCAGCGTCATCGCTTCACGCGCGAAAATGAACTCGACGTCGAATTCTCCGTGCTCCGCGAGGAGTTGATATGCGACTCGCATGGCGCGATCGCCTTCGCCGAGATAGAGCCATGCACCGAATTGATAGCGCAGTGAAATCGCGTGCTGATCCGCTGCGCGCGCGACAGCCGCAACAGCCGCCGGCCGCCTGGTGGGATCCTCGAGTGCCGCCAGAAACGGGTCGATCCAGTCCTGCGCTCCGGCGAAGAGTCTTTGCAGGCCGATCAGGATTTCCCGAGCCTGTGCAAACTCGTGTAGACGCAGCAACAGCACTACATACGCCTCGGGGTTGGCGGTAGAAGCCATGCCAAGCTCTTTTGCTAGCTCGAACTGCTGGCGTGCGCGCTCATCATCGTTGGTCCACAGGTACGCCACAGCGAGCCGGTCGTTGACTACCGGCGAGAGCACGTCCATTGCCCTGGCGAGTTGCGCATGATTCAGTGATTCCCGCGCGTTGCCGACAGCGGCAAGCAGCTGCGAATACCATTGCTGCAGGTTTGAATCGCCCGGCTGCCTGGCAATGGCACTGCGATAGGCTTCTTCAGCCTCGATCCATTGCCAGCGTCCGTAATGAATGAAGGCGAGTGTGTCTTGAGCAGCCTCGCGCACCGCCGGATTTGCCGCCGCGCCTCGCTCGACAGTTGCGATCGCGAGGTCGAACATCTCCTCCTTATCCTCGTATGAGTAATAGGGAAGCAGTGCATATGCCCGGGCGAGATCGCAGTAGGCATCGACATACGCGGGATCGAGATCAAGGGCCTGTTTGAACAGCGCGATGCTGCGACGGATAGGCGCTTCATCGCGCCGCTTCAGATGGTAACGGCCGCGCAGTAGCAGCTCGTAAGCGGACATGACACGGGTGGGCGGTGCGGTACTGATCGGCGCTGGCGATGCCGCGAGGCGCGGGGCGAGTTGCCCCACGATGGCATTCGCGATCTCGTCCTGCACCGCGAAAACCTCTCCAAGCCGGGTGTCAAATTGGTGCGACCAGACGTGAAATCCTTTGGCGGCCTCGACCAGTTGCGCGGCGATGCGCACGCGCTCGCCGTCCTTGCGGACGCTGCCCTCGAGGACATAGCCAACGCCAAGCCGGCTGGCAATGGCGCGAACGTCCTCACGATTGTCCTTGAAGGAAAATGCCGAGGTGCGAGCCGCGACGCGTAGACCAGGAACCTGCGCGAGCCGGTCGATCAATTCCTCGGTGAGGCCGTCGCTGAAGTACTCACTACCCGGGATCGCCGCTCAGGTTGACGAATGGCAGGACTGCGATGGCGACTTGTCCCGGCTGCGGCCTGGGCGGTGCGGGCTTGAAGAAATGCAGTGCACTCCAGGCAAGCGCGACGACAAGAACGCTGATGCCGCCGTAGAGCAGAGCGCGCCCCAGGCGTGGCGCGGATGCGTCTACCGAAGTGGGCCGCTCAGGTGTGGGCGGTACCGCGACGGCACCGTTGCCGGTGTCGAGGGGCAGCACCATTCGATAGCCGAGCTTCGGAACCGTCTGGATGTAGCGAGGTTCGCGGGCACTGTCGCCAAGTTGAGTGCGGAGGATGGAGATGCAGCGCGAGAGCACTTCGTCGGAAACCACTCGCCCATGCCAGACACGCTCGATGAACTGCTCGCGCGTCACGACCTCGCCGGCGTGCTCGACCAGGTAAACGAGCACATCCATGACCTTTGGTTCGAGGTGCAGCGTGCCGTCCGGACCCGTCAATGTTCGGTGCGTCGGCCGGACGAACCACGGCCCGAGCTGGAAACCCGCCTCGCCAGTCACGGTCGATTTCCCCAACCGCTAACGCCCTTTAAGTAGCAGATTCATGATCTGAGGTCATCAGACAATTGCTCGCCTACTCGTTTATCCAGCACCGGTGCGAAGGCATGCTCCTCCACGACAGATCATGAAGTGCGAATCGTTTGCTTAAGGAGCGGAACGTGAGTTGGCGAAAGTTAGGTTCCAGATTGTTGCGGTCCGATGGCGTTCTGTTTTTGCCCCCTTCGGCCAAGACTGTTTCGAAGGAGGAAATCGAAGCGCTGGAAGCCAAGCGCACCCAGCGCCTGCGCGAGCTCGGCAACTGGCGGCCGTCCAGCGGCTGGCATATCGAGCCTGCGGCTTAGCGCTCGGTCGCACCGCCGTCACTCGGGCGTGCGAGGAGCAGGTCTGCGCTGTCGCTGCTGCGACGACTGGCGCGCGCAACCAAAGCATGCAACACACGATCAAGCCTGCGAGCCCAGCCACGAGGTGTTTGAGCGTGTGTCCGCTAACGAGTCCGCCAGCGGCCAGGATTTGCCGATCGAATGTTTCCAGGAGCTTGGCGGCGACGTATACGGCGAATATCGCGTAGATCGTCCCGGCGCGCGTGTAGCGCGATGGAAACAGGACTGCGATGAAGAGCAGGATCACGGCGGAATAACCTTGCAGTATTCCGTACGGAAGTACGTTGCCCACTCCAGCCCTTTCGGTGCTGCGCCAGTAGATCACCGAGGCCGCGCCGACGAGCAGCATCGGCACAAGCAAAGCGAGGCCGGCGCGCACACTGATGCGATCGACCACCTGAGCTGCAATGAGCGACATGAACGCGATCGTCATCGGCAGGCGATCCCAGAAGAGCCGCTCGTTGTCAGGCGCCAGATGGTAGTAGCTCGACCCGAGCGCAGTCAGCGTCACGCCAACAAAGAAAATCGCATAGGGCCAGCGCTCACGCGGGGACTCGAATCGCGTGCCCGGGTAGAGCGTCACGACTCAGGCCAATCACCCCGCCAATCAGGAATGCGAGGTTGGAAGCCACGTCCAGGAAATTGGGGATTCCGAGGAGCGTGCGCCGATCGGCGAAGTCGTGGTACGAGAGGGGTTGCGCCATCGGCGGCAGCAACAACGCCGCAGCGAGGCAGAGGAGGGTGAAACCCTGCAACGAACCAGGTCCGCGCGATCATCGCTGCGTGCCTTCGATCGGTTTCAATCGCACGGGCGGAGCCTTGCGTGACATCTACGTAAGCCGCGAGAGAATCTCCTGGAATCGCGGATTCTCGTGCAGGGGCGCGAGGTCATTGTCATTGAGGATCCAGTCGCGATTGCCGCGGCCGGTACCGACGGCGCGATCGAGAAAATCCAGTGCACGCTCGTACTCACCGCCCAATGCTGCCGTACATGCCGCCGTATATAGCGTCCCATAGTCATTCGGGCGCAACGAGAGTGCACGGTCCAGGATGCGATTCGCTTCATCGCGTCGCCCGAGCAGCATGAGCACACCCGCGGCGTGATCGGATGCGTAGGCGTCGTCCGGCTCGAGCGCCAGGTGCCGTTCGATCGCTCGCCATGAGCGGTGCACGGCACTCTGTTCCCCTTCGCGATCCTTCAGCGCCTGATATTCCTGGATTGCCAGCGTGATGGGCCGATAGTCATCGGGCCGGATCTCAAACGCCCGTTCGTATTGTTTCGCCGCCTCAGCATGTTCGCCGCGACCGGCCCGGTACTTTCCAAACCAGTAATGCGCGTTGAAATCTCGAGGGTCGAGTGCAATGGCGCGTTCGAAGGCGCGCTCGGCTTCCGCCGCGTCGCCCACGAGCTGCAGGGCGTTGCCACGCGCAACGAACGCATCGCAGAGCCCCGGTGCAAGCTCGATGGCTCGCTCGCTCGCCGCGATTGCATCGGCCGGAGTAGCCCCGCCGGCATCCTGCCGGAGGCGCAACAATCGTGTGAGCACATCAGCGAGCCCGGCATGGGCATGCGCGAAGGCAGGGTCGAGGCGAATCGACTCGCGAAACAGCTCGACCGCGGCGCGCTGCTCCGTCTCCTTTTCCTTGTTCAGGAGCTGGCGGCCGCGCAGGTAGAAGTCATAGGCGGCGAAGTTGTGCGTACCCTGGCGGTTCAGACGTGACACATCTTCCGCCAACAGCTGAACACTGAGCGCTTCGACAATGTGACGCGCGATCTGCTCCTGGACTGCAAAGATATCGGCCACCTTGCGGTCGAACGTCTGCGACCACAGGTGAAACCCGTCTGACACCTTGATGAGCTGCGCCGTGATGCGCATCTGGTCGCCGGCCTTGCGCACGCTGCCTTCGAGAAACGACTGGACGTTGAGGAGCCTCCCGACCTCACGGCTGCCGACGGGCTTGTTCTTGAGTTGAAAGGACGCGGAGCGCGAGGCGACACGCAGGCCGTTCACCCCGCAGAGAGCATTGATGATTTCCTCGGCGATGCCGTCGCAGAAGTACTCCTGATCCTTCTCCGCACTCATATCGACGAAGGGAAGGATCGCAACCCGAGGTTGCGCGGACGCTGCGGTGCCCGCCGGGGTGCGCGGCGCCGCGGTGCGCGCGCCAATCACCCGGTCAAGGAGCAGGACGACGATCATGACTGCGAGCAATATCAGCATCGATTCGTCCGTTGGACGGTGAAACACCCACCGGTCCGCGAGCAAGGCAAGTACTGCGAGCGCGATGATCACGAGGATGATGAGGTCGAGTCTGCGTACCAGGGAGGACAGGCCCCCTTTTGCTCGATCCACGAGCAGCTCCCGGGAGGGGCGGCGCTCGGAAAGCCAGGACCAGGTCAACACCAGGGGAAAGCCGGCCGCAAGGACGTAAATCAGCCAGGGCACGATGTGGTGCACTGACTCGAAAGTCTCCCCGACATCCGTCGCCACGGTCACGATGAGCCATGCAAGCCCGAGGTACGCGGCCGTGACGCGGAAGACGTTTCGTTGCTTCAGCTTTGTGAGGAACTTGAACTCGAACGGGTCAAAGTTCTGGCCGCTCACCGGCTCACCTTCTTATTTTCTCTTAAGGTCCTCATCGCGCAGATTGAAAAGTCGCTTGCGATCTTCGTCCGTCATCTGCTGTGCCGAGCTTATCCACTCCTGGCCGACGTTGGCGCCCTTCTTTACCGCTGGACGTGCTCCAACGGTTTCGAACCACCGCTTTACATTGGGGAAGTCATTGAGATCCTGTCCTTGCCAGTCGTAGCGGAACACCCAGGGCCAGGCGGCGATATCGGCGATCGAGTACTCGCGCGCAAGGTATTCGTATTTCCCGAGCTGCTTGTCCATCACCG
This sequence comes from uncultured Gammaproteobacteria bacterium, assembly GCA_963810775.1. Lineage (GTDB taxonomy): Bacteria > Pseudomonadota > Gammaproteobacteria > Steroidobacterales > Steroidobacteraceae > DATBVX01. Next base: position 327,425 of record CAWEOT010000015.1, read on the forward strand.
TGTACAGGCGTGCGACTTCGCTCCGAAAGCGGTGCATGGGGTATTCGATCTTCTCCGGTGCGTAACGCAGGAAGTGATGTGCCTGCCCGGCCATGGGGCCAAGGCCGCCAATCTGCCAGTACACCCACTGCAACACGTAGTACTTGCCATGCAGGTCGCTCGGCAGGAGCTTGCCGGCCTTCTCGCCGAGGTATTGAAGGATGGCTCCGGACTCGAACATCGCGATCTGTCCGCCTTGCGCATCGTGATCCACGATCGCGGGCATCTTGTTGTTGGGACTGAGTGCCTCGAACTCCGGTTTGAACTGATCGCCCTTGTTGATATTCACGGGAATGGCCCGGTACTCGAGCCCGCATTCCTCGAGCATGATCGTGATCTTCTTGCCGTTGCCCGTAGGCCAGATATACGCGTCAATCAAGTGAAAACCCCTTCAAGTCCCCTGCAACAAGGCGAACGCTCGCGTCGAGCATACCTCACGCGCACGCGGATCCATCCACATTGGATCATCGACGCGGCTGATTCGGTTAGTATTTCGTAAACAGACTTGCAGTCGTGGGTTCATGAGCAAACTCGAGAACAAGATCCGGTCCGGCGCCTTCGTAGTCACCAGCGAGTTGACGCCACCCAAGGGCACCGACCTCTCCGACGTCGTCTCCAAGGCGCAGCTCCTCAAGCCCTGGGTGGATGCACTCAATCTCACGGAGTCGCCGCGGGCGCGCATGGCGATCGAGCCAAAAGCGGTCGCCCACCTGCTATTGGACCATGGCGTCGAGCCGATCCTGCAGATGACGGCACGCGACCGCAATCGCATTGCGCTGCAGGCGGATCTGCTGGGTGCGGCAGTGCTTGGGATCGAGAACGTGGTCTTCATGAGCGGGGATGCCCCGACCGGCGGCGATCATCCGGAAGCGAAGCCGGTGTTCGATCTGTTTGCCACCGAGATGCTGACGATGGCGCGCACCCTTGTCAGCGGACGCGATATGGCGGGACATGCGCTGAAGGGCGCTCCGAAGTTGTATCTCGGCGCGGTGACGAATCCCGGGGCTACCGAATTCGCACGCGAAGTGGAGAACACGCGTCGCAAGATCGACGCAGGCGCGCAGTTCCTGCAGACGCAGGCCCTCTACGAAGCTTCATCACTGGAACGATTTCTCGACGCCCTGAAGCCTGATGGCGTCGCCATCCTGGCGGGCATCATCCCGCTCAAGTCAGCGAAGATGGCGCACTGGCTGAACGACAAAGTCCCAGGTATTCGCGTACCGGATGCATTGATTCAGCGCATGGACCGCGCCGCTGATACCTCCAGTGAAGTGGAGAATGGCGTCGAGATTGCCGCGCAAGTGATTCGCGACGTGCGCCCGCTGTGCGCGGGCATTCACATCATGGGACTCGGCTGGGAAGATCACATCCCCGCGATTCTGAGCGCCAGCGCAGTGCGCCCCTGATTGCGGCTACTCGCCGTGGGCTGCCAAACCAGGAGCACGGTCGTCCGGCGGCGTGGCGCCTTGCCGTCGTGCCTCGCTTTCCGCTTCGAGCAGTTCGCGCTTGCGTTCGACTCCCCAGCGATAGCCGCCCAATCCACCGCCGGTCTGCACCACGCGGTGACAGGGCACGACGAGCGCCACGGGGTTTGCACCGCAGGCGCTGCCAACGGCACGCATCGCGTCCGGGCGTCCGATGCTGCGCGCCACTTCTGCGTAGCTGCGAGTGCGGCCGGCGGGAATCTTCTGTAACGCTCGCCAGACCTGCTGTTGGAATGCGGTGCCGCGGATGTCGAGTGGCAGGCTCACATGCGGCGCGCGACCTTCTGCAAGTCCGACCACGCCTCGCACCCATTGCGCATGCTCCCGATCGTTGCGCTCGATGGAAGCACCGCTGAATTCCTCGCGCAGCAATCCTTCGAGCGCGGTATCGTCATCGCCGAGCTGAACGGCGCAAATGCCCTTCGCAGTGGATGCGACCAGCAGGCGACCGAGGGCACTCGGCACGATGGAAAAGCGAATTTGCTCGCCACGACCCCGATCCTTGTAGCGCCGCGGCGTCATGCCGATGGCACGCGCCGCACGTTCGTACACCCGACTCGATGAACTGAATCCGGACGCATAGATCGCATCGGTGACCGAGGCGCCGTCCTGGAGAGCGAGCTTGAGCTGATTCATTCGCACTGCCTCCGCATAGGCGAGGGGAGAGACACCGACGTATTGCTTGAACACACGTTGCAGGTGCGCCGGCGAAAATGAGAAGCGCTTGCCAAGCCGGGCGAGAGTGAGCGTCTCATCGTGGGCGCTACGGATGTAGTGACACACGCTCAGCACGCGCTCGGCGACGGGATCGCGCAGATGGCTGCGGTCGGGTTGGCAGCGCTTGCAGGCGCGAAACCCAGCCTGGCGCGCCAGCTCGGGCGCGGCAAAGAACCGCACGTTCTGGCGCAGCGGTTTGCGAGCCGGACAGGAGGGCCGGCAATAGATGCCGGTGGTGCGCACGGCGAATACGAACCGCCCGTCGTAGTCCGCATCTCGCTTGAGGCACGCGTGCCAGAGCACCTCGGCGCTGTCGATTCGTGAAAGTTCTGTCTTCATGGCGGGCTAAGGTACGGCAGGGGTCAGGTCGGTTCCATCCGGATCATGCGAAGATATTCGTCGGCAGCTTTTACAGTCCCGAAGATGGCGGCGGGCCTGCGCATGGACAAGTCCTTGATCGCGGAGCCGGTGTGTCTTGTGGTCCCAAGTTTGCATCGAATTCCAGCGAGCGAATCTTTGCCGGGTCAGGAGCGAGAATGAAGGGGAAGAAGTCGGGAGCCGATGATGGCTCGCCGATGTCTGAGCTTGTCTTAAGTCAACTGCTGGGCACGCAACTCGTGAGCCCGGGAGTGCCGACCGATCGGCGTACTTCCGCGGATCGCCGCAAGCTCACCCTCCGGTCGGTTCTCTATGGCGGCTTTCGGCCGCGTCGTCGTTACATGCGCCGCAGGAGCGATCCTACGCTGCCGGTAGTCGACTGGCATGAATCGCATCTGCTTGCCATTGCAATCGGCATCCTGCTGCTGTCGTTCGCCGATGCCTTCCTCACGATCAACCTGCTGGTGCTCGGCGCCGAGGAAGCGAACCCGTTGATGGCAGCGCTCTTCTATCGGGATGTTGCACTGTTTGCTGCCGTAAAGATGGCCTTGACCGGCGGCGGCGTGATCATGCTCGTCGCGTTGTCACGCATGAGGCTCTTCGGGCGCATCAAGGTAGTCCAGGGTCTGTACGCGACGCTGGCCATTTACGTGCTCCTGGTGCTCTACGAACTGTCGTTGTACGCGTCGCTGACCTGACCCTTCGGCACATGCCAAGCGCTCTTGCTTTTCGGGCGCTTACCTCCAAGTCTTGAAGCGCGGTGCGTTTCTCAAGCGCACCGGGTTCAGCTACACTACCGCGCCCTGAATGCTTCCCAGGCCATTGATTTTCAAGCAATGACAGACTCCCTGCGCGACCAGTACGCGAGCTCACCGCTGTATGGCGGCAATGCTCCGTTCGTGGAAGCGCTCTACGAGAGTTTTCTGCTCGATCCAGAGTCGGTAGGCGCGGAATGGCGTGAATACTTCACGCGCCTTAGGGCAGGCGCGGGCAGCGAGATTCCTCACGGCCCGATCATCGCCGGGCTCCTGGAGCGAGCGAGAGAGCCGCGATCGGCAGTCACAACGGATAGCCACGAGGCGAGCGCCAAGCAGGGCGCTGTATCGCGCCTGATCCAGGTGTATGCGAATCGCGGGCACCTGATCGCCAACCTCGACCCGCTCGGCCTGGTGCAACGTCAGGTTCCGCGCGTGCTCGAGCTCGAATACTTCGGTCTCTCGAGCGCCGATCTCGATTCGGAATTTTTTACCGGCAGCCGTACCGCAGCCATCCCTCGCTTCATGAAGCTACGCGACATCCTGGCGCAGCTGAAGCACATTTACTGCGACACGATCGGCGCCGAGTTCGCGCACGTGTCGGATTCGGAGGAGCGCCTCTGGCTGCAGGATCGCTACCAGGATGGACGCGTGCTGCATCAGTTCAGCGCGGAGGAAAAGCGCGGCATCCTGTGGCAACTGACCGCCGCCGAAGGGCTCGAACGCTACCTGCACACCAAGTACGTCGGCCAGAAGCGCTTTTCGCTGGAAGGCGGCGACAGCCTCATCCCGTTGCTCGATGACCTGATCCAGCAGGGCGGCGCGAGTGGTGTGGAAGAGAGCGTGCTCGGCATGGCGCATCGCGGCCGGCTCAACGTCCTCGTGAATCTTCTCGGCAAATCACCGGCGAGTCTGTTCTCGGAATTCGAGGGCAAATACGAGGCTGATCCCAACAAAGGCTCCGACGACGTCAAGTATCACAAGGGATTCTCCGCGGACCTGAAGACACCTGGTGGCAACGTGCACGTTGCACTCGCCTTCAACCCGTCACATCTCGAAGTCGTGAATCCGGTGGTCGAGGGTTCGGTGCGCGCACGCCAGGAGCGCCGCGGCGACAGCGACGGCGACAAGATCCTCCCGGTGCTGATGCACGGCGATGCGGCGTTTGCAGGCCAGGGCGTGGTGATGGAGACGCTGCAGCTCTCGCAGGCGCGCGGCTTTTACACCGGCGGTACGGTGCACATCATCATCAACAATCAGATCGGCTTCACGACCAGCGATCCACGCGACTGCCGCTCGACGCACTACCCGAGCGATGTCGCAAAGATGATCGAAGCGCCGATCTTCCACGTGAACAGCGATGATCCGGAGGCGGTCGTCTTCGTGACGCGACTCGCGCTCGAATACCGCATGCGCTTCCACAAGGACATCGTGATCGATCTCGTCTGCTATCGGCGCCATGGCCACAACGAGGCCGATGAGCCGGCAGCGACCCAGCCGATGATGTACCAGGCGATTCGCAAGCATCCGAGCACGCGCAAGATTTACGCGGACCGTCTGGTTGCAGAAGGGCTTCTCGACGACGAAGAAGCAGCCGGGATCGTTGAGCAATATCGACGCGGCCTGGATGAGGGCAAGCCGCAGGCGCGCGCTTCGCTCGGCCTCATCGGCAACAAGTACACGGTCGACTGGACGCGGTATCTGAATGCCGATTGGCACGAGAACGTGCGCACGGCGGTCGATCTGTCGACGCTGCGGACACTCGGCAAGCGCCTGACGACGGTTCCGGAGGGCTTCACGCTGCATCCGCGCGTCGCGCAGGTGATTTCCAATCGCGACAAGATGCTGGCGGGCGAATTATCACTCGACTGGGGGTGCGCCGAGACGCTGGCCTACGCGACGCTGCTCAACGAGGGATCTGCAGTGCGGCTCGTTGGCCAGGACACGGCGCGCGGCACGTTCTTTCATCGTCACGCCGTGCTGCACGATCAGCGCAGCGGCGACACTCTCATTCCGCTGCAGCGGATCGGAGAGCGCAAGACGCGTTTCGCCGTGATCGACTCGGTTCTTTCCGAGGAAGCGGTCATGGGCTTCGAGTATGGCTTCTCGACAACCGATCCGGCGACGCTGGCCGTGTGGGAAGCCCAGTTCGGCGATTTCGCCAATGGCGCGCAGGTGATCATCGACCAGTTCATCAGCTCGGGCGAAGCGAAGTGGGGCCGGATCTGCGGGCTGGCATTGTTTCTGCCGCATGGCTATGAAGGGCAGGGGCCGGAACACTCATCGGCACGTCTCGAACGGTTCCTGCAGTTGTGCGCCGAGAACAACATGCAGGTGTGCGTACCGTCGACGCCGGCACAGATGTTTCACATGCTGCGGCGGCAGATGGTGCGTTCGTTCCGCAAGCCGCTGATCGTGATGACGCCGAAGAGCCTGCTGCGCCACAAGCAGTCGGTGTCGCAGCTCGCTGAACTGACCGACGGCCGGTTCAGTACCGTCATCGACGATGCGGCAGAACGTGCCCCTGCACAGGTGCAACGGGTCGTGTTCTGCAGCGGCAAGGTGTATTTCGATCTGGTCGAGCAACGCACCAAGCACGAGCTGCGCGACATTCCGCTGGTTCGAATCGAGCAGCTCTATCCGTTTCCGACCGACGAATATGCAGCGGTCCTCAAGCGCTACCCCAATGCTCGTGAGATCGTCTGGTGCCAGGAAGAGCCGCAGAACCAGGGCGCGTGGTACCAGATTCGCCATCGGCTGCAAGGCCCGCTCAGTTCGCGTCACACGCTGTTGTATGCGGGCCGTGCACCCGCAGCCGCACCGGCGACAGGCATTCACCAGCTGCATGAAGAACAGCAGCTCGCGCTCGTCGAGGCGGCATTGCGGGCTACAGCCGTCGAAGACACCGCCCAGGAAACGGCGCGCCTCAAGACCATCGCGATCAGGAAGAGCTCATGAGCATCGAAGTCCGAGTGCCTCAACTGCCCGAATCCGTGGCGGATGCGACGCTGGTGGCGTGGCACAAGAAGCCCGGCGATGCCGTGCAGCGCGACGAGAACCTTGTCGATCTGGAGACCGACAAGGTGGTGCTGGAAGTGCCCGCGCCCACCGCGGGTATCGTCAAGGAACTGAAGGTCGACAACGGCGCGACTGTGACCAGCGGTCAGGTACTCGCGATTCTGGAGGAGAGTGCTGCGGTCGCGCCGTCCAAGCCATCCGCGCCGAAAGCAGAGGTACCCGCCGCGAGGAGTGGTAGTGCCCCGCCCGCGACGGCGCGCGCTACCCAGGAAACGGCCAGGCCGAAAGACGATGGCTCGGCAGCGAAACTGAGTCCGTCGGTGCGTCGCATGGTCGAAGAAAACCGGCTCAATCCGACACAGATTTCAGGCTCCGGGCGGGATGGCCGTATCACCAAGTCGGATATCGTGAACTACATGGGCCAGAAACCCGCGACACCGGAGTCGCGCCAGGCAGCGCCGGCAGCGGCCCGACCCGCGAACGCATCCGGCCGCGCGGAGAAGCGCGTGCCGATGACGCGCCTCAGGGCCCGGATCGCCGAACGCATGGTGCAGGCGCAATCGACGCAGGCGTTGCTCACCTCGTTCAACGAAGTGGATCTGAAAGCTGTTCAGGACTTGCGCTCCCGGTACAAGGAGCGCTTCGAGAAGGAGCAGGGCGTACGGCTCGGCTTCATGTCCTTCTTCGTCAAAGCATCGATCGAGGCGCTGAAGCGATTCCCGGTTGTCAATGCGTCAGTCGAAGGCAGCGAGATCGTGTATCACGAGTACTACGACATTGGCGTCGCGGTTTCGACCGACCGCGGCCTGATGGTGCCGATCCTCCGCGATGCGGACCTGATGAGCTTCGCGCAGATCGAAAAAACCATCGGCGAATATGCTGGCAAGGCGCGCGACGGCACGATCAAGCTCGAGGAACTGACTGGGGGCACCTTCAGCATCACCAACGGCGGCGTGTTCGGCTCGCTGATGTCGACGCCGATCGTCAACTCGCCGCAAAGCGCGATTCTCGGCATGCACAAGATCCAGGAGCGTCCCATGGTCGTTGATGGCCAGGTCGTAGTGCGGCCGATGATGTACCTCGCGCTCACTTACGATCACCGCATCATCGATGGACGCGAGGCCGTGCAGTTTCTCGTCACGGTCAAGGAATCTCTGGAGGATCCGGCGCGCATGCTGGTGGGAATCTGAAACAGGAAGTGTCATGGCGGACGCATTCGATGTGATCGTGATCGGTGCCGGACCCGCGGGCTATCCCGCAGCGATTCGCGCCGGCCAGAACAAGCTCAAGGTGGCCTGCATCGACGAATGGAAGAATCGCGATGGCAGCTATGCCTTCGGCGGCACGTGCCTGAACGCCGGCTGCATTCCGTCCAAGGCGTTGCTCGAATCGACCGAGCTCTATCACCGCGCGCAGACCGAGTTCGCCGCCCACGGCATTCGCGTTGCAAATGTGAGCTTCGATGTCGCGGCCATGCAGAAACGCAAGGCCGGGATCGTCAAGGTCAGCACCTCCGGGATCGCGGCGCTCTTCAAGTCTGCGGGCGTGACCGGCCTGCAGGGACACGGCAAGCTCCTCCCAGGCCGCCGGGTGCTATACACCGCGGCCGATGGCTCACAGAGAGAGATAGAGGCGAAGCACGTCGTGCTGGCTTCCGGATCGATTCCCACCGAATTGAAAACTGCGCCATTCAGCGGCGAACAGATCGTCGATTCATGGGGTGCGCTCGACTTCACGTCCGTGCCCAAGCGCCTCGGCGTGATCGGTGCCGGTGTAATTGGCCTGGAACTCGGCAGCGTCTGGCGCCGACTCGGAAGCGAGGTCGTCGTACTGGAGGCGCTCCCTGACTTTCTGCCGATTGCCGATCAGCAGCTCGCCAAAGAGGCGCTGCGTCACTTCAAGAAGCTGGGCCTGGATGTTCGCCTGGGCGCGAAGGTGTCCGGCGCGACGATCGCGAATGGCACTGTCACAGTGCGATTCGCCGACGCGAAAGGCGAGCAATCGATCGAAGTCGACAGGCTCGTCGTAGCGATTGGCCGGCGCCCGTACACCCGTGATCTGCTCGGCCCTCAAACAGGCGTGGAACTCGATGAGCGCGGCTTCATCAAGGTGGATCACGAATGTCGCACCAGCGCCGAAGGCGTCTGGGCAATCGGCGACGCGGTGCGTGGACCGATGCTCGCGCACAAGGGCAAGGAAGAGGGCGTGATGGTGGCGGACCTCATCGCCGGCAAGTTCTCCGAGGTGAACTACAAGGCTATTCCCTCGGTGATCTACACCGCGCCGGAGATCGCCTGGGTCGGGCAGACCGAAGAGCAGGTCAAGCAGAGCGGGCGCGCCTACAAGACCGGGACCTTCCCGTTCATGGCGAGTGGCCGCGCACGCGCCATGGAAGCAACGGCCGGGTTCGCCAAGATTGTTTCGGCCACCGACAGCGACGAGATCCTGGGCGTGCACATCATTGGGCCGATGGCTGGCGAACTGATCGCCGAAGCGGTGCTGGCAATGGAATACTCAGCGAGCACCGAGGATCTGCAGCGCACGATCCATGCGCACCCGACATTGAGCGAAGCGGTGCACGAAGCGGCGCTTGCCGTCGACAAGCGCGCCATCGACTTTCCGAATCGCTGAGTCTCGATCTGACCTATTTCGGTGGGATTGGCAGGAAAATGCGCCACGCCTGGGTGACACGGCACGCTCACGTAGTGACGACGATCTTGCCGACCTGCTGATTCGACTCGAGATAGCGATGCCCCTCGGCGATGTCCTGCAGAGGGAATGTCTTCGCGATCACCGGCTTGAGATGCCCGTCGCCGAGCCCACGCAGGATCAGGTCCTTCGCGCGTGCGAACCGGTCCGGATGATTCCAGATCGTTGAGGCGACCCAGCCACGGATGCTCAAGTTCTTTAAGGCCGCCGGCCAGTGTGGATGCGTCGTCGGCTGGCCGCTCAGCCCGCCATAGATGAAGAGCACACCGTCCTGCGCCATCGCCTGCGCGAGCGTGTCGACGTATGGCCCGCCTACCGGATCAAAAACAATGCGGGCGCCCTTGCCGCCGGTGATCTTCATCACTTCGGCGACGAGGTCGCTTTCTTCCGTCGCGATCACGTGTTTCGCGCCCTGCTCGCGCAAGGCCTGCGACTTCGTGCCGCGACGAGTCGCCGCGATCGGCACCGCGCCCGCCCAATTCGCAAGTTGTATCGCAGCAAGGCCCACGCTGCTCGATGCCGCCCGGATGATGACGTGATCGCCGACGGTGGCGTGGGCCATCTCGATAATCGCGAGCGCGGTGAGATATTGCATCCAGATCGATGCGGCCTGGATCGCGCTGAGCGCGCGCGGCGCCCCAAGAATGCTGCGCGCTGGCACGATGGAGCGTTCCGCGTAGACACCGTACTCGCCCAGGCGAAACGTCGGCAGCACACACACTCGATCACCGACCGCGAAATCCTGTACGCCTTCGCCGAGTGCTTCGATGATTCCCGCCGCCTCATAGCCGATGAGCGTTGGAAGCTGCGGCTTGACGGGATAAAGCCCCGCGCGAAATGCGGCTTCTGAGCGATTGAGACCGATTGCCTCGACGCGAAGTCGAACCTCAGCCGGCCCGGGCTCGCCCACGTCGAGATTCTCGATGCGCAGAACGTCCGGTCCGCCATGTTCATGAACGCGCACGACCTTGCTCATGCTTGACCCCGCTTCTAGTCCTCCAGTTTGAACTGCACGCGCGTTCTCAAGCGTTGCGCGCGGTCTGCGCCATCGGCACTCGGCTCATATTTCCACTGCCGTACCGCCGCCAGCGCGGCCCGATCGAATCTGTTGCGCGGGTTGGCGTCATCGACGCGTGCATCCACAACGTCTCCTGAGCCTGCTATTCCGAAGCTCACATCGACCCATCCTTCCAGGCCCCGGGAGATCGCCTCCTGCGGATATTGTGGAGCGACGTACTTGACCTGCTTCGGCGGCGGCGCCGCTGCAGCTGCGGGCGCTTGCGCAGTACGCGACGCGGCCTCCGTGGCGGCAAGATCAGGTCCAGCGTAGCCCAGGGCGCGTGCTTCACTCAGCAATCGACCGGCGTTGTCGAACTGGCGCGACACGATGGCGCCCTGGGCGCGTGCCACGAGTTTCGCGCCCAGCGCCTGCGCCGCGTTGTCCGCGCCCGGGAACTGCGGGTCGTTCTGAGTCAGCCGGTCGAGGTAGTAGCGGGCACTGTCCTGCGCGGGCTCGAGCAGCCGGTTTTCCTCGGTGCGTCTCACCGCCAGCGCCAGCAGGTCGCTCTTGGTCTTGACGTCGACGCCGGTGGTGATGCGTGAACCGAGACGATCGATCTCCGCCTGGGCCACCGGGAGATCTTCTGCTTGGGTAATCCAGTTGCGCGCGGTGTCGAACCGCTGGGCGTCGATGGCGGCATCGGCAGAGCTCACCACGCGATCGCCGAGATCGCGCAGCCCCTGTTGAACCGCAACGTTGCCGGGTTCAATCCGCTCCGCACTGCGCAGGTAGAACTTGGCGCTGTCTTGTGGAGGAGCGATAAGGCGGTTCTGCGCCACTCGTTGACGCGCGAGATCGAGTAATTGGGTGACTTGCTGCGTGCGTGTGCGCGAATCGATTGCCTGCTGCGCTGCGGTGATGTCGGCGGACTTGCTCTCGGTCTGCTGAGCCTGTTGCAGCAGTTCCTGTGCCTGCTGCAGGTTACCGGCGGTCGTCGACTGTCGTGCCTGCAGCACGAGCTGTTCCTGGCGATCCTTCGTGAGCTGCGCATCCAGGAATTTCAGGCGCCGATGGTCGGGACGAATCTTCCGGGCAGAAGCCAGAGCATCGGCCGCGACATCGAGATTCCCTTCGACGAGCTGGCTCTCGGCCTGCTCAATGAAGCGCGTCGCGATCTGGTCGATCCCCGCCTGGGCGGCGGCATTCTGTGGATCGAGTTTCAGCACTTCGGAGTACAGGGCGAACGCACTCCCCGCGGGCGGATCGAGCAGGTGTCCCGCACGGACCGCGGCTTGCGCTGCTGTGAGATTGGAGGCGATAGCGAGCGCCCGCTGATCGGGCGGCGGCTCGTCTTGAGTCCAGTACCACAGTCCGACGCCTGCGCCGGCTAGCAAGACCAGTCCGGCACCGATGATCGCAGCGAGTGTGCCGGTTCGCAGCCGCCGCCGCTGCCGTTGCCGCACGGGCGCTTCGACGTGCGCGACGGGTTCCGGGTGCGAAGAGGTTGCCGTCGTCGGCCGTAGTTCGAAGTGTGCTTCAGAGCGTCGATGTGCCTTGAGCGAAGCGTGCTGCCGGGTCGCCGACTCGAGCGCAAGGCGGGCAAGGCCTGGCGTCACAGGCTTCAACAGGAAGCGGTGGATCGTGCCGGCAGACAGCAGGCCCATCAGCGAGTTGCCCTGCTCGCGATTGCCGACCGCAACAGTGACCAGAGCCTCTTCACGCGCGTGCAGATGATTGGTGATGCGACGCAGGGCGGATTCAGTCAGTGCGACATCCGTGACCAGCACTGCGCATTGCCCTGACGCGGCGAGCCGAGCCGCATCCTCGAGCTTCGCCGCGAGGTGAACCTCGTGCCGTCCGTGAGTGGCAGCGCGAATAGCCTCGTACAGGTCGACATCGGTTGTGAGTACAGTGATCGGATCATTCGTGACGGGCGCACCGGTAGTGGTGTGAGAGTCGTGGTCTGACTCGAGGACCACGTGCTCGACCTGCGCGCCCGTTGCCTGCACCTGTGCGCTTCGGCCGGCAGCATGCAGCACTTCCTTGAGCTGCTCGGCGGTGCACGGTCGTTTCAGTACGTAGAACAGTTCCGCGGCGGCGAGCTCCGCTTCGACTGCACGCCGTTCGAGGGCATTGACGAGCAACACTCGCGCGGTGCCCGGAGAACGCCTATGCGCCTCGTTCAGAACCTCGAGCCCCGAACCGGTGAACAGAGTCTGGCCTGCGACCAGCACTCGTATCGGGAACCGGCCCAGGGCGGCGAGCGCCTCGTTCGGGCTCACCGTGAGATAGAACTCGAATTCCTTGCGCAACGGTGAGACGAGTGACCTGAGTTCTTCCAGGTCGTGGTCGATCATGACGATGTCTGCTACGCGCGCGTTCATGATGGCGTGGCTATACAGTGCGCCTCACACGCACTACGTTTGGCAACGCGCTGAGGCGAGTCAGCACGCGGCTGAGCTCTTCGAGCCCGTGTACGCCGACGCGCAACGCGATATGGGCCGTCCCTTCGCGCGCATCGGTTACTGTCGACATGTTCTGAATGCTGATCTTCTCATCGGCGAGAATACCGCTCACATCGCGCACCAGGCCGCGACGGTCGAGCGCATCGAGGGCGATGTCGACCCCGAAGAGCTGGTCGCGCTTCTCTCCCCAGGCCACCTGAATGATACGCTCAGGCTGACGTGCCTTGAGCCGCAACAGGCTGGCGCAGGTGTCGCGGTGAATACTGACCCCACGGCCCAGCGTGATGTAACCCGCGATCGGTTCCGGCGGAACCGGTAGGCAGCAGCGCGCCACCTTCGACAGAAGATTGCCAACCTGCTCGACGATGACGCCACTCGGCCCGGCCGGGGTGGGAGCGCGACGCGGAACGACGCGCGGCTCATCGGGCTCCGCGTGCGCGCGCCGCTGAATCGCAGCGGCGATCTGCGCGCTGTGCAGGTCGCCGGCGCCGATCGCAACATACAGCGCCTCGGCATTCCGCAGCCCGAGCTCGTTGACCAGTTCGGTCAGCGCAAAGTTGCGAGCACCGAGGCGCTCGAGCTCGCGCTCCAGAATCTCCCGTCCCTCGGCGCGGTTCTGGGCCTCGTCGCGCTTGCGAAAGAAGCTGCGCACCTTGGCGCGGCTGCGGGGGGAGGCGAGGAAGCCGTTGTGCGGGTTGAGCCAGTCGCGGCTGGGTTGTGCCTGCTTCGCCGCGATAATCTCGACGATCTCCCCGTTCTGCAGCTTGTAATCGAGGGGCACCATGCGGCCATTCACCTTCGTGCCGCGACAGCGATGGCCGAGATCGGTATGCACGTGATAGGCGAAGTCGAGTGGTGTCGCCTGCTTGGGCAGATCGATCACCTCACCCTTGGGTGTGAGCACGTACACCCGGTCTTCGAAGACTTCCGAGCGGACACGATCCAGGAAGTCGCGATCCGAGTCCGCACCGTCCTCGGGTTCGAGGAGCCTGCGCACCCAGCGGATCTTGGCCTCATACGCCGTATCGCGCTGGCCGCCCTCCTTATATTTCCAGTGCGCAGCGACACCGAGCTCCGCGTGTTCGTGCATCTCACCTGTCCGGATCTGCACTTCGAGCGGTTCGTGCCCCGGCCCGAACACCGCGGTGTGGAGCGAGCGGTAGAAGTTGTCCTTTGGCGTCGCAATGTAGTCGTCGAAGGCACCGGGGATATAGGGCCACAGGCCATGGACTACGCCAAGGGCACCGTAGCAATCGGCGATGGTGTCGACCAGCACCCGCAGCGCGCGCACATCCAGCACCTGCTCGAATGAGAGTTGCTTCAGCTGCATCTTCTTCCAGATGCTGAAAATGTGCTTCGGCCGACCGGCGATCTCGGCCCGAATGCCCGCCTTACGAAGTTCCGCCTGCAATTGCGCAATGACAGACTCGATGTAGCGTTCGCGATCAGCGCGGCGGGACTTGAGCGCCGCGGCAATGCGCCGGTAGTTTTCCGGGTCGAGATAGCGAAACGAGAGATCTTCGAGCTCCCATTTCAGTTGCCATACCCCCAGCCGATTGGCGAGCGGCGCATGGATTTCGCGCGCTTCCAGTGCTAGCTGCCGCTGCGCATCCGGGTCGAGCTCCTTCGCCTCACGCAGGCGCAGGAGATGATCAGCAAGGCGCAGGATGATGAGGCGTGGATCGGTGACGATCGCCAGCAGCATCTTGCGCAGCGTTTCAGCCTGGGTCGCGGACAGCTTCTGCTCGGGGCGCCACTGGGCTGGAAGACCGATACTGCCGAGCTGACGCAGCTCGCGAGCGAGACGCACCGCCTCGGTGCCGAAGCGGCTCGCGGCAGCCTGCTCATCGATCAGGCGTGCATCGAGCAGGGGCACGGCGAGCGCGGCGAGCACGACGTCGTCGTCGATCGCGAGAGTTGCGACCGTTCGCGAGAGTGCCAGCGCGCGCATACGCGCCTCATCTGCGCCGTCATCGGTCGTAAGCGAAGCGAGTTGCGCCTCGGCCGCAAGCACCGCGGTGGAGGCTGGTCGCAGGGTGGAAGTCGTTGTTTCCACGATTGAATCAGGCGCCTCGGCGGTGTCCGGGGGAAAGGTTTCCGGCTATGATACCCGCACTTTTCGCGCAGGCTTCAAGCACATGGCAGGTCACAGCAAATGGGCCAACATCCAGTATCGCAAGGGGGCCCAGGACAAGAAGCGCGGCAAGGTTTTTACCAAGCTGATCCGGGAAATCACCACCGCAGCTCGGGTTGGTGGAGCCGACCCGAATGCCAATCCGCGCTTGCGCATCGCGATGGATAAGGCACGCGCCGCCAGCATGCCGCGCGATAACATCGAACGGGCGGTCAAGCGCGGGAGCGGCGAGCTCGGCACCGAAAACTTCCAGGAGGTTCGTTACGAGGGCTATGGGCCCGGGGGCGTTGCGGTGATGGTCCAGTGCCTCACTGACAATCGCAATCGCACGGTTGCGGACGTCCGCCATGCATTCACCCGTTACGGCGGCAACCTGGGCGCTGAGGGCTCGGTCGGGTACCTGTTCAATGAAGTCGGCATGCTGTGTTATCCGCCGGGGAGCGACGAAGACTCGGTCATGGCGGCAGCGCTCGATGCTGGCGCGGAAGATATCGTGACCAACGATGATGGCTCCATCGACGTGCTGACCGATCCTACCGAATACGAGCGGGTGCGCGATGCGATGAGTCATGCGGGCCATTCGCCAGGTGGTGCCGAGATCACCATGCGTGCCGCAACCTCGACGGCACTCGACGGCGAGCAGGCTGAGTCGATGGTACGCCTGCTCGAGGCTCTGGAAGACCTGGACGACGTCCAGCACGTTTACTCGAATGCCGACATCCCGGATGACATCCTGGCGCGCGTATAGACCGGGAGCGACGCCGGTTGGGCTCCAGCTCCAGGACGAAGTGCTGACGACTGTGGCTTCGGTTCGCGTGCTCGGTCTCGATCCGGGCTCGCGGTGCACGGGCTTCGGCATCATCGACTGGAACGGTGGCGATGCCGCCTACGTCGCGAGCGGCGCAATCAGCATTTCCGGGGATTCATTTCCGGGGCGCCTGCAGGAGATCTTCGGGCGCGTGCGGGCGCTGATTACGGAGTATCAGCCGGGCGAGGTGGCTATCGAGCGCGTATTCGTGAACAAGAATGCGGACAGCGCGCTCAAGCTCGGACAGGCGCGTGGCGCGGCATTGTGCGGCGCTTTCAGCGGGACGGTGCGGGTGTTCGAATACTCGGCACGAGAGATCAAAATGGCCGTTGTCGGCACGGGAAGCGCGGAGAAGACCCAGGTCCAGCACATGGTGAAGGCATTGCTGCAGGTACAGGGGCGGTTGACCGCGGATGCCGCTGATGCGCTCGCGGTGGCGCTCTGCCATGCACACGGCCGTCAGCTCCGCCGCCTGCTCCGGTCTCCATGATCGGATTCCTGCGTGGCCGCCTCATCGCCAAGCACCCGCCTGCCTTGACGGTAGACGTCAACGGCGTCGGCTACGAACTCGAGGCGCCAATGTCGACCTTTTACGATCTCCCGGCGGCGGGCCAGGACGTGCAGCTTTTCACTCACCTCGTAGTGCGCGAGGACGCGCAGGTGCTCTACGGGTTCGGCACCGATGGCGAGCGGCGGTTGTTCAGAACCTTGCTGAAAGTGTCGGGCGTGGGGCCCAAGATCGCGCTCGGAATCCTGTCTGGCATCAGTGTCGAAGGCTTCGCGCGCTGCGTCGAAGCCCAGGATGCGGCGAGTCTGCAGCGTATTCCCGGCGTCGGACGCAAGACCGCCGAGCGTCTGCTGATCGAAATGCGTGACCGCCTGCAAAGTCTTGCGGTCGTGGGTGAGGTGGCGCGGGCCGACGACGGACAGACCGCCGCACATTCGGAGGCCTTCACTGCGTTGGTGTCGCTCGGCTACAAGCCCGCGGAAGTGGCGCGCCTGCTCAAGGCTTCGGACGGTGGCGACGGTTCGACAGAAGATCTGATCCGGCGCGCACTGCAGGCGGCGGTGAGGGGCTAGCGTGAGCGAAGAACGCATCATTGGGCCGCAGGAGACCGGCGAAGACGAGGCGGTAGAACGCGCGGTCCGACCGCGTGTGCTGGCCGACTACGTGGGGCAGAGCGCCGTCAAGGCGCAGATGGAAATCTTCATCACTGCCGCGCGCAATCGCGGCGAAGCGCTCGATCACGTGCTGATATTCGGGCCGCCGGGCCTGGGGAAGACGACACTGGCGCACATCGTCGCCAACGAGCTCGGCGTGAGTCTGCGCCAGACTTCCGGTCCCGTGCTGGAGCGCGCCGGCGATTTGGCCGCATTGCTCACCAATCTGCAGCCGCGCGACGTACTGTTCGTCGATGAGATCCACCGTCTGAGCCCGGTCGTAGAGGAAATCCTCTATCCGGCGATGGAGGACTTTCAGCTCGACATCATGATCGGCGAAGGCCCGGCCGCGCGATCGATCAAGCTCAACCTGCCGCCCTTCACGCTGGTCGGGGCGACGACGCGCGCCGGGCTTCTGACTTCGCCGCTGCGCGACCGGTTCGGCATCGTGCAACGGCTCGAGTTCTACTCGGTCGAGGACATCGAGCGCATCGTTACACGCTCTGCCCGCATCCTTGGGTTGCCGATCGATGTCGCCGGCGCGCACCGAATCGCCACGCGTTCGCGCGGTACACCGCGGATCGCAAACCGCCTGCTGCGCAGAGTCCGCGATTTTGCAGAAGTGAAGGCCGACGGCCACATCACCGACCAGGTGGCGACGGCGGCCCTCGATCTCCTCGAGGTGGATCCGCAGGGCTTTGATTCGCTGGATCGCAAGCTGCTGCTGACGATCATTGAGAAGTTCGATGGCGGTCCGGTCGGTGCCGACAGCCTGGCCGCTGCGGTGGGCGAGGAGCGCGATACGATCGAGGATGTGATCGAGCCGTTCCTGATCCAGCAGGGATTCATGATGCGCACCGCACGTGGGCGAATGGCGACGCGCGCCGCATACCTGCACTTCGGCCTCAAGGCACCGGATATGAATCGGCCTGGCAGTCTGCCGCTGTTCGGCGAGGGCAAACAATGAAGGAAGCCCTCGGGCGGCAGCACCCATGAACACCTTCACTTTTCCGATCCGGGTCTACTGGGAAGATACCGACGCCGGCGGCATCGTCTACTACGCCAACTACCTGAAGTTCATGGAGCGGGCGCGCACGGAACTGTTGCGCAGCTTCGGAATCCACCAGAACCAGCTGGCGGACGAGCAAGGCGTGATGTTCGCAATCGTCTCGGTGAACGTCGACTATCTGCTGCCCGCGCGGCTTGACGATGAACTGATCGTGACCTGCAACATCCTCGCGGAAGGCCGCGCGAGCTTCGCCTTTTCGCAGGAAGTGTATCGCGGGCGACTGGGTGGCGATCTGCTGACCCGCGCGCGCACGCGCGCAGCCTGCCTGGACTGCAAGACCCTGCGACCGCGCCGCCTGCCGGACCGTTTGCTCGAGGCCATGGCCACGCACGAGGAGTGAGAAGGAATGTCTTCGGATCTTTCAGTCATCAGGCTGGTACTCGACGCGAGCTTCGTCGTGCAGCTCGTCCTCGCGCTGCTGATGGGCGCATCCATCGCGTCGTGGGCGGTAATCCTGCGCAAGCGCTCACTGATCCGCCGCGCTCGCACGGACGCGGACGCGTTCGAGGGCAATTTCTGGTCGGGCGGCGATCTGTCGATGCTGTTTCGTTCCATCGAAGCCCGCGAAGGCAACACCAGCGGCATGGAGAGCATTTTCGAGTCCGGGTTTCGGGAATTCGGCCGGCTGCGCCAGCAGAGCGGCGTGGCGCCCTCGCAGCTTCTGGAGGGTGCGCAACGCGCGATGCGCGTCGCGCAGATGCGCGAGGTCGATCGGCTCGAACACAATCTCGCGATGCTTGCGACCATCGGCTCGACCAGTCCGTATGTCGGCCTGTTCGGTACGGTCTGGGGCATCATGAATTCGTTTCACTCGCTGGGTAACGTGCAGCAGGCCACCCTGGCGATGGTCGCGCCCGGGATCGCCGAAGCCCTGATCGCGACCGCCATGGGCTTGTTTGCTGCCATTCCTGCGGTGATCGCCTACAACCGTTACGCCGATCAGGTCGGACGCCTCGAGTTGCGTTACGACACTTTCATGGAAGAATTCGCCACCATCCTGCAGCGGCACGCGGCCGCGAGGACTGTCTGAGATGCCAAAGTCGACACGCAGTCGCGGCCGCAAGCTGATGGGCGAGATCAACGTCGTCCCGTACATCGACGTAATGCTGGTGCTGCTCATCATCTTCATGATCACGGCGCCGCTTCTCACTCAGGGCATCAAGGTGAACTTGCCGGATGCGGGTGCGGAGCCGCTCGATCCAGACATGCTCAAGCAACACCAGCCGCTGGTCTTGAGCGTGGATGCAAAAGGCCGCCTCTACCTCAACATCGGTCGCGACAAGGATCGACCTATTGATGAGACGACCGTGATGGCCAGGGCGGCCGCCGTCATGCGGCGTGACCCGCAGACTCCCGTACTGGTGAAGGCCGATGAGTCGGTGCCGTATGGGCGTGTCGTGACGGCAATGGTGCTGTTACAGAAGGCGGGTGCACAGAAAGTGGGTTTCATCACCGATCCGCAAAAGCTACCTGAGGATGAGCGGACCAGTCGCTAGCCATGGCAGGATTCGCCCGCGAACACTTTGCCACGCTCACGCTCTCGATACTGCTGCACGCTATCGTGATCGGCCTGCTGGCGTATGGATTCGTAACATTGCGTTCGCGGCCGACGCCTCAGGCGCAGCCCGCAATCGAGGCCACTGTAGTCGACGAGCGGCGCATCCAGGAGGAGGCGCAACGACTGGAACAGGAACAGAAGGAGCAGGAACGCCGGGCGCAGGAAGAGCGTGAGCAGGCGGAACAGGCGCGACACGAGCGCGAACAGGAGCAGCAGCGGCTCGACGACCTCAAGCAGCAGCGCGAATCGGAGGAGAAGCTCGCCCAGGAACGCGAACTGCAGCGCCAGCAGGAAGAGCAGGAGGCGAAGCGCAAGGCCGACGAAGCCAAGCGCCAGCAGCAAGCCAAGGCCGCCGCCGACAAAAAGCGCAAGGACCTGGAAGCAAAGCAGCGCAAGGAGAGCGAAGAGGAGCTCAAGCGACGGCTGGCGGAGGAGGAACAGCGCAGTGCGGCAGTGGATTCTGGCCAACTGGCACAGTACGTCGCGCAGATCCAGGCGCGCATACAGCGCGCATGGATACGTCCACCCAGCGCGCGCGAAGGACTTCGGTGCATCGTAAACGTAACGCAGGTTCCAGGCGGGGAGGTCGTGGGGGTCAAGATCGGCGAATGCAACGGCGATGAAGTCGTAAGACAATCCATCGAGGCTGCCGTATATCGAGCCTCACCGCTGCCGGAACCGTCGGACCCGGCATTGTTCGAAAGGAATCTGAAGCTCGAGTTCAAGCCCGGCGACTTATGATTGATGCAAGCTCATTGCGAGGTGACGGGTGAATCCAGGTATGGAAAGGCTGAAGCAACATGTGGTCGCGGCGGCGCTTGTCGTTCTTACATTGGCGCATCTCACGCCGGCGAGTGCCGAGCTCACGATCGAGATCACCGAAGGCGTGAGCGATCCGATCCCGATCGCGATCGTGCCGTTCGGTTGGTCAGGTGTCGATCAGGCGCCGGCTGATGTTGCTGAAGTGGTGGCGGGGGACCTGCAGCGCAGCGGCCGATTCCGGCCCATGGCGCGCAATGACATGGTCGACCTGCCAACTAAGGCGAGCGATGTTGTGCCAGATGACTGGCGAATGCTGCGCAACGACTTCGTTGTTGTCGGCGAGCTGCAGCCGCAGCAGTCCCCAGGTCAATACCTGATCCGGTACGCACTGGTGAACGTGCTCAACGGCCAGCGACTCCTCGAGTACACCCAACCTGCAGCCAGTGCCACGCTGCGTGCCGCGAGTCATCGCGTGAGCGACAAGATCTTCGAAAAGCTCACGGGTATTCCCGGTGCATTCTCGACCCGCATCGCCTACGTCTCGGTTACCGGGAAGGCGCCGAATGCACGCTATCAACTCATCGTTGCCGATGCGGACGGCGTGAATCCGCGCGTAGTGGCGCAGTCGGTCGAGCCCATCATGTCGCCCGCCTGGTCGCCGGATGGCCAGAATCTGGCGTACGTGTCCTTCGAAGGCCGTGCTGCAGCGGTCTTCGTGCAGTTCCTGCGCACCGGTGAGCGACGCCGGGTATCTGCGCGCGCGGGCATCAATGGTGCGCCCGCCTGGTCGCCGGACGGCCGTCGGCTGGCGCTGACGCTTTCGCATAAGGATGGCAATCTGGATGTCTACGTGCTCGGGCTCAATGACCAGGTGCTGACACGACTGACGGATGACAATGCGATCGACACCGAGCCCGCCTGGTCTCCCGATGGCAAGAGTATCTATTTCACTTCCGACCGTTCCGGAGCGCCGCAGATCTATCGCGTGGGCGCCGGCGGAGGCGATCGTGCACAGCGGGTCACGTTCGAAGGCAGTTACAACGCGCGACCACGAGTCTCGCCAGACGGCACACAGCTGGCGATGGTGACGCTCGATCGTGGCGCGTATCGCATCGCGGTCATGAGCCTGAGGAACGCCGCGACGCGCGTACTCACGGACGGAAGTCAAGACGAGTCGCCGAGCTTCGCTCCGAACGGTGCGGTGCTCATCTATGGAACCCAGGACAAGGGTCGCGGCGTGCTGGCGACCGTTTCCGTCGATGGCGGCGTGCATCAACGACTCGCGGCGGATCAGGGCGACATCCGTGAACCGATCTGGTCACCGCTCCCTGCATCATGATCGGTATGAAGCCTTCTCAGGGGTGTCCCGGATCAGGCGTCTGTGGTAGAAAGCGGCGACTCGAAATGTCCGCGCACTGGAGAGGGAAATGCGAAACGCGCTGCTGTTGACGATGCTCTCGGCGACGATGCTGCTGATGGGCTGCCCGAAACGCGACGCGGTGAAGGAAGCGCCTCCAGCGACCTCGGAAGAACCCGGCGCATCGACGCCAGGCGTGGAAACCAACGGTGTGGGCCAGGGCAGCCCGACCGCGGGGGGTGCGGCGGGCGAGCAGGCTGGTCTTGCTGTGCGCATCATCTATTTCGATTTCGACAACGCAGAGATCCGCCCCGAGTACCGCGACATCATTGCTGCTCATGCGCGACGTCTTGCGAGCAATTCGGCGCTCCGGATACGGCTCGAAGGGCATGCTGACGAGCGCGGCTCGCGCGAATACAACATTGGCCTCGGCGAGCGGCGTGCGCAGGCGGTGCGGCGTGCCCTTATGCTGCTCGGGGTCAGCGAAGGCCAGATCGCGACAGTGAGCTATGGTGAAGAACGGCCGGCCGTGGAGGGCGGCGATGAGGCAGCCTGGGCCAAGAATCGCCGTGTCGAAATCGCGAACATCAATTGAGCATCGGGGCATGGTGGTACGCAGCATGATGTTCAGGGCGGCAGGGGTTCTGTTCATCCTTTTAGTTGCCGGCTGTGCCAGCACGCCGGGGCCGGACGATCCGGTCACCATCAAGTTGAACGATCTCGATCGACGGCTCGAACGCATTGAGCGCGTGATCTCGAATCAAAGTCTGCTGGAGCTCTCGCAGCAGTTGCAGGCCCTTCAGACCGAAGTCCGTTCGCTGCGCGGCTCGCTCGAGGAGTTGCAGTTCCAGACAGACAAGGGCAAGGGCCAGCAGCGGGACTTGTACGCAGATCTCGATCGGCGCGTGAAAGCGATGGAGGACGGCACGGCGACAGGGTCTGAAGCGGGTGGGGGCGGAGCGCTATTGGTTCCCACGGGATCAGACCGCGCCAACTACCAGGCGGCGTTCGAGCTGCTCAAGTCCGGACAGTACGAGAAAGCGACCGCGGCCTTCCAGCAATTCCTCGTGGCGTTTCCGGCCAGCGCGCTGGCAGACAATGCCCAGTACTGGCTCGGCGAGAGTTACTACGTCACGCGCCGGTACGATGAAGCGCTCAAGACCTTTCGCGTCGTGGTCGATCGCTACAAGGAATCGCGCAAGCTGCCGGATGCGTGGCTGAAGATCGGCTATTGCCAGTACGAGCTCAAGAACTGGAATGCGGCGCGCGACGCGCTGACGCGCGTGACGCGGGACTTCCCCGATTCGAGCGCAGCGCCCGAGGCGGCGAATCGGTTGGAGAGAATGAAGGCCGAAGGGCACTGATCGCGCCGGACTCCTGGGCAGAAATGATGTGTCGAGCGATCCCACCCGGCTGAAGATCACCGAGATCTTCCATTCCCTGCAGGGCGAAGCAGACAGCGTCGGAATCCCGACCGTGTTCGTGCGACTCACGGGCTGCCCGTTGCGTTGCCAGTATTGCGATACCGCCTATGCATTTCATGGCGGGGAGTGGTGGTCACTCGAAGATGTGCTCAGTGAAGTCGCCCGCCACGGTACACGCTATGTGTGCGTGACCGGCGGCGAACCCCTCGCTCAACGCGCCTGTCTACCCCTTCTTGGTCGGCTGTGCGACGCGGGTTACCGCGTCTCGCTCGAGACGAGCGGCGCCCTCGACATTTCGGCAGTCGACGAACGCGTCGTGCGCATCGTCGATGTGAAGACGCCCGGCTCACGCGAAAGTGACCGCAATCGAGTGGAGAACTTCGCCAGCCTGCGGCGTAACGATCAGGTCAAGTTCGTGATCTGCGATCGCGCCGACTACGAGTGGAGCAAGGCGTTCATCCGCGAACACACGCTCGAAGAGCGCTGCCCGATCCTGTTCTCGGCGAGCCACGAGCAGCTTGCAGGCGCTGAGCTCGCGGACTGGATCCTCGCCGATCACCTGCCGGTGCGATTCCAGATCCAGCTTCACAAGTACCTGTGGGGCAACGTTCCCGGTAAATGACGTGCGCGCCGTAGTGCTGCTGTCAGGGGGACTCGATTCTGCGACGACGCTCGCCATCGCACGCCAGGAAGGTTTCCATTGCCACGCGCTGAGCTGCTTCTACGGTCAGCGCCATGACGCCGAGCTCGAGGCGGCAGCACGCGTCGCCCGGCAGCTGGGTGCTGCCGAGCATCGGGTCATGAATGTCGATCTGGCGGGCATCGGTGGGTCGGCCCTGACGGACAAGAGTCTCGCGGTGCCCGAAGTGGCTTCGAGCGGAATACCCATCACGTATGTTCCTGCGCGCAACACGATGCTTCTCTCGCTGGCGCTGGGTTGGGCTGAAGTGCTCGATGCCCGCGACATCTTCATCGGGGTGAACGCGGTCGACTATTCGGGATATCCGGACTGCCGACCCGAATTCATTGCCGTGTTCGAGAGATTGGCGGCGCTCGCAACGCGTGCTGGAGTGGAGGGCAGGCCGCTGCGCATCCACGCGCCGCTGATCGAGATGTCGAAGGCGCAGATCGTGATGCGAGGCCTCGAGCTTGGCGTCGATTACTCGCTGACCGTCTCGTGCTACCAGCCGGACTCGAACGGCGGTGCGTGCGGGCGGTGTGATGCGTGTCGTCTGCGGCGTGCGGGTTTCGAGGCGGCAGGGATCGCCGATCCGACCCGCTACCAGTAGTAGTTCAAGCCTCGAATGGGGACAGGACGTCGCCTGCGCCGGGCGTGGAGCGGATTGCGGCGTTCAACGTGTTGAGCAGCAGGCAGGCGATCGTCATAGGACCGACACCGCCCGGAACCGGTGTAATGGCGCCGGCACGGTTCATCGCCGAGTTGAAATCGACATCGCCGACGACTCGATTGCGACCCGCTTCATCCGTGACCCTGTTGATCCCGACATCGATGACGATGGCGCCCTCGCGGATCCAATCGCCGCGAATCGCCTTCGGGCGTCCGATAGCTGCGACAAGTACTTCGGCCTCGCGGCACAGCGCGGGCAGGTCGCGTGTGCGCGAGTGGGCGATCGTCACCGTGCAGTGTTCGCGCAGCAGCAATTGAGCAGCCGGTTTGCCGACGATGTTCGAGCGCCCGACGATCAGCGCGCGTGCGCCGACGAGATCGGGCCGGACGCTGCGGATGAGAATCAGGCTGCCGAGTGGCGTGCAGGGGACTACTGCTTCGAGCCCGGTCGCCAACCGGCCGACATTGATCGGATGGAAACCATCAACATCCTTGCGTGGGTCAATCCTGAGGAGAACACCCGTCTCATCGACCTGCTTCGGCAACGGTAACTGCACCAGGATGCCGTGCACATCGGCCCTGGCATTGAGCTCGTCGATGAGGCGGTAGAGTTCCGCCGTCGTCACGGTCGACGGCAGCCGGTAGTCGAAGTTGCGAATGCCGACGGCAGCGGCCTGTTTGCTCTTGCTATCAACGTACAAGCGGCTCGCCGGATCGTCACCTGCGAGAACCACGGCCAATCCCGGTTCAACGTTTTTCGCTTTGCGAAACTCGCTCGCTCGCTCGCTCACGCGGATGCGCAATTCGGCGGCGATGGCCTTGCCATCGATGATTCTGGCTGACAAGCGTTCCTCTCTGGTTTTCCGGGTAGTTGCGGGCGATGGATTGTTTCAAATCCTGCCCCGCGCAGCCATACCGGGAGTGCGCTAGAGCTCCGTTGCGCGTTTCGCTACAAGTCGAGTTCATCGTTCATAATCGCGGCAAACTTCGGCTCCACAAGCGAATCGCCAGCTCTCTTCTCAACATTTAATAGGCACGAATGAGCCCGCAAGCAGCCCACGCTCGGCCCATGTCCGCGATTCCCGACGACGAGCGCAGCGCCATCGTCCACCTGTTTCGCAGCTCATCCATCGAGATGTCGGTGCACGACCTGCCCAAGTTGCCGGAGTGCCGGGCGCTGCTGCCGGGTGGCCTGCAGCTTTACATCAGTCACCTCCCCGGGCAGGGATGGCAGCAAACGATCGACGTCGCTGCACAGGTTCGCGCTCACGGCTTCGAACCCGTGCCGCACCTGCCGGTGAGAAAGCTCGCCAGCAAGGAGGAGCTGCAGCAAGTCCTCGAGGGCCTTTCGGGTGTGGCCTCGGTGAAGCAGGTGCTGCTCATCGCTGGCGATGTGAAGGAGCCGCAGGGGCCGTTCACGGCGACCATCGAAGTCATGAACACCGGGCTGCTGGGACGCTACGGCATCAACTCGCTGAGCATTGCGGGCCATCCCGAGGGTCACCCTGCAGTGGCGGAAAACGAAGTGCGCGCTGCCGAAGCGGCCAAGGCGCAACTCGCGCAGCAGCTGGGCATCGAGATCACCTTTGTCACCCAGTTCCTGTTTGAAAGTGCGCCGATCATCGATTGGTGTCAGCAGCTGCGCGTCCGCGGTGTGCCGGGAATGATCACGATCGGACTCGCGGGACCCGCCAAGCTCACGACGCTGCTGAACTACGCTATGCGCTGCGGCGTCGGTCCCTCGATTCGCGCGATCGGTACGCGTGGCAGTGCGCTGACGCGGCTGATCGGGGAACGCGGTCCGGAAAGGATCGTCCGCGACCTCGCGCGCGCGTACCTGTCGGGTGAACTGGTCATCGACGGTCTGCACCTCTATTCCTTCGGCGGCCTGGTGCGGACGTGTCGCTGGTTCCGTGCCGTCGCAGATGGCCGTTTCGACCTCGATGATGACGGGGGCTTCAGCCTCACGTCGGCGAACTGATAGAGTCCTCTCAATGTCACCGACGACCAGGGAAGGCGCCGAAGGGCGCCGCCTGATACTCACGCTGTCCTGTCCGGATCGCATCGGCATCGTCGCTGCGGTGGCGAACCTGCTGCTGGCGAACGAGTGCAACATCATCGACAGCGCGCAGTTCGGCGATCCGCAGAATGAGCGTTTCTTCATGCGGGTGTACTTCGCAGTCCCGGCAGGCCGGGGACTGGAGGAACTGCAGCGCGCGTTTGCACCGGTCGGCGAGCAATTCGGAATGCAATGGCACCTGCACGATGCGGCCGTGAAGCCGCGCGTGCTCATCATGGTGTCGAAGTTCGGTCACTGCCTGAACGACCTGCTGTACCGCTATCGCACCGGTGCACTGTCAGTCGTCATTCCGGCGATCGTTTCGAACCATCGCGACTTCTATCAGCTCGCAGCATCTCACGACATCCCGTTTCATCACCTGCCCGTCGATCCGTCCAACAAGACAAGGCAGGAGGAGCGGCTGCTGGAATTGATCGAGGGTGAGCGCTGCGACCTCGTGGTGCTCGCGCGCTACATGCAAATCCTGTCGAGCTCACTGTGTGCGCGCCTGAGCGAGCGCGCCATCAATATTCACCATTCGTTCCTGCCGAGCTTTCAGGGCGCACGACCCTACCAGCAGGCGCACGATCGCGGCGTCAAGCTGATCGGCGCCACCGCTCACTACGTCACTGAGGACCTGGACGAGGGTCCGATCATTGAGCAGGACGTGACACGCGCCGATCACGCGATGAGCGTCGAGGCCTGCGCCGCTGCCGGGCGCGACATCGAGGCCCTGGTCCTGGCGCGCGCGGTTACCTGGCACGTCGAACACCGAATCCTGCTCAACGGGCATCGCACCGTGATTTTCAAGTGAACTGAGCGGCCACCTCACGTCGGCTGGGCATTTCCGTTATCATTTCGGCCCCCCGGCATCCCTGCCAATGGGCCGTTAGCTCAGTCGGTAGAGCAGCAGACTTTTAATCTGTTGGTCGCGCGTTCGATTCGCGCACGGCCCACCAAATAAAGCGGAAACGCAATAGTAGGGGGAGGACAAAAACCGCGGCACGCTGCAGGTAGTCAACTCTTCGCGACCCTAGTGGTGTCGCCGACTTACGCTCTGGCTGGTGCGCTTCGACGCCGGGCTGCGACCACCAAACATGCGAGACCACCACAGAGCAGCGCGAGTTGGTCGGGTTCCGGGATGGAAGCTATCGTGGCGGTGGCATTTTGGCCCCTCAACATTCCCCACTCGCCTATCAGTTGGGGGAAGCTTGGATGATCCCATTTGACGATGACGTCAGCTATAGGATCGGGGCTCGCCAAGAAGTCAGCTAACCTAAACAGGGCCGAACCGGAGAGACGGTTGTCCTGGTCCCCGAATGTTCGGCCACCATCAGCCACTTGAAGCCCACCCTCATAACCAAAAGCGCTCACCGCCCGTGCGAACACGGTGCCGAGGCCGGAATCACCGACCCACAAGTCCATTCCGTCGGCGGAAAAGCGGATGTTGGAGGTGGGCATGCCTCGAGCAAACATGTTGAACACGTACGGCGTTGGATCTCCAGGAAATACTGGACCGGCCCCCAACTCAAGGTTGAACGAGGACGTGTCCATCAAGAACGAACCATTCACGGTCGACGGCATCGGGCCGCCGAGGAGCCAGGTGGAAGCCGTCTGAATGATATCCATATGGATACCAACCTCGATGAGCGTTGCACGAGCCTGAGACGTAACGAGTGCGAGTGCGAGTACGACTAATGCGCGCATGGCGAAACCCCTGCGTTCATCATGTTCTTGTGTTTGCAGCAATATTACTACGTTCTCGATGTGCCTACGGTGACCGAGTCGACATGCCGGACAGACAGAAGCTTACCTACGAGGCGCCCAGATCTCATTTGGTTCGCGCCTCGGCTCCGCTGATACGGAGTCGGCGCAGCGTTTTGGCACACTATTGGCACACTAGCTGACTCAAATCGGCACCAAATGCCGCTGAGCCACGCCGCTAATTAGCTGTGTTATCGAGTGGTGAGTTGCGACGATTTGTGGTCTTGCCGCACTCTTAATCTGTCGGTCGCGCGTTCGATTCGCGCACGGCCCAAATCCTTTCGAGTCTTGTGCCCGACTCCGCGGCGGGTCACTTCATGACGCGCTTCGGGCGCGATGTGATCCGAGGCCTACTCGGGACGATCTCGCGATGTGGACGACATCTGGATGCGCATCGCTCATAATAATTCCCGACAGGCGAGGGGCGTTCCAGAAAACTATAACCAGCAACCGCTGATCTCATTTCAAGGGCAACTCATGAGAATCAACAAGAGCCTGGCGCTTGGCTGGGGCGTGGCCTTCGCGCTCGCAGTCGCCGGCTGCAGTGATAAGTCTGCAGCGCCGGCTGACAACAGCACTGCTGCGCCGGCCGCGTCCGCAACGCCACAAGCCACGCCCGCGGCACCCGCACCTGCCCAGACGGCTGCTCCAGAAGAAGCGGCTGACGAGACGCTCACGATCGACCTCGCGAAGGTACAGAAGCCGTGGACCGGCGATCTGGACGGGATGATCGAGCGCCGGATCATCCGCGTGCTCACCGTGAACAGCAAGACGATCTATTTTGTCGATAAGGGCGTTCTGCGCGGCACCGCCGTTGACTACGGCCGGCTGTTCGAGGAGGACCTCAACAAGAAGCTCAAGGCCGAGAAGAAGCTCAAGAACAAGAACCTGAAGGTAAGGCTCATCTTCATTCCGCTACAGCGGGATGAGTTGCTGCCGTGGCTGGTCGCCGGCAAGGGCGACATCGTCGCCGCCGCTCTGACAATCACGCCTGAGAGCCAGAAACTCGTGGATTTCAGCGCCGCTGGCGCGAGCAACGTGAGCGAGGTCGTAGTGTCGGGGCCCGCTTCTCCGAAAATCGCCAGCGTAGACGACCTTTCCGGCAAAGAAGTGTTCGTGCGCAAATCGTCGAGCTACTACGAGAGCCTCGTTGCACTTAACAAGAAGTTTGCGGTCGCGAAGAAACCACCTATTACGCTCAAGCAAGCTCCCGAGACACTGGAGGACGAGGATCTGATCGAGATGCTCGATGCCGGCCTGATTCCGCTCATCATCGTCAACAAGCCGGTCGCGGAGTTCTGGAAGCAGATCTTCCCGCAGATCACCGTGCACGACGACGTCGCGGTTCGCACCGGTGGCGAGGTCGCATGGGCGATTCGCAAGGAGAGTCCTCAACTCAAGGCGCGGCTGGATGATTTCGCGAAGCGTAACAAAGTCGGGACCTCGACCGGCAACCAGCTCCTGACGCGCTACCTGAAGAATACCAAGTACGTGAAGAGCGCGGCATCCGAACAGGAGCGCAAGAAGTTCCTGGCGCTGGTCCAGTACTTCCAGAAATACGGTGATAAGTACGACGTCGACTGGGTACTGATGGGAGCGCAGGGCTACCAGGAGTCGCAACTCAACCAGAACGCCAAGAGCGCGGTAGGCGCGGTCGGGGTCATGCAGGTGATGCCGGCCACGGGCAAGGATATGAACGTGGGAGACATCCACCAGACCGAGGCGAACATCCACGCCGGCATCAAGTACATGCGGTGGATGATCGATCACTACTACGGCGATGCGCCCATGACTCCGCTCGACAAGGCGTTGTTCGCGTTCGCTTCCTACAACGCCGGTGCGGGCCGGATTTCGCAGCTGCGCAAGGAAGCCGCCAAGCGCGGCCTCGACCCCAACGTGTGGTTTCACAACGTCGAATACGTGGCGGCCGAGAAGATCGGCCAGGAAACGGTGACCTACGTCAGCAACATCTATAAGTACTACATTGCCTACCGCCTGGTACTGGAAAGCCAGGCTTCCAAGAAGGAAGCTCTCGAAAAGGTAAAGGGCGGGGCCAACTAAACGTACGCGCGGCCCTTTGTCTCTTGACTCGCGGATAGTCGAATGTCGTCTTCGCTGACGGTCGATTCGGCCGTGATGCTACGGCGTAGCATCGTTCCAAACAGCGGGGGTACCTGATGCCGAACCGCCGAGATGTCCTGCAAGGTGGAATTGCTCTGACGAGCCTTCCCCTGGTGGCCCGCGCCGCATGGGACTCTATCTGATGCACCCCGTGCGACGCCCGGCTCCGTATCGCATTCTCTTCGACGACCGCTTTGCCGAGTCGCGACGTTTCGGTGCAGAGATCGCACGTCTTGGTGGGGCGGCACGTGCGTTCAGCGGCGATGTGACCGATCTCTGGTACGAGGAGCTTGATGTGCGCTGGCGCCGCGAGCCTGTGGTGGTAGCAGGCATGACGCGTCACGGACCCTTGTTTTGCCTGGAACGTCTCGCTTGGGCTGTCGGGATGCGAGTGGTGTATCGCGCCGAGCACAGACGCGTGAGTGACGGCTCGATAGCTCATGTCGTCGTCGCTCCGGAAGACACATTGCAACTGGCAGTGGATCTGCGCGCTGCGAACATCGATTGGGCACGCAACGCGGCACGCATCGTGATGCGCAGTCCGTACGATTC
The DNA here is from genome assembly GCA_963810775.1 of uncultured Gammaproteobacteria bacterium. GTDB lineage: Bacteria > Pseudomonadota > Gammaproteobacteria > Steroidobacterales > Steroidobacteraceae > DATBVX01. Next base: position 358,107 of record CAWEOT010000015.1, read on the forward strand.
ATGGCAGCCGGTGAGCGGCAAGCGCGGGTCTGCAGCACTTGGCGCGGACGGCGAGGACGATCCGCTGATTTCCTGGATCATTGCGCCGTGTGAGCGGGGGCGTGAAGCATGAGACTTCCGCCTGGCGTCAAACAGGGCGATTTTGCACAGGCGTTGTCGCAATTCGAGAGCGCAGTCGGCAAGGAATGGCTCTTCACAAGCGATGAGGACGTCGACCTCTATCGCGATGCCTATTCGCCGTTCTGGGGCGAACAGGAAGAACGCGTCGCGTCCGCGGCGTTGGCACCTGGCTCGGTGGAGCAGGTGCAGGCGGTGGTGCGCATCGCCAATCGTTTCAGGATCCCGATCTACCCGATCTCAACCGGTCGCAACCTCGGGTATGGCGGCTCGGCGCCCAACTATTCGGGCAGCGTGGTGCTCGATCTCAAGCGCATGAATCGCGTGCTCGAAGTCAACGAAAACATGGCCTATGCGCTGGTCGAGCCCGGCGTCAGCTACTTCGATCTGTACCGCTATATCCAGGAGCACAATCTCAAGGTGTGGCTCGACGTTCCGGATCCGGGCTGGGGCAGTCCGGTCGGTAACTCGCTCGATCGCGGCGGTGGATACACCATGCCGGAGTACCGCTTTCACTTCGATTCTCACTGCGGCATGGAAGTCGTGCTCGCGGACGGGGAGTTGCTGCGCACCGGTATGGGGGCAATGCCCGGTGCGAAGACCTGGCAGCAATACAAGTCTGGTTTCGGGCCGTGGGTCGACGGCATTTTTTCGCAATCCAACTTCGGTGTGATCACCAAGATGGGCTTCTGGCTGATGCCCGAACCCGACGCGTTTCTTTCTGGAACGGTGATCGTGCCACGGCACAATGACCTGGTTCCGCTGATCGACACGCTCAACTATCTCGAGAACAGCCGCATCTGCAATGGCTTCACCGAGCTCTCGAGCCCGGTGATGGGACTGCCCGGCGCGGACGATGCGCCCCCGACGAGTTCGGCACTCGCCGCGCTGATCGCAAAGGCGGTCGATGGCAACAGCGCTGAGCTCGATCAGTACGCGGCATCGAAGGGCCTCGGCGCGTGGAGCGCCACGATCAAGTTCTACGGACCGGCGAAAGCACTGACAGCGCATTGGGAATATGCCAAGGAGCGATTCTCAAAAATTCCCGGTGCCCGATTCGAGGATAACGAGTTGCTCAAGCTGCCCCTCAGCGCAGAGCAGAAAACCAAAGTACACAAGCCGGAATTCGGAATTCCCGCCCTCACGGCTTTCTCGATTGGAGCGCGCAATGCCAATAATCCGACGCCGACCAACGGCCACCAGTGGTTCTCGCCCATCATCGCGCGTTCGGGCGAAGCCGTGTTCGAAGCGAACCGCGTATTCGCACAAGCAGGTCGGGAATTCGGTCTGCCGGTTCCGCCGTTCTCGATTCCGTTCTTTTTCTGGGAGCGCTCGTTCCTGTTTCTATTCGGCTTCCCCGTCACCCACGACGTCGAAAAGAACAAGAAAACCCGCGCCGCCTTCCGGCAGCTCGTGCAGATCGCGGCGGAACACGGTTTCGGCGAATACCGTACGGCTCCGGCCTACCAGGAGCTGATCATGAATACCTACTCGTTCAACAACCATGCGCTGCGCCGGTTTCACGAGCGGTTGAAGGATGCCATCGATCCGAACGGTATCCTCTCGGCGGGACGGTACGGGATCTGGCCGAAGCACCTGCGAGACGTGCGCAAATGATCGCGCGTGCGTTCTCACTGGTCGCGTCGGCAGTGCTGCTGGCGATTGGTGCCGGAGTGCAGGGCGCTGATCGCGAAAAATCATCGCATGGGTACGAGGTATTCCAGAAATGGTGTACGCCATGCCACGGGCGCGGAGCAGACAAGCCGGGCACGGTGGCGCTCACGGCACTCTACAAGGGAGCCAAGCCGGGGATGCTCGAAGAGCGCACGGATCTTACGCCTGAAATGGTCAGGACCTTCGTGCGTACCGGGGTGTCGGTGATGCCGTTCTTCAGAAAGACCGAAGTGAGCGATGCGGATCTAGACGCTCTGGCCCTCTATCTGACGTCACCGGCGAGCGATTCGTCCAAATAGGCGCATGCGCGACATCATGGTTCTCGCGTAGCCGAGCTGCGCGATTCGGACGCTGGCTTGTCGGGCTCCAGGATCTCGAACCAGATGGCGTTGATCACGCCGAAGGCGAGGGCGAAACCGAGACCGAGAATCCACGCGAAATACCACATCGCGATCTCCTCAATAGTGCTCGCGCTGTTCGCGCACGTGCGCCAGCGTGATTTGGCCGCGTAGTACCCGGAATACCCAGGCCGTGTACGCAAGGATGATCGGCAAGAAGATGATCACGGCAATCAGCATGATGAACAACGTAAGGCGGCTGCTGGATGCGTCCCAGACCGTCAGGCTCGACGCCGGATGCGTCGAAGAGGGTAGCAGGAAGGGAAACAGGCTGAACCCGGCGGTGAGGATGATGCCGGCCTGAGCGGTGGCGCTGGCGATGAAGGCAAGGCGCAGCGCGCGCCTGCGCAACGCGAACCACACGGTGACGGTCGCCACATAGGCGGCCAGGGGCGCGAGCCACAGCGCCGGCAGGTTTGTGAAGTTGTCGATCCAGGCACCCGCGGCAGGTTGCACAGCCTTGAGCAACGGGTTGCTCGGTCCATTTCCGTCGATCACGCTCGTGATTCTCAAGCCATCGATGCCGTTCGCAAGCCAAAGGCCCGCGAGCGTGAATGCCGCAATCAGGACCAGCGCGGCAACTCGTCCGACGCGAGCCGCCCGATCGCCCATGGGAGCCTCGACCTTCAAGGCCGCGTAGCTCGCGCCATGCATGATGAGCATCGCCAGGCTGATGGCTCCCGACAGCAACGCGAAAGGGCTCAGTAGCGAGAAAAATCCGCCGCTGTAGACCGGGCGCGACAACTCATCGAGGTGAAACGGCACGCCTACGAACAGGTTGCCGAATGCAACGCCAAAGAGCAGTGCCGACGCAAATCCGTTGATGCAGAGTGTCCAATCCCAGACATTCCTCCAGCGCGCATCGTCGATCTTGCCCCTGAAGGTGAATCCGACCGGCCGGATGATGAGTACCGCGAGCAACAGCAGCATCGCCAGATAAAAGCTGGAAAATGCCGCGGCATACAACATTGGCCAGGCAGCGAACGCAGCGCCCGCGCCGAGCACCAGCCACACCTGGTTTCCTTCCCACACGGGCTCGACGGATTCGAGCAACGCCACGCGTTCCTCGTTCGAGCGCCCGATGAAGCGGAAAATCGCCGCGACACCCAGATCGAAGCCGTCGGTGATCGCGAAACCGATCAGGAGGATGCCCAGGAGTAGCCACCAGATGAACCGCAGGACTTCGTATTCGGGCATAGCCGCTCTCCGTCAGACGGGAGTCGGATCCGAGGCCAGGAAACCCAGCCCCTCCGGCCCGCGCCGGATCATCCGCACCATCAGATAGGCGTCCACCACGGCGAGCGTGCTGTAGAAGAGCACGAAGCCGATCAGCGACAACATCACGTTGTGCGCGGATACCGTCGATACGGCGAGAAATGTGGGCAGGACGCCTTCAATCGCCCATGGCTGGCGCCCGTATTCGGCGACGATCCAGCCGAGCTCCGCAGCAACCCAGGGCAACGGCAGGCTGAGCAGAGCGATACGCAGGAAGGTCGGATGCCACTCGAAGCTGTGTCGGGCCGCGTACCAGAACGCGGCGGCAAACAGCAGGATGAACCAGAGCCCGAGACCGACCATCACGCGAAATGACCAGAAGAGCACGGGCACATCGGGCACCGTCATCCACGCTGCGCGCTCGATATCGGCCGGATTGGCCTCGGCCGGATTCTCCGCAAAGCGCAGCAGCAGCAAGCCATAGCCGAGATCCTGCTGGTGCGCCGCGAACACACTTCGAGCCTCCATGTCATCGCGATCGGCTCGCAGACGCTGCAGTGCCTGGTGAGCTTTGACGCCGCTCGCGATGCGTTGACGTGCGTGCTCCACCAACTCGTATACGCCCGGCACTTCCGTGTCGATCGAGCGGGTCGCGATCAGGCCCAGCAGCCACGGAATGCGCACTGCCGCGTGAGTCTCGCGCTTCTCAACGTCGGGAAAACCGAAAACCGTGAAGGGCGCCGGTGCTTCCTCGGTATGCCACGCCGCCTCAATGGCCGCGATTTTCATCTTCTGCTGCTCGGTCGCCGCATATCCTGACTCATCCCCGAGCACCACGACCGAGAGGGCGGAGGCAAGGCCGAAACTTGCAGCGACCGCCATCGAGCGACGGGCGAAACCACGATTGCGTTTGTTGAGCAAATACCATGCGGAGATCGCCAGCACGAATACCGCGCCCGTCACATAGCCGGCAGCGACGGTGTGCACGAACTTGGCCTGCGCCACTGGATTGAAGATCACCTCGCTGAACGACGTGAGCTCCATGCGCATCGTGTCGTAGTTAAAGCGTGCGCCAGCCGGACGTTGCATCCATCCATTGGCGATGAGAATCCAAAGTGCGGAGAAGTTCGAGCCGAGTGCGACCAGGCAGGTCACGAGCAGATGGGCCCGGCGTGAGAGGCGCTTCCAGCCGAAGAAGAACAGGCCGACGAAAGTCGATTCGAGAAAAAACGCCATGAGGCCTTCGAGCGCCAGCGGCGCACCGAAGATATCGCCGACGTAGTGGGAAAAGTAGGCCCAGTTGGTGCCGAACTGGAACTCCATGGTGATGCCGGTGGCGACACCCATGGCGAAGTTGATGCCGAACAGCACGCCCCAGAATTGCGTCATCTGTTTCCAGATTTCGCGACCGGTCATCACGTACACGGCCTCCATGATCACGAGGATCATCGATAACCCGAGCGTGAGCGGCACGAACAGAAAGTGATAGAGCGCGGTCAGCGCGAATTGCAGGCGCGAAAGATCGACGACGTTCATGTCGATCATGGCGCGGTGCTTTGTCGATCCAGAGCGAGATGCTCAGCGCTACGGGCCGGACTCACTTCCACCCGCTGGGCGGGAGAGAAGAAGAGAGCCCACAGGATCACGAGCGCGACAAACTTGATGGCCAGCAGCCATGCGATCTTCCGTCCCAGCCGGATGCGCCATGCTTGTGCCTCACGTGGCGCGTCTATAAACATAGATATATCAACCGTATAGACGATGTATCTAATAACACTTAAAGCCGAGAATCCGCCGCTTCTTTTACAGATCGTGGAATGGTTCGGCGATGTTCGCAAATGTAGCCGCGCGCGCGGTGCTCTTGTCCAGCAATTGGGCGGCAGCGACTGCTTCCTGGAAGCTCGACCATCCGGAAGAAACATCGAAGAGCCTGACCTGTGCCGCCGCGACGGCCGCCAGAGCTTGCGCCCGATACTCGGTTTCATCGATCGCGCGTGCACCTTGCTGTGCCATCTGCACGGAGTCTTTGGCGCCGGCCTGGTCACGGGCAGCGGCTTGGACGCCAATGAGTCCGAACCAAGCTGGCACCTGCAGGCGTGCGTCGGTCAGCGATTGTGCTGTAGTTCTCGCGCCGCTCACGTCGCCGGCCTCCGCCTGGGCAGTCGTGATGTCGTGAATCAGCAGGGCACGAGTGGCATCGTCGCCCACTTGCATTGCGGTGCTCAATGCACCGGCGATGTCGCCAGCCCGGGCTTGCAGTCGTGCAATCGCTTCGAGGCCGGGTGCCTGGCCGTTCGCTTGCAGAGCCTGTTGCAGGGTGTCGCGAGCCGCGGGCTTCTGTCCGGTTGAAATCTGGGCGACTGCAATCTCGCAGAGTGCCAGCGATTTGCCGGGCGCAGCGCGCTTGCGTGGAAGGTCTGCGATGGCGCGCTTCAAGAGCGCGTCGGCGTTGACAACATCATCGGCCTGCGACCGCAACGTGGCCAAACGCGCGAAGCCGAGCGCTCGCGACGCAGGGTCCTTGACACGACCCAGTGTGGCCACTGCGCCATTGAGGCTTCCCGATGCCGCCTGGACCAATGAAATGTACACATATGCGGAGTCACGCTCGGATTTACTGTGGATGTCGTGGGCCATGTCGATCGCCATGGCGATACTGTCGGAATTGCCGATATCCGCAAGGGCACCGGCGACGTCTGCGCTCGCGACGGTCCGGATACCCTCATCCTTGATGGCAGCGATGGTCGCGCGGGCATCGCTCAACTTGCCGAGTCGCGCTTGCCCCTGCGCGATCCGTCGAAGCGTCTGTTCCTTCGCACCGGAAGTGGACAGGCGTCGCGCATTCGCCAGCGCAGCGGTGATATCTGCTGAGCCGATCTGCAGGTTGATGACCGCGACCACGAACCGGATCGCGCATCTCATCCATTTCGATCGCCTCGGCGACCTCGAGCAGCTGCATCGACGTCGCGAATTCGCGCCCACTCGAGCCCGATCGAGCGCAGTGCCAGGTCCCGTCCAGGCGATACCTTGACTTCATTGGCGATGCTACGGGCGTCGCGCAGCGAGGCACGTGAGGCGTCGAGCTTCCCGAAGCTCGTGTTCACCTCGGCAATCCGGACCAGCGCTTCAGCCCTGAAGTACGCGTCGGGAATGCTCTGCGCGGCGCTCTGGGATTCGCCCAGCGCGTAGTTCGCCCAGGCGGTGGGATCGTTGGCATCGACTGCCTCCAATTCGCTGAGCCCGGTCTGGGAGAACGCCACCGCGCACCACACAGCGCTGCCAGCCAAAAGGCCGACGCAGGCCACGCAATATTCCTGTCGGAGCCCGAATGCGTCGCGGAATATGTTTATTGCCATACGATCTGGCGCGCGCCGCCGCACCACCGCACGTCTACAGAAGGTCCATGTACACTCAGCGTTCGATGCCAGAGCAAGACTTGCTGGAACTCATGATCCGTGCCGCCGTGCAGGCGGGCCGCGCCGCTTTCCAGGTGTACCAAGGGCACTTCGAAGTACAGCTGAAAGCGGACGATTCTCCCGTCACGGCCGCGGATCACGCGGCGGAGCGGATCATCCTCGAGTACCTGGCCCGCCACGCCCCCGACCTGCCGATCATCGCTGAAGAGCAGGTCGCTCTCGGCCGTGTGCCCCAACATGGTAAGAATTTCCTGCTCGTCGATCCGCTGGATGGTACGCGCGAGTTCATCAAACGCAACGGCGAGTTCACCGTGAATATTGCACTGGTGCGCGACGGATCGCCGGTGCTGGGAGTTGTCTACGCTCCGGCGATCTCGGCCCTGTTCGCGGGCAATGCGCTCGCGGGTGAGGCCTGGCGCAGCAGCCAGGAGCCGGCCGCTGCGGAAGCGAATCGAGAACCGATCAAGGTGCGTGCCGTGCCTGCCGAAGGAATTACCGTTGTCGCGTCACGTTCGCACCGAAGCCCCGAGACCGATGCCTATCTGGCAGGATACCGGGTAGCGCATATGGTTTCGGTCGGCTCATCTTTGAAGTTTTGCAAGGTCGCTGCGGGCGAGGCAGACCTGTATCCGCGCCTGGGAACGACGATGGAGTGGGACACGGCAGCGGGCCAAGCGGTTCTGACTGCCGCGGGGGGCCGCGTGCTGACGGGTGAACCCGCCACGCTCGAATATGGCAAGCCGGAGTATCGCAATCCATGGTTCGTCGCGACGGGCTCGGCGGAAGTGTTGCCGCTCAGCAGCTCTCCATGACGAATCATTCTCAAGACCTGCCGAAGCACCTCAAGCGCCTCGAAGCCGAATCGATCGGCATCCTGCGCGAAGTCGTTGCGGAGTTCCGCCGTCCCGTGCTGCTCTATTCAATTGGCAAAGATTCCGGGGTGCTGCTGCATCTTGCGATGAAGGCCTTTTATCCGGCGTTGCCGCCGTTCCCGCTATTGCACGTCGATACTGGCTGGAAGTTCCGTGACATGATCACGCATCGCGATGCCGTTGCGCAGCGCTACGGCGTGAAAATGCTGGTGCACACCAATGCGGACGGCGTGGCACGCGGTATCAACCCCATCACTTCCGGTTCACAGCTGCACACACAGGTCATGAAGACCGAGGCGCTCAAGCAGGCGCTCGATCTGTACGATTTCGACGCCGCCTTCGGCGGTGCGCGACGCGACGAAGAGAAGAGCCGCGCCAAGGAGCGTGTTTTCTCCTTCCGCTCGGCAGGGCATGGTTGGGACCCACGCAACCAGCGGCCCGAACTTTGGCGCCTCTACAATACCCGTCTCAATAAGGGCGAAACGATTCGCGTCTTTCCACTTTCCAACTGGACTGAACTCGATGTCTGGCAGTACACCCGCGCGGAGGGGATACCGGTCGTGCCTCTGTACTTCGCTGCCGCTCGGCCTGTCGTGAGGCGCGACGGTCTGCTCATCATGAGAGACGATGCACGCATGCCGTTGCGGCCGGGTGAGGTGGAGGAGATGAGGATGGTGCGTTTTCGCTCGCTCGGTTGTTATCCGCTGTCCGCCGCGATCGAGAGCGTCGCCGCGACCCTCGATGACATCGTCGCCGAGATGCTCGGCACGCGCACCTCAGAGCGGTCCGGGCGTCTGATCGACAGTGACGAGGCCGCCTCGATGGAGCGCAAGAAGCGCGAGGGATATTTCTGATGGCAGCGCCCGCACATGACGCCTCCTCGGGAGGCAACGCCCTGACATCGTCGGCGCGTCATGATCTGCTGCGCTTCCTGACCTGCGGCTCCGTGGACGACGGCAAGTCGACCCTCATCGGCCGACTGCTCTACGACAGCCAGCTCATCCTTGACGATCAGCTCGCGACACTTGCACGCGACAGCGCGAGGCATGGTACGACCGGGACTGATCTCGACTTCGCACTGCTGGTGGACGGTCTCGAAGCAGAGCGTGAGCAGGGCATCACGATTGATGTCGCTTACCGGTTCTTCTCTACGCCACGGCGTTCATTCATTGTGGCGGACACACCGGGCCACGAGCAGTACACACGCAACATGGCGACCGGTGCCTCGGGTTCGGACGTCGCCGTTATTCTGATCGATGCGCGCAAGGGAGTCCTTACGCAGACGCGTCGGCACACCTATATCTGCTGGCTGTTGGGGATCCAGCACATCTGCGTGGCGGTCAACAAGATCGATCTGGTGGAGTATTCCGGCGAGCGCTTTCATCACATCGTCGGCGATTACCTCGGGTTTGCCCAGTCGTTGAGCTTCGGCTCGATCACTGCCATCCCTCTTTCCGCCCGGCTTGGCGACAATGTCACACAGCGCTCGCAACGCATGGGATGGTACGAAGGCCCGACGCTTCTCGAGTACCTCGAGTCGGTCGAGGTCGATATGGCGCTGGACGACAAGCCGTTCCGGTTCCCGGTGCAATGGGTGAATCGCGCCAACCAGGACTTTCGCGGCTTCTGCGGGACAGTAGCCTCCGGTTCCATTCGCGCGGGCGATCGCATCGTGGTCGCGCAATCCGGCCGCGAAGCGAGCGTCAGTCGCATCATCACGGCGGATGGCGACCTGCCGGCCGCGCACCCGGGCGATGCAGTCACGCTGACCCTCAGTGAGGAAATCGACATCGCGCGCGGCGATGTCCTGGCGCGGCCGGAATCGCGACCCGAGGTCGTAGACCAGTTCGCCGCACACGTCCTGTGGATGGCGGAGGAACCGATGTTTCCGGGCCGCTCCTATCTGCTGCGCATCGGCACCAAGTACGTTCCCGCGCGCATTACGACGCTGAAGCACAAGGTTGATGTCAACAATCTCGACCACATCGCGGCGCGGACGCTGGCCCTGAACGAGATCGGCCTGTGCAATATCGCTACTTCGACCCCGGTCGCCTTCGACCCTTATGCGGAGAATCGCGAAACGGGCGCTTTCATTCTGATCGACCGCTATACAAACGCCACGGCGGGCGCAGGAATGGTCACCTTTGGGCTGCGCCGGGCGACCAATATTCATCGCCAGAGTCTGCTCATCGACAAGAGCGCACGCACGCGGCTGCACGGACACCAGGCGACCATTCTCTGGTTTACGGGACTCCCGGGATCGGGCAAGAGCACGATCGCGAACATCGTAGAGCGCGAACTGCACTCACGCGGTGCACATACCTATCTTCTCGATGGAGATAACGTACGCCATGGCCTGAGTCGTGACCTCGGATTTACCGACGCTGACCGGGTCGAGAACATCCGGCGGGTCGGCGAGGTGGCCAAGCTCTTCGTCGATGCCGGCATGATCGTGTTGTGTTCATTTATTTCCCCTTTCCGTGCGGAGCGCCGCATGGTGCGCGAGCTCATGGGCGAAGGTGAATTCATCGAGGTATACGTCGATACAGCGCTCGATGAGTGCATCCGGCGCGATCCGAAGGGCTTGTATGCACGCGCGCGCGCCGGCAACATCAAGAACTTCACCGGGATCGATTCGCCCTATGAGCCGCCCGAAGCGGCCGAAGTCGTAATCCGCACCGACCAGCACTCTGCAGAAGAAGCTGCGCAGCGGGTGATCGACGAGCTGCAGGCACGCCACCTCATCTGAGCGGGCGGGTGCGAGGAGCAGATGGCTGAAGTGACCTGTCGCGTTGCGGATGGAGTCGCTGTCCTCGAGATCCGTCATCCTCCGGTCAATGCCCTGAGTCACAGTGTGCGCCGCGAGTTGCAAGAGCATCTGCGCCGCGTCGCTTCGGATTTGCAGGTGGGCGGCATCGTCCTGACAGGCAGCGAAGGGCGTTTCATTGCAGGCGCTGACATCCGCGAATTCGAGACCGGTGCGCATCTCAAGGCACCGACGATTCGGGATCTGCAGCAGCAGTTGGAAGCCTCCAACAAGGCTGTCGTTGCAGCGATCGATGGCGCGGCGCTCGGTGGCGGTCTTGAACTGGCCATGGCATGTCACTGGCGGATCGCTTCGCGGAGCGCGCGCGTCGGTTTGCCCGAGGTGAGGCTCGGCTTGATCCCCGGATCCGGCGGGACGCAACGCTTTCCACGCCTTGCGGGACCGCAAGCTGCACTGGAATACATAACATCCGGCGAGCACATTCCGGCGGCCAGAGCGCTCGAGCTCGGACTACTGGATGAGACCGCAGAGGATGCACTGGCTGCTGCGATTACGCTTGCTCAGCGAATCTGGCGCGAAGGCCGAGCGCTGCGAGTAGTGAGCGCGCTCACGGACCGAATCACCAATGTATATCCGCAGCTCTTTACGGAGTTTCGCCACCGCATCGAGCGCAAGGCACGAGGTCAGCTCGCGCCATGGAAGATCATCGATTGCATTGAAGCGGCGTGTACGTTGCCACCGGAAGAAGCGTTCCGGTTCGAGCGGGCGAGTTTCATCGAGTGCAGCCAGAGCCCGCAGCACAAGGCCCTCGTGCACCTGTTCTTCGCAGAGCGCGAAGCCCGCCGGATCCCGGGCCTGCCGGATGACATTGAGCCATTGCCGGTGCAGAGCGTGGGCATCATCGGTGCGGGAACCATGGGCAGCGGCATCGCAACTGCGTTTGCGAATGCGCGCATCCCCGTAAAGCTCCTGGAAGTCTCGAAGCAAGCGCTCGAGCGCGGGATGGGGCTGATTCGCCGGAATTATGCGGCATCCGTCGAACGTGGCAGCGTGACACGTCAGGTGGCCGACGAGTCGCAATCACTGATTGAAGGCGTTACCGACTACGCTGCCCTCGCGGATTGCGACCTCGTCATTGAAGCGGTGTTCGAGGACCAGGAGCTCAAGAAGCAGGTCTTCACACGCCTCAGCCAGGTGGCCGCACCTGCTGCCATACTTGCAACCAATACCTCGGCGCTCGATGTCGACGCGATCGCCGCAGCTGCGACACATCCCGAAAGAGTCATTGGTCTGCACTTCTTCAGCCCCGCGCAGGTCATGAAGTTGCTCGAGGTGGTGCGTGGCAGACACAGCTCGGCACAGGCACTCGCGACGGCGATGGCGGTGGCGCGGCGCGTCGGAAAAGTCGCGGTACTCTCCGGGAACTGCGATGGGTTCATCGGTAACCGGATGTGGCAGTTCTACACCGCGGAAGCCGAGTTCCTGCTCGAAGAAGGAGCGACGCCGGAACAGATCGACGGAGTCATGGAGACATTCGGTTTTGCCATGGGACCGCTGGCGGTACGTGATCTCGCTGGCAACGACGTCGGTCTCTCGATCCGCCAGCGCCGTCAGCTCCCCGCGGACGAAAGAACCTCACCCTTGCTGGCACGACTCGTCGAGCGCGGACGGCTCGGGCAGAAGGCCGGCAAGGGTTACTACCGATACGAGGGCCGCACGCGTCACCCCGATCCGGAGGTGAGCGCGCTCATCGAGGAGATCTCGCGGGAGCGTGGTGTCCAGCGACGTCACATCACCTCTGAGGAGATTCTCGCGCGCCTGCTGCATCCCCTGGTGAACGAAGGCGCCAGGATCCTGGCAGAGAAGATCGCCAGCCGCGCGAGCGACATCGATCTTGTCTACGTCAATGGCTACGGTTTCCCGGCGTACCGCGGCGGGCCAATGTTCTGGGCGGACACGATTGGGCTCGAAAAGATCGTGACGACGATGCAGTCGCTCGCTCCGACTCACGGAACGCGCTGGGCGCCGGCGCCGCTGTTGCTCGAGCTTGCGGCGAGTGGCCGCGGGTTCGGTAGTCTTGACGCGAAACGCGGCCCTGACTAGACCGTCACGCGATCCATCACGCGATAGTCAAGTTCAATGCCCGCGACCTCGTAACCGCGCTTGAAGTCGCGGATGTGTTTCTCCATCCAGCTGCGCGCTTCCTCGGCATTACGACTGCGGATCGCATCGATCAGGCGCTGTTGCGCGGCAATGATGCGCGAGCGCGCTTGCGGTACCTGGTCGATCATGCGACCGAGAGTAGGGGAGAGGAGGCGCGTGAGTGGCGCCTGCGCGAGCACCAGGACGTGATTCTGGGTGCAACGGGCGAGGGTGCGGAAGAACTCGACGACCACGGCCACCGCGCGCTCGCGATCTGCAGCCAGGCTCTCGAACAGGTGGTGGAGCGCTTCAAGCTCTTCGATCTGCACAGGCTCGCGCTTACGTGCGGCGAGCGCAGCGGCCTGCGGCTCGATGATCATCATCGCTTCCCAGACTTCGAGAAACGTGACGCCATGCAGCTTGAGCGCGCGGCTCACATCGGAGGCCACATTCGCGGGCTGCGGATAGGTCACATAGAGGCGCTTGCCCCCTTCCTTGCGAGTGAGTAATCCTTTGCTCTGCAGCTCGCGAAGCGCCTCGCGCACCGTGGAGCGGTTGACGCCGAACTGCCGTGCGAGGTCGAGCTCCGCCGGCAGCGCATCGCCGTCGTTGAGGTCGCGGGCCATGATCTTGGTTTCGATCGTGACCGCGACGCGGCGATACGCGGGCTCCAGATTCAGGGGTTCGAACATGGTTGCCATATATATATGTATGCGCAGGATAAGGGCTGCGCCGCAGCATTGGCGATCATTGACAGATTGTCGGATTGTCCGACAGAATACCGCCCATGTCCAGCTTGCCCAAGACACCCTTGCGCGCCATTTCCACGGCGCCGGCCGGAGCGCCCATGGTCGAATTCGATTTCGGTCTAGGTGAAAGCGTCGACCTGTTACGCAGCACGGTGCGTGCCTTTGCATTGGAGAAGATCCAGCCGCGCGCCGCGGAAATCGATCGCAGCAATCAGTTTCCCCGCGATCTCTGGCCGGAGCTCGGATCCCTTGGCCTGCTCGGGCCCACTGTTGCGGAAGAATTTGGTGGCGCCGGCATGGGTTACCTGGAGCACGTCGTGGCGATGGAGGAAATCAGCCGCGAATCGGGTTCCATTGGCCTGTCCTACGGCGCGCACTCCAACCTGTGTGTTAATCAGCTGAGTCGCTGGGGGAGCCCCGAACAGAAACGGCGCTATCTGCCGAAGTTGCTGAGCGGTGAACACGTTGGTGCACTCGCCATGAGTGAGCCCGGTTCCGGATCGGATGTCATCGGTATGCGTACCCGCGCGGAACGACGCGGCGATCACTACGTCCTGAATGGCAACAAGATGTGGATCACGAATGGCCCGGAAGCGGACGTGGTGGTCGTGTACGCGACGCTCGATCCAGCGCTCGGGGCGAAAGGCATCACAACTTTCATCGTTGAGAAAGGCATGCCCGGATTCTGGAGTGCCCAGAAGCTCGACAAGCTCGGCATGCGGGGCTCCGATACGAGCGAGCTGGTGTTTCGCGACTGCCAGGTGCCGCTTGCCAATGTGCTGCACGAAGTGGGCAAGGGCGCGCGTGTATTGATGAGCGGACTCGACTACGAGCGTGTGGTGCTGGCGGGTGGACCGCTCGGGATCATGCAGTCCTGCCTCGACACTGTGTTGCCGTACGTTCATGAGCGGCGCCAGTTTGGTCAGCCGATCGGCAGCTTTCAGCTCATGCAGGCGAAAATTGCCGACCTGTACACCACACTCAATGCGTCTCGCGCCTATGTCTATGCTGTCGCGGGGGCCTGCGATCGCGGGCAAACGACAAGGTTCGATGCCGCGGGCTGCATCCTGTTCGCGGCTGAACGTGCGACTGCCTGTGCTCTCGACACGATTCAGGCGCTGGGCGGCAACGGTTACATCAATGACTATCCCGCCGGACGACTTCTGCGGGATGCGAAACTGTACGAGATCGGGGCGGGGACCAGCGAAATCCGTCGCATGCTGATCGGGCGAGAGTTGTTCGAAGCCAGCGCCTGAGGCCGCACACATGCCGGCCATCCATAGTGCGCTAAACCTTCATAGCGATGAATCCCGGCGCAATGCCGAGACCAATCGCAAGCTCGCCGCGGAATTACGCGCGCTCATCGCCCGCATCGGCGAGGGCGGCACGGCGGAGGCGCGTTCCAAACACCAGGGTCGCGGGAAGCTGCTGGTTCGCGATCGCGTGCGACACTTGCTGGACGTCGGCTCACCGTTTCTGGAAATCGGCCAGCTGGCGGGGCACGAGTTGTATGAGGACGCCATCCCGGCCGCTGGGCTCGTGACTGGTATCGGCCGCGTGAGCGGCCGCGAGTGCGTGATCGTCGCCAATGACGCGACCGTCAAGGGTGGCACGTACTACCCAATCACCGTCAAGAAGCATTTGCGGGCGCAGGAAATCGCGCTGGAGAATGCTTTGCCGTGCATCTATCTCGTAGACTCCGGCGGCGCATTCCTGCCAATGCAGGACGAGGTGTTCCCAGACCGCGAGCACTTCGGAAGGATCTTCTTCAACCAGGCGACCCTCTCGGCGCGTGCCATTCCGCAGCTCGCGATCGTGATGGGATCGTGCACCGCTGGCGGCGCCTACGTCCCCGCGATGTGTGATGAAAGCATCATCGTCCGCAACCAGGGAACCATCTTTCTCGGCGGGCCGCCGCTCGTGAAGGCAGCGACCGGTGAGATCATAGACGCGGAAGCATTGGGGGGCGGTGACGTACACACTCGCGTCTCCGGAGTGACAGATCATCTGGCCGAGAACGACGAGCACGCACTAGGGCTCGCGCGGCGGCTGGTTGCCAATCTCAATCGGTCGCCAGCGCCGCGGGTGGAAGAGAGTTCGCGCGAGCCGCGCTACCCTGCCGAGGAGCTTTACGGCGTGGTGCCGCACGACACGCGCATCCCTTATGACGTGCGTGAGGTCATCGCCCGAATCATCGACGATTCCGATCTCGACGAGTTCAAGGCCCTCTACGGACGCACGCTGGTGTGCGGATTCGCGCGCCTCGCCGGTATGCCGGTCGGCATCATTGCCAATAACGGCATCCTGTTTTCTGAATCGGCGCTCAAGGGCGCGCATTTCATCGAGCTCTGCAACCGCCGTCGCGTGCCACTGGTGTTTCTGCAGAACATCACCGGCTTCATGGTCGGACGCAAGTACGAGAACGCGGGCATCGCCAAGGACGGTGCCAAGATGGTGACCGCGGTTGCGGGTGCCACGGTGCCGAAATTCACCGTCATCATCGGGGGCTCCTTCGGTGCCGGAAACTATGCGATGTGTGGACGCGCCTACGGCGCACGCTTTCTGTGGATGTGGCCGAATGCGCGCATCTCGGTGATGGGAGGCGAGCAGGCGGCCACGGTCCTGTCGATTGTTCGCCGGGATGGCCAGGAAGCGCGCGGCAAGAGCTGGCCGGAAGCGGAAGAGAGTGCTTTCAGACAGGAAATCCGCGAACAATACGAGAAACAGGGTCATCCCTACTACGCGTCGGCGCGGCTCTGGGATGACGGCATCATCGACCCGACGGATACGCGGCGCGTACTCGCTCTTGCCCTGGCGGCAGCGCGAAATGCGCCGGATCCCGGCGAACGCGCTTACGGCGTCTTTCGCATGTAGGTTCCGATGTTCGACTCGATTCTTATCGCCAATCGCGGCGAGATCGCCTGCCGGGTCATCCGCACCGCACAGCGATTGGGCATCAGAACCATTGCGGTGTATTCGGATGCCGACGCCGAGGCGTTGCATGTCAGGCGTGCCGACACGGCATTCCGCATCGGGCCCGCAGCAGCACGCGAAAGCTACCTCAACATTGACGCGATCATCGATGCTGCGCTCAGGACGAACGCACGCGCGATCCATCCTGGGTACGGATTCCTATCCGAGAACGCACGCTTTGCTGCGGCCTGCCAGGTGGCGGGTATTGTGTTCATTGGCCCGCCGGCGTCGGCGATCCGCGCGATGGGTTCGAAGATCGAGGCCAAACGGCTGATGGCGCGTTCCGGCGTGCCCGTCGTGCCCGGCTACCAGGAAGATGAGCAGGATCTCGAAGCGCTCGAAACTGCGGCGTCGAAGCTCGGCTTTCCGATCCTCATCAAGGCGTCCGCGGGCGGTGGAGGCAAGGGAATGCGAGTCGTGGAGTCGCAGGACACCTTCGCTCCGGCACTCGAAGGAGCGCGTCGCGAGGCGCAAGCCGCTTTCGGCGACGATCGCGTACTACTGGAGAAGTTCCTGTTACGCCCGCGACACATCGAGATCCAGGTGTTCGCGGACAGTCACGGCAACTGTATTCACCTGCACGAACGGGACTGCTCGATCCAGCGGCGCCATCAGAAGGTGATTGAAGAAGCGCCGGCACCGGGAATGACTGCAGCGCGACGCCGCCTGATGGGCACTGCGGCGGTCAAAGCTGCGAAGGCTGTGGGCTATCAGGGCGCTGGCACAGTGGAATTCATCGTCGAGGACGGCGCGTTCTACTTCATGGAGATGAATACGCGCCTTCAGGTCGAGCACCCGGTGACGGAAATGATCACGGGACTGGACCTGGTCGAATGGCAGATCCGCATCGCCGCCGGCGAAAGATTGCCGCTCGACCAAGCGCAGGTTCCGCTCAAAGGACACGCAATCGAGGCACGGCTCTACGCCGAGGATCCCGAGCGCGAATTCCTGCCCTCAACCGGGCGACTGGTGCGCTTGCGCTGGCCGGCGCCGAGCGATGCCGTGCGCGTCGATACCGGCGTACAGGAAGGCGATGCGGTGGGGGTGTTTTACGATCCCATGCTCGCCAAGATCATTGCCTGGGGCGAAGGGCGTGCCGACGCGGTTCGCCGACTCTCCCGTGCTCTGAGCGAGTGTCAGATCGCGGGAGTCACAACCAATACAGCGCTGCTGCGCGCGATCATTTCTCAGCCCCAGTTCGCCGCAGGCGAAGTCCATACTGGCTTCGTCAGCGAACATGCAGCTGATCTATTCAGGGCAGCGGATCCGGATGGGGCCGCTCGACTGCGCGCGCTCGGTGCGGTGGGGTGGCTGATCGGTGCCTCGCCTGTGACTCGAGGGCCCTGGGATCAGGGCGATGGCTGGCAACTCAATCTCGCATCGCGCGCCACGCTGCAGTTCGAAGGCCCAGACGCCCCGATTGTCGCTGAACTGGAGCGCGTCGCAACGGCGTGGCAGGTAACGATTGGTCCGCAGCGCTTCATGGTTGAAGCGCGCATCGATGCCGACGGGACGGCAAGAGGGCAGGTAGATGGCGTCCCGGTGAGCGCGCATTTGGTATCGGATGGCAGGCGGATCTACGTTCTGTCCGAAGGCCGCGTGCTGCAACTAATCCTTCACGATCCGGCCCAAGCCGGCGAGCGCGAGCGGCACGATGGCGGGCTCATTTCGCCCATGCCCGGCCAGGTTCTGCAGGTCATGGTCGAACCCGGAACCGCGGTGCGGCGCGGCCAGCCCCTCGTGATCGTGGAAGCGATGAAAATGGAACACACCATCCTCGCACCCATGGATGGCGTCGTGGAGCAGATCTGTTTCGGCGCCGGAGAGCGCGTCAGCGAGGGCGCTCAGTTGTTGAAACTCAAGGCACCGTCAGAGTCTTGAGCGCCGTCCGCATTGATTCGCGGCAGTCGAATCTCACCAACCACGCGCGGTTGACGCACGCGGCGCAATTCCTCGAGCTGCTCGGGTGTATCGAGGTCCGTCGCCGCATTCGGCATTGGAACGCGGACCAGGCGATCGCGATAACGCTGCAGCACGCGTTTCGCGCCCACGTCACCGCGCAAGCTCGCAAGATCGGAGAAGCACCAGCGTGGAAAAATTGCAGGTACGCCCACCGTTCCCGAGTACAGCGCCGCGACGATCGAACCGTCCTGTCCCTTCCATGCCGACGCCAGGCGTTTGAGATCGTCACTCGATACGCCAACCTGATCGGCGAGCATCACGAGGACCGCGTCACAAGCCGGTGGAAGCGCCGCCATGCCACAGCGGATCGATGCCCCAATGCCCTCCTGCCAATATCGATTCACGATCACGGAAGCGGGCGAATGCTTGAGCAACATTGCCAGTTCCTGCGCGTGCGCACCCACGACCACGGTTACTGCGTGGCCGGCGACAGTGACGGCATGACTGACCATCGTATGCAGCAACGGGCGCCCGTCCAGGCGCACAAGCTGCTTGGGCTGTCCGAGGCGGGTCGACGCCCCGGCTGCAAGAATCAGGATGTGCAGGCTCGAGCCTGCGGCAAGATCAGTGTTTTCCATAACTACAAGGAGAGTACTTTCATGGGCTCAGGAGATTCTGCGACGGGACGCGGGGCAAGTACACCACTGATTGGTCCGCCTCGGCGTCGCCCGATACAATTCCCGCTGCCCATCACGCGGCAGCGCGAGCGCACATGAGGAAATCGATCGAAATAGTGGAGGTGGGACCGCGCGATGGATTGCAGAACGAGCCCGGAGTTCTCCCTACGCCGGTCAAGATCGAGCTCATCACCCGGCTCGCGGCCTCGGGACTCAAGCGCATTGAAGCCGCCAGCTTCGTCAATCCCGCGAAGGTCCCGCAGATGGCGGACGCGGAGCAGGTACTCGCGGCGCTGCCCAGGGAGGGCGCCACGCGCTACATCGGCCTGGTACTCAATCGCAAAGGATTCGATCGTGCCAAGGCCGCCGGGTGCCGGGAGATCGGCATGGCGCTCGCGGTCAGTGATACCTTCAATCGTCGCAATCAGCGCGTAGGCACAGACGAGTCGATCGCGGAGTGGCTCGACATCGCGCACGCCGCGCGTGAGGCCGGCATCGACGCCCACATCACGCTTTCCACTTCCTTCGGTTGTCCCTTCGAAGGGGAAGTGGCGCCGGAACGGGTCGTTGACGTCGCCCGACGAGTGGCAGCCGCCGGCCCGACGGAACTAGCACTCGCCGACACGATTGGAGCAGGCGTTCCAGTGCAGGTCACAGACCTCGTGGCGCGAGTGCGCGCTGCACTCCCTGGGCTCAAGTTGCGCTGCCATTTTCACAATACGCGCAACACGGGGCTGGCGAACGCGTACGCAGCAGCCCAGGCGGGTGTCGAGATTCTCGATGCCAGTGTGGGCGGAATTGGCGGCTGCCCCTTCGCGCCCGGAGCAACCGGGAATATCCCCACCGAGGACCTGCTCTACCTGCTGCATCGGTCGGGATTCGAAACCGGTGTTGCACTCGAGCGTCTGATCGACACGGGCAAATGGCTGCAGCAGCAACTTGGGCGGCCAGTGCCGGGCCTGCTTGTAAAGGCAGGAGTGTTTCCCCGAACCGAAGCCACAGCCCACAGGCCGGCAACCTCAGGCTAGAAATCCGGCGTCGCGCCCCCATGTCGGGCGACTTCGCTCTTCAAGCCCGGGAGTCTTCATGACCTCATCAGCGACAACGAAGCCGAATCCGGCCACATCGGTGCGCACGATCGAGCGCATCGTGCACGGCCAGCCTGCCAGCGATGGCGCGGGCGTCAAGCTATTGCGAGTCATTGGTTCGCAGGAACTACCCGAGTTCGACCCGTTCCTGCTGCTGGATGAATTTCGCTCCGACGACGCAGGCGATTACATCGCTGGATTTCCCGAACACCCGCACCGCGGATTCGAGACCGTGACCTACATGCTGGCCGGGCGCATGCGCCACGGCGACAACCGGGGCAACACCGGCTTGCTCGGGCCCGGCAGCGTGCAGTGGATGACGGCAGGTCGCGGCATAGTTCATTCGGAAATGCCCGAACAGGACGACGGGCTGATGTGGGGCTTCCAGTTGTGGGTCAACCTGCCCGCGCGCGAGAAGCTCACGACGCCGCGCTACCAGGACATCGCACCCGAGCGAATTCCGGAGGTCTCACCGCAGGCGGGGAGCACCGTGCGCGTCATCGCCGGAGAGTTCAACGGCACATTAGGCCCGGTACAGGCGACTGCGACTCAGCCGCTGTATCTGGACGTGAGACTCGAGCCGCACACCGCCTTCAATACCCTGGTGCCCGAATCGCACAATGCCTTTGTCTACGTGTACGACGGAGCGATCTCGATCGGGCAGGGCGACCGCTCCCGCGTCGTGAAGCGGGGTGAGCTGGCTGTTCTCAGTCGTGGGTTGATCGTCGCCGCCGCGGCGCAGGGCGAAGGCGCGCGCTTCCTCACGATCGCAGGGCATCCGCTCAACGAGCCTGTGGCCCGTTACGGTCCGTTCGTCATGAATACGCCGGAAGAGATTCGCCAGGCATTCATCGACTATCAGGCCGGCAAACTCTGAAGGCCGTTAGCGACTGAGGGCGCGTTACGCGCCGCCGGTCGGTGGGTCGTGTAAGGCTTGCAACAAAGCTTGCACGACCCGCTCCTGACCCGCCATCGTTGCTGAACGCGCTGCAGATCTGTCGCCGTGCGCAGACGTCCCACGTAGCAACGCCGTAGCAGTTCCAGGACGTCCCTTCGCATTCTGTCACTCAACGGCGACGTCCCTTAGCGTGACTATTTCATCCTGACCCGTACTAAGTGAAGAAATCTTTCGCGATGGCGCGCTGGCACACCACTTGCTGTCTTCATGCAGGCGCCATGAAAGGGACGCCGGAACTTTCAGCGGTTGCTAAAGTTCAACAGGGAACGGCGGAAGCAACGAGGAACGCGGGTGCGGGCGAGAGAAGGTCTTACACTCAAGGCAAATCGAAGCTCGCTGCGTCCCGGCATGTCGCGTCGACTAGCAGGCACGCACGTCCGCAACTGGGTAAGCAGTGGCGCGGGTGAGCTTCCCGTCCTCGCGTTGATCAAAGAGCTGCTGAACCCCGCGGTCATCGTGCTGGTGCTGCTGCTTAGCGCGCTGCTGCACGATCAGCCATTCACCGGCCCCTACCGTGTTCTTGCGGTACTCGCATTCATTGTCGCGGTCGAGGTCATGGGGCAGCCACGGCTTGAGCCGCTGGACAACGCTCCCCGGCTGCTGCGCGACATGCGCCGGGTCGTGTTGCAATGGTCATGCGCTGTCGCGCTGCTTCTGTTGGTCGGATTCCTGCTCAAGGTCTCCGATGTCTTCTCACGCAAGGTCTTGTTCACGTGGTTCGTCGTAACGCCGGTCGCCCTGCTCAGCGCGCAGCTGTTGATGCGACGTGTCATGGAGTGGCTCGTCCGCCGGGGATTGATTGCGCGTCGGCACGTCATAGTGGGGGCCAATGAGCTCGGGTACGAGTTGGCCGCGCGGCTGGCAGAAGATCCGTCCCAAGGAGTCGTCGCCGGGTTCTTCGATGACCGTGGCCTCGAACGGCTATCGCATCTCAGTGCCGAGCGGCTTCTCGGCAAGTTTCGCGACCTGGCGGGCTATGTTCGCGGCCACGGCATTCACACTATCTACATTTGCCTGCCCATCAGCGCCCAGCCGCGAATCGGTGCATTGCTCGAGGAGCTGCGCGACACGACCGCATCGATCTATTTTGTTCCGGACCTGTTCGCTTTCGATCTGATCCAGGCGCGAGTCGGCCAGATACAGGGCCTGCCGGTCGTCGCGATCTGTGAAACGCCCTTCTGCGGACTGAATGGTGTCATCAAGCGCGTTAGTGACATCGTGCTCGCGGGCGTGGCGCTGCTGCTCACCGCACCCGTCATGATCGCCATCGCCATCGCGGTGCAGCGCAGCTCCCCAGGGCCGGTGCTGTTTCGTCAGCGACGCTACGGGCTGGAAGGCGAGGAATTCGAAGTTTACAAGTTCCGTACCATGACGGTGTGCGAGGACGGGGAACAGATCCATCAAGCGCAGCCGGACGATCCGCGAGTTACACGGGTCGGGCGCTTCCTGCGTCGCAGCTCGCTGGATGAACTGCCACAGCTCCTCAACGTACTTGGGGGCACGATGAGTCTGGTCGGGCCGCGCCCCCATGCGGTGGCGCATAACGAACATTACCGCCGGCTGGTGAGCGGTTACATGCTACGGCACAAGGTGCGGCCGGGGATCACCGGATGGGCACAGGTCAATGGCCTGCGGGGCGAGACGGCAAATCTTGAACGGATGCATCAGCGCCTGCAGTTCGACCTGGACTACCTGCGGCACTGGTCGCTGGGACTCGACCTCAGGATCTTGCTGAAGACGGCACTCATCGTAGTGCGGGATCGCAACGCCTACTGATTAGCCCGGGTGAGGCTGGGTCCACACCTGCCGGGTCCCAAAGTCGACGTAAGGCGGAGCGGAAGCAGTGCGCGGGTGATGGCGTATCTGCCAGCACCGCGGTCGATTGATAAGCTGGCTTACCAATGTCATAAGCTTGCTTACTGTCTGGCTGCCTACTATCTTCCGCGACGTGACTGACACTGAACGCAACGGCACGCTGGGCAGCCTGATCCAGGATCTCGCCCGGCTCATGGCGCAGCGCGTCGACGAGCGCGCACGCCGGCTGGGCCTTACGCGGGCTCAATGGGCGTTGGTTGCAGCTTTGTTTCGTCGCGAAGGTTCCAGCCAGGTAGCGCTCGCGGAGCATCTCGATATCACGCCGATCTCGCTCGGGCGGCTGGTTGATCGAATGGAGAAGGCGGGGTGGGTCGAGCGGCGCGGCGAGCCGGCCGACCGCCGGGCCTATCGGCTGTATCTCACCGACCGCGCGCACCGGCTGCGCCCGCAGCTGCGCGCGTTGAGCGACCATGTCCAGGCCCATGCACTGCGTGCACTGGATGGATCGGAACAGGAGCGCCTGATCGCCCAGCTGCGCACGGTGCGCGAAACGCTGGCGGGAGATCAGATCAGGCGGCCTCCGCAACGTGCCCGGCGCAGCGCTCGCTGGGACACCACGGCGACCCCACGCAGAGCTCATAGTCGGCGACCGTGACTCCGCGTCTGCGCGGGATCACCGCCATGCTCCTGTCGGTGGGCTTTTTCGCCGGCATGGACACCCTTCTAAAAGTGTTGTCGAAGTACTACCCGGCGCTCGAACTCGGAGCGCTGCGCGGTGCGGCTTCCCTGCCGATTGTCTTTGTGGCCACCTTGTTGCGCGGAAAGATTCAAGACCTTCGACCGGTGCGCTGGTCCTTGCACCTCGTGCGCGGCGTGCTGGCCATCATCATGCTCGGCTCCTTCATCTACGCGCTGCGATTGCTACCGATGGCAGATGCGTACGCGTTGTTTTTGGCGGCGCCCCTGATCGTCACAGCACTTTCGGTGCCGCTGCTGGGCGAGCAGGTCGAATGGCGCCGGTGGGTGGCTATAGCGGTCGGACTCGCGGGAACCCTGGTACTCCTCAAGCCCACTGCCGCGAACCTTGCGACCCTCGGTGCGCTGGCGGCGGTAGCGTCAGCCATCTGCTATGCGCTGAGCGCACTCACGGTTCGGGTCCTGACACGCACCGATACGACGGCCAGCATGGTGTTCTGGTTCATGGCCATGGTGGCGGTATTCGCCGGCGCGCTGGCCGCGCCGTCCTGGGTGCCAGTGCGGGCGGAGCATTGGTCGCTGCTCATCGGTGTCGGCATCCTTGGGGCCCTGGGGCAGCACTTCGTGACCGAGGCATTTCGTTACGCGCCTGCCTCTGCGGTGGCACCCTTCGAATACACGGCGCTGCTCTGGGCAGTCGGAATCGACTGGGTCGTCTGGGTTCACCCGCCGAACGCCCAGATGCTGACCGGCGCCGCGATCATCATTTTGAGCGGCTTGTATCTCATCCAGCGTGAACGCCGCGGTCAGCCGGCTGCAGCGCTCGCCGAAGGTAACGTACCGCCCTGAGCCGCTGACCCCGTGCTGCAGCCTGAAGCCTCGCGATTCGGCATAATGGCCGCCCCCAAGGAGCCCGCTGACCAGCGGGCGATCTGATTAAGCACGGCGAGGAGCGACGCACATGACGATCAAGGTTGGCGACAAGATGCCCTCCGGCACTTTCAAGACGATGACCAAGGATGGCCCGCAGAATCTGACCACCGATCAGCTCTTCAACGGCAAGCGGGTGGTGCTGTTTTCGGTGCCCGGTGCTTTCACCCCGACCTGCGATGCCAAGCATTTGCCCGGATTTGTCGAGCAGGCGGCCAAGATCAAGGGCAAGAACGTGGACACGATTGCCTGCATGGCGGTCAACGACGTATTCGTAATGAATGCCTGGGGCAAGCAGGGGAACGTGGGCGATCGTGTCTTGATGCTGGCCGACGGCAACGGCGAGTACGCCAAGGCGTTAGGCCTCGAGATGGATGCCAGCGGCTACGGCATGGGAATCCGCGGTAAGCGCTTCGCGGTGATCGTGAAGGACGGTGTGGTCACGAACCTCTTTGTCGAGGCTCCGGGCGAGTTCAAGGTTTCGAGTGCGGAGCACGTGCTCGGCCAGATCTGAGGCGGTCCGGATTCGGCGCGGAGATCTCAAAGCCGGGCTGCGAGCCCTCCTTTCTGTTCGGTGCGACCGCAAAGCGGGGCAAAAATCCTGCCCCGCTGCGGCCGCAAATTAACTTAATTGCGTTACGACTGTTGAGTTCGCTTGAACTCTGTTGCATATTCCGTTGCGTGACAAGGCAAACCCGTCGAAAGGCGGGGACGCAAAGCCACCGGTCTTCAGGGAGTTTCCCAATGACAGCGGGGTTGCCACAGCAGCGATTCGACCTTCAGCGCCATTCCGGCCCTACTCGAATCGCATCAAGGCACCTCCCCGTACGGATGAACGCTGAGTCGGTTGCGACCGAGTTCACAGCACATCCGGTGTCATAGGAACACCCTTCCGACCGCGAACTGAAAAGTCAGGGCTGAAAAAACGGGGGTGTCTGATGAGCGAGCGGGTGGGAGCACACGCACGCGTTGCAGAGAGCGCTCCGGCCGGGACGGGCCAGGGCAGCGCAACGCTCTACATCATCAATCTGCTGTCTTCGACCACGCCCATGACGCTCGAGGTGCCATATACACCCGAGCTGGAAGGGTTTGCCGTGTTTCGTTCGCGTCGCGTCGAGGATGGACGCGACCGCTTTCGGTTGCACCTCGGTTATTTCGATTCGCCGCAAGAAGCCCAGCGGGTGCTGACCGTGGTTCGGGCCCGCTATCCGGCCGCCTGGGTTGCGCTGGCGCCGACGGATAGCATGGGATCGCTGGACGACACGAGCGTCGCTCAGTTCAAGCTCATTCGCAGCAGCCGCGCAGCCGCGGCGACCGCGAGCACGGCGACTCCGGTCGTCGCATCGCAGCGGCCGGCGCCCGTCGTGCCGGCGCCAAGAGCCACTCCAGTCAAAGCGACCCTTGTGGCTCCCTCGCAATCCCGTCAGGTGGCGCCATCGCGACCCGCCCATGCACCGCTTTCGCCCAAGGATGTTCTGCAGCTGCTTGAGACCGCCCCGCGAGCCGCGCGAAAGGGGCCGGTGCGACAACCTGTCAAACCTGCCGCACCCGTGATGGCACCCGCTGCGGCCGCGACACCGCAAAAGTTCGCGGTCCAGCTCATCTGGTCCACGGATCCGGTCGACGCCGCGCGCGTTCCGCAGCTCGCAATTTTCGATGCCTATACGCTTTACACGGTTCACGTGGAGCGCGCCGGCCGGCGCTGGCATGGCCTGAGACTCGGTTTCTTTACCGATCCCGTATCTGCCCGGCAGGTTGCGCTATACGCGCGCTCCGATTTCACCGCCGCTGCAGTCGTTCCCGTGAGCGACCGCGAATGCGCGAAGGCGAGTGAAGTCGCTGCGGCTCATGGCCAGCGGCCGACTCAAGCCGTGCCGCAGGTGAGGAAGGAAGCCGACACCATCAAACTCATGGAAGACGATACGCCCCGCACGCGATCCGCGCCGTTGCAGGAATCGCTCCTGGCCCCCGTCACGAACAGCGCGCCCGTTGCGCCGCAACCAATCGTGTCCAGGTCTGGGCCGGCCGCCGGGGCTGCCCCCAAGGCCAAAGCCAGGCAGGTCGTGCCGGATCCACACAAGGCTGCAAGGCGCGCTCTCAAGACGACTGCAGAGCTCATCGAGGAGCTCGGCGCCGGCTCACTCGACCTCGACCTCGACACCGGCGGGCGCGATGAATTGAGCGACACCGGTGTTCGTCACCTGTCGGTCTCCGTCGTGCATCGGAAGTCGCCGCTCAGTCGCTTGCTGGATCGCGTCGGGCGCAGGCGCTCGGCGTAACGGTCAATACTGGCCAGCCTCGTCTATCCTGCATTGAGGAAACTGATCCACTGGCGTGCACGTTCCGGCAGCGTGGGCGGCAGTGCGACTACGGATCGTTCGGCGAGCCGACGTGCAGCCTTGCTGACCCACTGATAGCGGATATCTCCGGCTGCCTGGACCAGCAGCACCGGGTGGCGGATCTCCTCGAGCATCTCCTTTACCGGGTACTCGAACGCGGCCATACACAGCTCACCGTAATTGCGCGGCTGCTTCATGATGTCGACCAGGATCGGATGCAGGCGAGTGGCGCCGATCTCCGGCGTGCGCCGGCGTACCGCTGTCCTGTCGCGCTCGTACCAGGGCCAGCACAGCTCCTGATCGTGCAGGCGACGCCACAGTGAAACGAGGTGAGTGCCGTCGCGCGTCGGCGTGATGGCCGGACAATACTGCTTGCGCAGCAGGCGCCGCTCGCTTGCCGTCAGAAAAAAGACTCCGTCGAGGACCAGGCGGTGTACCCGTTCGGGCGCCGTGCGTGCGAGCTCGATGGCGAGCGGCGTCGAAGTGAACTCGGCAATGACGTCGACGTCCTGCAACTGCAGTGCATCGAGCAGATCGAGCAGATTGAGCTTGTAGTTGGCAATCTCCGGGTTCGCGACCGGATCCGAGTCTCCCGAGCCCGGCAGGTCAACGGCAATCACCGGCCGCTCGGCGGCCAGCTCCTGCATCAACGGGCGGAGCTGCACACTCGAGCCTGGCGTCTCGTGCAGGAGCAGGATGGTCCGCCCGGCACCATTACCCCGGCGCCGCACATGCAGTTGACCGTGAGTGAGGTCGACGTAACTACTTACTTCGGACGGCCCTGCTGAGCGCGGCCGGTGGGCGGTTGATGGCGCTCTACGGTCGCAGTGTTCGCGAAAGATGAGGCGCAGGCGCGTGCGCCACTCCTCATCGTCCGCATGCACCCGCTCCACGGTCACATTGGGCGGCAGCTGCTCGGGCAGCGCATCCAGAGCGCGATACAGGAAGTCATCTTCGCGCGCCATCACCACCGTTCGCGCGTCCACTTGTTGTATGAGCTGCAGGGCATCACAGCGCTGGATCGCGGTCGTTGCGCTGGCGTAGTGCGCGCCGGCACTGAACAGATCGAGTGCATACGCATGCAGCGCGACCTCATCCGGCAGATCTGCGTTGAGACGAGCGCGCTCATGGCGCGCGAACCATGGATAGAAGCGGTGCGCATCGAGGATGCGCGACCATTCGCGGACCAGATGGCTACCGTCATCATTGAGCTCGAACGGCGGCAGAAAACGTTGCAGAAACTGTGCATCGGGCAACCCGAGCGGCAATGAGAGGCCGTCGAGCACGGCGACGCTTACCTGGTCCCGATGTGTCGTCGCGAGCTGCAGGACGATCTTCGAGCTCCCGTGATAACCGTATATCGGGCAGCGCTCGATTCCGAGCCCGCTCAGCGCCTCGGCTACCGAAGCAGCAAAGTGCGCAACCGTTGGTGTCGTCGGTATCGCGAGCGGCGAGGTATTGCCATAGCCAGGAAGGTCGAGTGCAATGAGGGTGAATTCATCGCTCAGCTTTTCCATCAGCGCGGCGTAAACGGCCGAGGAGCGGGGTGGCTCAGGCAACAGCAGCACGCTCGGGCCCTGTCCGGCGATCCGAAAGTGCAGCTGTCCGCTGCCCACCCCGATGTATCCGCGGCGAATTCGTCCGTGCGCCGGCAGCGCCATTTCGCAGGACTCCTAAGAGCCGATCAGCTTTTCGAGCTCCGGAAGTATCGTGAACAGGTCGCCGACCAGTCCGATGTCTGCGACTTCGAAGATCGGCGCCTCTGCATCCTTGTTGATCGCAACGATCGTGCGTGCATCTTTGATCCCCGTCAGGTGCTGAATGGCACCAGAGATCCCAATCGCCATGTAAAGCTCGGGCGCGATGATCTTGCCGGTCTGACCCACCTGCAGATCGTTGGGAGCGTAGCCCGCATCGACGGCGGCACGCGAGGCACCGACCGCAGCGCCAAGTTTGTCCGCAAGGGAGTAGAGAAGGCCGAACTTTTCCGCGCTGCCGAAGGCTCGCCCGCCAGAGATCACACGGCGCGCGCTTTGCAGGTCAGGGCGGTCGGCCGCCCCGGCGGAGAGTGAGACAAAACGCGTGTGCTCGGGCAACTCGATCGAAAGCGGGAGCAATTCAATTGCCGCGGAGCCGCCCGGTGGCGTTGCTTCGAATGAGGCGACGCGCACTGTAGCGATGATCTGTACGTCCGCGGGAACTTCTACCGTCAGAATGGCATTGCCGGCGTACACCGGACGTCGAAAGCGCTGCCCACTCTCGACGGCCATGATGTCGCTCAGTTGCGGCGCACCGAGCAGGGCCGCAATCCTCGGCATCAGGTCCTTGCCGAAAGTCGTCGATGGGCCAAACACATGGGTGAATCCCTTCGCCAGTGTCGCTACTTGCGGCGCCCAGGTCGCTGCGAGGGCATGCGCGTTGATGGCATTGTCGACGCGCAGCACGTGATCGACGCCACTGAGCGCAGCGGCCTGTGCACTCAGGGCACTCCCGTCGACCGCGAGCACGAGGACAGTAATCTCGGGATCGGGCAGGGCACGCGCGCAAGTCACACATTTGGCAGTGCTGGCATTGAGGTGACTGCCATCGTGCTCGGCAACGATCATCACCTTGGCCATCAGAGCAGTCCCTTCTTCTTGAGAGCGGCAACCAGTTCCTGAGCGTCCTTGACCATGACGCCGCGTTGTCGCTGCGGCGGCGGGTCGCATCTCAGGACCTTGATCTGCTCCTCCGGCGACACGCCCAGAGCGGCTGCGGTCAGCGTTTCGAGCGGCTTTTTCTTGGCCTTCATGATGTCCGGCAGTTTCACGTAACGAGGCTCGTTCAGCCTGAGATCAGTCGTGAAGACTGCGGGCAACTCGACCTGGATCGTTTCGAGCCCGGCGTCCACTTCCCGGGTGACCGTTGCATTGCCGTTTGCAAGCTCGATGCGTGAAGCAAACGTCGCCTGAGGTCGGCTCCACAGCGCCGCGAGCATCTGACCGGTCTGGTTATTGTCATCGTCAATAGCCTGCTTGCCGAGAATTACCAGCCGGGGCTGTTCGCGTTGCACGAGCGCGAGAAGAATCCGGGCCGCGCTCAAGGGCTCAACGACGGCATCGGCTTGCACGAGCACCGCCCGGTCAGCACCCATGGCGAGGGCGGTGCGCAGTTGCTGCTGGGCCTCCGTCGGACCGATGCTGATCGCGATGACTTCCTGGGCGGCGCCGCGCTCCTTGATCCGCAGCGCCTCCTCGAGCGCGATCTCATCGAAGGGATTGATGCTCATCTTTACGCCATCTGTAACCACGCCGCTGCCGTCAGGCTTGACGCGAATGCGCACGTTGTAGTCCACGACGCGCTTGATGCACACAAGGATCTTGCTCATCGAACTCCGATCCGCAGCAGGGGGGATGCAATCGTAGTCGAGAGCGCGATGAAACGCAGCCTTGCGCAGCGGACGCAAGGTCGGTCAGTCTCCGCCTGCCGCGTATGGCACGGAGCGGGACCTGGCGGATATGCATCGATGAGCGCGATGAGCCGTCTTGTGCGTGTTCTGATCGGGAGCAGCATCGTCCTCGGCGCGCTGTGCCTGGTCGTCTATCTGTCAGATCCCCTTTTCTGGAAGCGCTTGGTGACTTTCCCGGCCTCGGGCACCGTCACTGAAGTTCAGTGGTATCAGCCGAGCGAAGGCGTCGCGGGCCCCGAGCGAGAGGACCTCACATCCTCCGATGCGGAACACCGCAGCATCTCGCAGCAGGCGCTCGATGCCGCTGTTGAGTACGGCACGCAGACGCACTCGGTGGCGCTCCTGGTCTGGCATCAGGGATCGCTGCAACTCGAGCACTACTGGCCAGGCTATGACCGTCATTCACGCACCGACAGCGGTGCGATGCATGCCACGGTGCTCGCACTGCTGTACGGCGCGGCGCTTGAAGAGGGGGTCATTCGTTCGCTTGATGAGCCTGCCGCAACATATCTGCCGGAATGGCGCAACGATGCGCATGCCAGGATCCGGATTCGCGATCTGCTGCAGATGTCGAGCGGGCTCGAATACCAGGCGGTTTCGCGCAATCCGTGGAATCAGGGCTTGCGCCTCTTTTTGGGTAGTGACATTACGACGCGCGCGCTGCGGGCGCCGGTGAGCGTCGAACCCGGCAAGCGGTTCGAGTACAGCAATGTTGATGCGCAAATCCTCGGCATCATTCTGCAGCGAGCCTCCGGCAAGCGGTATGCGCGCTATTTGTCGGAGCGCATGTGGAATCGACTGGATGTGGGAGAAGCGGCCGTATGGCTGGATCGGGAAGGCGGCATGGCACACACGTTCTGCTGCCTGCAGACCACAGCGCGCGGCTGGCTCGCGGTTGGACGATCGATTCTTGATCTGGGACAGGTCGCCGGTCAGCAGGTCGTACCGGCGGCATGGGTCCTGGAGATGTTGAAGGCGTCCGGGACCAATCCCCATTTTGGCTTGCAGATCTGGCTCGGCAATGCGGGCGCCGGTGAGCGCCGCGACAACGACGCAGGTCCTGTGCGAGCGAAGCAATCCGAGCCGTTCGTGGCACGGGATATCGCGTTTCTCGGCGGCGCCGGCGGACAACGCGTATACATCATTCCATCACAGCAGCTGATCATCGTTCGCACCGGGGCGCGCCGCTCCGACTGGGATGATGCCAAGCTGCCCAATGCCATCTTGCGCGGGGTATCCTGACGACGATGTGGAGTTACTCGATTCGTCGCCTCCTGGGTGCCATCCCGACGCTCTTCATCATCGTCACGCTGACCTTCTTCGTAATGCGGATTGCGCCCGGCGGCCCGTTTGACAACGAGCAGTCCCCGCCGCCGCAGATACGCGCCAACCTGGAGGCTGCCTACGGCCTCGATCAGCCGGCCTATGTGCAGTACTTTCGCTACCTTCAAGGTCTCATCCATGGTGATTTCGGACCGTCATTCCGCTATCGCGATTTCACAGTCACCGAGCTCATCCGGCAGGGGCTGCCGGTCAGCCTGACGCTCGGCCTGACCGCGCTCGCGCTGGCGATCAGCATCGGTATACCGCTGGGGATGTGGGCAGCCTTGCGCCACGATCGCACGGTTGATCACCTTGTGAGAATGGCCGCAATCCTGGGCATTGCGCTGCCGAGCCTCGTGGTCGCACCGCTCCTCGCACTTGTTTTCGGCGTCAAGCTGGGATGGCTTCCCGTCGGTGGCTGGGAACCCGGCTCCGTGCGAACACTGATTCTGCCGGTGTTGGCGCTAGCCTTCCCACTGATCGCATTCGTCTCGCGGCTGACGCGGGCCAGCCTGCTCGAGATCCTGACCAGCCCATTTATTCGCACAGCGCGCGCCAAGGGCATGCCGGAGCGCATCGTCATCACGCGACACGCGTTGCGTCCGGCGCTGCTACCCGTCGTGAGTTATCTCGGTCCGGCGACTGCAGCCGTGCTGACCGGGTCACTCGTCGTGGAAACCCTGTTCAACATTCCCGGCATGGGCAGGTACCTCGTGCAGGGCGCTTTGAATCGCGACTACACGCTCGTAATGGGCGTCGTCATCGTGTATGCGACGCTGACGCTCGCGATGAATCTGCTGGTGGATCTGCTCTACAGCGTACTCGATCCGCGCATCCGCCATGAGTGAACCGGGGTTCTGGCGGGACGCTGAGCTGCGATTGCGCGGCAACCGCGGTGCAGTGGTCAGCGCGATCATCCTTGTCCTGGTCGCCGTTGCCGCGGTACTTGGACCGTGGTTGAGTCCTCACGCGTATGACGAACTCGACTGGGGCGCGCTGGCAACAGGGCCGACGCTAGAGAACGCCCATTGGCTCGGCACCGATCGGCTCGGTCGGGACCTGCTGGTGCGCACCCTGTACGGCACACGCACCTCGCTCCTCATCGGCTTGCTCTCAAGCGCGGTGAGCCTCGTCATTGGAGTCACATGGGGTGCGATTGCCGGCTATGCCGGCGGGCGACTCGATGGCGCCATGATGCGTTTCGTCGACATCCTGTATTCGCTCCCCTACATTTTCTTTGTGATCATTCTGACCGTCGTGTTCGGCCGGAACATTTTTCTGCTGTTCATTGCTATCGGTGCCGTGGGCTGGCTCACCATGGCGCGCATCGTGCGCGGCCAGACATTGAGCCTCAAGCGCCGGGAGTTCATCGAGGCCGCGGAGGCGCTGGGCGTACCCTCACGGCGGATCATCACGCGCCATATCGTGCCGAACGTCGCCGGAGCAGTGATCGTGTATGCGACGCTGCTGGTCCCGCAGATGATCCTGTTCGAGAGCTTTCTGAGCTTCCTCGGTCTCGGCGTGCAGGAGCCGCTGGCGAGCCTGGGCAGTCTCATCGCTGAAGGTGCCGCGGAAATGGAATCGGCGCCGTGGATGTTGCTCGTGCCCGCGACCGTGTTCGTGTTGCTGCTGGCATGCCTGAATTTCATCGGCGACGGGTTGCGAGACGCGCTCGACCCGCGGCGGCCCACATGAGCGCGTTGCTTGAGATCCGGGATCTGCGCGTCGAGTTCGATTCGCGGCCTGAGGTCGTGCGCGCGGTGGACGGTGTTGACCTCGACGTGCGTGCGGGCGAATGTGTAGGCGTCGTCGGGGAATCCGGCAGCGGCAAGAGTCAGCTCTTCCACGCAGTCATGGGTGTGCTAGCGGAGGGAGGCCGCGCCACGGGAAGCGCGCGGCTGCACGATACCGAACTTCTGGGTCGCCCGGTCGCTGACCTCAACCGCGTTCGCGGCGCACGGATCGCAATGGTCTTCCAGGATCCGATGACGTCATTGACGCCACACCTGACCATCGGCACGCAGATTGGCGAGGTGCTCACCCAGCATCGCAGCCTCGGTGCATCCGCTGCCCGTCAGCGAGCGCTCGAGCTGCTGGAACGGGTGCATATCGGAGAAGCGGCTCAGCGCTTATCCCAGTACCCGCATGAGCTCTCAGGCGGCATGCGCCAGCGCGCAATGATCGCGATGGCGCTCGCGTGCGAACCGGAGCTCCTGATCGCCGACGAACCGACGACGGCGCTCGATGTCACGATCCAGGCGCAGTTGCTCGAACTGTTCCGCGAGTTGCGTGGTGCCACCAATCTGGCCCTCATTCTCATTACGCATGACCTCGGCGCTGTAGCCGGACTCGCCGATCGAGTGGCGGTGATGTATGCCGGTCGCATCGTGGAACAGGCTGGCGTTGAAGATCTGTTCGCAGGGCCACGCCACCCGTACACCGCAGGCCTGCTGCAGGCCGTACCGCGATTGGACACACCCTTGGATCGAGAGCTGGCCGGTATTCCCGGTCAACCTCTGCTGCATCGGAGCTCTGCGCCCGGTTGCGCTTTTGTAAACCGTTGCGATTCAGCTCTTGCCCGCTGCGCGAGCGACGATCCTGCACTGACGTTCACCTCGAGTGGCCGAAGCGCGGTCGCCTGCCATAACCCGCGCCCGGCGTCTTCAACATGAGTACGGCCCGCGATTCAGCTAGTCCTCTGCTACGCGTCGAGGAGCTGAGCGTCGCCTACCCCGTGCACCAGGGTTGGTTGCGCCCGGCGAAGGATCTCGTTGCGCTCAACGACGTGAGTTTCGAGCTGGCAGCTGGAGAAACACTCGGCATCGTGGGCGAGTCGGGCTGTGGCAAGTCGACATTGGCGCGGGCCCTCGTGCAGCTTGCCATGCCACGCACGGGTAGCATCAGCTGGTTGGGGCAGGAGCTGGGCGGGCGCTCGCGCGATGAATTGCGCGCACTGCGTGCGGGCGTGCAGATCGTGTTTCAGGATCCACTCGCAAGCCTCGATCCGCGCATGACGGTACTCGAGATTCTCTCCGAGCCGTTGCGCGAATTTCGCCCCGATCTCACGTCGCCGGCACGGTTGCAGGCCGCGGCCGCTATGCTCGAGCGAGTCGGCTTGTCCTCAGAGGTGCTGAGGCGCTATCCGCATGAGTTCAGCGGTGGGCAATGTCAGCGGATCGGCATCGCGCGTGCGCTGATCCTCGGACCGCGGCTGCTGGTGTGCGATGAGCCGGTGAGCTCACTCGACGTCTCGGTGCAGGCCCAGATCGTCAACCTGCTCAAGCGACTGCAGCGCGAGCTGGATCTCAGCATGATTTTCATCAGTCACAACCTCGCGGTCGTGCGCCATCTCAGCCAGCGTGTGCTCGTGCTCTATCTCGGACGGGTCATGGAACTCGCGGGACGTGAAGAGTTGTTTCGCAGCGCCCGTCATCCCTATACACAGATGTTGCTCGGGTCGGTTCCCGTCCCTGACCCGGCGCGGGCGCGCGTTGAGCACATAGCCACGCCGGCGGGCGAAGTGCCGTCACCATTGCAACCCCCTTCGGGGTGCGTGTTCCGCACTCGCTGCAACTGGGCACAGGCGAAGTGCGCCAATGAAGTACAGGTGCTGGAGCAGATTGCACGGGATCACCAGGTGGCATGCTGGCGGTGGCGTGAGATCGCTCGTGCACGCGACCCTGTGAGACCAACCTGAGATGGGCCCGCTCGCTGGAATCAAGGTTCTCGACTTGAGCCGGATACTCGCGGGTCCCTGGGCGACGCAGCTCCTGGCCGATCTGGGTGCCGAGGTGATCAAGATCGAGCGACCCGAGGGTGGCGATGACACACGCACCTGGGGACCGCCGTATCTCAAGGATCGCGACGGGCGCAAGACGAGCGAGTCGGCCTACTTTCTCAGCGCCAATCGCGGCAAGCGCTCGGTCGCCATCGATTTTGGTACCGAGGATGGAAGCCGCCTTGTGCGCGAGCTTGCGCTGCAATCCGATGTGCTGATCGAGAACTACAAGGTCGGCGGTCTGGAGAAATATCGCCTGGCCTGGAAGGATCTCGCGCCGCTGCATCCTGGCCTCATCTACTGTTCGATCTCCGCATTCGGTCAGAGCGGTCCGGCAGCCGCCAAGCCCGGATACGACGCGATGATTCAGGCAATGGGTGGCCTGATGAGCGTGACGGGAGTGCCGGATGGAGAACCGGGAGGAGGGCCGCAGAAGGTGGGTGTGGCCGTTTCCGACTTGCTGGCCGGCATGTACGCATCGACGGCGATTATCGCGGCGCTGTACGAGCGCCAGCGATCCGGTTGCGGCCAGTTCATCGATCTTGCGCTGCTCGATACGCAGGTCGCTGGACTCGCCAACCAGAGTCTGAACTTCCTGGTCTCCGGCGATGTCCCGCACCGTCATGGAACTGCGCACCCGAACATCGTGCCCTACCAGGCGTTCGCCACGGCCGACGGTCATCTGATGCTCGCAATCGGCAACGATCGCCAGTTCGCACGCTTTTGCGAAGTGGCTGAATGCCGCGAGCTAGCGGCCGATCCGCGCTACGCGACCAACGCACAGCGGCTCGAACATCGGCAATTGCTCGTCCCACAGCTGAGCGCGGTCCTGAGTTCGCGCCGCACTCGCGAGTGGGTGGACATTTTGGCAACGAGCAATATTCCCTGCGGGCCGATCAACGACCTTGCACAGGTGTTTGCCGAATCTCAGGTCGCGCATCGTGAGCTGCAGATGAGCCTGCCGCACGCAACCGGATCCGCGCCGGGCGTGAGGAATCCAATTCGATTTTCGCGCACTGCGGTTGAATACGGGCGCTCGGCACCCCTGCTCGGCGAGCACACCGACGAGGTGCTGGCGGAAAGGCTGGGGCTGGGAACGGAGGAGCTGCGCGCCCTGCGCGATCGCGGCGTACTCAAATGACGGTACACTGTATGCCTCGACTCGTAACCCGGATTGACACGTCATGCCCCAGCGCCGCAGCGTCACTCCCAGCGATGGATTGAGCACCGTCCGGTACGAGATTCGTGGCCGGCTGGCACGGCGCGCCCTCGAGATGGAGCGCCTGGGCTACGAGATCATCTCCCTCAATATCGGCAATCCGGGCGCGTTCGGCTTTCGTACGCCGGAAACGATGCGCCTCGCCATGATCGAGAACCTCAAGGCGAGCGAGGGCTACGTTCACCAGAAAGGCATTTTCCCCGCCCGTGAAGCAGTCGTGATGCAGCAGCAGGATCGCGGCGTGAGCGGCGTGAGCGCGGAAGAGGTTTTCATCGGCAACGGAGTGAGTGAGCTCATCGATCTGACACTGCGGGCGCTTCTGAACGCCGGCGACGAAATCCTGGTGCCGAGCCCCGACTATCCGCTGTGGACTGCGGCGGTCACCCTCAATCGCGGCAAAGCCGTGCACTACGAATGTAGTCCGCGACGTGGTTTCGTGCCCGAGCCGGAGCAGATCGAGCGTCTCATCACGCGACGCACGCGGGCGATCGTCGTCATAAACCCCAACAACCCGACCGGCGCGGTGTATCCGCGAGCGGTGCTCGAAGCGATTGCCCGGCTCGCTGAGCAGCATCATTTGGTGGTATTCAGCGACGAGATCTATGACCAGATGATCTATGACGGCACCGAATTCGTGCCGATGGCCACGCTCGTGCACCACACGCTGTGCGCAACGCTTAGTGGCCTGTCGAAGATTTATCGCGCCTGCGGCTACCGTGTCGGTTGGGCGGTGTTTTCGGGCGACCTGGAACACGCGGGTGACTATCTGGGCGCGCTCGAGCTGCTGGCGTCGCTGCGACTGTGCAGCAATGTTCCGGCGCAGTGGTCCGTACAGACAGCGCTTGGCGGGCATCAGAGCATCCGCGAGCTCACGGCGCCGGGTGGCAGGCTGTTCGAATCGCGTCGCGAGATCCTCGAGGCGGTGGGGCGCAGCAAGTATCTCGAACTCGCAACGCCGAGTGGTGCCATGTATGCGTTCATCGGTGTGCGCGCGGACGTGCTGCCCGACTTCGATGACCAGGCGTTTGCGATGGATCTGCTCGAGCAGAAGCACGTGCTGATCGCTCCAGGCGTCAGCTTCAACGTCCCGTATCGCAATCATTTCCGGATTACCAATCTGCCCGAACCGCGTGTGCTGGCCACGGTGTTCGAGCGCATCGAGGCGCTGCTCGATGTCTACGCGGAGAATGCGGCTGCCGCAAAGCGACCGGATCTGAAGGTCGTGAAGGACAACAAGGTCACATAAACGACTTTATAATACTTGCCTATCTTATTGTAATATCTTGACTTGTCAGAACGGTTACCGGCAACTCTGAAGCACGCCCTAGAGCGTGGAGCGACCGTTCTCGCGGCGAACGCCGAGCAGGCGCGAGCCATCCACACGGCCTGGGGGATTACGCAGCGCGAGCAGGGACGTCCCAGCTGGCCGACGCCGGACGTACTTTCGGCCCAAGCCTGGGTGAGGCGCTGCTGGTCGCAGGCCATGGCAAGCGATGAGGCCGGTGCGCTCCCGCAGATTCTTTCCGCCACGCAGGATTTCGCGCTGTGGGAACGCGTCGTGCTTGCGGACGCCGTCACCACGAATCTCCTGCAGCCTTTCGGTGCAGTACGCGCCGCTCGCCGTGCCTGGCAGCGCGCCCAAGACTGGAACATTCGTTTGCCCGACGAACGCGAGAGCGCCACCGATGAGTCTGCGACTTTCACTCGCTGGTGCGCGGACTATGTACGGGAGCTGGATCGACATGGCTGGCTCGACACGGCGCGCGCGACCTGGCGACTGGATCAACTTGACGCAGTAGAACGCCCGCAGGAGATCGTCTTTGCGGGCTTTGATGCGCTGGCGCCGGTGTATCGCTACCTCGGCGAGCGACTCGCGGCGCAGGGTGTAAGGGTCACCTGGCTCGCCGCAGCCGAAGGCACGGGTGGAGCGCGAGTGGCTTTGCCCGATGCGCATTCGGAGTTCGAGTCCGCGGCACAGTGGGCACAGGAACAGCTGCGGGCGCGACCCGAGTCCGAGCTTCTCATCATCGTTCCCGATCTCG
Source organism: uncultured Gammaproteobacteria bacterium (assembly GCA_963810775.1). Classification (GTDB taxonomy): domain Bacteria; phylum Pseudomonadota; class Gammaproteobacteria; order Steroidobacterales; family Steroidobacteraceae; genus DATBVX01. The sequence goes on from CAWEOT010000015.1 coordinate 396,645, forward strand.
AGCAGCGCCGTGCGGAGGTCGGACGGGTTTTCTCCAGCACCTTGACTCCGGCGTCGTGCGTGATCGGGACGCCCTCGCGTCGGGCGCCCTTCGGACTGGAGGGTGGCACGCCGTTGAGCGGCTGTCCGCTGATCGCGACTGCGCTCACGGCATTTGAGCTCGCGAGAGGTGCGCTACCTTTCGAGATTGCCAGCGATTGGCTGCGCTCACCGTTTCTCGGCGGCGGCCTCGAGGCGAGTGCACATCGCGCACGCATCGATGCGAGATGGCGCAAGGTCGCGCCACCGGAAGTCACGTTGCAGCATCTCATCCAGGCACTGAATGGATCGCTCGGCACCGAGAGCGCCGATCCAGACCTGGCCCAGGCGCTCGGGCGTCTTGCAGATGTGCTCCGGCAGCCGCGTGCAACGCTCTCGCATTGGAGCGGCGCGTTTGCACGCGCGCTGCGCGAGCTGGGATGGCCAGGCACTCAGGCGCTCGACGAGAGCGAGCTGCTTACGCTGCAGACCTTCAACGATGTGCTGGCAGAGCTGGCAACGCTCGATGGCATTGCGGGCGCCGTCACGCTCGATGGGGCAGCCAGGAACCTGTCGAATCTCGCCTCGCGCACTCGCTTTGAGGAGCCCGCACGAGGACGCGGTGTCACGATCAGCGGCCGATTGGCGGACCCTTGCGTCCGTTACGACGGCATCTGGGTCGCTGGCCTGCACGCTGCGGCGTGGCCCGGGCCGTCGCGACCCGATCCGTTCATCCCCCAGCATCTGCAACTTGCTGCCGGCATTCCCGAGGCGAGTGCTGCCGGAACGCTCGAACTCGCTCGAAACATCACCCGCAACATTCTCGGCGGGGCGCCACGCGTGATCGCGAGCTGGCCCCGACACGTCGCGGATGCCGATGCGGAGCCCAGCCCGTTGCTCACCTCGCTCCCTGCAATCGATGCGGCGGAGTTCGAGCGTTTTCGCGCGCCCGGCTACGAACAGGAGATATTCGACTCCCGCTCGCTGGAAGTACTGCAAGACGAACAGGCGCCGCCAATTCCGACGCCCGCACAATTGCGCGGCGGAGCGAGTGCGCTGCAACGCCAATCGCAATGTCCATTCCGCGCCTTCGCGCAACATCGTCTGCGCGCGGAGCCTCTCGAGCGACCGCTGCCAGGGATCGATCCGCGCGCGCGCGGCAGTTTTCTTCATCGCGCACTCGACAGCCTTTGGTCCGAATTGCGGGATCGCGATGCGCTGCTGCGTCTGTCGGCGGAGGAACGCCACGGACTGGTTCGCGCTGTCGTGGCTTCGGCCCGTTCCGAGATCTTCGGCCGGTCCGGGCGCTGGCCTATACCGCTCCTCGACCTCGAATGCGCGCGTCTCGAAGCATTGCTGCGCAACTGGCTCGAGGTCGAGAGTATCCGGTCATCCTTTCGCGTGCTGGGCGTTGAGCAGCGACTGCAATGGAGCCAGGCCGGGTTGACATTCACTTTACGGATCGATCGCATCGACCAGCTGCACGATGGCCGCACACTGCTGCTCGATTACAAAAGCGGCGAGGCGAATGCCAAGCGCTGGTACGGAGACCGGCCCGAGGAGCCGCAAATGCTGCTGTATGCGACTGCGCTCGAGCGCGCGCCCGGCGCGATGAGCTTTGCGCTCCTGAATGCGGAAGGGTGCAGCTTCGATGGACTCACGTCGCTCCCGCCGACATTGCCGGGCCTAGAACCGGTGGCTGACTGGCAGGGGCAAATCGCGAGCTGGCGCCGAATCCTGGAGCGCCTGTCGATCGCGTTTGCCGCAGGCGATGCGCGCGTCGATCCGCTGAGCCGGCTAACCTGCGAACGCTGCCACCTGCACGCGCTGTGCAGGATTGATGAAGTGCGCGCGCAGCAGGCGGCGGGAGCGGCCCATGATTGAACACGAGCCAGACGTGCAAGCGCGGCTCGCTGCACTCGATCCGGCACGGTCGTTCATCGTCCAGGCGCCGGCGGGTTCTGGAAAGACCGGGCTTCTGGTGCAGCGCTTCCTGCGACTGCTGAGCACGGTCGCTGTGCCCGAGCAGATCGTTGCGCTGACCTTCACCCTCAAGGCGGCCGCTGAAATGCGCGGCCGCGTGTTGCAGGCGTTGCGCCAGGCGGATGACGCCGATCCCGAGGCGAGCGAATTCGCCCGCCAGACCCAGGACCTCGCACGCCGCGCACGTCAGCGCTCCGAGGCCTTGGGCTGGAATCTGGCACTTCATCCCAGCCGCCTGCGCATCCAGACCATCGATGCATTCTGTCATTCGCTGGCGGCGCGGCTGCCGCTTCTGGCCAGGGCAGGTGCGGAGCTGATCGTGAATGACGAGCCGCAACCGCTGTACGCCAGCGCCGCGCGCCGCACGCTCGCCCTGATTGAGGAACGCGAGCCGATCGCTGCTTTGCTGCTCACACTGCTCGCGCATCGCGACAACCAGTTGCTGCAGACCGAGGAGCTGCTGATCAAGATGCTCGAGCGGCGGGAGCAGTGGTTGCCTTTCGTCGTCGCCCGGCGCGGCGCAGCGCTACGCGCGCAGCTGGAGGGCACGCTGCAACTCGAGATCCAGGGGCACCTGCAACGTCTGGCCGCACTCTGGCCGAAGGCGGCCTGGGCCGCGACGATGAAGCTCATGACGTCGCCGGTGTCGACGGACCCCAAGGTCAGCGGGCGGCACGAAACGGCCTGTCTCGGCACGACATTTCGTGATCTGCCCGTCTGGCAGGAGCTTGCAGGGCTGTTGCTCACCAAGCAGAACGAATGGCGCAAGCGGCTCGATGCGAAGGGCGGATATGCGACCGCGACAGCTAGCGAGCTCGGCCGGCAACTGATTGCGCAACTGCAGACCGTGGCATCGCTGCGCGAGCAACTCAAGGAAGTCCGGCGGCTACCGGCGCCGCACTTCAGCGAATCGCAATGGGAAGTAGTCCAGGCACTCCTTGAAGTGCTGCGCACGGCCGCTGCACAGCTCGAGGTCGTGTTTCGTGAGACCGGAGAAGTGGATTTCCCAGCTCTGGTGCAGGCAGCAGTGAATGCGCTCGGCAGCCCGGAAGAGCCGGGCGAGCTGGCACTGGCGCTCGACTACCGCATTCAGCACCTGCTGGTGGATGAATTCCAGGACACGTCCTTCAAACAGATTGAATTGCTCGAGGCGCTCACTGCTGGCTGGACGGAGGGCGATGCGCGGACACTGTTCTGCGTCGGTGATCCGATGCAGTCGGTCTACCGCTTCCGACAGGCGGAAGTCGGGCTGTTTCTGCGGACTCGCGATCACGGCCTGCACAGCATCCGCCCCGGTGTGCTGCAGCTGACCCGGAACTTCCGCTCGCACGGCAACCTGGTCGAGTGGTTCAACGAGGTGTTCGCACAAGTGTTGCCGGATGCGGACGATCTGACACGGGGTGCAGTACGCCACGTGGTGAGTGCCGCGGGCCGCGATAAACCGGGCACTGCGGCCGTCCAGGTGCATTGCGCCTTCACGGCCAATTGGCGCGACGAAGCGCAGAAAATCGCCGACCTCATAGCCAGTCGCTACGTGGCCGGCATGCGGCGAACCATCGGCGTCCTGGTGCGCTACCGGCGTCAAGCCATCGAGATCGCCGCAGCGCTGCGAGAGCGCAAGGTCCCGTTCCAGGCAATCGAGCTCGAGACACTCGAAAGCCAACCGGTGGTGCGTGACCTGATGGCGCTCAGCCGTGCGCTTCTGCACTTGGGCGATCGCACTGCCTGGCTGGCAGTGCTCCGCTCGCCGCTTTGCGGACTGACACTCGCGGATCTCACCGCCCTGACACGCGATGACGAGCAATCGACGTGCTGGGAAATACTCAATCAAGGCGCGCGCTTCGAGTCGTTGTCTGCGGATGGGATGCGCCGGACACGTGCTTTGACGGCGGTGATGGGGCAGGCACTCGACCGAGTGCGACGCGAGCCGTTGCGCGCCTGTGTCGAGCGGACCTGGCTCAGCCTCGGTGGGCCCGCCACGCTCCGTGAACCGCGCGCTCTCGAAGACGCTCATGCGTTTCTCGAGCGATTGCAGGAATTGGCGGTGCGCAACGCCCTCGAGTCGGGCCCGGCGTTCGAGATCGGATTTGCGGACCTGTATGCGCGACCGGATCCGACGGCGGGCCCTGAGATCCAGGTCATGACGATCCACCAGGCGAAGGGACTGGAATTTGACATCGTCGTGGTTCCGCGCCTTGGAGACGGTAAGAGCGCACCAGACGAGCCACTGCTGCGCTGGCTGGAGATTCCGCGCGCCACCGGGGAGCCCGGGTTGCTCCTCGCACCCATCGGCGAAAAAGGCTCTGAGGAAGACCCTCTGTTCGAATACCTCAAGCGCCGGGAACGGGAACGTGAATCGTTCGAGCGCGCGCGCCTCCTTTACGTCGCTGTAACACGTGCCGCGAATGAACTCCATCTCTTCGGGCATGTAAGGTTACGGAAGGATCGTGACGATGAGCCCGGCGATCCGGAGGCGAATTCCTTCCTTGCACTTCTATGGCCAGTACTGCGCGAGCAATTTGCGCGCGCGTTCGAGGAGCGGCCAATCACGCGCCCGGACCACATCGATGACGATAGGCGAGTTCCCGCCGTGATTCGAAGGCTCACCGCGAACTGGTCCTTGCCGCCGCCCCGCGCGGGCATCGTGGTACGCAGTACGGCGCCGATCGAGGCGGGCACCGTCACGCGGCCGGAATTCCACTGGGCGAGCGAAACGAGCCGGCGAGTCGGTACCCTGGTGCACCAGGAGCTCGAATCCTGGTCACGCCGAAGCACACTGCCGGAACCGGGGGCGATCCGTTCGCGCAGCGGCAATTTCCGGCGCCGCCTCAAGGCGAGCGGGGTGCCCGAGGACAGGCTGGAGGCGGCGACTGAGCGCGTGGTCGAAGCGTTGATTCGCACCCGTGCCGATGCACGCGGCTCCTGGATCTTCGCGTCCACGCATCGCGAAGCACGAAACGAGCTTGCGCTGACAGGCGACATCGATGGTGAGCTGGTGCGGATTGTGATCGATCGCACTTTCGTAGAGGAGAATGGAACGCGCTGGATCGTCGATTTCAAAACCAGCAGCCATGAGGGCGCAGATCAGGAGGCTTTTCTCGATCGCGAAGTGGAACGCTATCGTCCGCAACTCAGGCGCTATGTGCGATTGCTGCAAGCCGACGGTAGCAGCGAAATCCGTGTCGGTCTGTATTTTCCGTTGATCGGCGGATGGCGCGAATGGACTGCGCGTTGAGAACTTTCAATAGGTACCGGCGACGGAGAAGGGGCGGCGACCTTGCGCGTCGGGTGCACCGAGAAATCGCAGTGTATTGGTCACGGCTTGCGGTGCTCCGGCACGAGGGGCAACCAGACCCTCCACAACATAACTGCGATCGGCAGCGAGCGTAGCTGTACCGGTGACCTGCATCGGACCTTCCAGATCCTTGAGTTGACCGACGAGCTTCCCGTCGCGCGCCGAGGCGGCATCGAAGGTAATGGCGTAACTGCCGATGACTGCTCCGCCTGGCGGCGGCGCTTGCAATCCTCGCAGCTCGATTGTTCCGACGATGTGCGGCGCAGTCTGGGGTGCGAGATCGACACTTTGCAGCTTCGCACGTACGACACCGCTCCAACCCGGTGGGCCGACGCCCGCAGCGAGCGCGGCCAGTGGCAGGTTGATCTCCATATTGCGTGCGAAAAGACGATTGCCCAGGCCGAATCCAATTTTGCCGCGGGCTTGTCCGTCATTGCGAAGCAGCTCGCCATCGAAAACGAGGCGGCCGAGGAATGACTGCATCGGCCGCAGTTTCCAGCGAAACGCGCCGTACGGCCGTCCGTTGACGTTGAGAGAATCGGTGCTCCCGCTCCAGATTGTCCCACTTGTCATTCCGAGCTTTATGTTCGGCGGAAGCGCAACCGATATGACGCTGGCCGGAATGCTCGCAAGCAGCGTGAGAAGAAATGCGGCAACGCCTGCCGCGATCAGACGTAAGGATTTGGATCTGGGCTGACTATTCGGCATGCCGGCGACCGCGGCTGTATCGTCCAGGGTCCCGGCGCACGTTCACGCGCCTTTGCGCAGGATGAGGCTGGCGTTAACAACACCGACGGTCGATGTACGATCCACCGTCGCCGACTCGACGATGAGGCCGTGACGCTGGGCGAGATCGGCCACCCACCCGATGATCACATCGAAGGGCGCAGACTCGAGCCGTATCCGGATGCCGCCCGTGCCGCTCGGTTGCGTATCGCGAAGCGAGCCGGTGAGTCCCGCAGCTCGTGCGGTTTGATCCACGATCAAGACCAGCGATTGTCCGGAAGCATCCGCGGGGCCCGCCTCGCGCAGCTCGGGGGCGACGCTGTGCATCCAGGCGAGGTCACTGCGCTTGCGGTCGACGCGCTTCTCGGCGCTGTTGGCCGCGGAATAGAGCGGCACAACGAGCAAGGCCAGGATCAACAGCACGGCCGCAGCCGCGCCGCCCCACGTCACGAGCTGGCGCTCGCGCTCGGAAAGGCTGGCGAGCCAGGCGTGGATCTTATCCATCAAGTCGCTCATGAGGCGCCGGGCCCCTTGATTTGGATCCGTCCCTCTACGCCCGAGTCGCGCGCGTTCGAGGATTGCAGCTCTGCCTGCAGGCCGCGATCGGTGACGAGACGCCGCAGCTTGTCGAGACTGTCGACGTCACGCGCGGCGATTCGCATGTCGAGCACGGTGCCGCGGAAACTGAAGGCCTCGACCGTGGTTTCCGGTACCTGCGCGATTGCACCGGCGATGACGCTGATGATGGCGGGAAGGTTTGCGACCTGGCCGCCGCTCGCGCCATGCAGCTGCGTCATGCGTGCCTCCATGCGACGGCGCGCATCGACAGCGTTCTGTTCGCCCGGCATTGCCTCGCGAAACACCTGTTCGATCGAGGCATCGAGCGCTTTCTCGGCGCTCTTGAGCCGCCAGATCTCGACGCCTTTGCCGAGTAGATTCAGCGCAATGAAGCATCCAGCGAGGATCGCGGGCAGGTGCCACGCCCGCCACTGACCGGTTCCCCTGGAATGGGGCGCAAACGTCCCTTGCAACAGATTCAAGGTCGGATTCGTAACTGCCTGCTGCGCGAGCAGCGGCAACGGCCCGTCCGGTAGCAGCTGCACCTTGAGACTTGCGAGCCGTTCCCGTAGTGCGTCGATGGCCGGCCGGTGAGTGTGCCAATCCAGCTGCGAGACATAGAGCAGGACATGACTGTCCGTAGTAAGGGTTGCGAACTCGAACGCCTCACTTAAGGGCTGGACGTCGAGCACCAGAGGTGGCTCGCCCGGACGGCGCACATACAGGCGCTCAGCATCGATCATCAGCACGATCTGCCCGGGGTTGGCAGGCACCATGGCGCTGTCCGCATAGATGGCATCGGGGGCAATCTGTGCGCCGCGCAGAGCTGCGAGCCATTCTTCGAGCCGATGGCGACGCACACCTGCGACGGGAGTTCCCGCACGCGACGGCTCCGGCTTGCCGAGCGCGAAGTGCATGCCCTCGATGTCGTCGGCGATATGCTCCTCGAGGGCAAACGGAATGACCTGCAATTGACGCGCGCCGCCGCGCACGGGCAACTCGGGTTGCGCGAACAGAACGTCGATGCCAGGAACCAGCACGATCACGCGTCGCCCGATTGCGAGGGCTGTTGCCATGGACAACGGCCCGGCCTGAGCCGCGTTCAACCGGCCGCCGGCTGCATCGACCAGCATCCAGCTCGCCGGCGCGTCCGGTCGGTCGGAAAGTCGAATGACGAAAGTATCTGCCATGTGACGAGTTGCTTCGCTCAGTCGGTGCTGAAAGTGCGCATCACCGGTCGCACCAGGTGCGTGTCTCCGTCGCGACGCAAGAGACTGTACAGAGTCATTTGCGAGGTGCCAATAGTGACCAGCGCGGTGACGCGAAAGTACGACGTTTTGTCATCAATGGAGTTTGCAATGGCGTCGAACTCCTGCCCCTGAAGTGAGTTCCGAAGATCGTCAGGCGTCGGAAAGCAATGATCAGTGCGCCCCTTGGCGAGACTCTGCTCATCGAGACTGAACTCGCGCGTGCCGTTGCTGAGAGCATCGATCACGATGCCGGGGGCAGTGCAGAGATTGATCTTGGTTCCGATCGGCAGGGCGGTGACGTACGGTCTGAGCTTCTGGTAGCGCTCGACGCCGAAGTCGGGGAGGGCCAGGAGCTCGCTGACACTCGTGATCGGGCCGTTGGCAGCGCGATAGGGCGGAGTCTGCGAGGTATAAACGTTGTCTTCCGCACCATCTGGAGTCGGCTGCGTATCAGGATCGAGCCAGTCCGCAAGCACATCTGCCCACTTTGGCTCCAGATCAAGCATCGTGAGGAGGTTGCGAAACTGGCGCATCGCCTCTTGATTCTGCGCCCCCTCGGGCGTGACCAGATTGTTGAGATTGAAGCGACCCTGCAGGTCCTCGACGAACCCTTCCACCTCGCCGCCCTCGACCGGAATCGGCGGAATCGGTGTCGCCCAGCGCTCGGCGGGATAGTCCTGTTTGGAGCCGTCGTCGAGATCCTTCTTGAGGTACGAAGCAGCCCAGGCTTCCGCGCCAAGCCCGATGAGGTACGCCTGGTCGAGGGAAAGAATGGCACTGCTGCGCCGTTGCTCCAGTGCGCTGTCGAAGCCAATCTGCGTCGCGAGGATGGTGGCGAGCGCGACGATCAGGATAGCGGTGACGAGTGCCACGCCGCGCTGTCCCCGCACACGTGAAGCAGGTGTCGGACTCATCCGTCCACCTCGATCAGGCGCGTGATCTCACCGAAATCCTCGAGCTCGAGCGTGACCTCGACCGCCAATGGGCGGAGGCGGGTGACAGTCTGGGGGGCTGCGTTGAGAGGTGGCCATTGCTCCTGCCACTGCTTCTGGTTGTCCATGAAGCGCACGCGCACCGACTTGACGTGATCGATCAGCTCGCGCTTTACGGGTTCATTCGAGAGCGTCGCATCGAGCACCGTGAAGTGCTCGCGCCGGAGCTTGTCATCCTCGAGCACGTAGCTGACACGCTGCAGAGTGGCGCGGGGCAGCCCTCCCGGATTGGTCCAACCGGCGCGTGTCAGCGACAGCAGCTGCTGTCCCTTGCTCATGCTCATCAGTGCGGGCAGCCGCGTATCGCCGACGACATCGCGCACCGGGCGTGGTGCGAGCTGCTCGAAATCCTGCGTGATCACGCGCACCGTGGTCTGCACTTGTGCCAGTCGTTTCATCGCAGCACGCGCGATCTCGGTCTGCTTGACGGAGTTGTTGTAGCCGCCGTAGGCGAGCACGCCAAGCACCACGAAGATCGAGATCGCGACCAGCAACTCGATCAGGGTGAAGCCATCGCCGATTGGACGAGCCGCTCTCATTCCTCGCCGTCCTGGCCGGGCGCCTCGCCGGGTGGCTGCGTTTCGCCAGGCGGTGTCGCGCCCGGGGATGGGGCTGGTGTGGGTTGCTTTCCAGGAGGATTGCCGGGCTGGGCGCCCGGCTCACCGAGCCAGTTCGGCGCCGGAGTTCCAGGTTGGGCAAGCGAATCGCCCATGAAGCCGACCGCGAAGCCGGGCCAGCTGTTCTCATCTCCCTCATCGAGACGCGCGCGCGCCTCGAGGCGCACGATGCCGATCACCGGCGTCTTCAGTGTCTTCAGCTCCCAGCGCCAGTTCTGGCCGGCAAACTTCGTTTCACCTTCCGTCTTGTCGTCCGACGGCGGCTGACCGGTCAGCCGTGCCTCGGTGAGACGATTGAGAGCGATCCACTGCGCGAATGTTTTCTCGCGCAGGTAACTCGAGGCGCGCGCCGTCTGGGTTGTCACGCTGAACAACGCTGCCAGGCCGAAAGCGACGATCGCGAGCGCGACCAGCACTTCGATCAGCGTGAAGCCTCGCAGCCGCATCACTTCGAGTCATCCACGTTCTTGACCTCGAGATCGCCGTTCGCGTTACCGGTGATCGTGGCCTCGTGATCGCTGTCTTCACGCTGCAGCTTGAGCTCGAACGCCGTGAGATCGCCGCTGCCGAGAATATCGATCTGCGGTGGCCAGGCTTTCTTGGTATCGGCGGGCGGGCGCAGTGATGCGTCGCGTCCGTCGAGCCGCAACCGAAAGTTCAGACCGGGCGGAAGCTGCCGCGGCCTGAGCAGATCGTCACCTTCGACCAGCTGCCACAGATCACGACGCGGGTCATAGGAAAGAAACTCGTACTCCCGTTCTTTGAGCCGCAGTCCGAAATCGCGTCCCTCCATCTGTGCCTGCTCCTGCACGGCGCCGATGATTGCCGCGATACGCCGCGTCTCGTCGCGAATTTCGGTGTCACGGCCGAGCGCGTGTACCGAGATGAGAGTTACAGAGATAAGGATGCCGATGATGAAGACGACGACGAGCACCTCGATGAGCGTAAAGCCCGAGGAGCCTGTCCGACTGTTGCACATGGGCTCGACCGTGGGATTGCGGCCTGCAGCGTCGCTGCAGAGGCTGGGGGCCTAGTTCAGGCTCCAGTTGCCGATGTCCGCATTGATCCCTTCGCCGCCGGGCTGATTGTCGGCACCGAGCGTGAAGAGGTCGTACTCCGTTCCGTGAGTGCCTGGATACACATATTGATAGTCGTAGCCCCAGGGGTCTTTCTTCAGGCTGTCGACATAACCACCTTGTTTCCAGTTGCGAATTCCGGGATCAGCGGGTTGCGTCACCAGTGCAGTCAGTCCCTGGTCGGTGGTGGGGTACTTGTAATTGTCCATCCGGAACAGGTTCAGGGCGGTTTCGTAGACGCGTATGTCTTGTCGGGCCTTGGCGATCTGCGCATCGTCGATGCGGCTCATGATTCGAGGCGCAACGATGGCCGCCAGGATGCCAATGATGACCACGACCACCAGGATCTCGATCAAGGTGAAACCCGCGGCGCGACGTGGCGCGACGCCCGAAACGATGACGTGCATGCAGGAGTCTCGATTGCCCAAGTTGAGCTACGAACGGTCTAACGTCACGATAGCATAAAGGGGTTAGCCCAATTACCGAGCAGCTCACGGCATGGCTCACATTCCTGCACCTGAAGGGGCGGCGGCTGTGGGTATTTCTCTTCATCTGTCTACTACTGGCGACACTCGAGAGCACAGGAGAGGCCGGGCGCCTGCTGTTGCGCTATCAGCGCGACGCCATTCTTGCGGGCGAGTGGTGGCGTCTTGTCACCGGTCATTTCGTTCACCTGGGATGGGCGCACCTCGGGTTGAATGTAATGGGCCTTGTGCTCATGTGGACGCTGTTCTTGGCCGATTACACGCCGCGTCAGTGGCTCATCATCGTTGCTGGTTCCATTGCCACCATTGATGCGGGGTTCTTGCTGCTCAACCCGGAGCTCGTCTGGTATGTCGGGCTTTCGGGAGCTCTGCACGGGGTGCTGGCAGCCGGAACGCTCGCGCATTTGCGCCGGCGCGAGCCCGATGGCTGGATTCTCGCTGTCTTCCTGATCGGGAAGCTGGTGTACGAGCAGGTGGTCGGCGTCATGCCTTATAGCCTGAAATCTGCGGGCGGCCCGGTGGTGGTCGATGCACATCTCTACGGCGCGGTTGGTGCGCTCATCGTCACGGCATCACTGGCCTTGCTGCGCAAGCCGCTATAATTCGCCGCCCTGTAATCGAGCAGGCCAACCATGGCACTCGCATTCGTTTTTCCCGGTCAAGGCTCACAGTCGGTGGGCATGCTGAGTTCGCTGGCGGCGGCCGAGCCAATCGTCGCCGCTACCTTTACACAAGCTTCCGAGGCGCTTGGTTATGACTTGTGGAAGCTGTGCCAATCCGGGCCGGAAGCGGATCTGAATGCGACCGAGCGCACACAGCCCGCAATGCTGGCCGCGGGCGTTGCGGTGTGGCGAGTATGGAAGCAGCGTGGCGGATCGCAGCCGTCCGTCATGTCGGGACACAGCCTTGGCGAGTTCACGGCACTGGTGTGTGCGGAGTCGCTCGATTTTCGTGCCGCCGTTGAGCTCGTGAGTTTTCGCGGCCGTGCGATGCAGGAGGCCGTGCCGGCAGGGCAGGGCGCAATGGCCGCGATCCTCGGGCTGGACGATGGTGACGTGGTCGCCGCGTGCGCTGAAGCTGCGCAGGGTGAAGTGGTCGAAGCGGTGAACTTCAACTCGCCGGGGCAGGTAGTCATCGCCGGTCATGCAACCGCTGTTCGCCGTGCGAGTGCAGTCTGCAAGCAGAAGGGCGCCAAGCGCGCGCTCGATCTGCCTGTGAGCGTACCGTCGCATAGCTCCTTGATGCGGCCCGCAGCCGAGAAGCTGCGCGAGCGACTTGAGCACGTCGAGGTGCGCCAGCCCCTGGTGCCCGAGATCTATACGGTCGATGTACGCAAGCACGGAGAGCCGAGCGAGATTCGCGAGGCATTGGTGCGCCAATTGTTCAGTCCAGTGCGCTGGGCGGACACCGTGCGGGAGATGATCACCGGCGGCGTCACTCATGTCGTCGAGTGCGGCCCCGGCAAAGTGCTGACAGGGCTCAACCGCCGCATCGAGCGTCGCAAGGAAATTGTCATGTTAGCGCTTGAAGACAGCGCAGCCATCGATGAGGCCATTGCGAGCTGTCGGGAGGGTTCGGATGCTTGAAGGACAGATTGCAATCGTGACCGGTGCCTCTCGCGGCATCGGCCGTGCGATCGCGCTGGCACTCGGCAAGCAGGGTGCGACCGTGATCGGAACCGCCACGACGCCGCAGGGCGCTGAGACGATAGGCGCCGCATTGAGCGAAGCCGGGTGCAAGGGCAGGGGCGTCGTTCTCAATGTCACCGACACGGCCGGCGTCGACGCCGCGATCGCCGATGTCGAGGCTCACGAAGGTGCGGCCACGATCCTGGTGAACAATGCGGGGATTACGCGCGACGCCTTGCTGCTCAGGATGAAACCCGACGACTGGCAGGCGATCATGGACACGAATTTGTCCTCGGTGTTCCGGCTGTCGAAAGCCTGTCTGCGAGGGATGATGAAGCAACGGCGTGGCCGCATCATCAGCATTGCATCCGTGGTCGGGCTGATCGGCAATGCCGGCCAGGCGAACTACGCGGCTGCCAAAGCGGGCATCATCGGATTCAGCAAATCGCTGGCGCGCGAGGTCGGATCGCGTGGCATCACCGTGAACGTGGTTGCTCCGGGATTCATCGATACAGACATGACACGGGCCCTGAGTGAAGAGCAGCGCACCGCATTGCTGGCGCCGATCGCTCTGGGCCGTCTCGGTGCAGTTGATGACGTCGCCGCAGCTGTCCTGTTTCTCGCCTCGCCTGGAGCTGGCTACATCACCGGTGAGACACTGCACGTAAATGGCGGAATGTACATGGCCTGACTGCCGGCCTCAGGCCTGGTATCAGCGGTTGGATTTGACGGATTCTTTACCTCCGGCAAAGCACAGAACTTACCGATAGGTCAAGAAAAACAACTACTAGGGCAGGATTTGGGTGGCGGGGTAGTGGGGCTTCCCCTAGAATACCGCGCCCATGCGGTCGAAGGGGCCGCCGCCACGATCACAAGAGGACACCACTGCGATGAGCACCGTCGAACAGCAGGTTAAAGCGATCGTCGCCGAACAGCTGGGCGTGAAGGAAGAAGAAGTGACCAACGACGCCTCTTTTGTCGACGATCTCGGGGCGGACTCGCTGGACACGGTCGAGCTAGTGATGGCTCTCGAGGAAGAATTCGAGACCGAGATTCCGGATGAAGATGCGGAAAAGATCACCACGGTTCAGCAGGCGATCGACTATATCAACGAGCATCGCAGCAAGGCCTGATTTCCGCGGCCTCCACCTCGGCCAGGGAACGGCCGATCGAGCGAATCGCTTCTCAAATGGACTTCCTCCATAAGGTGTGCCCTTGACGCGACGTCGCGTTGTTGTGACAGGACTCGGCATCGCTTCGCCCGTGGGCAGCACGGTTGCGGGTGCGTGGGAAAACATCCTGGCCGGCCACAGCGGCATCGGTCCGATTACGCGCTTCGATGTCAGCGCGTTCGCTACGCGCTTCGGCGGCGCGGTACAAGGATTCAACGTCGAGGATTACCTGACGCCGAAAGACGCGCGGAAGATGGACCCCTTCATGCACTACGGATTCGGGTCCGCGGTCCAGGCGATGAACGATTCCGGCCTGACGATCACCGAGGCCAACGCCCCGCGGGTCGGTGTCATCGTGGGAGCTGGAATCGGCGGCCTGGATACCATCGAGGCAACTGCTGCGAAGTACCTGGAGACCCGCAGCCCGCGCAAGATCTCTCCGTTCTTCATTCCCGGCACGATCATCAACATGGTGTCCGGCCACATCTCGATCCGGTACGGATTGCAGGGCCCGAATCTCGCGGTCGTTACCGCCTGCACCACTTCGACGCATGCGATCGGCCTGGCTGCCCGGGCGATTCAGTATGGCGACGCGGACGTGATGATCGCCGGCGGCGCCGAGATGGCAACCACACCATTGGGGCTCGGCGGTTTCTGTTCCGTGAAGGCGCTGTCGGAGCGCAACGACGAGCCGCAGCGGGCCAGTCGCCCGTGGGATCGGGACCGCGACGGCTTCGTACTCGGCGATGGGGCCGGCGCACTGGTCGTCGAAGAGCTCGAGCACGCGCAGAAGCGCGGTGCGCGAATCTACGCCGAACTCGCTGGCTTTGGCATGAGTGGCGACGCCTACCACATGACCGCTCCACAGGAATCCGGTGAAGGCGCACGCCTGTCGATGATCAACTCGCTTCGCGATGCCGGTCTGAAGCCCGAGCAGGTCGATTACGTCAATGCACATGCCACCTCGACGCCCCTCGGCGACAAAGCGGAGACGTTCGCCATCAAGCGCGCCTTCGGCGATCACGCATACAAGCTGGCGGTGAGCTCTACCAAGTCGATGACCGGGCATCTGCTCGGCGCGGCGGGTGCGGTAGAGGCTATCTTTTCGGTGCTCGCCATACGCGACCAGGTCGCGCCGCCGACCATCAACTACGAGAACCCCGATCCCGACTGCGATCTCGATTACGTGCCGAATACCACGCGGCGCATGCGCGTCGACGTTGCGCTCTCGAATTCCTTCGGTTTTGGCGGTACCAACGGCACGCTCGTGTTTCGCAAGCTGACCTGATGCGAGCGGGCGCGCACTGCAGTGAGCCGTGAATCGGGTCCTCAGAGCCGCGCTCCCTATCCTCCTGGTTCTGTCCTCAGCGTCGTTCGCGACTTTTCGCTGGGCTGACCACTACCTGCATTCGCCGCTGCGGCTGGAGCAGCCGACCGTCTTTACCGTGCCTTCGGGCACATCGTTTTCTGCAGTTGCACGCCAGTTGGCTCGCAAGGGTGTGCTGAAGCATCCACGAGTAGTTTCGACGTATGTCCGGTTGCGAGGCGAGGCGCGCAGAATTCACGCCGGAGAGTACGAGATTGGGCCCGATACAACCCCCGCCAGGCTGATCGATCAGCTGGTCCGAGGCCAGGTGCTGTTGCGGGAGCTGACGATAGTCGAAGGCTGGAACGTGCGCGACATGCTGCGCGCACTGGAGAGCAATCCGTTCCTCAAGCACACGTTGCAAGGCGTGCACGAGGCCGACTTGATGGAGCGGGTCGATGCGCCCGGCACTCATCCTGAAGGACAGTTCTTTCCCGACACCTATCGTTTTGCGCGGGGCACAAGTGATGTCGAGGTGATGCGCCTGGCCAATGAAGCGATGCGCTCGCGTCTCGAAGCGGCCTGGAAGGCGCGCTCGTCCAAGCTGCCGTTTTCCGCTCCCTACCAGGCGCTGATCCTGGCATCGATGGTCGAAAAGGAATCGGCGCTCCCAAGCGAACGGCAACGAATTGCAGGAGTGTTCGTGCGACGGTTGCGCCTCGGTATGCGCCTGCAGTCCGATCCCACCGTCATCTACGGACTGGGCGCGTCGTACGCGGGTGACATTCGCAGTCGCGATCTGCACGCCGATACGCCATATAACACCTATACGAGGGCCGGATTGCCCCCGACACCAATCGCGCTGCCCGGTAGCGGATCGTTGCAGGCCGCGACCCAACCCGATGACACTGGCGCGCTGTTCTTTGTCGCAACAGGTGAGCCGGACGGGAGCCACTATTTCTCCGCGACACTGGCGGAGCATGATGCAGCAGTGAAACGCTATCTGGCGCGCACCCGTAGCCGCGCTCGCACGCCATAGAGCGACTATGCGAGGCAGATTCATTACGCTGGAAGGGATCGAGGGCTGCGGTAAGTCCACCCAAGTTCCCTTGCTCAAGGCATGGCTCGAAGCGCGCGGGACCGCCGTCACGGCGACGCGCGAACCAGGCGGTACGCCGCTCGCGGAGCGTATTCGCGAACTGGTGCTTGGCGCGTCGACCGAGAGCGTACCAGCGGAGTGTGAGCTGCTGCTCATGTTCGCAGCGCGCGCGACTCACCTGGCGAACCTGATTCGTCCCGCCCTCGACCGCGGCCGTTGGGTCGTGTGTGATCGCTTCACAGACGCGAGTTTCGCGTACCAGGGAGCAGGGCGCGGCATCGCCGAAGAACACATCCGTAACCTCCAATCCCAGGTGCAGGGCGAGTTACAGCCCGACCTGACGCTGCTCATCGATGTGCCTGTGGCTCTGGGTCTGAGACGAGCGCAGGCCCGTCGCGGCGAAGCCGTGCGTGATCGCTTTGAGCACGAGCAGGAGGAGTTCTTCACGCGCGTTCGTGAATGCTTTCTGGCGCGCGCTCGCGCCGAGCCACAACGCATCAAGGTCGTGGACGGAAACCAACCGATCGAGGACGTGGCCGTAGCAATCCAGCGTCACGTGGGGCGGTTGATGACCTCTGAATAACTTCATGTTATGTATATAAGATAATGATAATGCTGGATAAGAACGTATCGCTTGCGCTGCCGTGGCTGGCCACGGCGCAACAGCGCATCAACGCATCGCTGCTCCAGGGGCGACTTCCGCACGCTTTGCTGATCCATGCCCCGCAGGGAGTTGGCGCTGAATCGCTGGCGGCCTGGATCTCACAACAAGTTCTCTGCGCTGCGCCGACCGACGCGCCCTGTGGTAACTGCGTTTCCTGTCGACTGTTCATCGCCAAGAACCATCCTGACCTGCACTGGGTGACGCGCGCCGAGGATGCGAAGCAACTGCAGGTCGACCAGATTCGAGAGCTGTGCGAAGTGTTTGCGCTCAAGAGCTATCGCGGTGGGCGCAAAGTCGGCGTGATTGCGCCTGCAGACCTCATGAATGTGAATGCCGCAAACGCGCTACTGAAAACGCTCGAAGAACCGCCGCCCGATGGGTTGCTGATCCTGGTCGCGGAACGTCCGTCGCGATTGCCCGCGACGATTGTGAGTCGCTGTCAGCGGATTACCGTGGCGGCACCGTCCCGCAAGGTCGCGCTTGAATGGCTTGCAGCCGCGGATCCAGCTGAGTCGGACTGGAATGAACTGCTCGATTTTGCCGCCGGTGCGCCACTGCAGGCATTGGAGCTGCGAGCGAGCGGCTTCCAGAATCTGCACTTGGAAATGACAGCGGCGGTCACTGCGCTCCGTGACCGATCGCTCGACATACCGGCCACCGCCGAGCGTTGGTGGCGCGACTCGATCGAGGCCCGGCTGGGTTGGATCGAGACCTGGATCACAAAGTCGCTACGCGAAGCGTTCCAGCGACCCACAGACTTGCAATCATTGGCGGGAATTCGCAAGATTCGCGCCCTCTACGGCTTGCTCGATCGCGTTCGGGCATTCAAGCTCGAGCTCAGCACGTCGCTCAACGTGCAGCTGGCCGCCGAGGAACTGTTGCTGCGTACGCAGCTCGCATTGACCACGTGAACCGCCCAACGCCTTAAGCCGACGAAGTGCGCCAACCTCTCAACAAGCCAGGACTGCTGACGCTCACCATCAAGGACAAGAGCGCGCTGTACCTCGCCTACATGCCTTTCGTGCGCAACGGCGGACTGTTCATCCCGACCAACAGCAACTACCGGCTGGGCGACGAAGTTTTCATGCTGCTCAATCTCATGGGTGAGGATGAGAAGCTGCCGGTGGCCGGACGCGTGATCTGGATGACGCCGAAAGGCGCACAGGGCAAGCGCACTGCGGGCATCGGCGTGCAATTCAGCGATCAGGACCGCGGCCAGACGCAGAAGAAGATCGAGAACTATCTCGCCGGCGCCCTCGGCGGGGACAAACCCACGCACACGATGTGAGCCGGCAGCGCCGGCCGGCGCAGCCGCCCACGGTTCCATTTGCTATCTTCGCGCCCCATGGGCGCACCGCTCGACGCCATTCGCGAGTTTCTCAAGCTCGAATCCGCCAGCGGCATCCTGCTCATGGGCGCGGGCGCATTGGCGGTACTGGCCGCCAACTCACCGCTGGCGGGCATCTACGACAGTCTCTGGCAGGTTCCGCTCGCGCTGAGCATCGGCTCATTCGCTCTCGCCAAGCCACTGCTGCTGTGGATCAACGATGGCCTGATGGCGGTGTTCTTCCTGCTGGTCGGGCTCGAACTCAAGCGTGAGATCCTCGAAGGCGAGCTCTCTGACCGCTCGCAGATCGTGCTGCCCGTGGCCGGCGCGATTGGTGGCATGCTCGTTCCGGCACTGATCTACACCGCGTGCAATCTCGGCGACAGCGCCGCGATGCGCGGCTGGGCGATTCCATCGGCAACCGATATCGCATTCGCGCTCGGGATCCTGGCCCTGCTCGGTTCGCGCGTGCCACTGCCGTTGAAAGTGCTGCTGATGACGCTTGCAACGCTCGATGATCTCGGTGCGATCGTCCTGATCGCTGTTTTCTATACGAGTCAGTTGTCTGCCCTGGCGTTGCTCTGTGCGAGCGGCGCGTTGGCTGCACTCGTGCTGCTCAACATCGCAGGAGTGATGCGCGTAGCGGCTTACCTGTTGGTCGGTGTGCTGCTCTGGATCTGCGTGTTGAAATCGGGTGTGCACGCGACACTCGCCGGGGTCGCGACTGCATTTGCCATCCCGTTAAAGGTCCAGGATTCTTATGGTGAACCGCCACTGCGCCGGCTCGAACACTCACTGCACCCGTGGGTAGCGTTCGGCATTCTGCCGCTCTTTGCCTTCGCCAACGCCGGGGTGCATCTCGGTGGCTTGAATTTGCAGAGTCTGCTCGAGCCGATACCGCTGGGAATCGCGGCCGGGCTCTTCGTCGGCAAGCAAGTGGGTGTGATCGCCTTCGCTGGGCTCGTAATTGCTGTCGGCGCTGCCCGCCTGCCCGAGAAGGTCTTGTGGCGGCACCTGTACGGTGTCGCACTGCTGTGCGGGGTGGGATTCACCATGAGCCTGTTCATCGGCGCACTGGCGTTCGAAGCGGTCACGCCAGGCGCCGCGGTGAATGATCGGCTCGGCATCATAGCCGGGTCGTTGTTGTCTGCGGTTGCCGGATACCTGTGGCTGCGCTGGACGCTGCCCGCGGAACGGTGAGCTTCAGCCCCGACGCGGCTTGACGACGTCCGTGGCGCCCAGCCCGCCCTTGAGCACGTGTGCGTCGAAGCCGCGCTCGCTGAGGATGTAGGCGCCAGCCGAACTGCGCCGGCCAGTGTCGCAACACACGACGTAGCTCACCGCCTTGTCAATCGCGTTGAGCTTGAGGCGGATGAAGTACAGCGGAATGTTGATCGCCTCTTCGATGTGCATGTTCTGGAATTCGCTTGGCAGGCGTACGTCCAGCCACTTGCCGCCCTTCGCGACGATCTGCTTGGCCTGCTCGTAGTCGACCCATTGCAGCATCGGCTCATTCAGGAGCGTGGTGAAATCCTGCTTGCCAAGGCGCATCAGCGTGCCTTCCGAGAGCATCGTCACGGTGGCGTTGCGCTTGGCTTCCGAGATCAGGGCTTCTTCGCCAAACGTGTCGCCCATGCCCAGCTCGGCGAGCTTGATGCCCTCCTTGTTGAGCGGCGTCTCGCGAGTCACGGTGCAGCGACCGCTCACGATGGCGTAGAAATAGTCCCCCTCATCTCCCTGCTTGATGACGACATCGCCGGCGCGGCAATTGATCCGTTGCATGCGCATGAAGATGGCCTGGATGTTCGCCGGCGGGATGCGATGGAAGGCCTTGGTCTGCAGGAGCGTCGTCATCCAGTCGTCGCTGCTGCCGGCCGGCGTGCCATCGATCTCGTTCACTTCGTAGGAACCGGTCTGATCCCAGGTCAGCATCACATCGAGCAGGTCGCTGTCGATGGAGATGTAACGCACGGGGTCGGCCGCGCGGGCGTTGAAGCGACGGGGCAGGGATGGCGTGATCGGATTGCGTGCCGCAGGCGTTCCGCCGCGCAGCGTGGAAAGCACGCCGTCGTTGTCGTACACCTCGATGGTTCCAGCCACCAGGAAATAGGTGCGCTTGTCGGTGTCGCCTTCCTTGAAGAGAAGCTTCCCCTCCGCCAGCTCGCGCAGCGAGGTCTTCTTCGCGAGCGCATGCAGGTTCTCAGCCTTCAGACCGTCCAGCGGCGAGAACTGCTTCAGGAGAGCCAGGTCTAGAGGCTTTTCGTCCATTCGAGGGTCAGCTGCCTGCGCTTTGGTGCGTGCTCAAAGTGTGCCGGTGCCGCGGAATGTTAGCACAGGCCCCTGCCGAGGCCGGGGCTTGGAGCGTTAACGATCACACACTTACGCCAAATATCTGCCAACCGGAATCAGGATGGAAGCGCGCTCCATGCTGGCGCTCGAGCTCCGCCAGACGTCGCACGATTGCATCGACGCCGTGGGCGCGCGCATAGGTCAGCGGCCCACCGCGAAACGGCGCGAACCCGGTCCCGAAGATCACTCCGGCGTCGAGCAGATCAGCCTCCTCGACGACGCGCTCGCGCAGGCATGCTACCGACTCATTCAGCATTGGCAGGATCAGCCGGTCGGCGAGGTCGGAAGGTGCCGCGCGTCCGTCGCTCGTTGGCTTGATCGGCTTGCCATCACGCCACTCGTAGAAACCACGCCCGGTCTTGCGCCCGAGATGTTTCGTGGCGACCAACTGCTCCAATTGCACAGGCGCTTTGCGATTGAACGCCTGCGCCAGGATCTTGCCGACATGCAGACAGACGTCCAGACCCACCGTGTCGGCGAGCTCGATGGGCCCCATCGGCATGCCAAAGTCCACCGCCGCAGCATCGATGTGCCGCAAGGCCACACCTTCCTCCGCGAGGAACATAGCCTCGTTGAGATAGGGCATCAGGATCCGGTTCACGACGAATCCCGGTGCGCTCCGACAAGGCAGGGGAAGTTTGTCCAGCTTGCGTGTGAAACTCGCCCCCGCTTGTGCAACTTCGGGACGCGTCTGCTTGGACGCTATGATTTCGATCAAGGGCATCTTGGCGACCGGGTTGAAGAAATGCAGACCCACGAGCCGTCCGGGATCGCGCAGATCTGCATTCAGTTGCTCGAGCATGATGCTGGAAGTATTGGTGGCCAGAATCGCACCGGGCTTCATTTTCGGCTCGAGCCTGGCGTACAGCTCACGCTTGGCATCAACATTTTCGAAGATGGCTTCGATCACCACGTCGGCACGAGCGACACCCTCTCCCGCTAAGTCCATCTGCAGGCGCGCGGCGGCGGCCTGCGCTGCGTTCACATCAGGCAATCTCTTGCCGAAAAAGTCGCGTGCGCGCTCGAGCGCCGGCCGCACGTACTCCTCCGCACGATCCTGCAACGTGACGCTCATGCCACGCGAGACACACCAGGCCGCTATATCACCGCCCATCACGCCAGCACCGACGACATGTACATGCTTGAACTCGGTCGTCGGCTTGCCGCCCAAAGACTTGAGACGATCCTGCAGCATGAAGACGCGCACCAGGTTGCGCGCAGTTGGCGTGAGCATCAGCGCTGCGATAGAGCGCGCCTCGGCTTCGTATGCTTGATTGCCGTGAGCGCCATGGCGTTCCCATAGTTCGACGATCGCGTAGGGAGCCGGGTAGTGATCGCGGCGCGCACGCCCGCTTACTTGCTTACGCAGCTGCTTGCCGAGCATGGGGCGTACCGGCCCGAGATTCAGCAGCACATCGAGCCAACCGGCTCTGCGTGGCGAGGGGGCGGCCAAGGCCAGGGCCTTCGTGCGCGCGCGCAGATCAGCGGCCGGTACGAGTTGATCGACCAGGCCGAGCCGATATCCCTCGTCCGCCTTGACTGGACGACCCGTCAACATCAGTTTCATCGCTTCGCGCACGCCGATGATCTGCACGCTGCGCACCGTGCCGCCGAAGCCGGGATGAATACCGAGCTGGACCTCGGGCAGGCCGAGGCTCACGCGCCCGTCGTTGCTTGCAACGCGATAGCGACAGGCAAGGGCAAGTTCGAGACCCCCACCGAGCGCGAAGCCGTTGATGGCGGCGGCCGTAGGGCAGGGCAAAGCCGCCAGCCGATCGAACACGCGCTGGCCGGCATGGATCAGGTCGTAGGCTTGCTCGGGGGTAGTAAGCGCGGTGAATTCCTTGATGTCGGCCCCGGCGACAAACCCATTGGCCTTTGCCGAGCACACGACTACCGCTGCGGGCCTGGTCCGCTCGAGCTCCGCGAGGCGGTCACCCAGCTCGCGCATCACGTCCGCTGACAAAGAGTTGGTCGAGCTGCCGGCGCGATCGAGGATCAGGAAGGCGACGCGATCGGAGTCCGTCTCGATCCTCCAATGATTCGCTTGACTCATCGGCGTCTCCCGGGAGTGCCGCGGGGCGGAAGTGTCATCCTACTTTCAATCGGTCGCTCGCGCCCGCCAGCCCGGGGATTTCGAAATCGCAGATCAGGGGTCGATGGTCCGACAGGCGTACGTCGGCGACCTCGAAATGGGTCACCCGGATGCCGTCGCTGTAGAGGATGAAGTCCAGTTCCTTTCGCGGGCTGCGGCTCGGGAAGGACGGACTGCTGTTCGCGTTGGCGCTGCGCAGACCCGAAGCCCGCATGAAAAGATAGATCTCGTGCTCGCCCCAGAACGTGTTGAAGTCTCCTGCCACGATCACGGGCTTGGTGGACTTTTCCACCAGCTCATGCAGGTAACGAAGCTGGTATTGGCGGTGGCGGAATTTCAGCGACAGGTGGACCAGGAACACCGCGAACTGCTCGAGCTCGAGCTCGATGATCAGGCGCTTGATGCCGGTGTCGAAATAGTGAAAGCGCTCACCGTGCACGCGAGGCGCGGCGAGAAACGCATTGCCCTGCTTGCGCACGATCGGCACCAGCTGGTTGATGGACGTGGCTCCGTATTTGCACTGATAGGTCGAGTAGTGACCCAGCGAGCGCGCCACGAATTCCGCCTGGTTCACCATACCAGTGCGAATCGACCCGGTATCGATCTCGAGGAGACCGACAATGTCCGGATCGCGGGATTTGATGAAATCAGTGATGCGGCCGAGCACCTGCCGGCTGCTGCGCAGGTAGCCGGCGCCAGGAACGGGCAGGTGAAACGCCGGACCGGTGCCGGTGGCGTAGCGGATGTTGTAGATCAGCAGGCGCATGGTGCTGTGTGGCAGGCGCGGGATTGCAAAAAACCGCGCAATGCTACACTACTCCGGAATCGAGAGGCGGGAGAGCGGCACGTGTCACAACGCAATCCGATCAAGCTGTTCGTCAGCCACGTGTGGGAAGAGAACGACGACTATTTTCGCGTCTTCGAGTTCCTCGAGAGCGACAGCAACTTCTACTACCAGAATTTCAGCGCGCCGGAGACTCGCCCCGTGGGCGACAAGGAAGCGCTGCGCGAAGAGCTGCGCAAGCAGATCGCGCCGGCCGAGATCGTCATCGTGCCGAGCAGCCTGTGCCGCAAGCACGGCGACCTGATTCTGTTCCAGCTGAACTTCGCCAAGGCCAACGAAAAACCGGTGCTGCTGCTTGAGTCATATGGCGTGAAGGAGCAGATACCGAAGGCAATTCGCGACCTGGCGGACGAGGTCGTCGACTGGGACAAGCGTACGCTCGTAGATGCGATCCGCCGCCACGCGCGTCACGAAGAGACACACCGCTGGGACACGATCGAATTCAAGCTGGACTAAAGAGAACGAGAACGAAGCGGGGAGGAGCGGCTACAACCCTGTGACTCCGCCCGCCCTGTACATCCGTGTACGGGCGCTCGGCCGGATCGAGCGCACATTAAAGAATGCGCTCGATATAACACCCACCTCACCCTTCGGCAGCGTACAGCTGCACGACCGGACCGGATTGTCCCAGCCGCGGACTCATCTGCGACCTGGCGACTTCACCGAACATGTTCACGATTTGCACCGCGTGCCGGTTCGCCTCGCCATCCGACATCTTGCGAATCGTTGCGCGCACCGTGTCTTCACCCGGCAGCGGCCGCACGGCGTGCATGGCGCGAGCAAGTCCACCGAAATCGTCCCGGATTTCTCGAGGCATCTGATCGCTGTGGAGGCGGGCGAGGTGATTCACGTAAGCGTTGAATAGCCGCTGCTTTATCGGGCCCGGGCCCGCAAGCTCGACGGTGGCCGAGTGTAGTTTTTCCCAGACAATGAACATATACAAATCCGATCAAGAACCTGAGCGCGCAGTGCTGCGCGTTCACATACGCCGACAACCTCAGGTGATGCTTGAGTTATTGTTTTTAGAGGATTCGTTTCACATCAACGAGCTGCCCGCGAAATATATACCAATAATTCGCAAAGGCAACGTCCAAAACATGACCAGGATGAAGCGGACGAAGTGCGACCATAGCCATTCGGTCGCCCCGACCGGATGCGGACGTTACTGAGCGATCTCGCTGCGGCTGGGAATCCTTCGACTTCGAACCCACCCGGGTCGATGTTTCCTGGAAAGTAGCTGGTTCCCCTGACGTTTTGCCAGGAATGGCAGTGGGGTGCTAGCGGGGCGGTTCGGGCCAGGCCCTGCGCCCGTTCGACCTGCCAACCTCTATAACAGTCAGATTTTGTCTGACATTTCCGCCTCAGTGCCACGCGTAGACTCAAATTCGTTCCGGGCCTGTAAACATTTCTCAACCAGGCCCACGCAGGGAGTTTCAGGGGTAGGCCTGGCCTTGTCACGTCGCCTGGTCGAACTCCATGGCGGAACGATAGAGGCGAGGAGTGACGGTGCAGGGAAGGGCAGCGAATTCATCGTGAGGATTCCCGAGTTGCGGGTCGCTACGGTCGAGGCCGCTGTGGCCCCGACGCGCAGCCCTGCGCCTCGAGCCCGGCTGAGGCTCCTTCTGGTGGACGACAACGTTGATTCGGCACGCACCCTGGCGATGCTCCTGGAACTCTCTGGTCATGAGGTACAGGTCGTTCACGATGGCGCGGCCGCTCTGGCCGCGGTCGCCAAAGACGCCGTGGATTGCGTGCTTCTCGACATTGGCATGCCGGAAATGAACGGTTACGAGGTCGCGCAGCGCTTGCGTGGCGAACGGACCTTCACCGGCACGCTGATCGCGTTGACGGGCTATGGCCGCGACTACGATCGCGCGCAGGCGTTGAGCGCGGGCTTCGACAATCACCTGGTAAAGCCAGTGGACTACGCAGTCCTCGAAGATCTCTTGGAGAAAGTGGCCAGTTCGAAGCTCACCAAGGAAGGAGGGGCTGGAATGGGCACTGACCATCAGGCCTCGCAGCCAGCGGGAGCTCGGGCCTGAGCGTACTTCGTATAATGTATATTATGGTAAATAGCAGACATACGCTCTAACAGGCTAGCGTTCCCGACCGACTGCAGGTTCACTACCAGCGTTCGATCCATCTCGGGAAGCCCACAATGACCATCGATCGACGGACGTTTGTCGGAGCCACGTCCCTCGCGCTCTCGGCGGCTGCACTCAGCTCGGGGTCCTCTGCAGCCGAGAAGCCCCAAGGCGCCAAAACATATCGGCGCGTGGCTACCGAGGAAGCCTTTTCGATCCCCGAAGTCGCCGAGGCGCTACGCGGGACGGCGCGTAGCCCCGGCAATAGCCTGGATTTGTACTTGCTGCGATCGATCTACGATTCGGCCGCAGATACTCCCGGTGCAAAGCTGCGTGAGGCGTTGCTGGACCTGGAAGGTGTACGGCTACGCGAAATGGATGCGAACGGCGTGGCGGTGCACCTGCTGTCGCTGACCGCCCCCGGAGTGCAGATGTTCGATGCCGACAGCGCATTTGACCTGTCGGTCGTTGCCAATGACCGGCTCGCCGAAGTGATCAGTCGCCATCCGACCCGCTTCGCGGGCCTGGCGAGCTTTCCCCCTCAGGCCCCCACGCGCGCCGCCCAGGAGATGGACCGCGCCATCAACCGGCTCAAGCTCAATGGTTTCATCGTGAACTCCCACACCAATAGCGAATACCTCGACGATCCGAAGTTCTGGCCGATCCTTGAGGCCGCCGAAGCGCTCGACGCGTGCATCTACATCCACCCACGTGCTCCGTCCGACGGCATGGACGTACCTTTCAGGCACTACGGAATGGATGGCGCGCTGTGGGGCTATGGCATGGAGACCGGCACGCACGCGGTGCGATTGATGCTGGGCGGCGTATTCGATCGGTTCCCGAAGCTCAAGATCTGTCTTGGCCACATGGGAGAGGCAGTGCATTTCTGGCTGTGGCGACTCGACTTCATGGCCGAGCGCATGCAGGCCGGTGGCCGCATGGCCAAACTGCAGCTCAAGCCGAGCGAATACTTCAAGCGCAACTTCGTGATTACCACGAGCGGGCAGGAGTCACACGCAGCCCTGGACTACTCCCTGAAGGTCCTGGGATCTGAGAATGTGCTGTGGGCGATCGACTACCCCTACCAGCCCACCTCCCCCGCCGTGGCTTTCATGGACTCCGCGCCGATATCCGATGAGGTCAAGGGCAAGGTCTATCACGGCAATGCGGAACGCATCTTCCGAATCCGGGCCTAAGCGGGGATCGGCGGATGTGGAGCGCGATCATGGAGCGACCCGGAACGACGCAGCATATGGAGGACCGCCTGGACGAAGCGCTGTCGGAAAGCTTTCCCGCCAGCGACCCGCCGGCTGTCCATTACTCGGACGATCCGCCGCGACAAAGTCCGCGCGCCCGGCGCCCGACTCCAAAGCGCAAGCCCTCTGGCGTGCATCGCTCGAGACTCACGAAGCGTAAGGGGGGCTGAACCCAGACCCTGCTACGTAGGCGTTTCCAGAGGACCGGTCTGGAACACGATGCCGACCAGTGCGAGCACGCCGAACCCGAACGTGATCATCGAAACGAGGTGCGGATCCACGCTATGAAAGTGCGATCGGCGGCAAGGCGCGTCCGCATGATTGCCAGCTTTGTCACCGTATCCACCATGTTCCAGTCACACCCGCGTCGCAGCTGTGGCCCCCGCCTCTGAGGCGCCCTCATCTGCCGTCTTCAGCGGCAACAGCCAGAGCAGTCCTGCGGCGAGCACCGAGCCCAGGGACATCGCAATGGCGACATTGGGCAGCGCGTAGCCGCCACTGAAGAGAAAACCCGCGACCACCGGGGCGAGCATCGCACCTCCGCGTCCCATGCCGACCGCGAACCCGGTGCCGGAAGCGCGCACATGCGTTGGAAAGGCCTGGGCGAAGATCGCATACATGCCGACGATAGCGGCGTTGGTGCAGAAACCCGCTGCGGCGCAGATCAGCGCCAGCTGTTGCAGATCCGGTGCGGTTCTCCCGAACAGGACCACCATCGCGGTGGAAAGCAACATCATGACGATTGTGAGTTGCTTGACACCGAATCGTTGCGTGAGCAACCCAAGCAAGGCACCGCCGGTCGCGCCACCGACGTTGGTCCATACCAGCACGCCGGCGGCCTTGGCTGGTGCAAAGCCCATGTCGACCACGATCTTTGGCACCCACTTCACGATGAAGTAGAAAGTAATTACGTGAAGGAAGTACGCAGCGGTCACGAGCACCGTAACCAGCAGGAGTCCCGGCGCAAAGATGTCTGCCACCGACCGCTTGCGCACCTCCGCCGAAATCACGGGCAAGCTGTTCACGGCGCTGTGACCGAAACGCTGCAGAGTGCCATTGATCGTCTCGAGCGCGCGGGCGGGTTGCTTGCGTGTGAGCCAGTGCACTGATTCGGGTACCAGCCAGTAAACGATGGGGATGAACGCCGCGGTGATACCGGCACCGAAATAGAACACCGAGCGCCAATCGTGGCTCTGCAATAGCCGCGCGACGATGGTGCCCCCTATCACAGCGCCGATCGGATAACCGATGGCCATGATGGACACACACATGTAGCGGCGCTTGAGGTTGGAAAACTCCGCGGCCACTGCGTTGATGGCCGCGAGCATGCCACCGATGCCGACACCCGTGAGGATCCGCCACGCCGAAAGGTCGACGAGGCCCTTCACGTTCGTGACCATGAACATGCCGACGGACATCAGCACCAGGCAGCCGAGCACGGTCGGCCTGCGTCCGATCTTGTCGGCCAGGCCGCCAAGGAATATCGAGCCCAACGCCATGCCGATAAGCTCCATCGACAACACGATGCCGAGCGCGGCGCGGTTGATGCCCCACTCCGTGGCGATGCCTGGAGATGCGAAGCTGATGGAGAGCACATCGAACCCATCCAGCGCGTTGAGACCGACAGTGATCGCGACGACGATGATCTGCAGCCAGCTCATTGGCGAATACGAGATCGTGTCGCGCGGATCGGTATTCACTTAGATCGTGCTCCTCTGGTGATGTAGTGCCGTACCAGGCGCCGTCGCGTTCTCAATCATCGAGAGCCTCGAGCAGAGCACGCCATGAAAAGGCCATAGCGCCCGGATATGCGATGCCCTTCGCGGCCATGGCGTCGACCAGTCGCTGCTGTCGTTCCGCCGTAGCCCGCGACATCACGGGCATTACGCCCACGCTGGCCAGCGTACGCTCGACCTCATGCATTTCCGCGGCGCGTCTGCGGCCATGCTCTGCCACGCGCCCGACGAGATAGTCCGGGAGATCTGAAGTCCACCTCATGTGCGGGAAAGTGCGATCGAGGGACGCGAATACCTGCTCGGCGACCTTTAATTCCCGCGCCGCCATTACGCATTCGACGGTGAGTGCCTCGAGTCCTTTGATGACGATGCTGCGACACATCTTGATGGCCGACGCGACACCAAGCTCCCCCGCCACCGCAGTCGTGTTCATTCCCAACGCGCTCAGTGCCTGCGCCACGGGCACGGCGTGCGGGCCGCCGAGCAGCATCGGCACCCCAAGTCGCTTGGGTGGAACCGGCGCCATGACCGCCGCTTCGACGTACTGAGCGCCGCTCGGCTCGATCAGGCGCGCATTCTCGCGCTTGGTCGCGGGCGACACCGAGTTGATGTCAAGAAAGATCTGCCCATTCTTCAGGCTCGCTGCCGCGTCCCTCGCAACTTGTGTCGATGCCGTTGCGGTGACGGCAGAGATGACGAGGTCTGTGTCGCCGATCGCGTCGCGAAGCGTTGAGGCGGCGCGCACGCTGCCCGAGTGCACGTTCGCGAACATCGCTGCTTGCGTGGCGGACGAATCGAACAGGATGTCGTACGCGGCGACCTCGCAGCCAGCGCGTGCGAGATCTTCGCCCAGAATGCTTCCTGCCTCGCCGAAGCCGACGATCGCGATCCGACGCAAGGGCTTGAGGTCGGACACGCCGCTCACGTCAGGTGTGCATCAGCAGTCGACCGCGGCGCTCGGTGATCCGCCACCCATGCTCGGTGCGATGGAAACGATCGGTGAATAGACCGAGAAGCTGGCCGGGGGCGGCTTTGCGGCCCTTGCCGGGCGCATTCGGCTCCGACGCATCGGCCAGAAACAGCAACACGCGGCAGGTGCCGCGGGCGCTATCGTTCGAATCCGCCGAGATGTGGATGTTCGTGCACAGATGCTGGGTCAGTCGGTTTGGTGGTCTGCCCGCGTATGCAGCGATAATGCTGTCAATGCCACGAATGACGGCCTCGGGGTCCGTTGGGCGCGCAAAAGTGGCGTCGGGAGCAAACACCTCACGCAGGCGTTCATAGTTCTGCGCATCAACCGCTTCGGCGAACTCGATCACCAGCCGCTGGCACGCGCGCTCAATGGCATCGAGCATGTCGTACCTCGCCTCCCCTGTGTTTCAGGTCGGCGGATATTGCTGGCCGCACTTGCGCGATGTCAACGCGCTGCCTGAAGACGTGTGTGCGGCATACGACTATTTGCCAAGAAAGCGGCTCACTTCGATGCCGCTGCCAACAGGTAGCAGCACTGAGTCAAAGCGGCGAGTTTCGCGCACGCGCCGGCGATAGGCTTCGGCGTTCTGGCGGGCGGACTCGGGAAGGGTCATGTTGTCTGCGACCACGATCGCACCCGCGCTCAGCTTCGACTGGAACAGATCGAAACATGGCACGTAGAGATCTTTCCAGACGTCGAGCAACACGAAGTCAAAGGGTCCGCTCAGCTCACGGAGAATCTGCAATACATCACCGACCCTGAAATCGACGAATTGGGCGAGGCCCACGCTTTCAAGCTTCTTCCTGGCGTAGGCCGACTTCTCGGCAACGAGATCCGTCGTGATCACCTTGCCCCCGGTTGCATGGGCAGCTTCCGCCAGCCAGACGGCCGAATAGCCGTATGAAGTACCGAGCTCCAGTATCGAACGTGCCTGCAGGCCCTTGACGATCAAGTTCAGCAGAGTGCCGGTGCTGCGACCGACCGCAAGTAACAGCTCATCGCGATGCCGGGCTCCAGCTTGGGTGCTGAGCGCCTCGACCATCTCGCGTTCGGCGTCAGAGCGCTGCTCATACTCAGCAAGAAGGCTCTCGATTTTGGGTTCCATTCTCGCTCCCGGTTCGTAGAATCCCAGCACCGAGGCTATCAATCGATCCAGTGTCCCCGCCACCGACAAATCGTTCCAAGCCCCAGCGGGTTGTCCTTACCGACCATCCCTGGCCAGACGTGGAAATCGAGCGCGGCATACTGGCCGCCGCCGGTTTCGAACTTCATCCCGGGCCGGCTCGGGCCGGGACTGCCGAAGAGATCGAGTCCCTGATCGCGGCGCATGACCCCGTCGCGATCATGACCTGCTGGGCAGATGTGTCCGCCCAGGCCGTTTCCATCCCTGCAACGCTTCAGGTGGTGGCGCGAATGGGCGTTGGGCTCGACAACATCGCCGTTGAGACAGCAACGGCGCGTGGTGCGTGGGTGGTCAACGTGCCCGACTACTGCGTAGAGGAAGTCTCGGATCACGCTGTTGCCCTGCTCCTCGCGCATTGGCGTGGCGTAGCTGCGCTCGATCGCAACGCCAAGCAAGGACGCTGGGAGCCTGCCGCCGCAACCACGCGGCGCGTGCGCAACATGACTATCGGCATCGTTGGTTACGGCCGAATCGGCAGCGCCACGGCTCGCAAGCTCGCTCGAGGGTTCGGTTGCCGTGTCCTCGTCACCAGTCCGCGGCTGGTGGCGGATCCCGGGCCCGGCCATGAAGTAGCGCCCGGAATCTTTGTGGCCTCGCTCATCCAGATCCAGCGCGACGCCGATGCCATCGTGCTGCATCTGCCTCTGACGCCCGCGACGCGACACTTCATCAGTGCGAAGTTTCTGGCCGACTGCGCCCGTAAGCCGCTGCTGGTCAATGTCAGCCGCGGCGGCCTGGTCGACAACGAGGCCCTGGTGCGTGCGCTCGAGCGTGGTCAGCTCGTCGGCGCGGCGCTCGATGTTGTGGAAGGTGAACCCACGCCGCCGGCAAGTGTCATCGGGCGGTCCGACGTGATCGCGACACCACACATCGCTTTTCTCTCGGATGCTTCGCTCGCAGAACTGCGCCAACGAAGCAGCGAGGACGTAGTACGTGTGCTACGCGGCGAGAATCCGTTGCACCCTTGCAATACACCGCGCCGTTGAGCTGCTCTAGAGACGATCGAACGTGCCGGCGATGTGAGGTTTCTCGCCTTGCGCGTCCTTGAGGGTGAAGGCAAGGCCGGAGGTCTTGTCCCAGCTCTGTAGCGTTACCCAGGCCGGCAGCAGGATCGGCAACTTGAAATTAGCCGAAAGCACGACCCCGTCGGTCGTGAGGCGCGGGCGCAATTCAGCCGCCGTACGTGCCAGGGACCACAGGCCATGGGCGATCGCGCGGTTGAAGCCAAACAGGCGCGCGGTGAGATCGCTGATGTGGATAAGGTTGTAGTCCCCCGACACCGCGGCATAACGCCGGCCGATGTCGGCATCCGCTCGCCAGCTCGTGCTCTGAACTGCCGCGGGCGTTTCGTCTCTGGGTGCTTTGGCCGCCCCCTTTGCGCCGTTACCGGCTTTCCCACGGCGACGGGCCAGAAACGTGCTGGTCTCCGACCAGATCTCGTCGCCCTGAATGCTTGCTGTCGTGATGAGATCGAACTCCTGGCCGCGGTCGGTCTCGCGATGGGCTGGAAGCGAGCAATGCACGTCGAGCGCTTCATCGTCGGCGATCGGGCGGCGGCTGGTGATTTCGTTGCGCACGTGGACCAGCCCGAGAAGTCGCACGGGAAAGGCATCCGAAGTCAGCATCGCGAGATGCAGTGGCATCGTCATGATGTGCGGGTAGGTGATAGGCAATTTCCCGTCGGCAGGGAACCCACACACGCGGCGATAGGCTTCAAGGTTGCCGCGCCGGGCAGCAAGGCTTTCCGTGCGTGCCACGATGAGTGGCACTTTTCTTCCCTGGGGAACGTATGTCGGGCGACGCGCCAGGAACATCTTCGGCATCGCGCACCACACCGAAGGTGGCGTCGCAAAATTCATTGATACGCTTTCGGTCATGGCGGGTTGCTATGGGACGATCGAGTCGATCAGCAGATCGACCGGTTCGCGGTTTTTCACATCATAGCCCACCTTGCCTTCCAGATCGCCGCTCTGCGCGCGCGGATCTCCGGATCGGGCAATGCGCGCCACCACGGTCAGGTGCGGCACATCACCGAGGCCGCGGCCGGCGATCATCGCGTCGCGATTTGTGAGCTGCACCATCAGCGGTAACTGCGCGCTGCTGCGACGCGTGACGGCAATTGGAGGACCGCCGCCCTCGCCTCTCACCATTACGAAGAGCGGCGCATCGTGCGGGATCCGGTCCACCAGCTTGGGATCGATTCGAACGCGCACCTGCACGACCGGTGCATCGACAGGGGCCGCGGCCACGGCTGCCCCGGACGAATTCAGCTGCGTGTCCAGTTCTGCGATCTTGGCCTCGAGAACTCGCTTGATTTCAGGTGGTGGGTTGAGCGCCACCAGCCCCACCCAGCGCTCACGTGCGACGTCGAGGCGGCCGCTCTGATAGGCGGCAAGGCCTGAATACCAGAGGGCTTTGGGATGATGGGGGGCGCGCTCGTAAGCGCGTTCGAACAATTGCGCCGAACGGGGCGTCACCATCCGATCGTCAGCGAACACCAGCGCCTCGGCCAGGCCGAGAATGGCCTCGACGTTTTCACCGCCGCTTTGAGCGTACGCGCGCTGATACGCATCGGCAGACTTGAAGTAGCTGCCGAGCTGAAAATAGGAGCGCCCGAGCAGCAACCAGCCGTCGATATCGTTTGGGTTTGCGTTGAGCCTTGCTTCGAGATTCGCGACCATCTGTGCAATGGCAGGCGAAACTCCCGCCGTCTGCGGAGCACCTGTCCAGGACCAATTGCTCCACGAGCGATACAGGCCAAAGGCGCTCAGGGGCAGCAGGACTCCCACCAGTACGGCGGCGGGCCAGCGCGATCCGGTGCCGGGGTGTGTCCGTAGCAACGGCCACAACAGGACAGCGATCGCCGTCAGGACCATCACGCCCGCAATGCTCAGGAATGCGATCACGAGGGTCGTGTATCAAGATCCGAATCGTCGCTGTCGGCGCGCGCAAGCCGGTGGCGCTGGCGGATGATCCGGGTTGCGATCCCCGCACCGGCGAGCAGCAACAAGATGGGAGCGAGCCACAGCACCCAGGTGCGTGCCACGAAGGGCGGGCGGAACAGCACGAAATCGCCGTAGCGATCGGTCATGAAGCGCAGGATCTCCGCGTCCTGCTTTCCTGCGCCCAGCATCTCGCGAACTTCACGGCGCAGATCAGCCGCGAGCGGTGCATTCGAATCGGCGATGCTTTCATTCTGGCAGACGAGGCAGCGCAGATCGTGAATCAGGTGCTCATAACGCGCCTGTAAGGTCGGATCCGCGAACTCCTCGCCGGAATCGACACCGATTGCCGTCAGGCACGCCAGCATGAGCACGAGCCCGGCAAGCGCATGCTTCACGGCAAGACCCCCTGACGTGCGCGAATGAGAGGCATGAAATCGCGTTCCCAGATTTCCTGCGTGAGCGGTGCGATGTGCTTGTGAATCACCATACCGTTGGCATCCACGAGGAAGGTCTCGGGCGCGCCATAGACACCCCAATCGATGGCGACCCGCCCGTCGCTGTCGAAGGCGCATTCCTTGTAGGGGTTTCCCAGCTCCTTGAACCACTGGATCGCGAGCGGACGGTCGTCTTTCCAGTTGAGGCCGAGAATCGGCACGACATCCGAGCGTGCAATCTCGAGTAGAGCGGAGTGTTCATCGCGACAGCCTACGCACCATGTTCCCCACACGTTCAACACGTACATATGACCACGATAGTCCGCGTTCGTGACCTGGCGTTCCGGCTGCTCGACGCTCGGCAAGGAGAACAACGGCGCGGACTTGCCGATCAGCGGAGAAGGAATCGCCGATGCCTGACGATGCAGCCCGACAAAAAAGAACACCACCAGAATCGCGAGGCCGCCGAGGGGCAGCAGGTAGCGCCACATCAGGCGGGGTCTCTCGCGGTAGAACCGGCAGGCACTGCTTCCGTCACGCGTACGCTGCGATAGCGCCGATCCGACACGGCCAAGAGGCCGCCGAATGCCATTATCACTGCGCCCAGCCAGACGTAGCGGATTAGCGGCTTGTATTGGATGCGTACGCTCCACGCATCACCACCCAACTGATCGCCGAGAGCGACGAACAGATCCCGCGTCCATCCCACGGTGATGGCCGCCTCCGTCATCGGGCTGGTCTGCACGCGATAGATACGTTTCTGCGGATGCAGGACGCGCACTGCATGTCCATTGCGCGTGACGTTGAACTCACCTTCAATGGCGCTGTAGTTCGGGCCCTCTACGTTGCGCAAGCCCCGAAACGCGAAGTCATACCCGCCGACGCTGGCGGATTGCCCCGGCTTGAGTGCGACGTCCTTCTCGATCTTGTAAGCCTCGACGCCTGCCACGCCGATTGTGAAGACCCCCACGCCGAAATGAGCGATCGACATACCGAGCACGGCAACCGAAAGGCTCTGATGCTTGCGCAAGCGCGCAATGGGCTCACGCAGGGCTGAATAGATGATCCACAGGCCCGCGGTCAATCCGACCAATGCCAGCGTCGTTACGCGACCGAACGCCCAAAGCGAAGCTCCGAGCGCGATGGCAAACGCTGCAAGCAGCGCGATGAGCAGCGGCCGTTTGAGATCACCTAGTCGGGCTCGCTTCCAAGATGCGTGCATCCCGACGCCGAGCAGGGCCAGCAGCGGCAGCATTGGCACGAGGAACACGGCGCGAAAATACGGTGGCCCCACGGAAATCTTGCCAAGGTTCAGCCCGTCCATGAACAGTGGATACAGCGTGCCAAGCAGGATCAGCGCCGCGGCGATCACCAGCAGGACGTTGTTGAACAGCAGGAACGACTCGCGCGACCAGAGCTCGAACCCGGCGGAGGAACCCAGTTTCGGCGCGCGCCACGCGTACAAGGTCAGCGCGCCGCCGATGCACAGGGTCAGAAATGTGAGGACGAAAACTCCGCGTGCCGGATCAGTCGCAAACGCATGCACAGAGATGAGCACCCCCGAGCGCACCAGGAACGTGCCGAGCAGGCTCAACGAGAACGCGAAGATCGCGAGCAGCAACGTCCAGCTGCGGAACAGGCCGCGCTTTTCCGTCACGGCCAGGGAATGAATGAGCGCGGTGCCCGCGAGCCATGGCATGAACGAGGCATTCTCGACCGGATCCCAGAACCACCAACCGCCCCAGCCCAGCTCGTAGTACGCCCACCAGCTACCGAGGGCGATGCCGATGGTCAGGAACATCCAGGCGACGATGGTCCAGGGCCGCGTCCAGCGGGCCCAGCTCTGATCCAGCCGGCCTTCGAGCATCGCGGCGCAGGCGAACGCGAACGCAACTGCAAAGCCGACGTAGCCCGTGTAAAGAATCGGCGGATGAATAGTGAGCGCGAAATCCTGCAGCAAAGGGTTGAGGTCATTGCCATCCATCGCCGGCGGCAGCAGGCGCGTAAAGGGATTGGATGTCGCGAGGGTGAAGGTCATGAACCCAGCGCTGATGAGGCCCAGCACGCCAAGCACGCGCGCGATGAACGTGTCCGGCAAAGAGCGGCTCAGCGCCGCGACCGCGAGCGACCAGGTGGCCAGCACCAGGATCCACAGCAGCAGCGATCCCTCGTGAGCACCCCACACCGCGGCGATCCGGTAGAACGCAGGGAGTGCTGAATTGGAATTGAGCGCGACGTAGTTGACGGAAAAGTCGTTGGCGAGGAACGACGCCGCCAGGCAACCGAACGCCAGGGCTACAAATACGAATTGGCCCGCGACCGCCGGGCGCGCGACGCCCATCCAGTCGGCACGCCGCCAGTAGGCGCCAGCGAGGCCAAACACACTCTGTGCAACGGCCAGGCACAGCGCCAGGATGAGTGCGAGATGTCCGAGTTCCGGGATCATGTTGTGCTCTGTGGCGCACCTTTAAGTGATTCAGCGACTTCCGGCGGCATGTACTTCTCGTCGTGCTTGGCGAGGACTTCATCCGCGGCGAACACACCGTCGCGAGTCAGGCGCCCGTGCGCGACCACTCCCTTGCCTTCACCAAACAGATCGGGCAGCACGCCGGTGTAGGTCACGGGAACGCTGTGCTTGAAATCGGTCACGACGAAGCGGATCTCAAGGCTTCCGGTGTCCCGTGCGACACTACCCTTGGTTACCATGCCACCGATGCGAAATGGCCGCTCGTGCGGAGCTTCGCCGGCGACGACCTGGCTCGGATCGTAGAACAGCATCATGTTCTCGCTCAGCGCCCGAAACACGAGCGCGCTCGCGATGCCAATGCCGGCAAGTACACCGAGCACGACCAGCAGTCGCTTGCGTCTTGGAGTCATCCTGCGAGCTCACTCATTTGCAGTCTGCGGCGTGCCTCTTCCAGCGCGCGCCGATAACTCGCCCGTGCGGCGAATACATTCACTATGAGCACTATGAGCGTGAGCGCATAGGCGGGCCACACGAAGGCAGCGTAACCGCCCATCGACAGAAAGTGGCTGAGGCTCACGCCATCACCTCGCGAATCCAGCCGGCGCTGCGTTCGCGCCGCAGAACTTCGCCGCGCACGCGCACCAGCAGCAACGCCACGAAGAACAGCGTGAATCCCACGATCATCATCAACAGCGGGATGAGCATCGACGTTGAGATCGATGGCGCAGCCATCTTGGTCACGGTCGCGGGCTGATGAAGGGTGTTCCACCACACTACTGAATAGTGAATGATCGGAACATTCACGACGCCCACGAGCGCGAGCACGGCGCTTGCGCGGTCAGCGCGTTGCAAGTCATCGATCGAAGCCCGCAAGGCGATGTACCCTAGGTACAGGAACAGAAGAATCAGCTCTGACGTCAGACGCGCATCCCACACCCACCAGGTGCCCCACATGGGCTGACCCCACAGGG
This sequence comes from uncultured Gammaproteobacteria bacterium, assembly GCA_963810775.1. GTDB lineage: Bacteria > Pseudomonadota > Gammaproteobacteria > Steroidobacterales > Steroidobacteraceae > DATBVX01. The sequence goes on from CAWEOT010000015.1 coordinate 434,177, forward strand.
CACCCGTGGCCAGCGCCGCAAAAGTGAAGGACGCGCCGATGGGCGCACAGCTTGCGGCGACCGCGTGCGCGAGTTTGATCCGCCATATCAGTCCGATGGCCGACGCAAGTGCCATCACGACATAAACGAACAGCGACATCCATGCACTGGGCGCATGTACATAGATGATGCGAAACGCGTCGCCCTGCTGATAGTCGGGCGGTGCCAGAACGAGCCCGCCAAAGAGTGCAGCCACGATCAGCACGAACGCGCTCCAGCCGAACCACGGCACGAGCTTTCCCGCGAGCCGGTAGAAGTGCGGCGGCGATGCGAATTTGTGCAGCCAGGTCCACATGTCTTCGTTCCTGCGAAATCCTGATTCAGCTCAATCGATGCTGATCCTGACCGCCGCCGCGGCGGTCAAAGGTGCGAGCGTAAACGCCAGCACGAACAGCGCGCCGAGCAGGTACAGCGGCCCGGCGACCGGCTCGGCGGCGATCGCGAGCTCGATCGCGCGGGATCCAAAGATCAGCAGCGGCATCGCCAGCGGCAGCACCAGCAGCGACAACAGCAGGCTCCCGCGCCGCAGTCCGACCGTCAGGGCGGCTCCGATGCCGCCGAGCAGGCTCAATGTGAGCGTACCGAACAGCAGACTGATCACCACCACATCGAGTGCGTGCCCAGGAACGCCGAGTGCGATCGCCACCAGCGGTGAGATCAGCACGAGTGGTAATCCACTCAGTACCCAATGCGCGGCGATCTTGGCCAACAATAACCATGTCAGAGGCTGTCCGGACAACACGTACTGCTCGAGAGATCCGTCTTGCGCATCGGACTTCAGCAGTGAATCCGCGGCGAGGAGCGAGGATAGCAGCGCCGCCACCCACAACACACCGGGCGCGACGTCTCTCAGGCGCGACAGCTCGGGACTTAATCCGAGCGGAAACAGCGTCGTGACGATCAGGAAGAACACCAGCGGATCTGCGACCTGCCCCCAGCGGCGCATCGCGAGACGCAGGTCACGCTCGAAGATCAATCGACCGGCTGTCAGCGCGTGTGTCGGCTGCATTACAAGCCCAATTCCCGCACTCTGCCTGAACGCAGCTGCAGCCCCTGGTGAGCTGCGATCAACGCCAGCCCACCCGTATCGAGGTGTGATGCCAGCGCCATCGATATTTGCTCGCTGCTGATGCCATCTAGATTCGTGAAGGGCTCATCGAGTACCCAGAGGCGCGCACGCGAAAGCAGCACGCGGCAGAGCGCGACGCGGCGGCGTTGCCCGGCTGACAACACGCGCGACGGCAAGTCTGCACAATCAGCGACGCCGAGATCCCCGAGCATGGCGCGAATCTCCTGCTCCGTGAGTTCCCGTCGTACGCCGACGCTGAACTGCAGGTTTTCCACCGGTGTGAGATCGCCCTTGAGTGCAGTGTCATGCGCGAGATACGCGATCGAAGCGTGATAAGCGCTATTGGCGTCGTGAATCGAGACACCTTGCCACAGCACCTCGCCCTCCTCCGCCTGCAGCAAGCCACAGATCACGCGCAGCAGGCTCGTTTTCCCGGAACCGTTGGGGCCGTAAACATGCAGCGCTTCGCCGGCATCCAGCGAGCACGAGACACCGCGCAGCACGTGACGCTCACCGCGCCAGAGGTGCAGGTTGCGGGCCCTCAAGAAGGAGGCGTCAGCAGTCACAGAACGGTTCGCGGATCATCCTTTAAGTTTCGTCTAGTCAGGCGCTTAAGGCCACTATTTAACTCTGAGGATTATCTCTGGTCACGGCACGGGCGACGCGCAGTGTAGCGGGCGCTGCGAAAGGCTGATGAGGTCATCTGCCGGCCTCGATGCGTGCAGTACTTGTTTCCACGTGTAAGCTCTCGCGCGATCGCGCTGCCCGGGTGGCGAAACTGGTAGACGCTGGGGGCTTAAAACCCCCTGGAGGAAACTCCATGCCGGTTCGACTCCGGCCCCGGGCACGTACTGCAGCATCGCAATTGCCGTGCTCGTGGTGAGGATCCAAATTGCCCTGCCTGACGAACGTGGACTGTGTCACGCATTCGTAAGGCTCAGTGCCAGAGAGCAGGTGCACAATCTTTTTTTGCGTATTTCACCGCATATTTACCTGTTTTTAACTGACAACATAACCCGCAACATCCTAGTATCCGCGCGCGTTCAGAGGGACAGGAACCCGACGTGAGCATGCTTCAACAGTCCGAGCCGCTCTTCATATCCCAGCCAGCCGGCATCCCTGCCGGCTCGATGAGCCCGGATATGTTCTTCACGATCGTGATGGCAGCGTGCCTTTTTGTGGACGCGGGTCTCGTGTCGATTCTCATCCGGATCTGTAACTCGTTCGGGGTGCCCTGGGTACCCATCATCGCCGTCGCCGCCTTCGGCATGATCCTGCTGGCAGTGCGTGTCGGGTCATACCTACGGGCTGCAGCTCTGGATCTGAGCCGCTGAAAGTCTTCGGGTATGCGATTCCGACAGGTTGAGCGTCGGAGCGTTCTGCTTCGCGCTCTAGTCACAGGCGTTGTGGTAACAGGTGGAGGCGTGGGTCGGAATCGAACCGGCGTACACGGCTTTGCAGGCCGCTGCATGACCACTCTGCCACCACGCCAGAGTATTTAGGCGAGAACCCCAGACTAGCCTCGCGATTCACCGCAGTCGCCCTCGCACGCAAAAGCTGCGTCAGTCGAGCGATTCATTAACGGGCAGATGGAGCGGGAGACGAGGCTCGAACTCGCGACCTCAACCTTGGCAAGATGAACCTTACTCGTCAGATCAAGGCCTTATCGTTCCACTCGGGGCCAGCGTATCACACGGACCAACTGGTTACGCGAGGCAACGTGGCTGCAACGTGACACCGTCCGGTCAAGAACTCGCCCGCTGCGGGTTCGGGGCTCAGAACCGATAACCGCCCGAGAGGGTGATGACGTTGATGTGATAGGAGGGTGCGAGCTGGCCGAAGCTCAGCACATTGCTGATGGTCGACGGCGTGACGCCATCCAGCGCCCAGTCGTCGCTCCGGTATTCTTCATACCAATAGCCCAGGCGCAGCGACAGCTTCTCCTTCGGTCGGAAGTCGACATAAAGCTTGGCACTGTTCAGGCGCGTGGTGAGGTCGGGAAACCCCAGGGGTGCGCCCTGGATGCTGACCTCACCAACCGAGCGTGAGTACGTGTAATCGAGTCCTACGTCGAGCTTGTCGTCCGCTCGGTACTTGATCCCGGCGCCCGCACTGTCGATCGTGTCCTCGTTATCCCCGAACCACAGGGGCGACGGCGCAAGGTTCTCAGCGTTCGCCTGACGGGACTTGATCTGTTCGTGGCTCAGGTAAACGGTCGCGCTCATGCTCTCCGTGAGCGCATAGGCGGCGTCAGCGGCTGCAGCCCAGGACCGACCGTCCAGCAAGCCGATTACCGACTTGAAGTAGTCATCCCATGTGACGCTCCCGTCGAGACCGATGTCGAGGCGTTCGCCGGGCGTTACGTCGACGCGTAGCCTCACGATATCGCGGTCGCGGTCTGCCATGTCGTACTTGCGCATCAGCGGATTCTGCGGCGGAGTGTCTTCGGGATCCGGGACGTAATCTGAAACCGTGCGCTGCGCATGCGTCCACATCAACATGATGTCCGCTTGCTCCTTCGCGTGGATGGTTGCCTTGCCCCAGCAGCTGCCTTCGTGAGTCTTGCTCACTTCCTGCAAATCGCGCTTGTATTCGTCGAACTCGCAGCCCGCATCGATCCTGACATCCGGTGCCATCGCGTAGGTGCCGTCGGCCTTCGCCACGCTGCGCGTAAAGCTGTAGGGCAGATTGCTGCGGGGCGTGGCAGCTGTGGTGTCGGTGGTGATCCACTCATACAGTGCCCGCGGCGTGCGGTTGTCCCGATCGTCATAGGTAAGCGCGGCGTTGATTCGAATCTTGTCCGTGAGGACCGAGGTAAGCTTCAGGTTGCCCGATAAGGTGTCGACGCGCCCATCCAGCGAGCTGCGCGGCAGCGGCTGCGTCGTCAGAGTGGAATTGATCGTGTAAGGAAGGAACGTTTCGTCCTGGGTCATGCGTCCAAGCGCGGCGTCGGCAGAGATCTGCGTCCTCTCGTCGATGTCATAACCGGCCGATAGCAGGAGTTGGTGGAACGCGTTGCTGGGCGCGAGCGCGAGCTGGCCGGCGGCGCCGCCGCTGCCGAATGGCACGTACGGGTTTGCCCAGGTGAAGGCGTCGTCGTCGTTCTTGAAGATCGATCCGTAGTACGCAAAGCGCGCATGGAATCGGGGGACGCTGTAGGCCGCCGAAACGTCGATCTGATCGGTCTTGTAATCTACGGGCATCGGTAGCTGCGAGTCGTTGAATACGAACGAGCCGCCGGTGCCCCGCGTGCCCGTCTTTTCTTCGTGCCGGACGTTGGCCGCAAACGCCCAATGTTTCACCGGAGTCAGCGATCCACCGAGATCGAAGAGCCTGCGCTCGGTTTCGAGATCGACTCCGCGCAGGCTCCCATCGAGTGCGGTCATGGTTGCGGTGGTACCCGCCGGAACCCAGTTGGATGGCAGGGTAAGGGAGCTCGTGCCGAAGCCGATGAACGGTGAGACGGCGGTGTCGCTGATGTTGTGCGGCAGCTGCTTGTAACTCAAATGCAGCTGGTACATACCCTGCTTGCCACCCTCGATGCCCACATAGCGCGAATCGAGTCCCAGATCGACAGCGGACAAGTCGAGCCACAGGCCATCCTTGCTTCGGTAGCGCCCGTCGGCGTCTGCAACCACATAAGCCCCTTCCTCATTCAGGCCTGTGTACTCGCCGAACTTGGCAGAATCGTCCGAAACATAGCCCGCGCCGAGATTCGGACTGAAGCTGCGGGTTTCCTCGAACGGGCAGTACTTGCAGGGCCAGCGCGAGGTATCCACTGCAGGCGCATCTTCTGCCCGTAGCGACATGGACAGTAGTGCGGCAGCGATCAGGAGCGGAGCGCCTGTTGCGAGAGTAACCCTGTCGTTGCCGTTCATGGCCGTGTCCTATCTCATCAGCTTTACACCCGACGGATCGTTCGAGCCGTGGACCTGGGAGTGGCAATTGACGCAGGAACCGGCCAGCAGGAATCCCGACGGATTGCTATCAGGCAGGCCGGCACCGGTGCGCGCGACGCTCGGGTGCCCGACCTGCGAGTGGCACTGCTGACAAAGCAACGGCGGTCGCTTCACGAGCAGTGTTGGGTGGATCGAACCGTGAGGCGTGTGACAATTCGTGCAGTTCTCGGCTACAGGCGCATGCTCCCACAAGAACGGGCCGCGCTTCTCCGCATGGCAGGAGTAACAAGTCTCATTCAGTGTGGGCTTGAGCAGGAGCTTTGGCGCCATGGCCCCGTGAACTTCATGGCAGGAGTTGCACGCCATTTGTGCGAAGCGCACTGGATGCACCGACGGCTTGTCGAACTCCGCGCGCTGACGCTGGTGACAGGTGTAGCAGACGTCCGGCTGCTCTGCGATCGCGAGAACTGCATCGTGCCTGGCGTGTATTCGGTGGCAGTTCGCGCAGGCGACGTCGTTGCTCCCGTGCGGACTTCCCTTCCAGGCGATCCGGCTCTGCTCCTCATGGCAACCGAGACAGATCTGGTTCTGCTTCTCGATCGGCACCCACGAGTCGGCGCCAAACTTGATGATCGGGGCCTGTTTCTGGCCTTCTGGAACTTCCTCTGCGTGCTGGGCGCCGGGCCCGTGGCACGTTTCACATTGCAACTGCCCGAAGGGAGTACGCGGGTCGGCGGGTTGTGCGTGCTTCGTATTGAAGATCGACAGCACCGGGAACTTCGAGGTCTCGTCGTGGCACTTGAGGCAGGTGTCGGCGCCGCGCTTGGTGTAGGCAGGTTTCTCTTCCTCCGCGGATTCCGCGCTCTTGGCGGGTTCCTGCTTAGCTTCTGGTGCGGCCGCTTTGATTTCGGGCTCAGGTGCTGTCGCTTCAGGCGGGGGCGCCTTCGCTTCTGGCTCCGGCGCATTTGCTTGCGGTTCGGCAGCCTTCGCTTCGGGTCCGGCCGCCTTCGGCGGGGTTTCGGCCAGGGCCAGCGCAGGCAGGACGAGACACAGCAGGAACAGCCCCGCGGTAAGCGGACCGCGTTTCTTGTTCCTGGTCATGTCACGTTAGTCCGCGCAACTCGTCCCACTACTTGACGCTGCCTGTCGGCCGCGCACTTGCGCGCCGGCATCAGGTACGGCCGGCCGGCGGATAACCCGCCGGCCGGCGACAAGCTCGCGAACGCGATCAGCACCGTGACACGCACGTGCACAGTGCGCTACTTCGCGTGCATGGCCCTGATGTCCGCGATGTGACCCGTCGCATGGCAGATCATGCAGGTCTCCACCGTGGCTAGCGCGGTGGTGCGTGGTGCATAGATCGAACCACCGTTCATCTCGATGTGGGCTTTGGCCAGCGAAGTGTCGTGGCACGCCGTGCACACCGCGGCGATCGGTGAATTGACCAGAGTCTCCACGCCTGCATCCCGCGTATTGCCGGGTAAGGTGGGCACGAGGATGGTCTGATTGCACGCATTGGACGTCGTCAGGCCTGCGTTGTAGCTGAAACCGAGGCCGAAGTAAGTGCCCGACACTATGCCCGATGTGACGTACGGCGACAGCGAGTACGCGCCGACGTCCGTCTGAGGCTCTGACGTACCGGTAACGCAGCTGCTGCCGCTGACCGTGTACGTCGTAATCGTCATCCCCTCGGGATAGGCAAATGCGCCGGTAGCGACCGTGCGATACAGCCGGTTCGGCAGCGCGCTCTCCGACGCTGGGGCACTGAAGTCGTACGAGCCGCGAATGTGGCAGCCCTCGCAGTTCTTCAGCACGCCCGGGAACTTGACGTCAGCGAAGGACTCGCCCAGGGCCGAGGCGTGCCAGGTGAACGCCTGCGTGCGCTTGGCACCCCCGTGGATTGCATGGACGAAGTACACCGAGTCCGCCGACCAGCCGCTGCTCGTCCGGTTCGGAGTGTGGCACCACGCACAGGTCGTGCCGTCGTTGCGCTGGCCACCGTGGAACGAATCCTCGGTGAACGCGCCCAGCTCCTGGTGGCACTTGTTGCAGCGTGCATCTTCGACGATCGGCCGACGTCCCGTGTAAGTGTCGGCCACCTTCTGCACCGTAGGCGCGATCACGATCAGCCCGCCGACCTCATTCGCTTGCCCGATCGGCGACGGCAATACCTCATAGCACCGGTTCGGCCGAGGCTGCAGCGGGTTGAACGCCAACCCACACTCGTCATCCACATTGGTCTGTGTCAGCGGCAATGTGCTCGTCACGTTGTACGAGAACCCGAGGCCGCCGGTCAGCATCACCGCGCTGTCGGGTATCTGCACACCGGTGAGCGTCACAGTGTAGAACCCACTGGCGTCCGGACCGGTGAGCGTGCCCGCACCCGAACCTGTGGCCGTGCCGTTCCAGATGTTCTTCAGGTACCCGGACGCGCTGGCATTGAAGTCTGCCGGCGCGGTGAAGGTGACATCCTGCGGCACCGCGAACGCGAAGTACGCGCTCGGCGAGCCCATGAAGTTATCCCAGATCTCCTTGGCTGCCGGTCTTCGGATTGACCGCGGTGGTCGCGAAGTCGTTGAGGTCCTTGCGCTGACCGTCCTGAAGCATGCGGAACTCCATCACCGGTTGCTTGTTGGCGTTGCGAGACACTTTCCGGATCTCGTACGTCACCTTGATCGCGCCAGCCGGCAGGCGGCTCGTGTTCGAGGCGATCCAGGCCGCGTTGGTGTTGGCGTTGGCGTCGGGACCCGTTATGTGCAGCGCACTGTTCGGATTCGGCGGCGTAATGGGCAAGTGGGCCTTGTCGATATTGTCCGGCGTGTGGCACGTCGTGCACGTGGAGTCATCGGGCTGCGCACCGCCGCCGTGCGCGAGGCCATTGAAGCTGGTTGTCTCGAGATCAGACCCGCGAGCGCGTCATCGATGGTCACGCCCTTGCCGGTGGCAAAGTTGATACCGTCGTGGCACCCGCCGCAGGCGCGCCGGCTGGGTGCGTTCTTCCAGTTGTCGCCCTGCGCGGTCTGCGCCGTTGAGGTCGCCGAGCCGTCGTGGCACTTGGTGCAGTTGCGCAGGTCCTGCGGGAACAGCATCTCGTTGTACTGCACGCCGCCGTAGTCGTAGTTCTTCTTGGCCAGGAACTCGCCCATGTGGATATGGTGAATGTGATTGGGCAGGTTGCCGATCGCGCGGCCATCCACCTTCTACGGTGGTTGCTGGTAAAGGTCAGCGTGCTGGCGTCGATCGTCGCCTCGGTACGCCCGTACTTGCGCTGCTCGGTGTGGCATACGACGCAATATCGGGTGTCGTTCCGGTTACCGCCATGGAAGCCGGCTCCCGAACTTTCCGGGTTGTCGCCGGGAATGCCGCCGAGCTGCTGGTGACACTCGTTGCACTTCGCGGTGGCGACGACGTCGCGGCCGGAGTTCTCGGGGGGCTGCGATTGTCCTGTTGCGGGGGCGAAGTCGTAGATGACATCGACAGCCTTGGTCAGCGGGACGCCAGGGACGCCAGAGTTAGCGCCGGTGGGCGTGTTGGTGCCGGTACCCGGGGCGTTGCCGGAGAGCTGGATCGTCAGCCGGTGCACGCGGCTCGGTGTCGAATGTCAGGTCACCGAGGTCGGCCTTGTTGTTGGCTCCGCTGACGGTCATTGCGTCGACCTGGGACTTGATCTGTGTGACATCGCGATAGAACGTGTAGGTGTAGGTGCCGTCGCCGTGGTCGACGAGTGTCCCGGTGTTATCGGTTGATGGGCGCGTCGGTGCCGCAGCTGCGGTTGTCGTCGGCACAGTGGTCACGATGTAGCTGACCCAATTGCTCGGACTGCCATCTGTGCCCGGCACGAGCTTCGCCAGCGAAAACGACAGGTTGGTGAGGCCGGCGACAGTAGCCGTGCTGCTCTTGGACGTATTGCCGAGGCCTGTCACCGGAACGCCGGTGTCATCGGTCACGGTGAAATTGACGACGGGCGCGCTGTTGATGCTGACGCTCGTGACGGTCACTTTCAGCTGAAGCGCTGCCCACGCGGCGGCGGCCTCATCGCTGGCTGGGGTCGCATTGCTCGGAATGGTGGTGCCCGAGCCACTGCTGCCGCCCGGAGGCCCCGGCGGTCCGGGTGGACCCTGCGGGCCCGCTGGGCCGGCAGGCCCCGTGTCGCTGCTGCAACCTAGCAGGGCGACGACCATCAAGCCGGCCATCACTGACAAGCGGGCCCGCGAAATACGCACGCGGACGTTTTTCATTTAATAGCCCCCCTTGCTTATCGACTTGTCGCTCGGCGGGAAGCTATCGTATACCCAGCGTATGTAGGACTGTTATACGTGTTTGCCGAAGTACAAAAACAATAGTGTTCTCGGACAGACTACTCTGCGTGTACAAGAAACATTTTAGGGAGACAGCCGCCGTGACGATAAACACCCGAGGGAATCGTGTGCCGTGTGGGCTGGCGTACGTCGCGGTCATCGCATTAGCGCTGGCCGGAAGCGCCTGGGGAGCCGATCCCATCGAGAATTGTGTCGGTTGCCATGGCAAGGACGGCGCCAGCACCGAGTCCGACGTGCCGATCATCGGCGGCTACTCAGCGAAGTACCTGACCGATAGCCTCACAAACTACAAGAACAAGGAGCGGCCTTGCCCCGAGGTGAAGTACAACGCCGGCGAGCTGAAGGGGCAGACGACCGACATGTGCACTGTCGCGAGCAAGTTGTCGGATGGGGACATCACGGCAGTCTCCGACACTCTTTCCAAGAAACCGTTCGTCCGTGCCAAGCAGACCGCCGATGCCGCGAAAGCGGAGCACGGCACGCAGATTCACGACACCCATTGCAAGAAGTGCCATGAAGATGGCGGCAGCAGTCCCGAGGACGATGCCGGCATCCTGGCCGGTCAGTGGATGCCCTACATGCGTCATACGTTCGAGGAGTACAGCTCCGGAAAGCGGCCGATGCCGAAGAAAATGAAGCCCAAGGTCGATGAGCTCACCAAGGACGATATCGACGCGCTGGTTAACTACTACGGTAGTTTCCAGTAGGCACGAGCGCCGAGGCCGACAAGACCAAAAAGCATTTGCCGGGAGATCCCCATGCCCGAAGCGAATCAGAAACCGTTGCCCGAATCATGGTGGCAGCGCCTGTGGCGCAAGCCGAGCAAGCGGTGGCTGCTGGGCATTCCCCTGGGCGGATTCCTGCTGTTCGGCCTGGGCGTGCTCGCCTGGGCTGGATTCAACACGACAATGCACTACTCAAATACTCTGGCGTTCTGCAGCTCTTGTCATGAGATGCGGGACAGCATGGTGCCGGAGTACGAGCGAAGCCCTCACTACAAGAACGTCGCGGGCGTGCGCGCGATCTGCTCGGATTGCCACGTGCCGCATGCCTTCTTCCCCAAGATGAAGGTCAAAATTGCGGCGAGCATAAACGAGTTGCCGAAGTGGGCCATGGGTACGCGGCGCCCGAAGGAGAAGTTCGCCGCCCACCGACTCGAGATGGCGGAGAATGTCTGGGCGAAGATGAAGGCCAACGACTCCCGTGAATGCAAGAACTGTCACTCGCTCGAGGCGATGGACCTGGAAGAGCAGGATTCGAGTGCCGCCAAGAAGCACAACAGGGAACGCATGGCTGCACGCCACGAGACATGCATCGACTGCCATAAAGGCATCGGTCACGACCTGCCGCCGGGCTACGAGGAGTAGCAGGCCTACAGCAGCAGGGACCACTACCCTCGCTCGGGTCGAAGGCGAGATAGGCGTTCTCGATGTCGCGCGTCCAGAAGAAGGCCAATCAACAGCGCGTTCTTACAGGCTCCTACGAAGAGTCAGGCGGATCGCTATGACCGCGCCGGACCATTCTGCCCGCGTCGTCGACGCTATGGAGACAGCGCTCGCTGCTGAGCGAGCCACGGAGGACGCTGTCCGCGAAGCGCAGCAGGCCGGCGCACTCGCCGTGCAGCAAGCAACGGAACGCGCCGCGCAGATCGCACGCTGCTGCGATGAGCGCGTACGCCGCGTGCACGATCGCTGCGCCGTTGCGCTCACGCAGCGTGTCGGCGAACTTGCCCTGGAGGCTGACGCGATGGAGCGGGGCATGGCGCGGGTGAATGAGACTGCGCTCGACTCACTGCTCGACCGTGTGGCTGCATGGCTGACGTCATCAAAATGATCGGCGATGCGGACTTCGCCTATGCACAGGCGCGCATCCAGGCTCGTCACGGTACGCGTCTCACAGAGCTGGAGTGGCGGCGCCTGAACGCGACGCACGATGTAACGCAGTACTTGCACGTCCTGCGCAGCACAAGCCGGGCACGCTGGGTGGAGCGCATCGCTCCCGACATGAGCAGCCACATGCTCGAAGCACGCCTGCGCTCCGAATGGCGGGAATATGTACATGAGATCGCGCGCTTCGAGCCCGAGGCGTGGCGCTCTGCAGTGGCGTGGGCGGCATTTCTCGTCGATCTGCCAGTTATCGATCACCTGCTGCGCGGTGGCGTCGTTCATTCCTGGATGGCCGAGGATGAGATCTACGCACCCTGGTGCTCGACGGATGTGCATGAACGCGAGCGAGCTGTCGAAACGTCGCCGGTCGCAGCGCTGCTGCACGAAGCGCGCACGGGCATCCCGGCGCCTCGGGCCTGGCTCGTCGTTTGGCGACGGCTCTGGCCGCGGGTCTTCCCCGAGCACGTGCGCGGCCTCGAGGCTATCGTGCGGACGGTCGGCGAACATGCCGCAACTCTGCGCGAATCGGTAGCAGAGTCGAGCTTCGAGTTGCGGATGGACCTCAAGCAGCGGCTCGGCACGCTGTTCCGCCGTCACGTCGAGACGGTCGCCGCAGCTGTCGCGCACTTGTTCCTCGAGGCGCTCGATCTCGAGCGCCTGCGTGCCGGGCTGGTGCGTCGCCTGCTCGTCGAACCTGCGCGCATGGAACCTTTATGAGCGTACGCTCGCGGCCGGCCACGTGGTTCGAGCTGCTCGTGCCGCGCGAGGAGCTGTCACGCGCTCTGGTACTGCTCGCGAGCACGCGCACGGTGCAGCTCGAGACTCACAGCCGCAGCATCGCGCACGGCGCTCTGCCCGAGCTTCACGCGAGCCTCGACGAATTCCGCGAGCTGCAGCACCGCTACGCCGCCTACTGGCCGGCGCCACGCCTGAAATCCGGTGCTCCGCCGCGCGAGCCGGGCCAGATTCTCGACGAGGCGTTCGTGGGGCTGCGCGCGTGGCAAGGACGGGCAGAACCGCTGGTTGCCGCGCTTCAGGCGGCGCTCGCGCGGCGCGAGGAACTTAAGCGCACCGCCGAGCTCGTGACGGCGGCGGCAGGAAGCCTGCCCGCGCTCACGCGGCTGGCCAGCGCAGGTCCGCAGTTGCGAACCTGCGCGTTTCGCGTCGAGACGCGGGAGTGGCCGAAAGAGCTTCCTGTGAATGCGCTCGTGCAGCGCATCGATGCCGGGGCGCACTGCTTCCTGGTGGCTGTCGGCCTCGATGTAGAAATCGCCAGCCTCGAGGACACCCTGCTTGCGCGCAAGGCACGCCGTATTGTCCTGCCTGCGCTCCCAGCGGCCGGATCTTCCGAGCAGAAGGATTTGGGCGAGATGATCGCCTCTACCGACGCCCAGATACACGAACTGCGCGAAGCACTCGAGCGCCTTACGGCCGAGCATCACCTCGAGCACTTGCTCGGTGATTTCGCCTTCGTCGACTGGTATGCGAGTCAGGTACCCCAACTCGCGGCCACCGAGCACTTCGCGTGGGTGACGGGGTGGACGCGTGAGCCCGACGCCCGCATCCTCGAGCAGCGGCTCCGCGGCGGTGACGTGCCGCACCTGCTGCAGCTTCCGCCGCCGCCGGAAGGACTCGAACCGCCTGTGACGCTGCGCAATCCCGGTTGGGTGCGGCCGTTCGAGCTGTTTGCGCGCTTGTTGGGCACGCCCAGCCTGGCGGAGGCGGACCCGAGCCTTCTCGTTGCAATCATCGCTCCGCTCATTTTCGGATTCATGTTTGCCGACGTCGGGCACGGGCTCGTACTGCTCGCAGTGGGTCTGGTGTTGCGTCGTCGCTATCCGCCCCTGGCCCTGCTGGTGTCCGGCGGTGTCGCCTCGATGCTGTTCGGCGTGCTTTTCGGCAGCGTGTTCGGGCGCGAGGACCTGATTCATCCGGTGTGGATCGCGCCGCTCGAAGCCCCTCTGACGGTACTCGGCGTGACTCTCGGGTTGGGCGTGGTGGTAGTACTGCTCGGGCTCGGGCTCGACGGCCTCCAACAGCATTGGGTGGGTCGCGGGGCGCGCTGGTGCGCATCTAAGGCGGGACTCGTGGTTTTCTATGTGGGCGTGCTGCTCACTTTTGTCGACACCGCCGCGATCTGGCTCGCCGGCGCGGGGCAGTCTGGTTCGTGGGTGGGTTGATCGCCTGCGCGCCCAAGGGAATGCGCCTGAAGGAGCATCGGATCTTCGATCGGCGAGTTGCTCGAGTCGGCGCTGCAGATCGCGGTCAACACTCTGTCGTTCCTGCGTGTCGGCGCCTTCGCACTGGCTCACGCCGGGCTTTGTGTCGCCATCGTGGGGCTGGCTGCGGCGGCGCCGCGCTCGCTCGCGCTCGCCGTGCTGATCATAGGCAACCTGTTCGTGATCGTCCTCGAGGCGCTCGTCGCCGGGATCCAGACCACGCGACTGGTACTGTTCGAGTTCTTTGTCCGCTTTCTACGCGGCGCCGGACGCGAGTTCCGGCCGATGCCGGAAATCGATCTTGCCCGCTCATCTCCTCAGGAACGTTCCACATGAATCGCTCGCTTCGCATCTTGCGCCTGCTCACCTGGACGGGAGGAGTGCTCACGCTCGCCGCCCTGATCGTCGTCGCTATCGCGGTGAGCGCGTTGGCGCAGGCGCCGCCAGCGCAGCCGCCCGCGGCAGCAGCGGATCCCCAGGTGCTGCGCTGGGCGCTCTTCAGCGCCGCACTCGCGGTCGGGCTGAGCTCGCTCGCGGCCGCTTACGCCGTGGGACGTGTGGGCAGCGCGGCGGTCGGCGCGCTCACCGAGAAGCCGGAGCTGATGGGCCGGGTGTTGATCCTGGTCGGTCTGGCCGAAGGCATCGCGATCTACGGTCTGATCATCGCGATTCTGATCCTCAACCGGGCAGGCTGAAGTGGCGGCACCGTCGTGATTGCCGACGAGCTCACCGCCGCGGGCTTTCGCCTTGCCGGAGCGCGCACGATCGTGCCGAACGCGCGGACGCTCGTCGCCGCGTTTGAAACGGCCTGCGAGGACTGCGAACTGCTGCTGCTGAGCGCGACGCTCGCGGCCGAGCTGCCGCCGCGCCGGCTCGAGTCGGCGCTGGTTGCGGGTCGGCCGCTGGTGCTCGTCATACCCGATGCGCTGCGCCGACGCGATCCACCCGATCTGGCGCGCGCGCTGCAACGCATCCTCGGAGTCGAGACGTGAGCGCGCCGGACAGCATCGTTGCCGCGCAACTTCAGACGTTGCTCGATCGGCTCGGCCAGGATCGCGAACGTCGCTGCGCCGCCGAGCTCGCGAGCGCGCGGGAGCGTGCGAAGGCGATCGCGCGCGCTGCGTGGAGTGAAGCGCGGCGCAGGATGCGCGAGGCGACGCGTTACGAGCGGATGAGAATTGCTGAAGCGCTCACGCTGCGACGTGCAGAGCTCGAGGCGGTGCAGCGTCGAGAGCAGCACGCCGCTCTGCAGGCACTCGTGAAGCGGGCCTGTGACCGACTTCCCGCAGCGCTCGAGCGGCGGTGGAGAGAGTCCGAGGCACGCCGTGAGTGGTGCGAGACCACGCTCGTCGCAGCGGCGCGGCACCTCGGCGCTCCGGACTGGGCGATCGAGATTGCGCCCGGCTCGAGCCGGGAGGAACGCGACGCCTTGCTCGCACGTGCGGGCGCGTTGCGGACCGGAACGCACACGCTGCGCGAGCACCGGCAGCTCAGCGCAGGTCTGAGCGTGCGGGCCGCGGGCGCGACACTCGATGCGACCGTCACCGGGCTGTTCGACGACCTGGCAGCGATTGAGGGGCGTTTTCTGCGGGAGTGCGTGCACGACCAGGCGCGCGCAGGCGATGGAGCGGCGCAGGCATGAGCGCAGCGCGAATTCGCTGGATCGGTGGGCCGGTCCTGCGGGCGCACATGGACGGGCCTTTTTACCTGCATGAGGCGCTGAGCGTCGGTGCCGAGGGCCTGCTCGGCGAGATCGTTCAGTTGCGCGACGGCGAACTCGTCGCTCAGGTTTATGAGGACACCAGCGGTCTGCGATCCGGCGATCGCGTCGTCGGCACCGGCGAGCCGCTGACGGCGCGACTGGGCCCGGCGCTCCTCGGTCACATTTTCGACGGGTTGCTCCGCCCGCTCGACCGTAGCACCTCGATGTTTACCGAGCGCGGCAGTACGCAGGCCGCGGCCGGGCCCTTCCGTTTCGAGCCCGTCGTACGTGCAGGCGACGTGCTCGCTGCTGGCGCCGTGCTGGGCGAATTGCGGGTGCAGGGACCGGCGCAGCGCTGCCTCATACCGCCGGAGCAGGGCGGCGTCGCCGAGTGGGTGGCGCCGGCTGGCGAGTATCTGGATGACGTGCCGATCTGCCGGCTGCGCTCGGACGACGGTCGCGTGCTCAAGGTCGCCATGGCCCACCACTGGCCCGTGCGCAAGCGCCGGCCGGTGGCTGCGCGGCTGCCGGCGAGCGGCCCGCTCGTCACAGGTCAGCGCATCCTCGACACGCTGTTTCCGGTCGCGCGCGGTGGCCGCGCCGCATTGCCGGGCGGATTCGGTACCGGCAAGACAGTTCTGCAGGAAGCGCTCGCCAAGTGGTGCGACGCTGATGTCATCGTTTACGTCGGCTGCGGCGAACGCGGCAACGAGATGGCGGAGGTCCTGCACGAGTTCCCACAGCTTGAGGATCCGACGCGCGGGCGGCCGCTCATGCAGCGCACCGTCATCATCGCCAACACGTCCAATATGCCGGTGGCTGCGCGCGAAGCGAGCATCTACACGGCCATCACGGTAGCCGAGTACTTTCGCGATCAGGGATTGCACGTCGCGTTGCTGGCTGACTCGACCAGTCGCTGGGCGGAGGCGCTGCGTGAGGTGTCGGGCCGGCTGGGCGAGCTGCCGGGCGAAGCCGGGTTTCCCGCCTATCTCAGCTCGCGTTTGGCGGATTTCTATGAGCGCGCGGCGCGCGTGCGTACGCTCGCCGGCGCTGAGGGCTCGGTGACCATCATCGGCGCGATCAGCCCTCCGGCCGGGGACTTCTCAGAGCCGGTAACCCTGCACACCAAGCGCTACGTGCGCAGTTTCTGGGCGCTCGATCGGCAGCGTGCTCACGCGCGCTTCTATCCCGCCATCCATCCCCTGCAGTCCTACTCCGAGGACGTGGAGGTGATGGCGCAGTGGTGGAAGGTGCAGGGTAACCCCGAATGGCTCGAGCACCGTCGCCGGATTCTTACTCTGCTGGAGCAACAGGCGCGCCTCGAGCGAATGGTGCGCATCGTCGGCAAGGAAGCGCTGCCGCCCGCCCAGCAGCTAGCGCTGGCGTGCGCCGAGCTCGTGAACGAGGGCGTGCTGCGCCAGTCGGCGATGTCGCGCGTCGATCGCTACTGTTCGCCCGCCCGCCAGACCGCGATCGTCAGGACCGTCATGCGTTTCATCGAGCTCGCGGAGCGCGCCCTGGAGCGGGGAGTCACGCCGGAACGGATCGTCGCGCTCGAGACGTACCGTCGCCTGCTCCGCGTGGGGAAGATATCGGCGAGGATCACATCGCGCGCATCGAGCCGTTGCAGCGACAGATCGAGAGCGCAGATGGAAAGCCTGACAGCGGAGGCGAGCGATGCGCGCGACGCTGTCCATTGAAGGGGCTGTCACACGCGTCGCCGGGCCGCTACTGTTCGCGCGGCGCACGGTAGATGTCGGATTGAACAGTGCGGTTCAGGTCGTGGGTCCGGACGGACACCGCCGCATCGGCCGCGTGGTGGCGCTCGATGAGGCTGCATTGGTGCTCGAAGTGCTGGAAAGCACGCTCGGCCTCGGCACGAGCGACACGCGCGTCATTCTGCGCGACCAGCCGCTGCAGTTTGCGGTCGGGCCCGGCATTCTGGGGCGCGTGTTCGACAGCGTCGGCAAGCCGCTCGATGGCGGTCCGGCGCTCCCCGCCGAGCTCGAGCTCCCGGTCGACGGCATGCCGATCAATCCCGCGGCGCGCCTGCTGCCGCGGGATTTCATCGAGACCGGCGTGACGACCATCGATCTCATGAACAGCCTGGTGCGCGGTCAGAAGCTGCCCATCTTCTCCGGCAGCGGCCTGCCACACGACCGCCTCGCGGTCGAGATAGCGCAACGTGCACGCCTGCGGGGCGCCGAGCGGAGCGACTTCGCGCTGGTCTTCGTCGGCATCGGCGTTTCGCACGATACCGCGGAGGTGTTTCGCGGCAGTCTCGAGCGCAGCGGAGCGCTCGGTCACACGGCGCTGTTCCTCAACCTCGCGGACGATCCAAGCACACAGCGCCTGCTCGCTCCGCGCTACGCCCTGACTGCAGCCGAATATCTCGCCTTCGTCGAGGGGCGGCACGTGCTGGTCGTGATGACCGACATGACCAACTATTGCGAGGCGCTGCGCGAGGTCTCGTCGAGCCGCGGCGAGATTCCAAGCCGCAAGGGCTATCCCGGCTACCTGTACTCCGACCTCGCTTCGATCTTCGAGCGCGCCGGCTGCGTGCGCGGGCGCACCGGCACCCTCACGCAGCTGCCAATTCTCACCATGCCCGGAGATGACATCGGGCATCCGATCCCCGACCTGACCGGCTATATCACCGAGGGCCAGATCGTGCTCGACAAGGAGCTCGACCGGGCGGGCGTGTATCCGCCGGTCAAGGTGCTGCCCAGTCTCTCGCGGCTCATGGACACCGGCATCGGCGCCGGATTTACCCATGCCGATCATCCGGCGCTCGCCAATCAGCTGTTCGCGGCGTACGCGCGTGCCACCCGGGTGCGGTTACTCGCGAGCGTGATGGGCCGCGATGGGCTTTCTGCGAACGAAGAGCGCTACCTGGAATTCGGCGATGCTTTTGAGCGCCGCCTCGTGCACCAGGCCGAGTGGCGCACACTCGAGGAGAGCATGGCCACCGGGTGGCAGGTGCTGCGGCTGCTGCCCGCGACAGAGCTCACGCGCCTCAATCGGCACCAGCTCGCTCACTATATCGAGGGCGCGCAGGATGCCTGAACTGGAGCGCGAGCTGTCGCCGAACCGCTCGACCGCGCTCGAGCTGCGCGAGGAGCGCTACCTCGTGCGCGAGGGCTACGAGTTCCTCGACGAGAAGCGCATGCTGCTTGCAGCCGAGATTCTGCGCGGCCTGGAGCGCTATCGTGTCGCCCGCACCGCCTGGCTCGCTCTGCATGAACGCGCCCGCATCCTGCTCTTCGATGCAGCCGCACGCCATGGTCTGGACGCGCTGATCGTTTATCCTGCACTCCAGCTCGAGAAGTTCGGTGTTGTGCAGCACACTCGGCGCGCGATGGGGATCGCAATTGTCGAGGCGCAAGCGGATCTTGCCTCGGCACCTGCAGCAGTCGCGGCGATCGATCCGTCGCCCGAAGCTGGCGCTTGCGCGGCGTATCCACCTCGACCTGTTGCGCGAGGCCGTGCCGCTGGCGGCGCTCGAACGGAACCTGCGCCGGCTCGCCGCTGAGTACCGTCGCACTGAACGGCGCGCGCGCGCGCTCGAAAACGTGCTGATGCCGGAGCTCGAGCAGGCACTGCGTTTCGTCGAGGAGCAGCTCGAGCTGTACGAGCTCGAAGAGAACGTACGCGTGCACGAAGCAAGTCGCTGAAACGAGGGAGTAATGCCATGTCGCCAGCCTCCGAACCTCTCGCCGTCGAACTGGTCGGCAACGCGCCCGGACGCGTCCTGCGTCGCTACTGGGGCGCGATGCGGCCGGCCTTCTTCCCGGCTTCCGTGCTCCCCGTGGTGGTCGGCACGGCCTGGGGTCACGCGGTGAGCGGCTCGTTCGATCTCGGTCTAGCCGCGCTCGCCCTGCTCGCGACCATGCTCGTGCATGCGGGCGCCAACGTGATCAACGACGTCGCCGACGACGAAAGCGGCACGGACCGCGCCAACACCGAGCGCATCTTCCCTTACACCGGCGGCTCGCGCTTCATCCAGAGCCAGATCCTGAGCGCCTCCGCCATGCGGCGTTTCGGCCTGCGCCTGCTCGTAGTGGCGCTCCTGTGCGGCGTGTTACTCGCATGGCTCAAGGGTCCGCTCGTGCTCGGCTTCGGATTGGCCGGTATCGCACTCGGCACGTTCTACTCGCTGAGGCCGGTGCAACTCGCCGGCCGTGGCGTCGGCGAGCTTGCGATCGGCGTGGCCTTCGGCTTGCTGCCGGTCACCGGCGCCGCTTGGCTGCAGTCTGGCCTCCTCGACAGTGCTTCCCTGCTCATAGCGGCGCCAGTCGCGCTGTGGGTGACGGCGATCCTGCTCATCAACGAAGTGCCCGACATCAAGGCCGACGCCGCGGCCGGCAAGCACACGCTGCCCGTAAGGCTGGGCATTGCCGGGACGCGCTTGATTTACCTCGGTCTGCATCTTGGCGCGGCGCTCGCCATCCTTGTGGCCGTCGGCCAGGGATTGCTCAGCGGCTGGACGCTGCTGGCACCGCCACTGCTCGTCGCGCTCGCGTTCGCGAATTCGCGAGCGATACGGCCCGTGACCGAAGGACGTGAGGCACTCAAAGGTGCGATCGAGCGCACGCTCGCCATTCATGCAGTTGGTTGCGTCTGGCTCGCGGTGTGGGCGTGGCGCGGTGCCTGACCCTCACTTACCAGGTTCGGCACTGGATCGGCGAGACCGTGCGGCCTCGAATGGCATCGCACACCATCGGCCGCGAGGGGACGAAGAACACGAAGAAGACGATTCACAGCGCATCGCGGAGGACGTTCGAGTATGCAGCAGTCAACTGATCCGGCGCGGGCAACCGGCGCGCGTCGTTCGCTCTGGAGCAAGCCGTCGAGCCGTATCGCCGCGCGCAAGCACCAGGCTGCGATGAAGAAAGGCGAAACGTGCATCGACTGCCACAAGGGCGTCGCGCGTGCGTTGCCTGCCGGTCATGACGCGGACGAGGCCGAGGGCGAAGGCGAAGCGGCGGGCGCGGGAAGCTGAAGCATGCCAGCTCTGAACGCGACACCGACGACCGAATGGCTCGACGGCCTCTTTGGCGCCATCGATTCGGCCGACGCGACGACGTTCGGCACCTACCTCACCGAGGATGCAGTGTTCCGTTTCGGCAACGGGCCGCCGGTGCACGGCCGCGCCGCGATCGAGCAGGCCGTGCGCCACTTCTTCGCCAGCATCCGGCGCTCGAGACATCGCATCGGTCGTGTCTGGTCGACCGCTGAGGCGGTGGCGCTGGAAGGTACGGTGACCTACACGCGACTCGACGGTTCGGAGCTCACGCTGCCCTTCGCGGATACGCTGCTGTTGCGCGACGGCCGGGTCGCCGAGTACTACATCTACATCGACGCTGCGCCGCTCTACGGCAGCGCGCGCTAGCGCGTATCAGCAGATGCGCGGCAGAGGATCGTCCTCGAGCTCCTCGATGTAACGCTCGCCACCGAGCTCGGTGCGGAGCACGACGCGCGTTCCCGCACCGGACATCCGCCCGATGATCGCAGCCTCGCGCCCGGCAGGCACCGCGCGCAGTGCCTCGAGCGCGCGCGCCGCGTGCTCGGGAGCGACGACCGCGACGATGCGTCCTTCGCAGGCGAGATAGAGCGGGTCGTAGCCGAGCGTTTCGCACACGCTGCGCACCGGCGACCGCACGGGAATCGCCGGCTCGTCGAGGCGCGCCTCAAGACCGCTGGCGCGCACGATTTCATGCACCACCGTGGCGAGACCACCGCGGGTCGGATCGCGCATGAACCTCAGTCCCGGCACGCCGAGCAGCGCCTGCGCCAGCGGCAGCACGCTCGCGGCGTCGGAAGCGAGTTCGCCGCTCAATCCGAATTCCTCGCGCGCGAGCAGCACCGCGGTACCGTGATCGCCGACGGGACCGCTCACCAGCAGCACGTCGCCGTCACGAACTTCGCCGAGACCGAGGCGCAGACCCCGGCGCCGCATGCCTACTCCTGTCGCTACCAGATACAGGCCGCTTCCCTCCCCGCGCCGCACGACCTTGGTGTCGCCGGCGACGACACGCACGCCGGTGTCACGCGCGGCTGCAGCGAGACTCAGCACGATGCGTTCGAGGGTCTTGATCTCGAAGCCCTCTTCGATAATCACGCCCAGGCTCATGTAGAGCGCAGTGGCGCCGGTAACCGCGAGATCGTTCACGGTCCCATGCACGGCGAGAGAGCCGATCGTGCCTCCTGGAAACTCGAGCGGTTGCACGGTGAAACCGTCGGTCGTCAGCATCACTTCGCCGCCATTCAGGGCGAGTGGCACTGCGTCGGCGTCGGCATCGAGCGCAGGGTTACCGAGGTGGCGCAGGAACACCTCGGCGATGAGCTCGCGCATGAAGCGGCCTCCGTTACCGTGCGCGAGGCCGATGCGATCGTCTTCCATCCCACACCTCAGGATCGTGCGTCGTACAGCGCCGCGCCCGCGGGCGCGTCATCCGTCTGCGCAGCGCCGAGTTCGCTGCGAATGTAGCGCCGCATCTGGTCGCGGAAGCGATTCACGCCCGTGAAGAACTCGCGCATCATCACGACCCAGTAGTACATGCCCCGCTCGGTCAGCTCCAGGCGCGGCCCCGTGTCGCGCAAGGCGCCGATGGCGCGAAACAAAGCGATCTCGCGCCACAGGCATCGCTCGAAGCGGCCGGCGTATTTGCGGCGCACGAACTCCTTGTCGAGCGACAGGCCGAAGAGGTGCGTCAGGAAATCGTAGCGCATCTGATCGAGCTCGCTCATCTGCCTGGCCATGGTCACCGGTAAGCGGCGCGCGCCGGTGAGTTGTGCGTAGCGGTTGAGCGAAAACGAGTTCGAGTACAGGAGGCCGCGGAGGTAACCGAACGCGCCGCTCCCCGCCCCGATGTATTCGTCGTCGGTCACGATGTACTCGTCGATCGCCGCGCTGCCACGCGAGAAGCACCAGGCAGATGCCGCACGATAGTCGCGGGCGAGGCGCCGCTGGATCGCGCGATAGAACTCGTGCTCGCGGTTCGCGCCGTAGCCACCCATGCGCTCGCGCATGGCGAGGCGCGTCGAAGACACGACCATCAGCGGATAGAACGAGACCTGCTGCACGCCGAGCTGCTCAACGATGATGTCGAGGTCGCGATCGAGCATTGCGCGCGTCTGGCCCGGCAGATTGAAGATCATGTCGATGTTGAGCGTCGGAAAGGCTTCGGTCACTCCGGCCAGATGCTCGCGAATGCTGGCCGCGGAACCGTACTTTTCGTAGCGGCCCATCGCGCGCAGCAGGCCGTCGTCGAAGCTCTGCACCCCGACTGAGAGCCGCGCGACACCCGCTCGTTGCAGCATGCTGACGATCGCGGGCGTGAGATCGTTCGGGTTGGTCTCGACCGAAGCCGCCTGACGGCCGAAGAGCTGATTGATCAGGTCCAGCGTGCGCTCGAGCTCGTCCGGAACCGACGTCGGCGTACCGCCTCCGACGTACACGCCTCCGACGCGAAACCCCGCGTCAGCGTACTGCCGGATCTGCGTGCGCAGCGCCGTGAAGTAGCGTCGCGCCTTGTCGTCCCGCAAGACGACGCGATGGAAGGAACAGAACGGGCAGAGCGACGGGCAGAAAGGCACGTGCACGTAGAGCAGGTAGCGCCGTGCAGGGTCTGGCGGCGGCAGCGCAAATCCCGCGCGCAGCGGCTCAAGGCGCATCGCGGCGCGATACGCGTGGCGCATGAACGCGGCGATCAGGATGTCGATCACGGCATTTCCCGGCGCGCGACCGCCTCGACGACCTGGCCGAGCGCGATACCCGCGTCGTTGCAGGGTAGCGCCTCGGCGAGGCGCACCTCGAAGCCCGCCTGCTCGAGCAGGCGCACTGCGCTCTCGGTGAGGCGCCGGTTCTGGAACACGCCGCCGGTCAGACCCACGGTGCAGGTGCCGCGCCGCGTTCGTTCGCGCTCGGCGATCGCGAGGATCGTTGCGGCGAGCGCCTCGTGAAAGTATCCGGCGCGTTCCGCGGCGCTGAGCATATCGTCTCGGAGCACGTCGATGAGTGGTGCCCAATCGGCGCGCAAGAGACCATCTGCCCCCACGGCCATCGGCAGTGCTTCGGCAGAGTCTACGGACGCGGCAGCGGCCTCGAGCTGCATCGGTGCCTGCGCTTCGTAACTGGTGCGTGCGATGCCGAGCACGAACGCTGCCGCGGCATCGAACAGCCGGCCGACCGAGGTGGACCACGGCGAGTTGACCTGCCTGGTCCACGCACGGTGCAAGAGCGCGCCTTCGGGTGGCAGCTCGCGCGGCTTGCGGCCGGTTTCCCAGCAGAGCGAAGCCGCGCTGCGCCACGGTTCGTACGCTACCTGGTCGCCGCCCGGCAGTCGAAACGGCCGGAAGCTCGCTACCCGCGTCCACCGTCCGGGCGATCCGGCGAAGGTCTCGCCACCCCAGAGGGTGCCGTCGGTGCCGAGTCCCACGCCGTCCCAGGCGAATACCAGCCAATTGCACTCGTCGGGCCACTCGGTCGCGAGTGCACCGGCGTGAGCGTGATGATGCCAGACGCGCGTGAGCGGCAGGCCGCTCTTCACCGCGTGGCGCGTGCTCGCGTAACCGGGATGAGCATCACAGGCGATGTGCGTCGCGCGCACCCCGTAGAGTTGCTGCAAGTCTTCGATGGTGCGCTCGAAGACAGCGAGCGCGCGTGGACTCGCGAGCGTGCCGATGTGCGGCGAGACGACCGCGCGGCGCTCCCAGGCGAGCGCCACGCAATTCTTCAGGTGCGCACCGACAGCGATCATCGGCTCGGGAACATCGAAGGCCAGGTCCAGCTCGAGCGGCCCGAGCCCGCGCCCGATGCGCACGCGACGCATGCACCCCGCGATGCGCCGGCAGACCGAATCGTCCGCCGGCCGCACGATCGGCCGGTCGTGGTGCAGAAACGCATCGACGATCGGCACGAGGCGCGCACCGGCCATCGTTTCATCGGTGATCACCGGCTCTCCGCTCAGGTTGCCGGAGGTCGCGACCAGCGGCCCGCCGAACCCCTCGAGCAGCAGATGATGCAGCGGGCTGTACGGCAGGAACACGCCGAACTCCGCGAGTCCCGGTGCGATTCCCAGGGCAAGCGTGGATTGCGCCTTGCGCGTCACGAGCACGATCGGGCGTGCGGGCGAGCCGATCATCGCCGCCTCGGTTTCGGTCGGTGTCGCCTCTTCGCGTATGGCCGCGAGACCATTCGCGCCGCGCCACGGGAACATCACGGCGAGCGGCTTGTCCGGACGTCGCTTGCGCGTGCGTAACGCGCGCACGGCCTCCTCGTTCCGTGCGTCGCACATCAGGTGATAACCGCCGACGCCCTTGACGCCGAGCACGGCGCCACCGCGCAGAAAATCAAGAGCACTCTCGATCGCCGCCGCGCGCTCCGCGCGTACCGTGCCATTGCGCTCGCGCAGAATGACTTGCGGTCCGCAACGCGGGCAGGCGATCGGCTCCGCGTGATAGCGCCGGTCGAGCGGGTCACGGTACTCGCGCTCGCAGTCCGCGCACAGGGTGAAACGGGCGAGCGTGGTATTCGGACGGTCGTACGGCAGGCGCTCGATGAGCGTGTAGCGCGGCCCGCACTGCGTGCAATTGATGAACGGGTAGCGAAAGCGCCGATCACGCGGATCTTCGAGCTCTCGGCGGCAGTCATCACACATGAACTGATCGGCGGGCACGAAGATGCGCGCGGCGTGCCCGCTCTCGCTGGGCGCAATCAGGAAATCACGGAGATCTCGATCGACTTCCCAGGGCTCATCGAGCGCGAGGCGCGGCGCGGCAAGTGGCGGCGCGGAGACGATCACCTCGCGCGCAAACGCCGCTACGGCGCGCGACTCGCCCTGCACGACGATGTCGACTTCACCCAGCCGGTTGCAGACGCTGCCGGTGACGTTGTGGTGCCGCGCAAGCCGATAGACGAAAGGGCGAAAGCCGACACCCTGCACGTGTCCGGTGAGGACGAAGTGCCTCGCGATCGCCGCGGGCGCGGTCACACGCCCTCACTCTCCACTGGCGGCTGCACGGCGCGGCGCGTCTACCCGCTCGCGCACGCCGCTCGCCCACCAGATACGACAGGCCCCTTCGTCGGAGACCATGCAGGGGCCGATGGGATGGTGCGGCGTGCAGGCGACGCCGTAGAGTCGGCACTCGTTCGGCCGGATCCGGCCAAGCACCACCTGCGCGCAATCGCAACCCGGTGGCATTTCGCCGGCGCGTTTACGCGCCAGGTCCCGGTAGCCGGGAAAGCGCACGCGCGCATCGTGTGCGGCGTACTCGGGCCTGAGCGCGTAACCGGACTGCGGCACGACGCCGATGCCGCGCCAGTTGGCATCGACCACGCTCATCACCTGGTTGAGGAAACGCCGCGCCGCGGTGTTGCCGCCGGGCCGTACGGCACGACCGTAGCAGTTGTCGAGGAAGGGTTTCTCTTCCAGCAACTGGCGCAACACGGAATAGGTCGCCGCCAGGAGTGTGTCGGGCATGAAGCCGGCGATCGCCGCGGGCATCCGGTGTCGCGAGACCACGAACTCCCATTCCTCGGGACCCATCACGGTCGAGACGTGGCCGGGTGCAACCAACGCATCGAACGCGGCCGTGCCGCTCTCGAGCAACTGCGCAACAATTGGCCAGGTGCGCCGTCCGGAGAGCAGGACGTGGAGGTTATCGGGCGCACCTTGCGCGAGCATCGCTGCGCACGGCGCGGTTGTGGTCTCGAATCCGGCCGCGAGAAACACGACGGGCCGGCCCGCGTTCGCGCGCGCGATGCGCACCGCGTCGAGCGGGCTGGCGATCGGTCGCACGTCGGCGCCCGCGGCCTTCGCCTGCTCGAGCGAGCGCGGTTCGCTGCGCGGCGCGTTTACCGGCACGCGCAGCATGTCGCCATACGCGACCACGGTCGCCGCCTCGCCGCGCGCGATCTGGATCGCCTCGTGAATGTCTTCTTCAGGGCAGATGCAGACCGGACATCCAGGACCCGGAATGAGCTCGATCCGGGAAGGCAGGGCTGCACGCAAGCCGGCCGCGCTGATGGAACGCTCGTGCCCGCCGCAGACGTTGAGGATCTTCACCGGCCGCGGCAGCGCGAGCGCGCGGATGCGCTCGAGCCACTCGGCGGCAGGGACTGCCATGGCATTCATGCGGGTATTGCGACGACAGAGCCTCGCCGCTCGATGCCGTGCGCAGCCGTTCGCTCGACGCGCAGCCACTCGAGCCACTCGTCGATACCCTCGCCGGTGCGCGCCGAGATCGCCATGACCGGAGCAGGATTGCCGACCGAGCGGACATGCCGCGCGATGTTGCTCACTTCGAAATCGTCGACCGCACCGAGCAGATCGACCTTGCTCACCAGCACCAGGTCCGCGGCGCGGAACATCACCGGATATTTTGCCGGCTTGTCATCGCCCTCGGTCACGGACACGAGCACCACGTTGCGATGCGCGCCGAGCGCGAAGCTCGCGGGACAGACGAGATTGCCGACGTTCTCGATGAACAGCATGTCGATCGCGTCGAGATCGAGCTCGTGCAGCGCCTCGTGCACCATTCGGGCATCGAGGTGGCAGGCCGAGCCCGTGGTAATCTGCACCGCCGGCACACCGTGACTACGGATGCGCGCCGCATCGTTGTCGGTCTCGAGATCGCCCTCGATGACGGCGCACGGCAACTGCGCATTCAGCGCGCAGACCGTGACCTCGAGCAGTCGCGTCTTTCCCGAGCCCGGCGCCGACATCAGATTGACAGCCAGCACGCCATGCGCGTCGAGGTGTTCCCGATTGTGGTGCGCTTCGGCGTCGTTGCGCTCGAGCAACGATTTGACGACGGGCACGTGCTCCACCTCGGTCATGGAGCATCCGCAGTTCTGGCACATGACTAGTTCCCCCGTTCTGCCGTCGCGTCGTCGGACGAGATCAGATCGACGCTCATGAGCACCAGCTCGTCGCCGGCAACCAGCTGCGTGCGCCACTCGCCGCACGCGGCACACACGAGCCGCTGCGCACGCGCCGGGCCTTCAGTTCTGCATCGCGGGCAGTACACCCGCGTCGGCGATTCCTCGATGGCGAGGGCCGCCTCAGCGGCAAGCGTACCGGCTCGCGCGATTTCGTACGCTCGTTGCAGGAGCTGCGGCTCTACGCCGGCGAGTGCGCCTAGGCGTACACGCACCGAGCAGACACGCTCGGCGCGGCGCTCCCGGGCGATGCGCTCGACTTCGTCGAGCAACGCCTGGCATACCGCGAGCTCATGCATCGGCGGCCAGCATCTCGTCGAACAGCTCCCAGGCGGAGCGCGCTTCGGCCTCGCCCAGCTTCTGGATCGCGTAGCCGACGTGTACCAGCACGAAATCGCCGGGCTGGAGCGGCTCGTCCTGCAGCATGAACAAGCTCACCGAGCGGCGGATGCCCTTGACCTCAC
Organism: uncultured Gammaproteobacteria bacterium; assembly: GCA_963810775.1. Classification (GTDB taxonomy): domain Bacteria; phylum Pseudomonadota; class Gammaproteobacteria; order Steroidobacterales; family Steroidobacteraceae; genus DATBVX01. Next base: position 461,718 of record CAWEOT010000015.1, read on the forward strand.
ACTCGGCGCGGTAACCGTCCAGGGTACGGATCTGCATTGGGATCGCGAGACACATGGCGATATATACTACGCGCGCCTCCGGGGGCGCGCCCACCTCGCGGGCGCGTGCTGACAAGTATCTACTGACTGGCGCAGGCGATCGGGCGAACATTACACGATGGAACGACCGGTCAAAGGCTCCGCGACACAGGTTCTGGTGCTCGGCATCGGCAACATGCTGCTCCGGGACGACGGGGTCGGCTTGCGGGTGCTGCAAGTGCTCGAACGCCGCCTGGGCGCGGACCCGCGCCTCAGTTTCGTCGACGGCGGCACCATCGGCTTCATGCTCTCGGCGCTCGTCGAGCACGCCCCCGATCTGCTGGTCATTGATGCGGTGCGCATGGCCGAGGCCCCCGGGTCGGCGCGTTGCTTCGAAGACGAGGCCATGGATGCGTTCCTGCAGGGGCGCTCTGGCAGCGTGCACGAGATCGGCCTGCGCGACGTGCTCGACATGGCGCGACTCTCGGGGCACGCGCCGCGGCGCCGCGCCCTGGTCGGCGTCGAGCCGGCGGCGGTCGAGCTCGGCGAAGAGCTGAGCCCGGAGGTGCAGCGGGGCGTCGAACCCGCAGTGCGGGTGGCGCGCGAAGTGCTCGAACGCTGGCTCGCCGCTTCGGATTAGCCACAGTGAGCACACTGGCCTCGATTCCGGTGGCGGTTGAACACGCGAGTGGGAACATAGAGCCCCTGCTCCATGAAATCGGACATGCACTCGAGCGACTGCTCGCCGGCGGCCCGGCTGCGGCTATCGACCTGCGCAGCGTACCGCTCGCCCCGGGGGAAGAGGGCCGCATCCTCGATTTCCTCGGCAAGGGCGAAGTGCGTGCCGAGCTCGAAGCGGGCGGGACGTCGACGGTGCAGGAGACCCGCTTCGCAGGCGTTTGGGTGGTGACGCACCTCGACCCCGAGGGAGAGATCATCGGTCGCTTCATCGAGATCTGTTTCATTCCCGACATCGTGCGCTCGCAGCTGGCGGAGATGCGCGACAGCCGCGAGCGCCTGGCTCGCGACGTAGCGCTGATGAGGCAGCCCGCGGCGCGGCGGACTACGCGAAATACGGATGGGGATGGCGCGGTGAAGGTGCTACAAGAGCCTGGACCCGCTGGCCCGGCCTGAGAAAGGGGGAGACATGCGCGACGTTCTGGTGGGCGACTATCTGCGCAGCCGCGGAGTGACACGTCGCGGCCTGCTGAAGTTCTGTGCGGCGGCCGCCTCGTGGATGGCGCTGCCCCCGGGGATGGCGCAGGAAATTGCCGCGGCGCTCGAGAAAGCGCGCCGGCCGTCGGTCATCTGGCTCCCGTTCCAGGAATGCACGGGTTGTACCGAATCGATCACGCGCGCCGACACCTCGACGCTCGAGAGCCTGATCTTCGACGCGATATCGCTCGACTATCAGCACACCCTCCAGGCCGCTGCCGGCGAGGCGGCGGAGGACGCGCGCCGCCAGGCGATGCAGGAGAATTGGGGCAAGTACCTGCTGGCGGTCGATGGCTCCATCCCGCTCGGCAACCCGGGCTACTCGACCATCGCGGGTGTCAGCAACGTCGACCTGCTGCATGAGGTCGCCAAGGGTGCCGCGGCAATCGTTGCCATCGGCACGTGCGCGGCGTTCGGCGGTATTCCGATGGCGGCGCCGAATCCGACGGGCGCCGTGGCCGTGCGCGATCTGATCAAGGACAAGCCGATCATCAACGTGTCGGGTTGTCCGCCCATTCCGGTGGTAATCACCGGCGTGCTGGCGCAGTACCTGACCTTCGGCAAGATCCCGGAGCTCGACGCGCTCGGACGTCCGCGCTCCTTCTATGGTCAGACGATTCACGATCGCTGCTACCGGCGCCCGTTCTACGAGCGCGGCCAGTTCGCCGAGTCCTTCGACGACGAGGGGGCGCGCAAGGGTTGGTGCCTGTTCAAGGTCGGTTGCAAGGGACCGACCACATACAACGCCTGCGCCACCGTCAAGTGGAATGGCGGGACCAGCTTCCCGATCGAGGCCGGCCATGGCTGCATCGGGTGTGCGGAGCCGAACTTCTGGGACAAGGGCGGCTTCTACGAGCCCCTGTCGGTAGCGCGCTGGGGCACACCCGGGACCGTCGCGGTCGCTGCCGCCGCAGGGGCAGCGATCGGCGTCGCTTCTGCTGCACTCGCACGTCAAAAACAGAAACAAGCCCAAGAGGAGAAGGCCCGATGACGCTGCTCGATTTCGCGCGCGGCCCGGCGATGTATTGGGCCACCACGATCATGGTGATCGGCATTGTGTGGCGCGTGGCCGGCGCCGTGTTGCTCCGACGCCGCAAGGATCGTTCGACGCCACGCGCCAACAGCCGGATCATGGCCGGGCTGCGAGCGGTGGCGATGCGCTCGGTACCGCCGCACGAGCTCGAGAAGAACATCACGTTCCAGCACATCACCGGCTACGCGTGGCATCTTGGCTGGTTCGCGACCTTCCTGTTCTTCGTGCCGCATATCCCGTTCATGAAATCGATCCTCGGATTCGGCTGGCCGGGACTGCCCAACCAGTTGATCCTGATTCTCGCCGCCATCACGCTCGCCATCCTGATCGCGTTGCTCGTGCGGCGCATGATCCATCCGGTCCTCAAGGTGATCACCGACGCCGACGACTACATCAGCGTGCTGCTCACCTGCGGTCCGCTCGTGACCGGCATGGTGACCTATGCGCACCTGTTCCCGGAGCGGCACGCGGCCATGATCGGGCTGCACATCCTGAGCGTCGAGGCGCTCATGGTCTGGCTGCCTTTCGGCAAGATCTTCCACTGCGTCACGGGACTTCCGCTGCGTTTCCAGATCGGCGCCGCACTCGCGCGCCGGGGAGTCCAGGCATGAACGCCAGTGCCGCTGCCACCGAGGAACGCGCCGCGCTCGATAACCTGGCGCAGGGCATCGCGCGGCTCGCGAGCGCGGCTCCACCCGTCGATCTGACGGCCGCCGAGCGCGTGGCGCGCGCCAAGCAAGTGTTCATCAAGCACACCGACGCAGCAGTGGCGCTCGACCTGGAGTCGTGCCTGCACTGCGGGATGTGCGCCGAGGCCTGTCACTTCTACGAGGGCACGGGTCAGGGCCGCTACGCTCCGATCCACAAGCTCAAGCTGCTGAGGAAGGTGTACCGGCGCGAGCTCGGACCGTTCCGTTTCCTGCAACGGCTGCTGACGCGCGACCTCACGGTCGAGGAGCTCCAGGAGTGGCAGGAGCTGGTGTTCGATTCCTGCACGGAATGCGGTCGTTGCGACATGATCTGCCCGGTCGGCGTGCACCTCTCGCGCGGCGTGCACATCACGCGCCAGGCGCTGACCGCCGCCGGTCTCGCGCCGGCGGAGCTGCGCGCAGTTGACGCCGAGCAGCAACGCACCGGTGCAATCTTCGGCGCGGGCACCGATGCCCTGCGCAGCGCGCTCGAGGGACTGCGTGCGCAGGGAATTGCGGCGCCGCTCGACAAGCCGAACGCGGAATACCTGCTGCTCACCACCGCGCCGGACCTGCTGATCTATCGGCGCGCGTTCGCGGCGACCGCACGCGTGATGAATCACCTGGGCCTCGACTGGACGTTCTCGAGCAGCGGATTCGAAGCGGAGAACCACGGCGCGATCTCGGGCGATGAGGTCGCCCAACGCAAGGCAACGCAGCGGATCGTCGATGCGGCGCGCGCCTGCGGTGCGAAGTACGTGATCGTGCCCGAGTGCGGCCACGCGTACCCGGCGCTGCGCTGGGAAGGCCCGAACGCCGTCGACGAGCCGTTCACGTTCGAGGTCCTGGCCATTTCCGAGCTCATCGGTCGCGAGCTCGAGAGCGGACGCCTGAAGCTCAGGTCGCTGGGACCCGGCAAGCGCGTCACGTTCCACGATCCGTGCAAGTTCGGTCGCAAGGGCGGTGTGCTCGACGAGCCGCGCAAAGCGCTCGCGGCGCTCGGAGTCGACCTGCGCGAAACCGAATCGAAGGGGAAGACCAACTACTGCTGCGGCGGCGGTGGGGGCGTGTTCCTGCTCGGCCGCGCGGCGCCGTTGCGCACCGCCGCGTTTCGCATCAAGCGCGAGCAGTTCGACGCCACCGGCGCCGAATCGGTGGTGACGAGCTGCTGCAGCTGCCGCATGACCTTCGCCGCCGGCGCCCGCGAGAACAACTGGAACGTGCCGGTCGAAAGCCTGGTGGAACTCGTGGCCGACAACCTCGCCGCGCCCGTCAACACCAAGGGGGCCGCTAATGAGTAACCGTGTGGTCGTCGACCCCGTGACGCGCATCGAGGGGCACCTGCGCATCGAAGTTTCGATGGACGGTGACAGCATCGCCGAGGCCTATTCGTCCGGAACCATGGTGCGCGGCATCGAAGTGATCCTGCGCGGCCGCGATCCGCGCGACGCGTGGGCGTTCGCGCAGCGCATCTGTGGCGTGTGCACGCTGGTGCACGGCATCGCGTCGGTGCGCGCGGTGGAGGACGCGCTCAAGTACGAGGTGCCACCGAACGCCGACCTGGTGCGCAACCTCATGATCGGCGCGCAGTACATCCATGATCACGTGATGCATTTCTATCACCTGCACGCGCTCGACTGGGTCGATGTCGTCTCTGCGCTCAGCGCCGATCCGCGTGCGACCGCGGAGCTCGCGCAGAGCCTGTCGTCCTACCCCCGCTCCTCGCCGGGATACTTCGCCGACGTGCAGAAGAAGGTGAAGGACTTCGTCGAGGCGGGACAGCTCGGCATCTTCGCCAACGCCTACTGGGGCCACCCGGCCTACAAGCTGCCGCCCGAGGCGAACCTGCTCGCCGTCGCGCACTACCTCGATGCGCTCGCCTGGCAGCGGGAAGTGGCGCAGCTGCACGCCATCTTCGGCGGCAAGAATCCGCACCCGCACTTCCTGGTGGGCGGCGCGCCCAACCCGATCGACCTCGAGTCGGATTCGGCCGTGAACTCCAAGCGTCTCGCGCAGGTGCAGTCGATCATCACGCGCATGCGCGCTTTCGTCGACCAGGCGTACGTGCCGGACACGCTCGCGATCGCGAGCTTCTACAAGGACTGGGGCTCGCAGGGCGAGGGGCTCGGCAACTTCCTCTGCTACGGCGATCTGCCGGCGCGCGGCATGAACCATCCGGACAGCTTCCTGTTTCCGCGCGGTGCGATCCTGGGGCGCGATCTGTCGCACATCGAACCCGTGGATCTCGAAAACCCGGAGGAGATCAAGGAATACGTCGCGCGCTCCTACTACGAGTATTCCGGCGGCAAGGAGCAGGGGCTGCATCCCTATGCGGGTGAGACCAACCTGCACTACACGGGACCGAAGCCGCCGTACGAGCAGTTGCAGGTCGAGCAGAGCTATTCGTGGCTCAAGTCGCCGCGCTGGAAGGGCAAGGCGATGGAAGTGGGGCCGCTGGCACGCATGCTGGTCCTCTATGCAAACGGCAACGAGCAGGCGAAAGCGCTGGTCGACTCGACGCTGCAGAAGCTCGAGCTACCTGTGCAGGCGCTGTATTCGACGCTCGGCCGCGTCGCTGCGCGCACGCTCGAGACCAAGCTACTCGCCGATTCCATGCAGGGCTGGTACGACGCGCTCATCGCCAACATCCGCAAGGGCGAGACGCGCACGTTCAACGAAAAGTTGTGGGACCCCTCGTCATGGCCGCGCCAGGCGCGCGGGGCTGGTTTCATGGAAGCGCCGCGCGGCGCCCTCGCGCACTGGGTCGTGATCGAGGACAAGAAGATTGCGAACTACCAGGCTGTCGTGCCAAGCACGTGGAACGCGGGGCCTCGCGACGCCACGGGACAGCCGGGCGCCTACGAAGCCGCACTCGTCGGGCACAAGCTCCACGATCCCAAGCAGCCGATCGAGATCCTGCGCACGATCCACAGCTTCGACCCGTGCATCGCCTGCGCCGTGCACGTGCTCGATGCGAACCGCGCCGAGCTGATCCGCGTCAGGGTGCAGTAGGCACTTTGCGACCGTCGCGCCGTATTCCCGCTCGGGTTGACTCCGGCCCCGCGGTTGTGCGCTTTTGGCATCGGGTTAGTGGTTTTTCCGAATGTGCCCCAACCGCGAAATGCGCGCACCATGGCAACGGGAAGTTGCAAGGTCAGGAAGGCCAGACCCTGCCCGATTCATTCATGGAGGTCTGCTCGATGCCTATCAGCAGTGGAATTGATGCCGACGCCTACCCCTCGTTGGCGTCGATCTTCGAGGAGAGCTGCCGGCGTTTCGCGTTGCGGCCCGCCTATCACAATCTCGGCGTCACTTTGACCTACGCGGACCTCGAGCGGCTGTCGCGCCAGTTTGCGACTTATCTCACCGGCCTTGGGCTCCGTAAAGGGGAGCGCATTGCGCTCATGATGCCGAACCTGCTGCAGTACCCGGTGGCGCTGTACGGGGCGCTGCGCGCCGGCCTCACGGTCGTCAACACCAATCCGCAGTACACGCCACGTGAGCTCAGACATCAACTGAGCGACTCCGGGGCGCGTTGCGTGGTGGTGCTGGAAAACTTCGCCAACGTACTCGCGGAGGTGCGCGCCGATACGCAGGTCGACCACATCGTCCTTACGGGGGTTGCGGATCTCGTGCCCAATCCGAAGCGCGTCGCAGTCAACTTCGTCGTTCGGCACATCAAGCACATGGTGCCGTCGTACAGTCTGCCGGGAGCCGTCTGGTTCCGCGATGCGCTCGCGTCTGGCAGCCGCGGTGTTTTTCGTGCGCCCGAGATCAGCGGGCAGGACCTCGCCTTTCTCCAATACACGGGCGGTACCACGGGCGTGCCCAAGGGCAGCATGCTCACCCACCGCAACATGGTGGCGAACCTGTTGCAGGTGGCCGCGTTCTGGAAGGATCTCGTCGAGCCGGGCCGCGAGGTGGTGATCACGGCTCTTCCCCTCTATCACATCTTTTGTCTCACCTGTAATTGCCTGGTGTTCATGCAGCACGGAGGCTTGAACGTGCTCATTACGAACCCGAGGGACATACCGGGCTTCGTGAACGAGCTCGGCAAGTGGCGCTTCTCCATCATCACGGGCGTCAACACCCTGTACAACGCGCTCCTCAATCATCCGCAATTCGGCCGGCTCGACTTCTCGAGCCTGAAGCTCGGCGCTGCAGGAGGCATGGCGCTGCACCCAGTGGTCGCTGAGCGATGGCACGCGATCACCGGACGGCCGTTGCTCGAAGGTTATGGACTGACGGAGACTTCTCCGGTAGTGGCCTGCAACCTCCCCGACAAGCCGCGCATCGGCACGGTCGGTGTTCCGGTACCCTCGACCGAAATCAGCGTGCGTGAAGAAGATCTCGAACTGCCCCCCGGTGCGGCAGGCGAGCTTTGCGTGCGCGGTCCCCAGGTCATGCTTGGTTACTGGAACCGCCCCGATGAGACCGCCAAGACGATCACCTCCGACGGCTGGCTCCATACCGGAGACATCGCGATCGTCGACGCCGAGGGATTCGTGCGCATCGTCGATCGCAAGAAGGACCTCATCATCGTCTCCGGATTCAAGGTGTTCCCAAACGAGATCGAAGCCGTCGTCGCGGAGCATCCAGCCGTCCTCGAATGCGGCTGCATCGGTGTGCCGGATCCGCACTCGGGCCAGGCCGTGAAGATTTTCGTCGCGACCCGACCCGGTGCCGCGGTCAGCAGCGAGGAGTTGCTCGAGCACTGTCGCGCGCGCCTCACGCGCTACAAGGTTCCAAAGCACATCGAGTTTCGCGCCTCGCTCCCCAAGAGCAACGTCGGCAAGGTTCTGCGCCGTGAGCTCGCGCAGGCAGAGGCAGCGCGCGCCGCTTGATCAGCGGCGGATGAGGAGGCTGAGGCTGCGCTGCAGGCGACGGCCGTAGGGAGGTCGCAAGCCGACGAGACCGGCAACGTCAAGACGCGTCTGGCGAAAGACCGCGCGCGCGTGGCTGAAGCGCCGGAATCCATGCCAGCCGTGGTATTCGCCCATACCGCTCGCGCCGATGCCCCCAAATGGCAGCTCCTGCGCGAGAAAGTGCGTGGCGATGTCGTTCACCGTGACACCGCCCGAGCGGGTGCCGGCGAGGAGCGCTTGTTCCTCGGCGCGATCCGCACCGAAGTAGTAGAGCGCGAGCGGCGCCGGTTGCCGGTTGATCTCGGCGATCGCCTCCTCGATCCTGCCGTAGGAGCGCAGCGGCAGCAACGGCCCGAAGATCTCCTCTTGCATGAGCCGCATATCGTCGGTTGCGCCGAGCACCAGGCATGGCGCAAAGAGCCTTCGCACGGGTGGCGACGGAGCGCCCGCGGGCAGCAACGTAATCACCGTGGCGCCCTTCGCGCGCGCATCCGCTGCGAGCTCCTCGATGCGCTGTGCGTGGCGCTCGCTCACTATCGTGGTGTAGTCCGGGTTGGCGCAGAGGCGCGGATAGGCGCGGGCGACCCAGCGCCGCGCGCTCTCGACGAACGGATCGATGGCCTCGCGCGGCGCGAGCACATAGTCGGGCGCAAGGCACATCTGTCCGGCGTTCAAGAGCTTGCCGCACAGGATGCGATCGACCGCCTGCTCGAGATCGGCGGAGCGGCTGATCACAGTCGGACACTTGCCGCCAAGCTCGAGTGTCACCGGTACAAGATGCGCTGCGGCAGCCTCCATGACCTGCCGGCCGACTGCGGCTGAACCGGTGAAGAGCAGATGATCGAAGGGGAGCCGCGCGAACGCTTGGGCCACCTCCGGTCCGCCGAGAACGACCGCGACCTCACTCGCATCGAAGGATTCCTTCAGCAGCCGTTGCATGAGGGATGCGGTGGCGGGCGTGATCTCGGAAGGCTTGATGAGACACCGGTTGCCCGCGGCGAGAATTCCTGCCAGCGGCGCAAAGGTGAGATTGACCGGGAAGTTCCACGGGCTCAGCAGTCCGACCACGCCCAGTGCCTGGTAGGTGATCTGCGCTCGCGCGCCCGGCACGCCGACCGGCAGCCCCAGGCGGCATCGCTCGGGTCTCATCCAACGACGCACGTTGCGCCGCGCATCCTTGAACGCCAGCACCGCGGGCAGGATATCCGCCAAACGCGTGAGAGCGGCCGGACGTTGCCCGTAGTCCTGAGCCAGTGCTTCACAAATCTCACGCTCGTGTCTGACGAGAAGATCGAGACCGCGCTCGATCCGGTCGACGCGCACGCGCTCGCCGGGCTCGCCGTCGGCGAGAAAAGCCGCGCGCTGCAGTGCCAGGAGCTCCTGCAGACCGGACTCCGCAGAACTCGACGTGGCTTGGGACGATGAGTCGCTCACCAGTGGATGCCGCGCATCAGGCTGGCAAACGCGATCATTTCAGCAGAGGCGCGCGCCCTGCCTTCGGGCGCGCCGACGGCCGCGTCCGAATCCGGGAACATCTTGAAGCTCTCGCTCATGATGATCTCGCCGATGCGCGGTGCAAACATCCCGACGAGTTGCGCAAAGGTGCCGAGCCGGGTCGCGAGGCGCTGCGGCTGGTGGATGATCGCCTCACACACCAGGTCCGCGGCCTGTTCCGCCCGGATGAGGGGAAACTGCTCGTAGATGCGGGTCGGCGCCACCATCGGCGTGCGCACCAGGGGCATGTTGATGACCGTGAAGCGCACACCTCGCTCACTATATTCGGCACCCGCGCAGCGGGAGAACGCCTCGAGCGCAGCCTTCGAGGCGTTGTAGCCCGCGAAGCGGGGCGCGTTGCTCAGCACGCCGATGGAGGAGATATTGATCACGTGCCCGCCGCCGTTCTTCACCATCTCGGGCAGCAGGCCCAGGGTCACGCGGACGGCAGCAAAGAAGTTGATGCGCATCAGCCGTTCGAAGTCATGGAAGCGATCGTAGGTGTGCTCGATGGCTCGCCGGATGGAGCGGCCCGCGTTGTTGATGAGCACATCCACGTGCCCGTGCTCGGCGAGTAACTGTGCGAGGAAAGTATCGCAGGCCGCGGCATCGCCGATGTCGCAGCTATAGGTGCTGACGCGACCGTCGCGCGAGGCAATCTCCTCGCGCACGCGGGCGAGCTTCTCGGCATCGCGCGCGACGATGAGGACATCCGCACCCGCCTCCGCGAGCTTGAGCGCGGTGGCGCGGCCGATGCCGGAAGAACCTCCCGTGATGAGCACTTTCTTGCCCGCGACGCTGCCACGCAGGCTGCGGTCTTTGTGGAGATCCGGGTCGAGCCGGCGCTCCCAGTAGTCCCACAGCCGCCAGGCGTAGTCCTCGAGGCGCGGTACGCGAATGCCCGCCGGCTCGAGCAGCGACTGCGCGCGTCGCGCATCAAACGACGTCGGGTGATTGAGAAGCCCCATGACCACCTGCGGCAGGCCGAGGTCACGCAGCGTCTGATCGACGATCCGTTGCAGTGGGTGCAGCACCTCGCCACCCGTCCCGGCCAGGTGCGGTAGTGCCGCGAGCAGACTCGGCTCGAGGCGCAAGGTCATGGTGGGCGCGTGCGCCGCCCGGGCGAACACATTCGCCACTTCGCCGACGCGATAATCGTGCGGATCGGTCAGGTGAAAACAGCAGCGATCCTGGCCGGACGCGTGCGCGAGGTGCGCCAGGGCCGTGACGACGAAATCCACCGGCACCAGATTGACGTGGCCACCCTCGAAACCGATCAGCGGCACCCAGCGCGGCACATTGTTTCTGAGCTTCTGGATCGTCTTGAACAGGTAATAGGGGCCGTCGATCTTGTCCATCACGCCCGAGCGGGAGTCGCCGACCACCATCCCCGGGCGGTAGATGCGCCAGGGCACGCGACAGGTGCTGCGCACGAGCGCTTCCGATTCGTGCTTGGTGCGAAAGTACGGATGATCGAGGTCGGTGGCCTCCTCGAACATCTCCTCGGTGAAGGTGCCGTGATAGCGGCCGGCAGCGGCGATCGAGCTCACCAGATGGAAGCAGCCGGCTTCGATCTCGTGGGCGAAGTCGAGCGCATGGCGTGTGCCGAGCACGTTCGCGCGCTCGAGCTGCCCCGCGTCCGCATCGAGATCGTAGAGCGCACCGAGATGAAAGAAGTGGCGAATCTGTCCACGCAGGCGCGCGCTCTCGGGCGCCGCGATCCCGAGGCGCTCCTCGCCCAGATCGCCAAAGACGGGCGTGAGGAGCTTGCCCCGCTCGCCGCACGCCTCGATCAGGGAATCGAACTTGGCGCGCGACCCGGGCCTCACGAGGACGTATATCCGCTCGCCGCGTCCAGCAAGCTCGACAACGAGGCGCCGGCCAATGAAGCCGGTGCCCCCTGTGATGAAATAGGCCATCGATACAGGGTACCCGCACGAGCCAAAGCCGCGCATCCGGATAAACCGAAGGTCCGGGCGGCGCGCGCATGAGCGATAGTGCGCACATGCAGGCTACCGAAGGTATGTCGGGGGTTGATCGTGCGTGGCTGCTGATGGAGCGCCCCACGAACCCGATGATGGTGGTGGCGCTGCTCTTGTTTACTCGCCCGCTTGGCTACCGGTCGCTGCGCAACCTGATCGCGCGACGTTTCCTCGCCTTCGATCGATTCCGCTGTCGGCCGGTCGCGGACACGCTCGGCGGTCGCTGGGTCCCGCAGCCGGACTTCGACTTGGACGATCATGTGTTGCGCGTCGCGCTGCCGGGTGACGCAGGTCAGCCCGAGCTGGAATCGTTGGTTGCGGAGCTCGCGAGCACGCCGCTCAGTGCGCAAAGGCCCCTCTGGACGTTCCACCTGGTGGAGCACTATGGGCGGGGCAGCGCGCTCATCATCCGCATCCACCATTGTTATGCAGATGGCATCGCGCTTGCCCGGGTGCTGCTCTCTTTGGGTAACCCCGCAGCAAAGCCTCGGCGGGCGGCGAAACGCAGCCGCCGACCCACATCGATCGTCGATAGGGCGACGCATGCCATTGGCGTGGCCGCCGACGCGGTGGGGAAGGGCTTGCACTACGCGCTGCATCCCGATGAAGCCGCGAAACTGGCGGGCGAGCTGACGCGGATTGCGGTGTTGCCGGATGATCCGCCCACGGCGCTCAAGGCGCCGCTCACGGGCGTGCGGCACGTGGCGTGGGCCGAGCCCTACCCGTTCGAAGATGTGCACCGCAGCGCGCACATTCTCGGTTGCACGATAAACGATGTGCTGATGGCTGCCCTCGCCGGCGCGCTCGGGGGCTATCTCGAATCGCAGGGGGAGCTGAAGCCGGGCGTGACGATCCGCGCCGCGGTGCCCGTCAACCTGCGCCCGAGTGCGGAGGCGCCAATTGCGCTCGGCAATAACTTCGGCTTGGTCTTCCTCGAGCTGCCCGTCGGCGTGCGCCATCCGCTCGAGCGCCTGTATGCCGTGCGCCTCATGATGCAGAAGCTCAAGGACTCCCCGCAGGCGCTCGTCACGCTCGGTGTGCTTGCGGTGGTTGGAAACCTGCCCGCCATCGTGGAGGAACCGGTGATGACGCTCTTCAGTGCCAAGGCGAGCCTGGTGGTCTCGAATGTACCTGGGCCGCGCGAGGCCCTCTATTTCGCCCGCGTGCCCGCCGCGCAAGCGATGTTCTGGGTGCCGCAAGCCGGAAGCATCGGCGTCGGAGTCAGCATGCTCACGTACAACGGCCAGGTGCAGTTCGGCGTGATGTCCGATCGTGCATTGATCGCGCACCCGCGCGCCGTCGCGGACGCGATGCGCGATGAGCTCGAGAAGCTGGTGAAGCTGGCGCGCTGAGGCTCTCAAGCGAGCGCGCGACGGGCACGCTCGACGTCGAGTGCTTCCATCGCATCGGCGGGTTTGCACGCCGCCGCACGCTCGTAGAGTTGATCGGCTTGCGCCCGGTGCGCGCGGGCATCGAGGAGCAGCAGGCCTTGCGCGTATTCGATGTGAGCAATGGCCGAGCCTGGGGCGAGCTTGAGCGCGTGGCGAAAGTGCTCGATCGCGGCCTTCGCCGAGGCCCCGTAGGTCAGACGGGCCGCAAGTGTGCCCAGCTTGCCGACGATCTCCGCGTGATAGAGTCCAAGTGCAATGTGCGCGTCCGCATGGCGCGGCTCGAGCTCGAGCGTGCGCTCGAGCAGCACCCGCACGCGTCCGGCGAGCCCCTCCGCGAGCGCCTTCAACACCGAGATCCGCTGGCTCAGGCGACCCAGCACGAGCGCGAGGGTGTACTGAACATTGGCGGCATCGGGCAGCTGCGCGAGGGCCTGTTCGCCGCGCCGGACGGCTGCTTTGAGAATTTGCTCCGCACCCGCTGCGCCGGTAGGCATCGAGGCGGCCTGTATAGCCGCCGCCTTGTTGGCGGCCGGCGCGCCCAGGGCTTCGAGCCCACTGCCGATCTCAATGGCACGCTGGAAGCTTCCGGCATGGAACTCGCGCCAGGCATCTTGTAGCGTCCCGGCGACCGCGGCGGCGCCCCCGTGGTGCTCGATGAACGCCGCCAGCTCGGCATTGCCCTTGGCCAGCCGCGTGATACGCGGAGCGTCAGGCAAGGGCTCACGATCGCCGCCGTGCAACCGCTGCCACTTTTCCTTGAGCTCATTGCCCGCGTAGCGATAGGTTGAATCGTCGAACGGGATCTGTACGCGTACTCTTCGGCCCATTGCGATAACTACGCATCGAAACCCTTGCTTAGATCGCTATAGTTACCCAAAGGGTCGAGATCGCCCATTAGGGCAAATGCGGAGGGCGGCCGGAACGGGCCCAAGGAGGTTACATGGCACGAAGCAAGAAACATCGCGGTATCAGGCGTCCAAGGACCGCGAAGGCGGGCGTGGCCGTGGCGCAGGCCCGGCTGCTCGAAGGGATGCATCAGATCTGGCTGGCAGGTCTCGGGGCAGTGGCCCGGGCCCAGCGCGGCGCTCCCATGCTGCTCGATGAGCTGGTGGCCGAGGGAGCGAAGGTACATGCCAAAGCGCGCGGCTCAGCACGCAAAGCCGTACGGGGTGCAATGCACGAGGCGCGGACGGCCATGAACGAGCGTATCGATGAGATGCGCGGGCGCGCCGAAGATGCCTATGGGAATCTCGAGAAGATGTTCCAGAAGCGCGTGCATCGCGCGCTGAACCAGCTTGGGGTGCCGAGCGCGGAGGAGGTCGCGGCGCTCAGCAAGCGTGTTGACACGCTGAACGCGAATATCGCCAAGCTCGGTCGTGTCAGGCTCGCTCGTGCCAAGGTCGCTCGTACCCGCAGGGTAGCGCAGCGGCATCCGCGTCGCAGGGTAATGCCCGAGCAGAAGGCGGCTCCGGCCGCGGTCGTGTAGCGGCCGATGCTGACGATCGAGCCCTCCCGCCGGCGAGGGCCCGGCAACCGAAAGCTGGCCATCGCGCTCGCTGGCGGGGGACCGCTCGGAGCATTCTTCGAGCTGGGCGTTTTGCATGCGCTCAGCGAGGCCATCGAGGGGCGCGAGATCACTGACTTCGACATCTACGTCGGGGTCAGCTCCGGCGCGCTCATCGCGGCGGGTCTCGCGAACGACTTCAGTACCACCACGATGGGCGATATCTTCATCGAGGACGCATCGACGCTGCACCGGTTTTCTCCTGGAACCTTGTTGCAGCCCGCGGTGGGTGAGTACCTGCGCAGGGCGATGCAATTTCCTGAAGTGATGGCCCGCGTGCTGCGAGCACAGGCCCGTGAGCCGTTGCGCAACCTGTGGCCGGCGAGTGTCGGTTCATTGAGCCGCATGGTCCCCACCGCGGTTTTCGACAACGCGCCGCTCGAAGGCTACCTGCGGGAGCTATTCAGCTCGGACGGACACACGAACGACTTTCGCAAGCTCCGCCATCGGCTCTACGTGGTCGCGACCAACCTCAACAGCGGCGAGTCGGTGCGATTTGGCGAGCCGGGCCGCGATCGCGTGCCGATCTCGCGCGCGGTGTGTGCAAGCAGCGCACTGCCGGGTTTGTATGCGGCGGTCGAGATCGGCGGGCAGCCTTACGTCGACGGCGCGCTCATCCGCACCATGAACGCCTCTCTCGCGCTCGAGAATGGCTGCGGCCTCGTCATCTGCATCAACCCGCTGGTGCCCTTTGATGCCTCGCGTCGCGCGAAGGGCCGACGGTTCGACCTGGCGCAGCACGGGTTGCCTGCCGTCCTGTCGCAGACGCTGCGCGCGCTCATCCACTCACGCATGAAGGTGGGCATGGCGAGCTATCGCGCGCGGTTCCCGGACGCCGATACGCTGCTGCTCGAGCCCGACCGGCATGACGAGCGGCTCTTCTTTGTGAACGTCTTTCGCTATGCAGAACGTCGGCGCCTGGTGGACTACGCGTATCAGCGGGCACGCCGCGATCTCCTGGCGCAGTCCGAGGCGCTGGCCGCAGTGCTGAAACGGCACGGCCTGCACCTGAATACCGACGTGCTGCGCGAGCGCAGCCGTACCTTCGCGACAGCGGCAGCGGAGCTTCGACGTCGGGCGCGACACGCCACCCAGCGTCTCGACCACGCGCTCGGGCAGCTCGAGGGGATGCTAGCCAGATCGCGGGCATGAGCGCGCCGTGGCCGCCCGCTTCTGGCGCTGCATGCTCGGGTTGGAGTTGCTGATCGCGATCGCACTCGCGTGGATGTTGGCCGCGACCCGGAACTGGTCGGTGCTCACCGGTGCGGCAATGACGTTGCCAGTCCTTGCCGCGATTCAGTTCCTGTTTGTCGCCGCAGGGTACGCAGCGTCGGACACTGATGAGCGTAGGCGCGGTGCCAGGTGGGTGATGCGAGCGCTCGCGACAGAACCGATCGCGTTCGGCTGGGCGCAACTCGTCATGAGCGCTGGAGCACGGTGGCGTCGTCTCGCACCGTGGCCGCAGTCGCGTGCCCAAACGAGGCGGCCGGTCCTGCTCCTGCATGGCATTCTCTGTAATCAGGCCCTGTGGGGGCCGCTCGTGGCACGGTTGCAGGCCGCGGGTTTTGGACCGATCGCTGCAATCGACCTCGAGCCGCTCGATGCCGACATCGAGACCTACGCCGCGCGTGCGCAGCGCGAGCTCTTCGCCCTCAGGCGGCAGTGCAACGGTGCGCCGGTAGCCATCGTCGCGCACAGCATGGGAGGCCTGGTGGCACGGGCGTTGCTCAGGTCATCCGGCGCGCAGTGTGTGAGCCGCATCGTGACCGTGGCCTCGCCCCATCACGGCAGCGCGCACGCCCGCTGCCTGCCATTCACCGCAGCACGACAGATGCGTCCGGACTCGCCCTGGCTCCTTGCGCTCAACGCCGAGCAGGAGGGAAAGCTCAGCGCACCGCTCACGAGCCTCTACAGTCGCGACGACAGCCTGGTTACCGCACGCAGCGCGGCGCTCCGTGGTGCCGAGTCGCTCGAACTGCGCGGCCTGGGCCACTTTGGACAACTGCGCTCAGCGCGTGCGCTCCAAGCCATCGTCACTGTGCTCACCAAAGAGACGGATCGTGGATCCCGCGGCTGACCTCGACGAGCTCCTCGCGAAGAAAGCGTCGCTCGGAAGCCGCGTGACGGCATCACCACAGTTCGGGGCGCGGCTAGCGGAGCTCCAATCCTGGCAGGTGCAGCGGCTGTCGCGGACCTACAAGGATCTGTGCGCCGATGCGCGCTATTCGGCCTCGGCACCCGCGCCGGCCAGCAGTGCTTCCATCAACTTGAGCTCGCGCTCGCGGATGGTGCGCAGGAAGTGCGGTGCATCCTTCATGTTCTGGAACGCGGCGAAGCCACGCTCGTTGAAATCCTGCAACACGCCGAAGCCCGCGGCGTAGGCGGGGCCGTGCGCCAGGTGCAACAGCGTACCGATCCAGGCGTGCCGGACCACCCGCTCGAGGTCCTTGCCGATACCGACGACGAGATCGATCTGGCGCTCGCGCAGATCCCGGCGTCCGGTCGCACGATACGCGCGCGCGTATTCCGTTGCGGTGACAGCCCCTTCGGGCAGCGCTTCGACCATCAATTGATCGAGCTCACCGCTCAGCACCTCAAGCTCGATCGCGCGCCCGAGCGCCGCGAGCGCAGCGGCCGGCAGTGTGCGCTTGAGCAGGCTCCAGGCACGCGTCAGGTCCCGGTCACGCGGCGTCATGTCCTGTGGGCCGTAGAGATCCCGCAGGAAGAACCCGACCGCCCGCGAATACTGCGAATCGCGGCGCAGGTCGTCGTAGGTCTCCGCCACCCTCGCAGCTTGCCACGCCCGTAGTTCCCGGAGACGCGCCGCGAACTGCGGCCGCTCCGCTGTCCGCGCGGCGAGGGCGCTCTTGCGCGCGAGCAGAGCGTCGATTTCCGCGGGCGTGTCCATCGCTCGCACTCAATCGCGCGCCAGCACGCCGACGATCGAGTCGAGCACGCGCTGCGAACGCAGCAGTCCGAAATGTCCGAGGACGCGCATCTCCTGTATCTCCGCTCCTTGCAAGACGGCGCTATTTGCGGGTGTGACCAGGCCGTCCTCGCGACTGCAGATCGTAACAGCGAATTGCACGTACCTGCGCGACCGGACCGCGGCGATTGCGAGACCGGTGCGCACGGGACGCGTTCGACAAGTGCGCTCCGCACTCCCTCACGGTCACGTGACTTCGCGCCGCGCTCCGCAAAACACGTAAGGCGCCCGGCTCCTGAACGCGCTAGAGTCGTCGCGGAAATCGGCCGAGCAACGCCATGACAGTCAGTTCGATCTGCTCGCACAGAGTGATTACGGTGGATCGCGGCATCACCATCGAGGTCGCGGCGGTGGTCATGCGCGACACGAAAGTCGGCTATCTCGTCGTGATGGACAACCCCACCGGCGGCAGCGAAGTGAAGCGGATGCGTCCGTGCAGGACCAGCCCGAAAACTCGCTATGATTCCCCGCCCGCCCGGAGCGCGGGGCTTACACGATGAACGCAAGCAGCGCGCTGTTGATCGGTTTCGTGCTCGGCATGCGCCATGCGATGGATGCCGATCACCTCGTCGCCGTGGCGACGCTGGCCACGCGACGACATTCGCTCGCGCACAGCATGCGACAGGGAGTCGCGTGGGGTATCGGCCACACGCTCACGCTGCTCCTCGTCGGTGGTGTCGTGCTGGCGCTCGGTGCGTCGATCCCGCAGCGGGTGGCGCTCGCGCTCGAGCTTGTGGTTGGCGGGATGCTGGTCGTGCTCGGCGTGGACGTGCTGCGTCGACTTCTGCGGCGCAAGATCCACGTGCATGTTCACGTGCATGGGAGTGGTGTGTCCCATGTGCATGCCCACAGTCATGCCGCGCCGGATTCGCTACACGAGCCGCTGCACGAACATGTTCACGCCGGCCGTGTGCCCCTGCGCGCGCTGGCAGTGGGGATGACGCACGGCCTCGCGGGCTCTGCGACACTCGTGGTGCTGAGCCTGAGCGCGGTGCAATCCTGGACGATGGGTGTGCTGTACATCACGTTGTTCGGTGCAGGCTCGATCGTCGGCATGGCATCGCTCTCGGTCGCGATCGCGATTCCGCTGCGCCTGAGCGAAGCCCGGCTCGGCCGGCTGTATCGGAGTCTCACGGCCGCGATTGGACTTTGCAGCTGCGCGCTTGGGGTGTTCACCTTGTACCGGATCGGTCTCGCCTGACCGCGGCCTCGCGGCGGCCGCAGGATCCTGATCATAGGCGCGGTGTCGCGGTCCGATCTGAAACGGCTGTTCATCGGCAATACGGCAGAGCGTCTCATCGACGAGCTGCAAACGGCTTCGGCGAACAAGCGCTGAGGCAAACCATCGATGTCGTGCAAACGCAAAGAACGAGAACCGTCGTGCAGAGCCCAACGCTGCGACTTGTGACCGTCCGTACTGGGGTCGCGGGCGGTGGGGGACAACGCGCCGGATTGTCGCGAGGGAGGAAATTCGCATGTCTGACCCGGCTGAAAAAGAAGGCTCTGAGCAGCAGCGAAATTTCCTTTGGCGCAAGCCGCGCAAGCGTTGGCTCCTGGGAATACCGCTAGGGGGCTTTCTCCTGTTCGCGATCGGCATCGCCGCCTGGGCGGGATTCAATTCAGCGCTTCACTACTCGAACTCCCTCGAGTTCTGCAGCTCCTGTCACGAGATGAGCGACAGCATGGTGCCGGAATACAAGGAGAGTCCGCACTATAAGAACGCCGCCGGCGTTCGTGCCATCTGTTCCGATTGCCATGTGCCCCATGCATTCTTCCCCAAGATGAAGGTCAAGGTGGCGGCCAGCGTGAACGAGTTGCCAAAGTGGGTGCTCGGTACGATGCGTCCGAAGGAGAAATTCGCCGCCGCACGGCTCGAGATGGCGGAGGACGTCTGGGCGAAGATGAAGGCCAACGACTCGAGGGAATGCAAGAACTGCCACTCGATTGAAGCGATGGAACTATCCCTGCAGGATTCGAGTGCGGCCAAGAAGCACGTCAAGGAGCGCATGCGGGCGCGCAACGAGACGTGCATCGACTGCCACAAAGGTATCGGTCACGGCCTGCCTCCGGGCTACGAGTAGAAACCGGCGGCCTCAACGGTGACGCTAATTGTTGCTCGTCGGCCTGCCGCTCTACACGGCTTTGCACGCCGCTGCATTCATTAACGGGCAGATGGAGCGGGAAACGAGGCTCGAACTCGCGACCTCAACCTTGGCAAGGTTGCGCTCTACCAACTGAGCTATTCCCGCCGGCCGTCGATGAAGAGGGCGCAATTGTAAGGTCCGTCCCTCGCGTGTCAAGGAAGCGGTTTGAATCAAGAATTTGCGACGAGTTCCGGGCGGGCAGCGCGCAAGTATTGGATCGCCGACCACAACGTCAGGATTGCGGCCAGCACCGTGAGAAACAACCCGCATTCATAGATCGGTAAGCCAAGGAAATTCCATCGGAACAGCATCATTGATAAGCCGACGATCTGTACGATGGTCTTGAACTTGCCGACACCCGATACCGCCACCTTGCCCCGCTTGCCGATCTCCGCCATCCATTCGCGCAGCGCCGATATCGCGATCTCGCGGCCGATGATCACGATCGCCGCAAGCGTCGTCACGATAACCGCCCAACGGGGCTCCCTGGCTGCACTCACGATCAGCACCAGCGCAGCCGCGACGAGCAACTTGTCAGCGACCGGATCGAGGAATGCGCCGAGGCGCGTCGTCTGTCCCCACTTGCGTGCCAGGTAACCGTCGAGCGAGTCAGTGATCCCGGCCAGGGCAAACAGAATTCCAGCGGCCTGGTCCGACCAGTGATACGGCAGATAGAACAGAACGATGATCAGCGGGATCGCGACTATGCGCCCCCACGTGAGTGCGTTCGGTATCGAAATGCCGTTGCTCAACGCGTCACGCTCCAGGATGCAGGTGCTCGTAGATGAGCTGCGCCAGCGGTCTGCCGATGCCGCGTACCTGCACGAGATCATCCACGCCCGCGCGCAGTATGCCTTGGAGCCCCCCGAACTGCTTGAGGAGCTCGCGTCGGCGTGCCGGCCCGAGACCCGGGATAGACTCGAGCGCGGATTCGTTGTGACGCCGCGCGCGTCGCCGGCGATGTCCGGTGATCGCAAACCGATGCGCTTCGTCGCGAATGCGCTGGATCAAGTGCAGCGACGCTGAATCGGGCGGCAGCACAATCGGTTCACCGCGACCGGGGATGAATAGTCGCTCCTGTCCGGGCTTGCGATCCGCGCCCTTCGCTACGGCGACAATGGCGAGTCCCGGAAGCTCGAGCGCCTGCAGCACTTCCATCGCTTGTGTGAGCTGGCCCTTGCCGCCATCGATGAGCAGCACGTCGGGCATCGGAACTTCCGCCGCCTTGATGCGCGTGTAGCGCCGTGTCAGCACCTGGCGCATCGCTCCATAGTCATCGCCTGGTTCGATGCCGGCAATGTTGAAGCGACGATACTCGGCCTTGACCGGTCCTTCCGGCCCGAACACTACGCAAGACGCGACAGTGCCCTCGCCTCGCGTGTGACTGATGTCGAAGCATTCGATCCGGTGCGGGACCTCCGGCATCTGCAAGTCCTGCCGCAACGCCTCGAGATGGCTCTCGATTCCGACGCGATTCAATGCTCGCATGCGCAGCGCCTGGGAGGCATTGGTGTAGGTCATGGCCATCCAGCGCGAAGCGAGCCCGCGTGCGGCCCGCCGGATGCGCACCGGAATGACCGGCACGTTCGCTGAGCGCCGCTTCGAGCGGCTCGGCATCCACGATCGGCATATTGAGCAGGATTTCGCGGGGTGCTTCGCGCGTGAAGTAGTACTGCATGAGGAAGGCGCTCATGATCTCGCCCGTGTCGCCAAGCGGCGCACGAGGGAAGAACTGCGTGCTGCCCAGGTTGCGCCCACTGCGAATGAACATCAGCGCAATGCAGTGATCGCCCGCCTCAGTCGCCAGCGCCACGACATCGGCGTCGCGCTTGCTGGCCGCCGTCACGCTTTGCTGCGACTGGATCTGCTTGAGGCTCGCGAGCTGATCGCGCAGGCGCGCCGCCTGCTCGAACTGCAGGTGTTCGGCGGCGGACTCCATCTGGCGGCCGAGCTCTGCGTTGACTTCCTCGCTGCGCCCGGACAGCACCTTGACCGCGCTATCGACATCGCGGCGATAGTCCTCTTCCGTGATGAGGCCGACGCAGGGCCCCGAGCAGCGATCGATCTGGTACTGCAGGCACGGCCTGCTGCGGTTCTCGAAAAACGTGTCCTCGCAGTTGCGCAATTTGAAGAGCTTCTGAAGCTGCTGCAACGACTCGCGCACCGCCCCGGCGCTCGGATAGGGGCCGAAGTAGCGCCCCGGCAAGTTGCGCGCGCCACGATAGAAGTTGAGGCGCGGAAAGCGTGCATCGGTCGTGACGTGGATATAGGGGAAGCTCTTGTCATCCCGCAGGATGACGTTGAATCGCGGCTTGTGTTCCTTGATGAGGTTGTATTCGAGCAGTAGTGCTTCGGTGTCGGAATCGGTCAGCGTGACATCGATCCCCGCGACCTGGCTGACCAGCGCCTGCACTTTTGGCGCCACGTTCCCGGCATGAAAGTAGCTGCCGACCCGCGACTTGAGATTGCGCGCCTTGCCAACGTACAGGATCTCGCCGTTCGCACCGCACATCCGGTAGACACCCGGGCGCGATGGCAGCCTCTGTACGAAGGCCTTGGGATCGAATGCGGTGGCGTGGGAACTCTCAGTCATTCATGTGACGGATCACGGCGTCGCCAAAACCACTGGTGCCTACCAGGGTCGCGCCGGGAATGAGCCGCTGCAGATCCTCTTCCACATTCTTGCGACCGGCGAGTTCGCGCCGCGGAGCACGAATCGCCTCGCGCAGGCGCGCGAGGTCATAGGTCAGCTCGCGATTGGCGATCGTGTTGGCCACGCCCTTGATGATCAGGTCAGCCGCCTCGGTCCAGCGCAGGTAACGCAACATCATTTCTGCTGACAGGATGATCGAGCCTGGGTTCACGCGATCTTTGCCGGCAAACCCCGGCGCGGTGCCGTGTGTCGCTTCGAACACCGCCAACCCATCGCCGATGTTGCCTCCTGGCGCAATGCCGATGCCGCCGACCTGCGCGGCCAGAGCATCGGAGATGTAATCACCATTGAGGTTGAGGGTCGCAATGACGTCGTATTCCTCCGGTCGCAACAGTGCCTGCTGCAGAAAGTTGTCGGCGATGACGTCCTTGATGACGATGTTGTGACCCGTGATCGGGTTCTGAAACGAGAGCCAAGGGCCCTGGTCGATTTCCTGCGCGCCAAATTCGTCGCGCGCGAGCTGGTAGCCCCAGTTGCGAAATCCACCCTCGGTGAATTTCATGATATTGCCCTTGTGCACCAACGTGACCGAGAAACGATCATTGTCGACCGCGTACTGGATCGCCTTACGGATCAGGCGCTGCGATCCTTCCTTGGAGACCGGCTTGATGCCGATAGCGGAGCTGGACGGAAAGCGGATCGAGGTGACACCGAGCTCGCGATGCAGATACGCAATCAGTTTCTGCACTTCCGCCGAGCCGGCGGGCCACTCGATGCCGGCATAGATGTCCTCGGTGTTCTCGCGGAACACCACGATTTCCACCTGGCTGGAGTCTTTCATGGGTGTGGACACACCCGGGAAATGGCGAATCGGCCGCACGCAGGCGTAAAGATCGAGCTGCTGGCGAATCGCGACGTTGAGCGAACGGATGCCGCCCCCCACCGGCGTGCCGAGCGGCCCTTTGATGGAGACGACAAAATCGCGCAGTGCCTGCAGCGTTTCCTCAGGAAACCATGCGCCCGCGCCGTAGATTCTGTTGGACTTCTCGCCCGCGTAGATCTCCATCCACACAATGCGACGCTTGCCCGCATACGCTTTGGCGACAGCCGCGTCGACTACTCTTTTCATCACGGGCGTGACGTCGATACCGATGCCGTCGCCCTCAACGAACGGAATGATCGGATGATTCGGAACGTTGAGAGAGAAATCGGGATTGAGCGTGATGCGCTCGCCTTCCGCGGGCACAACGATGTGGTCGTACTTCATGGCAATGGGTCAGCAAATCTGCCGGGGCGCGAACTGTATCAGAAACCCGGAAGATGGCGCCTGAGGCGCCCGATCAGCTTTGGCGTCGCTTCGAGCCCTTGAATTGCGCTTCTTCGGTGGAACCAGTCAGCGCGGTGATCGACGATCTGCCGCCGCTGACGGTCTGCGTGACATCGTCGAAGTACCCCGCTCCCACTTCGCGCTGGTGGCGCGTCGCCGTGTAGCCAGCTTTCTCGGCGCCGAACTCGGCTTGCTGCAGCTCCACATAGGCACTCATCTGCCGTTCGCGGTAACCACGCGCCAGTTCGAACATGCTGAAGTTGAGCGCATGAAATCCGGCCAGGGTCACGAACTGGAACTTGTAACCCATCGCGCCGAGCTCGCGCTGGAACTTAGCGATCGTCGCATCGTCGAGTTTCTGCTTCCAGTTGAATGACGGTGAGCAATTGTAGGCAAGGAGCTTGTCTGGAAAGTGTTTGTGGATCCCTTCGGCGAAGGTCCGCGCCTGCTTCACATCCGGAACCGCAGTCTCGCACCACACGAGATCAGCGAATGGAGCGTATGCAAGTCCACGGGCGATTGCTGTGTCGAGCCCGGCCTTGACGTAAAAGAACCCCTCGGAGCTGCGCTCGCGCTTCTCGATGAAAGGACGGTCCCGATCGTCAACGTCGGAGGTCAGGAGACTTGCCGACTCCGCATCAGTGCGCGCGATCAGCACCGTCGGCACGCCGCAGATATCAGCAGCGAGGCGCGCCGCCGTCAGCTTGTTGATCGCTTCCGAGGTCGGCACCAGCACTTTGCCGCCCATGTGACCGCACTTCTTGGCCGAAGCGAGCTGATCTTCGAAGTGCACTCCCGCCGCGCCGGCTTCGATCATCGCCTTCATCAGCTCGAAGGCATTCAGCACGCCGCCGAAGCCGGCTTCGGCATCCGCGATGATCGGCTTCAACCAGTCGACGCTGCTGTCGCCTTCGGCATGACAGATCTGATCGGCGCGCTGCAAGGTATTGTTGATGCGCTTGACTACTGCCGGCACCGAGTCAGCAGGATACAGGGACTGATCGGGGTACATCTGCGCGGCCAGGTTTGCATCACCGGCCACCTGCCAGCCCGACAGATAGATGGCATCGAGTCCGGCGCGTACCTGCTGCATAGCCTGGTTGCCGGTGAGTGCCCCGAGTGCAGCAACGAACGGCTTCTCGCTGAGGTAACCCCAGAGCTTCTCTGCGCCCAGCCGGGCGAGTGTGTGCTCGATGACGACCGTGCCGCGCAGTCGCACGACATCCTCGGGCTGGTACGGGCGCCTGACGCCTCGCCACCGTGCGTCGGTGCTCCAGGCCTTGCGGATCTCACTTGCAGCAGGGGCAGTCATCGTCGATTCCTTTGCTTGGTCTCTTTAATTGATTTCACGGTACGCGACCACGGTGAGAAAAGCTGTGAAACGGGGCTCAGCCGTCAGTCGTTCCAGGAGCCTTGCTGCCGTGTCGTAGTGACCGACGGACGGACTGCCCTGCTCCGCCGTCTCCTTGAGGGTGCGCAGTTCCCGGTTGATGCACTCGCGCACCAGTTCGAGGGTCACACGCCGGCCGTCCTGCAGCACGCCTGCCGGGTGATGAACCCATTGCCAGAGCTGTGCCCGCGAAATCTCCGCCGTCGCCGCGTCTTCCATGAGGTTGTTGATAGGCACGCAGCCGAGCCCCCCGAGCCAGGCGGCCAGATATTGCAGGCCCACGCTCACATTGTTGAGGAGCCCTGCTTCGGTGATCGTACCCGCTGGAACGCGCAGCAGGTCCGCGGCGCCCACGTGAACGTCCTCGCGCAGGCGCTCGAGCTGATTCGGCCCGGTCATGTGCTGGTTGAACACTTCGAGCGCCAACGGCACCAGTCCCGGGTGCGCAACCCAAGTGCCGTCGTGCCCATCACCAGCCTCCCTTTCCTTGTCGGCGCGCACTTTGGCCAGCGCCGCTTCATTCGCTTGGGGATCGTTCTTGATCGGAATCTGTGCCGCCATCCCGCCGATCGCGAATGCGCCACGCCGATGGCAGGTGCTAATTACCAGTTGCGAATACGAGCGCAGGAAATGGTTGGCCATCGTGACCTGCTGCCGGTCCGGCAGCACGAAATCGGCGCGGCGCGCGAATTTCTTGATGAAACTGAAAATGTAGTCCCAACGCCCGCAGTTGAGCCCGACGATGTGTTCTTTGAGCTCGTAGAGAATCTCATCCATCTCGAAGGCGGCCAGGATCGTCTCGATCAGCACCGTTACTTTGCAGGTGCCGCGTTGCAGCCCGAGCAAGTGTTCGGCATGCGTCAAGACCTCGGACCACAGGCGCGCTTCGAGGTGCGATTCGAGCTTCGGCAGATAGAAATAAGGACCCGTGCCCCGTTTCGCCAGCTCACGAGCGTTGTGAAACAGGTACAAGCCGAAATCGACCAGCCCGCCGGGAATCTGCTCGCCATCGACCAGCAGATGCTTCTCGAAAAGGTGCCAGCCGCGCGGCCTGACGAGCAACACTGCAACTTGTGGGTTCAGGCGGTACTGCTTGCCTTCCGGGCTCCTGTAGTTGGCCACGCCGCGGACTGCATCACGCAGGTTCATCTGGCCGCGCATCAGATTGTCCCAGGTCGGCGTGAGCGAATCCTCGCAGTCGGCCATGAACACCTTCGCACCCGAGTTCAGGGCGTTGATGACCATCTTGCGATCCGTCGGTCCGGTGATCTCCACGCGGCGATCGAGGAGATCTTGCGGGATGGGCGCGACGCGCCAGTCGGATTCGCGGATCGCGCGGGTCTCGGGGAGGAAATCCGGCAGCTCGCCCGCATCCAACGCACGCTGTCTGCGTTCTCGAGCCGCGAGCAGCTCGTGGACCCGGGGCGTGAAACGGCGCGCCAGCGCAGCCAGGAAATCCAGTGCGTCGCGCGTCAGTATCGACTCGAAGCCCGCGGGCATCGCGCCGCGGATCTCGCAGCCGGCAATTGCCGGTGCACCCGATGAAGCCAAAGCGTCCTCCAGACTGTCTGCAGAAAGTTGTCAGCGGCGCACATCCTGCGCGGTGCAACCTTGCAGCGCGCACTATGATACCGCATGGGCGTCACACCCGACGCAGCAGAATCAATGCCGAATGCGCTGTTTGCTGCTCAACAAGCCGTTTCAGGTCCTGTCGCGATTCACGGGCGACGAATCTCGCGCGACACTGGCGAAGTTCGTCAGTTTGAAAAATGTTTATCCGGCGGGGCGGCTCGACTATGACAGCGAAGGTCTTTTGTTCCTGACCGACGATGGAGGCATCCAGGCGCGGCTGAGCCATCCGCGTCATCGGTTGCCGAAGCGCTATTGGGTGCAGGTGGAGGGCGAGCCGCAAGCTGCTGGCCTGCAACGCCTGCGCGAAGGTATCGAGCTCAGGGACGGACTGACGTTACCGGCCCACATCCGGGTAATCGAAGAACCGGCGGAGATCTGGCCGCGCAACCCCCCGATACGCTATCGCGCGCGGATTCCGACGCACTGGCTCGAAATCGGAATCACCGAAGGACGCAACCGCCAGGTGCGCCGGATGACCGCCGCGGTGGGTTTGCCCGCACTGCGCCTGATTCGCTGCGCGATCGGTCCGTGGACGCTGGCGGGTCTTGCACCCGGCGAGGTGCGCGAGCTCGATCCTCGGGAAGTGCTCGATGAGCTGCGCCTTCAGCGCGGTGCAGACTTATGACGCGCGATCAACATCGCAAGCTCGAGCGACTGCTCGTAGTTGAGCCGCGGATCGACGGTTGAGCGATAAGCGCGCTTCAGGTCCGCCTCGGTAAGCCCGCGCGCGCCGCCGATGCATTCGGTAACGTCATCGCCCGTCAATTCGAAATGCACACCGCCGAGAATCGAACCAAGTTCCTCGTGGATGCGGAATGCGCTCTCGACTTCGCCCAGAATATTTTCGAAACGCCTCGTCTTGAGGCCGCCCGACGTGGTCTCGGTGTTGCCGTGCATGGGATCGCACATCCACAGCACGGTCTGCCCCGTCGCGCGCACCGCCTGGATGAGCGGCGGCAAACCCCGCTCGACCTCCTTGACACCGAAGCGATGGATCAAGGTGAGGCGACCGGGCTGGTTCTGCGGGTTGAGGATCTCAAGCAGCGCTTGCAGCCATTCGGCATTCATTCCCGGGCCGATCTTCACGCCGATCGGATTGGCGATGCCGCGGAAGAATTCCACGTGAGCGCTGTCGGCCTGAGCTGTGCGCATACCGATCCACGGCATGTGTGTCGACAGGTTGTACCAGCGCTGCTGGCGGGGAATGAAACGCGTCTGTGCCTGCTCGTAGAGCAGGTGCAGACCTTCGTGACTGGCGTAGAAGTCGAGGCGGCTCGCTTCGTGAATCGGACGCCCGCTCACTGATTCGAAGAAGTCGAGTGAATTGCCGATCGAGTCGACGATCTGCTGGTACGCCTCGCGCAAGGGCGAGTGATGCATGAAGCTCAGATTCCAGTATTCGGGATGGTGCAGATCGGCAAAGCCGCCATCGATGAGCGCCCGGACGAAATTGAGCGTGAGTGCAGCGCGCTCGTAGCCTCGTAGCAGCAGCTCGGGATCCGGTTCGCGATCAGCGGCCGTGAACGGCGCGCTGTTGACGATGTCGCCGCGATAGCTCGGCAGGGTCAGGCCGTCGCGTGTTTCGGTATCGGCTGAACGGGGCTTGGCATACTGCCCTGCCATCCTGCCGATGCGTACGATTGGTTTCTTGAGTCCGTCGAGGAGCACGAGGCTCATCTGCAGCAGAATCTTGAGCTTCTGCGCGATCCGGTCGGACTCGCACTCGGCAAAACTCTCGGCGCAGTCACCCCCCTGCAACACGAAACGTTCGCCGCGTTGTGCCGCAGCGATGTGCGCGCGCAACGCCTCGATCTCCCATGAAACAACGATCGGCGGCAGGCGGCTGAGCGAGGCAATCACGCTCTCGACGGCTCGCGGCTCCGCGTAGCGAGGCTGCTGCTGCGCCGACTTCGCTTGCCAGCTCGCCGGGTGCCACTCGTTGATCGCCGGGGTCAAGGCCATCGCCGGATCGTACACACCACCTCACTGCACCGCAAAAAGCGGACGGTGCTTTCGGTCGATCATTGAGGCAGAATGCGCGCCTTTCCGCGGGCCGCCCCAGCTGTCCTGCATTGACGATCAGAGCTGGCGCCGCCCTGCAGGGAGTAAGTTTCATGCATCGTGTCCTCATCCTCGGCGCCGGCAAGATCGGCGCCCTGATTTCCGGTTTACTCGCTGAATCAGGTGCCTACCGGGTGGCGCTCGCCGATGTGAACGGCCCAGCCGCCGAGTCGGTGGTTCGCGCACATGACCTCGCCAATCTACGTTCTCACGCCCTCGACGCTTCGAATTCGGATGCGTTGGCAGCGCACCTCAAAGCTCATCCGGTCGATGCAGTGATTTCCAGCCTTCCCTATTACTGCAACATCGCCGTGGCGACTGCGGCCAGGCAGGCAGGCGTTCACTACTTCGATCTCACCGAGGACGTGGAAGTCACCAAGGCGGTGCGTCACATTGCCGAGGGCGCCACGTCCGCGTTCGTGCCTCAATGCGGCCTCGCCCCGGGATTCATCAGCATCGCGGCCAACGAGCTCATCACTCACTTCGATGAGCCGCGCACCGTCAAGCTGCGCGTCGGCGCACTGCCTCAGCACCCGAACAACGTGCTCAAGTACTCCCTGACCTGGTCGACGGAAGGACTCATCAACGAATACGGCAATCCGTGCCAGGCGATCCACGACGGTCGGTTGGTCGAAACCGCACCGCTCGAGGGACTGGAAGAGATCGAAATCGATGGCACGCTCTACGAAGCGTTCAATACCTCGGGAGGCCTGGGCTCATTGGGCGAAACGTATGGACCGCGCGTCCACAACATGAACTACAAGACCATCCGCTACCCCGGCCACTGCGCGCAGATGCGCCTGCTCATGAACGACCTCAAGCTCAACCACGATCGCGCCACGCTGAAGCACGTGCTCGAGAATGCCGTGCCGCAGACTCTGCAGGATGTCGTGATCGTCTACGCAGCCGTGAGCGGGTTGCAGGATGGCCAGCTGCGGGAAGAGAACTACGTCAACAAGATCTATCCGCAGCTCATCGCCGGGCGCCTGTGGTCCGCAATCCAGGTGACGACCGCTGCTGGTATTACTGCCGTGGTCGACCTGGTGTTCAACTCGCCGGACCAGTATCACGGCTTCGCGGCTCAGGAGAATTTCCAGCTCACGGAAATTCTCGCCAACCGCTTTGGTCGTTACTACGCACCGGGAGGCACTAAAGATGTCTCTTCCGAAGTGGTGGTGTCGGGCAAGGCCGGACACCAGCGGCAGCTGTGGGGGAAGGCATCGTGAACGAAGTACTGGCGCGACTGAATCTCAAGCCGGTGAGCCCGGGCACCTGGTCCGGCAGCGCGGGCTGGTCATCCGACAATCGCGGACCGCTCATCGATTCGCTCAATCCCGCCACCAACGAAGTCATCGCGCAGGTTCGTTGCTCGACCGCCGCCGACTACGAACAAGTGATGCAATCGGCCGTCGCCGCATCCCAGGAATGGCGGCGTGTGCCGGCGCCGAAGCGCGGCGAGGCCGTGCGGCTCATGGCCGAAGAGCTGCGCGCCAACAAGGATGCGCTCGGCAGCCTGGTGTCGATGGAGAACGGCAAGATCAAGGCCGAAGGCGATGGCGAAGTGCAGGAGATGATCGACATCGGCGATTTTGCGGTCGGCCAGGCGCGCATGCTTTATGGTCTCGCGATGCACTCCGAGCGCGCGCAACACCGGATGTACGAACAATGGCATCCGCTCGGTGTGGTCGGAATCATCTCCGCATTCAACTTTCCGGTGGCGGTCTGGGCGTGGAACGCATTTCTCGCCGCCATCTGCGGCAATATCAGCGTGTGGAAACCCTCGCCCAAGACGCCACTGTGCGCGATCGCGGTCCAGGAGATCTGTAACCGCGTGTTGACCCGGCACCATCTGCCGCCGATCTTCCAGTTGTTCATCGATGCGGGCAACGAGCTCGCCGAGCGATTCACCGACGACCCGCGTGTTGCGCTGGTCTCTTTTACGGGGTCGACTGCAGTGGGCCGTAAGGTCGGCGAACGCGTCGCGGCTCGTCTCGGCAAGAGCCTGCTGGAACTGGGGGGCAACAACGCGATCATCGTCGACGAGTCGGCGAATCTCGATCTCGCGGTGCCGTCGATCGTCTTCGGCGCGGTGGGTACGGCCGGGCAGCGCTGCACCAGCACGCGCCGTGTGTTCGTGCACCGGTCGCGGCAGGCGGAGCTTGAAAAGCGGCTCCTGCATGCCTACGCGCAGGTCAAGATTGGCGACCCGCTGGCACCCGAGACCCTGTGCGGGCCGCTCATCGATCGCCAGGCGGTGGCGAATTTCGAGGCGGCTCTCGCTCGCATTCGCGAACAGGGCGGCGAAATCCTCTGTGGCGGCCGCGTTCTTACCGGACGGGGCAACTTCGTCGAGCCTGCGATCGTGCGCGCCCGCAACGATTGGCCGATCGTCCAGACCGAAACCTTCGGTCCCATCGTGTACCTGATTCCGGTGCAATCGCTCGAGGAGGCAATTGCGGAACAGAATCGCTCGGCGCACGGCCTCTCTTCGGCGATCTTCACCGACCGGCTGCAGAACGCTGAGCGCTTCCTGTCGGCCGAAGGCAGTGACTGCGGCATTGCCAACGTGAACATCGGCACATCGGGGGCAGAGATCGGCGGCGCCTTTGGGGGCGAGAAGGAAACAGGCGGCGGGCGCGAGTCCGGCTCTGACTCCTGGAAGGCCTACATGCGCCGTCAGACCAACACGATCAACTGGAGCAGCTCGCTGCCGCTCGCGCAGGGCATCCGCTTCGACGTCGGAGGCTGAGGCGACTTCCGCAGCGTGGTGGGCGCGGTCGCGCCCATGAAACCTGTGCAGACTTGCCCTATGCTGTGGGGGCGCGGCATTACCGCCGCGCTCGCGGTTGCCAGATGCGTGCACTTCTCATCGTTACCCTTCTGCTGAGCGCTGCCCTGCTGCAAGCCGAAGGGCCGGCGAAGCCGGAAGCGTCTGCCACGGCCGTGCTACTCAAAATCGATGGTCCGATCGGGCCGGCAATCAGCCACTATTTTTCGCAGGGACTCAAGAAGGCGCAGGAGTCCGGAAGCGCGCTGGTAATCCTGCAGATGGACACGCCCGGCGGACTCGACACTGCCATGCGCGACATCATCAAGGAGATCCTTGCTTCACCGATTCCCGTCGTGACGTTCGTCGCCCCGAGCGGCGCTCGCGCGGCAAGTGCCGGCACCTACATTCTGTACGCCAGCCATGTCGCGGCCATGGCGCCGGCAACCAATCTCGGCTCGGCGACGCCGGTACAGATCGGAGGCGAGCCTGCCGGCCCACCTGAAGGCGGTGAGGAGCCCACGCCCGGCAAGCCTGTGACTCCGGACGCGAAGGAAGACAGGGACAAGGACGCCAAGGGCGAGCGCAGCGAGCGCGGCTCCAACGCCATGGAACGCAAGGTCATCAACGATGCCGTAGGGTACCTGCGCAGTCTCGCGCAGCTGCGTGGACGCAACGTCGAGTGGGCGGAAAAGGCGGTTCGTGAGGGCGCCAACCTTCCGGCCTCCGAGGCGCTCGACAGCAAAGTCATCGATCTCGTCGCAAAGGATCTTCCCGACCTGCTGCAACAACTCGACGGGCGCAAGCTTCGTATGGGTGCGAGCGAGATCACGCTGGCCACCAAGGCGCTCACGCTGGAGAAGTTCGATCCGGACTGGCGCACCGAGCTGCTGGCGGTGATTACCAATCCGACCATCGCTTACGGCCTGCTGCTCATCGGTATCTATGGACTGCTGTTCGAGGGCTACAACCCTGGAGCGGTACTGCCGGGCGTGGCCGGTGCGATTTGCCTGCTGCTCGCACTGTTTGCATTCCAGGTGCTACCGGTCAACTACGCTGGTCTCGCCCTCATTGCCCTCGGCACGCTGCTCGTAGTGGCTGAGGCATTCGTCCCGAGCTTCGGCGCGCTCGGCGTCGGGGGGCTGATCGCCTTCATCATCGGCTCGATCATGCTGTTCGATACCAGCGTGCCGGGATTTTCCATCGCGATGCCGGTCATCGCCGCCATCGCGTTCGTAGCGGGGCTGGTGCTGCTCGGCATGGTCTGGATGTTCGGACGTTCGCGCCGCCGTCCGGTGGTCACCGGTATCGAGCATATGGTTGGCAGCACGGCCGAGGTGCTGGACGGATTCACGACGCAGGGCACAGTCCGCCTCGGGGGCGAACTGTGGAACGCGCGCAGCCGGGCGCCCGTAAGCGCCGGCCAGCGCGTGCGCGTCGTCAAGGTCGACGGTCTGCTGCTCTGGGTCGAACCACTCAATCAATAACGGGAGTCACGCAATGAGTCCATTTGTACTGGTGGTCGTGTTTCTCGTGGGTGCGCTGGTGTTCAGCGCCATCAAGATCCTCAAGGAGTACGAGCGCGGCGTGATGTTCACGCTCGGCCGCTTCACCGGCATCAAGGGCCCGGGAATCATTCTCGTCATCCCCATCCTGCAACAGATGACCAAAGTGGATCTGCGTGTCATCGTGCTCGATGTTCCCAAGCAGGACGTCATTTCGCGCGATAACGTTTCGGTCAAGGTCAATGCCGTGGTCTATTTCCGCGTCGTCGACCCCGGCAAGGCAATCATCCAGGTCGCCAATCCGTGGGAAGCCACCAGTCAGTTTGCGCAGACGACGCTGCGCTCGGTGCTCGGCCAGCACGACCTCGATGAAATGCTTTCGCAACGCGATAAGCTCAACGTCGACATTCAGCACATCCTCGACCAGGCGACGGACGCCTGGGGGATCAAGGTCGCCAATGTCGAGATCAAGCACGTCGACATCGATGAAAGCATGATCCGCGCCATCGCCAAGCAGGCGGAAGCGGAGCGCACGCGGCGCGCCAAGGTGATTCATGCCGAAGGCGAGAAGCAGGCAGCAGAGAAGCTGGTGGAAGCGGCCCACGCGCTGGCGGCGGAACCCAAGGCAATGCAGCTGCGCTACCTGCAGACGCTCGCGGACATCTCCAATGAAAGAAGCTCGACGATCGTATTTCCGCTGCCGCTCGATCTCATCGCCCCTCTTCTTGGCGATAGGAACCGCTGACCCCTTAGGCCAGACTGCCGCCTACTCTGTCAGATAGTCCTTTCGAGACCGTGCAAAACATGGATGTTTTGCCCGGAGCCTCCATGGACGGATTCACGGCGTTCTCGAAAGGACTACCCGACAGGGTAGGTGGCAGCGTAGTCGAAGCCTATTAGCGTCCTGGCAGGCACACGGTGACGAGAGCACCACCGAGCGGCGAGTCACCGATCTCGAGCGTGCCGTCGTAGAGATCCACGATCTCACGCACCATCGCGAGCCCGAGACCCTGGCCTTCGACCTGCTCATCAGCGCGCGCGCCGCGCTCCAGGATGCGCTCACGATCGGCAATCGCAATTCCGGCGCCATCGTCTTCGACTGTGATCCGCAGCCGCGTGCGTGTGTCGGCTGCCGGCAGGCGCGTAGCGACCACCCGGACGCGTGAGTGACACCACTTGCAGGCATTGTCGAGCAGGTTTCCGAGCAGTTCGAACAGGTCGCCGCGATCGCCTGCAAACGCGAGGCCGTCGGCGGCGCTGATCTCGATCAGCAGATCCCGGTCCGGATAGACCTTGCTGAGTGCTGCCCGCAACTCCACCAGCATGGGCGCGACGTCCACCGCGCTCTGGCCCATCACTGCTCCGCCGGACGCAGCTGCTCGTTTGAGTTGGTGCTGCACGATGGCATTCATCCGGTCGATCTGCTGGTTGACGATCTCGTGGCGCCGATCGATGGCCGGTTCACCGCCGAGCGCCGAGCGGATGACGGCAAGCGGTGTCTTCAGGCTGTGCGCCAGGTTGCCGAGCGTATTGCGATAGCGCTCGACCCGTTGTCGCTCGCTCTTGAGGAGCGCATTCATGTTGGCTGCCAGCCCCGTGAGCTCGCGTGGTTGTGAAGCGCTCAGCGAAGCTCGACTCCCCGCCTCCACCTCGCCGATCTCCATCTCAATCTGCCGCAGCGGCCGCAGCGCCCAGCGCAGCAGCAATGCCAACGAGCCAAGCAACAGCACGAACAGCCCCAAGAACCAGCCGAGCATCTGGCTGCGGAATCGCGCCAGCTGTGCTTCGTACGGTGCCAGGCTGGTCGCGACATTAAAGATGAACTCGCGGTTGACCGCCGGTGCGATCTCCCAGTTGATCGACGAGGTCAGCGCCATGACACGCAAGTTGTCGTCGAGCGAGCGCTGCTCGAGACGACGTTCGCCGGCAGGAACCGGACCGCCGAAGTCGACCTTGCTTCCAAGGAGCGACGGCGAGCGCCAGACGAATTTGCCGTCGCGCGTACGAATCTGGGCGTAAAGGCCCGACCCTGGCTGGCGCAGGCGTGTTTCAGCCAATGCGCCTGCAGGCTGCACGTTGCCGTGGTCATCGGGTTCGCAGGCCGCGAGCAGCGCCACCAGCTGCGCATCGAGGAGCTCACCGATGCTGCGCTGACTCAGGTCACGGAACACCGCATCGAGCGCAGCAATCGTGACTCCGAAAAAAAGGATTAGAAGCAGTGATACCGAGGCCAGCAGTCGCCCGCTGAGCGAGGACATCAGCCGCCGTCGGCGCGCATGCCCGGCGACTCGGCACGTGCCAGCACCAGGCGGTAGCCGCGCCCGCGCAGCGTCTCGATCGGCTGGCGACTGCCCTCCGGATCGAGCTTGCGGCGCAGGCGGCCGATGAACACTTCAATGACGTTGCTGTCGCGCTCGAAATCCTGGGCGTAGAGCCGCTCCGTGAGCTCGGCTTTCGAGATCACCTCGCCCGCGCGCAGCATCAGGAATTCCAGGATGCGGTATTCGAAGGAGGTCAGGTCGATCACTTTCTCGCCCACCGTGACGATCTGGCTGCGCGTATCGAGGCTGACGTCGCCACATTGAATCACAGGCTGCGACCAGCCACCCGACCGGCGTAGGAGCGCCTGCACCCGGGCCAGCAGTTCTTGCATGTGGAAGGGCTTCGCCAGGTAGTCGTCCGAGCCGGACTGCAGTCCTTCGACCTTATCCTGCCAGCGATCCCGAGCCGTGAGGATCAGCACCGGGAAACTCCGACCAGCCTCGCGCAGTTTGCGGATCAGGTCCATGCCGGGGAGCTTGGGCAAGCCCAGGTCGATGATTGCCAGATCGATTGGATACTCCGTTCCGGCGTACAGACCTTCCTCGCCATCCGCCGCGGCGTCGACCGTAAAGCCCGCGGCAGTCAGCTGGGTGACCAGCGATTCGCGCAGCGCTTGCTCATCTTCGACGATCAGGATTCGCATCGGGATCAATTCCTCGCTCAGAAACCATGCCTAAAGCACCGCACCCGAGTCCGCATCGACGCGCACGGTCCACACCTTGCCGTCCGCGTTGAGCAGTCTCAGTACATACACGGTGCGTCCATTTTCCTGGCGAGTCTCGGCCCGCACGACCCGGGCGTTGTAGCGTTGCTGCACCATCTGTACCACTGCATCCAGCGACAGCCCGCCCTGCGCACGCGTCTGCGCGTGCCCGGCGGCCTCTGTCAGCGGCACCGCGCCCTGCCTGTGTGCCGAGGCGGCCCCACAAACGAGGCTGCCGGCCAGAATCATTAGGGCAAGCGCGGGTACAGGTTGGTTCCTCACATTCGATCTCGTAGTCGGGTCACGGGCGAGTGCCGGGAAGTGTAGTGTCAGCGTGCATTTCGCGTAAGCTGGGGCGGGCGGAAATTCCTCCGCCCGCCCCTTTGTGTCAATGATCTAGGCCGGCCGGACCGCGACCTGCACTCGCAGGCGCTCACCCGGATCGTATGGCAGGCGCGTGGAATATCGCTGCCCGCAATACTCGTAGTCGACCTGATAGCCGTCGAGACGTTCCTCGTAGGTCTGCTCGATGCGCTGATCGCAGCGCTCGACCTGATACGCCTGCGGTTGCGAGTAACCATACTGCGCCTGGCGCCGCGCACCTGCGTCGTGGCCAAGCGCCGAACCGATCAGCACACCCGCGACAGTCGCCGCGCTCTTGCCGCGCCCGCTGCCGAACTGGTGGCCGATCGCACCGCCAATCAGACCACCAACGATCGTGGGGCCCGCGAGGCTCGAATAGGATCGTTGCGGCTGGTCATAACGAGTCTCCATCCAGCACTCGCGTCGCGGAACGTCCACACGTACCTGGCGAACAATCGGCTCGACGTGGATCACGCGCGCGTAGTCATAGCCCGCGTTCCCTCCGCGCGATGGGCCATACGGCTGGCCGTGTTTCGGGTCCGCAAGGGCCGCGGGCGCAGCCAGCACGGAGGCCACTACAGCGTAAGTCATTATTCGCGTAAACATCTCAGGCTCCTTTGCGCTCGGACGGCGTCATCCCGTCATCGCGAGCGTGGGAGCCAAGCTAAAGCAGGCACTCTGAATGATGACTGAACCCGTTCCCGGGCCGGAAAAAAGGGCGAACTCAGTCCTGTTTCAGCGCGGATTTGGCTTCATTCCACAGCACGTCGAACTCTGTGGCGCTGACATCCTCCAGCCTTCGTCCGCTGGCACGTACGCGTCCTTCCAGGTGCCGAAAACGTTGCTCGAAACGCGCATTGCTCGAGCGCAAGGCGGCTTCCGCATCGACACCCAGATGTCGCGCCAGGTTGACAATGGCGAGCAGCACGTCCCCGAGTTCGGCATGGCGCTCGGCGCTGCGATCGGAGCCTGGCTCGATCGCGTCGAGCTCGCCCAGCTCCTCATCGATCTTGGCGCGGGCACCGCGCCAATCGGCCCAGTCAAATCCGACGCTGGCTGCGCGCTTGCCCACCTTGACAGCGCGCGTTAACGCCGGCAGCCCGATAGCGATCCCATCGAGAATGCTGCCGGCTTCACCGGCCGCGCGCTCGCGTTTCTTGTGCTCCTCCCAGGCGCGCGACTGGTCCGCAGAGCTGGCGATGCGCTCATCGCCGAAGACGTGAGGGTGGCGGCGCGTCAGCTTGTCGCAGATCGCAGCCACGACATCGCTGAATTCGAACTGGTGTGCCTCCTGGGCCATGCGTGCATGGAAGACAACCTGGAGCAGCAGATCGCCAAGCTCATCGCACAACTGCGCCGGATTGCCACGCTCGATGGCATCGGCAACTTCATACGCCTCTTCGATGGTGTACGGGGCAAGCGTTGCGAAGGTCTGTTCCTGGTCCCACGGACAGCCGCCATCGCGCGAACGCAGCCGCGCCATGATCCGCAGCAGCTCATCGATTGCTCTCGGCCCGCGCTCGCTCATTCGCGCAGCAGGCGATAGAGCGTCATGAGCATTCCAGCGGTCGCACCCCAGATGTTGCGCGCGCCGTAAGGAATGTCGTAAACCTCGATCTCACCCTCACCGAGTTGCCGTCGTCGCGCTTTGTGATGGGTGGGATCCAGCACGAACCGCAGCGGAACCTCGAAAGCTTCAGTGACTTCAGTAGTGTCGAGCTTGAGCTCGAAACCCGGACGGACGAACCCGACCACGGGCGTCACACGATAGCCGCTGATGATCAAGTGGTCGGGCAGATAGCCGACGACCTCGACGAAACCTCGCTCGAGCCCGATTTCCTCCTCCGTCTCGCGCAGTGCGGCTTCGAGCGCGTCGGCATCGCTCGGCTCCAGGCGTCCTCCGGGAAAACTGATCTGGCCCGGATGGTGCTTGAGATCAGCTCCCCGCTGGGTGAGCAGCACCGTCAGCCCGCCGGGATGATCGACAATTGGTACCAGGACGGCAGCAGGCGTCGGCTCTGCGGGGATCAGGTGGTGGAAACGAGTGGTCAGCTCTGGAGGCAACCCCGCCAGCCACGGATCGCGCGCATGAGTGCCCGGGCCGGTATCGGCCAGCCGAGCGCGAATGCGGGCGCGCAACAGGTCATCGCCCGGCAACGGCGTGGTACCTGCGCTCCCGATCGAGCGGCTCATCCGCCGCCGCCCCCGCCTCCCTTGATGCCGCCGCGGGTCAGATCGCGGGGGTCGAGCAGCTTCTTGAGTTCCTCGGCGCCGAGATCCGTCATCTTCTGTGCGACTTCGCGTATTGGTTTGCCTTCTGCATAGGCTTTCTTAGCAATGGCCGCGCCCTTCTCATAACCGATGACCGGATTGAGCGCGGTTACCAGGATCGGATTGCGCTCGAGCGCTTCAGCGATGTGCGCCTGATTGACGGTGAAACCTGCGATGGCATCGTCCGCCAGTGCCCGCGCGCCGCTCGCCAGCAACTCCAGGCTCTGCAGCAGGTTGTAGGCGATGACAGGAAGCATGACGTTGAGCTGGAAATTGCCCGCCTGCCCGCCCACCGTGATCGTCAAATCATTACCGATGACCTGCGCAGCAATCATCGCGACCGCCTCGGGAATTACGGGATTCACCTTCCCGGGCATGATGCTGCTACCGGGCTGAAGCGCCGGCAGAGCGATCTCTGCGAGCCCGGCCAGTGGCCCACTGTTCATCCAGCGCAGGTCGTTTGCGATCTTCGTGAGGCTCACGGCCAGGACCTTGAGTTGGCCGGAGAGCTCGACAGCAGTGTCCTGGCAGCTCAGCGCTTCGAAGTAGTCGCGGCTCGCCGTAAACGCCAGTCCCGTGCCTTGAGCCAATTTCGCCGCAAAACGCTGGCCGAATTTCGGATGCGCGTTAATGCCTGTGCCGACCGCCGTGCCGCCCTGTGCCAGCGCCAGGAGGCGTGATTTGCCCGACTCGAGACGCGCGATGTCGTTGCCGATCTGCGAGCGCCAGCCCCCGAGTTCCTGTCCCAGCGTCACCGGCATCGCATCCATGAGATGAGTTCGACCGGTCTTGACGACATCAGCCAGCTCTACCGCCTTGCGGTCGAGTGTTGCATGCAGATGGCGCAGAGCCGGCAGGAGCTTGTGCTCCAGCTCAAGCGCGGCACTCACATGGATTGCCGTGGGTATCACGTCGTTGCTGCTCTGACCCATGTTGACGTGATCGTTCGGGTGAACGTCGCGCCTCGCTGCGCTGCGCGCGAGGTGTGCGATCACCTCGTTGGCATTCATGTTTGAGCTGGTGCCCGAGCCGGTCTGAAACACATCGACAGGAAAGTGGGCGTCGTGGTGACCCTCACTGACCTCGCGCGCAGCCTTGCCGATTGCCGCGCCGAGTGTGGCATCGAGCTCGCCGAGTTCCTGGTTGGCGGCCGCTGCAGCCTCCTTGATCAGGCCCAGTGCGCGAATGAATGCGCGTGGCATCCTCAAGCCACTCAGCGGAAAGTTCTGCACGGCACGCTGCGTCTGGGCGCCCCAGAGCGCATCGGCCGGAACCCGCAGCTCTCCCATGCTGTCGCGTTCGATCCTGACTTTCTGCTCCGACATGTGGGGACCTCGATGCATACGAGTGCCGCCGCAAAGCGGGCGAACGCACGCGGTGAAGGCCGTGTGCAGCACTTGCGGTATGATGCTGCATCCTAGCACTTGCGCCGGACACCGGTCATGACCTCACCCGAGCTCGAGGCGCTTTCACCTGTCGATGGCCGCTACGCCGCGCAACTTCCAGGGCTGCGCGCGCTGTGCAGTGAGGCCGGACTGATTCGTCAGCGCGTACGTGTGGAAGCGGTGTGGTGGCAGCAGCTCTGCGCCGACCCGCGCGCGCAGGGCATTGCCGAGCGCCTGCAGGCCGAAGTGCAGCGCCTGGCGACTGATCCGGACGCCGTCGAACCCGACGCGGTCAAGGCAATCGAGAAGCGGATCAATCACGACGTGAAGGCGGTGGAGTACTACGTGCGCCAGCGCCTCAAGGGAGCCGGGGCCACGCCCGCACAACTCGAGCTGGTGCACTTCGGTTGCACGTCCGAGGACATCAACAACCTTTCCTACGCGCTGATGTTGCGGGAAGCGCGTGCAAGCCAACTGCTGCCGGCCATGTCGAAGCTCACGGAGCAGCTACGAGAGCTGGCGCACGAATACGCGGCCACACCGATGCTCGCGCGCACCCACGGACAGCCGGCGAGCCCGACGACGCTGGGCAAGGAGCTGGCAAATTTCGTGGCGCGCCTCGACCGGCAGCAAACCGCCTGGGCAGAAGTGCGCGTGCTCGGAAAGTTCAACGGTGCCGTGGGCAATTTCAATGCACATGTCGCGGGTATGCCGGACGTCGACTGGCTGAAGCTCAGCCGCAGCCTGGTCGAATCGCTGAGCCTGGAATGGAACGCCTATTCAACGCAAATCGAGGCCCATGACTGGATCGCTGAGTACTGCGATGCGCTGGCGCGGCACAACACGGTCCTCATCGACCTGTGTCGCGATTTGTGGGGCTACATTTCACTCGGCTATTTCCGACAGCGCGTCGTCGCCCAGGAGGTCGGCTCCTCGACCATGCCGCATAAGGTGAACCCGATCGACTTCGAAAATGCCGAGGGCAATCTCGGTCTCGCCAATGCGCTGCTGCGCCACTTTGCCGAGAAACTTCCCGTGTCACGCTGGCAACGCGACCTCACCGATTCCACGGTGCTGCGTAATCTCGGGGTGGCGCTCGGGCATTCCCTGCTGGCGGTGCAGGCGGTGCAACGAGGGCTGTCGCGACTCGAGGTGGATGCGCAAAGGCTCGCGGACGATATCGACAACTCGTGGGAAGTCCTCGCCGAGGCCGTGCAGACCGTGATGCGAGCTGCGGGAATTCCCGATGGCTACGAACGACTCAAGGATTTCTCGCGCGGACGCACGGTGGACCGCGAGCAATTGCGCGCCTTCATCGCGACATTGGATTTGCCCGAAGACGCACGTCGGCGTTTGCTTGAACTGACACCGCAACGCTATCTCGGGCTCGCGACGCAGCTCGCGCGCGAGATCTAGAGTTTCTCGAGATCCATCGACACAAATTTCACCATCGTCCCTGCCACCTGGCTGCAAGATCGCGAAGCTCTGCAGCAGGTCCGTCGTGTTGTTTTCATCGTCGAACAGCAAGTTCCCGAGCAGGAAGAGTGGGATAGCGCTGACCCGACCTCTCTGCATGCCCTCGCCC
Organism: uncultured Gammaproteobacteria bacterium; assembly: GCA_963810775.1. Lineage (GTDB taxonomy): Bacteria > Pseudomonadota > Gammaproteobacteria > Steroidobacterales > Steroidobacteraceae > DATBVX01. The sequence continues at coordinate 503,063 of CAWEOT010000015.1, forward strand.
TCAGGGCGAAACGTGACGCAGTTGGCACGGGCCGTCTGGAACCCAACGGTAAGATTGGGCGCCTCGCAGTCCTGAGGGAGTATCGTGGACTGGGCGTCGGGCAAGGACTTCTGGAGTGGCTCGTGGGGCAAGCGCGCCGTCAAGGACTCGAAACCGTCTATCTGCATGCGCAGGTTCACGCTTTGCAGTTCTACCTGCGTCACGGTTTTCTTCCGCAAGGACCCGAATTCGATGAGGTCGGCATCCCTCATCAGCGTATGAGTCGCAAGGTCGCCAGGTAACATGGGCACCGTGATCGAGGCCAGCAATTCGCGCAGCATCCTCACTTCGCTCGATGAGGTGCGCGGGGCGGTTGTCGAGGTCGCTTCGACCGCACGGCGCAACCTGAGCATCTATACCCCGGATCTCGAGCCGCAACTGTACGATCAGCACGCCTTTCTCGAAGTGGTCAAACGTCTTGTCCTGGCGCGCGGCTATGCCCGTGTGCGCGTGCTGATCTCTGAACCCTCGCGCACCATCCGTGAAGGCAACCGTTTCCTCGCGATGGGCCGGCGGCTCACGACCTACATCGATCTGCGCAATGTGCACGTCGATTGCCGCAACAATGCCGCGGCGTTCCTGATCGCCGACGACCGTGCATTGGTCTATCGGCTGCAGGCCACTCGTTGGGACGGGATGGCCGAGCTCAACGACACTGCTATTGCCCGCAAGTACCTCAGCTATTTCGACGAAATCTGGCGCGCCAGCGAGCCCGAACCTGAAATTCGCATGATGCGCGGCTGAGCCTCGGAGTCTCTTCACGCGATGATCCGTCGATGATCTGGAAGCCCGAACTCACGGTCGCGGCGGTGGTTGAGCAGCAGGGTCGCTTTCTCATCGTGGAGGAACGTGTTGCTCGCCGCCTGGTATTCAATCAGCCGGCTGGCCATGTCGAAGAAGGCGAAGATCTGCTCCACGCCGTGGTGCGCGAGACCCTCGAAGAAACAGCCTGGCGATTTCAGCCGCAGGCGATCGTCGGCATTTACCTGTGGAAGAATCCCGCCAACGACAAATCCTTCCTGCGTGTTGCCTATACTGGAATCGCAGACCACCACGATCCGCGCCGGCCTCTGGACCATGCGATCCTGCGCGTTCACTGGCTGACGCGTGAGCAGCTGCTCGGTCGCGAGGCACACTTGCGTTCGCCGATGGTCCTGCGTTGCGTGGCCGATTACCTCGACGGCACCCGTCTGCCACTCGAGTTACTGACCCATCTGCCGTTTGAGCAGGTCGAAGCGCGCGCCGCTGTCCTGTAGCGAACCTGCCGTGGAGTCGCTGCGGCTCTTATAATGAAGGGGTGAGCTCGAATAGGCCTCTCGTGATCGCCGCCATGTCCGGCGGTGTGGATTCCGCCGTTGCTGCCCTGTTGCTGCTGGAGCAGGGCTATCGCGTCCAGGGTCTGTTCATGAGCAACTGGGAGGCAGACGACGACGGCTACTGCACCAGTGCCCAGGATTTCCAGGACGCGCGCCGGGTGTGCGATGAGCTCGAAATCCCGTTGCACAAGGTCAACTTCGCCGCCGAGTATCGTGCCGAGGTCTTCGAGCAATTCCTGGCGGAGCATCGTCTCGGCCGAACCCCAAACCCCGACGTGCTCTGCAATCGGCAGATCAAGTTCGGCACCTGCTTCGCCTATGCAAGGCGTCTCGGGGCCGAACGATTCGCGACCGGTCACTACGCTCGAATCCACACGACTTCGTCCAGCCACAGATTGCTGAAAGGCATCGATGCGGGGAAGGACCAGAGCTACTTCCTGCACGGCATCGATCCAGCAGTGCTGCCCTACACTCTGTTTCCGCTCGGGAACCTAACGAAGCAGGAGGTGCGTCGGCGCGCGCACGACTCAGCCTTGCCGGTGTTCGACAAGAGGGACAGCACCGGTATCTGTTTCATCGGTGAGCGGCCTTTCCAGTCATTCCTGTCCCAGTACCTGCCGGCACAACCGGGTGCGATCGAGACACCGGAAGAACATGTCATTGGACGGCACCAGGGTCTCATGTACTACACCCTGGGGCAGCGCCACGGTATCGGTATCGGCGGGATTGCGGGCGGCCCGGAGGAGCCCTGGTACGTCGCGGCGAAAGACCAGGACCGCAACGTCCTGATCGTCGTGCAGGGCCGCGATCATCCACTGTTGCTCAGCAGTTCGTTTCGCACCGGTCCGATCCACTGGCTCGCACCTCCAGCTGGCGAGCGAACTCTTGGCTGCAGCGTGCGCGTGCGCTATCGGCAGGCTGACCAGCCATGCACACTCGTCTGGGACGCCGACGGCGCGCAGGTCAGCCTCGAAGCGCCTCAGCGCGCGATAACTCCCGGTCAATCGGCGGTGTTTTACGACGGTGAAACCTGTCTCGGCGGCGCAGTGATCGAGCACATCGCGTCCACGGCGCGCTGCTCCAGCGACCACGCTGCGCCTGCACGTCGAATGTCGATATAATTCGTAACCTCTTCGCCCCACGCCGGGCGTTCCCGGAGGTAGCATGAGCGATAGCTTCAAGACGCGGTCCCAACTGCGGGTTGGTGAGCGTTCCTATGAGATCAGGAGCCTTGCTGCTCTCAAGGCTCAGCACCTCGAACGCCTGCCCTTTTCGCTCAAGATCCTTCTCGAGAACCTGTTGCGCTTCGAGGACGGCATCAGCGTGACGCGTGCGGATATCGAAGCGCTTCTCGATTGGGACCCGCAGGCGCAGCCGAGCCACGAAATCTCTTTCACGCCGAGCCGCGTGATCATGCAGGACTTCACCGGTGTGCCGGCCATCGTCGACCTGGCCGCGATGCGCGAAGCGATGGTCAAGCTGGGCGGAGATCCGGAAGAGATTAACCCGCTCGCGCCCGCTGAACTGGTGATAGATCACTCCGTGCAGGTGGACGAGTACGGCAGTAACAAGTCGCTCTCGCTCAACAACCTGATCGAGTTCCAGCGCAACGGCGAGCGTTACGCGTTCCTGCGTTGGGGCCAGACGGCGTTTCGCAACTTCAAGGTAGTTCCGCCGAATACCGGTATCGTCCACCAGGTCAACATTGAGCACCTGGCGCGCGTGGTGTTCGACGACGAGCGCGACGGCGCTCGCCATGCATTCCCGGACACTCTGGTCGGCACGGACTCGCACACGACGATGGTGAATGCGCTCGGGGTGCTTGGGTGGGGAGTGGGCGGCATCGAGGCTGAGGCGGCGATGTTAGGTCAGCCAGTGACGATGCTGATTCCGCAGGTCATCGGTTTCAGGCTTGCCGGAAGTCTCAAGCCTGGCGCCACCGCCACAGACCTGGTGCTCACGGTCACCGAGATGCTACGCAAGAAAGGCGTGGTCGATAAGTTCGTCGAGTTCTTCGGTGACGGACTCAGCAATCTGCCGCTCGCAGATCGCGCCACTATCGCCAACATGTCGCCTGAATTCGGCAGCACTTGTGCAATCTTCCCAATCGACCAGGAGACGCTCCGTTACCTTGAACTTTCAGGCCGCACCAAGGACCACATCGAACTCGTCGCCGCCTATGCCAAGGCTCAAGGGCTGTGGCGTGCCGACGGACAGCCCGCGGCGCACTACACCGATGTACTGAGTCTGGACCTTGGTACGGTCGAGCCGAGCCTGGCCGGTCCGCGCCGCCCGCAGGATCGCGTGCCGTTGCGCAACGCCAAGGCCGTCTACCAGCAGAGCGTGAAGAAAATGGCGGACGAGCGTGCGCAGAAGAATCCTTCCGCACAGGGCGTCGCCCCGGTCACGTTGGATGGCCAGACCTTCGAGCTGCGTGATGGCGCGGTGCTTATCGCGGCCATCACGAGCTGTACGAACACGTCCAATCCGGTGGTGATGGTCGGTGCGGGTCTGCTGGCGCGCAATGCACGCCAGCGCGGCCTGAAGACCAAGCCGTGGGTGAAGACCAGCCTCGCACCCGGCTCGCGGGTCGTTACCGACTACCTGACCAAAGCGAATCTGATCGACGATCTCGGCGCGTTGGGGTTCTTCACGGTGGGCTATGGATGCACCACCTGCATCGGCAACTCTGGCCCGCTCCGGCCGGAAATTTCGGCGGCCGTGAAAGCCGGCGACATTGTCGGTTGCTCGGTGTTATCGGGAAACCGCAATTTCGAAGGTCGCGTGCACCCTGAGGTGAAGATGAATTTCCTCGCCTCCCCGCCCCTGGTCGTGGCTTATGCACTCGCGGGCTCGCTCGATGTCGATCTGAACAACGAGCCGCTTGGTCACGGTGCGGACGGCAAGCCCGCCTATCTCAAGGATCTCTGGCCGAGTGACCGCGAGGTGCACGACACGATTCGCCGCGCGGTGGACTCGGCAATGTTCCGCAAGAGCTACGCCAGCGTGTTCGCCGGCGATGAGCACTGGAACGGTATTCGTGTGCCACAGGGCAAGATCTATGCGTGGGACGCGGCATCCACATATGTGAAAAACCCGCCCTATTTCGACGGCATGGACATGACGCCGAAGAGTGTCGGCGACATCAGCGAGGCCTACGTCCTGGCGCTGCTCGGCGACTCGGTCACGACCGATCACATCTCTCCCGCCGGCAACATTGCCAAGACCAGCCCCGCGGCGCAGTACCTCATGAGCCTCGGGGTGAAACCGGCGGACTTCAATTCTTACGGCTCGCGGCGTGGCAATCATGAAGTGATGATGCGTGGCACCTTTGCGAATATTCGCCTGCGAAACTTGCTTCTGCCGGGAACCGAGGGCGGCGTGACACTGCACATCCCCTCGGGCGAGCAAATGAGCATCTATGACGCCGCCATGCGCTACAAGCAGAGCAGCACTTCGCTCATTGTCATCGCGGGCAAGGAGTACGGCACCGGCTCCTCGAGAGACTGGGCCGCCAAGGGGACCATGCTGCTCGGAGTGCGCGCCGTGATCGCGGAAAGTTTCGAGCGCATACACCGCTCGAACCTCATCGGTATGGGAGTGCTCCCATTGCAATTCCGCGACGGCGAAAACGCGCAATCGCTGGGACTCACCGGCACGGAAATCTACACGATCGACGGTCTTGACGGCGGCAAGGCACAGAGCGTTACCGTGAGCGCACGGCCACCTTCCGGAAAACAGATTCGCTTCACCGCCCGGGTGCGAATCGATACACCGAAAGAACGCGAGTACTTCCGCCACGGCGGAATCCTGCACTATGTGCTGCGTCAGCTTGCGGCCGGTGAACGCGCGGCATGAGCTCCGGATCGACCGACATGCAGGCGCAAGTCTTCCCTTGAGCACGGCCGCGATGGTGCCGGACGCACGCGTCAGGCGGATCGCGCTGTTCGATCTCGACGGCACGCTGACCCGCCGCGACACACTGATGCCCTACCTGCTTGGCTTCGGAGTGCGCGCCCCAATAAGGTTGCTGCGACTACTCGTCTGCCTGCCCGGCGCGCTGTTCCACTATGCATTTCACGGGCGTGATCGCGGAGAGTTGAAGGAGACATTGATTACCGCAGCGCTGGCGGGCAGCACGCGCGCGCAGATCGCCCGCTGGAACGAGAAATTTGTCCCGCGCCTGCTGCGCGCTGGCATGCACTCACAGGCACTCAAGCAGGTCGCAGCGCATCGTGCGCGCGGGGACTACCTCGTGCTCATGTCAGCGAGCCCGGATCTCTACATCCCGGCCATCGCGCGTGCACTTGGGTTCAATGAAACGATCTGCACTGCTGTGCGCTGGGACGGGATGATTCTAAACGGCGAGCTGCTTACGCCGAATCGGCGTGGCGAAGAAAAATTGCAGTGCGTCCTCGCGCTGCGCAGGCGTCACACCGACGTCCCCATCACCGCTTACGGCAATAGCGCGTCTGATCTGCCCCACCTCGGCGCGTGCGAGCACCCCTACCTCGTGCAGGGAGATCCGCATGCCGTGCGGGAGGCCGCGCGAATTGGCGTTCAGATCGGTTGGCCGCATATTGAATCCTCGCGCACTTCCGTATCGACTCAGTCGCGCGGGTAACTGTCTGCCTTTGGTGTCCAGATACTACATCAGGTAGTCGATCTATCATATTGATATATCATAAGTATAAATGGTCAGTCAGGGGCGGCTGAGCCATCGGCGGAAGCGCGCTCGCGCGCTCCCCGCGTCACATGTTGAGCTCGAGCCGCCAGCACGATCGCAAGCAGCACCAGCACGCCCCCGCCGAGAGTCGCCGCAGGCACGGGCTCGTGAAACAACAGCCAGCCGAGAATTGACGCCAGGATCGGCTCACCCAGGAGCGTGACAGCCACGAATTCCGGCTTGAGCTGCCGCAGCGAATAGTTGTAGCCGCTGTGACCAATCACCTGCGAAACCACCGCGATACCCACGAGCGCCCACCATGTGCTCACGTCGAAGCCGAACATCGGCGTGCCACTCGGGAGGGCCGCTACCCAAAGCCACACCGCGGCGCTCCCATACGCCAGCGCTACGTAGGGTCCAAATGCGACCGTGCGTTGTACACGCTGGGCAGTGAGGAGGTACGCCCCCATGCACACGGCCCCCAGCAGCGCGAGCAGGTCGCCCCGCAACGTGCCGGCCCCGATCGCCACGCTGCCACTGGCAATGATTACCGACCCGAGGATGCTGAGGCCGATCGCAATGGCCATGAGTCGCGACAGATGCACGGTGCCTGTCAGACGGCCGATTACCGCCACCCACACCGGCGCTGTCGATACAAGCAGTACGCTGTTGCTGATCGAGGTGAACTTGAGGGAGCTGATCCAGGTCGCGAAGTGACCAGCGAGCAACGCGCCCGCCGCTGCCGTGAGAAGCAGCTCCCGACGCCTGACACTGCGGAAGGCGCCCCGATCTCGCGCTAGTACGAGCGGAAGAACGATTCCCGTCGCGAGCGTCAGTCGCCAGGCTGCGATCGCCAGCGGTTCGGCTCCGTTCGCCAGGCGCACAAATATGGCGCCGTGAGCGACCGCGATCACCGCGACCGCCAGAACCAGCAACGGTGAAACGCGACTGACCAATCAGGCTGAGGACGATCGTCTCAGGGACGGAACGATACGCGCGCACGATGACAGGCGCGCATGCAGGTCCAGAAGCAGCCGTTCGGTCGTCGCCCAGTCCATGCAGGCGTCGGTAACCGAAACCCCGTACTTGAGTTGCTTCAGATCGGCCGGGATCGACTGGTTGCCACCGCGGAGGTTGCTCTCCAGCATCAGGCCCACGATTGAATTGTTGCCGTCGAGAATCTGCGCGATGCAGTTCTCGGCGACCAGCGGTTGCAGCGCCGGATCCTTGTTCGAATTGCCGTGGCTGCAGTCGACCACGATGTTGCCCGGCAACCGTGCGCGCGCGAGCTCCTGCTCACACAAAGCGATGCTTACCGCGTCGTAGTTGGTGCGCCCTCCACCACCGCGCAGCACCACATGGGCGTGCGCGTTGCCGCGCGTATGGAACACGGCCGATTGCCCCTGCTGGGTGATGCCCAAGAAATGATGTGGGTGGCGCACTGAGTGCAGCGCGTTGATGGCCACGCTCAGAGTGCCGTCCGTTCCATTCTTGAACCCGACCGGGGTCGAGAGACCGCTCGCCAGTTCCCGATGGGTCTGCGATTCAGTGGTCCGCGCGCCGATGGCGGTCCAGCTCACCAGCTCGGACAGGTACTGCGGCATGATCGGATCGAGCGCCTCAGTGGCCGCCGACAGACCTTCCTCGGCAAGATGCAACAACAGCTCGCGCGCCAGCCGGATGCCTTTTTCAATGTGGAAGGAATCGTCCATATCGGGGTCGTTGATCAGGCCCTTCCAACCGACCGTAGTGCGCGGTTTCTCGAAATACACGCGCATGATGAGCAGCATGGTGCTTTCCACGCGTCGTGCGAGTCGCGCGAGGTGTTGCGCGTAGTCGCGTGCGGCCGCGACGTCGTGAATCGAACACGGACCGACGACAGCAAAGATCCTCGGATCCTTGCGCTCCAGAATGTCGCGAATCATCCCGCGCGATCGGAACACCGTGTCCGAAGCACGCGCGGTGAGTGGCAGCGCGCGCTTGATGTCCTCGGGCGTCGGCAGTACCTCGCTCGAAATGACGTTGACGTTGTAAAGGCGATCGGGAGTGCTCACATCGAGGTCCTGACGGTCCACAGCTCCGGGAATAGCCGCATGTCGAGCGCTTTGCCGAGGTACGAGACGCCACCCGTGCCACCGGTGCCGCGCTTGTAGCCGATGATGCGTTCCACGGTTTTCATATGGCTGAAGCGCCAGAGTTGGAACTTGTAGTCCAGATCGACCAGCTTTTCGGCCAGCTCGTACAGATCCCAGTGAGTCTGCACGTTGTGGTAGACGCCGAGCCAGGCCGCGGCAACCTGCTTGTGCGGCTGGTAGGGCTGGGTGAAGTCCCGATCGATATAATCGCGCGGAATGTCGTAGCCACGCCTGCTCAGCAGACGCAGGGATTCATCGTAGAGACTCGGCGTCTGGAGCTGGCGCTCCAATGCTGCGTAAAGCTGCGGATCACGCCGGTGTACTTCGATCATTTCGGCGTTCTTGTTGCCGAGCATGAATTCGAGCGTGCGGTACTGGTAGGACTGAAAGCCCGAGGCACGCCCAAGGTCGTTGCGGAAATTCGAGTAGTCGAAGGGGGTCATCGTCGACAGCACGTCCCAGCTCTGCGTGAGTTGCGTCTGAATGCGCGACACGCGCGACAGCATCTTGAAGGAGGGACCGAGGTCGTCGCGCCGTATGCAGTCGGTTGCAGCGCTGATCTCGTGCAGGCACAGCTTGATCCACAATTCGCTCGCCTGGTGGATGATGATGAACAGCATCTCGTCATGGTGACTGGAGACGGGCTTCTGCGCGCTCAGCAGCAGGTCGAGGCGCAGGTACTCGCCGTAACTCTGGGACGAACCCAGGTCCCAGTGAACCTGCTCGTCGCTCAGGTCGACACTTGGCTTGCCGCCCTTCTCGGGGCTGTCGCTTTCATCTGGCGCAGTCATACCGAGGAGTATAGAGCAGGAGCTGGTGGACGTCGGGTGACACCTGACGACGGCGCCGGCGACCTATGTTTGCGGGTGTGCCTCGTGAGACACCGCTAAGAATAGCCGTGATCCGGCGCTGTCGGCACGGTTGTCACCCGACGGCCGCCGGCGACTGCTCCTCTCCGCCGTCCGGGCCGTAGAAGATCACCCACAACGTCAGGTCCTGCGAAAAAAACTCGAAACGGTGCACGACACCCGCGGGCGCGAACAGGAAATCGCCCGGCCCGAACGTCATGCGCTCGTTGCCGACGACATACGTTCCCGAGCCAGCGACCACGATATAAACCTCGTCACGCCGGTGCGGTTGCTGCGGGTCGATGTTTTGTGGCTGATAGAGCTCGACTTCGAGCTGGCCGCGTTCGAGCAGGACAGCGTAGCGCTCACCATTCGGGCCTGGGATTGCCTTGCGGGCCTCTTCGATCGAGATGCGAAATCGTGTCATGTGCCGAACACCCATGCAGGAACGTTTTGCCAGCCATCCAGCAGCTCGCGATCGAGCGCCCGGTGGTTGGGCTCGAAAGTCGCGACCAGCTCCCAGAAGCGACGTGAATGATTCATATGACGCGTGTGAGAAAGCTCATGAAGCAGAAGGTAACGCACTACCTCCGGTCGCTGAAACAGCAGGCAGCAATTGAGGCTCACGGTGCCGCGTACCGAGCAGCTGCCCCAGCGCGATCGTTGACGGCGAATCTGCGTGCGTTTGAAACCCAATCCGGTCTGCGCAGACAGCCGCTGCAACCACGGGACCAGAACCTCCCGCGCGCGCTCGATCAGCCAGCACTGCAAGACGCGCTGTAGTTCGGCTACGGACGAGCAATCTCCGCTCAGCTCGATGGTGCTGCACTCCATCGTCCTAAGGCGCGCCGCTCCGGACGCCGCCCTGGTCTGCACGCCCCAGCGCTCGCCTGTCGCGGCCAGCTCGATCGAACCCGGAAGGTGCGCAAGCAAGGCCGGTGCGCGAGCGCTCAACTGGCCGATCTTGCGCTCGATCCAGCGACGATGGCGGCGCACGAATTGTTCAACCGCCCGCCCCCGAGCCCGGCGCGGTACGACGATTTCCACCTGGCCGCTGGTGTGCACTCGGATCGACATGTGGCGTGCGCGCTCACTGATCCTCACGCGCCAAACGCCATCAGCGGGAGCTGCGGGCCAAAGCGGCAACTGCGCCGATGCCGAGGGATCGACCGAGGATCGTGGCGATAACGTCATAGTCCGGCCGCGAGGCGGCTCCCCTGGTCAATCGCGCGCTTGGCGTCGAGTTCCACAGCCACGTCGGCGCCACCGATAAGGTGCGGGCGCAGACCCGATTGCAACAGCGGCTGCTGAAGCGCGCGCAGCGGTTCCTGGCCAGCGCAGATCACGATCGAGTCCACGGATAGTGTGCGAGGGCCGTCAACCGTTCGCACGTGCAACCCGCCATCGTCGATACGCTCGTAGGCAACCCCCGCGAGCATTTCTACGCCTCGGCGGCGCAAGGCAGTGCGGTGAATCCATCCGGTGGTCTTGCCAAGACCGTCGCCAGGTTTGCTCGCCTTTCGCTGCAGCATGATGATGGCCCGCGGACTCCTTTCGACGTGTCCATGACCGGGCAGGATGCCGCCGCGCGACGCGAGAGTCGCATCGATGCCCCATTCGGCCATGAACAGTTGTGGATCGATACTCGCGGAAGGGCCCGCGCCGTGACTGAGGTACTCGGCGACGTCGAAGCCGATACCTCCGGCGCCGATGATGGCCACGGAACGACCGACCTCGTGCCCGCCGCGAATCACATCGATGTAGGACAGCGTCTTGCGATGCTCGATGCCGGCAATCAACGGCACACGGGGTACGACTCCGGTCGCCAGCACGATCTCATCGAAGCGCGCCGCGACCAGATCGTCGGCTGCAATACGTCGCCCCAAGTGCAAGCTGACACCGAGCAACTCCAGTTGTCGCGCGTAATAGCGCAGTGTCTGATGAAATTCCTCCTTCCCGGGGATGAGCTTGGCGAGGTTGAACTGTCCGCCAATTTCGCGCGCGGCGTCGAACAAGGTCACAGCGTGACCCCTTTGCGCAGCGACCACGGCGCACGCGAGGCCTGCCGGTCCGGCGCCGACGATCGCAATACGTCTCTTCTTCGCGGCCGGCAGGTAGTGCAACTGCGTTTCGTGGCAGGCCCGCGGATTGACGAGACAGCTCGCCACTTTGCTGACGAAGACGTGGTCGAGACAGGCCTGATTGCAGCCGATGCAAGTGTTGATTTCGTCGGCGCGCCCGGCTGCAGCCTTACGCACGAAATCAGGATCTGCGAGAAATGGCCGCGCCATCGACACCATGTCGGCCTGGCGCTGCGCCAGGACCTGCTCTGCCACCGCAGGATCGTTGATGCGGTTGGTCGCAATCACGGGAATACGGATTTCGAGCTTGAGTTTTTCGGTGACCCACGCGAATGCTGCGCGCGGCACCATGGTCGCGATAGTCGGAATTCGCGCCTCGTGCCAGCCGATGCCGGTGTTGATCAGAGTGGCGCCGGCTTTCTCGATGCCATGCGCGAGGCTCAACGCCTCCTCGAGCGAGCTGCCATCGTCGATGAGATCGAGCATCGAGAGGCGAAAGATCAGGATGAAATCAGGCCCCACGGCCTCTCGTGTGCGCGCCACGATTTCCAGTGCGATGCGGCTGCGATTCTCGAATGGCCCGCCCCAAACATCGCTCCGCTGATTGGAGCGCCGCACCAGGAACTGGTTGATGAAGTAGCCTTCTGAACCCATGATTTCCACGCCATCGTAGCCGGCCTCGCGGGCGAGCATCGCACAGCGCACGTAGTCGCGGATCTGGCGCTCGACGCCTCGCGCCGACAGCGCCCACGGCTTGAACGGGCTGATGGGTGAGCGGATCGCGGAAGGTGCGACCGCCAACGGGTGGTACGCATAGCGCCCGGTGTGCAGGATCTGCATGCACACGTGCCCACCCTCGCGGTGTACCGCCTCGGCAATCGCGCGGTGGCGCGGAACCTCGCCGCGCCAGCTCAGCTTACCCGCGAACGGCTTCGCCCAACCGACGATGTTCGGCGCGATTCCGCCCGTCACGATCAGCCCGACCTGGCCACGTGCTCGCTCGGCGAAGTACGCCGCGAGTCGCGGGAAGTCGCGGGCGCGATCCTCCAGGCCCGTGTGCATCGAGCCCATGAGCACGCGGTTGCGCAGCTTCACGAACCCGAGATCGAGTGGCGCGAGGAGGTGAGGATAGCGGCCGTCCATTGCGAGTCGGAATTCAGGTGTGAGAATGTCGCTGGAAATCATACCAGCGAACGGGATGTGCTCCGATCTCGCCGCATCGGATTCGTTCGGGTAGCATCGCTCGCCCTCCTCCCACTGAAGCACACTCATGCCGCCGATTCTCGAAGCTCGCGATCTCGTCAAGCACTACGGCAAGGTCGTCGCCGTCGACGGTGTGTCATTTGGCGTCGACGCCGGCACCTGCTTCGGGCTCCTCGGTCCCAATGGCGCCGGCAAGACCACGACGGTCGAGATCATGGAAGGCATCCTGCCCGCCACGCGCGGCGAAGTGTTCTACCGTGGCGAACCCGCGGGAGATCGCTTTCATGCCGAGGCCGGCATCCAGTTCCAGAAGACGGCACTGCAGGAATTTCTCACCGTCCGCGAATGCCTGACGCTGTTTCGCAACCTCTATCCGCGCGGGCTGACGGTGGACGAGGCGATCCGGATCTGTGCGCTCGAGAAACTCGAGGATCGCGACAATCGCAAGCTCTCCGGCGGCCAGCAGCAGCGCCTCCTGCTCGCCATCGCGCTGGTGAACGATCCGGAAGTGCTGTTCCTCGACGAGCCCACCACTGGCCTCGATCCGCAGGCGCGGCATAACTTCTGGGACCTGATCCGCACCGTAAAGGCCGGCAATAAGACGGTGATTCTCACCACCCACTACATGGAAGAGGCCTATTTCCTCTGTGATCGGATCGCAATCATGGATCACGGCCGCCTTATTGCCATGGGCTCGCCTCTGCAGTTGCTGCACGAGCATTTCGAGGATGTGATCCTGGAAATGCCACGCGAGGACTTCACGCTCGATCCTGCGGCCGTGCCCTTCCAGTTGCTGAGCCGCAGTGAGCAGATCGAGATCTCGACCTCCAACGTGGATGCCACGCTCAAGTACCTGATGGATGCGGGCGTGGCACTGCGGCACCTGCGCATCCGGCCGCGCAATCTCGAAGACTTGTTTCTTGAGCTCACGGGAAAGGAACTACGCGCATGATCCAACGAGTGCTAGCGGTGATGCACGCCCGCAACCTGGAATTCCTGCGCGATCGTGCGACGCTTGGCTGGAACGTACTCGTGCCGATTGCACTGGTTGGAGCCCTCGCCCTGATCTTCAGTGGACCGGAGCGGCCCCTGTTCAAGGTCGGCGTGCTCCATCCGGGAACGTCGATCGAGGCCTCGATGCATCCCTTCCTCGGCACCCACTACATCGAGTTCTTCACGCCTACCAGCGAGGCCGAGGCCGTCCGCAAGGTCGGCCGTCACGAGATCGACCTGCTGCTGGACCTGCGCGCAGCGCCACGCTACTGGGTGAATGCAGATTCACCGAAGGGCTACGTCGTGGAAAAGCTCCTGCTGCAGTCGGACCCGGGGCTGAAGCGAGAATCGGTGACCGGCCAGGCGGTGCGCTACGTCGACTGGCTGCTGCCGGGCGTGCTCGGGATGAACATGATGTTCAGTTGCCTGTTCGGCGTCGGTTGGGTCGTGGTCCGCTACCGCAAGTCGGGCTTCCTCAAACGACTCCAGGCGACTCCCTTGCGCGCGATCGAATTCATCTCAGCACAGGTGCTGTCACGGCTGATCCTCATCATGGTGGTCATGGTCCTGGTGTTCGCAGCATTGCGCCTGGTGCTGCATTTTCGGATGGAGGGCAGTTATCTGTTGCTGTTCGTGGTTGCGCTGTTCGGCGCAATCGCATTGATCGCGATTGGCCTGTTCATCGCCGCGCGCTTCACCAGCGAGGAAGTTGCGAGCGGCATCATCAATGCGTTCACCTGGCCGATGATGCTGCTGTCCGGCGTTTGGTTCTCCCTGGAAGGCTCGGCCCGCTGGTTGCAGTGGCTGGCGAAGATTTTCCCACTGACCCAGATGCTCGATGCGGGACGCGCCATCATGATCGACGGTGCAGGCTTCGCGCAGATTGCGCCGCAGCTGCTTTATCTCTCGATCACTGCCGTGCTGTTCCTGACCCTGGGAGCCGTGTCCTTCAAGTGGCAAGCCAATTGAGGGTTTCTCATCGCCATAGACTCCCAGGCCAGGTCCGATTGGCGAACCTCAGCGAAGCGTCGGCCGGAGCTGAGGGCTGACGATTTCGGCTTCAGTTCTGCAAGTTCATCAGCGGCGGCAGTGGACAGTGAATTGAAGCGCACACCACGCGCAGCAATTCCGATTCTTCGACGGTCAGCTGCTGATCGAGAGCGATAGTTTTTACCAGCGCTTCGACCAGCTGCTCCTTGCCGGCGGGCGGCAGGCGATCGAGGCATTTCAGTGCGCGATCGAGTGCAGGTGCCCAACCCGGTACCGGCTGATACGGCGGTCGTATTTCGGGCAGCAGGTGGTGCATGCCGATCTCATAGGCGCGCCGGGCCTGCGTGACATCGGCGCTGCCGTGCTCGGCCAGGGTGGAAAAAACGGTCTGCAGCTCGACCCTCACCTGGTCGATCTTCAGGGTTCGGTTGGTGGTGGCTGGTTGCAATTCGTCCTGCAGATAGATTCTCGCCAGGGTGCCAAGCGCGTATTCAAAGATCTCGATCCGTCCGTCCACGCGGACCAGGCGATCGAGGCCTTCCACGATACGCGCCCTGCTGTCGCGTGTGAGGCGCCTGAGGCTCGGAAACAATGTCTGCAACATCGGCAGGCGTTGAAACGGCTCGAGCTGAGCTGCGGCCGATTCAGCTTGTTCGATCAGGCCGAGCGCACGCGCGCCGAGTCGCTCCTTGACGATCTCCAGTTGCCGGGATCGCACCTCGCTTTTTGGATCGAGCACCAGCGCGAGCAACATGCCGAGCGCGCGCCCGGGCGCTTCGAGATTGCTCAGCAGCTCGGGCGGCAGGGTTTGCGTCAGCGCTTGCGCGACGCGTACTTGTGGCGTGCCCGGGTTGCCCACCAGCTGCGCGATGGTGCGTGGTTTGGCCGCCACGGAACTGGTAAGCGCGCCGAATTCGGCGTCGAGCTGCGGCAACGATTCGCTCGTCAACTGATCACCCATGACCTGGGAGTCAATCTGCGGTCCCGAATCGACGCCGGCAAATTCGGCCTCTTTGAATGACGGATCGAGCGCTCGGATCCGTTCGATGAGTGGCGGATGCGTCGCGAACAGGCGCGACATGCCCGGCGCGAACAGCATGTGCGCCACTTCATCGACCCTGACGGTCTGCAGCCGGGAGCCAAGGTCGAGCCCCCCGATCTTTACCAGCGCTCCCTTCAGCCCTTCGGGCTCCCGGGTGAACTGAACTGCCGATGCATCCGCGAGCCCTTCACGCTGACGCGAAACCGCCGCCTGAATGAGGCGGCCGAAGAACACGCCGATATAGCCGAGAATCATCACCGCCACTGCCGCGAGAGCGATCAGAGCGACACCGCCCTTACGATTGCCGGAACTGTGCGAGCTGAAGCGCAGCGCGGTGCGGCCGATGAGCCCGATCACCAGCAGGCCGAACAGCAGCCCCATCAGGCGCAGACTCAGGCGCATGTCGCCGTTGAGGATATGACTGAACTCATGCGCAACCACGCCCTGCAGCTCGGCCCGATTCAAACGCTCCAGGGCGCCGCGTGTCACCGCGATCGCAGCATTCGATGCCGAATGGCCAGCCGCAAATGCATTGATGGCGCCCTCGTGTTCGAGCACGTATACCTCGGGCATCGGCACACCCGAAGCAATCGCCATTTCCTCCACCACGTTATGAAGCCGGCGGCGGAGCGGATCTGAGGTGCTCCGATCGACACGGTCGCCGCCGAGAGACTTTGCGACAACGCCCCCGCCGGAGCGCAGCAGCATCGTCTTGTAGAGACTGGCCAATCCCACGACTGCGAGCACGAGGAGCGAAGTGAGCACGACTGTGCCCGGGCGTGTGCCGATCCATGCTGTGTCTGGCAACGCCGGGTGCTCGGAGTCGGAAATGGCAACGACCGTCAACACCACGAAGTTGACCGCCATAACAATAGCCATCACCGCGAGCACGAACAGTACGATCAGCAGGCGAGTCTGTCGGTGCGCGTTGGCCTGGCGCGCGTAGAAGTTCATCCGTTCACACCGGATCGGACGGGCAGGCCCGATGTGACCTCAGGTGAAACTGACCTTGGGAGCCGCGCGCTTCTCAGCGCTCTCGATCTCAAGGAGCTCCGCCGGTACAAAGCCGAAGGCATTGGCGACAAAATTGTTGGGGAACACTTCGCGGGTCGTGTTGTACGACATGACGGCATCATTGAAAGCCTGCCGCGCAAAGGCAACCTTGTTCTCGGTGGAGGTGAGTTCCTCGGAGAGCTGCATCATATTCTGGTTGGCCTTCAGATCAGGATAGGCCTCGACCACCGCAAACAGCCGCCCCAGCGCGCCGGCGAGTGTGTTCTCAGCCCCCGCCAGTTGCTGGAGCGCGGCAGGATCACCGGGACTGGCCGCGGCAGCCTTGAGACCAGTCACCGCCGCATTGCGTGCGCGCACCACCGCTTCGAGCGTTTCGCGCTCGTGCTTGATATAGCCCTTCGCGGTCTCGACCAGGTTTGGGATCAGGTCGTAACGACGCGTGAGTTGCACGTCGATCTGTGCGAATGCGTTCTTGTAGGCGTTGCGCGCCGACACCAGGCGGTTGTAAATCCCGATCAGGAATATCAGCGCGAGCACGATCAACCCGAGGATGACCCAGCTCATCAGTTGTTCTCCTCAGTGTCTGTGGGCCGGAGGGGCCGAAGTATTGCACATCCGGAAGCCCCTCTGGACACTGCAGGGAGAACGCTGCGCCTGTTAGGCGTTGTTGCGGCGATGCTCCTTGAGGATGCGCACTTGCTGGGTCGGGGTCTCGGCAGTTTCGAGCTTGGAGTTGAGCGCGCGCACCCAGTTGACGATCTGTGCGGCCGGAAGCGGTGCGCTGATGAAGTATCCCTGCGCCAGATCGCAGCCCATCTGGCGCAGCATCTCCCAGCCATCCGCGGTTTCGACGCCTTCGGCGACTACCTTCACGCCCAGGCTGTGCCCCAGCTCGATGGTCGAACGCACGATCACCTCATCATCAGTCTGACGTTTCAGGTCGATGATGAACGACTTGTCGATCTTGATCTCATCGACCGGCAACCGCTTGAGCTGTGCCAGCGAAGAATAGCCGGTGCCAAAGTCATCGATCGAGAAGCGCACTCCGTCGTGGCGTAGTTCCTCCATCACGCGAATCGCGCTCGCCGTCTCGCGCATCACAGCGCTCTCGGTGATCTCGAGCACCAGGCGGCTGGCAAGGGGTGTCGCCCCGCTCAGCCGCTTGCGCACCAGGTCCGGTAGCTCGGGATCGCCCAGGTCGGCCGCTGACAGATTGACGGACACGTCGATTTCGAATCCATCCTTCTGCCAGGCCTGCATCTGCTCCTGGGCGCTCTTCAGCACCCAGCTCGTCAGCAGAATGATGCTGCCGGCGCGTTCCGCCAGAGGCACGAATTCTCCCGGTGGAATGGCCCCATGGCGCGGGTGATTCCAGCGCACCAGGGCCTCGAGGCTTCGCACTTGCTTGGTCGCCATGTCGACCTTGGGCTGGTAGTGCAGGGACAGCTCGCCGTTCGCGATGGCGCGTCGCAGATCGCCCAGGATCGCAAGTTGCCGTCGGTGGCCTTCTTCGCGCCCCGGCTGGTACACCACAACCGAAGTCGCAAGCGCACGAGCGTCACACAACGCGGAATCCAGACGGCGCAGCAAGACGTCGGCTTCCTTGCCATGCGCCGGGCACACACACACTGCCACGAAGGCATCCAGGCTGATTGGCACGTCTTCGCGGATGAGGCCGGAGCGGATCGATTCGAGGATCTGCGCCGCCAGGTGGCGCGCGCTTCCTTCATCAGCGCCAGGTACCATCACCATGAACTGTGCTGCTTCGCTGCGCGCGACGCGATCGCCCGCGCCCACGCGGCCGGTGACACGACTGGCAATCTCGCGGATCACTTCCTCGCCGAACGCATGGCCGAAAGAGGCATTGATCTGATCCAGGTCGCGGACCTCGATCGTCAACAGTGCGAGCGATGCGTTCGGGTCCACCACCAGCGACGTCAACAGGAACTCTCGAAACAGCGTGCGATTCGGCAGCCCTGTCAGTTCGTCGTGCGAGGCCTGGAAACGGATGTGCTGCTCGCGCTCCGCGATGCGTGACTGCATCGAGTTCAGCGTTGAGGCGAGTGCGCGAAATTCCTGTGTGCCGCTCAGGGCGACCTGCTGAGAATAGTTGCCGCCTTCGATGCGCTGTGCTGCCGCCACCAGCTTATCAACGGGACGGCTGGCGCTGCGTGCCAGCATCGTCGCGAGCGGGACGGCCAGCAGTACAGCCAGGAGCGCGACGGCCAGGATGGTGGCACGCAGAGTATCGAAGGGCTTGAGGATTTCGGCGAGCGAGGTCTGCAGGACCACGTAGAGTTGCCCGCCCGCGCCCTCGAGCGGCTCGATCAACAGTACATAGTCATCGCCATCGAGCGAGACCTGTTCGGCGCGTCCGGTCGCACTCAGTCGCTTCTGTACCTCGGCACGCAATGCCATGCGGAGCGAGGAATCGAGCGATGACACCAGCGTATTCGCGCCGCGGTTACTGTCAAAGTACGAGACGTCGACTCCGAGGAGCGAGCGCATCTCGCTCGCCAGTACTGAATCGATCCCGAAACCGATGGCTGCCCAGCCAACCGCAGCCGGTGCTCGCACCGGCGCGATCACCAGCAGGTAGGGCTTGTTGTTGATGCTGCGATAGATCACGCCCGAATCGTGCGCGGCCGCACCCAACGAGGGCCAGCGCATCGCAGTGGCATCGGGCAGGCCGGGAAGCGTAGTCGCGAGCACCTGCCCGCTCGGATCAAAGAATGCGGCCAGATCTGCATCGATACGTGCGGCACTGTTGTCCAGTGCGGAAAGAATGGTTTCCTGGTCCGCAGAGGTGACGGCTTCCTTGAATCCGTAGTCCGCCACGAGGACGTGCACCGCGTCGCGAAGCTGTTCCGCTCGCGAGTGCATGATGCTGGCGAGCACGCGTCCACCAGAGCTGAGCTGCTGTTGGGCGCGCGACTGGGCCTCACGGTGTGTCTGCACCACCAGCGCAAACATCGTTGCGAGTTGCGTGGTCACCACGATGGCCAGCAGCAGGCCGAGAATACGGGTGCGAAAGCTCTGCATGTGCGTCGGTGCGGCTCCGCTCCTAGAAAACGCTACTCATTCCGCAATCTAGAGAGGTCGGTGCATCGCAGCCACCGAGCTATTGTCAAACTGGGACGCAGGTCAAACTTGCCGCCCGCGCAGCGTGATTCATTGCCGCCAACTGGCTTCCGGGGGTTGGCTGTCGATGCTGCGTTTCGGTCATTTGGCGGGCTTGCTGTCAGCAACTTGTGTGCTCTTCCTGCGGGCAGCGCCAACCGTAGGAGCGGCATTGGAAATTGGGGTGCTGGACCGCGAGGGCCGACCCGTGAGCGATGTCGTCATCGTCGCGACTCCGCGGCATGGCGCCGATGCCGCCTCGCCGACCGAGCCACAGCCGCACGCCGTCATGGATCAACTCGATCGCCAGTTCGTACCGCGCATTCTCGTCATCCACACCGGCACGCCCGTCGACTTTCCCAATGGCGACAACGTGGCCCACCAGGTCTACTCCTTTTCGCCGGCAAAGCGTTTTCAGCTCTCTCTCTACCGGGGTCACGTATACCCGCCGCTGATATTCGACCAGGCCGGCCTCGTCGTGCTCGGCTGCAACATTCACGACAACATGCTCGGCTACATCTACGTGACGCCATCGCCATACTTCGGCAAGACGGGAGCGTCCGGAACGTTGCGCCTGGATGGGCTACCCGGCGGCAACTACGAGGTCAGCGCGTGGAATCCGCGCTTCAACGAGGCCAACGACGAGATCACAAAAGAAGTGCAGGTCGGCGTGTATGCGCAGCCACCCGTCATGTTGCGCCTGACGAAGTCGCTTTCTCCGGAGTTGCGCCCCACGCCCACCAAGGCGAACCGCAATGCGTACTGAGAGGCTCAGCTTGCGCCAGGTGGGCGCTGCACTGATTGCAGCTGTCCTGGCGTGTCCGGCAGCAAGCCTGGCCGGGGACTGGTCTGCACACGAGCTCGATATCCAGATCGATATCCGCTACATAGACACAGACGTAGAGCGCTCATTCACCCATGGTGGCCTCGGGCTCGCCCGGTTCGACGAAGAGCACGACCAGCCGCAGTTCGGGCGTTTCTTTCTGGAGTATCGCGGTCCCCTGACGGAGACGATCGACGCGCACCTGACCATCGACAGCTACTCGGATCACGATAAGAATCCGGTGGATGTCACCGAAGCGTTTCTCGAGTGGCGTCCGTTCCCTTCCTCCGTGTGGCGCTGGCGCACAAGGCTCGGTGCCTACTATCCCCCGATCTCCCTGGAGAATCGCGACGCCGGCTGGCAAAGCGCGTACTCACTCAGTCCCGCCGCGATCAATACCTGGCTCGGCGAGGAGCTGCGAATCGTTGGCGCTGAGGCCGAACTCACATGGCTTGGCTCGCGGACCGGCAGTGGTGTGGACCTGAGTCTGATCGGCTCGCTGTATGGCTGGAACGATCCGCTCGGTGTGCAAATCTTCGAGCGCGGTTGGGCGATCCATGACCGCCAGACTGCCCTATTCGGAGGGCTGCCCAAGATCTTCGCCGACAGCACCACACGACATCAGGTCGAGTTCTTTCATGAAATCGACGACCGTCCCGGATACTACCTGGGCGTGCAGGCTAGCTGGCCAGAGAGATTGGAGCTCAGGGTGCTTCACTACGACAATCGCGGCGATCCCGCAGCCAGCAACGGATTCGAGAACGCATGGCTGACCCGCTTCGACAGTGCGGGCTTGCGCTTCGAGTGGCGACCGGACTGGACGTTCATCGCGCAATGGATGGATGGTGACACGGCTGTCGGACCCAGCAGCGACGGGCTCGGCCTGATCCGCCTCGGTTACGAATCCTATTTCGCACTCGTGAGTGGCGCTTTCGGCAGGCACCGCCTCACCGCTCGCTACGACAATCTGTCTACCCACACCCTGCGCGGCGCCGAGTATTTCAACGGTTACCAGGACGCCGAGGGCTGGACACTCGACTACAGCTTCGACGTCGGCAAGCACCTGCAGCTGTGGATTGAGGCTCTGCAGGTCGAAGGACAGCTCGAGCAGCGAGGACTGCTGGGTCTAGATACGGAATTTCGCGAGCGCACAGTGCAGTGCGCGTTCCGCTTCAGCTACTAGCGGAGCTCAGGACTTCGGTTCGATTACACGGCGCAGTTCGGCACGGGCGATGGCAAAATCCGGTGCGATGAGGAGCGCGCGTTCCAGCGCATTGCGCGCACCGAGCACGTCTCCGCCTTCGTCCAGGCACCTGCCGACGTAAAGATACGCATCCGCCGCGCCCCAGCCGGGCAGCTGTGTCTCTTCTGGGGCGGCAGCGAAGAGCTGCGCGGCCTTCTCGAACTTCGAGCAGGCGCGCTGGCGATCTCCACCCAGGCCTCGCGGCCTCTCGTAGTCGCTCAGCGCATCGACGAGCACGACGCGCGGGTTCTTCGGTGCAAGCTTCAACGCCTTGTCCAGGCGCGAGCCACCCAGCGGTAGATCGACCACGCCCTTCCAAGCCCTCAGGTCCGCGAGGCGCGTATGGCACGCCGATTCCAGGGCGTACGCTTCGGCGAATTGCTTATCGGCATCGATGGCCTTGTCCAGTGCGGTGACACAAGCCGAGAAAGCGTCCGGCGCTTTCGCATCCTTGTGCGCTTCGAGCACTAGCCCGAGCCGGTACTGCGCGTGGCCACGTTGATAGTAGGCCAGCGGGCCGCTGCTGCCCTTTGCGAGCGAATTCTCGGTTGCAGCGACAAGGTTGCGCAGGGCATTGGCGTCGGCGGTGAAATACGCATACTCGATGCGGCCTTCGAGATCCGCGGGATCCATTTCCTGGGCCGGCAGGCGACCAGCCGCGATCAGGATCAGGAACAAGATCAGTTGGGACTTGCGCATCTGTGACTCGAGTGACCACTCACGCTTGCATGCAGAGGGCTCACTTGCCGGGCGAGTCAAGATAGCATGCAATTCCGTCCCTGCAGTCCGGCATGCTCTCAGATCGGCCCACAACGATGCCCGTAGCACTCATCGACATTGGAATCAACCTTGCGCACGACAGCTACGACGCAGATCGCAATCAGGTGATCGAGCGTGCGCGTGCTGCGGGCGTGGCGCACATGATCGTCACCGGTTCGAGTATTTCAAGCACACAGCGTGCCATCGAGCTGGTGCGCGAGTTTCCAGACGTGCTACGAGCTACCGCCGGGGTTCATCCGCACCATGCGAGCGAATTCAGCGCCGCACAGCGTACGGAGTTGCAGAGCCTGCTGCAGGCGGCGGAGGTTTGCGCCGCCGGCGAGTGTGGCCTGGATTACTTCCGTGATTTCTCGCCACGAACCGATCAACAACGGGCATTTGCAGAGCAGCTCGAGCTGGCGTCGCAGGCCCGTCTGCCGGTGTTTCTTCACCAGCGCGATGCGCATCAGGACTTCGTTGCCATTCTGCGCGAGCGACTGTCGCAGCTTCCAGCCGCCGTCGCTCACTGTTTCACGGGTACGCGTGCTGAACTGGAAGAGTATCTTTCGCTCGGTCTCTACATCGGCGTCACCGGCTGGATCAACGATGAGCGTCGTGGACACGGGCTCAAGGAACTCGTTACGCATATACCGGCCGAACGCCTGATGCTCGAGACCGATGGTCCCTATTTGTTGCCGCGCGACCTTGAGCCAAAGCCCGCGACACGGCGCAATGAGCCGATGCATCTGCGCCATATCCTGGAAACAGTCGCAGCCCTGCGCGATGAGTCCGCCGATACCCTTGGTCGGCAGACCACCGCTAACGCGCGAGACGTCTTTGGCTGGCCCAAAAGTTGAGCAATCTATCTTCTTAGATATAACACGTAAGATATTGAACTATCATGAATAACCAGCTTGACCAAAGCAGCCTCAAAGCATCGATCGAAAGCCAGTGGCTGAAATCCATCGTGCCGCAGCTTTGCGACTACGTGCGCATCCCGAATAAGTCCCCGTTGTTCGACCCGGAATGGGAACAGCACGGGCACATGGAAGCCGCCATCCAGTTGCTGGCGCGCTGGTGTCGGGAGCAGCCCATCGCGGGAATGACAGTCGACATCCGGCGCATCCCCGGACGCACTCCGCTCCTGTTCATCGACATTCCTGGGCAGATCGACGATTGCGTATTGCTGTACGGCCACCTCGACAAGCAACCGGAATTTACCGGCTGGAATGAAGGGCTCGGTCCCTGGGAGCCGGTGATCCGCGATGGGCGACTTTACGGGCGCGGAGGCGCGGACGACGGCTACGCCGTGTTTGCATCCCTGACGGCGATCGCCGCCCTCGATGCACAGCGAATTCCGCGTGCGCGCTGTGTGGTTCTCATCGAGGCGTGCGAGGAAAGTGGCAGCCCCGACCTGCCGCTCCATGTCGATGCTCTCGCACCACGCCTCGGCACGCCGAGCCTCGTCGTGTGTCTCGATGCCGAGTGCGGCAACTACGAGCAGCTCTGGTGCACGACGTCGCTGCGCGGGAATCTGGTGGGAACCCTGCAGGTGAGGGTCCTCGAAGAGGGCGTGCATTCGGGCATGGGCAGCGGCACTGCGCCCTCCTGCATTCGCGTCCTGCGCCGGCTCCTCTCGCGCATCGAAAACGAGGTGACCGGCGATCTGTTGATCGAGCCCATGCACGTGCCGATTCCAGCTGAGCGGCGCCGGCAAATCGCAGCCGCGGCGGCGGTGCTGGGCGATGAGGTCGCGGCGCGCTTGCCATTCGTCGCCGGCGCCCGCCCGCTTTCCACCGATCCGGTGGAACTTCTGATCAACACCACGTGGAAACCAAGTCTGACCATCACTGGCATCGACGGCCTGCCCGCGCTGCGGGACGCCGGCAATGTGCTCGTGCCGCAGGTGAGCGTGAAGTTGTCTTTCCGGCTGCCGCCAACCAGCGACCCGGCCCGGATCGCGAAGCTCGTTACCGCGACCCTGGAAGCCGATCCACCTTACGGTGCCGGCGTGAGCTTCACTCCGGATTCCGCAATGGGCGGCTGGGATGCTCCGCCATTCGAGCCCTGGCTGGCACAGTCGATGCTGCGCGCCTCGCGCAATTTTTTCGGCAAGGATGCAATGCATCTCGGTTCTGGCGGCAGCATTCCATTCATGGGCATGCTGGGCGAGCGCTTTCCGAAGACGCAGTTTCTAGTTACCGGTGTCCTGGGACCACACTCGAACGCGCACGGTCCCAATGAGTTTTTGCACATCGAGACGGGAGTGAAAGTCACGCAGTGCGTATCGCAGGTGTTGGCGGATCACGCCGCGAGGCAGATCACACGGGCAGGCTGAGTTCCACCTGCAGGCCGTCATCCCCCGGTGCATTTTGTGCACGCGTCTTGCCCCCGTGTGCCGCCAGCACGCGTGCGGTGATCGCGAGACCGATGCCGTCGCCACCGCTATCACGGCTGCGTGATTCAGCGACCCGAAAGAATGGCTCGAAAATGCGCTGCACATCCGCTTCCGGAACTCCGGGCCCGTGATCGCGGACCGCGAGCCGCACCTCGGCTGGATTCTCCTGCAGCGTGATTTCCACGGCAGTACCGCGCGGGCTGTAGCGCAGCGCGTTGCGGACCACATTCTCGATTGCGCTCGCCAGCAGCTCGGCATCGGCGCGCACCATGATCGCGTGCTCCGGAGGATCCCACTGAACGCGGACATCGCGCCCCTGCCCTTCGAAGCTCGCGTCACGCGCGACCTGGTCGATGAGCCCGACGAGGTCCACGGGTTCGCGTGTCAGCGCTGCTGCGCCTGCCTCCAGGCGCGACAGCTTGAGCACCTGGTCGATGAGTGCATCCAACCGCGCCGCTTCCGACTCTATGCGCTGCAGCGAGTGAGCGACATCTGCGCCAGGCTGACGGCCCAGTGCCACCGCCACCTGCATTCGGGCAAGTGGCGAGCGCAACTCGTGCGAGACGTCCCGCAGCAGCCGCTCACGGCCGCGTAACAATTCGCGCAAGCGCCGAGCCATCTCTTCGAAGTCTCGGGCCAATACGCCGAGTTCGTCACGCCGCCGGGCAACCTGCGGGAGGCGAATATCTAGGTCGCCGCCCGCCAGGGCACGCGTCGCGGACGTCAGTGCCTGGACCGGCCGGGTCACCGAGCGTGCCAGCCACCAGCTGACCAGGGCCGTCACCAGGATTGCGAGCAGCAGGGTCGCGGCGCGCGCTTGCGGTACCTCGAGCGTGCCGAAAAAACTCGGCCTGCGCGGCACCAGCGCGAGCCGATACACCGTTCCATCGCCGGCGATGATCAATGGCAGCGGTTGTGGTGGCCAGTAGCGGGCGGCGCGATCCGGTCGTGGCGGAGGGCGTTGGTGGCGTGGCTCGAGTGCATCGCCAGCAAGACGTCGTGCCAGAAAATGCGGCACGGGACGGGCGAGAAGCTCCTCGCCCGTCGGACCCACCACGAGTAGCCTCGCATCCAGATCGCGGCGCTCGAGCCCCGTGAGCCAGCGCTTGAGTCCCTCCTCTCCACCGGACTGCAGCACGCCCGCAGCCTGTTGCGCCAGTGCCGCCGGGTCCCTTTGTGGCCCCTCGGTACGCTCGGCTAGCACGTAAAGCGTCACACCGATAGCACCCGCAACGATCAAAACCATCGCCACCCAGAACGAAGCGAAGATCCGGGCCAGGAGGCTGCTCACGCACCCTCCTCACCCGGCGTCGTGAGCATGTAGCCGGCGCCACGGATGCCGCGGATTTCCGGATCGCCCGCGCCGCTCAATGCCAGCTTGCGACGCAGGTTGCTCACGTGCGTGTCGATGCTGCGATCGTAGAGCTCAAGCTTGCGGCCCAGCGCCGATTCGGTGAGCTGTTCGCGCGAGATCACCTTGCCGGCATGTCGCATAAGTTGTTCGAGCACACGCATCTCGGCGCCGGTGAGCGCAACCACCGCGCCCCTGACCTCGGTCCGATGCCGTGATGGGTCGACCGTTACAGGGCCGAGTTGAATGGGTGCACCGGCCGCACTCGCCGGTTCACGTGCGCGGCGCAAGATGGCGCGTAAGCGAGCGGCGAGCTCGCGCGGGTTGAACGGCTTGGGCAGGTAGTCATCCGCGCCCAGCTCGAGGCCGAGGATCCGGTCGACATCATCGCCGCGGGCCGTCAGCATCAGGACTGGCGGCGTCTGCGCACGGCGGCGTAACTCCTGCAGAACTTCGAGTCCGCTGCGGCCCGGCAGCATGATGTCGAGAACGATCAAATCGATGTTGGAGGCAGCGAGGCGGTCCAATACGCCCGTACCTTCATGCACGGCTTCGACCTGAAAGCCCTCTCCTCCGAGGTATTGCGCCAGCATCGCCGTCAGCTCGCGATCGTCGTCGACCAGCAGCACGCGCGTGGCAGCTGAGGCGGTATTCATGTGTCGATGGTGCGGGCAAGGCACTGGTTTGTCACCGTCACCGATAGCACTTGACCGATCTTTGCAGGGGTTTGCGCCTCCTAATCCCACCTCGCACTCGCGTCACCGTAAGCTGCTGCCATGGAAAGCTCTCGCGGTGGGAGCAGCGTGGAAGGAGATGACAGTGGCTGGAAAAGGTAAGCGTTTCATGACCGCATTGCTGGCGGTCGCGGTGCTGGGTGGCGTTGGAATTGCGGCCGCCGGCGATCAACAGGATGACGGCCGGTGGTCTGCGCATGAGCATGGACCGGGACCCGATGCAATGTTTGGCGCGGGCTTCTTCGGCGCAGACGCAATCGCGCGGATGGGCGATCAGCTCGGGCTCAGCGCCGAGCAGCGCCAGTCCATCAAGGGAGTTTTCGAGGCCGCGCGCCCGCAGATGCAGGCGATGCGGGACAGCATGCACACGAATGTGGAGAAGTTGCGCGGCACCCCGCCCGACGATCCGAACTACACCACCGTCGTGGCGCAGGTCAGTCAATCAGCCGCCGAGCTGGCATCGAAGATGGTGACCGAGAGCAGCCAGGTCCGATCCCAGATCTATGGCCTGCTCACCAAGGAACAGAAAGCGAAGCTCCCGCAGCTTGAGGCGCAGATGAGAGACCAGGCGCGTCAGCGCTTCCAGCGCCATCGAACACCTGAATCGGCGCCCTCTTCAGGCGATTCGTCGAATCCATCTACCTGATCCCGGCCTCACCGACGGGCCAGATCGCTGGGAGTCAGGCATGCTTTCACTGACTCCCAGCCCGGTCTGTAACGCGCCACCAGGCTCTGCATCGAGCCCTTTTCGACCGGCGCGTACTCTACTTTCAACGAATCGAGCATCAGGACTGACTTCGGGCGGCCCTTCGGAAAGCGCGCGCGCGAAGTGAACAGCACGCGGCCCTCGACCGGAGTGTCGCCGGCAAACTGCCTTACGGCCGCGACCCGATCGAGAAGCGGCCCTTGTGGATTCGCGAACGAATAGCGCCGCCGGCGCGTCATGACCGCCCAGTCATTCATCTGGTCGCCGCCGAAGATCAGCCCTGGTACCTCGCGCAGATCGAGCACCAGGATGCCTCGCTGCGTGAGCAACAGGAAGTCAACATGCAGCCGTCCATCCATTCCGTCCGGAATGAGCACATCGTGCACGACTTCGTAGGATGCCTCTTTGAGCGCTGCGCGCAGCGTACGCAATTCGGCCATGCGCCGCAGGCGGCCATAGCTCCACAGCGCGGCGGCGCCGAGAACCAGCGCGCCGAGCACCCAGGCAACGACGCGTGGATCCAGGCGTTCGAGTGTTTCGATCATTTTTCCAGAAGGCTTCTTTTGAGAGTGGCGAATTCAGCATCGATCTGCGTCACCTGTCGCGGCAACGACAGCAGCGCGGCGAGCGCGGGGGGAATAGCGACCTCGCCTCCGATCAAGGGTTCGACGATCTCGCTGAACTTGGCCGGGTGCGCAGTGGCCACCAGGACCCAGTGGTGGCCGCGACGCAATTCGACCGGAAGTTGCATGTAGGCTTCTGCAGCAACGGCGGTGTGCGGACACCAGACCCGCCCGTAACCGGAGTAATCAGTCCGGATGCGCGCCCGGATCTCATCGTCGCTGATCGATACCGCGGCCAGGCGGTTGCCCCACGTCTGGGGATCGGGCATCAACGTACCCAAGCGCTCTGCGTTGCTCGGATCGCCCACATCCATGGCGGAGGCGAGCGTAACGACACTCGGGCGCGGCGACCACTTGCCGCTCTCCAGGAAGTCGGGAACGGTGCGGTTGGCGTTGTGAGCCAGCACGATCTCAGCAATCGGCAACCCCATCTCGCGCGCCCAGATGCACGCAACCGCATTGCCGAGGTTGCCGCTTGGCACGAGGAACGAAGCCGGCCCCTCGGTACGACGAGCGACATCCAGGCTGGCCGCGGCGTAGTACGCGATCTGCGGCAGCAGGCGCCCGATGTTGATGCTGTTCGCCGACGAGATTTTTCCGAACTCGCGCAGCTGCGGATCCGCAAGCGCTGCCTTGGCAAGCCGCTGGCAGTCATCGAACGAGCCATCGATGGAGAAGCTGCGCACGTTGCCACCCCAGCAGGTGAGCTGCTGCTCCTGGCGGGGTGATACCCGGCCGCGCGGAAAGAGAATCACAACTTCGAATCCCGGACGACCGTGAAATGCGGCCGCAACCGCACTGCCGGTATCGCCGGAAGTCGCCACGACAATAGTCGTGCTCTGCGCCGAACTTTGCAGGCGCGACAGACTCGCGGCGAGAAAGCGCGCGCCAAAATCCTTGAAGGCCGCCGTCGGACCGTGAAACAGCTCCAGCACCTCCAGAGGCTCGCGCCCGCCGCGCAACGGTGTCAGCGGCGCCGGAAAGTCGTACGCCTCGGTCGCAATTTCCACCAGGGACTTTGCCAGGCTGTCGCCGGCGAAGAACGGCTCGAGCACTGTGGCCGCGATTTGCGCCAGCGCTGCGTTCGCAGGGAACCCCTCTGCCTTGATGCCTGGAAGTGAGTTGGGAACATACAGGCCGCCGTCCGGCGCCAGGCCGCGTGCCATCGCATCGGCCAACGTCGTGCGATCTTTAGGATTGCGAGTGCTCTGGAAGTGCATCAGGGATCGATCAGTCGTGCGCCCAGGGGTTCGATACTGGTGACCCAGTGATCGCTCGCGAGACTGTGCGCGGAGAATGCCGCGACCATAGCGCGCCGCACGCTCTCGGCATGCGGCGCCTCGCACCATGCAAATACCGTCGGCCCCGCGCCGGAGATCGAGCAGCCGAGAGCGCCACCGGCCATCGCGGCGGCGCGCACTGCCTTGAAGCCGGGAATGAGCGCGGCGCGCTGCGGTTCGATCACCACATCCTGGAAGGCATCGCGGATCATCTCGAGGTCGCCCGAATAGCAGCCTGAGATGAAACCCGCCAGGTTGGCCGTCTGCCAAACGAAGTCCGACAACGTGACCGTCTTGCTAAGCATGCCGCGTGCTTCACGGGTCGAAATGGACATATGAGGGTGCACCAGCACGCAACGGATCGTCGCTGGCACCGGAATCTGCTTGGTGCGCGGATTGTCGATTCCGACCGTCAACACCAGTCCGCCGATCAGCGACGGGGCGATGTTGTCGACGTGAATCGAACCGCTCGCAACCTGCTCCCCGTGCATCGCACATTTCAGCAGCTCGATGGTTCCGGCGGGCTCATCGAGCAATGCATTGGCGGCGACCACTGCAGCGACCGCCGAGGCTGCTGACCCGCCCAATCCAGAGCCGAGCGGAATGCCCTTTTCGATCTCGAGTTCGACTCCCTCGGGACCAAGGCGCGCCTGCCACAGGGTCAGCACTGCCTTACCCGCGGTATTGCGCTCAGCCTCGAGCGGCAATGCTGTCGCTACACCGCTCACGGATCGAATGCGAACTCCTGCATCCCGCACGCGTCGTGCGGTCACCCGATCGCCCACGCTCTGTACCGTGTGCCCAAGGATGTCGAATCCGATGCCAACGTTGCCGACCGTTGCGGGTGCGAATGCCGTTGCCTCGGTGCGCGCCATGTCGATCAGAGCTTGGCACCCAGGTAAGCACACACGCGTAGCAGATCGGCGAACACACCGCCCGCGGTCACTTCCGGTCCCGCGCCCGGTCCCTGCACGATCAGTGGGTTGTCGCAATAGCGGTGCGTGGCAAAGCGCACGACATTGTCCGTCAGCGAGATATTGGCGAATGCATGCCGCGCATCGAGACGCGTCAGGCCCACCGTCGCACGTCCGCTGGCGTCGAGGCGGCCGATATATCGCAACACCTGCTGTTCGGCTTTTGCCTTCTGATAGCGCGTCTGCATGTCGCCATCGAACTCACTCAGGCGCTCAAGGAACTCCTCAATCGAGCATCGCGCCAGCGCCGGCGGCACCAGGCTCTCGACAGCAACATCGGCGAGCTCGAGTCCCAGGCCCATCTCCCGCCCGAGAATGATCAGCTTGCGCGCCACGTCCATGCCGGAGAGATCATCGCGCGGATCAGGTTCGGTGTAGCCCCTGGCCTTGGCTTCGCGCACGATGCGCGAGAACGGCGTCGAACCGTCAAAGACATTGAACAGGTACGCGAGCGTGCCGGAGAGAATGCCCTCGATGCTGACGATCTCGTCCCCGGTCTCGCGCAGATCGCGCAGCGTCTGAATGATCGGCAGCCCCGCACCCACTGTTGTCTCATACAGGTAGTGAGAACCGGCTGCGCGGCGCGCCTCCCGCAGCGCGCTATACGCCGCAAGCTCGCCGCTGTTGGCCTTCTTGTTCGGGGTCACGACGTGCATGCCATCCGCGAGCCACTCGCGGTAGCGCGATGCGACCTCACTGCTCGCTGTGCAGTCAAGCATCACGGCGTGTGGCAGGTGGTCGGCGTGCACGAATTGGGCGAACGCCTGCGGGTCGGCCGCCACAGCATCGCGGGCCAGTCGTTCCCGCCATTGACCGAGGTCGATGCCGCCATCGACCAGCAACATGCGACTCGAGGTCATGATGCCCCGGACACGCAGGTCGATGCTGAGATCGCGTCCCAGTCGTTCGATCTGCCCGGCCAGCTGATCGAGCAGCACGCTGCCAACCGTTCCGGGTCCGATCACACCGATGGATACAGTGTGCGGCGACAGGTAGAAGCTGGAATGCACGGCGCGCAATGCGCGCGAGGTGTGGCGCCCGTCAATGACGACTGAGATGTTGCGCTCCGAGGCGCCCTGCGCGATGGCGCGCACGTTCACCGCCGAGTCACCAAGGGCCGTAAACACTTTCGCTGCGACGCCATGCGCGCCGGCCATGCCATCACCTACTACCGCGAGAATGGCGAGGCCACGATCGACCTCGATGCTCTGGATCTGCCCCTGGCGCAGCTCGCTCTCGAAGGCATTGCGCACCACGGATTCGGCGCGCGTTGCCTGTGTTTCCGGAATGGCAAAGCAGATCGAATGCTCGGAGCTGCCCTGCGAAATGAGGATGACCGAGATGTTCTCCTCGCGCAGCGCCCCGAACAGGCGATGTGCCGTTCCGGGGACTCCGATCATGCCCGCACCCTCCAGGTTGAGCAGCGCGATGGCGTCAATGCTGGTGATGCCCTTCACCTGCAGGAGTGATTGCGGCTCGGCGCATATCAGCGTCCCTTCGCGGTCGGGAGCGAACGCATTGCGTATCCAGATCGGGATGTCGCGTTCGATCGCGGGCGCCATGGTTTGTGGATGTATGACCTTGGCACCGAAGTACGCGAGCTCCATCGCCTCGTTGTAGGACAGCGAGTCGATCACCTTGGCCTCCGGCACGAGGCGTGGATCGGCGCTCAATACCCCGTCAACATCGGTCCAGATATGGATCTCGCGTGCCTCGAGCAAGGCGCCGAAGATCGAGGCCGAAAAATCGCTGCCGTTACGCCCCAGCGTCGTCTGGATGCCGTTGCAATCCGATGCGATGAAACCAGTGATCACGAGGGTCCCGGTGAAGCCCGCCTTGAGCTCGGTCTGCATGCGTCGCTGCGATTCGTCCCACTGCACGATCGGGCCGAGCTTGCCCCACTCGACCACCACAACCCGGCGCGCATCGAGCCACTCGACGGCACCCACGGAACCAGTGCGTTCGCGCAGCAAAGTCGCAAACAGGCGCGTCGACCAGATCTCACCGTACCCGGCGACGAGATCGCGAACGTTCTGCGCCGCCGAGCGAATGAGCTGCACCGTCTGCAGAATGCCGTGAATGTCGCGGCAGTCCGACTTGAGGTCCGCGATGAACGCCGCCGCGCCGCCCGGCTTCAGTACCGATTCGGCGATCTGGATGTGTCGCTCGCGGATCTCGCCGAGCCGAGCCTCGAAGGAGGCATCCTGATGCTCAGCCAGAGCCACGATATTGAGCAGCGCGTCGGTGATGCCGCGACACGCCGAGAGGACGATCGCTTGCCGCTCGCCGCCCTGCTCCACGATGCGCGCCACGCGCCGGAAACAATCAGCATCAGCGACGCTCGAGCCGCCGAACTTGTGCACTGTCCAGTTGTTGTCGCTCATCGTTGCTCAGTATATGAAAGGCCGCGCGCAAACTTGCGCCGACGCGCGCAGTGCACCGGGGTGCAGGTTGAAAGGATATCGCCGCTCTGGGCTTCCCGCTCAGCGAACGGCACGGGCCTCAGGGGCGCCGACGTGGCGGGCCACGGTCGTTGCTGCGCTCGCGCGCTTCGTTGATGCGCAAGCTCCGTCCCCCGAACTGCTGCCCATTGAGTCCGGAGATGGCACTGTCCGCTTCGCCGCCGTCCATCTCCACAAAGCCGAAGCCACGCGGCCTCCCGGTCTCGCGGTCGGTGATGAGCTTGACGGATTGGACCTTCCCATACTGCTCGAACAGCTGCCGGATCTGGTCTTCAGAGGCGCTGAATGGCAGGTTTCCCACGTAGATTGTTTTCATTGCCTCACCTGACGGGTCTGCCGAGAACCCGTAGAAGTCGCGGCGACTCTAATCTTTCGCGCTGCATCATGGCAAGCTCACCGCACCCAGTGAGAGGGGTCGATCGTCACCGGTTTCTGTTCTGCCAGTAGCTTCACCAGAGCGTCGACGATCCTGGACTCATCGAGCACCACGTCCTCCGGAAGACTCAGGTCCGGGATGCTTGCTTCCTGCTCGCGTGAGGGTGTGGTCAGGTTGTCGCCGTCATACTCGAGCCGAATTCCCCGCCCGGAGAGCCCTTCGCGGCGGTGAAATGCCGGTAGCGGCCAATCCTTGCGCCGCCAGTGAGGATGATGACCCGTGACCCGCCACAAGCCACGGTGCAAGGCGCTATCCTTCAATCGGCAGATGAGACTGGCCTGCTCCGCCCTGATTTGCGCCAACTCCGCTTCATCCGGCAACTCCTTGCGCAGCGGGCCAAAGAAGTAGCCGAGGATGACCGGTCCACGCTTCGGCCGGCGGGCCACCAGGCCGATAGCAAAACCGCGCGGCATCGGCACCGCGAACCAGTCGCCCTCTTTGTATGCTTGTGTCGCCACTGGATGTACACGCCGGCTCATTCCGGCGCCCACGCCATCCTATCAGCAGTGCGCAATATCCCGATCAGTCCAGCCGCTTGCGAAAGCGCAGCGCGGCGAGAATCAATACGATGATCAGAAACGCACCCAGTTTGAGCAGCGGCACTGGCATGCTGCTGAGCGGTGCACCACGCAATGCGATGCCACGCACCAGGTCGACGAAATGCGTGAGCGGCAGGACCTGTGCGATCGCCCGCGCGGCAGCCGGCATGCCGTCGAACGGGAACATGAAACCAGACAACAGGATGGACGGCAGCATGGTGAAGAAACCGAGCTGCACCGCCTGGAATTGTGTCATTGCGATGGTTGAAATCAGCAATCCCAGCATCAGCGAGGCAGCGATGAACAGGCAGGCTGCGAGATACAGGTCCAGCAGGTTGGAGCTGAAAGGCACATCGAACAGCCAGCGTCCGACCACCAGGATGAGCGTGGTCTGAATCAGCCCCACCAGGATGTAAGGCATGATCTTGCCCGCCATCAACTCCGCCGATTTCACCGGCGTCGTGATCAGCAGTTCCAGGTTGCCGCGCTCGCGCTCGCGCACAATAGCGATCGCCGTGAACAACACCATCGTCATGAAGAGAATCACGCCGATGAGCGTCGGCACGATCTGCACCGCCGTACGCCTTTCCGGGTTGTAGAGCGTGCGCATTTCGATCAGGCGTTGATCCGGCCTGCTGATGCCGGCGCGCTGCGAGAGCTTCGGCTCCGCGATCCCGCGCACCACGCTCTCGATGCTTGGCTCGCTGCCATCCACCAGGATCTGCACGGCGGTGCGATCCTCATCGAGGCGCCGCCGCTCGAAGTCGGGCGGAATGTACACACCCACACTCACATGACCGCCGGCGATCCGCGCTTCGAGCTCCTGCGGCGAGCGCAGATATTCCTTCACGCGGATGACCTGGGTCGCCTGCAGGTCCGCGATCAGGGCTCGCGAGCCCGAGGTGTGGGCTTGGTCCACGACGCCCGCGGCGATATCGCGCACATCGAAGTTGATGCTGTAGCCAAAGATCAGGATCTGGATCAGCGGTATGCCAACCACCATGCCGAAAGTCAGGCGATCGCGGGCGAGCTGCCGGAATTCCTTGGCGGCAATGGCTCGAATGCGCCCCAGTGATTGTGCGATCGCCACGGGAATCATCGTGACTTCTCCGCGCTGCCTGCCGCCTTCGGGCGCCCATCAGCGCCCCGCCCTTGCAGGGTGGCCGCGACAAACACGTCCTCAAGACTGGCTTTGGTGAGCTCCACTCTCGCCTGCACATGCGCACGCTCGAAGGCACCCTGCACCACGCGCTGCGGATCCGGAGTCGAACGATCCAGCAGGGCGTGTAATCGCGTTCCGAGCTGGGCGATGCTCTTCACTGCGCCGATGTGGGCGAGCGCCTCGCGTGCGCCCGCAATGTCGTCGGCCTCCACTTCGATCACTACAGCATCGATGTCCTGCATCAGCGCCTTGGGCGCTCCTTCCGCGACCAGCCGCCCATTGTCGAGAATCGCCAGGCGATGGCAGCGTTCGGCCTCATCCATGTAGTGCGTCGAGACGAGGATCGTGGTTCCCTGCCCGACGAGCCGAAACAGGCTCTCCCAGAAGTCGCGTCGGCTCTGCGGATCGACGGCACTCGTCGGTTCATCGAGCAGCAGCAACTCCGGCGCGTGCAAAGCCGCGGCTGCCAGGGCGAGTCGCTGCTTCTGCCCGCCACTCAAGGTGCCTGCCCGCTGCGCGACGCGATCGAGCAGGTGATATTCATTGAGGGCCGCGTCCAGGCGACGGGCGCGATCGGCACGTGGAATGCTGAAGATGTCAGCAATGAACTCGAGATTCTCGAGTACGGTCAGATCCTCCCACAGCGAAAAGCGCTGGGTCATGTAGCCAATTTTCTGCCGCAGCTTCTCCGAGTCGCGTGTCGCATCGTGACCGAGGACCTCGACCGACCCCTCCGTCGGTCGCAACAACCCACACAACATGCGAATGGTCGTCGACTTGCCTGAACCATTCGGCCCCAGGAAACCGTAGATCTGCGCCTTGGGAATGGTGAGATCGACGTGATCGACGGCAGTGAGAGTCCCGAACCGGCGCGTCAATGCCCGGGCGCGGATTGCGGGTTCACCGTTCATCGTGCGGCCTGGTGTGTCTCGCCGAAGCGTACCTCGACGGGAATTCCGACCGGCAGCTTCGCTCCTTGCACTGCTTCGAGATCGACGTAGGCCAGGTAGCTGAGGCGACTGCGATCCTTCTGCGTGAGGGCGAAGTACGGGGTGAAGGAAGCTTCGTTCGAGATGTAGCGCACGCTGGCCGCGAATGACTGCTTTTTGCCATCGACGTGCACGCTGGCGGGTGTGCCAGCCTGGACATGCACGCGCAGGGGCTCGGGCACATACACTCGAGCATAGGTAGTGCCGTCCGCAATCATCACCACCACGGGATTACCGGCGGGCGGGCGGTCCCCAACCTTGTACGGCAGGGCTTCGACAATGCCGGCGCGTGGTGCGCGCACCGTGAGCCGTTGTGCACTGATCTCGGCCTGCTGCAGCTGTGCCTGGGCCTGAGCCAGGGCATCGCGTGCCTGGTCCAGCTCTTCGATACGCGTGCCCTTCAGGAGCAAGGTGAGTTGCGCATGGGCGGCCTTGCGCGAAGCCTCCGCGCTGTCGCGCGCAGCGCGTTGTCGATCGAGGCTCGATTGGCTGGTCAGCTTGCGTTGCACCAGCTCGCGGACCCGCTCGTACTCCTTACTCTCGCTCTCGAGCTGCGCATCTGCGCCCGCCAGGCGCGCACGGGCCTCGAGGATGTCTTCTGCGCGCGGTCCCCGGATCAGCTCGTCCAGGCGATGCTGGGCGCCGTTCGCCTGAGCCTTGAGACTCGCCACCTGGGCAGCGCCGTTCATGCTGTCCAGCCTGAGCAGCACCTGTCCCTCGGTCACGTGCTCACCTTCGCCGGCGAGAATCTCGATTACCGGCTCGTGCGCTTCCGCCGGCAGCTCCAGCCGGTCACGCTCGAGGGTCCCGAGTGCGACATTCGATGATTCATCGCCGTTGCAGCCCGTGAGCACGAGCAATGCAAACGGACACCACCACATGGCCTTAGGCATCGAATCCGTCCTTTACCGCGACGCCGTGCAGAAAGACGCGCATGGTGTGCGCAATGAGCGCTTCGATGCCCTCTGCGCTGCTGTCCACTCCGAGTACGCGGCTGGAAATCGGCAGTGAGATGAAGGGAAAAAGGGCGAGACTCATCAACGAGACACAAGTCAAGGATGGATCGAGATCGCTGCGCAGACGCCCGGAGTCGATCTCGCGCTTGATGACGGTGCGCAGCATCGGCGCGAAGCGCCCGGCGAGATCGCGGATGAAGACCTGGCGAAAGGACCCGTCCGGTGACAACACTTCGCGCACGATCAAGCCCGGAATCCACGGGTTGGCGGAGAGTACCCCCATGTAGGTACGCGCAAGACCCTCGATATCCACGCTCTCCTGCTGGCCCAGCATCGCTACCAGGCGTGTCAGCACAGGGGAGATGGCGCTCTCGAGCATCGCGCGATAGAGACCGTCCTTGCCATCGAAGTAGTAATGAATCATCGCCGGGTTGACACGCGCAGTCGCGGCTACCTGCCGGCTCGACACGGCGCGAAATCCGTAGCGTAAGAACAGGGTCCGCGCGGCCTCGAGCAGTGCATCGCGCACCTGGGGATCGTTGCCGCCCCTGGGCCGGCCGGGCCGGCGTGCCAGCGTCACCCGCAATTGGCGACTCATGAGCTGCTCCTGTTAAACGTGCGATTAATTTATGCTCACGCGCCTGCGCTCGCAATGTGTCGCCCTCACTGACTGTTTAATTTTGTTCTCGCTGGCATAATCGCGCGCCCATGGATTCCAGCCTCACTGCGCTGCTGAACTTCCTGGAGCTACGCCGCGCTTCGCGCCGCCCGCTCGCGCTCGCGACCATCGTCGCCACCAGCGGTTCCACGTACCGAAAACCCGGCGCGCGAATGCTGATTGACGCTGATGGCACAGCCTGCGGCCTGCTGTCGGGCGGCTGTCTCGAAACGGACCTGCTCGAGCGCTCGAGGGCGGTCATCGATACGGGGCGCGCGCAATTAGTCGAATACGATCTGCGCACTTCGGATGATTTGATCTGGGGCCTCGGGCTCGGCTGCGAAGGAGCGATGAGTATCCTGCTGCAGCGGCTCACCGCCGCCGATAACTATCACCCGCTTGATCGCATGGGCGTTGCCCTGCGGCTGCGCGAACCGATCTGGTTCGCCACGATTGTGCGCTCGACCAGCACGGCGTGGCCTGTCGGCAGATGCTGGTTCGATGGCGAAGCCGCCGACGATATCGCTCGAGCCGTGAAGGAGAAGTTGGCACGACTGAACGGCGTTGAATCGGCCGTCGAACTCGTCGAGGTCCGTAGCGATGATTCGCTGGTCAACGCGTTCCTTGGCCGCGTGGATCCGCCACCACAGATTCTGCTTCTCGGTGCCGGTCCTGATGCTGCACCAGTCGTGCGCGCTGCCGGTGAGTTGGGCTGGGCCGTGACCGTCTACGATCACCGGCCTGCCTACGCGGTCAAAGAGCATTTTCCCGAGGCCAACCAGGTGATCGGCGCGCCCGCCGATGAGCTCACTGCGCGCGTGGATCTCTCGCGCTACGACGCCGCAGTGGTGATGAGCCACCACCTGCAAGCTGATCTGCATTACTTGCGCGAGCTCGCAGCCTCGTCCGTTCCCTACGTGGGTTTGCTCGGGCCGCACGAGCGGCGCCGCCGCCTGGCGGCGGAGTTGGGGCCGCTGGCCGCGAAACTCTCGGGTCGATTGCGCGGTCCGGTTGGCCTCGACATCGGGGCGCGTACGCCTGAATCCATCGCACTCGCGATCATTGCGGAGATGCACGCGGTACTCGCGGGTCGTGGCGGGCGACCTTTTTCCGAGGTCCAGAACGAGAGCGGGCCATGAACTACGTTCACGACCCGCATGCTCGACGTTTCGGATGAGGCTTCAGCTCTGCTGCGAGGCGTAGATCCCGTAGAGTTCCGCAACGCGCGCCAATTGTGAATCATCAGGTACAGCCTTGAAGGCTTTACGGGCGGAGTCTTTCTGGTTGAGCTTGAGGTAGGCGCGACCCAGCGCAATCTGAGCCTCGTCCTTGCGCTTGCCGGCGCCCTTCTGCAGTGCACGCTGCAGAGCTTCTACCGCCTTGTCGTGCTGGGCAAAGCCCGTGTACGTGATACCGAGCGCGACATCCGCCTCGCCGGTTTGTTCAGCGCGCGCGTCCGCGTCGAGCTTCGGCAGAGCAGCCTTGACAGCCTGCGCCTGGGTGCGGGCGTTGTTGAGGAGGCGCGTGTAACGCTCGCGGTCGCTGGTCTCGAGCACCTTGTTCTGGAAGCCCTTGGTCATCACTTCCAGCGCCTCGCCCGGCACCTT
Organism: uncultured Gammaproteobacteria bacterium; assembly: GCA_963810775.1. GTDB lineage: Bacteria > Pseudomonadota > Gammaproteobacteria > Steroidobacterales > Steroidobacteraceae > DATBVX01. The sequence continues at coordinate 542,210 of CAWEOT010000015.1, forward strand.
GGCGGTGATGTCCATTTCCGCCATTTCCTTGTAGTCGTTGGGTTTCTTGAGCACATTGAGATCGAACATCAGGCGGTAATAGTTAAGGGTGACGAGTTCGTTGTCAGCGTCCAGCTTCTGGACCGTCACAAGCAAGGCGTCCCAATGCTCGGTGCTCGGATAGTTGCGCACCAGCTGCATGCGCGTGTCGATCACGCCCTGCTTGTCTCCCGTCGCATCCTGGCAGAACAGCTTCAGGTCCATCCAGTTCTGCTTGATCGGCTGGTTCGCCCTGCGCGCAGCGTCCATCCCCTGCTGCATGTACCTGGTGGCGCTCTTGCAATCCTTCTGCTGGTAATAGGATTGCGCGACCAGCAGGTACGCATCGCTGTCATCGGGGCTGTTCTTCAGCCAGCGATTGCCGTACTCGATCGCCTTTGGATAGTTCTTGGTCTGGAAGAACAATTGCGCGAGGGTCTTGGTACGCGCCGGAACCTCGTTTGCCGGCACCTGGCCGGAGCTGAGGTTCTGCTCATAGAGCTTGGCAGCGCCGGCTGAATCGCCCGTGCGCAGCATCACGTAGGCCATCAACTCATTGATGGAGTACTGCTCGTAGGGCGTTTTGGTCGCCTGGCCGTTCGCCTCCTTGAGCTTGGTCATGGCGACGTCCCAATTCTTCTTCTGAATCGCCTCCTGTGCCGCCTTCAGGGGCGTGCCGACTGCCTTGCTGAACTTCGCATCAGCCGCAGCAGCGGTGGGCGCCACCAGTGCACTCATCACGCCGACAGTGCCTATCTGGGCGGCGAGCAGCCAAACGACAAGATACTTACGCATCACCTCTATACACCTCGGAATTGATACGCCGCGAGCGCGTTGTTATTCAGGCGGCCGGCGTTCCCGCGCCCTTCTGCGCGTAGATTGCCCAAAGATTCGCCACTTCGGCAAGCTTTGAGTCTTTTGGAATGGCTTCGAACGCCTTTACGGCGTCGGCGTTGCGATTCGCCTTGAGGAAGGCGCGCCCCAGCATGAGCTGCGCCTCTTCGGGGCGCTTGACTCCGCCCTTCTGCAACCCGCGCTGCAGGGCCTCGATGGCCTTGTCGTACTGGTCGTAGCTCAGGTACGCGATGCCGAGCACGGCATCCGCGTCACCGGTCTTGGCAGCCATCGCTTCCTTTTCGAGCGACGGCAGGGATTTCTGATCGGTCTGCGCCTGCTTCTCCGCGTCGGCCAGGAACTGCTTGCGGCGCTGCTCATCCTTTCCGCCCAGCAGGTTCTTCTCGAAGCCCTGCTTCAGGACTTTCACGGATTCGCCCGGTATTCCCGCATCGAAGGTGTATTGCGCGAGCTCAACGTAGTCATCTGGACGCTTGAGCTGCCCGACATCGAACATCAGCCGATACAGGTTCATCGACGTGCGATCATCGGTGTCGCGTCGGTTCTGGATGATCGTGAACATCTGGTCCCAGTACTTCGGCGTCGGATATTGACGCAGGAGCTGCTCGAGACTCCTCTTGATGCCGGCGTTGTCGTCCAATTCTGCATAACTGCTCAGTGCCAGCTGCAGCGACTGTTCGCTCACCGGCTTGCCTGCCTTGCGAGTCATCTCGTTCGCAGTCTCAATCTCCTTGGCGGCATTGGCAAAGTCGTCCTGGACGTAATATGCCTGGGCGAGCAGCAAGTGCGGCTCAGGTTTGGTGCCGCCGCTGACTTCGATCCAGCGTTTGCAGTACTCGACCGCCTTGGGGTAGTTCTTGAGCTGGAAATTCAGAGTCGACGCGACGCGCAGCCGGTCTTCCAGCTGATCAGCGGGCAGGAACTCGCTCGCCAGAAGATCATCGTAGGCTCCAGCCGCATTCGCGTAGTCTTCCTTCTTCAGGTACAGAAACGACAGGAATTCGGCGATCTGGTACTTGTCGTACGGCGTCGAATCCGGTACCGCCTTCGCTTCCAGAGTCCTGGCGATCGCGGTATCCCAATCCTGCTTCTGCATCGCTTCCTGCGCGGCCTTCAGGGGTTTGACCAGCTTGTTACTGACGCGCTGCGCAGCCGGCTTCTCGTCAGCTGCGTAAGACGAGTCGGTCGCGAACGGCGACAGCAGCGTAACGCTGGCCAGTGTCAGGAACAGGACTCGAGTGAGCCGAAGCTTCATATCTTCCTCGCATTACAATGGGCTCAAACAAATACGCCGGGACTCATCATCCCGGCGCTTCTAGAATCTGCGGGTGCCCGACTGAACGGCGACTGAATGTCGCCGCCAGCGGCCGCTACTCCATGAACTCTTCGTTGCCGACGAAGCCGATCTTCCTGATTCCCAGCCGTTGCGCGTCCGCGAGCACACGCGCGACGTAGTCATACTTCACGCGCTTGTTGGGACGCAGGTGAATCTCCGGCTGAGGATCCTTGGCTGACTCGGTCTGAAGATAGCTGAGGAGCGTGGGCTCGTCGGCGACCGGGGTGCCATTCCATAGCACGGTGCCGTCGAAATCCACCTCGATGTCGATCACTTCCGGCGGTACCGGCGGCGGCACCGTCTGGCCTCGCGGCATATCGAGCTTCACCGCGTGCGTCATCACGGGGATGGTGATGATGAACATGATGAGCAGCACCAGCATCACGTCGATGAGCGGCGTGGTGTTGATGTCCACCATGCTCTGGTCTTCAGCGCCGCCAACCTGCATTGACATGAGTCTGACTCTCCTCGCTCAGCGTGCCCGAGTACCGCGAATGCCGCGGTCGGGTTCAGTGATGAATCCCACCTTCAGAATTCCCGCACGCTGCGTGAGCACCACCAGACGACCCACGTATTCATAGCGGACGTTCTTGTCGGCACGCACATGCACTTCGGGTTGCGGCTTCATCACGGCGATGGTCTTCAGGCGCTCGAGCATCGCGTTCTGGTCCGGGATTGCCTTGTCGTTCCAGTAGTAGTGCCCGTTGGGGTCGACCGCGATGGTGATGTTCTCCGGCTTGGTCTCGGTCGGGATGTTGACCGCGTGCGGCAGCTGCAGGTTGATGGTCTTGGTGATCACGGGTACGGTGATCAAGAAGATAATGAGAAGCACCAACATCACGTCCACCAGCGGCGTGGTGTTGATCTCGGCCATCATGCCGCCCTCTTCCCCGCCTCCGACGCTCATCGCCATGGCGATATTCCTCCGTTGCTCGGGCCGCCCGACTTACGAACGTGCAGCGGCGGTCGCACCGACCGGCCGCGCGCCCGCCTTGACGGATACGTCGCCCGTGCCGACGCGCGCACCGCTCAGCAGGTAGGCGTGCATGTCGGTTGCGAAATACTTGAACTTCTCGATGAGGACCTTGTTCCGGCGCAACAGGACGTTGTAGCCGAACACTGCGGGCACCGCGACCGCGAGACCGAGGGCAGTCATGATGAGTGCCTCGCCCACCGGGCCAGCGACCTTGTCAATGCTCGCCTGGCCGGCGATGCCGATGTTGATCAGCGCGTGATAGATGCCCCACACCGTACCGAACAGTCCCACGAATGGCGCCGTGGAGCCGACGGTGGCGAGGATCGGCAGGCCGCCCTGCAGGCTGTTGGTGATGCCGTCGAGCGCGCGCTGCAGAGCCTGCGTGATCCACTCATTCAGATCGACCTGATCCGTGAGCCGGCCCTCGTGGTGTTGGGCGGAGCGCATGCCTTCTTCGGCGATGTAGCGGAAGGCATTGTCCTTGCCCTTGAGCGTCTCGATCGCCTGCTTGAGGCTTCCGGCGCCCCAGAAATCACGCTCCGCCTGCTTCGCCTGTGAGCGCAAGCGGCGCTGGTCCCAAGCCTTGGTAATCATGACCCACCAGGAGAGGGCTGACATGATCAACAGCAGGATCAGCGTGCCCTTGGCTACGAAATCGCCCTGTGCCCAGAGTTGTTCGAGGCCGTATGGGTTGTCTGTGGTGAGTGGTGTGGTGGGTGTTGCCATAAACGGATTGTCCTCTGAATATCAGCCTTGAATTGACTTGATCACTGATCGGTGAGCCGGAAGGTCACCGCGAATTGCCCCCATTCGGCCACCGGAGTGTTGCCTTCCTTGGCCGGAATGAAGCGCCATGAACGCTTGGCCTCGCGCACGGCGGCTTCATCGAGCTTGTCGAAGCCGCTGGTCTTGTGAATCTTCACGTCGCCGACCTTGCCGTCGGTCTGCACATAGATGAGGAGCACGACAGTTCCTTCCTGTCCGAGGCGGCGGGCGGTAGGCGGGTACTCTGGCTGTGCCAGCGGGCGCTTCGGATCCGAGCGCGGCGGCGTTCTTCCGGAAGGCGCCGGCTTCGGCGGTGGAGTCGTGGGACGTGTCGTCTGCACCGCGACGATCGCGTTGGTCGCCGGCGCATCGACCGGCAGTTCGATCGCGATCTCGGGCGGCGGAACGAAGGGCGGCGGAGTCTCCAGCTTGGGCGGTGGAGGTGGCGGCTCCTTATCCTCCGGAATGGTCTCGTCGATCATCTTCACTTCGACGGGACCGGTGATGAGCTCGAGCGCGTGCCTTGCCAGTCCGTTCTTCAGCCCATAGAGCATCCCGATGTGCAGGAGTACGACCAGGGAGATCGCGGTCATGCGACGCGGTGAGTAAAGTGATTCAGGCGCGTATGCCATATCGGTGGATTTTTGCGTTGAGGTCCGGGCCGGCGCGACAGGCGCCGACGCTAGACGGTTCAATCTTCAGCTATATCTAAATCGAGTTTGCGCCTCGAAGGGAGTTCCCAGTCTGCGAGGCGAATTCGCCGTGCCTTCGCATCCGCTTTGACTCGGGCCCGCCAGCTTGTTTCCGGGCCGCTCCCCTTTCGGCCCTTGTCAGATCGATCGCGCCTGGCTCTTTGATGGAATCGGCCGGCGCGTCGCGGCGCAACTTTACCCGGACAACCTGTACAAAACAACCAGTTCGCTGTCAGGCGAATCGAGCGACAGAGGTATTTTTTGCACGTCTTTTATCCCAGCTCGAATCGCTGCCTTCCACGTGAAAAACTCATCTACTCGCGACTCCGCCATCGATGCGATTCTGGGAGTAGTGGCGCGCGCCCGAGCTGATGGTGCGAAGCAACAACACGCCCGCGCGCCTTGTCCTACCGTGCTGCTCAATGTTGCAAAAAGCTCGAAAGACTTCGTATTCAACGAGGGCGCGAAGCCAGGGGTTCAGTGACCGCACCAAACGAGGCGCTACCCACAAGCGCTGCATACTTCCCGAGCACGCCCCGCGTCGCCTTGGCCCGCGGCGCCCGCCAGGCCCTACTTCGCCGCTTGAGCTCCGCGGCGCTGAGGTCCAGGACCAGGCTGCGCTTGCGTGCGTCGATAACGATGCGGTCGCCGTTGCGAACCAGTGCGAGCGGTCCGCCCAGTGCAGCTTCGGGTGAGATGTGGCCTACCACGAATCCGTGGCTGCCCCCCGAGAAGCGTCCGTCCGTAATCAAAGCCACCTTGTCCCCGAGGCCCTTGCCCATGATCGCGCTCGTGGGGCTCAACATCTCCCGCATGCCCGGTCCGCCCTTTGGTCCTTCGTACCGGATCACGACCACATCCCCGGCCACGACCGTGCCATCAATGATTGCCTGCAGCGCCCGTTCTTCTGAATCGAATACCCTCGCGCGGCCGGCGAAAATCAGACCTTCCTTGCCGGTGATCTTCGCCACGGCGCCTTCCGGGGCGAGATTGCCGCGCATGATCACGAGATGGCTCTCCTTCTTGATAGGGGCATCGAAGGGTCGTATCACGTCCTGTCCTTGCGGATAGGCGGCCACGCCGGCGAGATTTGCTGCCATCGTCTGACCGCTTACGGTCATGCAATCGCCATGCAGAAGGCCCTGATCGAGTAGCGTCTTGAGCAATGGACGGATGCCACCGATGGCGATGAGCTCGGACATCAAGTATCGGCCGCTAGGTTTCAGATCGGCGAGCACCGGCACACGTCTGCCGATGCGCGTGAAGTCATCCAGCGACAGTCGCACTCGTGCGGCCTGAGCGATCGCCAGCAGGTGCAGCACGGCGTTGGTCGAGCCGCCGAGGGCGATCACCGCCGTGATGGCGTTTTCGAAGGCACGGCGCGTCAGGATATCGGCGGGGCAAATCCCGGCCTTGATGAGCGCCACCACCGCTGTACCTGCGCGCCGGCAGTCGTCGCGTTTGGTTTCCGACTCAGCCTCCTGGGCCGAGCTGTTCGGCAGACTCATGCCGAGCGCTTCGATTGCCGAGGCCATCGTGTTCGCGGTGTACATCCCACCGCAGCTTCCTGCTCCGGGTATAGCGGTGCGCTCGACTTCCAGCAGCTGCGCGTCCGACACGCGCCCGCTCGCATGCCCACCAACTGCCTCGAATACCGCGACGATGTCGCGATGCTCCCGACCCGGACGTATGGTGCCGCCATACACGAACACCGCCGGCCGATTGAGACGCGCCAGCGCCATGAGGCAACCGGGCATGTTCTTGTCACAGCCGCCGATGGCGAGCACGCCATCGAATCCCTGCGCACCCACGGCCGTTTCGATTGAATCGGCAATCACCTCGCGCGACACCAGGGAGTAGCGCATTCCCGGCGTGCCCATCGAAATGCCGTCTGACACCGTGATCGTGTTGAACAGCACGCTCTTGCCACCTGCTGCATCGACCGCCTGCGCCGCGGTGCGTGCCAGGCCATCAATATGCACGTTGCACGGGGTCATCGTGCTCCAGGTCGAGGCGATTCCGACCTGTGGCTTGGCGAAGTCCTCATCCGCAAACCCGACCGCACGTAACATAGCCCGCGCTGGTGCCTGGGTGAGGCCTTCCACCACCACGCGTGAAAAACGGCGCGCATCGTGACGAGCACTATGGTGTGTGCCCACGGGCCTCTTCTCTCTATTCTTCACACTGTCCCCTCGGGTTGTCCGGTTCACGAGCCCGTGTCGGCGATCTGCTTCTCGCGCCTGGCGATGATGAATACGCCGGTAAGAGTCATGACACCGCCGGCGATGATCCTGGTCGTGAGGTGGTCGCCGAGCAGCGTCACACCGAAGAATACGCCGAACAGCGGCGAGAGCACTGTCAGCGGCGACACACTGGTCACCGGGTAGCGCTGCACGAGATAAAAGTACCCCGTGTGCGCGAGGAGGCTTGCGCCCAGCACGTTGAATGCCAGTGCTCCCCAGCCGCTCCATTTTGCATTGCTGATCGCGGCGAGCTGTCCCGATTCGAAGATCAGGCTGAAGATGAGAATGAGCGGCGCGCTGATGAGCGCGAACCACGCCTGCAGTTCGAGAGGCCGGATCTCATGCAATCGCTTCACTGCCATCAACCCAATAGAGCCAAACAATGCCGACAGCACGACGCAAGCGAGTCCCTGCCAGAACTCAAACACGCGCGGATCGAGTCCCATCACCATGACACCAGAAAACGCCAGCAAGATGCCCAGCGAGCGGCGCCACCGTATGACTTCGCCGAGAACTACGATCGACATCAGGGTAGCGAACGGCACACCGAGCTGGCCGGCGATCGCCACGGTAGACACCGTATCCGCGAGGTGCAATCCGACCAGCAACAGCGAGAAGTGCAGCCCGCCTGCAAACACCGCTGCGACCACCAGCGATCCCATCAGGCCACGATGCCAGCGAATGAAAGGCATAAGAATCAGTGCGAGGCAGCTGAAGCGCAGGGCGGTGAAGATCAGGGGCGGGAACTGGCCGACGCCGATCTTGCTCGCGATGTAGTTGAGGCCCCAGATCAGGTTGATGAGAACGAGAAATGCGAGATCACGCGGGGCGATGACCAGCATGCCGCTCTCAGCTGGGTGCGGTGCTGCGCTCTTTGATCAAGGCAAAAAGCGCGCGCACGCTTTGCGCCTCAGCCCCCACCGGCCGGCCCGGACGTTCCTTCGGATTCCAGGCGTACAGGTCTAAGTGCAGCCACGGCGTACGCTCCGATACGAAGCGCTTGAGAAACAGCGCGCCGATTATCGAGCCCGCAAATGTCGATGCCGAGGCATTGCCGAGATCCGCGACTTTGCTGGCGAGATCTTCCTCATAGGGGCTCCACAGCGGCATCGGCCACAGTGGATCATGCTGTTCCTGACCATGACGCAGGAGTTGGGCGCAAAGCGCCTCGTCGTTGCCGTAAAGAGCCGGCAGGTCTGGTCCGAGCGCAACGCGGGCTGCGCCCGTCAATGTCGCCAGGTCGATCAAGAGGTCCGGCGACTCGGAGTCGGCTTCCGCGATGGCGTCGGCAAGCACGAGCCGCCCTTCCGCATCGGTGTTACCGATTTCAACCGTAAGGCCTTTGCGTGTCGCCAGCACATCTCCGGGCCTGTAAGCGTCGCCGCCGACACTATTCTCCACGGCCGGGATCAATACTCGCAGCCGCACTGGCAGTTGCGACTCCATGATCATGCGCGCGAGCGCGAGTACACAGGCGGCGCCACCCATGTCCTTCTTCATCAACTGCATCGCCGGCGCATTTTTCAGGTCCAGCCCACCGCTGTCGAAGCACACACCCTTGCCGACCAGCGTGATGCGCGGGCCCCGGCTCCCCCACGACAGCTCTGCGAGGCACGGTGAACGGCTGCTGGCGCGGCCGACCGCGTGAATCATTGGGAAGTTCTGCTCCAGAAGCTGGGTACCCTCCAGGACTCGATGCCTGGCCGAGTACTGCTTCGAGAGGCTGACCACCTCGGCCGCCAGCTCATGCGGTCCGAGATCGCTCGCGGGCGTATTGATGAGATCACGCGCCCACGACAGCGCGTGATACGTGCATTCCACGTGCGCAACGTCGCAGTTGGCGGGCGCGATGAGGCGAGCGCCGCGCGACGCAGCGGGTGGACGGCGATAGCGCTCGAAGCGGTACTGCCCATAGAGAAATCCCAGCGCGAACTGATTTGCAGCTGCGACGGGCAATTCCGTGACGCAACGAAAATCATTGGGCGGCAAGCGGTCGGTGAGTCCGGCGATGTGCCACAAGCTGAGCTCGCGCAGATCCAGCAGGCGTCCGAGCCCGAGCGCCGCTCCGCACACTTTCCCGTTTGCGTCCGGCAGCAACAGCACGCGGTGACGTTCCGCCTTGAAACCACCATCGCCCGCCCATTGCGCGACGCGCGGCGGCTGTGTTGCCAGCCAGGATTCCAGCGCGCTCTCGCACACCAGCCATAGCGGCAGAGCAGCCGTTTCGGAGGCGGAATGCGGAAGCAGCGCGGGCATTAGAGAGGCGTCATGTTGTCGGCGACACCAAGCTTACAGAATTCGCGTCGCTCCATCGAACGCCTGATTTCGCCTGCATGGCAGAACAGTCAGACAGACTTCTGTGCACGCTTCCGTGGTTGACAAGGTCTCGATTCCTATGCTCCTATCGTTCGCAATTCGATTTTCTCAGCGCCAATGACGACCAAGATCTCGACTGCTGTTATTACTGCCCTCCGCCCGGGATCACTGGTGGCTGCGGTTGCAGGCGTCGAGCTGCGGCTGCCCCTGATTGGCCTGCTGCTGGCACGGAGGTGCGGGGCCCTGGCCTGAGGATCGATCCAAAGGCAAACACTTAAGGAACCCCGCACCGGCAACGCCGAGGCGGGGTTTCTTTTTTGGGCGACTTGAATTTCACCGACCGCGGCGCGCGGTTTTGGATTCTGGAGGACTCATGCGGTTGTATTCGGGCAAAGACGTCAACAAGCGCGCACTGAAGGGTGCGCGCATCGCGATCCTGGGCTATGGCAGCCAGGGACGTGCCCACGCACTCAACCTCAAGGACAGCGGCCACGACGTCACCGTCGGCGTGCGCAAGGCCGGCGCTAGTTGGAAGAAGGCCAAGAAGGATGGGCTCAAGGTCGCAGAGCCGATCGACGCTGTGCGTGGTGCGGACCTGGTCGCGATGCTGGTGCCCGATCTCGCGCAGCAGGCACTCTACAAAGACGTCAGACAAGCTCTGCAGCGGGGCGCGACACTGCTCTTCGCGCACGGTTTCAATATCCATTTTCGTCAGATCAAGCCACGCAAGGACCTCGACGTCGTGCTGATCGCGCCGAAAGGACCTGGAGATCTCGTGCGCCGGCAATTCCAGCAGGGACGCGGCGTACCGTGCCTGATCGCGATCGCCCAGGACGCGAGTGGCAAAGCGAAGGAGAAGGCGCTCGCCTACGCACACGGCATCGGCGGTACGCGCGGCGGCGTGCTCGAGACGACGTTCGCGGAGGAAACCGAGACGGATCTGTTTGGTGAGCAATCCGTGTTGTGCGGCGGCACGACGGAGCTGGTCGTACAAGGATTCCAAACGCTCGTCGAAGCGGGATATCAGCCGGAAGTCGCTTATTACGAGTGCCTGCACGAGCTCAAGCTGATCGTGGACCTGCTGCACGAAGGCGGGCTCGAAAAGATGCACCGCTACATCAGCGAGACCGCCAAGTACGGCGACCTCACGCGCGGCCCGCGCATCATCAACGCGCGCGTGCGCAAGGAGATGCAGAAAGTACTCAAGGAGATCCGCAGCGGGCGCTTCGCGCGACAGTGGATAGCCGAGAACCGGGCGGGCGGCGGTACTTACAAGCGCCTGTTGAAAGCCGACCTCGATCAACCGATCGAGAAAGTGGGCGCCGCGTTGCGTGCGCGAATGCCCTGGTTGAATCAAGAGCGAGCCTGAGCCGCCATGCCTGTCAGCTCCACACGCGAGGTCTCGATGCCGGCGACGGATCGCCATACCGGGGCTGTGCATTTCGACGACATCGTGGCAGCGAGAAAACGCCTGCGCGGGCTGCTGACTTCGACACCGCTCGTTACGCATCCACTGCTGGCGGAGCGAATCGGCTGCGTGCCCTTCATCAAGCTCGAAAACGCGCAACTGCTCGGTTCCTTCAAGATCCGCGGCGGTCTGAACCTGCTCGCCACACTCACGGACGCGGAGCGTGCCACCGGCCTCGTCACCGCGACCCGCGGGAACCACGGGCAATCACTCGCGCACGCATCGCAACTGCACCGCGTGAAGTGCACCATATTCGTGCCCAAGGGCAACAACCCGGACAAGAACGCCGCGATGACGGCGCTCGGCTCGCAGGTCATCGTCGAGGGTCATGACTTCGACTCCGCATGGTTGGCAGCAGTACGCCACGCACAGCAGAGTGGTGCCCTGGCCATTCACCCCTCGCGTGCACCCGCTCTGATTGCGGGCTACGCGACCGTGGCGCTGGAGATGTTGGAACAGGCAACCCAACCGCTCGACACGGTCTTCATTCCTGTCGGTGGTGGCAGTCTCGCGGCCGGCATGGGCCTCGCTTTCAAGGCGCTGAGCCCGCACACGCGCCTGATTGGCGTGCAGGCGGCGAATGCCCCTGCGCTGTCACGCGCCTTCCACACGGGCGAAATGAAGGAGGCGGTGATCGGCGAAACCATCGCTGACGGACTGGCGGCGCGCGTGCCGTCCCGCGACACCGTCGCCATCCTGCGCGACACACTCGACGATATGGTTGAAGTCGAGGAGGCAGAGATACATGCCGCCATCCGCTGCTACGCCGATACGCTGCATCAGCTCGCCGAGGGCGCGGGCGCTGCTGCGCTCGCAGGGGCGACGCGCCTGCGGCGCCGAATCGCCGGGCAACGCGTCGGCATCGTGCTGAGCGGAGGCAACATCACTTCGAGCACACTGCTGAGCGTCCTGCACGGTGACCCGATCGGGAGCCCTGCCGACGCTCACCACAACCATGCCCTCACCAGCATGGACTACGACCCGCGCCCGCCGCGGCACACCCACGAGTTCTAGCCCCGAATACCCACCGGAGCAGTCATGGCCACTCACGACCCGAACCGTGTGCTGATTTTCGACACCACGTTGCGCGATGGCGAGCAGTCGCCCGGGTGCAGCATGACTCTGCCGGAAAAACTGCGGGTCGCCCGCGCGCTCGCGGATCTCGGTGTGGATGTGATCGAGGCAGGCTTTCCTGCGGCCTCGCGCGGCGATTGGGAAGCAGTACAGTCCGTGGCTCGGGAAGTCACCGGACCGATCATTGCCGGACTCGCGCGCTGCAATCGTGACGACATCGAACGTTCCGCCAAGGCGCTGCGCGATGCGCCGCGTCGGCGGCTGCATGTCTTTCTGGCCACCAGCGCGATCCATCGCCAGCACAAGCTGAAGATGGCGAAGGACGAGATTGTCCGCACTGCCGTGGAAGGAGTGCGCATCGCACGCGATCTGTGTGAGGACGTGGAGTTCTCGCCCGAGGACGCGGCGCGCACGGAGCCCGAGTATCTTGCCGAAGTCGTAAATGCGGTGATCGAGGCTGGAGCGACGACTGTCAACATCCCCGATACGGTCGGTTACACCGTGCCGGATGAATTCGGACAGCTGTTCCGTTACTTGCGTGAGCACGTACATGGTATCGACAAAGTGGTGCTCAGCGTTCACTGCCACAACGATCTCGGTATGGCCGTTGCCAACAGCCTGAGTGCCGTTCTGGCGGGCGCCCGCCAGATTGAATGCACGGTCAATGGCATCGGCGAGCGTGCGGGGAATTGCTCGCTCGAGGAAGTCGTCATGGCGCTGAAGACGCGCGATGCATACTTCCGTATGAGTACCGGCATCGATACCACGCGGCTTTATCCGACCGCGCGCCTCGTATCGAGCATCACGGGCATGCCGATCCCGCGCAACAAGGCGGTGATTGGCGAAAATGCCTTCGCGCACGAGTCCGGCATCCACCAACACGGCATGCTTCGCCATCATTCGACCTACGAGATCATGCGACCGGAGGACGTCGGCCTGACACGCACGCACCTGGTGCTCGGCAAGCACAGCGGCCGACACGCCTTACGGGAACGCGTCAAGCAACTCGGCTTTGAGCTCGACGAACTGGAATTCAATCAGCTGTTCGAGGAATTCAAGGCACTCGCCGATACCAAGAAGGAGCTGTTCGACGGTGACATCGAAGCTCTGGTGCTGCGCGCCGGCAGCGCGTCGAGTGGTCCCTGGGCGCTGGTGTCGTTCGCGACCCAGGCGCGCACTGGGGCAGAAGGGTCGGCGACGGTGTGTCTCGCGCACCAGGATGGGCGTTCGATTGAAAAGCAGGCCAATGGGGATGGGCCGGTCGACGCGTGTTTCAAGGCGATGGAGCAGGCCGCCGGTGTGATTCTCAACCTGCGCAAGTACGAAGTACGCAGCGTATCGGAAGGTGAGGATGCGCAGGGCGAAGCGCTGGTTTACGTAGAGTACAATGGCCGCACGTACCGCGGCTCCAGCGTGAGCACCAACATCATCGAGTCGAGCGCACGCGCGTTCCTCGAGGTGATCAACCGTGTGGAGCTGAGCCGGCTGACCGGTGCGAAACCCCTGCAGGAGCGACGCAAAGGCGCGCGCACCGCGCAGGCCGCAGTGTGACAACAAGGGATCGGCGAGACTCTCATGCCCATCAAGCCCACGCAGTTCATCTGGTTCAACGGCAAGCTCGTGCCTTGGGAAAAGGCCACGGTGCACGTCATGGTTCATGCGTTGCATTACGGTTCATCCGTATTCGAGGGCATTCGTTCCTACGCAACGCCACAGGGCCCATGCATCTTCCGGCTCACGGATCATGCGCACCGCCTGTTCGATTCCGCGAAGATCTATTCCATAGAGATGCCCTACGACGTGCAGCAGATCATCGAAGCCTGCAAGACGGTGGTGTCGGCAAATGGGCTGACCAAAGGCGCGTACCTGCGCCCGATCGTGTTTCGCGGCTACGGCGAAATCGGTGTTACGCCCAAAGTCGACCCGCCAACCGAGGTCGCCGTTGCAGCAATTGAATGGGGCGCGTATCTCGGCGCGGAGGGCTTGCAGAACGGCGTCGACGTGTGCGTATCGTCCTGGCAGCGCGTGGCGCCCAACACCATTCCCGCACTCGGCAAGGCCGGCGGCAACTACCTGTCGAGCCAGCTCATCGGCCAGGAGGCGCGCCGCCTCGGGTTTGCCGAAGGCATCGGCCTCACGCCAGGTGGCCTGGTGAGCGAAGGCGCCGGTGAGAACCTGTTTCTCGTCAAAGACGGTGTCATCTACACTCCCGGTCTCGCCTGCTCGATCCTCGGCGGCATCACTCGCGATTCGGTGGCACGCCTCGCCCGCGACCGCAACTTCGAAGTTCGCGAGACATCGATCCCGCGCGAGATGCTCTATCTCGCTGACGAGCTGTTCTTCACCGGCACGGCCGTCGAGATCACGCCGATTCGCTCGGTCGACGGCATCCAGATCGGTGCCGGCAAGCGCGGACCCATCACGCAGAGCTTGCAGAGTGCATTCTTCGGGCTGTTCGAGGGGCGCACGCCCGACAAGTGGGGATGGCTCGAACCGGTTGACGCCAAGGGAGTGAAGGCGGCAGCCGCGGGCTGAACGCAGGTCGATGCAGCCCCGTACCCTCTTTGAAAAGATCTGGGATCAGCACCTGGTCAGCGCCGAGACTGCCGACACCCCGGCGGTCCTGTACGTTGACCTGCACCTGATTCACGAGGTCACCTCGCCGCAAGCATTCAGTGTGCTGCGCCAGCGCGGCCTCAAGGTGAGACGGCCCGAGCGCACGCTGGGCACGCTCGACCACTCCACTCCCACCCGCACCGAGCAGATTTTTGGCAACGCGCCGATCACGATCGAATCGGCAGCGAAACAGATTCGCGTTCTCGAGCAGAACGCCGCGGAATTTGGCGTCGAACTCTTCGGTCTGCGCAGCGATCGGCGTGGCATCGTGCATGTGATCGGGCCGGAGCTCGGCGCGACGCAACCAGGGAGCACCATCGTCTGTGGCGACAGCCACACGAGCACGCATGGCGCATTCGGTGCCCTCGCGTTCGGTATTGGCACGACCGAGGTCGGTCATGTGCTGGCGACGCAGTGCCTGCTGCAGCGTCGTCCACGCACCTTTGCCGTTGAAGTGTCCGGGCGCTTGCACCCTGCCGTGACCGCGAAGGACCTGATTCTCGCCATCATTGGCAAGATCGGCGTGGCGGGTGGCACCGGGCATGTCTTAGAGTTCCGCGGTGAGACCATCCGCGCGCTGTCGATGGACGAACGCATGACGGTCTGCAACATGTCCATTGAAGCGGGCGCCCGCGCCGGCATGGTCGCGCCGGACGAAGTTACGTTCTCCTATCTGAAGGACAGGCCGCGTGCACCGCAAGGCGCTGACTGGGGTCGGGCCCTCGAGCGCTGGCAGCAATTGCCTTCGGATGCCGGCGCCGCGTTCGATCGAACGGTCGCGATCGAAGCTGCATCGCTCGAGCCGATGATCACCTACGGTACGAATCCGGGCATGGTCATTCCGATTTCGAGCCACATACCCACGATCGAGGGCGATGCGGTCTTCGCTCACGCACTGAGCTATATGGGCTTTTCTCCGGGCGATGCGATCCGCGACAAGCCCGTCAATGTCGTCTTTGTCGGCAGCTGCACCAATTCGCGGCTCTCCGACTTGCGGCAAGCTGCGCAGGTCCTGAAAGGCCGTCGCGTTGCTCGCGGTGTTCGCATGCTGGTGGTCCCAGGCTCGCAGCAAGTGAAGCGCGATGCGGAGTCGGAGGGACTCGACCGCGTATTTCTCGATGCCGGCGCGGAATGGCGTGAATCCGGCTGCTCCATGTGTATCGGAATGAACGGCGACACGGTCGCGGCTGGCGAATACAGCGTAAGTACCAGCAATCGCAACTTCGAAGGCCGACAGGGCAAGGGGTCGCGCACGCTGCTGGCGAGTCCGGCTACCGCTGCGGCGACAGCCGTGCGCGGACGCGTCACCGATCCGCGGGAAATGCTTCCATGAGCGCTCCTCAACGCATTCCGATCCACAAGATCCGGTCGAGAACGCTGGTGCTGCCGAACACCAACATCGACACCGACCAGATCATTCCAGCGCGCTTCCTGACCACGGTCAGCCGGGAGAGTCTCGCCGAGAAGTTGTTCACCGACTGGCGCTATCAGCCCGACGGCACACCGCGATCCGATTTCATCCTCAATCAACCGCAGTCCAGGGGATGCCAGGTGCTGGTTGCCGGACGCAACTTCGGCTGCGGCTCCTCGCGCGAGCATGCACCGTGGGCGTTGCTCGACTTTGGTATTCGCGCAGTGATCAGCACCGAGATCGCGGATATTTTTCGCAGCAATGCGCTGAAGAACGGTTTGCTGCCGATCATCGTCGATGAGCCCACCAGCCGCTGGCTCATCGAACACCCCGGTGTCGAAGTCACCATCGACCTCGAGAGCACGTCACTGACTCTGCCCGACGGCAGGTCGGTCAAGTTTCCCCTCGAGGGCTTTGCGCGCTACTGCCTGCTCAACGGCATCGATGAGATGGAGTTCCTGCTCGCCCAGCAGGAGCGCATCCTGGGCTACGAGCGCGCGCACGCGTGAAGGCGTTGATCGCGGTTCTGCCGGGCGATGGCGTCGGACCCGAAGTTACCGCCGAGGCCGTGCGCTGCCTGCACGCCATCGCGCGTCGCTTCGATCATCAGTTCGAGTTGCAGGAAGCCACGTTCGGCGGCGCCGCGATCGATGCAACGGGCAATCCCCTGCCTCCGGCCACCCTGGACTTATCCCGGCGTGCGGATGCTGTCCTGCTGGGAGCAATCGGTGGACCCAAGTGGTCGGACCCAAATGCCGCGGCACGACCGGAGCAGGGACTCCTGGGGCTGCGGCGTGAACTGGGTCTTTACGCCAATCTGCGCCCCGTAGTTCCGCACCCCGCTTTGCTCGAAGCCTCGCCGCTCAAGGCCGAGGTGGTGCGCGATGTCGACATCATGGTCGTGCGCGAGCTCACCGGTGGCATCTACTTCGGAAAGAAAACGCGCACGGCAACCACCGCAACGGATCTTTGTGAGTACACACAGGCGGAAGTCGAGCGCATCGTGCGCGTAGCCGCGCGGCTCGCAATGGCACGCCGGCGCCGGGTCGTCTCGGTCGACAAGGCGAACGTCCTGGAAACTTCGCGCCTGTGGCGTTCGGTCACCGAACAGCTGCTGCGCGCCGAGTTCCCGCAGGTCAGCTTCGAACACATGCTGGTCGACGCCGCCGCCATGCACCTGCTACGCCGACCGCGTGATTTCGACGTCATCGTTACTGAGAACATGTTCGGCGACATCCTGACGGATGAAGCCTCGATGCTGGCGGGATCCATGGGACTGCTGCCGTCCGCGTCGCTCGGCGAGGGTCGGCGTGGCCTGTACGAGCCGATCCACGGGTCCGCACCTGATATCGCCGGACAGGGAATCGCCAATCCGCTCGCCGCGATCCTGAGCGCAGCGTTGCTCCTGCGTCATTCCCTCGGGCTCGAAGATGAGGCGCGAGCTCTCGAAGGCGCCGTCAACCGCGCGATCGACACCGGGATTCGCACCCGTGACATCGCCCTGCGTGACGAGAAGTCGTTGAG
Organism: uncultured Gammaproteobacteria bacterium; assembly: GCA_963810775.1. GTDB lineage: Bacteria > Pseudomonadota > Gammaproteobacteria > Steroidobacterales > Steroidobacteraceae > DATBVX01. The sequence continues at coordinate 559,504 of CAWEOT010000015.1, forward strand.
CACTCGTGCCGCGGCCGATGCGGTCCTGGCGGCACTCGGCTGAATCAACAAGCGGTGCGCGCCAGGCGCGCCGATCCTTCCCGTGCGGTGAGCTCGGCGACACGCTCAAGGGCGCGCGTGACGTCCTGCTGCAGGTCCTGCAACGCTTCGATGCCCACCGACACTCGCAGCAGCGCATCCGAAATGCCCGCGGTACAGCGCGCGGCCGCATCCATCGCCGCATGTGTCATCGAAGCTGGATGCGCGATCAGGCTTTCCACCCCGCCCAGGGATTCAGCGAGCGAAAAGCATTCGAGTCCGGTCACGAAGGCTTCTACGGCAGTAATGCCACCCTTCAACTCGAAGCTGATCATGGCGCCATATCCCGATTGCTGGGCAGTTGCCACGCTGTGGCCGGGATGAGTGACGATGCCGGGGTAATAAACGCGCGCCACGACGGGGCTCGCGAGCAGCAGATCGACGAGTGCACGCGCGTTCTGCTGGTGGATCGCCAGCCGCGCCTGGAGCGTGCGCAGCCCGCGCAGCGTCAGGTAGCTGTCGAACGGCGAACCAGTAACGCCCAGACAATTCGCCCACCACACGAGTTGCTCATGCAACTCGGACGTACGTGCCACCACCGCCCCACCAACCACGTCGCTGTGACCGTTGAGATACTTCGTAGTTGAGTGCACCACGAGGTCTGCACCCAGTTCGATCGGTCGCTGCCAGCCCGGTGACAGGAAGGTGTTGTCGACGACCAGCAGTGCACCGCATGCCTGCGCAAGGCGCGCGGCGGCGCGGATATCGACGATCCGCAGGAGAGGATTGCTTGGCGTCTCTACCCAGAGGATTTTCGGGTTGCGCGCACAGGCGGCACGCAAAGCTTCGGAATCGGTCTGGTCGATGAACTCGACCCGGAAGTGCTGTTTGCGCGCCAAAGCGCTGAAGAGCCGATAGGTACCGCCATAGCAGTCGTGCGGCGCGATCATCAGGTCTTCAGGCTCCAGCAGATGACATGCCGCCGTAATCGCACCCATGCCCGAGCTGGCGACGATCGCACCCGCCCCGCCCTCCAGGGCAGCCAAGGCATCGCCCAGTGCGTCGCGTGTCGGATTGCCCGAGCGCGTGTAGTCGTAGGGGCCTTTATCCCCGAAGTGCCGGAACGCAAACGTCGAGCTGAGGTGAATTGGAGGCACCACCGCGCCAGTTGCCGCGTCGGATTCAATCGCAGCGCGCACCGCGCGCGTCGCAGGTTGCCACTTGTCACTCATGGGAATTCTCCAGGCAATGGCGGAAGACCGGCTCGAGTTGCCCGCCTTCCTTCAGGAACGCGTCATGACCGTATATGGACGAGATCTCGACCAGATGTGAGCGTGAGGACAGACGCGCACACAGAGCACGCAGATCGGCGAGCGGCACGAGCTGGTCTTCGCGAACGCCGACGATCGTCGTAGCAACGTCGATGCGAGCGGCATCGACGCTGTGCAGGTCGATTGACTCCGAGAGGCACAGGAAGGCCTCGGGTCGATACTGAGCGGCATAGTCGGCGCCGCGTGCAAACAGGTAGCGCTCCACCGCGAACTCGAACTGATCGTCGATCCGTTCCGGCGCAGCGCGAAAGCGCGCCGCGAATTCTTCCGGGCTGCGGTAGGTCGCCATGGCGAGCGCTCGTGCGAGTTCCAGGCCCCGCGGCCCTTCAGCATGACTGAGCGCGTAGCGGACCAGGCGACGTTGCACACAGCGCCAGGCAGTCGCCATCGGGTGCGTTGCGTCGCTCGCGCCGATCACCAGCAGACGTTCAACGCGCTCGGCGAAACGCTCGCCAAAGGCCAGTGCAACCATTCCACCGTACGAAGCACCGGCGATGGCATGCAAGCGAGCGATTCCCAGGTGATTGAGCACACGCAACAGCAATTCGGCCTGGTCATAGGAGCTGACGCTGGGAAAGGGTTCGCCAACCCGCGGACCCGTGGTGGCGCCGCTGCCGCCCAGAAAGTCGATTCCGAGCACGCGAAACTGGGTCGCATCCAACGCACAGCCTGGGCCGACGATGCCGTCCCACCAGCCGCGCGCATCGCCATGCGAATACACGATGCGGTGAGACGAGATCCCACCAAGTGCGACCACCACAGGCGCACGCGCCTGTCCCGCCAGGCGCCACGCCACGCGCACCCTCTCAAGTCGACCCCCGTGGTGCAATTGCAGCACGCCCGGGACTTCGAGGATTCCTTCGCGCAGTTCAATCGCGCCGACATCCGCACCCGACGGTATCGGGGCGCGCGTTGCAACGGGTTCTGCAATCGTCATTTTCAGACCTTCTTGCGCCGGCAAACGGCCGGGTTGGGTTCCACTCATCGGAACCCCTGCGGAAGGTCCGCGTGGGGAGAGCTGCTGCGACCAACATCCTTGCCCGAAAGACAAGGGAGCCTCGCTGGCATCTCATCTGTCGAAGTCCGCCGGGGGACCTCGCAGGAGTTGGCACCTTTTCGAAGGGGTTAGCTTCGGCGGTTGCCCCGGCTTCCAAGGGCCTTGTCCCTCAGCCGGTCTCGATGAGTGTGCCGCAGTCTACGAGGCGCAGGGCGAGCGCGTCAAGAATTCCTCGACGAATCCATTGCCTGGAGGTGGTCTATTGTATTAACGTGCTAATACATTGGTACGAGCAACCATCTCATGAAACCGCACCGATCCGTCACCGCCCGCCAGGAGCAGTTGGCCGAGCGCTCCCTGTATGGGGCCATCCTGACGCTGCGTTCGGTGGAGGAATGCCGCGAATTCTTTCGCGACCTGTGCACGCCCGCGGAGCTGCAAGCCATGGCGGATCGCTGGGCAGTCGTGGAGTACCTGCAGCGTGACATGCCCTATCGCGAGATTCATCGCCTCACCGGAGTAAGTGTCACGACCATCGGGCGCGTGGCCCGATACGTCAACTCTGGAAACGGCGGCTATGCGACCGCCGTGAGTCGCCTCAAGAGCCGTGCCCATGGATAAGCACCAGCGTCTAAAGGTAGCGGTCCAGAAGTCCGGCCGCCTCACCGACAACTCGCTCGATCTGCTGGTGCGCTGCGGGCTCAAATACAGCCGCGGCAAGGACCAGCTCATGTGCTACGGCGAGAACATGCCGTTGGACGTGCTCTTCGTTCGTGACGATGACATTCCTGACCTGGTGCAGGAGGACGTCTGCGACCTGGGCATCGTCGGCCTCAACGTAGTGCATGAGAAACGCCTGGCACTCGAAGCACGCGGCGGACGCGCGCTCTTCGTTCAGATCCAGCTGCTGGACTTCGGTCGCTGCCGGCTCGCGATCGCAGTTCCCGATGAGAACGCCTACGCGAGCACGGCCGACCTGCACGGCAAACGCATCGCAACGACCTACCCGCACACGCTGGCGAGATTCCTGCGCGAGCGCGACGTGCCGGCGGAGATCGTCACGTTGTCCGGTGCTGTGGAAATCGCCCCGCGCCTCGGCCGTGCTGACTACGTCTGCGACCTGGTGTCGAGTGGCTCGACCCTGCTCGCCAATCACCTCAGGGAAGTCGAGACCGTGCTCGAAAGCCAGGCCACCATCATTCGAACTCCCGTCCCGCTGCCAGCGGAAAAGGAAGACTGGGTGCGCCGTTTGCTGCTGCGTATCGATGGAGTCCAGCAGGTCAAGGAAAGCAAATACATCATGCTGCACGCCCCGCGGTCAGCGCTGCCTGAAATCAAGCGGCTGCTCCCCGGGAGCGAGTCGCCGACGGTCATTCCTCTCGATGGCGTCGACGACAAGGTGGCCGTGCACGCTGTCTGCAGAGAGACCGTTTTCTGGGAGACGCTCGAGAGCCTGAAGAATGCGGGCGCCAGCGCCGTGCTGGTGTTGCCCGTAGAGAAGATGCTGGCATGACCGGCTTCACGATCCCCCTCCTCGACTGGAGTCAGCTATCGCAAGGCGAACGCACCGCGGCGCTGCAACGACCTGTGCAGGCAATACAAGCGGAAGTGCTCGCCACGGCACAGCAGATCATCGACCGGGTCCGTGGCACAGGTGACGCCGCTGCCCGTCAGCTCACCCGCGAGCTCGATGGCATCGACCTCGACATGCTCACCGTCAGCAGCACCGAGATAGCGGACGCTGTGGCCGTGCTGCCTGTCGAAGCGCGAGTGGCGCTGGATCGCGCCATCGCCAACGTACATCGCTTCCACAGCGCCCAGATTCCAAAGCGACTGGTAGTCGAAACCATGCACGGAGTGTGCTGCGAACGCCGTGTCACCCCGATCGGCGCCGTCGGACTCTACGTCCCCGCCGGCAGCGCGCCCCTGCCCTCCACCGCCATCATGCTCGGTGTTCCAGCCCAAATTGCGGGTTGCCCGGTACGCGTGCTCTGCACGCCTCCGCGTCCGGACGGTCGTGCCGATCCCGCGACGCTCTACGTTGCCCGGGAATGCGGCATCGAAAGGATCTACAAGATCGGCGGCGCTCAGGCTATCGCCGCGATGGCGTACGGCACCGAATCCGTGCCGAAAACCGACAAGGTATTCGGGCCGGGCAATGCGTGGGTGACCGCCGCGAAGCTTCTGGTGTCGCGCGATGTCGCAGGTGCTGCGTGTGATTTACCGGCCGGTCCTTCGGAAGTGCTGGTGATCGCCGACGACAATGCGCGCGCTGACTTCGTCGCCTCCGATCTGCTGGCGCAGGCGGAGCACAGTCCCGATGCACAGGCGATCCTGATCACGACATCCTCGCGCCTGGCGCGCGAGACGCTCGCCCAGGTCGAAACGCAGTCGCGAGCGCTCAAGCGTCGCGAGATCCTGCAGCATTCGCTCGCCGGCTCGCGAGCGATTGTTGTGGACAGCCTCGCAACCGCGTTTGCGATCAGCAACGCCTACGCACCCGAGCATCTCATCCTGCAGGTCCGCGACCCGCGCCAATGGCTGGACCAGGTCACCTGTGCAGGCTCGGTTTTCCTGGGCCCGTGGTCCCCGGAACCCATGGGTGACTATTGCACCGGCACCAATCACGTACTTCCCACTGCGGGCGCGGCCCGCGCCTACAGCGGCCTCTCGGTCAGCGACTTTCTCAAGCACATCACGGTCCAAGAACTCACACCGGCGGGGCTGACGCAGCTCGGCCCCACCGCGCAAGCGCTTGCCCAGCTCGAGGGTCTCGATGCCCATGCCCAGGCGGTCGCGATACGCCTGGGGGCGCTCGCCGAGCGTGGTGTCGCATGAGTACCACGCAGCGCATTGCGCGACCGGAGCTGATCGGACTCGTGCCGTACCAGCATGCAGAATGGGAACCCACGCTCGAGCGCCTGCACGCCAATGAGCTGCCGTGGCGAACGCCCGGTGACAACTCGCCGGCAGGATTGAACCGCTATCCCGAGCCTCAGCCCCGGCGCCTGATCGAGCGCCTTGCAGAGTTGTACGAAGTCACTCCCGACCGGGTGCTCGTCGGTCGGGGCAGCGATGAGGCGATCGATCTGCTGGTAAGAGCGTTCTGCCGCGCCCAGCGCGATCGCATCATGATCTTCCCGCCGACCTTCGGCATGTATGAAGTCGCGGCACGGATCCAGGGTGCCGACATCGACGATGTCGCCCTCGATCGCGAGCGCGGCTTCGCTCTCAACGAGGCGGCGATCATTGAACGCTGGCAACCGGAAACCAGGCTGCTGTTCTTCTGCTCCCCCAACAACCCGACTGGCAATCTGCTCGACTCGGCCGTGATAGAGCGCCTGGTTGCACGTCTCCAGGGCCAGGCAATCGTGGTCGTCGACGAGGCCTACGCTGAATTCTCAGGTGTCGAAAGCTTTGCCAGTCTGCTGGAGCATCACGACAACCTCGTCGTGTTGCGTACGTTGTCCAAGGCCTACGCGCTTGCGGGCGCCCGCTGCGGGGTGTTGCTCGGCGACCCCGCACTGGTCGAGCTCTTGCGCCGGATGATTCCGCCCTACGCCGTGCCTGCCCCGACGCTCGATGCCGCGCTCAGGGCACTCGAACCGCCGCAACTCGCCATTGCCCGCGCGCGACTCGAGCTCATCATTGCTGAACGCGAACGAATGACCTCGCAGCTGCGCACCTCAGCACTCGTTGCGGAGGTCTGGCCGAGCGCGGCCAATTTCCTCCTGGTTCGGTACACGGACGCCGACCGTGCATTTCGATCGTTTATCGACAACGGCCTGCTGGTAAGGGATTTTCGCCGACGGGCGGGCCTGGAGAACTGCCTGCGCATCACCATCGGCACGCCGGAGCAGAATGATCGTCTGCTGCGCGCAATGAGCATCGCATGAGCGCGCCTGTGAAGGTTGCATTCGTCGATCGCGACGGCACGCTGGTCGAGGAGCCGCCCGATCAACAGGTCGATCGCCTCGACAAGATCCGGCTCATGCCCGGAGTCATCCCTGCACTCCTGGAGCTGCAACGCGCCGGGTTCGAGCTCGTGATGGTGACCAACCAGGACGGACTCGGCACCCCGAGCATGCCCGAGGCCGACTTTCGTGCCTCGCATGATTTTCTCCTGGAGCTCTTTGAGTCCCAGGGCGTGCATTTCAGACAGATTTTCATTTGTCCGCACTTCGCCACCGACGGATGCGAGTGCCGCAAGCCGAAATTAGGTCTGTTGACCGATTGGCTCGCCAGTTCTCCCCTCGATCGCGCTACCAGCGTCGTGATCGGCGATCGCGACACGGACCTGGAGTTTGCCCGCAACCTCGGCATCGCCGGAGTACGCGTGCGACGCGACGGAGCGCCGCAAGAGTCATGGGCAGCGGTTGCACGGAGTCTCACGCGGCCTGAACGGCGGGCGCAGGTCTCCCGGCGCACCCGCGAAACTCAAGTGAATGTGACAGTCGATCTCGGCCAGGAAGAGCCGATCGAGATCCTCAGCGGCATTGGCTTCTTCGATCACATGCTCGAGCAGATTGCACGGCATGGCGGCTTCGCCCTGCAATTGAGCGCTCGCGGCGACCTGCACATCGATGAACACCACACCGTCGAGGATTGCGGCCTGACACTGGGCCAGGCGTTGCGACAGGCCCTCGGCGACAAGCGCGGCATCGGCCGGTACGGATTCGTGCTGCCGATGGACGAAGCAGAGGCACACATCGCGCTCGATCTGTCGGGACGTCCCTACTTCGTTTTCGAAGGGCGCTTCAGTCGCGAGCGGGTGGGTGAGCTCCCCACCGAGCTCGTGCCGCATTTCTTTCGCTCACTGTCGGAATCCTTGGGCGCCGCCATCCACATCGGTGTGCACGGCGAGAATACGCATCACATGGTCGAGGCCTGTTTCAAGGGCGTAGGCCGGGCGCTGCGCCAGGCAATCCGCCTCGAAGGCAACGAGCTGCCGAGCAGCAAGGGCGTGCTGTGACCAGGCGAGTGGTCATCATCGAGAATGGCGGCGCCAATACCGCGTCACTGTGTCATGCGCTCGCGCGTCTTGACGCCGAGCCCGAACTGACGAGCAATCCGTCCGCCATCCGCGCAGCCAGCCACGTCATCCTTCCCGGTGTCGGCGCCGCGGGTGATGCGATGTCGCGCCTGCGCGCACACGCCCTTGACGCATTGATTCCTACTCTTGCGCAACCGGTGCTCGGTATCTGTCTCGGGATGCAGCTCCTTTATGACGCTTCCGAGGAAGGCTCGGTACGCTGCCTGGGCGCAATTCCCGGCACCGCACACCGTCTGACCGCAGTACCCGGCCGTCCAGTGCCGCACATGGGTTGGAATCAACTGAAGCCGACGACCGCGGCCCGTATCCTCGACGGAATCGAGGATGGCGAGCGCGCGTACTTCGTGCACAGCTACGCGTTGGCGATCGGACCTGAAACCGTCGCCGCAACTCATTACGGCGAACCCTTCTCGGCGGTGGTCGCCCGAGGCAACTTCTTCGGCACGCAGTTTCACCCCGAACGTTCCGCGAGTACCGGTGCACGCATCCTGAGCAACTTCCTGGCGCTCACCTGATGTTGCTGGTTCCGGCCATCGATTTGCGCGGCGGTCATTGCGTGCGACTCCTGCGCGGCGATTTCGCGGCAGAGACCCGCTATGACATCGAGCCCTCGGTGCTCCTGGACCGATATCGACGGCTGGGCGCACGCTGGCTGCACGTCGTGGACCTGGACGGGGCACGCGATGGCCAACCAGTCAACCGCGACATCATCCTCAGGCTCGCTGCAATGCCAGCGATGCAGCTGCAGGTCGGCGGAGGCATCCGCGATTCGAGTGCGATCGACGCGTTATTGCATGCCGGTGTCGCCCGCGTGGTGATCGGCAGCGCAGCAGTAATGAAGCCTGACCAGGTGCTCATGTGGTTGCGACGCTTTGGTCGCGACGCAGTCACCCTCGCCTTTGACGTACGCCTCGATGCAGACGGTACGCCGCGTTGCGCGACCCATGGTTGGCAGGTACAGACGGCCACGACGCTCTGGCAGGCACTGGATGCTTTCCGCCCGGCGGGCTTGAAACATGTGCTTTGCACCGACGTAGAACGCGACGGTGCAATGAACGGCCCGAACCTGGCGCTATACGCCGAGGCGCTGCGCCGCTATCCCGATATCGAATGGCAGGCCTCAGGCGGCGTGCGCTCAGCCGCTGATCTTCGTGCACTGGCCGATCTCGGTATCGCAGCCGCCATCATTGGCCGCGCATTGCTGGAAGAAGATCTCGATGCACAGGAGCTGGCGCCATTCTTGCGAAACGCATAATTCCCTGCCTCGACGTGCGCGACGGGCGTGTTGTCAAAGGCGTGCGTTTCCGGGATCACCGTGTGGTCGGCGATATCCTGGAGCTCGCTGCACGCTATCGCGACGAAGGGGCGGACGAAATCGTCTTCTACGACATCACGGCGAGCCCGGACGGCAGAGCCGTGGATCGCGGCTGGGTGGCGGCGGTCGCTCGCCTGCTCGATGTTCCGTTCTGTGTGGCCGGAGGCATACGTTCGGTAGCAGACGCCGAGGTCGTGTTGAATTCAGGTGCCGACAAGATCTCGGTGAACTCACCTGCGCTCGCGGATCCGGAACTGATCAATCGGCTGAGTGAACGGTTCGGGTCGCAGTGCGTAGTGGTGGGTATCGACAGCCAGACTCTCGACACGAGTTACCACGTGTACCAGTACACGGGCGATCCGCATCGCAGCCGCGACACCTCGCGCGCAACACTCGCGTGGGTGCGCGAGGTGCAGGAACGCGGTGCCGGGGAGATCGTGTTGAACTGCATGGCGAGCGACGGCGTGCGCCACGGCTATGATCTGGCGCAGCTCACCGCGGTGCGCAGTGTTTGCCAGGTGCCACTGGTGGCCTCGGGTGGGGCCGGTTCGGTGGCTGATTTCGGTGCAGTCTTTGCGCAGACGGGCGTCGATGGTGCGCTCGCTGCCAGCGTATTCCACGACGGTACGGTCAACATCGACGCGCTCAAGCGGCACCTGAAGCACATCGGTATCGAGGTCAGGCTATGAAGCTCGAAGAAATATCTACGCTCGATTGGGCAAAAGGCGACGGACTGCTCCCTGCTGTCGTGCAACACGCCACTTCGGGGGCCGTGCTGATGCTCGCCTTCATGAATCGCGAAGCGTTGCGCGAAACCCTTACCACCGGGAGAGTTTTCTTCTACAGCCGAACGCGCAAGGCTCAATGGATGAAGGGCGAAACCTCCGGGCACGTGCTGAACGTGGTGGGCATATCGGTGGACTGCGATCGCGACAGCCTCCTGATACTGGCTGAGCCCGAGGGCCCGGTCTGCCACCGCGGCACGGCGACCTGCTTTGCCGATCAATCACCTACGGCAGCGGAAGGCCTTTCCTTCCTTGCGCACCTCGAGACGGTAATTGCACAGCGGATTGCGCACCAGCCGGAGGGCAGCTACACGGCAAGGCTCTTTGCCGGGGGTCCGTCACGGATCGCGCAGAAGATCGGTGAGGAAGGTGTCGAGGTGGCCCTCGCCGCTGTCGGTACCGACGATGAGAAGATCGTGAACGAAACCGCGGACTTGATGTACCACCTGCTGCTATTGATGAAGAGCCGCAACCTGTCACTGGCTCGCGTCGTTCACGAGCTCGAATCCCGCCACGCGAATCGAACCTGAATCCACGTTCATGCTCGGCAGCGAACTCTCGTCGCGAGGGCACGCGTTTTTGGCACGCCTACTGCATCGCACTCAAGTGTCAATCTGCGTGCCGGTTCGCGGGTCGAGCCCCGACTTCTGTGAAATCGCGCTCAGGGAACTCAGTCTCCATGGGGCTAGTCTTCGCGTTAGATTATGTCGGGTAGTTGCCGCATGGCCTTCAAGGGTTCCCGGGAGTCGAAATGACTCCTCGTGCGGCTGTTGTGGTGATCGGAGATACGCAGGACCGTCGTTGCAGCTCGGAGGATAGTGACATGCAGCCAGAGAATGGTGACTCAGGCTCAGCGCGCCGAAACAGCTTCGTCGATTCGCTGAGCGCCTTCAGTCGCCAGCATCGGGCGCAGCACTGGGAAGGTACCTTCGGCGACTTCCTGACGCGGATCCTTCCGGCCAGTCCCTCCTCTCTCGCCCGCTCGAGTCATCAGTACATCTGGGACATGTTGCGCTGGTATGGCCGCAACGGCGACGGCAGCGACGATCCGGCCCGCCCGCGAGAGCTTTTCAAACGCGAGTTGTTCGGTGTCGACGAGCCGCTGAGCCGCGTGGTCGAGTACTTCAAGGCTGCGGCGGCTGGCTCCGACGTGGGCCGACGGCTGCTGCTGTTGCTCGGTCCCCCCTCCGGCGGCAAATCGACGATTGCGATCCTGCTCAAGCGCGGGCTCGAGGAATACTGTCGCACCGATGAAGGCGCGCTCTATGCGATCAAGGGCTCGCCCATGCACGAATCGCCGCTCAACCTGATTCCGGCCAGCCTGCGAGCGGAATTCCGCGAAACGTATGGCGTTGACATCAGCGGTGAGCTGAGCCCCTGGGCCAGCGAGAGATTGCAGCGCGAATACGAGGGCGACTATCTGCGCGTGCCGGTAGAGCGCGTCTTCCTGGCCGAGGCGACCCGGGTGGGAATCGGTACTTACGCGCCGCACGACCCGACGACCGCCGACATCGCCGATCTGGTCGGGTCAGTCGACCTTTCGAAAGTGGCCGAAGTTGGCGACGAAGGCGATCCGCGTGCCTGGTCCTGGTCGGGCGCCGTGTATGCCGCGAGCCGTGGCCTGCTCGAGATGATCGAGATCCTCAAGGTCAAGCGCGAGTTTCTCTACCTGCTCCTCACCCTGACGCAGGAAAAGAACGTCAAGGTGTCACGCTTTCCGCTCATCCATCTCGACGAAACCATCGTCGCGCACACCAATCTCGCCGAGTTCCACAAGTTCCTGCAGGAGAAGGAGAACGAGGCGCTGCTCGACCGGATGGTCATCATCAAGGTGCCGTACGCCCTCTCCTTCCGCGATGAAGCACGCATCTATCAGAAGCTGGTTTCGGGCGCCCCGGCGTTCCGCGATGTGCACCTCGACCCGCACGTGCTCACCCTGGCAGCGGTATTCGCCAATCTCACGCGGCTGCACAAGCCGGAGCGTGAAGGCCTGGACCTGTCGAAGAAGCTGCGCATCTACAGCGGCGAAAGCATCGAGGGCTTTGCCGAGAACGAAGCGGTGCGGCTCAAATCGGAGTCGCCGGACGAGGGGCTCGCCGGCGTCAGCCCACGCTTCGTGATCAATTCCATTTCGAACGCGATCACGCGCAGCGACACACGCAGTCTCACCAGCATGGAGCTGCTGCTGGCGTTGAAGGACTCAATCGAAAGTGACGCTCGCATGGATGCGAAGCAGAAAAAGCAGTGGATCGATCATCTGGTCGTGGCGCGCAAGGATTTTTACAACCGGTGGGTCAAGGAAGACGTACACCGTGCGCTATTCGCCTCTTTCGAGGAGGAGGCGCAACAGCTCCTGGAGAAGTATCTCGACGAAGTCGAGGCCTCGCTGGATCAGCGGCAGGTGACCGATCCCATCACGGGCGAGACTCGGCCCGCCGATGAGCGCTTCCTGCGTTCGGTCGAGGAGAAGATCAAGGTCTCCGACTCGGGCAAGCAATCGTTCCGCCAGGAAGTCGTGCGCAAGGCCATGGTGGCCTTCAAGGCGGGCGAGAAATTCACGCTCGACAGCCACGCTCGCATGCACGAGGCGATCGAACAGTACCTGTTCGAGGAACGGCGCGACGTCCTGCGCCTCGTCACCTCGTCAGCCCGTCCCGACGACGAAGCACGCAAGAAAATCTCGTCAGTGCAGCAGCGATTGGTCAGCGAATACGGTTATGACGATCACAGCGCCAAAGAAGCTCTGAACTACGTCACCACCCTCCTCGCACAGGAGTAGCGCGCACGGCGCACCGGGAGATGGCAGTGGACGAGTCGGACATCAAGCCAATCAATCCCCGGATCAACGGTTGGTACGAGTTGTTCTCCCGCGGCGCACGGGACTGGCTGCGCCACAACGACAAGGTCCGCGAGGCCGTTCGCGAGCGGCTCCCCGACATCATTGCTGGCGCCGACGTCGTGAGTGGCGGTTCGCGCACGGTCAAGGTGCCGGTGCGCATGCTCGAGCACTATCACTTCCGCCTGCGGAAACCCGATCACCGCGAGGGTGTCGGGCAAGGCAACGTCAAAGCCGGCGATGTGCTGGCGAAGCCCAGTCAGCAGGGCGAAGGCACGGACAAGGGCCCCGGCGGCAAGGACGAGGGTGGCGTCGAGTTCGTGCTCGAATTCAAGGTCGATGACATCGTCGACTGGCTGTGGGAAGAGATGCAGCTGCCGAATCTGAAAGCGCGCGTCGGCAAGTCCGAGGAAGCGGACTGGGCGCGCGAAGGGTGGGACAAGCGTGGTGCGCGTTCGCGGCTCGATCGCCGGCGCAGCATGCGCGAATCTATCAAGCGGCGCACGATGCAGGACGAAGATGCGCCTGCGTTCACGGATGACGACCTGCGATTTCGACAACTCAGCAAGCGCGAGCAGCCGGCGATTCAGGCGGTGGTGTTTCTGCTGATGGACGTCTCCGGCAGCATGTCGGAACGCGACCGGCAGCTCGCCAAATCATTCTTCTTCTGGGCGGTGCAGGGACTGAGGCGGCAATACCGGCATCTCGACACAGTGTTCGTCGCCCACACGACGGAAGCCTGGGAGTTCAACGAAGAAGAATTCTTCCAGGTGAGTGGCAGTGGCGGCACTGTCGCCTCGACGGGCCTTACCAAGGTACGCGAGATCATTGACGCGCGTTTCAGCCCGGCGCGCTACAACGTGTATCTGTTCTACGCTTCCGATGGCGATAACTACTCGGCGGATCGCCCGCAGGCCGAAGCAGCTCTGCGTGGGCTCTCCGACCTCGCCAACTACTGTGGCTACCTCGAGGTTTCATCGACCGCGCAGCGCCAGCTCGCCACCGAGACCGGCGGGCTGTTCAAGGCGCTCGGCGACGAAGGCAAGCCCGCCGGCAGCTTTGCCGTGAGCCGCATCGAAGATATCTGGGAAGCGGTGCGTCACTTCTTCCAGCAGCAGGCCAGCGAGCCCGAGTGAGACTACGCCCATGAGCCGCAGCGAATGGCGTGAGCTCCTGCCGCGCATCGAGCAACTCGCGGTCAAGGCCGGGCTGACTTTCAATCCGGTCGACTTCGAGGAAGTGCCGGACACCTTCATGATGGAGATTTCGGTGTACGGCCTGCCGGTCCGGATGCCGCACTGGTCCTTCGGCGTGCGCTACATCTACCAGCTCGTGCAGCACCGCATGGGTCACTCGCGGCTCTTCGAGGTGGTGTTTCCAGGCAATCCGGGTCATGCGTACCTCGCCAACAGCAACAGCGTCGCCGAAAACGTCCTGGTCGCGGCACACGTGCTCGGCCACGCGGATTTCTCGCGCAACAATCTCCTGTTCCGTCGCAGTCAGCAGCAGGTCGGCGAGAACATCGTCGAGCACGCAGCCAATCATGCCCGGCAGATCGGGCTGGCGATCGACGAGTACGGCCTGCAGCGCGTGGAAGGCACGCTCGATGCCGCGCTGGCGCTCGAACAGCACATCGACATGAACCAGTCTGTGCAGCGTGAGCGCTATCCGGAGTACCTGGCGAAAGTTGAGGTCGACGACGACACATTCCGCAAGCGTTTCGCATCACTCGAGCCGGCGTCCAGGGATCCGGCTGCCGCACTTCGGCAGCGTGCACCGATACCGCCGCACCGCGAGCTGGACCTGCTCTGGTTCATTGCGCAGTACGCGCCAGAGCTGGAAGGTTGGGAGCGAGACATTTTCCTCGCGGTACGCGAGGAGTCGTTCTACTTCTTTCCGGTGTTCGCGACTCAGATCATGAATGAGGGGTGGGCGTCGTACTGGCATGCCCGCCTGCTACGCGAGGCGGACTTTCTGTCCCAGCAGTCCTATGTCGACGCAATCAAGTGCCATTCCGACGTGGTGCGCCCGCTCGCCAGCGACCAGCAGGTCGCGCTTACCATCAATCCGTACCACCTCGGCTTCAGCCTCTGGGAAGCCATCGTGGAGGAGGAAGGGCTGGAAGCGGCCCGCGGTATCCTGCGGCAGGACGACGACTTCAGCTTCGTACGCAATCAGCTCACCCAGGAAAGGGCCGAGAAACTTCAGCTGTTCCGCTATCGAGCCGAAGCGAACGGCCAGGTGAAAGTCGAACAACCTGATCTCAACGCGTTACATGAGGCGCTGCTGCAGCCGAAGTACAACTTCGGTGCCCCGACTATCGCGGCCCGACACGTTCGCATCGACGGCACACTCGAGCTCGAGCACGACCATCGGACCGACGGTCGGGGCCTGGATGTCGAGCGCAGCAAGAAAGTGATCGAGTACATACAGCGAGTGTGGCGCCGGCCGGTGATCATGCACACGATCGACGAGCACGGCGCCGAACTGGAATTCACGGTGCCGATGGCACCGGCCTAGAAAAGCTCTCTACCCTGTCGATGTCTTGCGACGAATGTGCAGCAGCTTCTCCACTTCCGCCACCACCTCGCCCTGCGCATCGCGGATCTGCACCATGAACGTGGGCTCGATCTTTTCATGCGTCTCGAGCTGCGCGCGCAGCGCATCGATCTGTGACTGCGTGAGCCGGAACTCGGCACTCACCCTACCCTTGCCGGGTTTTCGAAAGCGGATCGATGCCGCTTTGTCCCACACGATGTAACCGCTGCCAAGGTTCTCGATCAGCATGAGCATGTAGAAGGGATCGGCCATCGAGTAGAGCGAGCCGCCGTAGTGGGTGCCGACATAGTTGGCGTTCCACCAGTGCAGTCTCATCTCCACGTCAATTTCGCGCAGGTCCTCGCTCATCCGCTTGATGCGGATGCCCGCGCCCAGGAACGGCGGAAAGATCCTGAGGAGCCGCTGCAGGTGGCGCCGCCTGGACATGGCGTCAGATCAGGAACTCGGGGGCTGGGGCACGCAGGTTGTAGTTAGAGCTCATCGCGTGTCCATACGCACCTGTGTTGGCGATCAGCAGCACATCTCCTTCGCGTGTCGGCGGCAGGAGCCGGTCATTCCCGAGCTGATCAGCGCTCTCACAGATCGGGCCGACGACATCGACCACCTCGGTCGCCGGCTCGTCGAGGCGTGTCAGATTCACAATCTCATGGTGTGCCCCGTATAGCGCGGGGCGGATCAGTGAGTTCATTCCGGTCGCAACGCCGACATAGCGGACTTCGCCTTTTCCCTTCAGCTGCGTCACCCGCGCGAGCAACACACCCGCCTCAGCCACGATGTACCGGCCTGGCTCGATCCACAGCTCGACCCCCGGGTTCTCTTGGCGCACCTGGGCCAACGCCGCATCGAGGGCTTGCAGGTCGAGCCTCAGCTGGCCCGGACGCTCCGGTATCCCGAGACCTCCGCCGACGTCCACGATCCGGACCTGCTCGAAACGCTGTCTAAGCGAGGTCAGCAGCTCCGCGGTCTCGGTCCAGTTGCGTTCATTGAAGATGCCGCTGCCCGTGTGTGCATGAAGTCCAACGACCCTTACCCTGGCGGACCGTGCGAGGCGCGCCAATTCGTCGAGCTCGAATAGCGGCACACCAAACTTGGTGTGCGCGCCTGCAGTACGCACGTGATCGTGGTGCCCTCGCCCACGCCCGGTGTCGACACGCACGAACAGTTCATGTCCTTCGAATACTTCGGGCCATTCGCGTAGCGGATGAGTGTTGTCGAGAGTCACCCACACTCCCTGCTGCAAAGCGAACTCATATTCGTGCCGCGGGGCGAAGTTGGGTGTGAAAAGGATCTGCCGACGATCGATGCCCGGAAGCAGCGCCAGCACGTGCTCGAGCTCACCTCGAGACACGCACTCGAGGCCGACACCGCCCGCCGATACGCGCCGCAAGACGCCAGCGTGAGGATTGGCTTTCACGGAATACAACACGCGATCGACAGCTTTCATTTGACGCAGGTCCGCGATCCGGCGGTCGACGGTCGCGCCGTCATAGACATACGCCGCTTCGTGCTGCTGGCCCATGCGTAGCAACAGCTCGCGCTTGCTTCGCCACCACCGCGCGGGCTCCGCTGCCCCGGTCGCAGCGGGCGCATAAAGCTGCTCCCAGGTAGGTCCCATCACCTTGTCGTTGGCGGAAGCGCGGATCAGCAGGTCATGCAACTGCTGTACGAGGCGCTCGCCCTGCTGCTCGTCGATGACGAACGTGAAATTGAGATCGTTGGCCGCCTGGCTCACCAGGTAGATCTTCTGTTCCTCGAACAACTCGAGCGCGTCCCCGAGGCGGTGGAGGATCGCCCTGATGTTGCGGCCAAGCAGGCTGAGTGAGGCGCATGGCCCGATCAGTTGTGCACGACACAGGCGTCCCAGGTCGGTGAGCAGCGCCTGGACGTTGTGCGGATCGAGGGTGTTCGCGCCCGGATCGAGGGATACGGTGACATTGGTCTCGGACGTCGACACCAGGTCGACGGACATGCCGTGATCCTTGAAGACCTTGAAGGCGTCAGCGAGGAAACCGACCTCGTGCCACATGCCCGGGCTTTCCATCGAGATCAGCGTGATGCCCTTCTTGAGGGCAATCGCTTTGACTTGCGCCGCGCCTTCACCGGGGGCGGCGCTGATGACCGTTCCTTCGAGCTCCGGCGTCTGTGTCGCATGGATGTAGAGCGGTATGCCGAACTGGCGCACCGGCAGGATGCAGCGCGGATGCAGCACTTTCGCGCCATTGCTCGCAATTTCCTGCGCCTCATCGTAGTGCAGCGCCTTCAGCAGACGAGCGCTGGGTATCGAGCGCGGATTGGCGCTGAACATTCCCGGAACGTCGGTCCAGATCTCCAGGCGCTGCGCCTGCAGCTTCGCTGCAAAGTACGCACCCGAGGTATCGGAGCCACCCCGTCCCAGCAACACCGTATTGCCTTCGTTGTCGCTGGCAATGAATCCCTGCGTGACCACGACTTCGCCCGCGCTCGAGAAGCGTCGCTGCAATTCCGGATCGGGCTCGAAGTTGCAGGTGGCCGAAAGGATGCTCGAGCGCGAGGCCGCTGGTCGACGCAGGTCGGCCCGCAAGACGGTCCTGGCATCTACCCACGTAACTCTCAGGCCCTGTGCGCGCAGAAACTCGGCGCCCAGCAGAGTTGCCATGAGCTCGCCCATCGCAAGCAGACGGGCGCGCACGCGATCGCTCACCTCGCCTACCAGCTCGATCCCGGACGAAATCTGTTTCAACTCCGTGAAATGACGTTCGAGTTCCGCGCCAGGAGCGACGCCGAGCTGTGCGGCCAGATCCCGATGGCGTTGCTCGATTTGCGCCAGGACAGGTGCGGGCTCGCCCGTCATCGCTGCAGTCAGCAATGTTTCCAGGAGATCGGTAATGCCAGAAAGCGCGGAATGAACGATGACCGGTCGCAGGCCGCTGGCGAGCCGCGCCTGCACCACGCGGGCGATGTTCTGCCAGTTAGTGACCGAGGACACGCTCGTGCCACCGAACTTCAGGACCACCCACGGCAAATTGGCCACCATCGTCACGACCCTTTGACGTCCGCAATACACCGCGGACTCGCGCGACTGCGGCGAGCCCTGCGATCGCTTGCTACAGCTTCAACCGACGGATCGGGTGGCGACTCGAGTGGACGCCGCTCGTCGAGCGGGTGTCACTTGTCTTCTTCGAAGATCTCGCGCAGCTCTTTCTCTAACCTGCGCTCAGCCAACACGTCCTCGAGCCGGCTCCATGCCGCCTTGCCACGCTTGATGCTGGCAGGCTTGGCGCGGCGGTCAACTCGATCGATGATCAGTCGGTCAAAATCGGATGACTCTTCCTGCTCGTTGAGGAATTCGTCATCCAGCTCGAAGTGGTCGTCGTCTCTTTCCGACATGATGGCCCTTAGAAAAGTCCCGCTGGATCAGTGGCATCCAGCATTTTGGCGCGACGAAGAGGTTGCGAAATATATACGATTTGCGCGGCGGTTCAACTGCCTTTTTGCGTCGCCGAATGAACGCGGGCCAGGCTGGCTTGGGCGCTGGATGGCCGTTGGAGTGGCACAGAGTTCTTTATTCTTTTCAATGGTTTAGGAGCTATCCCTCAGTAACACTTACAGGTGCGCCGCGCCCCAGGCCCAGGCCTTCAGCCGCACTATGTTCAGCGCGCGCGACCTCGACTACACCAAACGAATTGACCAGCGCCAGGTATTCCCCCGGCCGGACATCACCGTAGGTGTGGCGCAAGGGGAAGCGATGATTGCCCGCGTGCACCACCGGACGCGTAAAGCGACGCAGCAGTTCCTGGTCGATATTCGTGACCAGGTTTCCGAAGTGGTCGAGCGTGATGACCACACCCCTGACAGCTTGCCCAATGAGCTCCGGTTCATCGACCCAGGCCGGCACGAACTCGCTGGTGGTTTCACCCAGATCTGATGGCTGACAGCGCGCGGCCGCCAACTCTGCGGCGATCGGGGCAAAGATGTCGCGCCCATGGAAGGTCGCGCTCGGGCGTCCGATGGAAAAGCGCTCCAGCGCTCGCGGCGCGAGCCGGTGAATCGTCACCGACTTGATGCGCCCGATGACCGGTGCCAGCAGCCCATTGTCGGGCGCCAGGAACAGATGCTCTGCGGCGGTAACCACGATGATGTCGCGCTTGGTGCCAACGCCCGGGTCTACCACGGCGACATGAACGCTGCCCGGCGGAAAGTAACTCCACGATCTCGACAGCCAGAATCCGGCCTCGGCCGGCCAATGCACGAGGATGTCGTGTGTAACATCGATGATGCGCGCCGCCGGAAACCGCGTGAGGATGCGGCCCTTCATCGTGGCGACGAAAGGGCCCTCCGCGCCGAAGTCGGTGGTGAGCGTGATGACACCGCAGGCCGTAAACAAATCGTGCATCTCCTCGGGAGCGGACACCTAAGGTAGCCCATGCGATTGCGGCGCGTCACTCCTGATATCCTGCGCGCCCATGTTGCAAGCGACCCGGCCCGATAACACCGGCACAACAACGGGCCCGAATTCCGCGACCGCGCCAGGCCTGTGGGACCTCGTCGGCATCGCACTGTGTTTCGCGTTGTCGGGATTCGCCGCCCTGCTCTATCAGACGGCCTGGACACGACAATTCTCCCTCGTATTCGGTACCTCCGAGCTTGCAGTAGCGACCGTGCTCGCCGCTTACATGGCGGGTCTCGCGCTGGGGGCCTGGCTGGTGGAGCGGTTCCTGCCGCGCATTTCACGGCCGATCTTCGCGTATGCATTGCTGGAATTCACGATCGCCGCCGGCGCGATTGCGGTCCCTTTCCTGTTGTTGGCGGCCGACAAACTGATGATTGTCGCCATCGGCGGGAATGCGGGGCCTCCCGACAGCCTCGGCGCATGGCAGACCACCTTCTACGTGTTTACTGCCTTCATCGTCCTTGCTGTGCCAACGGCTTGCATGGGAGCGACGCTCCCCCTGCTGACGCGGCACGTCGTTGCCGCACCCGCGCACATCGGCCGGCGCGTGGGCTTGCTTTACGCCATCAATACGCTGGGCGCAGCAGGCGGTGCCCTGTGTGCCGCGTACCTGTTACTTCCAGCGCTCGGCCTCACTGGCACGGTCTTCGTCGGTGTGGTGCGTCAATGTGATTGTGTTCGCGCTCGCAGCTGCGATTTCACGCATCGTCCGCGCCGCGCAAACGGCGACCCCCGTCGTGGGAGGACGCCGCTGCCGCAGCAGCGCCGCAAAACAAGGCCGCCGCCCGTGCGCCCTTCGGCACACGAATCGCGCTCGGTCGCGAGTGGATTCTTCCCATGATGCTGCTGTCCGGCGCCGCGTCCTTCATCTACGAGGTGCTCTGGACACGGATGCTCAGTCACATTCTCGGCGGCAGCATCTTTGCGTTTGGCACCATGGTCGCGAGCTTCCTGCTCGGCATCGCAGCCGGCAGTGCCGTAGCCTCACGCATAGCGCGCTCGCTTGGCATCTCGCTCGCCGCGTTCGTCGTTTGCCAGATCGCCACCGCACTGGCTTCCATCGGTATCTATCTCGGCATCGATGTGCTGGTGCCAGAGCACGCAGGTCTCGCGGGCAACGCGGGATTTGCTATGGCCGTGCTCCTGCCGGCGACATTCTTCATCGGCGCAACTTTTCCGCTCGCCGTGAGAATTCTCGTCGATGAGCCCGATCGTGCCGCCGTCGCCAGCGCGCGCGTCTACGCATGGAACACGGTCGGTGCAATCGCCGGAGCTCTTCTCGCCGGGTTCGTCATCATTCCGGCGCTCAAGTTCGAAGGGACGATCTACCTCGCGGCACTCATCAACCTGGGCCTCGCACTGCTGACATGCCTGCTGGTTGCCCGAGCCCCGCTCAGATACTCGGCTGCGGCTCTCGCGGTCGTCGTTACCGTGGCGATACTCTTTCGGCCACAACCGCCCGTGAAGTTGCTGCGCACCTCACCGCTAAACGTCGCTACGGAGGGAGCGTTGCGCTACTACAGTGTCGGTCGCTCTGCGAGCGTCATCGCGCTGGAGCAGAACGGCATGCTGGTTCTGCGCACCAACGGCCTGCCGGAAGCGATGATGGAAATGAGCGGGAGCGTGCCCAAGTTCAGTGGCGAATTCTGGCTTTCATCGCTCGCCGTGCTGGCACGCCCGGAAACGAAGTCGATGCTCGTGGTCGGCTACGGCGGTGGCATCGTCATCGACGGGATCCCGCCATCCGTGGGCTCGGTGGATGTGATCGAGCTCGAGCCTAAAGTCATCGACGCCAATCGCGCGCTACGTAGCGTTCGCAAGCGCGATCCACTGGCCGATCCCCGGGTACACATCGTATTGAACGATGCGCGCGGCGCGCTTGCGCTGACGAGCAAGCGCTACGACGCAGTGGTGTCGCAGCCTTCCCATCCGTGGACTGCCGGGGCCTCACATTTATATACGCGCGAATTCATGCAGCAGGTGGCTGCGCACCTCAGCGCGCACGGCGTGTTCATCCAGTGGATGAACATCAGCTTCCTCGACGAGGCGCTGCTGCGCTCGTTGAGCGCGACCTTGCTCGATGTGTTCAAGGAATTGCGCATCTATCGCCCGGACCCGAATACGTTGGTGTTCATGGCGTCCAATGATGCCCTGAACACAGAGCAAGACATCACTCGCATCCGGGCCACGATCGCTGCCGCACCAGCCCACTACGCACGCTACGGGATCGAGGTGCCCGAAGACCTCCTCGTGGCTCTAAGCGCTGACCAGCAGGGCGCCGTGGCACTGGCGCGCGGAGCCGATCTGATCACGGACGACCGCAATCGACTCGCGACCGATACCGTATATGACCGTGGCGGTGGCTTCGTGCCGGCAACGCTCAGCCATGTCCTGGAAAGCTACGACCCGCTGCAACGCCGCGGAAGCTGGATCTACGCTGGCGAATCACCGCTCTCCTTCTCTTACATGGCACGACGGCTCGCGCAGTTCATCGCCACCGACCCTTCCAATGCCGGACGGATCCTGCGCATGTCGAAGCTCATTCCCGATCCCTCGACAGCGGCCTATGTAGAGGCGGTTGCTCGCGGCAGCCGCGGCGACGCGAGGGGTGCTCGACGTTTGCTGCGCGAATCTCTGGGTATCGATCCATCGAACCAGAACGCGAGATTCGACCTGATCCGCTCTTCGCTCTCACAGCTGTCGCATGACACCGCATCTGCCGACGTTGCGGCGGAGGCGGCGAAACTGCCGCCCGTGCCGGCGGCTCTGGTGCAGGCGGGCCGCCACGCAGCGCGGGAGGAATGGGAAGCACTTCCGGCCCTCGACGCGATGCTGGCCCAATCGGGCTGGACTGATACGTGGCACACCGAGTGCGTTCAGATGCGCGCGGACTGGCGGTTGCACGTAACGAATCCGCAATACCGTGTTCGCTTCGCTCGCGATGCGCTGCTGCTCCTCGAGGAACTCGCTCTCACCCAACCCAGCACCACTACGCTGAGCCTGCGCGGGCGCGCAGGACTCGCAATTGATCGCCCAGACATACTGCTGGAATCGATCAACGGTTATGCCGAAGGTGTCGGAGTCCTGGTCAAGTATTTCCCCAGGGCTGATCTGCCCAGCGTGCGGGGCACTCTCGAATCGCTGAACAAGGATCTGGGGACTATGCGCGCCAATCCGCAGCTCGAGACTGCGCGCGTTGACGAAGTGCGCGCGAAACTGCTCAAGGTGCGCGATGCAATCCTGTCGCGCGCCACCGCCGAAGATCCGTCATAGGAAACAGCGAACCTCAAGGATCGGCGGCGAAGATCTTGCCCGGATTCAGGATTCCCTTCGGATCCAGAGTGCGCTTGATCTGGCGCATCAGCGCAACGCCGCCGGCGCCAGCTTCTTCCAGCAGAAATTCCTGCTTACCGACGCCGATTCCGTGCTCTCCCGTACAGGTCCCGCCCATCTGCAGCGCGCGACGCACCAGACGCTCGTTCAGCCGTACCGCCGCCTCGACTTCGGCAGGGTTGGCGCGATCAACCAGCAACACCAGATGGAAATTACCGTCGCCGACGTGCCCGACTATCGGTGCCCAGACATTGACCGAGTCCACGTCACGCTTGGTTTCTAGTATGCAATCCGCCAGGCGCGAGATCGGAACACACACGTCCGTGGCGATCGATGTCGACCCGGGTCGCATCGCAAGCGCAGCCCACGCGGCGTCATGGCGTGCCTTCCAAAGGCGCGTGCGCTCTTCGGGCTTCAGCGCCCATTCAAACCCCTGCCCGCCATGCTCTTGCGCGATCGACGCAACCGTCGTGGCGTGTTCCTGCACGGCGGATTGCGAACCATGGAATTCCAGAAACAGGGTTGGCGCTTCGCGGAGCGAGAGTTTCGAGTATTGGTTGACGGCCCGGATCATCAGCTCATCGAGCAACTCGATGCGCGCCACCGGCACGCCGAGCTGAATCGTTTCAATGACTGTCTCGACTGCCCCGCGCAAATCCTCGAACGTACATACCGCGGCCGACATGGCCTCGGGAATTCCATGCACGCGCAACGTCACCTCGGTGATGATTCCCAGTGTCCCCTCGGAACCGACGAACAGCCGCGTGAGGTCGTACCCGGCAGAGGACTTGCGCGCTCGCGTCCCCGTGTGAATGATCGATCCATCCGCCAGTACCACTTCGAGCGCGAGCACGTTTTCCCGCATCGTTCCATAGCGGACGGCGTTAGTGCCTGACGCGCGCGTGGCCGCCATGCCTCCCAGGGTGGCATTCGCGCCGGGATCGATCGGAAAGAACAATCCCGTGTCACGCAGGTGCGCGTTCAGCGCTTCGCGAGTCACTCCTGGTTGCACCGTCACGTCGAGGTCGCGCTCATTGACCGCGACGACCTGGTCCATCCTGCCGAGATCGATGCAGATGCCACCCTTCGGGGCAAGGACATGACCCTCGAGTGAGGTACCCACACCGTAAGCGATCACTGGTGTGCTCTCGGCATGGCAAATGCGAACGATGCTGGCGACTTCTTCAGTCGTCAGTGGAAAAGCAACGGCATCTGCCGGCTGCGCGTCGGGGTGCGCGATGTCACGCCCGTGTTCCTCGCGCACTGCTTTCGAGGTCGACAACCTGTCGCCGAGCATGCTCTTGAGCTGCTCGAGTGTGTTCTGTCGATTAGTTGGTGCTGCGTTCAAGGGTAGAGCCGGGTCCAGGTCCGGTACCCATCTTCACCAAGATGGCTGACGCTGTGCAACACGTCTTGCCAATTGAGCGCAAAGAAAGCCGGTCGCCGCACCGCGCGAAGCGATGCAGCAACCGGCTGAGAGGTGCGTGCGCCGCCTCAGCGACGCACGAGAACTACTACTTGCGCGCCTGCAAGTAGCGCCGGCGCAGCACTGACACGCCGGCTCCGCACAGGATCAGAAGTGCGCCGCCGACGGCGAGCCATGGCAGATTGCTCGCTGTCTTGGGCAAAGATGCCGGCTCGCCGCTCGGCATGGCCGCAGGCGCCGGCTCCGGCAGTGGCGCGATTTCGACGATATCGACCACTTCGACGGCCTGCGGCTCATCACCCAGGGTGGCCGCAAAACGGCTGGACGGAACATAGAAGCTCAACTCCTGCCCGGGCTCCATCTCGCGCGCATTGTAAGTTTGCCCGGCAATCGAGACCTTCTGACTGGACTGCGGCTTGATCAGAACACTCTGATCCGTGCCCTTGAATTTGATGCGCAGACCCGACGGTGAGTTGCTGACGACGGTCCCGGTGAACTTGGCGTACGTCTCTCCACCCTGCTGCACCACGCCCTGGCACGCTGCGGCTATATTCGGGTACTTGGCGAGCATTTCAGGTTTCCAGGTGATATCGCGACAGGTCGTCCCGCTCGCACTGAAGCTCTCGGCCGCCTGCGTGACGACTGCTGCCAGGAATAGTCCGGACAGCAATAGCGACCCTGCTAGTGCAAATCGAAGCTTGATCATGGTTGTTCTCCCCGAATGACTGATGAGCGGACCGGTGCGGCCCCGGAGCGCGCATGAATCGTGCGCCACGTGGTGGCGGCTAACAACCTGCACTAAGGTGCTATAGCTTCGGCGCGAACGATGAAGCGCTGCGGGGCGGACCCGACGAAGTAGAAGGGGTAGCAGGTCACCAGGGTGACCGCGTCGGTCGGGGTCCTGCCGATGACTGAAACGTCTGTAGGATCGGTAACCAAAAGACGGGTCACACGGTATCGACGGTCGCCCCGCGGTGTCTGAAGCGTCAGCTCGGTACCTACATCGATGTCCTTGAGAGCACGGAAGAAGCCGTCGCGATGCGCGGCGATCCCGACATTGCCTTGTTCATCGAGCTGCGCCGTACCCTCGATACGACCGGCGCCGCGATCGAGCGTCGAATCGTCAGTGCCTTCGTAGATGGGCACGGCCAGATTGATGGACGGGATGCGCAGCACGCCGAGGGGCGCCGTAGCGCATATTGCCGGCGTCGTATGCGCGGCTGCGCTGCGCGGACCAAAGAGTCCTGTCTGGATCAGGCAGGACAGGCATGATCGCTGGGACGACCATCGCGCCGGCGCTCTCCTGGGTGCGCGCAGCAGCGAACTGCTCGAGGCCAACCTGTTGCTGGTGAAATGACCACGTTCGGGCCGCGCCATACGTCAGCAATAGTGCGACCCCCACCAGCCAAAGGGCGAGCTCCAGGGCGCGCCAGAGCGTTCGTTTTGTGGGGCGGTGAAGGGCCGATTGGCTAGCCGAGAAAGTGTTCATGACCCGGTCTTCTGCGCTTGCGGACGCGAGTCCGCCAATCTTCCCTGCCCGACTAGATTCCGGGAGCCACGCAGTGTATCGCGTCACGCACGCCGCTGCCTTCGGGCCCCCAGGTCCGACGCCAGGATCACCGGGCCAACAGGCCGCTTGTCGTTCTTAGAAACTGTAGGCGACATAGATCATGCCGTAGTAGAAACGTATCGGTACGACCCGACGACTGTTCGATCGCCTCCTTCGGATCTGCGACGGCGGCGACGAAGCTGAAGGTGAAGTTGTCATTGACACTCCAATCCAGGTACCAGTCGAGTTCGTAGCCGACTTTGTCCGAGGTAGCTCCTGCCGAGGTCGGCTCATCGAACAGGAAGTCGTAGAAGATGAGTCCGGTGCCGATGGAATCGGTCGGCTTGGTGTGCACACGAAGCTGATGGGAAATCAGGTTCGAGTTTGAGAGAAAATACTCGCCGGCGATTTCGCCCTGCCACCAGGTGCCCCAGTCGTAGAATCCCGTGAACAGTCCGTCGAAAGCCTTCGTTCTTGGTCGTGGCGGGGTTGTCACCCTCGAAGAATGCGTAGCGATAGGACACCTTGGGCTTCCAGGGGGTCTCGAACTGATAGGCCACGAGAGCGTTCCAGGCTTCCGAATCAAGCAGATCGCCGTTGTCCTCCCTGGCGTATTCCAGCTCGAAGGAGAGCGCCTTCAGGGTTGGAAACGGCGCCAGGAATGCTCGCACGTTGTACACGTCGAGGCCGTCGCGCTGCGGCGCATTGTCGGTTCGCCGACCACTTCATGTAGGTCGCGCCGACCGTGTTGTCTTCGCTGAACGCATACTGGTAGTTCACGCCCCAGAGCTTGCTGTCGGTGTTCGACTCCGGCAGCTCATCCCGCCGGAGATAGAACGCCTCCAGCGTGTGGCTGCCAGGCTTGAAGCGTCCGATCGCGGCGAATTCGAACGCCTTGCGCGCGTTGGTCCAATATCCACCGCGCGAGCCGCCCTCCGATGAGCCGTCCCAAATCAGCAGGCCGTGACCGAGCGTGTATTGCGTGCGTCCGACAGTGAAATCCAGTGCGTTCTCGCCGAGATTGCCGAGGCTCGTCCCCGAGCGCCAGCCGACGTACAGGTCCTCGACGTCGTACGAAGAGTGATCCTCGCCCACCAACGAGGGTGCCGAACTGTAGGTGCGCTCCCCAACTGCGCTCAGCTTGCCGTAGAACTGCGAGGAGCTCGCCAGCGTGTAGGCACCCTCGATGCCCGCGTTGATCGCGCCCTCGAACCAGTTGTCGCTGAGATTCCCCGACGGTTCGTCCGGCCTGGGATCTGTATAGAGAGAATTCGCGAAACCGAACGAGCCCGCGCTCGCGCTGAAGTCAAACTTCCAGTCGATACCCGGCGGGAAACCCGGCGGCGGTGGCGGCGGCGGCGGCGCCGCCTCTTCGGCGAACGCCACCGTGCCGAACAGGACCAACGAGGCTCCGGCGGCGAGCACCCTCGCCTTCACAACGCGGCTCCAATCAGGATGCGAATGCGACTCCATGGCTCGACTCCTTCTGCTTATCGCCGACCTGTCATTGCGTAGCGCGCGCAACGGCCGGCGAGCCTGTGGAGGCAGGAGCTGCACGGGCCGCGTGCGGTACTTCTTTGCGCTGCTTCGCTGCTTCCATGGAACGAATGAAGAACGGATACAGCGGCACGCTGATCAACAGTGCCACCATCGCATAGACCACCGTAGTCGGATCGCCGCCGATGATTGCCCACAGGCAGTACACGACCGCCGCCAGCGCGATCCACTTGTAGAGTTGAAACGTCGTTCTCGGCAGGTGATGGTCGTGGACCACCTTCACCAACGCGACCGATGCGTAGATGTATGGAACGATGATGAGGATCACGGCGAGATCGACGATGAGAGTGAACTGACCGGCGATAGTCGGCGACACGGTCGCGAACAGCACGATCGTCATCAGGACGCCAACGATGATGAGCCCGCGACCCGGGACGCCGTTGCCGTTCAGGCGCGCGAATACGCGCGGAAACATGCCGTCATCCGCTGCCGCTTTCGCGGACTGCCCGACCAGGAGCATCCAGCCGCCGAGCGATCCCACGGACTTCAGCACGGCGCATACGCTGATGATGATGGCGCCGACAGGTCCGATCGCGAGTCGCGCCGCTTCGGCAAACGGTGCGTGCGAGGTGCGCAGCTCGTGATTGGGCAGCATTCCCATGATCACTGACGAGCTCAGGACGTAGACCACCGCCGCGATGCCGAGGCCGATGAGCGTAGCGAGCGGCACGTTGCGCTTGGGGTTCTCGATGACGCCTGCTGATACGGTTGCGCTCTCGATGCCCATGTATGCCCACAGCGCCATCGAAGCGGCGCGCGAGACCGCATGCATGTCCGAGCCACCACTCACGTTCCAGCCAGCCAGGAAGGTCTCGGTGCTGAACCAGAACCAACCGAAGAACGCGATGCCGAGGATCGGGATCAGCGCGAGGGCCATCGTCCAGGTTTCCAGTGCCCCGACGGCTCGTGGACCCAGGATGTTGGCGAACGTGAGGATCCAGATCACCGCGGCGGTCGCGATCACGCTCCCCGGTGGGGCACTGATCCCGGGAATCAGCTCCGCGAGGTAACCGACCGCTGCCACCGCGATCGCGATATTGCCGATCCAGTTGCCGAACCAGTACACGTAGTTGGTCTGAAACCCGGCAAACGGGCCGAGGAAATCGCGCGCGTAAGCGTATGGCCCGCCTTCCTGCGGGTTGAGCTCACCGAGTTTCGCGAACGCGAGACCGAGTGCTGCCACACCAGCGGTAGCGATGACCCAGCCGAAGATGGAGATGCTGCCGACTTGAGCGAGATTGACCGGCAGCAGAAAGACGCCCGTGCCGATCATGTTGCCGGCGACAAGCATTGTCGCCTGCGACAGCGACATCTTGCCGGTCGTGCTCACGCCCGCGCCACTGCCCGCTCCGCGCCCTTCTTCAGGCACTGCACGTAGTACACGCCGTCACGATTTTCGACGCCGTGCGTGTCGTGTCCAAAGCCCGGGAAGCGCTTGTCCCAGGCTGAGAGCGCACGCAGGTACCCGAGATACGGGCCATCGTCGGCGCCCGTCGATTCACCCGGCATGAGCATCGGAATTCCGGGCGGATACGGCACGACGCTGGTCGCGAGCACACGGTCCGCCAACTGGTCGAGCGGCACATGCTCGATCTCGTCCCGCACCAGGTATTGGTAGGCCGCATTCGGCGTCATGACCGGCGTGGGTAGGGTCGAGAAGGCCTCGGCCAGCCAATGCGTCTGCCGCGATTCCTTGAGCTGCGCAAACATCTGGTCAGCAAGGTCATGCAGCCCGACTCCGACGTAGACGTCGCTGGTGAGACCCGGCAGGACCTGGGCGACAGGCGCATTGCTGTCGTAATCGCGCTTGAAGTCGAGCAGTGCGTTGAGGAGCGTCCCCCACTTGCCCTTGGTGATGCCGATCGAGAACAGGAAGAGGATCGTGAAGTCGGTGGTTTTCTCTACTTCGACGCCCCTGTAGTGCAGATATGAGGTCACCAGGCTCGCCGGAATGCCACGCTTGTCGAGACCGCCCTTGTCGGCAACGCCTGGAGTGACGATCGAAACCTTGATCGGGTCGAGCATGCAGTAGTCATCTTCCAGCTTGCCGAAGCCATGCCAGTTCTCGCCCGGGTGCAGTACCCAGCACTGCGGATCGGTCGCGAGTTGCTCGGGGGAGGCGTCTTCGAACCGCACTCTCTTCTTGCCCGCCTTGACGGTGTCAGCGTTCCAGGTCCTGAAGAACCAGTCGCGCTTCTTGGTGAATTGTTGATGCACGCGACCTATGGTCTGCCGGAAGGCGACTGCTTCCTGGATCGATTCATTCGTGAGCGTCGGACCGCCCGGGCCGTCCATCATCGCCGCAGTAATGTCGTTGGAGACGATGATCGGATAGAACGGCGAGGTCGACGCATGCAGCATGTACGACTCGTTGAAGCGCGAATGCGGGATGGGGCTCCGTCCGTCGCGGATGTGCAGGAGCGATGCCTGTGAAAGCGCCGCCAGCAGCTTATGCGTCGAATGCGTGGCGAAGATCGTGGGACCCTTGTGGTCCTTCGGGTCGCCGTGCATCGCGTGGCGTTCTTTGTAGATCGGATTGAAACGCGCATACGCGTACCAGGCCTCGTCCCAGTGAATGCGATCGACGCTCGGGTCGAGCAGCGCGTTGACGCGCTTCACGTTGTAGCAGAGGCCGTCGTACGTCGAGTTGGTGATGATCGAATGCACGGCGCGCGTGCTCGATTCCCTTCGTGACCAGCGGATTGGATTTGATCGAGTCCTTTAGCGCTTCCTTGCTCAGCCGATCCGGTGGGATCGGACCGATGATTCCGTAGCGGTTACGCAGCGGCACCAGGTAGTTGGGAATCGCGCCGGTCATCACCAGGCTGTGCTCGATCGACTTGTGACAGTTGCGATCGCAGAACGCGATCTGGTCGCGCGCCACCGCGGCCATGAAGATGACGCGGTTCGACATCGAGGTGCCGTTGGTGACGCTGTAGCTGCGGTGCGCACCGAAGACGCGCGCGCAGTACCTCTCGTGCTCGCCCATCGGACCGCTGTGATCGAGGAGCGAGCCAAGGCTCCCGACGCTGATCGAAAGATCCGAGCGCAGCAGGTTCTCGCCGAAGTAGTCGAAGAAGACGCGGCCGACCGGAGACTTGAGAAACGCGGTGCCGCCCGTGTGCCCGGGCGTGTGCCAGGAGTACTCGTATTCCTGGGTGAAACTCATCAGGGCAGCGGCCAGCGGCGGCATCATGATCTTCGAGGTAGCGACGGATCGCCGCGGCAATGCGTCCACCGACGAACGCCGCTGTGTCCTCCAGCGTCCAGATGAACTCATCGACCATCTCCATCACTTCGACCGGTATCGGCGACGCTTCGACCACGCTCGGCCATCAGGAAGATGGGAATCTTGTCGTTGCGCGAGCGCACGAACTCGAGGAACGCGCGTGCCCGCGAGTGATTCTTGTCGTCACCGAGTGTCCAGTCGATCAGCACCGCGTGGATGGCGGAGTCCGACGTCATGACGGAGGTGCCGTCCTCGGCCGAGGTGGCCTCGACGACCTCGATGTTGCGGCCCTGCATCTCCTGCACCAGGGCGCCGAGCGGCGCGCCCTTCGGCTGTCGGCGTGCCGAACTCGTCGTCCACGATCAGCGCACGCAGGCTCAGACGCTTGATACTGCGTTGAATCATCTCGACTACTCCTCGGTCTGCAGGTCACTTTGCCGCTTCGTGCGCTCGCGACGCGTGCGCTTCATGGTGTCGGCGTGTTCCAGCGGAAGAACACCCGCGTAGTTGTCGTCGAATTCACCGAACCACTTCGTGTAAAGCGTATCGAAAGCCGTTGGTGCCATACGCTGACCAGGGTTCGATCGACGAGCAGACGAAAATCGTCGTCGCCTCGCGGGACACGCCAGAGCCAACGGTTCGCACGTAAACAGGCGGTCGAGCATCACGAAGTCCTGGCGCGAGGACTCGTCGATGCGCCCAGCATGATGGCGCCATCGCCGAAGACCCCATCGATCTTGCCGTCGCGCAGCTGCTGGAGCGCTGATCGATAGTCCGCCACGTGACACGGTCTTGGAGTCGATCTGCAATGTCGCGATCCGACTCGTCACCCAGCTCTCCGCGGTGGTCCCCGACACGATCGCGAAGGTTTTCTTACCGAGCACTTTTGCCGCGGGTGAGCCACGCCACACGGGCCGGACGTTCGGGTTTTCGGCGAGTGCTTCGCGCAGCTGCGCAGCCGTGTCAGCGCGCAGCAGCGCCCGCACACCACCCGGGAATACCGGAATGGAGAACGCGACATCCTGTCGGCGCGTCAGCGTCGCACTGATGGGCGTGCACAAAACGTCGATGCTGCCCGGCTGCACTTGACGCAGATTGCTATCGCCCGTGACGGGAACCCAATCTACCGTAAGATCGGATAGGCCCAGCTGCGTCTTCACCTGCTCGGCGATCAGCTGGCACAGTGCGGCTGAGTAGCCCTCGACGACACCTGAGTCGCTGCGTTGAGTAAAAGGCCGCGCATCCGCGAAATAGCCGAGCTTGATATGGCCCGTCTGCTTGATCTGCTCCAGCGTGGCCGCCGACGCCGGCAACGCGCAGAGTGAGACGGAAAGGACGGCGAACACTGCGCAGACACGCGAGGCCAGTCGATGGCTTCGCGAGGTTGCAGATCTGTCAAGTTGCATGATTGTTCTCCTTTCGTGCGGATATGCTCGCCGAAGTCACGCTTTCGCACCGCGCTCAGCTGACGCTGACGCCGGAGCCATAAAGCGGGGCGCAATGAATCCCCAGATGATGAAGGTGAGACCGATCACCAGCATGCCGCCCATCACCGCGTCCTTGCCCGAGGCATAGAGCGCGAACACGCTATAACCCATCGCGATTACGCTGATGACAGCGTTGCGCCGATAAATGTTCGGGGCAACCTTGGCGGACTTCATCATCACGACCAGCGCCGACAGCGCGATGACGTACGGGATGACGTTGGTGACCACAGCGAGGTTGACGAGCGCGCTGAACTGCTCACTGAGCGTCGGCGAAATTGTCGATAGCGCGAGCAGCGTTTGCACGACGCCCAGGACGAGCATGCCGGTGATCGGCGCGCCCATCTTGTTCACCTTGGCGAAGAACTTCGGGAACATGCGCTCTTCCGCCGCGGACTTGCCGGTGTTCGCGATCGTGAATTGCCAACCGAGCAGCGACCCGATACAGGCCGCGACCGCGAGTCCCATGATGATCATGCCCACGGTGGGATTGAACATCTTGGCGTATGCGAGCCCGAAGGGACCGGTGGATTCCGCGAGCTCGGCATTCGGCACGATGCCTTGAATCACTGTGGTCGATAGCACGTAAATCACCGCAGCGCCCAATGTGCCGAACAGGCAGGCCAGCGGCACGTTCTTCTTCGGGTTCTCCACCGCCG
Organism: uncultured Gammaproteobacteria bacterium; assembly: GCA_963810775.1. Lineage (GTDB taxonomy): Bacteria > Pseudomonadota > Gammaproteobacteria > Steroidobacterales > Steroidobacteraceae > DATBVX01. The sequence continues at coordinate 592,064 of CAWEOT010000015.1, forward strand.
ATGAATTCTGAGCGGCCGATTCCATCCCCAGGAAGGCCCACAGGGTGAGCGCGATGCTGGAGTTCATGCCTTCGCCGATACTCAATCCCTGAGGATTCCACGCGGCGGCGAACGTATCTTTGCTGAACCAGAACCAGCCGATCAGGGAAAGGGCGCCCACCGGAAGGATGACACCCCAGACCGTAACCGAACCGATCTTGCCGGTCAGGCTGGGGCCACCGAAGTTGGCGACTGTCGTGAGCCACAGCAAGGCAATCACACTTATGCACGTTGCGATTGGAGTCGCTGACATTCCCGGGAAGAAAGTCGCGAGATAGCCCACAGCCGAAATGCCGATAGCGACGTTGCCAATGGCGAGTGACAGGAAGTACAGGAAGAACACCAGGAAGTATCCGTCCTTGCCGTACGCGTCTTCCGCATACGCCGCCATGCCACCGGCCCGTTGATTGAAAATGCCGGCCTGCGCAAAGCCGTACGCGATGGCCATCGATCCGAGCGCAGTCACGATCCACGACAGCAGGGAAATTGCGCCGACCTGCGCCATGTTGGCCGGCAGCATGATGATGCCGGAGCCCATCATGTTCACGGCGACCATGAACGTCAGCTGCATCAGGTTCATTTTCTTTTGTTCTTGCATCGCGCTTCTCCTTCGTTCCCCGCGGCGGGGCTCACGCTTTCACGCAGTAGATGTGGTAGCCGTCATCCTTTTCTTCGGTGCCTTCGACCTCTTTGGCGAATCCAGGAAACATGTGGCCGTATTCCTGCAAGGTACGCAGGTATGTGAGCCATGGTCCATCCGCGGGGCCGATGCTCTCTCCGGGCATCACGATCGGAATGCCCGGTGGATATGGAATGACGCCCACTGCGACAACACGGCCGGCGATCTCCTTGAGCGGCATCTTCTCCGCATCTCCGGCCATCAGGCGCTGGAATGCGCGACGCGGCGTCATCTCCGGCTTTGGCAACGTGGCATACGCCTGCGCCTGCCAATGCCCTTGTTTGCTCTTGCGCAGTTGTTGCCACATTTCGTTGCCAAGATCTTTCAGACCCTTGCCCGCATAACGGGCCGGTGACTTCGCGGCAATCGACGGCAGTACTTCCTCGAGCGGCGCGTTGCGATCGTAGTCGACTTTGAAATCGAGCAACGTGTTGAGGAGCGTGCCCCACTTGCCCTTCGTCACACCGATCGAGAACAGGAATAGCACCATGTGATCAGTCGTGCGCGAGGGCACGATACCGTGCCGACCGAGATACGCGGTCACAATGTCAGCCGGAATGCCTGACGAGTCGAGCTGCCCATCCACCTTCATGCCCGGACAGACGATGCCGAACTTGATCGGGATCGAGCATGCAATAGCCGTCCGGCAGCCCTTCGAACCCATGCCAACTCTCGCCAGGGTGCAGGACCCAGCAGTTCGCGTCTGTCGTAAGCAACTCTTCAGGCGCTTGGTGAAATGGCACTTTCTTGTTGCTGACCGGATCGCGCACTTCCTCGGCATTCCACGGCGCGAAGAACCACTCCTTCTTCTTCAGAAATTCCTGGCGTGCACGTGCGAAGGCGAGCCGGCACGCTACCGCTTCGTCGATGGTTTCCTGGGTGAGTGTCTGTCCGCCCGGGCCGTCCATCATGGCGGCAGCGACATCATTCGATGCAACCAGGGCATAGAGCGGCGAGGTGCTCGCCTGCGAGCAGTACGCCTCGTTGAAGCGACCGTGATCGATCGCGCTGCGTCCATCCCGGATGTGAATGTATGACGTCTGCGACAGCGCAGCGAGCAGCTTATGGGTCGAATGGGTTGCAAAAACTGTCGGTCCGTCTTTCGGATGGGTCGCGGGATCGCCCCGCATGGCGTAGCGATCGCGGTACATCGGGTTGAAGCGCGCATAGCCGTACCACGCCTCATCGAAATGGACGCGGTCGACGCTCTTCGCCAGCCGCGTCTGAACTTCCGCCGCGTTGTAACACATGCCGTCGTAAGTACAGTTGGTCAGCACCGAGTACACAGGGCGCTTTTGGGCGGCGGACTTCGCGAGCGGATTGTCCGCGATGCACTTCGCGATCGCCTCGGGGTCGAGCCGCTCCGGCGGGATCGGTCCGATGATGCCGTAGCGGTTGCGCGTCGGACTCAGGAATACCGGAATGCCGCCCGTGATCGCGAGGCCTTGTTCGATGGACTTGTGACAGTTGCGATCGCAGAGCGCGATTTCGTTATCGCCCACGCAAGCCGACATGATCGCGCGGTTGGACGCGGAGGTGCCGTTCAATACCGAATACGAACGGTCGGCACCGAAGATACGGGCAATGTTGCGCTCACTCTCACCGACTGGGCCGCTGTGACCCAGCACCGACCCCAGTGCGCCACGTTCGATGCCCATGTCGGTGCGAAACAGGTTCTCCCCGTAGAAGTCAAAGAACACCCGACCCACTGGCGACTTGAGAAACGCGACACCGCCCTGGTGGCCGGGAGCCGCCCAGGAGTATTCCCGTTCGCGGTTATAGCGCGCCAATGCAGCCGCGTAGGGAGGCAGGAGCGCCTCGATGTAGCGATCAATGGCGCCCTCGATGCGGCCGCTGACAAAGGACGCGGTGTCGTCGAAGATCCACACGAACTCATCCGCGAGCGTGGCGACCTCGACACTGACGGTGCCCGCGAGTTTGCGGCTGGCCAGCAGGAAGATGGGAACCTTGGTGTTGCGTGCTCTCACCGCGCGCAAGAGCTCCGTTGCCAGTTCATGAACCTTGCTGTCGTTCTCCCCCTGGGTCCAATTGAGCAGTATGCAGTGGATACCGGAGTCGGAGACGACCGTGGCCAGGCCGTCCTCGCACGACAAGGCTTCCACGACCTCGATGTTTCGGCCTCGAAGTTCAGTCGCTAGACCGCGGACGCTCCGCCCGGCGGCGCTGGCCGTTTCAGCAAGAGAGTTGTCGACAACAAGGACTCGGCGGGTGAGCGGCCTGGCCCCAGTACTTTGCATCATGGCGTCTCCCTCAGGACTGAGAATCCAAGTCCCTGTCTAAAGCAACCCACGATAAAGGTTAGGCAGGCGTCCGCCTTGGGACTACTCGGAGTGTTCCCTGCTCAATCACGTATAGACCGCAGATACCCCTCGCGACAATTGCCCTTTGGGGCAACGTGGCACCCATGCGACAGCACCGGGGAGAACTCGTTCAAATTGCATTCAGACACGGAAGCGTTGTCTGGCCAGGTGCCCGAATCGCCTAGAGGGGGAGACTGCCGACGCGCGACTCGTGCCTAGGTGGTGGCTTCCCGCTTCCAGGTGTTGTCGGGATCGAAGACCTTCATCTCACCAGCGAGTCGCTGAGTGTCCGCTCCGAGATCCTTGGAGAACACGACTCCCTGGTGATTTACGATGAAAGTCATCACGCCGCTCGTGCCGTATTGCGCCGGATAAGCCACGAGCGCGAAGCCACCGATCATCTTGTCGTGCGCCACGTACCCGTACGCGCCGCCCAACGCGCTCGGGCCTTGCGCTTCGAGCGCCCGATACACATAGCCATGAAAGGGTGTCGATTTGGGTTGTTCGCCCTTGAAGTACCCTTCAGCGCGCGCGTGGGCGAATTCCTCGCCCAGGGGACTCGGCTCCTCACCCTCGGCGACCGGCCAATAGAGCCCATCCTTGCGGCCCTCCGTGCTCAGCAGCCGGCGTGCGTAGTGGAACAGAGGATCATTCTCGGGGTTGCGCAGGTAGTACTCGCGTTCCGCATCCACGAATGCAAGGCACGCCTGGATGGTCGACAGCTCGTTGCGGCCCGACCCGCCGATTGATGCTCTCCTCGACGCCCGCCGAGCTGTCGAAGCGCCACCGCTCGCCCTCCTGGACCAGAGGAAATGGAAACGGCCAGTTGTCAGACCCCACCTGAAGGATCGTGACACCGTCCGGCGTGCTCAGCAGCGAGTTGAGAGACTCGTACTCGCGCACGAACAACGCGCGCGCATTGCCATCCTGAACCGGGTCGCCGGACTCGATCAGTGGCTTTGCGTCGCCTCCCAGCACTTCGAGCATCGCCTGTGTGTCACCGGATCTCACGGCGCTCACCAGCGCCTGGATAGCCTGATCTGCGGACGCGAAATCCTTTTGTTGGATGTGCGATCGGCTGCATGCGCTCAGAGAAATGATCGCCAGGAGGAGAGTGAGAACTGCGAACAGGCGCATGGCAGAGCCTCCGTTGCGTCAGCGACGACGCCCGCCGCCGCGCGACATTCCGCTCGAGCCGCGGCTTGACGCACCGCGGCTGCTTTGCGCTCGTGTGCTCGAGCCGCTGCCCACCCCGCCGAAGGCATCCGGTGAGCGTGACCGATTCGAAGAACCGAGGTCGCGACTCTGGCTACCGCCGCCGAAATCACCCGACCGACCGCCGGAATCACGTGCCTGACTGCCACGGTCACGCGATTGCCCGCCGAGATCACGCGATTGGCCGCCAGGATCACGGTTGCCGCTGGCATCGCGACTGCCGGTATCGAGGCGATTACCGGCCAGGTCACGTTGATTGGCCGTCCCTTCGCGTGCGATCTGCTGACGCCCCTGCTCCGCGCGACCGCGATACGCCTCGCGCGATTGGACCGCTTCGCGGCTGCTCGCACCGCCGTATTTCTCCCGGCTCTTGGAGTCGCGGTATTCGACGCCTTTGCGATTGGCCGCGTTGTGCTCCCACTTGCCGTTGTTGCGGTTGCCGCCGTTGATCTGGTCACGATTACCACGGTCGCCACGGTTGCCGTTGTTGATCTCGTTACGATTGAAATCGTTGTAACGATTGACATCGATGTCGATATCGCTGCTCCCCCAGTTGCAGTTGCCCCAAATGGCACCGCCGACGATGACGCCCATGCTGAAGGAGAAGAATGCACCGCCTGCGTAATACGGCGGGTAGTAGTAATAGGGCGGATAAGCCGGGTATGGCCAGGCGCCGTAGACCACTGTTGGATTGTAGGTGGGGACGTAGACGACCTCGGGATCGGCCTGCTCGATGATGATGGTGGTCGGATTCGGCGCGCCCGCGGGCGCCGGTTCGGTCTTGACGATCTGTTCTTTCGAGCTCTTCAGGTTGCCCTGATCCTTCGCCCGAGTGCGCAGGCGTTGGACTGCATCCATGACCTCTTTCTGTTGCGCCAGGAATGCGTCGCCGAGCTTCTGCGTCCAGTCGACTTTCTCATCCATCATCGTGAGAACGTCGGGAAATGCGACCAGCGACTTGACGCTGGGGTCCCAGTCCTCCTTCTCCACCGCCTTGGCGACGGCGTCGCCCTTGACGTCAGGATGTGCTTTCGACCAGCGCGCTGCTTCGACGATCGCCAGCGGATAGGTCGATGCCATCAGCACTTGCGCCAGTAGCGCGTCCGGGTAAAGGGCTATGGGCGCGACGATCTGCTCGAGTTCCTCAGGCTTGAAGAGCGGCTTGTCGGTAGTGCCCGGCGTGCCTGTGGCTGGCGGGGTGGCATTCTGTGCATGCACAAGGAATGACAACGTCCCCGCCCACAGCAAGAGCGTGATTGACCGCAGGAATAATAAGGACGCACGCCGCATGATTGCCTCGCCCGGGACCGGGAGCGAATACTACGCGAAACTGGAAACGCGTCTCAATGCGGAGATTACGGAACCGGCTGCGCGCCTCGCTCATTGCGTAACCGCTGCAACCATGGGATCTTCGCAGCGATCCGCACGCAAGCATCCAAGGGAGAGGCTCGTGAAACTCACTTTCGGGCGAACATATCTGCTGGTGGCAGCACTGCTACTGAACATGGGGCTGCTCAGCGGTGCCACGACATGGGCAGCCAAGCCGCCCGAGACAACGGAGGACGGTCTCAAGCTGATCAAAGTGAAAGGGATCGATATCGCCTACGCGCGGCCGGGGGCCAGCCTTGCTCCGTACAAGCGCGTAATGCTCGATCCCGCGCAGGTGCGTTTCAGCAAAGACTGGGATCCCGAGAGGACCGGGTCGCGCATGAAGTTGACCGCGGAGGAGCGGGAAAAAATCCGCAGCGAACTCGCCACGCTATTCGACCAGACGTTCAAGGAAGAGCTGGAAAAGAAGAACGGCTATCCGGTCGTCACGGAGGCAGCGCCCGACGTACTGCTAGTGAGCGCCGCACTCATCGACGTGTATGCCAACGCACCCGACACGATGGAGCCTGGCCGCTCGCGTACTTACGTCATGAACGCGGGCCACGCAACGCTCGTCGCAGAGCTGCGCGACTCGGAAACCGGCGCCATCCTCGCCCGGGTCGCAGACCTTCAGGAGGCGCGTGACGACGGCTTCCTTCAGATTTCGAACAGCGTCGCAAACTCTTCCGAGGCACGCGCCATGGTGAGCCGCTGGGCCCGCATTCTGAGGAGTCGAATGGACGCGGTGCGGGCGCAGCAGCCAGCCGAGTGATCACCGCGCGGCATGCGCGTTAGTGAGTGTCACTCCCTAGGGCCAGGAACTGCTCGATTCGTGTCTCTTCGTAAGAGAAGAACGGATTGAACCGCAATCGGACCAGAGCATTGGCCGGAATTGCCAGCAGCCCCTGCTCGCCCAGCACTTCGACTCTCCCCAAATAGACGCTGCTCGTGGCGCGCGGTCGTTCGGCACCGTAGATGGGATCGTCCGGCGCGATTGGCAGCGCTGTGTGCGACAACGAGAACATCCTTATCGGCCAGCTGAGTCCGATCGGCACGCCGGCATCGACCGAACCATGGGACGGCCGATGCAGCGCGACCAGTTCTGAGCTTGACTCACTCTCATTCGTGATCAGCGTCATGCCGAATGGTCGCTCCGGTCCCCTCAGCAACTGCGCGGCCGCGAGGCGCACATTGGCGCTGAGGAATGGTTCCGCGTCCGCACGCTGATTGACATTGAAGATCACGACTTCATGTCCTTCAGCCGCCAGGCGATTGAGGAAGATCTGCACCACCGCACGCGGCGCGACCGTCGCATCCGCTACCGATTGAAATGCGAGCGTGCGCGGAAACCCCTTCACCGCACCCTGCGCCGAAAGCCGCGTCATGCGTGCGTCGATCACCTGCGTCAGTGTGTAGATCTCGCGTCCGGCTCTCACCGGAAACGAGTTGTACTTGTAGGGATCGTACTCGGGGATCAGGTCCAGCCAGGCCAGCTTCCCGAGCCCAGGCAACATCGAGAACCGCTCCTGCCAGACAGCCAGCCACGCCAGTGGGTCGACGCCTATAGCTGGCGACAACAGCACTAGCGCGTCAACGCCTGGCAGCGGTTCGCCCTCGAGTCGGGCGAGCGAGTATTCAACCGCCAGCGCAGCGCCGGTCGAAAACCCAATCATGTATAGCGGCACTTCGGTCGGCAGTCGCCGGCGCAGGTCGGCGGTCGCCATCCGAACCGCCGCGGCCCAGTCTCGCCAGTCAATCGTCGTCAGTGCGGACGGCGCCGTACCGTGTCCGGGAAGACGCAGCGCCACGACCCAGCAACCACGCTCGTGCAACTTCGATGCGAGGGCGCGAAACACATACGGCGAGTCGGTGAGGCCATGGATCAGGATCACGCCTGCTCGCGGCGCATCAGTCGCGAGCTCGAAGGTACGATTGAAATTCTCTGGAAGTGCCATCGGGTCGGCACGGCTGCCAGCCGAATAGCGGTTGAGTACGCGTCGATCTGACGCATCCGTGCGTTGATACACCTCGCTCTTCAACTCCTCGAACAGGCGATCCTCAAGTTTGCGGTACGCCTCGATGGTGTTGACCCGTGCGCTGTCCGCCGCTGTGAACTCCGCGCGTAACGTCGCCGTGTGCCAGGGCTTGAGGTCCGGCTTGCCACTGACACCCAGCCAAACAAAAACGACGACGCCAGCAAGCACTGCGCCAATGGCGGCGTACAGAAGGAAGATAAGTATGTGCCGGAGCATGCGTAGCAGCTGCATGCCAGGCGCGTCTCTCATTGCTCGAAGGGGTAGATCCGCTTCCAGTCCTTCTTCATGTCGACCACGGTCCAGGACTTGGCGTGGGCTTCATCCAGCGCCTTGTCGAGTCGTCCGATGTGAGACTGGCGGTCATAGGCCCACTCGCGTTGCGCATCCGTGTGCCACACGAGCCCGGCGAATCGCGCTCCATCGCCGGCAACGGTCCACTCGAGCATTTGCTGGTCGCCATCCGAATTCCCGAACGCGAAGATCGGCCGCCTACCGATATGGCGCTGTATGCCGACTGGCTTTCCGGGTCCATCGTCGATGAGCACCGCCTTCGCCTCCTTGACCAGCACGGGTTTGCCTTCGCGCAACTCGAATCGCAGCTCGCCCTGGCTGCCTATCACCTGCTCGGGCGGGATGCCGTAGACCCGCTCGGTCCAGGGACGCATGAACTCGATGCCTCCACCCGAGACTATGAAAGTCTTGAAACCATTGGCACGCAGGTACGCAAGTAACTCCAGCATCGGCTGGTAGACCATCTCGGTGAATAGGCGCTTGGTCTTCGGATGACGCGCAGTCTCGGCCCACTGTTTGACGATAGCCTCGAATTCGACGGTGGTCATGCCGGCGTGTGTTGCGGCGATGATGGCGAGGAGTCCTTTTTCACCGCCCGCCAGGGCCGTCTTCATGTCGCCCGCCAGCAGTGATTTGAATGGCTCCGTGGTTTTCCATTCGGGGTGCTGAGGCGCCAATGTTTTCACGCGGTCGAGTGCAAAGAAGAACTGGAAATACATCGGCTGTTCGGACCACAGCGTGCCGTCGTTATCAAAGGTCGCGATACGCTCGGGCGGCGGTACGAAGTCCTGCGAACCCTGCGTCGTCACCTTGGTAACAAAACTGATGATCGCCTGCTTGGTGGCTCCGTCGTTCCAGGAGGGGAGCGGGTCGGCCGCACTTGCTGTCGCCGCCGCGACGAGCAGCGCCGTGATGATCCCAAGCGACCGGAAGGCCCGTTTGAGCGGCGCTTTCATGGATAGCCCTCCGATGCACTCTTGCAGATTGCACGGACGGTTACACGTTCACGGGCGTAGAGAAACTGTACCTTGGTGCAGATTCAGGTCTTTCTCAGCAGACGTTCAGCGTCCCGCGCCGACAATCCAGCGATAGTAGGGATTGTCACTCTCTTCACTCATCACGCGCTCAATGCTCTGCGCCCAGCTTGCGCGATCGATCGCCCACGATGCGAGCAGCGCGGCCGCCGACGTAATGCCAGCCTACCCCAGGATGCTCCGGTGCAATGCGCTGACTATTTCCAACGATTCGACAGGTATCATGAGACCTCCCTGGTGAAGTGACCTTGTGCTACAAAATGCGCGCGGGCGCTCACGCTGTGCCGCGGTCGCAACATTGGAATCCTGCCGACCCGTGCAGGCGGCAACAATTTGCACCAAGGTGCTGGTTGACGCCCAGCACTAGGCTAGTTCGGTCTCAGTGCGTTGCTCACCGCTTCCAGCAACTCGCGCCCGCCAAATGGTTTGGAGAGAAATCCCACTGCGCCCAGCTGCCCGGCCTCGTGTCTGGCATTCGGGCCATCGAACGCGGTTATGAAGATCACAGGCGGGTGGATTCCTTCGCGCAGGAGTTGCCGTCGCAGATCCAATCCCGACTGGTCTGGCAGGTGAATGTCGAGGATCAGGCAGGCGGCCGCTGCTGCAATGTCGTTGCCCAGCAGCTCAGCGGCAGTTGCAAACGATCGGACCGGGAACCCTGCGGTGCCGAGGACACGCTCGATCGCCGCACGCATGCTGGTGTCATCCTCGACGACCACGACGATCTGCGCTGCCTTGCGCGCTGATTCCTGCTCGCCGGGAACGGCGAGCGACGGGACGGGCTGTGCCATCACGAGAGAATGCGCGCCCAGTAGCAGTTATGAAATTGGTCTCTAGGCCAGTTGGCTATTGCACGTTAGTGCAACTCTCCGTGTTCTCGACACTCGCAAGTGCAGGCAACTCAGGAGCGCTGCGAAGCTGCGGTCTTACCGGCCGAGTTGAGGCCGAGCTGCTCGGCGAAATGCACCAGCTCTGCCACCGAAGCGGCCTGCATCTTCTGCATCACATGAGCGCGGTGGGCCTTGACGGTTCGTTCCGCCGTACCCAATTCCGCCGCGATCTGCTTATTGAGACGGCCGATGACGATGCGCGCGAAAACATCGCGTTCACGCGCGGTCAGCATGGCGTAACGCGAGCGCAGCGTGTTACGGCCGTGGTGCCTCTCTCGCCGGGCTGCATCACGCTGCACAGCATTCGCGACCGCACCGAGCAATACGTCGCGCTGGATCGGTTTCGTCAGGAAGTCGACGGCACCGGCCTTCATAGCGCGCACGCTGGTCGGAATATCCCCGTGCCCGGTGAGGAAGATGATCGGCAGATGATCATCGCGTTTGCCCAGAGCTTCCTGCAGTTCCAGGCCGCTCGGTCCCGGCATCCGGATATCGAGAATGATGCAACCGGGCTCATCGACCGGCGGTGCCAGCAGCATTGCGCCCGCCGAAGGATAGCCGCGAACGCCGTACCCGGCCGCATTCAAGAGGCGCGTGATGGCCGTGCGCATGGAATCGTCGTCATCGACAACATGGACCACTGGCACCGGCGTCATCGCGCTCATATCGCAGCCCTTGCGCTCGATACCGGGGGCTGCACCTCGGATACGACGACCTCAGCCAATTGAGTCACGGGCAAGGCGAAGCGGAACGTCGCCCCGCCTTGCAAGTTGTTTTCAGCCCAGATCCGGCCTTCGTGCGCCGTAATGATCGAACGCGCGATCGACAGGCCCAATCCCAGGCCGTCTTCCTTGGTCGAATAGAAGGAGTCGAACAAATGGGTGCGGAGCTGTGGTCCGATACCCGTGCCGCTGTCCGCTATCGCGACTTCAACCTTGTTGTCCACCAATCGCGAAGTGACCTGCAGACGTCGTTCGCCCGCGACTTTTCCCGCCATCGCATCCATCGCGTTCAGCAGCAGGTTCAGCAGCACCTGTTCCAGGTGGACCCGGTCGGCCGCAACCATGGGCAGCGCGATTTCGAGCTCCGTGCTGAGATCGATGCCGCGACGGCGCGCGTTCTCCAGCAGGAGCCGGGCGACATCATTGATCGTGCGGTTGATATCCAGCGGCTGCAGCTGGAGTTCGCGCTTGCGCAGCAACGCCCGCAGGTGGCGGATGACCTCGCTGGCGCGCAGATCGTCGCGTCGGATGTCGGCCAGGATCTGGCGCACTTCGTCGAGCTGGGATGGGTCCCGGTCAAGGAGCAGCTCAGCGGTATCCGCATTGCTCAGAATCGCACCCAGCGGCTGATTGATCTCGTGGGCGATCCCGGCTGTCAACTCACCAACCATTGCCAGTCGCGCGGCGTGCATCAGTTCGCTGCGCTGGTTACTCAGCTCGAGCTCGACGCGATGTCGTCGCCGACCCTGGATCAGCAGTGCGACGAGGAACAGGCAGACCAATACGCCCGCAGCGACGCCGGCAATGATCGTGCCGCGGTTCGCCTCCCAGAATGTCGGTGTCCGGAAGCGTATATCGCAGCCAGGGGGCAACAGGCTCGCTGCTACGGACCAGCGCATGAGCTCCCGCGCATCGACCATACACGTCGGCACGGGAGTCGGCGGAAGCGTGGCATCCTCAGGTTCGCGACCTTCGAGAATCCGTGTCGCAAGCGCGCCCGCGAGTCGACCCTGTTCCTCCCAGCTCGATATCGATCCACCGAGAATCCCGTGCCCCAGGTAGGTATCGAACATGCTGAAGATCGGCACCCGCGTGGCCTTGGAGAGCTGTTCCAACACATCGCGCGGCAGATATCTCTGGCCCGACGCATCGTTGAAAACGCTGGTAAACAGGATGACGCTGTCGTCGCTCAGGTCGCCGACGGTCTCCAGCATTTGCGGCACGGACTGGTTGGAAATCTGCCTGACCTCCAACCCCCGGCGAAGATTTCGAAGCTGTCGCTCCGCGCGTCCGAGCCAGTCCTGGTCGTAGTCTGATGTCCCGCTGATGATGACGACGTTGCGGGTGCCAGGGCGCAGCTCCATGGCAAGCTCGACAGTACCTGCCATGTCAAAGCGCATCGGCACACCGACAATGCCGGGTTCCGGACCTGGTGAGAGCTCCTCTTCGGGGACACCGCTGAATACGACGGGTACACCCGGCCACAGCTGCGAGCGATTTCGGCGTACGAAGTCGAGCGCACTGCCGCGCACCGCGATGATCAGATCCGGATCTTTCTGATGTTGCTTTGGAGCTGGTGCGGTGGGTCGCGCTCGGAGCTCGCGACTGCTGCGCAGCGAATCGAGAGTCTCAGAGGAGAATTCGACTCCGCTTCCCCATTGATTCCTCAGGGCTGCGCGCACAGCCTGGTCCTGCTCCAGCACCGAGGGCTCAAACAGGTCACCGCCATGCAGGATGAGCACCTGGTGGATCTTCGATGTGGAACTTGGCGGTGCGCCGGCCGCAAACGAAGCCCCGGCTGCAAATACGCTGATGGCCGCCGTCCCAGCACAGCAGCAGTGATTCCATTTGCGCGTGATAGCTACTCCCTTCCTACTCGGTTCCGCTGCAACCACAAGATTTCAATCGGCCGCGCGATGGTTGTTTTCGATATTGCGCGGCCGGCCCTTCGAGCGCCTTGACGCAATATTGACATCGCGAATCGCCCCAAGTCCACCCGGACGAGCGAATCAGCCTCGGATCTGTGGCCGGGCGATAGTTTGAAGGCCGCATATTGCGGCTGTGCGACTCTGAACCGGAGGCAGCACCCGGTCGGGCGCCTCAGTGGGCGACGCCGAGAGAGGGGCGCACCCCGAAGGCGCGCCTGTTCAGAAACTCAGGGCTGTCCTACCAGCGGGACGTTCGACTGAACATTCAGATCAAGCATGGTCGCGATCTGGTTTTCGATCTGCAGGAACTGAGCGGCACGCACCGGGGATACCGCGCGCGAGATCTTCCCCGCATAGGTCTCCCACAAGTTGATGCGCTCATGCTGCATGTTCAGCCAGCGCTTGGTGAGGTCCTTCGCCTGGTCAGGATCGAAGGTTGTCGCACTCTGCGCGATGGTGAAGTCGTTCGCAAATTTCAGGCGCTTGTCGCTGAAGGCGTTGAGCTTCGACTCGTATTCCTGATAGATCGGCCAGAACTTCTGCGCTTCCGCATCGTTGAGCTTCATAACCTCGTTGATCGTCTCCTTCTTCGCCGCATTGAAGTCGGCCCGATACTTCTCGATCAACGCTTTTGTCTGCGCATCCTGCGCGAACGCGGCTCCCGCTCCGGCGAGTAGTGACACTCCCAGAAGCATGGCCATGATCCCTCGGGTCCAATGCTTGAACATCGCCGTTACTCCTCTTAATCAGTCTCTGAGTGGCGGTCCAGCGCTCAGCTGGCGTCCTCACGTTTCCAGCCGCTGTCTGGATCAAACACCTTGATCTCGGGCGCGAGCTTCTCGGTGTCCGGCCCGAGGTCCTTGGAAAACACGACGCCATCGTGATTCACCATAAACGTCATCACACCGCTCGTCCCGTATTGCGCGGGGTACGCGATCAGCGCGAAGCCGCCGATCATCTTGTCACGGACCATGTAGTCGTACGCTCCCCCAGCGGCACTCGGTCCCTGCCCCTTGAGCAGTGCGTAGTAGTAGCCATGGAATGGCTCGTGGCGGCTCTTGTCGTCTTTCAGATAGCCCTGGCTGCGCGCTTTAGCGAAGGCCGGGCCGAGCGGGCTGGGTTCCTCACTGCCACTCGTTTCCCAGTAGAGGCCGTCATGCTTCCCGGGGCTGCTCAGCAACACTTGCGCATAGTGCAGTAGAGGATCGTTGTCCGGATTGCGCGAGTAGTACTCGCGCTGCGCGTCAACATACGCAAGACATGCCTGGATGGCCGACAGCTCATTGCGTCCCACGCGCCGGTCGATGACCTCTTCGGCACCGGCCGTGCTGTCGAAGTGCCACTTGCCATTCACCTGCATCAACGGGAACGGGAATGGCCAATTGTCAGGGCCAACCTGAAGCACTTGGGACCCATCCTCCTTTTCGACCAGAGAGTGCGAGGCGCCATAAAGTTCCACGAACTGCGCGGCTGCGTTGCGGTCCTGCACCGGATCACCTGATTCGATTACGGGCTTGGAGTCCGCACCCAGCACCCGGAGCACCGGCCCGGTCTTCCCAGACTTGACCGCAACGATGAGCGCATCGACCGCCTCCTGCGGCGACGCATAGGTCTTCTGCTTCGCGACGAGATCGCAGCCCGCCAAGAGAAATGCAAGCACGCAGCCGACGAGCACGAAGCGCATACGCAAGGTGTCCAGATTCATGGTTTTGGTCCTCTGCTCAGCGACGGCGGCCGCCGCCGCGGGACATTCCGCCCGCCGAGCGGCTTGACGCGCCACGGCTGCTCGCCGCGCGCGTGCCGCTGCCACTGTTCATGCCGCTATATGCATTCGGTGAGCGATTGCTGCTGGCGCCGCGCGAGCTCCCACCGAAGTCTTGACTCTGGCCCCCAGCGCTGCGGTTCTGCCCACCGGAATCGCGCGTTTGTCCGCCGAGATCGCGTGTCGCTGCGGTATCGCGGGTCTGTCCGCCGAGGTCGCGGGTCGCTGCGCTATCCCGGGTCTGCCCGCCCGTATCCTGTCGACCCCGGTATTCATCGCGTGCCTGCGTTGCCTGAGGATTGCTCCCCTTGCCGAACTTCTGCTGCGTGCCGCTATCGCGATACTGCACGCCCTTGCGGTGGTCCGGATTGTGCTGCCAGGACTGGTTGTTGCTGCGGTTGCTGACGTTGGTGTCCCGGTTGTTAATGTTCGTGTTGCGGTTATTGATGTCAGTGCGGTTGAAGTTGTTGTACTTGTTGACGTTGATGTCCACGTCACTGCCCCCCCAGTTGCAGTTACCCCAAAGGGCGCCGCCCACGATCACGCCCGCGGTGAAGGAGAAGAACGCCGCACCCGGTGGGTACGCGTACACGGGATAAGGCGGATAGGCGGGATATGCCCATGCGCCATACACGACCGTCGGGTTATAGGTCGGTACGTAAACGACCTCCGGGTCGGTGGGCGCGATCTCGATGATCGTGGTCGTCGAAGAGCCGGCGGGCGCAGGCTCTGTTGTGACCTTTTGCTCCTTCGAGCTGGCGAGATTTCCTTCAGCTTTCGCCTTCGCCCTGAGGCGTTGTACGGCATCCATCACGCCCTTTTGATCGGCGAGAAAGGCATCGCCAAGCTTCTGCGTCCAGTCGAGCTTGTCGCTCATTCCGGCGAGCACGTCCGGGAACGCGGTCAGCGACTTGACGGCAGGATCCCAAGTCTGTTTTTCCAGGGCCGTTTGCAGCGCGTCGCCGGTGACCTTGGGGTTTGCCTTCGACCAGCGCGCAGCCTCCACGATCTCGAGCGGATAGGTGGACGCCATGAATATCTGCGCCAGCAGTGAATCCGGATACAGAGCGATCGGCGCTACGATCTGCTCGAGCTCTTCCGGCTTGAAGGTGGGCTGCGCTGGCTGCGCTTCCTGAGCCAGAGCCGAAGAGCAATACGCCACGAGCACCCACAGGCACCATGGCAGCCGGTTATCGAACGAGCGTGCGAGCTTCATGTGCTCACCTCGCAGTGTGTTGTCATCCCAGGGAGCCGTTGGCCGACTCCCACTTGTTCTGGCTCCGGCATGGGCCAACGGCCCGTGCCGCATCCCCGCTACTTGGCGGGCGGATTCGGGAAATTGCTGAAGATCTGGGTGACCACCGCGTCGACGGCCGGGCCCGGATTCTTGCGCATTTCATCAGTCACGCGGCCGTTGGCAACGCCCTGCCAGACCAGCTGACCCCTCTTTGTGTCGACCAGGTCGATACTCAACGTGCCCTCACGATAATTGATCGTCTGAACATCCTGCGGATAGCCAGCCCACGCTCCGTAGTAGCCGGCACGGTAGCCGTAGAATCCCATGCCTGCGGAAGGTGTCGACTGAATCTCCTGCTTGTCCTGCACCTTGAGGTAGAAATTGGCCTTCAGGTCAGGGCTCGCCTCGTCGTACTTGTATCCCTTGCCTTCGAGCTGGGTACGAGTCGCCTGCTTGAGGCGGCTGGTGATGATCGTGGAGTACTGGGCGCGGTCCGTGGCGACCGCGTCGAAGAAACCGAACGTCTTGTAGGACGGACATGTCGGCTGTCGGGTCCTTGTCTACGCGGATGTCCGGCCCGGTTGCGCAACCGGCGAAACCCATGACGCCCACGAGGATGACGGCCGAGCCGAGGGTGCGGAGATGACGCATAAAAAGTTCCTGTGTGTATTCCCGTGACCAGCGGATGCGGGGTTCGATACTCGGTCGATCCTCGTTGGCGCATCGAAACGAAGCAGCACAGCTTCTGCCGCGGTGGGTAGCCTACCCGTTGCGCGGTCCCAACCCCAATAGTCCTCCGGCCCAATTGCGCCTGCCAGAGCGATCGCGCTACGCTCCGTGCACCGCCGCGGCCTGACCATCCGCCGTCAAACTATCCTCAGTTTTTCCCGAGGTTTTCTTCGCATCTCTTCAGGCCCGGAGGGTGCTCGATAACCGTCATTGCCATGCGCAAATCTACTTTACTCAGCGTAGTCCTGTTTTCGAGCTGGCTCGGGGGCTGTGCGGCAATTGGCCCCAGCTCTACCGCGCCCGAGATGACCGAGGATGGTCTGAAAAAGGTCGATGCCAGAGGCGTCGACGCCGCCTACGTGCGTCCGGGCGCAAGCCTCGGCACCTACAAGCGGATCCTTCTCGACCCCGTGGAGGTCGCGTTCAGCAAGGACTGGAAGCCGGAAAAGACTGGATCGTATCTGCCCCTGAGTAATGAGGATCGCGAAAAGATTCGCAGGGATCTGGCGGAGCTGTTCACGACCACCTTCACCGAAGTTCTGCAGAAGGGCGGCTATCCGGTGGTGTCAGAGAGCGGACCTGATGTCCTGCGCGTCACAGCCGCGCTGACCGACGTGTACATCAACGCCCCGGACACCATGGCGCCCGGACGCTCCTATACCTTCGTCATGAACGCCGGCCACATGACCCTGGTCGCCGAGCTGCACGACTCCGAGACCGGACAGATCATGGCGCGGGTCTTCGATCAGCGCGAAGCGCGCAACGACCAGTACCTGCAACTCTCCACGAGCGTGTCCAATTCTGCCGAAGCCCGCGATACCGTCAGGACCTGGGCAAATATCCTGCTCGGCCGTTTGAACGCGGTGCGCGTGGAGCCCACGCCCTCACCGTAAGCATCTCAGCCAAGTCTGCGCACGCCATCCGTAGATTTGCGTATTGTGACCTCGAGATCGCGGTGAGCTATGATGCGATCGCCGTTCATCAGATCGGCGTCCGGCGTGAGGTCACAGCAAGATGATCCGTTCCATACGTATCGCACAGATCCTGGTGTTAACTGCCTGTTGCGGCTGGGGACTAGCGCAGGCGCAACAGATGCAAGCTGAGGGGCACTCCGCCCGCGGCCCGATCGAGCAGGACTGGCAGTTCAGCCTGGGAACCTTCCTCGTCACCAGCGATACCAAGCTGAAGGTGAACGGAGACACCGTTGGAGGGGACCGACGTCAACTGGGAGAATGACATTCGACCTCAACGACAAGGATCAATTCAGGCTCGACGCGTTCTGGCGCTTTGCTGAGCGCCACAAGCTGCGGGTGATGTGGTTCGAGAACAACCGGACCGGGTCGCGGACGCTCACGCGGGATGTCGAGTTTCAGGACGAGACTTTTCCGGTCACTACCACGGTCAGCGCCGGCCTGGACGAACAGATCATCGAGCTCGCCTATGAATACGCCTTCTACAAGACCGACAAGCTCGAGCTTTCCGGCTCGGGGGGCATCCACACCCTGAAATTCGACGCCAGCCTGAGCGGAACCGTCTCGACGCCCGGCGGAGGGGCCGAGACCAGGGCAGCGAGTTCGACGTGACCGGTCCGCTGCCCGTGATCGGTTTTCGAGTACTGTGGGACATGGGCCACAACTTCTATCTGGACGGTCTGGCGCAGTTCTTCTACATCAGTTTTGACAACTTCGACGGCAGCATCTCGGACGTCAAGTTGACGGCCACCTGGATGCCGTGGCGCAACTTCGGCATCGGCCTGGGCTATAACAACTTTCGCACGCGCGTAGATGTCGGCAAGAACGATTTCGACGGCCGGCTGATATTCAACTACCGTGGCGCCATGGCGTTCGTGACCTTCGCCTTCTGATGCGCGGGTTCGACGGGCGCGATCACTCGAGAGGCAGACCGACGTAGTTCTCCGCCAGCGACTGCTGAGCGGCTCGCGAGGACGCTATGTACTCGAGCTCCGCCATCTGACGGCGACGGTCGAAGGCGTTGTCGGTGTCGAACCTGTGCAGCAGTGCCGTCATCCACCAGGAGAAGCGCTGCACTTTCCAGATTCGATGCAAGCACACCTCTGAGTAGCGCCGCAACTGGTCGTCGTTGCCATCTCGGAAGTGACTCACGAGGGCGCCTGCCAGCACATGGACGTCCGCGAGCGCAAGGTTCATGCCTTTGGCCCCGGTAGGCGGCACGATGTGTGCGGCGTCGCCCGCGAGGAACAGCCTCCCCCACTGCATAGGTTCGACGACGAAGCTGCGCATCGCAGTGACCGACTTCTGCTGAATCGGTCCCGTCGTCAGCGAAAATCCATCGCGCGTCGTGAGCCGCACCTGCAATTCTTTCCACACGCGTTCATCGGGCCACTCATCCAGGTTCTCGTCCGGCGCACATTGCAGATACAGCCGACTCAATGTCGGCGAGCGCATGCTCAGCAGCGCAAATCCGTGTTCATGCAACGCGTAGATCAGCTCCCCTGAAGCCGGCGGTGCTCCGGCGAGAATTCCGAGCCAGGCGAACGGGTAGACGCGCTCGAACAACTTCACGCTGGACGTGGGTAGGTATGAGCGGGAGATCCCGTGGAAGCCATCGCACCCCGCGACGAAGTCGCACTCGAGCACCCGCGTTTGACCGTCCGCTCGAAATTGCACGCGTGGCGTCCCACTGTCCAAACCGCTGAGCTGAGCATCGGCAATTTCAAACATCAGGGGCAGGTCGGCCTTCACTCGCGCCGCTATCAGATCCTTCACGACCTCGTGCTGGCCGTAGATCATCACGTTCTTGCCGGTGAGCGCTTTGAAGTCGATGCGATGTTGGCTCCCCTGGAAGCGCAACTCGATTCCGTGATGCAGAAGTCCCTCGCGTCGCATGCGCTCGCCGACACCCGCCGCCTCGAGGATGTCGACACTCTGGTGTTCCAGAACGCCGGCCCTGACCCGGCCTTCCACATGCTCCCTGGTGGTCGCTTCGAGCACCACCGAGTCGATACCGTGTCGATGCAGTAATTGCCCGAGCAGAAGCCCTGCGGGACCGGCGCCTATGATTGCGACCTGCGTGCGCACGCTAACTCGTCTCCTCTATATTCTGCTCACGCGGGCAGAGAGTTTCTCGAGCAACCGGAGCAAATCAGCACGTTCGCTGCCCGAGAGACCCCCCGTGGCTCTCTTGTCCATCAGGGCCGCATCGCTCGCGAAGCGCTCCGCCTTGCGAGAGCCGGCCGGCGTCAACATCAGGGACACTCCACGCCCATCATGCTTCGGGGTCTGCCGTTCGATCCAGCCGCGGCGCTGCAGCGAGTCGAGCAGCTTCGTCATGTTGGGTCGCTTGACGACCAGTGCGGTAGCCAGCTCCCCAGGCCGAATGCCAGGATTCTTCTGAATGATCATCAGCACGGAATACGCACCCGGATGGACGCGATGGCGCCGCCACAGCTCGCGGTGAAAGTGATCGTATACGTGAAGCTGGGCGATACGGACCGAAAAGCCGACCAGGCTCGTCAACGCCGATAAGTCGATCGGCGGTGCCGCCAACCGTGCGCGTCGCGGCTTCGGTGTGCGCCTTCGGATACGCGCCATGGTCAAACGCCGTCCTTCAGTCCGCCCTCGCCTGCGTGAGGGCGGCGTCGCGTTGTGCGAACGTGCCGTTCGCTTTCGCAAGCTGCTCCAGAAGGGGCGCCGGCTTCCAATACTCTCCGAGCACTGAGTGGAACCGCGCCACCTGCTCATAAACCTCGCGCAGGCCGATCGCATCGGCGTAGAACATCGGGCCGCCGCGAAAGCGCGGGAACCCGTAACCCGTGGTCCAGATCACGTCGAGGTCGCTTGCCCGGGCGACAATACCCTCTTCGAGGATGCGTGCACCCTCATTGATGAGTGGGTACACGCAACGCATCGCGATCTCATCGTCCGCGATGGAAGTGCGACGTGCGACACCGTACTTTCGGGCGAGCCGCTCCGCGATCGCGCTGACTTCGGGATCTGCGTGCGGTGTGCGGTCGCCCGACTCGTAGCGATAGAAGCCAGAACCACTCTTCTGTCCGAGGCGGCCCAGGCGCGCCAGCTCGTCCGTCAGCTCGTGATATGGCGCAGCACGATGCGCTCGTATGCCGACAGTCTCGCGAGCTTTGAATCCGACATCGTTGCCCGCCATGTCGCTCATGGCGAACGGGCCCATGGCGAAGCCGAACGACTCCAGCACCCGATCAACCTGCTCGGGAGAGGCTCCTTCGAGCAGCAGCTGGTCCGCTTCGCGCAGATAGCCTTCCAGCATCATGCGATTGCCGGCGAATCCGTAGCACACGCCCACGACGACGCCGACCTTGCGCAGCTTCTTGCCGAGCGCTACGGCGGTTGCCAGCGTCTGCGCCGAGGTCCGCGCGCCACGCACGATTTCAAGCAGCCGCATGACATTTGCCGGGCTGAAGAAGTGCAGACCCACAACGTCCTCGGGCCGACCGGACTCGAGGGCAATCTCATTCAGATCGAGTGTCGAGGTATTGCTGGCCAGCACCGCGTCGGGACGCAGTATCTTTCCGAGATCACGGAAAATCTTCTTCTTGAGTGCCATGTCTTCAAAGACTGCTTCGATCACGAGATCAGCATCTGCGAGTCCCGAAAAGTCAACGCCGCCGGTGACGAGTCCGTTGCGCTCTTGCGCCTGCGCGCTCGTGATGCGACCGCGGGTAACCGAGCTTTCGATCGTCGAGCGGATGCGCGCCAGGCCGCGTTCGAGCAGATCCGGTGCCGACTCGATGAGCTGCACTGCAATGCCGGCGTCCGCACAAGCGACCGCGATACCACCACCCATCGTGCCAGCCCCGATGACACCGACGCGGTTGATAGGACGCGCTATGACCGCTTCGGGTAGCCCTGGTATCCGGCTGACAGCACGCTCTGCGAAGAACAAGTGTCGAAGCGCCTTGGACTCGTCGGAGAATTCCGAGTGCCTCGCTATCTCGGCTTCCTTGCGCAGGCCCTCGTTGAACGGAAGCTGCGCAGCCGCAGTGATGGCCTCAGCAGCCCACTGTGGCGCTTGCTGACCACGCATGCGCTTGGCGGCACCGGCGAGGCTCTTTTGCACGAACGCTGTGTCGAAGCCGGAGACATCGACTGCGCGAGCGCTTGTCGGGCGTGGGCCCGCTTTCGTCGCGATCAATTCCTCGAGGTAGCTCAGCGCCCCGGTCAGCAGATCGCCCGCGACTACGCGGTCGACGAGCCCCATGTCACGCGCCGTTTCCGCGCTGACCGGTGCGGCGCTGAAAATCATTTCGAGCGCAGCCTTCGCTCCGACCAGTCGTGGTAACCGTTGTGTTCCTCCCGCTCCGGGGATCAGGCCGAGCGTCAGCTCGGGCAGGCCAAGCCTGGCCTCGCGGGCAGCACAGCGATAGTGGCAGGCGAGCGCCAGTTCCACTCCCGCCCCGAGAGCTGTACCGTGAACCGCCGCCAGCACGGGGCGTGAAAAGCCCTCGATCGCCTCGAACACTTCGCGAAAGGTCGGCGGCGGCACCGCTCCGAACTCGGCGATGTCGGCTCCGGCGCAGAACGTTCTACCCTTGCAGGCGATCAATACGCCTTGCACGGCCGTATCCGCGGCGATAGTCGTGAAGGCTTCGAGAAGTCCTGCGCGCACCTTTGCGGATATCGCATTCACCGGCGGGTTGTCTATGGTCACGACTGCCAGCGAGCCGTGTCGCGCAATTGAAACCGGTGCATTCATTGGTCAACTCTCAGGGTTTCTGGGTGCATCGCCGCGTGGTGACGCCGGTAGTGCCCGACGGTAGAAACAAGGATCAGGGCCGCAAGGCAAGACATGTGTAACGTGGGTAGTTATACTTTTCAACTATCTTTGGGGGAGGCCGCAGTGAACATCGCAGACCTCGTGGCGATCGACGTGCATACGCATGCGGAGGTCTCCTGCCGCGATCCGCACGACGAATACGGCAAGGAGTTCGATGAAGCGGCAGCGCGCTACTTCAAGATCGAGCGCCGTCCCACAATCACCGAGACCATCGCCTACTACCGCGAGCGACGCATCGGGCTGGTGATGTTCGCGGTCGATGCCGAATTCGAGATGGGTCGCCGGCGCATCAGCAACGACGAAGTGCTGGAAGCGGCCGCAAAGAACGCCGACATCATGCTCGGATTCGCGAGCATCGATCCGCACAAGGGCAAACTCGGGTTGCGCGAGGCGCGCCGGCTCATCGACGGGGGCGTGGTGCGCGGCTTCAAGTTTCACCCTACAGCACAGGGCTTCTTTCCGAACGATCGCATCGCTTACCCTTTCTACGAGCTGATTTCTGCAGCCGGGCTGCCGACGATCTTCCACAGTGGCCATTCCGGGATCGGGACCGGCCTGCGTGGTGGCGGTGGTCTGCGGCTGAAGTATTCGAACCCGATCCACCTGGACGATGTTGCGGTGGACTTTCCGGACATGACGATCGTCATCGCGCACCCTTCCTGGCCGTGGCAGGACGAAGCACTGTCGGTGTGTCTGCACAAGCCGAATGTCTATATCGACCTGTCAGGCTGGTCGCCCAAGTACTTCTCGCCATCCCTGGTGCAATACGCGAACACTCAGCTCAAGCACAAGATGCTGTTCGGGTCGGATTTTCCGCTCATAACGCCGGACCGCTGGATGAGGGATTTCGAGACCGCTGCGTTCCGGCCGGAGGTCCGCCCGCTCATTCTCAAGGAAAACGCGGTACGCCTGCTCAAGCTCGCGAGTTGACCCTCAGCGCCGGTTGAATTGCGCCTGGCGCTCCTTTATCCACTTGGCCATGGCTGCCCCGCGCTTGGCCACCCCTTCCGGATCCGAGCCCTCTGGCGGTAACGCCGCGAGCACCGCATCGAAATGCTCCTTGAGACGGGAGCGCACTTCGGGATACGGAATGATGTAGAGCTCGTTCTTCTTTACGGCCCTTAGCACATGCTCGGCGAGCTCGACCGGATCCATGCCGGCCGCATACAGTGTTTTCAGTGAATTGACCGCTTCATCGTCCACCCGATAACCGCTGTCCTTGAACTGGGACGGACGGGTGCGCACTGATTCGGCAATGTTCGTGCTCACGTTAGCCGGGCACAAAACCGAAACCCCGATGTCGAACTTCGCGAGCTCGGTGCGTAGCGCCTCGGAGAGCCCGCGCACCGCGAACTTGGAAGCGCAGTAGATCCCGGCAGGGCCGCCCGCGATGAATGCCCCCATGGACGCAGTGTTCACGATATGGCCGCCCTTGCCATGCTCGATCATGCGAGGCACGAACGTCTGGACGCCGTTTACTACCCCACCGAAGTTCACACCCATCATCCAGTCGTAGTCGGCGTAAGTCGATTTCTCGAGCGGTCCGAAAATCGAGACGCCAGCGGTGTTGAACAGGAGTTGTACTGGACCAAAGACGCTTTCGGCCTCGTCGGCGGCCCGTGCATACGCGGCGCGGTCGGTGATATCGAGCCTGATGGCGTGCGCCGGCGCACGCTTGTCGCGAAAGTATTCGAGTGCCAGGTCGAGGTGATCCTGACGAATGTCGGCCAAGACAACTCTTGCACCTGCGGCCGAGAATACTTTCGCCTGACCGAATCCCACGCCGCTGCCTCCACCGGTGATGAAGGCCACCTTGTTTTCGAAACTTTCCACCGCACTTCTCCTGCGCCGAATGAAAACCGCTCAGTTCGATGCCTCCATTATATTTCCATGCCGACGCCTGATGTGCGGCCAATCGTAGCCCCATGAGGATCCTGCTCGTCGAAGACGACGCGATGATCGGCGAGGCCGTGCAACAGGGCTTGCGCGCACTCGCCTTCACGGTGGACTGGGTCCGCGACGGAGAAACCGCGTTGATTGCCGCTCGCGAGCCGAACTATGACCTGATGGTTCTGGATCTCGGCTTGCCCGGTCGCGATGGACTCGAGATCCTGCGCGCGCTGCGGCGCTCCGGGAATGCCCTGCCCGTACTCATCCTCACGGCAAGGAGCGAGGTGTCCGATCGCGTTGTAGGGCTCGATGCAGGCGCCGACGATTACCTGGTCAAGCCCTTCGACCTTGAAGAACTCGCCGCCCGGGCGCGCGCACTCATTCGGCGCCGCAGCGGCCGGGCGCAGCCCCTGATCGAGCATCTGGGCCTGACGCTCGATCCGGCGACGCACCGAGTCACTCGCGGTGCCGAAGAAGTGAATCTTTCCGGCCGTGAGTACGCAATTCTCGTCGCCCTCCTCGACCGCCCTGGCGCAATCCTCTCGCGAGCACAACTCGAAGAACGTCTCTACGGATGGGGCGATGAGATCGACAGCAATGCGATCGAGGTCCACGTGCATGCGTTACGCCGCAAGCTCGGCGCCGATTTCATTCATACCGTGCGCGGCCTTGGCTATCGTGTTCGCAACCAGAGCTAGCTGCACGTGAACTCCATCCGGGGACGACTGACGCTCTGGCTCCTCGTCGCTGTCGCGGTCACTGGTGCGATTGGCGCTTGGCTGATCTACAAGAACTCGCTCGCTGAGGCAGACGCATTTTTCGACTACCAGCTCCGCCAGACCGCGCTGACGCTCCGCGACCAGGCCTTCGAGTACGCAGCGGCGCCGGCGCTGACACCCGCCGAAGCGGGCTATGATTTCGTGGTGCAGGTGTGGAGCTTTGAGGGGGTGCGCGTATATCTGTCACAACCTCACGTCAGTCTTCCCGGACTGACGCCACTCGGCATCTCGACGGTGAGCACGCGCGAGGGTGACTGGCGCGTTCTTGGTATTCGGGCACGCGGCGGTGTGATCCAGGTGGCGCAACCGATGCGTGTCCGCCAACAACAGGCGGCGCGGTTGGCGCTGCGTACGCTCCTGCCTTTCGCATTGCTTCTCCCGGTTCTCGCTGCCATCGTCGCGATTGTCGTGCGCCGTTCGCTCGACCCGCTCGAGCGACTCGCCCAGACCGTTCGCTCGCGCGCACCCACAGCGCTCGAACCGTTGCCGGTGGAAGGCCTGCCTGACGACGTACGTCCGCTGGTGGAAGCCCTGAACGATCTGCTGAAACGTCTGGGGCGTGTCCTGGAACGTGATCGCGCGTTCGTCGCCGATGCGGCACACGAGTTGCGTACGCCACTCACCGCACTCAACTTGCAGCTTGGTGCGCTCGACACCGCACATGGCGACACGGAGCGTTCCGAAGCACGCGCAAAGTTGGGTGGCGGCCTGCAGCGTGCTGCGCGACTCGTCGAGCAACTTCTGGCGCTCGCACGTGTGGAGCCCGGCCAACAGGAACCGGCAACCGAACTACGCCTGGATGAAGTAGTGCGCGAGATCGTGGTTGAAGCGTTGCCACAGGCTGACGCCCGTCACATCGACCTCGGAATCGGCCGCCTTGAATCCGTATCGGTGCGCGGTAACCGCGAAGCACTGGCCATACTGGTTCGCAACCTCGTCGATAACGCGATTCGCCACACTCCGGAAGGCGGTGTCGTCGATGTCGCGCTGGAGAGAGACGCGCAACATGCGCGTTTACGAGTGACGGATTCAGGTCCAGGCATCGAACCGCGCGAACGCGAACGGGTGTTCGATCGTTTCTATCGCGTTCCGGGAACCCAGGCCGTCGGTAGCGGTCTTGGGCTCGCGATCGTCAGGACGATTGCCGACCAGCACCGCGCCCAAGTCAGCCTCGGTTCAGGTCCGGACGGTCGAGGGCTGCTCGTCACGGTCGAATTTGTCCTCGAATCGCCTGTGTCGCAGCGGTCTTAAGCCTCGCTTAAGCCTGCTGATTTACCGTGACCGTCATTCAGGTGCTGCAACGGCACGATGATTTCGTAGTGAGGAGCTGTACATGAACGTTGAAGTTGATAACCGACCGCCGCGACGACCCATACCGTGGGTCATGGGTGGTCTCCTTGGAGGCATCGTTGGGGCAATCCTGCTGGTCGGCGGTTGGACAGCAGTGAAAGGAGGCAACGCCACGGCTGGGGCGTTGCCGAGTGCACCGCCGACCACGGCGGCAGCACAGACGGAGAGTCCGTCAACACAACCGTTGGTGCGTGGAACCCTTCCCGATTTCACGGCGCTGGTCGACCGATTTGGTCCCGCCGTCGTCAACATCAGTGTCACCGGAACGATCAAGACCGCAGGTGGCCCGCAGGTTCCCGACTTTCCAGGCTTCGGTCCCGATGACCCGTTCCGACAATTCTTCCGCAACTTGCCGCGCCAACCGCGCGACGTGCCGATGCGCGGCGAGGGCTCCGGATTCATCGTCGATCCGAACGGCATCGTGCTCACGAATGCGCATGTCGTGAATGACGCCAAGGAGGTGACGGTCAAGCTCACCGATCGTCGTGAATTCACGGCGCGCGTCCTCGGCAAGGACACGGCGAGTGACGTCGCGGTGCTGAAGATCGAAGCACGCAATCTGCCCACGGTTCACCTTGGGCGTACCGACGACGTCAAGGTAGGTCAGTGGGTCGTGGCCATTGGATCACCGTTCGGCTTCGAGAACACGGTGACGGCCGGCATCGTGAGCGCCAAGGGACGCACGCTCCCGGGTGGCGGCTACGTCCCGTTCCTCCAGACCGACGTGGCGGTCAACCCTGGCAACTCGGGTGGGCCTCTGTTCGATCTCAACGGTGAGGTGGTCGGGATCAACTCGCAGATCTATTCCAACTCCGGTGGCTACGAAGGTGTGTCATTCGCGATTCCGATCGATGTCGCGATGAACGTGAGCCAGCAACTGCAGGCACACGGCCACGTCACGCGCGGCAAGCTCGGAGTCATGATCCAGGAAGTGAATCAGTCCCTCGCTGACACTTTCGGGCTCGAGAGACCGCGTGGTGCACTGATCGCCAAGGTCGAAGCCGGCGGTCCCGCAAGCGCTGCCGGACTCAAGCCGGGAGACGTCATCCTCGGAGTCGACGGCCAGCAAATCGAGAGCTCGACAGAATTACCCGCGCGCATTGCAGAGCTCGAGCCTGGCACGGATGCGAAGCTCCAGGTCTGGCGCGACCGCCAGGCGCGTGACATGAAGGTGCACATCGGCACGCTGTCCGAAACTCAGCTCGCCGACGATTCGAACGACTCTGATTCGCAGGGTGGGCGACTCGGTCTAGGCGTTCGCCCGCTGACGCCCGACGAACAACGCCAATCGGACATTCACAAGGGTCTGTTGGTCGAGTCCGTAAGTGGCGCCGCCGCCGAAGCGGGTATCCAGGAAGGCGACGTGATTCTTTCCGCCAACGGCAAGGAAGTAGCGAGCGTCGAGGACCTGCGCAAGATCGTTAAGAAGTCCGACAAGCACGTCGCACTGCTGGTCCAGCGCGGCGATACGCAGATCTTCGTTCCGGTAGCGGCGGGCTGAGCTCAGCCCGAAGCGCCAGCAATAACTCCAAACGCGGTCCCGGGCTCAGCCCGCGGACCGCGTGCCTTTGCCTACCGTGTGCGTAGTCGGAGGAAACAATTCACAAAACGTTGCCTCAATTTTTACCGCGCGTTTACGTCTCACTGCGCGCAGCGACGAGATGCAAGCAAATCGCTTGAGGCCCCTTCTACTTCGTAGCACGCTACGACTGTCTATCACTTAACAATCATCCGCGATGCGCGCAATTGGCAAGCGCGGAAATAAAATCAGGGATCCCTGAAGGAAAATCACATGAAAGAGCTCATGATCAAGTGCGCAGCCACCATCCCGCTGATCCTGGGCCTCCCGGGGCTCGCCGCAGCCGACCACACGAAAAAATGCGGTAACGACACCCTGAAAGGAAAGTACGTCTTCACCGCTAGCGGATTTACACGGGCCCCGACCAGTGCGCCTGGCACTCCCTGGGTTCCCAAGGCGATCGTCGAAGTCCTCCAATTCAACGGCGACGGTACGTTGAGCACGCCAGCGGTGACCGTCGCCAATCCGTTCGGCGACACCGGAAACATACTTCAGCCCCCCTCGGGCGCTAACGGCACGTATTCGATCAATGAGGACTGCAGCGGCACCGTGACGTTTCTCGACGCAGCTGGTGTCACGTTCAAGATCTACGTCGACCCGCCCCAGGGCGACACGATCTGGATGATCCAGACCAACCCAGCCCAGAACGTGTTCCAGGGCAGCGCCAAGCGCGTGTCGCGGTAGCACTGGTTTGAATAGCCGGCAGGTGTACGCGCGAATCTGCCACGTTCGTGTAGAAAGAAACCCCGGCCGCACGCCGGGGTTTCTTTATTTCTTCTGCACGAACATTGCGGCCGTGGAGTATCTGCCAAATCGTGCGAAAATGTGAAGCAGTTCACACTCGCGCGCGGCTTGCGCAGCACGAGGCGCTACACTGATTGTCTAGAAAAAGAAGAACCGATGGAGAAGGACTATGCGCTCCATCCCTAATCGGCAGTGAACACCCATGAGCGAAGACAAGCCTTCAGACGACCTTGATACAACGAGCATTCGCAAGTTTTCGTTGAAGCGTAGCTCGACCGACGCGGGAACCGCAGAAGCGGTCTACCGATCGGTCGAATCGCTAAGAAACTTGCTGCCGGCATCGGTGCAGCGCGAACTCGCCATCTGCTTTGAGTGGGCACGACAGGCAATCGATCGGGCCATGGCGAGTGGGGCTTCACCCGAACTTGAAGCTCTCAGCGCGGCGTATGCCTTCGCGCGGGACGAGATGCGGACGGCGGTGAAGGAAAACGAAGAGTAGCCGCCGCTCGCGGCCTTCAACAAACGGCCCCGACACCATCGCTGGATGCCGGGGCCATATCAGACGCCGTCGTCGGCGATTGACTTTACTTTCGTGAGCCGGTTTGTTTTGCAGCCTGCTCAATCAGCGCCGCGACTTTCGTTGGTTGCGAGAGGAAGATCGAATGACTGCCAACAGCTTCTACTACGGTAGAACCCGCGCGCTTCGACATCAAACGCTGCGCCGGCGGTGGAATCATCCGGTCTTCCGTTGCGACTAGGTACCAACTCGGCTTGTTCCTCCACGCCGGTTCGCTGATGGTCCCGGCGAGGGCCTCGACTCCCCACGGAACTTGGGAATCGGCCATGAATGCGGCCTTGTCCTTAGGGACATCGCCCGCAAAGCTTGCCGCGAACTTCGCCTTATCGAGAGCCAGGAAGCCGTCCACCGGTCCCACTATCGGAGGCACGGGCGCGCCCGGCGGCGGATCCTTAATAAGCGAGTTCACGGACTCGCCTCGGTCGGGCGCGAACGCTGCGATGTAGACCAAAGCGGCGACGCTTGGATGGTTGCCGGCTTCAGTGATCACCGCGCCGCCATAGGAATGGCCAACGAGAACGACCGGGGCGTTGTGGGCATCGAGGACTCGCTTAGTCGCGGCAACATCGCCGGCCAACGAGAGAGTGGGGTTCTGGACGATGCTCACGCTATGACCATCCTCCTTCAGTATCTGATACACGCTCTCCCAACCTGAGCCGTCCACGAAGCCGCCGTGAACCAGGACGATTGCAGTCATGGTGTCACCTCCATAGGTTGTGGGCACCTTCGGTGCCGTCGAATGTTTCTCGCCCGCCGCGCCGCTCGGACGCAACTCAGTGTTGTCAGGGCCGCAGAGACGTGGGGAAAAGCAATTAAGCCACTGGCCAGACACTTGTGCAATTGCACTTTGATGCTGCCGAACGCAGCAAGCCCGGACAGCATCACCGGTGCGAGCGCTTGCACGATGGGACCACGGAGGGTCATCAGACAGTGCGAAAAAGTTGGTCGGGGCGGCGAGATTTGAACTCGCGACCCCTTGCACCCCATGCAAGTGCGCTACCAGGCTGCGCCACGCCCCGAACCGGAAAGAGAAAGGTCGCGTTGAACCGCGGCGCGCATGATAGCCGTCATGGCGCAAAAAAAGAACCTGCGGCCGTACACGCCGTAGGAAGCGGTTGGGACGTGCGATGTCGCGCTTGCGCTTGTCCAATGAGCGATTGACCGCGGCGACATGCGGAGCCGATGCCGAAAGCGCGACGGGAGTTTCAGCGGCGCAGGATGCGCAGAATTTCTTCCAGCTCGCTCCGCAGCTGACGGACGATCTGGACACTCATGCTGAGGTCTTCACGTGCCTCATCGCCGGTGAGTCGATTACGCGCGCCGCCGATCGTGAAGCCCTGTTCATACAGGAGGCTACGAATCTGACGAATGACGATCACGTCCTGGCGCTGGTAGTAGCGACGGTTGCCGCGCCGCTTGACGGGCTTGAGCTGCGGGAACTCCTGCTCCCAATAGCGCAGGACGTGCGGCTTGACGCCGCACAGGTCACTCACTTCGCCGATCGTGAAATAGCGTTTGCCGGGGATCGGCGGAAGCTCATCGTTATTGCTTGCTTCCAGCATAGGCCTCGACCCGCGCTTTGAGCTTCTGGCCCGGACGGAACGTCACGACGCGCCGTGCGCTGATCGGGATCTCCTCCCCCGTTTTGGGATTGCGGCCGGGGCGCTGATTCTTGTCGCGCAGATCGAAGTTGCCGAAGCCGGAGAGCTTCACCTGCTCACCCATCGCCAATGCCGCGCGTACTTCCTCGAAGAACATGTCCACGAGCTCGCGCGCTTCGCGCTTGTTCAGCCCCAACTGGTTGAACAGTGCCTCCGCCATTTCCGCTTTTGTGAGTGCCATGCTTTATTGATCTCTTATTGAGGCCTTCAGCTCACGCCGCAGCCGATCCACCACTGCGGCCACAATTTGGTCCGCGTCCTGGTCAGTAAGCGTGCGGGAAGATTCTTGTAAAATCAAGCCTAAAGCGACACTTTTTCGTCCAGAATCTACACCTGCCCCCCGGTAGATATCGAACACACGCAGGTCGCGTAAAAGGCTTCGGGCGCCAACACTAACATGTTCGCGGATCGCCGCCAGCGTCACCGCCTCGTCGACCACGACAGCGATATCACGCCGGATCAAGGGGTAGCGCGAAATTTCTTCGAAAACAGGTAGCTTGCCTTCACATGCTACCGTCAGTTCGAGTTCGAACAACACCGGTGCATATGTAAAGTCGAGTGCGCGCATCAACTCTGGATGCAACTCTCCGATCCAGCCGACCGGTTTGTTGATGCGAGAGATCCGCGCAGTGCGGCCGGGATGAAGGCATGAGAGTGTTCCTGGCGAGAACGAGAATTCCTCTGCCGCGCCTGTGAGCTCGAGCAAAGCTTCGACATCAGCCTTAATGTCGAAAAAATCGACAGGCCGTTTCTTCTCGCCCCATTGCTCAGGCAGAGCATTACCCGCTGCCACGCCGGCCAGCGTCGGTACCTCCGTCAATCCTGCCGGCGCGTGCAGAAACTTGCGGCCTGACTCGAACAGGCGCACGCGATCCTGCTGGCGTCGAAGATTCTCGCGCAGGGCGATGAGAAGTCCGGGCCAGAGCGAAACCCGCATGGCTGCAAGGTCCGCGGCGATCGGATTGCTGAGCACCAGTGGCGTCGCGTCGGGGAACAACTGCTTCTGCAACGCGGGGTCGACGAAACTAAAGGTAATTGCCTCGAAATAACCGCGATCGACGAGTGCGCACAGCAACCGCTCCGGGCGCACGCGATTCTCCGCGAGCGGTTCGAATCTCTGGGCGATTCGCGCGTCGACTTCCTCGACGCGTTCGTAACCGAATACGCGCCCGACTTCCTCGACGAGATCCGCCTCGATGCCGATGTCGAAGCGGTGCGAAGCCGGTGTCACCTGCCAGCCGTCCGCCGTTCTTCGCACTTCCATCTCGAGCGAATCGAGAATGCGCGTGACTTCATCATCCGCGACCTCGGCGCCAAGCAGACGTGCAAGCTGGCGCTTGCGCAGCCGGACCGTAGGTGTGCCCGGCATGCGGGCGTTGTCGATCGCGATAGTCGGTGGCCCCGCCTGGCCCCCGGCGATCTGCAAGAGGAGCTCAGTCGCCCGCTCTAGGGACTCTTCCTGTGCGCGCGGGTCGACGCCGCGCTCGAACCGCTGCGCCGCATCCGTGATCAGGCCGTGGCGACGCGCGCTTGCGCTGATGAGCGGCGGCGCAAAGTACGCAATCTCGAGAAAGATCTCCCGCGTTACCGCGCTCACGGCGCTGCGTTTTCCGCCCATGACCCCGGCGAGTCCCACGGCTCCGGCCCCATCGGCAATCACAAGGTCCTCCGCGTGCAACGCCAGCTCCGCTCCGTCGAGCAGCGTGAGCTTCTCGTTCGCTCGTGCACGGCGCACATCGATGCCGCCCTCGAGGCATGCGAGATCGTAGGCATGCATTGGCGTGCCCAGCTCGAGCATCACGTAGTTGGTCACATCGACGATCGGGTTGATCGCGCGCAGGCCGCTGCGACGCAGTCTCTCCCGAAGCCACAGCGGAGAGCTTGCACGAGCGTCCAGACCGCGCACTACCCGGCCCACGAATTTCGGACAGCCATCGGAGGCCGACAGCTTTACGGGGAAATGTGCATCGATCTTCGCTGCTACTGGCGCACGCGTCGGGGTTTTCAGGCGTTTACCATTGAGCGCGGCAACTTCGCGTGCAATCCCGCGCACACTCATCGCGTCTCCCCGGTTCGGGGTGATGTTGATCTGCAGAATCTGATCGTCGAGGTTCAGTACTTCGCGCAAATCGCGGCCGAGAGGCGTGGCATCAGGCAACTCGAGAATGCCTTCGGACTCATCACCGATGCCCAGCTCACGCATGCTGCACAGCATGCCGTTCGATTCCACGTCGCGAAGTCGTGCGGCCTTGATCAGCACGTCGCCGGGAAGTCTTGCCCCCACGAGCGCCACCGCGGATCTCAGCCCGGCACGCGCATTACTCGCACCACAGACGATCTGCAGCCGATTCTTCCCGTCGGTGGTGACGTTGCAAACCGAGAGCTTCTCAGCCTGCGGATGGCGCGTGCACTCCAGGATTTCGCCGATCACGACGCCTGAGAACGGCGGAGCCGCGCTCGTGCGTCCTTCCACTTCGAATCCCGCCATCGTGAGACGCGTCGCCAGTGTTGCCGAGTCCCACGAGGGACTCGCCCATTCGCGCAACCACGCTTCGCTGAGCTGCATCGTCAGCCCGCGCGGAACTGCGCCAGGAAACGCAGGTCGTTCTCGAAGTACAGGCGTATGTCGTTCACGCCATAGCGGAGCATCGCCAGCCGCTCGATACCCATGCCGAATGCGTAACCGGTCCAGCGTTCGCTATCGACGCCAGCGGCCTCCAGCACGTTGGGATGGACGACGCCGCACCCTAGCACTTCGAGCCAGCCGGTCTGCTTGCACACACGGCAGCCCGCACCGCTGCAGAACAGGCATTCGATGTCGACTTCCGCCGAGGGCTCGGTAAACGGAAAATACGACGGACGAAAGCGAATGCCGAGCTTGCGCTCGAAGAACTGCTCCATGAAGCCGTGCAACGCCGCCTTCAGATTCGCGAGACTGACGTTCTCATCGACCATCAGTCCTTCGATCTGATGAAACATCGGAGTGTGGGTCACGTCCGAATCGCTCCGATACACCCGGCCCGGCGCGATCACGCGCAATGGAGGCGCCGTATCGCGCAGCGTGCGGATCTGAACTGGCGAGGTGTGCGTGCGCAGGAGCCTGCCATCAGGAAAAAAGAACGTGTCCTGCATGGCGCGCGCCGGGTGATTCAGCGGAAAGTTGAGCGCATCGAAATTGTGGAAGTCATCTTCGACTTCCGGCCCTTCAACGACACGAAAGCCGGCAGCCCGGAATAGCGCCTCGGCTCGCAAGCGCGCCTTTGTCACGGGATGCAGGCCGCCGCTGCGCGGGCCACGACCAGGAAGCGTGACGTCGATCTGTCCCGCGGCCAATTGCGTCGCGACGTGCGCCGACTCGAGCTGCGTCCGACGCTCGCCAATCGCGTCGGCCAGTGCCTGCTTGGCGTCGTTGATGCGTTGACCGTGCGCGGGCCGCTCTGCAGCCGGGAGTTTGCCGAGCGCCTTGAGCTGCTCGGTGATCACCCCCGTCTTGCCGAGCACCCGAACACGGATCTGCTCGAGTGCCGGCAAGTCGACAGCCTGGGCAATCTCGCCCAGCACCGTCTCGACGATGGCGCGCAGGTCGGCCACTCAGGCCGCTTCCAGAGCCGCCTTCGCCTTCTCGGCGATGGCGCCGAACGCTGCTGAATCGTTCACTGCGATATCGGCCAGCACCTTGCGGTCGATCTCGATCCCGGCCTTGCCGAGACCATTGATCAGGCGGCTGTACGACAGGCCGTACACCCTCGCCGCCGCGTTGATGCGGGCGATCCACAGCGCACGGAACTCGCGCTTCTTCTGCCGACGGTCGCGGTACGCGTACTGGCCTGCCTTGATGACCGCCTGCTTGGCGGCACGGAATACCTTGCGTCGAGCGTTGAAGTAGCCCTTCGCCTTCTTGAGAATCTTCTTGTGACGGCGTCCTGCAACGACGCCACGCTTGACTCGCGCCATGACTCACTCTCCTCGAAAGGTTGACTCGCTCAGCTATTCGGCATCATCTGCTTCACGCGGTCGACATCGGTCTTGTGGACCATCATGCCGGTGCGCAGCTGACGCTTTCGTTTGCTGGGCTTCTTGGTGAGGATGTGACGTCGGTGGGACTGGCCGCGCTTGAAGCCCTTCGCCGTCTTGCGAAAACGCTTCGCCGCCGCCCGGTGTGTTTTCAACTTGGGCATCGATCTTTACCTCTTTCATTTAGCCCGATCACAAGTGGCGCACCGAATCACCGGCGCGCCGCCGCTACGGGCGGTGCGATCAACGTCCCGCGAGGGACGAGCGATCGCTCACTTCTTTTTTGGTGCGAACAGCATCACCATCTGCTTGCCCTCCATCAGCGGCTGCTGCTCGACCATGGCATGTCCTGCCAGGTCCTGCTGCACGCGATCGAGGAGCTTGCGTCCGATGTCCTGATGCACCATTTCTCGGCCGCGGAAACGTAACGTCACCTTGGCCTTGTCACCTTCCGACAGGAACCTGAGGAGATTGCGCAGCTTGACCTGGTAGTCAGCCTCCTCAGTTCCGGGCCGAAATTTCACTTCCTTGATGTGTATCGTTTTCTGCTTGCGCCGCGCGGAGTGGGCTTTCTTGTTCTGCTCGAACAGGAATTTGCCGAAGTCCATGATGCGGCACACCGGTGGTTCGGCAGTCGGCGAGACTTCGACCAGATCCAGTTCCGCCGCAGTGGCCATCTGCAGGGCCTCGTTGCGGGTCATCACTCCTGCCTGCCCACCATCAGCGTCGATGACGCGTACCGAGGGAGCGGAGATCTCTTCATTGCGCCTGACGCGCTTAGCTGTCGCGATACTTCAATCCTCCAAAACAGTGCGGCCGCGGCTCGCGACTTCGCGGGACAGACGCTGGGCGAGCGCGTCGAGCGGCATCGTTCCGAGGTCTTTCCCGTTGCGCGTGCGCACGGCCAGAGAATTCGATTCGACTTCCCTATCGCCCGCCACCAGAAGGTACGGGATGCGCTGCAACGTGTGCTCGCGGATTTTAAAGCCGACCTTCTCGTTTCGCAAATCTGTTTCGACCCGAAGCCCCTGATTTTTCAGGATTTCAGCGGCGCGCCGCACGTATTCAGCCTGTTTCTCAGTGATATTGAGCACCACCGCCTGCACCGGCGAGAGCCAGCTGGGCAGGCGGCCCGCATGATGCTCAATCAGGATGCCGAGAAAGCGTTCCAGCGACCCGAAAATCGCCTGGTGCAGCATGATCGGCGTGTGCTTCTGGCTGTCCTCGGCAATGTAGGTCGCACCCAACCTGCCGGGCATGTTGAGGTCCACCTGCAACGTCCCGCATTGCCAATCCCGCCCGATCGCATCGCGCAGCACGAATTCCAGTTTTGGCCCGTAGAAAGCGCCCTCTCCCGGGTTCAGCTCACATTCGATTCCCGCCGCGACGGCCGCGGCCCGTAACGCTGCTTCGGCGCGGTCCCAGGTCGCATCATCACCCACCCGCTTGGGTGGACGATCCGCGAACTTGACCCGCACTTCCTCGAAGCCGAAGTCGTTATAGATTGACATCAGCAGCTTGATCACTGCCGCGGATTCGACTGCGACCTGATCTTCCGTACAGAAGATGTGCGCGTCGTCCTGCGTAAACGCGCGCACACGCATGATTCCGTGCAAGGCTCCGGACGGTTCATAGCGATGAAGTTTCCCGAACTCGGCCAGGCGCACCGGCAGTTCGCGATAGCTGCGCAGTCCGTGCTTGAAGATCTGGATATGGCCGGGGCAGTTCATCGGCTTGATCGCGTACACGCGCTCATCTGGCGTACGGGTGAGGTACATGTTCTCGCCGAACTTTTCGAGATGGCCGGACTGCTGCCACAAGCTCACGTCCATCATTTCCGGCGCATTCACTTCCGTGAAGCCTGCATCGGCCTGCCGCTCACGCATATAGCGAATTAGTGTCTGAAAAATTGCCCAGCCTTTCGGATGCCAGAAGACGGCACCGGGCGCCTCCTCCTGGAAATGAAACAGGTCCTGTTCCTTGCCAATGCGTCGATGGTCGCGCTTCTCCGCCTCTTCCAGTCTTAGTAAGTAGGCCTTGAGCGATTTATCGTCGGCCCAGGCAGTACCGTAGATCCGCTGCAACATCTCGTTGCGCGAATCGCCACGCCAATACGCCCCCGCGACCTTCATCAACTTGAATGCCTTGAGCTTGCCGGTGCTCGGCACATGAGGGCCGCGGCACAGATCGACGAAATCGCCCTGTCCGTACAGGCTGATTTCCTCGCTGGCGGGAATCGAAGCGATGATTTCCGCCTTGTAGATCTCGCCTTGCTTGCGAAAGAACTCCACCGCCTCGTCACGCGCCATCACCGTGCGGTTCACCTTCAGATCCGCATTGGCAATTTCGTGCATGCGGGTCTCGATCGCGGCCAGATCCTCCGGCGTGAAAGGCCGTTTGAACGCGAAGTCGTAGTAGAAGCCGTCCTCGATCACCGGACCGATCGTTACCTGCGCTTCCGGGAACAGTTGCTTAACGGCTTGCGCCAACAGGTGCGCGGTCGAATGGCGGATGACTTCGAGACCTTCCGGATCGCGATCGGTGACGATGCTGACCCTGGCGTCCCCGCCAACGACGAAGGAAGTATCGACGACTTTGCCATCGACCCTTCCGGCCAGCGCCGCGCGGCGCAAACCAGCGCCAATGCTGCCCGCCACCTCATCGATCGTCACCGGGCGGTCGAAGTGCTTTTGGCTGCCATCTGGCAAAGTGATAACGGGCATCTTGATCACATCAGCAACAAAAAAGGGCGCTCCCATCAGTGAGACCGCCCTTCGTCTTGGTGGTGGGCGCGGCTGGGATCGAACCAGCGACCCTCGCCTTGTCGAGGCGATGCTCTACCGCTGAGCTACGCGCCCGTCCTGACTTCCTGTCAAAAAAAGGGGCGCCAAAGATACTGAACGACCCACTATGGCGCAAGCAACTCAGCCCGCCTTGCTGTCCGGCAGACCGAGCTCGGCTTTGCGCAAGCCGGCGATCTCGTCTCGGATCCGCGCCGCTGCCTCGAACTCCAGATTGCGTGCCAAGCGGAACATTTCCTGTTCGAGTTTCCTGATGCGTTTAAGGATCTGTTCCGGCGCCATGCGTTCATAGCGCGGCGTGCTCTCGGCAACACGGCGATCACGTCCGCCCGACTCAGGACGCGCCCCCTCCATGATGTCAGTGACGGACTTGATGATGCCCCGGGGCGTAATGCCATGATGCGCGTTGAACTCGATCTGTCTGTTACGGCGGCGTTCGGTTTCCCGCATCGCGCGTTGAATGGATCCGGTGATCTGATCGGCGTAGAGGATCGCCCTGCCCCGCAGGTTGCGCGCCGCCCTGCCGATCGTCTGGATCAGTGATCCTTCCGAGCGCAGAAATCCCTCCTTGTCCGCATCCAGTATCGCGACCAGCGACACCTCGGGCATGTCGAGGCCCTCGCGCAACAAGTTGATTCCCACCAACACGTCGAACTTCCCGAGTCTGAGATCGCGAATGAGCTCAGTGCGTTCGACGGTCTCGATATCTGAATGCAGGTAACGAACCCGCACGCCGTGTTCGTGCAGGTAGTCCGTAAGGTCCTCGGCCATCCGCTTGGTGAGGGTGGTAATCAGCACGCGCTCGTGCAGGGCTACGCGCAGGTTGATCTCGGAGAGCACATCATCAACCTGCGTGCGTACCGGGCGGATCTCGACCTCGGGATCGACGAGGCCGGTCGGGCGGACGACCTGCTCAACGATCTGTCCTGAACGCTGTCGTTCGTACGGCCCAGGGGTTGCGGACACGAAAATCGCCTGCGGAGCGAGTTGCTCGAACTCATCGAAGCGCAGCGGCCGGTTATCTAGCGCCGAAGGTAATCGAAACCCGTACTCGACCAGCGTCTCCTTGCGTGACCGATCGCCACGGTACATCGCACCGAGCTGCGGAATCGTCTGGTGACTCTCGTCGATGACCAGGAGCGCGTTACGCGGCAGGTAGTCGAACAGACATGGCGGCGGCTCCCCCGCCTGGCGTCCGGACAGATACCTGGAGTAGTTCTCGATTCCCGCGCAGTAACCGACTTCGTTCATCATCTCCAGGTCGAAACGCGTGCGCTGTTCCAGGCGCTGTGCCTCGACGAGCTTGCCGGCAGAGCGCAGCTCCAGCAGCCGGCCGCGCAGCTCGTCACGGATCTGGTCGAGCGCACCCGTGATTCGTTCCTTGGGCGTGACGTAGTGTGTCGATGGAAACACCGTAAGTCGCGGCACCTTGCGCGATACTTCTCCCGTCAGCGGGTCAAAATAACTCAGGGATTCGACCTGGTCGTCGAAGAGCTCGACGCGAACCGCTTCACGCTCAGCCTCCGCCGGGAAGATGTCGATGACATCGCCACGCACTCGGTAGGTGCCCTGCGACAAGTCCAGCTCATTGCGTGTGTACTGCATGTCCGCGAGGCGACGCAGGAGCTTGCGCTGATCGAGTGGCTCGCCACGCACCAGATGCAGCACCATGCTGAGGTACGCCTGTGGATCGCCCAGGCCGTAGATCGCAGAAACGGTGGCCACGATGATCGAGTCCGGACGCTCCAGCAGTGCTTTGGTCGCAGACAGGCGCATCTGTTCGATGTGCTCGTTGATGGAAGCGTCCTTCTCGATGTACGTATCCGATGAGGGTACGTACGCTTCCGGCTGGTAGTAGTCGTAGTAGGAAACAAAGTATTCAACCGCGCTGCGCGGAAAGAACTCGCGGAATTCCCCGTACAGTTGCGCCGCAAGGGTCTTGTTGTGCGCGAGCACCAGCGTCGGCCGTTGGACGGCTTCGATCACGTTGGCGATCGTGAATGTCTTGCCCGAGCCCGTGACTCCGAGCAGAGTCTGGTGCGACAGCCCATTCGTCAGACCGTCGATCAGCTTGGTGATCGCTTCAGGCTGATCACCCGCAGGACGATAGCCTGCAATGAGTTCGAACTCGGGTTGTTTGTCCATTCTGTGATCGGTGCGCTGACCGGGCGGAAGCCCTAAACTACGCGCTGACTCAACTTCGCGGTGGTGACCAGTGAGTGTACCAGTCTCCCGGCGCGTCCAACGCGTCAAGCCCTCTCCAACTTTGGCGGTTACGGCGCGAGCTGCGCGCCTCAAGGCGGAAGGTCACGACATCATCGGCCTCGGCGCGGGCGAACCGGACTTCGACACGCCGATCCACATCGCGGATGCCGGTGTCGCCGCGATTCGCTCCGGGTTCACACGCTACACGGCAGTCGAGGGTATCAACGAGCTCAAGGACGCGATCATCGGCAAGTTCAGGCGCGATAACGGCCTCGACTACACGCGAGCACAAGTTCTCGTATCCAGCGGCGCCAAGCAGACTGTTTACAACCTTTGCGCAGCCATCCTCGACCCCGAGGATGAAGCCATCATTCCGGCGCCTTACTGGGTCTCGTATCCCGACATGGTCTTACTCTCCGACGGCAAACCAGTAACGGTGTTCGCCGGCGCAGACCAGGGCTACAAGATCACGCCCGCGCAACTGGCAGCTGCGATTACGCCCCGTACCCGGCTCTTTCTCCTCAACAGCCCCTGCAATCCGACCGGCGCGGCGTACACGCGTGCGGAACTGGTCGCGCTGGGCGACGTGCTGTTGGCCCATCCGCGCATCGTGATCGGCACCGATGACATGTACGAGCACATCTATTGGGGTGCCGAGCCGTTTTGCAGCCTGGTTACCGCGGTGCCGGCGCTCTATGACCGTACGGTGACGATCAACGGCTGCTCGAAGGCCTACGCGATGACCGGCTGGCGCATCGGATATTGCGGAGGACCCCAGGAAGTCATCACAGCGATGGGGACGATTCAGGGTCAGTCCACGTCCAATGCCGCGAGCATGAGCCAGAAAGCCGCGACCGTGGCGCTGAACAGCGATCAAACCTGCGTTGCGGAAATGAATCGCCAGTTCAAGGCCCGGCACGACTTCATCGTGCAGGGACTCAATGGCCTCCCCGGCGTGTCCTGTCTCCCCGGTGCGGGGACGTTCTATGCCTTTGCCGACGTCACTGGCGCAATGATCGCGACCAACTGCAAGGATGACGGGGCGTTTGCTGAGTACCTGCTCGCGAACGCCGGCGTGGCCGTCGTGCCCGGCACCGGTTTCGGCGCCCCCGGGCATATCCGCCTGTCATTTGCGTGCAGCATGACTACGCTCGAGGACGCGGTCGGGCGGATGCGACGCGCCCTCGCCGGAAGCACTGTGAACCGGGTGAAAACGGCGTAATTGCGCGCTTGGGGCTTGGTTGACGGCCCCGGGTCGCTCCCGCAGAATTCGCCGCCTTTCCGGTTCCGCCGTAGCTCAGTCGGTAGAGCGAGGGACTGTTAATCCCCAGGTCGGAGGTTCGAGTCCTCCCGGCGGAGCCATCCTGTCAGCGCATTTTTCCTCTGGCGCCGCCACGCCGGAATGCGGATACTGTTGCGCACGGAATTCCAAATCCGGCACATACGCCCGACGAATTTTGAACCATCTTCCGCGACGCGCGGCTGCTTGCCGCAGTCGTATTTGGACGATCCGCCTTACGCAAATCATGTAAAGGGGTCAGACAATGGCAGCAAAGAAGACACGTACACGTCGCAAGGTCCGCGCTAAGAAGGCAAAAACAACTGCACGCAAGCGCCCGGTGAGAGCCAAGGTACGCCAGCGCACGGCCGCCAGAAAACTGCGCCGCAGCGTGCGCAAGGTGGGGAGAAAAGTTGCCCGCCGAACGCGCCGGGCAGCACGCAAGCTCGGGCGCGCGACGCGGCGTACTGCGCGCCGCGTGGGACGCTCGGCGAGCCGCGCCATCAAGAAAGGTGCAGTGTCGATCAATCAGGCCACATCAGCGGCCGAGAAAGGCGCGACGACCGCCGTTATCGGCGCCACCACGGCCGTCGAAAGCGCAGCCGACGCGATGCAATCCGCAGTCGTAACGGCTACGGACAAGGTCTGAGTCGATATTTTTCAGTGTGAAGCGGCGGGCCTGCGGCCCGCCGCTCACCCTTTACCCCGCTGATCGCAGTTCCAGCCGATATTCGGCGCGCCACCGTCAGCCCCGCTCCTATTTGCCCTGGTTCAGGCGCGCTTGCGTCGTGTCGCTGCCAGATCGAGAAGATATTTCTCGAACTCGGCACCGAGACTCGAATGGTTCAACGCGTACTCGACCGTCGCCTGCAGGTAGCCCAGCTTGCTGCCGCAATCATAGCGGCGCCCCTCGAACTGGTACGCGAACACCGGTTCCTCGGCGAGCAGGGCCGCGATCCCGTCCGTGAGCTGAATTTCGCCACCCGCGCCACGTCCGGTTGTCTCGAGCTTCTCGAAAATACGCGGCGTCAGGATGTAGCGACCGACGACCGCGAGGGTTGAGGGTGCGGTCGCCGGCTTGGGCTTCTCCACGATGCTGTCGACGCGGCTGACGCGACCATTGGCCGCGCTGCTTGCGACGATACCGTAACGCTCGGTCTCGTTACGCGGGACTTGCTGGACGCCGAGAACGCTGCAGTGATGTTGCTCGTAGACATCGGCCATCTGGCGCAAGCACGGAACCTTTGCATCGATGAGGTCATCGGCCAGGTGCACAAAAAACGGCTCGTGCCCCACCACGGGCCGCGCACAAAGAACGGCGTGCCCCAGCCCAAGCGGCGCCGGCTGGCGGATGTACACACAACTGGCCCACGACGGCAGGATGCCGCGCAGTGACTCGAGCAATTCATGTTTACCCTGGGCCTCGAGCGCGGCCTCGAGTTCGCGATCCGAATCGAAATGATCTTCGATGGCGCGTTTGGAACTGCCTGTAATGAACACTAGATTGCGCGCACCAGCGGAGAGGGCTTCCTCGGCCGCGTATTGGATCAGCGGCTTGTCCACGATGGGCAACATCTCTTTGGGACTTGCCTTGGTCGCAGGCAGAAATCGGGTACCGCGCCCCGCAACCGGGAAGACGGCGGCGCGGATCGGGCTGGAAGGGGCCATGGGCATCTCGTTCAGGAATTGAGGCTGCCGATAATACCCGATGGCCGCGCCTGACCCGCCACCGCACGTTGCCTTCGCAGAAGGCGCGCCCCTGCCGTCGCAGGGGCGCCCGCCTTCTGCGACGCGCATCACTCGCTTGCTGCGGTCTTGTCCGATGGCTTGGCAGCCGCCGCCTTGTTCTTTTCAGCCTTTTCGACCCGGATGTTGGCCCGATTCTGCTCGACAACTTTCATTCCGATGCCCTTCACCTTGGCGAGTTCGTCCGCGTTCTTGAAAGGACCGTTCTTCTCTCGGTAGTCGACAATCGCCTGTGCGCGCGACAAGCCGATGCCGTTCAGCTCTTTCGCCAGGGTACGAGCATCCGCAGTGTTGATGTTGACGGGGTCGGCCAACGCGGCCACTGACATCAGCAGGCCTGCCAGCACGATCGCCGGAATTGATTGCTTCATTGCTCCTCCTTGAGTCGACTGCGATTCCGATTCATGCGATGACGCGGCATCACGCCGCGAGCCGGCAATGTCCTTTAGTCGTGCCTGCGCGTGAATCCGCCAATGAAGTGTGAACGTGAAGTTTCAGCTTGCGTGCCGGACTCTACTCCCCCACGGCAGCGGCGACCGCCGCCTGCCCGGCCGGAGCCAATTGAGGCTTGAGGCTGTCCCAGCTCTTGCAACCGGGGCATTGCCAGAACCATGCATGACTTGCGAATCCACACTCGCCGCAGCGATAGCGCGGATTGCGCGAAAGCACCCTGCCCAGCAGCCTTGCAACACGCCGTAGCGTGTCGTCGTCCAGGCCGCGCGTACTGTCGAGCGGCTGCGCCAGCTCGCGCAGCAGACCATCGCTCAGCACGTAGTCGCGAATTGCGCCAAGCGCGTTGGGCTCTTCGATGACGTCAGCCAGTATCAGGGCGCTGGCGAGCTCGTGGACCGGCCGACGATTGCGCTGCAGCGCCGTGATCGCCGCATCGAGAGGCTCGCGAGTCTGCAGCCGTCGTCCGCAGGCGTGAAGGCGTGGCAGGATTTCGAGCAGCAGCGCCGGTTCGCGCTCGAGGGCAAGCAGCAGAAGCCGCGATGCCAGTGCGTCATCCCCAGCATCACGTGCA
Source organism: uncultured Gammaproteobacteria bacterium (assembly GCA_963810775.1). Lineage (GTDB taxonomy): Bacteria > Pseudomonadota > Gammaproteobacteria > Steroidobacterales > Steroidobacteraceae > DATBVX01. Next base: position 635,757 of record CAWEOT010000015.1, read on the forward strand.
ATTTCTGCACGCAGGATCGCGGCGCGCGGAAAGCGGCGTTGCTCGCGTCGCGCCTCGCGCAGCAGGCGTCGCGCCTCGTCGAACTGACCGGAGGTGCGGGCTGCTTCTGCCAGCTCGCAGTGATAGTGAGCAATCGCGCCGGTCTGCACAGCCCCACCGGCAGATGCCAACTGCCGATGTGTGTTTATTGCCTGCTGCCAATCGTGTTGCTGCTCATAAATGCCGATCAGCGCGCGCAAGGCCGTGAACCGGTGCTCGCGTGACTCTGCGAGTTTCAGGTACAGGTTCTCCGATCGATCGAGCAGGCCAGCGCGCAGATAGTCGATTGCCAGCTCGAGCAACGCCTGTTCGCGCTGTTCCGGCTCCAGCTGTGGCCGGTCGAGGATGCCCTGGTGTACGCGGATGGCGCGATCAACTTCCCCGCGGCGGCGAAACAGGCTTCCGAGTGCAAAGTGAATCTCGACAGTTTCGGTGTTCACATCGACCATCCGCGTGAACACTTCCAGTGCCCGATCGGGCTGCTCGTTGATGACATAGTTGAGCCCCGCGAGGTAGTCGGCCGGCAAGCGGCGGCGGCCGACGCGGCGCGCGGCACGCTGCATGCGCCGGCCGAGTCGCCACCCCACATAGCCTGCGATGCCGACGGCCACGAGCGCGGCCAGGAGCGCAGATTCAGCCACGATCTTGGGGCAGCGGCCGCAGGTTCCTGATTTCGGCCTCTGCGAGCCGCAGACTGCGGCGCAGCTGCGTCCGTTCGCTCGTCAGCTTGCGCACGAAGCTCCAGGCTGAAGCAATTCCTGCCAGCCATCCCAGGACGAAAGCCGTGACCATGAGCTGACCACGCGTCAACTCGACCTCTGCGATCAGCAGATCGACACGCACCGGCGCGCCGTTGGCGGCGACCAGCGCAGTGCCGGTAAAGAATACGAGCAGGCAGATGAGGATAAACAGTGCGCGCGGCATGTCAGTCTCGAGCGAGCGACACTCTACCATCACCGCGGAGGACGTTGCGCCGGGGGCGCTCTTTCAAGACCGTGCAAAACAGGATGCTTTGCCCGTGGCCTCCAGGGACGGATTTGCGGCGTTCTTGAAAGGACATCCCGGATACGGCGTCCTCTCGGAATACCGGCAGTCGCGCAATCAGTCGTGGATCGGTTCGCCAGCGCCGTTGTTGACGCGTTCGCGCAGGTCCTTGCCGGGCTTGAAGTGCGGGACGTACTTGCCGGCCAGCGCGACCGCCTCGCCGGTTTTGGGATTGCGCCCCTGGCGCGGCGGACGAAAGTGCAGCGAGAAACTGCCGAAACCCCGGATCTCGATGCGCTCGCCCTGCGCGAGCGCATCACTCATGATCTCCAGGATCTGCTTCAGCGCCAGCTCCACGTCTTTCGCGGGCAGGTGCTTTTGCTTGGCCGTTATGATCTCGATCAGTTCCGACTTGGTCATGCGCAAGGCCCTTTTACCGTGCGAACGCTTCAGTCCTGGCCGCCGATGTGTTCCTTGAGCAGATCACCCAGGCTGGTGCCCGAGGAGGAATCGGTGGCCGTCTTGTAGTTCTGCACGGCCTCGGCCTCTTCATGCGCTTCCTTCGCCTTGATCGACAACGCGATGATGCGGCCCTTGCGGTCCACGCCGGTGAACTTCGCTTCGACCTCATCGCCCACCTTGAGCATAGTGCGGGCATCCTCGACGCGATCGCGCGACAGCTCGGACGCGCGCAGCTGGCCCTCGACACCATTACCGAGGTCGATAAGCGCTCCCTTGGCATCTACTTCGCGCACCACACCCGTCACCATGCTGCCCTTGGGATGCTCGGCGAGATAGCTGGAGAATGGGTCCTTGGCGAGTTGCTTGATGCCAAGTGAAATGCGCTCGCGCTCCGGGTCAATGGTGAGCACCATCGCCTCGAGCTGCTGGCCCTTCTGGAAATTGCGCACCGCCTCTTCGCCAGGCACATCCCAGGAAATGTCGGAGAGGTGCACCAGACCATCGATGCCGCCCGGCAGCCCGATGAAAATGCCGAAGTCGGTGATCGACTTGATCTGGCCTGCCACCTTGTCACCCCGGTTGTAGTTCTCGGCGAACTCCTTCCACGGGTTGGTCTTGCATTGCTTGAGGCCGAGAGAAATTCGGCGCCTCTCCTCGTCGATGTCGAGCACCATCACTTCGACTTCCTGGCCGACGTGCACCACCTTTGCGGGGTTCACGTTCTTGTTGGTCCAGTCCATCTCGGAGACGTGCACCAGGCCCTCGACGCCCTCCTCGATCTCCACGAAGCAGCCGTAATCGGCAATGTTGGTAACCTTGCCGAACAGGCGCGTGTTGGGCGGATAGCGACGCGCGATGGCCTGCCAGGGATCCGCGCCCAGTTGCTTGAGCCCCAGCGATACACGTGAGCGCTCGCGATCGAACTTGAGGATGCGCACCTCGATCTCATCGCCGACCTTGACGACTTCCGACGGATGCTTGACGCGCTTCCACGCCATGTCGGTGATATGCAGCAGGCCATCGATGCCACCGAGGTCGACGAACGCACCGTAGTCCGTGAGGTTTTTCACTGCGCCCTTAACGACCGCGCCTTCCTGCAGGTTGTCGAGCAATGCATTGCGTTCCGCGCTGTATTCCTGCTCGACGACGGCACGGCGCGAAACGACGACGTTGTTACGCTTCTGGTCGAGCTTGATGACTTTGAACTCGAGCGCCTTGCCTTCGAGGTAGCTGGGATCGCGCACCGGTCGCACATCGACCAGGGAGCCCGGAAGGAACGCACGCACGTTGTCGATTTCGACGGTAAAGCCACCCTTCACACGTCCAGTGATAACACCGGAAACGATTTCCGCGGATTCGAATGCCTTCTCGAGGCGGGTCCAGGTGCGGGCGCGCTTGGCCTTCTCGCGCGACAAGCGCGTTTCACCGGAGCCGTCCTCGACCGTGTCGAGGGCAACTTCGACATCATCGCCAGCCTTGACCTCGATCTCTCCTTTCTCGGATCGGAACTGGTCGATGGAAATGACGGCCTCGGACTTGAGGCCGACGTTGACGATCACGAAATCCTGGCCGACTTCGACCACGTGACCCATCAGGATGGTGCCGGGCTTGATGCGCTGGCTGGCGATACTCTGTTCGAAAAGCTGGGCAAAACTCTCGGTCATAAATTTTGGGGTTAAAAGGTTCTCAAGAACCGTCCGGTATGGCCCTGAGGGCAATCCAGCCCGTCGAGGGGAATTCAGTTACGAGACGCGCGTTCCATGCGTGTCCCACATTTGATTACTCCTTCAACAAAAGCGCCTGCGAGCGCCTCTACCCGAACCGTTCTCGCGCCAGGCGCAGGACGCGCGCCACGACCTCTTCGACGTCTAGTCCGGTAGAGTCCAGAACGACCGCATCGGCGGCTGCCTTCAACGGCGCGACCTTGCGGCCGGTGTCGCGGGCATCACGCTCCGCGATCTCTCGCGAAAGGGCGGCAAGGCTAACATCAAGTCCCTTGTCTTTCAACTGCTTATGACGCCGCTGGGCCCGCTCCTCGAGGCTCGCCGTAAGGAAGATCTTGAGGCCCGCGGTCGGGAAAACTACCGTCCCCATATCGCGCCCATCGGCCACCAGTCCAGGTGTCTCTGCGAATCTCTGCTGGCGCCCGAACAGAGCGCTGCGTACGGCTGCCATTGCCGCTACGCGCGACGCCGCGTGGCCCGTCGCTTCGCTGCGCAGATCGCGCGTGACATCGGTACCTTCGAGGAAGATCTGCTCGCTGCCGTCCGGCGGGCTTCCGAAACGGATCCTCATCTGCTCGGCGAGGCGCGCATGTCCTGCCTCATCGTCGGGGTCCAGCCCCTGCTTCAACCCTTGCAGAGCGACGAGGCGATAGAGCGCTCCGCTATCGAGGAAATGCCACCCGAGGGCGTGTGCGACGGCTCGACTGACAGTGCCCTTTCCCGAGCCGCTCGGCCCATCAATTGCGATGACGGGAACCCCTTCGGCCATCACATCAACACTCCACAACCTCTATATCGAGCCCGATACTTTGAGCCGTCTCGACAAACCCCGGGAACGAGGTCGCGACATTCGCAACGTCGATGATCTCAATCGGGTCGTGGGCGCGCACACTCGCGATGGCGAAAGCCATGGCAATGCGATGGTCGCTCTGGCTGTCTACGCGTCCGCCCTGAATCGCGCTGCCGAACACGCGCATGCCGTCGGCATGCACCTCGGTTCGAATGCCTACAGCCTGAAGGCCCTGTGCCATGGCAGCGATCCGATCGCTTTCTTTGACTCTCAATTCTTCGGCACCGGTGACCAGCGTTTCGCCCCGCGCGCACGCGGCGGCGATCAGGAGTGCCGGGATCTCGTCGATGGCCAAGGGAACAAGCTCGCGAGGTACTTCGACTCCGTGCAGCTCACGGCGCTCGATTTCGAGATCGGCAAGCGGTTCGGCGCCGGAAACGCGCTCATTCATTACGCGTATTTCGGCACCCATGAGCCGCAGCGCGCTCAGCAGACCTGTGCGTGAAGGATTGATGCCCACATTGCGCAGCTTGAGAACTCCATCCGCCGCAAGACAGCCGGCAACAATAAAGAATGCCGCGGATGAGAAATCGCCCGGCACGTCGATCTTGCATCCGTGCAGGCGTGCGGGCCCCCGCATGTCGATGCTTTTGCCCCTCACCTGCACATTTACGCCGAACGCCTGCAGCATGCGCTCGCTATGATCACGGGTTATCGCGGGTTCGATAATCGAAGTGGTTCCTTCCGCGTAGATGCCCGCGAGGAGGATGGCGGACTTTACCTGCGCGCTCGCCATCGGCAGCTGGTACCGAATGCCATGCAGGTGCCGTCCGCCTGCTATGCGCACCGGCGGGCGCCCGGATTGCGTCTCGATACCCGCACCCATCTGCCGCAGCGGGATCGCGACACGCTCCATCGGCCGTCGCATGAGCGAAGCATCCCCGATCAGCTCGGAGTCGAAGCCCTGGCCGGCCAGTAATCCAGTGAACAGGCGCATCGCGGTGCCCGAATTGCCCATATCGAGAGGCGCGCTCGTTGCGGTAAGACCGTGCCTTCCGACACCTTCGACTACAGCACCTTGCCCGGCGGTGCGATCGATCGGCACCCCGAGCGCTCGCATGGCGGCGAGTGTGGCGAGGCAATCCTCACTCTCCAGGAAACCGTTAACGATGGTCCGGCCTTCTGCGATGCCCGCGAGCATCAGGGACCGATGCGAGATCGACTTGTCGCCGGGGACGGTGAGCGTTCCCCGGACCTTACTGACCGGTTGCACTCTATAAGAGAACCGACGCGCAGGGACTACTGCAGATCCGGTCGGAGTCCGTGTCACACGGGGTTTCCGAGTACCGAGGCTAGCGCCTCGATCGCGCGTCGCGTCTGCTCGAGCGTGCCGGTCGTGATACGCAGGTGGTTCGGTAGCCCATAGTTGCCGACCGGCCTTGCGATCACGCCGCGGCGTAACAGCCCTTCGAAGATTGGCCCGACCGGGCGACCCAAATCGACCAACACGAAGTTGCCCGCCGAGGGCAGGACCTGGAGCCCGAGCCGGGCGATTTGCACTCGCAGCTCGGCGAGCGCCGCGCGGTTGAGGTCCACGGATCCACGCACATGCTCGGGATCGTCCAGTGCTGCAGCCGCAGCCGCTAGGGCGATCGAATTCACGTTGAAGGGTTGGCGCAATCGATTCAGCGTCTCCGCGATCTGCGGTTGCGAGATTGCATAGCCAACTCGTAGACCGGCAAGTCCATAGGCCTTCGAGAAGGTTCGCAGCACGACAAGGTTGGGGAACTCCTCGAGCCAGCTGGTCGTGTCCGGGCATTTCGCATCACGTGAATATTCGAAATACGCCTCATCCACGATAGCCAGCGTGCTGGCCGGCAATGCGTCCAGGAACGCCTGCAACCGATTCGATTCGACCCATGTGCCGGTCGGATTGTTGGGATTGGCGAGAAAGACCAGCCGCGTGCGTGGCGTAATCAGTTTCGCCATCGCCCCAAGATCATGTCCAAGAGGCATCGGGTCGTCCGTCGATAACGCGGGCGCGACGCGGGCGGTGGCACCCGACGCCTGCACCACGATCGGGTAGATGGCAAAACAGTACTGCGAGTACACCGCCTCCGTCGCAGGTGTCAGGAATGCTTCCGCCAACAGCACCAGCACATCATTGGAACCGTTACCGAGCGTCAGGCATTGGGCATCGATGCCATGATGCGCTGCAAGCTGACGTTTGAGCTCAAAGCCGTTGCCATCGGGATACAGGCCGATCTCGGCGAGCGCGTCAGCCATTGCAGCACGCGCGCGTGGTCCCGGTCCGAGTGGATTCTCGTTAGAGGCAAGCTTGACGATGTTGTGCACGCCGTATTCGCGTTCGAGTTCCGAGATGGGCTTGCCAGGCACATATGGCTGCAGGCCACGCACCGGCGGTGCAACGAGATCGGGAATCGGGACCGTCTTCATTTCCTACAGCACTGCCTGCGGATAGGACCCAACAACGCGAAACAGCGAGGCGCGACGCTTGAGCTGCGTAAGGGCCTTTGCCAGCTTGCGATCCTCGGCATGCCCTTCGACATCCAGGAAGAACACGTAGTCCCACTTGCGCCGCTGCGATGGTCGGGATTCGATCCGCGTCACATTGATCGCAGCTTTGGCGAGCGGCTCGAGCAGCCGATACAGCGCCCCGGGTGAATCCGTATGTGCCGCGGACACGAGAATTGTCGTCTTGTCTTTCCCGCTGGGTCGAAATGCCTTGCGGCCTACGACCAGGAAGCGCGTCGTGTTGTCCGGCCGGTCTTCGATCTGCGCCACCAGGATCTTGAGGTCGTAAACCTCGGCGGCCGCTTCCCCCGCTATCGCCGCCGTGCCCTTTTCATCGCGTGCGCGGCGCGCACCTTCGGCATTGCTCGACACTGCAACGCGCTCCACGCCCGGCAGATACTCCTCCAGCCACCCGCGACATTGGGCAAGCGATTGTTGATGTGAGCACACGCGTTGCACGTCCGCCAGTGCATCCATGCGGCCCATAAGATATTGGTGGATGCGCAGCTCCACCTCGCCGCAGATTCGCGCCGGTGAAGCAAGAAAGCGGTCCAGGGTATTGTTGACCGTACCTTCAGTGGAGTTCTCGATCGGCACCACGCCAAAGTCCGCAACACCCGCTTCGACTTCGTGGAAAACCTCATCGATGGTCGCAAGCGGCAAGGCGCGAACCGAATGGCCGAAATGCTTGAGAACGGCGGCCTGTGTGAACGTGCCCTCCGGCCCCAGGAAGCCGACCTTCAGCGGGTCCTCCTGGGCAAGGCATGCCGACATGATTTCGCGGAACAGGCGCAGGACTTCTTCGTTGCGCAGCGGTCCCTGGTTGCGTTCCAGCGCCATGCGCAGCACCTGCGCCTCGCGCTCCGGCCGGTAGAAATCGACGGTGTGCCCGTCCGCGTGCTTGGAAATGCCGGCTTCGCGCGCGAGTCGCGCTCGCTCGCTGATGAGCGCATGAATCTGCGCGTCCACGGCGTCAATGCTGTTGCGCAGCTCCTCGAGCTTCGGCGTCTGCGTACGCTTCGCTGCCTTACGCGCCATTGCTCAGAGAATCCGCGCCGAGAGCACGCCCTCGATGCGGCACATACGCTCGAACACGTCGGCAGAAATCTCTGCGTCGGTGTCGATCAGCGTATATGCCAGCTCGCCGCGCGACTTGTTTAGGAGGTCGGCGATGTTGAGCCCGGCCGTGGCGAGACAGGTCGAGATCTGGCCCACCATGTTGGGCACGTTGTCATTGGCGATCGCGATGCGCTGACCGCTAATGGTACGTGGCAGTACCACCTCGGGGAAGTTCACGGAGTTGCGAACGTTGCCGTGCTCGAGAAAGTCGCGCACCGTGTCGGCGACCATGATCGCGCAATTCTCCTCGGCTTCATCGGTCGACGCGCCGAGATGCGGCAACGCGACGACCCGCGGATGGTTACGGATCGCGTTACTCGGAAAGTCACAAACGTAGGATTGCAGGCGCCCCTGCTCGAGCGCTTCAATAATCGCGGTTTCATCGACGATGGGCGCCCGTGCGAAATTCAGGATGACGCCGCCCTTGCGCATGAGGCGCAGTCGCGCGGCATTTACGAGTCCGCGGGTGGCATCATTCAATGGCACATGTACAGTGATCAGGTCGGAGCGCGCAAACAGATCATCGAGACTGACCGCCTGCTCGACACCTGATGAAAGCTGCCAGGCGCGCTGCACGGTGATTTGCGGGTCGTAGCCCAGCACTTTCATTCTCAGACCAAGGGCGGCATTGGCAACCTCAACGCCGATGGCGCCGAGTCCGACGACACCCAGCGTCCGGCCGGGAAGCTCGAAGCCCACAAACTTCTTCTTGCCCTTCTCCACCGCCTCTTCGACAGCGTGATCGTCACCTTCGAGGGCGCGGACGTATCCCCACGCCGGGCAGATGTTGCGTGCCGCGAGAAACATTCCGGCGATCACCAGTTCCTTCACCGCGTTTGCATTCGCGCCCGGCGAGTTGAATACGGGAATGCCTCGCTTGCTGAGGCTTGCGACCGGGATGTTGTTGACGCCGGCGCCCGCACGCCCGACCGCTTTGACCGAATCGGGAATCACCATCTTGTGCATGTCAGCGGAGCGCAGCAGCACCGCGTCGGGATGGCCGATCTCGGATGCGATCTCGTAGCGGTCGCGCGGCAGCCGTTCCAGGCCGCGGATCGAGATGTTGTTGAGCGTGAGAATCTTGAACATCATGGTCTTGCGGTGGACGTGGATTGCGGTGCTAGCCATTCTTCCTCGCAAAGTCCTGCATGAACTCCACCAACGCATTCACGCCAGCCATTGGCATGGCGTTGTAGAGGCTCGCGCGCATACCCCCGACGGAACGATGGCCCTCGAGATTCGTGAGCCCAAGCGTCTTCGCTTCGGCGATGAACTGCTTGTCGAGCTCGGGCCGCGCCAGCGTAAAGGGCACGTTCATCCAGGAGCGACAGTCCTTGGCGACCGGGTTGCGATAGAACTGTGAGCCGTCGATCGCGGCGTAGAGTTTTGCGGATTTCGTGCGATTGACCTCCGCCATTGCGGCGAGACCGCCCTGTCGCTTCAGCCATTGGAAGACCAGGCCCGCGAAATACCAACCGAAGGTTGGCGGCGTGTTCAGCATGGAGCCTTCATCCGCCATGCCCTTGTAGTCGAACACCAGCGGGGTTCCCGGCCGTGCATGTCCGATCAGGTCGTCGCGCACGATCACCAGGGTGAGGCCCGACGGGCCCATGTTCTTCTGTGCGCCGGCATAGATCAGCCCGAATTTCGACACATCGATCGGGCGCGACAACAACGTCGAGGACATGTCCGCGACCAGGGGCGTTGCACCGATATCGGGCACGAAATGAAACTCGACCCCGCCGATGGTTTCGTTTGGGGTGTAGTGCAGATATGCAGCGTCCGGGTTGCGCTTCCAGCCAGCGACGGGGGGAATTGTGTTGTATCCGGAATCGGCGCCATCGGCGACGACGTTGACCTTGCAATACCGCCGGGCGTCACCCAGTGCCTTCTTCGACCAGCTGCCGGTATTGACGTAGTCGACAACGGAATCCTGGGTTGCCAGATTCATAGGGATCGCCGAGAACTGCCCGGTCGCACCACCCTGCAGAAACAGCACCCTGTAGTTGGCGGGTACTGACAGCAGCTCGCGCAGGTCCGCTTCGGCCTTCTCAGCGACGGCGATGAACGCCTTGCTGCGGTGGCTGATTTCCATCACGGACATGCCGCCGCCCTGCCAGTCGATCAGCTCATCCCGTGCCTGTTCGAGGACTTCCAGAGGCAGCGCGGCGGGCCCGGCGCTGAAGTTGAAAACACGCATGAATTTCCCGTGCGGAGCGCACTACAAAAGAGGCGCAAGGAGTGTATCAGGCGGGATCAGGCGTTTCAGCGGCCAGGCCGCCGGTGTCGATGTCCCCGGTGCCCTCGCCATTCAATCCTTCGACGCGTTCCAGGCCGACCAACCGTTCCGCTTCTTCGAGTCGGATAAGACGCACGCCCTGCGTGTTGCGGCCCACGACTGAAATGTCGGCCACCGGCGTTCTCACCAGTGTGCCAGCCGAGCTGATCAGCATGATCTCGTGGTCGCGCACGACATGCAGTGCGCCGACCATCTGGCCGTTACGCTCGGTGGTCTGCAAGGCAATAACGCCCTGGCCGCCGCGACCGTGCTGTGGAAATTCGTCCACCGGCGTGAGCTTGCCGTACCCGGTCTCCGATGCGGTCAGAATAAAGCCGTCATCGATCACGATGAGCGCGATCACGCGCTGCCCGAGCGCGAGCTTTACGCCCCGTACACCTGCCGCCTCACGACCCATCGGCCGCACTTCGCCTTCACGAAAGCGAATCGCCTTGCCGCCACTCGTGCACAGCATGATTTCACGCTGACCGTCCGTCAGCGCAACGCCCACGAGCTGATCATCGGCAGCGAGATCCACCGCGATGATGCCGGTAGTGCGCGGGCGCGAGAATGAGGCAAGTGGGGTCTTCTTGACTGTACCGAGCGCCGTGGCCATGAACACGTAGTGCTGCTCGTCATACTCACGGATCGGAAGCACCGCATTGATACGCTCGCCTTCCTGCAGCGGCAGCAAGTTGACCATCGGCTTGCCGCGCGCGCCGCGTCCCGCCTGCGGTAGCTCATAAACCTTGAGCCAGTACACCTTGCCCTGGCTGGAAAAGCACAGCAGCGTGTCGTGGGTGTTGGCGATGAAGAGCTTGTCGATGAAGTCCTCGTCCTTGACGCTCGTCGCCGCCTTGCCGCGTCCACCGCGGCGCTGAGCCTGGTAGGCGGAAACCGGTTGTGACTTCGCGTAGCCCGAATGCGACAGCGTCACCACGACTTCCTGGGGCTCGATCAGGTCCTCGATGGTGAGGTCGGAATGGTCGCGGATGATTTCGGTGCGCCGCGCATCGCCGTAGGCATCGCGCAATTCGATCAGCTCACCGCGGATCACCGCGAGCAGTCGTTCCGGCCGACCCAGGATCTCGCCGAGATCGCGGATCTGCGTGAGCAACTCCTGGTAGTCCGCGGCGATCTTGCTCTGCTCGAGGCCAGTCAGACGATGCAGGCGCATGTCGAGGATCGCCTGTGCCTGCACCTCCGACAGTCGATACCCGCCGTCCAGCAGACCGAGCTCGCTGCTGATGCCGTCCGGCCGCGTGTGAATGTCCCCCGCCCGCTTCAGCATTTCGGCGACTACACCCGATTCCCAGTTGCGTGATGCCAGTGCGGCACGCGCTTCGGGCGGTGACGGGGAACGCTTGATCGTCTCGATGACAGCGTCGATGTTGGCGAGCGCCACGGCCAGCCCCTCGAGGACGTGGGCACGCTCGCGTGCCTTGCGCAGATCGAAAATCGTCCGTCGCGTGACCACCACCCGCCGGTGGCGCAGGAACGCCTCGAGCAGCTCCTTGAGCGACAGAAGCCTGGGCTGGCCCTCGACGAGTGCAACCATGTTGATGCCGAACACCGTTTCCATCGGCGTCTGCGCATACAGGTTGTTGAGCACGATGTCGGGCACCTCGCCCTTCTTGAGCTCAATGACCACACGCATGCCATCCTTGTCGGATTCGTCGCGCAGTCCGTCATTGGCGATGCCGTCGAGGTGCTTTTCCTTGACCAGCTCGGCAATGCGCTCGATCAACCGCGCCTTGTTCACCTGGTAAGGAAGCTCGGTGATCACGATCGCGTGCCGCCCGCCCCGCTCCAGGTCTTCTATGTGTGTCCGCGCGCGGACCGACAGGCGTCCGCGGCCCGTCTTGTAGCCCGCGACGATTTCCTGCGCGCCGTTGATGATGCCGGCGGTTGGAAAATCCGGCCCCGGGATGTGCTGCATCAGGGCTGCGAGCGACAGCGTTGGATCGTCAATGAGCGCAACGCACGCGTTCACAACCTCGGTCAGGTTGTGCGGCGGGATGTTGGTTGCCATACCAACAGCGATGCCGGTCTGCCCGTTGATCAGCAGGTTCGGAATGCGCGTCGGCAGCACCGCCGGTTCGCTTTCCGACTCGTCGTAGTTGGGGACGAAGTCGACCGTTTCCTTGTCAATGTCGGCGAGCAGTTCGTGTGCCATGCGCGACATGCGCACTTCCGTGTAGCGCATCGCCGCGGGCAGGTCGCCGTCGACCGAGCCGAAATTGCCCTGTCCGTCTACCAGCACGTAGCGCATGGAGAAGCCCTGCGCCATGCGCACGATGGTGTCGTATACGGCCGTGTCACCGTGCGGGTGATACTTGCCGATCACATCGCCCACTACACGGGCGGACTTCTTGTAGGCCTTGTTGTAGTCGTTGCCGAGCTCGCGCATCGCGTACAGCACGCGCCGATGCACCGGCTTGAGGCCATCACGAACGTCCGGCAATGCGCGTCCCACGATCACGCTCATGGCGTAATCGAGATAGGAGCGGCGCATTTCGTCTTCGAGATTGACGGCGAGAATTTCGCGCGCGATGTCCGCCATTCAGGGGTCCGTTATCGAGCTCCGGACTGCGCCGGAAGCGTGGCTAAGAGGTGCTGTTTCAAGTGCAATGGAAAGCGGCGAATCTTATCACAGCGAGTCGCCCCACCGAACCTGCACAACGTGTCGGCGCGAGGCGGCGCCGCTATACTTGCGCTCGTTTCAGACAGGCTCTGACCGAGCCGGAACAGCGCACGCCACGGCAAGCATGGAATCCGTTGATCTCATCATCGATGCACGCTGGATCATCCCGGTCGAGCCGGATGGCCGTGTGCTCGAGCATCACTCGATCGCCATCAACGGCGGGAGAATCGTGACGCTGCTGCCATGCGCCGAGGCGCGCACCCGGTTTGCGGCACGCGAACAGTTGCGCCGACCAAGTCACGTGCTGATGCCAGGGTTCGTGAATGCCCATACCCATGCCGCAATGAGCCTGCTGCGGGGGATTGCCGACGATCTGCCGTTCGACGCCTGGCTGCGCAAGCGCATCTTCCCGCTCGAGCAACGCTGGGTCGGTCGCGAATTCGTGCGTGCAGGCACGGAACTCGCGTTTGCGGAGATGCTGCTCGCCGGCACGACCTGCGTGGCGGACTGGTACTTCTATCCGGAAGAGAGCGCGCGGGTCGCTGCCGAGCTGCAGGTGCGCGCCTGTATCGGGGCCCCGATTGCCGACGTGCCGGCGCCCTGGTCACCTGGCCCCGACGACTACCTGTCGCAAGGCCTCGCGCTCCACTACGCCTGGCGCGATCACCCACTCGTCAGCACCGCACTGGGACCCCATTCGCCCTATCTCGTGAGCGATGCAACGTTCGAGCGTATTCGCACTTACGCCGACGAACTCGACGCTACGGTCATGATTCACCTTCACGAGAGCGTGGCGGAAATCGAGCAGTCCCTGGCGGTCCATGGTGCACGCCCGATCGAGCGCCTGGGCCGTCTCGGCCTGCTTTCGTCGCGCCTCATCGGCGTGCATTTCACTCAAACCGACCCCGCGGACATCGCCACCGCCGCGCAGGCGGGCATCCAGGTGGTGCACTGTCCGGCATCAAACCTCAAGCTCGGCAACGGCGTAGCCCGGGTCGATGCGATGTTGGCCGCGGGGCTCAATGTCGCACTCGGCACCGACGGTGCGGCGAGCAACAACAATCTCGATCTGGTGGGCGAGATGCGTCTCGCCGCATTGCTTGCCAAAGGGAACAGCCGCGATCCTGCCGTGCTGGACGCAGCCACTGCCTTGCGTATGGCGACACTCAATGGAGCTCGTGCGCTCGGCCTCGATTCGGACACCGGATCGCTGCTCCCGGGCAAGTGGGCGGATCTGTGCTGCATGAATCTCGATGCACCGGCAACGCTGCCGGTCCATTCACCCCTTTCCCAGGTTGTGTATGCGGCGAGCCGTGATCAAGTGAGCGATGTATGGGTCGCCGGCAAGCATCTGGTCAGCGATCGACAATTCACGCGCCTAGATCCCGAGCGCCTGCACCACCATGCGACACACTGGGGCGAGCGTATCGCTGCGCTTGCCGAGCGCGCCGCCTGAGGAACCCGGGTAACGATGAATTCCGCCCCCAATGTCGATGCCGGTGAGATCGCCAAGTTCGAAGCCCTGGCACAACGCTGGTGGGACCCGGCGGGAGAATTCCGGCCGTTGCATGAGCTCAATCCGTTGCGGCTCGCTTTCATCGAAGAGCGTGCTTCGCTCACCGGCGCGCGCGTTCTCGATGTCGGCTGCGGCGGCGGCATTCTTTCCGAAGCGATGGCACGCAAGGGCGCCCGCGTGCTGGGCATCGACATGGCGCAAGGCGCATTGCAGGTTGCGGAGCTGCATGCGCTCGAGAGCGGCGTGAAACTGGAATATCGACTGGCTGCGCCTGAAGAGCTTGCTGCCGCCTCACCCGGGCACTTCGACATCATCACCTGCATGGAAATGCTCGAGCATGTCCCGGAACCGGAGCATGTGCTGTCGGCGCTGGCCACACTGGTGCATCCCGGGGGGCATGTGTTCATCTCGACGATCAATCGAAACTTGAAGGCGTTTCTGCTCGCGATCGTCGGTGCGGAGTATCTCCTGCGCCTGCTGCCGCGGGGTACGCACGAATACGCGCGCTTCATTCGCCCCTCCGAGCTTGCCGGCTGGGCCCGCCGCTCCGGGCTCGATCTCGTAGACCTCGCGGGGATCGAATACAACCCGATCACGCGGCGCTTTCTGCAGAGTGACGATGCAACGGTAAATTACCTGGTGCATCTCACGCGTGCCGGAGCGTGATGGTCGCTCAGAGCGCCATAAGGGGCGTGCTGTTCGACCTCGACGGCACTCTGCTGGATACGGCGCCCGATATGGCACAAGCCCTTAATCGCCTGCGCAAAGAGCAAGGCGAGCACGAGATTCCGTTCGCGCGGATTCGCCCGCATGTCTCGCATGGCGCCCTGGCGCTCGTGCGCACCGGATTTCCGGACGCCGACGATGAACGGGTGGGGATCCTGCGTGCCCGGTTTCTCGAGTTGTACAGCGCGGATATCGCCGCCGGAACCAAGCTCTTTCCGGGATTCCAGGCAGTCCTCGCCCAGTTGGATGCGTGCGACTTGCGCTGGGGTATCGTGACCAACAAGCCTGCATTCCTTACTGAGCCACTGCTCGCAGCGATGAAGCTTTCGACGCGAGCGAAGTGCGTTGTGAGTGGCGATACACTGCCCCAGCGCAAGCCTCATCCCGCTCCACTCCTGCACGCGGCCGCTCTGCTAGGGATCGAGACGAGTGACTGCGTTTACGTCGGCGATGCCGAACGCGATGTGCGCGCCGCACACGCCGCGGGAATGCGCGCCCTCATCGCGCTGTTCGGATATCTCAGCGAACACGACCAACCGCAAGCGTGGGGTGCAGATGCCATGATCAACGAGCCCGCTGAGTTGATCGGCTGGCTGAACGGCACCGCACCATGACGATGAATGCACTCTGGGTGTGGCTGGCCTTCGCCGCCGGCATCGGCTTCATCCTCGGCTGGCTCGTGATGGCCTTGCGCGCCTCCCGCGCGCAGCAACAACTCGGGCTCGAATTGGAGAACGCACGCGTACGCCTCAAGTCCCAGGAAGCGTTGGAGCAGGAACGCAGCAGCGCGCTCGAGCGCGCCCAGGAACGACTCACGGTCGCCTTCGATGGCCTGGCACGTGCAACCCTGCGCAGCAACAGTGAGGTGTTTCTGAAGCTCGCGCACGAAAACCTTGGCCAACAGCAACTGCAGGCAACACACGCGCTCAAGGAGCGTGAGCAGGCCATCGAATCGATGCTCAAGCCCATCCAGGAAGCGCTGGGCCGAACGCAATCGCAGATCGCGAACATCGAGAAGGACCGGCACGAAGCCTTCGGCGCCATGCGGCAGTACCTTGAGTCGGTCAATCAGAGCCAGTCCGCACTACAGCGCGAGACACGCAACCTGGTAAACGCCCTGCGCCGGCCGGAAGTGCGGGGCCAGTGGGGCGAGATGTCGTTGCGGCGGTTGGTGGAACTCGCCGGCATGACTCCGCACTGCGACTTCACCGAACAGGTACACACGGCGGGCGACGAAGGCGCGTTGCGTCCCGATCTGGTCATTCACATGCCAGATGGCCGCGATCTCGTTGTGGACGTCAAGACCCCGCTCGGTGCGTATCTCGAAGCCGTCGATGCCGCGACAGATGAAGCGCGTGCCCTTGCATTGCGCCGGCACGGGCTACTGGTTGCCGAACGGGTGCGAGCGCTTGCCGGCAAGGCCTACTGGCAGCAGTTCGAGAAGAGCCCGGACTTCGTCATCCTGTTCATACCCGGTGATCAGTTTCTCGCTGCGGCCCTCAACGAGAATCCTGGTCTGCTCGACGAAGCGATTCGCCAAAGCGTCATTCTGTCGACGCCCACCAGCTTCATCGCCATGCTCAAGGCGATTGCGTACGGCTGGCGGCAGATGGCGCTGGCGCAGAATGCCGAGACAATTCGCGATCTCGGTGAGGAACTCTACCGACGGCTGAGCGTCTTCGGGGCACATCTGGGCCGGATCGGCAAGAGCCTCGATGCGAGCGTCGAAGCGTACAACAGCGCCGTCGGCTCGCTCGAGCGACAGGTGCTTCCGGCCGCGCGCCGCTTCACCGACCTCGGCCTGAAGCCCGATCGCAATCTCGAAACCCTCGATCCGGTTGACAAGCTCGCCAGAACGCCGAGCGGTGATGCGCCGGATACGCCTCCGGACTCCTGAGACCCATTTGGCTGTCAGCGATCTAAAGGATTACGAGGCGGCAAGCGATGAGCTGCGCGAGCGCGTCATTCTCGTCACGGGTGCCGGTGATGGCATTGGCCGCGCGGTCGCCCTCGCTCTGGCGGCACATGGCGCTACGGTGATCCTGAGTGGGCGAACGGTAAGCAAGCTCGAGGCAACCCATGATCAGATCCTGGCAGCGAACGGGCCGCAGCCAAGCGTCGCGCCGCTGAACCTGGAAAGAGCACTGGCGAATGACTTCGACGCGCTCGCTACGGCGATTGAGAGCAACTACGGGCGGCTCGACGGCCTGCTCCACAACGCCGCAATGCTCGGACAGCTGAGCCCGATCGATCATTATGACGTGCCGACGTGGGTACGCGTGATGCACGTCAACGTTACGGCGGGGTTCGCGCTCACCCAGGTGTGCCTGCCTTTGCTTCGCAAGTCGCCCGATGCCAGCGTGCTCTTCACGTCGAGCAGCGTCGGCCGTCAGGGTCGGGCGCTGTGGGGCGCTTACTCGGTCTCCAAGTTTGCGGTCGAGGGCCTGGCGCAAGTCCTTGCTGACGAGCTGACATCAACCACCATCCGCGTGAATTGCATCAACCCGGTGCGTGCACGCACACTCATGCGCCTGCAGGCATATCCCGCGGAGGACAGAAGCACGCTTCCCGAACCCGGCGCTCTCGTCGGTCCCTACCTTTATCTTCTGGGTCCAGCCAGTCGCGGTATCTCCGGACAAAGCTTCGACTGCTTCTGATGCGGCGCGATCCAGATGCTTGTGGGGGAATCCCGCAACGGTGCTCGGGCTCAGTCCGCAATTGCGGCGACATGACTTAACTACATCTATCAGGATGTGCGCTGATTCACGGGCAAGGTGGGGACGACACACTTAGATTGGCCCGCAAGGAACACAAGGACGCATTCTCAGGACGGAACCAGCGCACATGGCGGCAAGGACAGCCTGCAACGCGACCAGACGCGCCAACCCGGCTCATGACCCGGCGTCGCAAATCTTCACTATGATTTCTCAATGGCACCGCGCCGCGGTGTTGCCGCGCCCGGTACGTTCATTTCCGCAGTTTCACGGAGGAAACTTCAATGCTGCTCATCGCACGCCGCATTGGTGAATCGATCCAGATCGGTCCCGACATCGAGATCAAGATCGTGCACGCGAGCCGTTCACGCGTGATGGTAGCCGTAGCGGCACCGCGCGACCTCAAGATCTGGCGAACGGCCGGCAACGACCAAAAGAAGCCGGCGGTAGAGACGGATGCTCCTGAACGTGCCGCCAACGAGACGATCCGGCGGCGTTTCAAAATGGTCCCCGGTGGATGACAAGCAGGGAGATCGTTCCATGGAATCGGGCCGCAATCGCGTATTGATCGTCGCCGAGGACTATCAGTTTCTCGACACAATCTACGGAGCCGGGCCAGCGATCGTGCACGAATGGCACGTCGCCGACTCGTTGCAGCGCCTGCGGGAGCTCGCGGATCCAGCCCCGCTCGCCGTCGTGATCGACCTCCAGGCACCGGGGATCGACTCGGTGCAGGCGCTCGAACTACTCGCGAATCTTCATGTGGCTGCGCAGGTCGTGCTGCTCAAGGGCGGCGACATGCGCAAGCTTTCCAATGCACTGCGCGCCGCGACCGCACTTTCGCTCGATGTTGCCGGCACACTCGAACGGCCACTCATGATGAGCGATCTGTCGAAGCTTCTCGCCCGACATGTCGCGGCCTCGACTCCGATCGCCGGCGAGGAGATCCAGCAGGCGCTCAGCGGCCATGAACTGCTGCTTCACTATCAGCCGATTCTCGCGCGCCAACGTAATCGCTGGGTGATGCGCGGCGTGGAGGCGCTGATCCGCTGGCAGCATCCGCGCCGCGGACTGCTGTATCCGGGACAGTTTCTCAAGGTCGCCGAGAGCGCGGGTCACTTGCAGGCCTTGACCGATTTCGTGTTCGAGGCGGCCGTACGGCAAACAGGCCTCTGGCAGAGCCAGGGTCTGGAACTCACGATGGCCATCAATCTCGCGCCAACGTTGGTGCGAGACGGCGGATTTGTGGACCGCTTCATGCAGACACTGCGCGAACACGGTGTACCGCCTGAACACATTACGCTGGAACTGATCGAGGCTGCCTCCCTCAAGGATCGCGAGCTGGTGCGGGAGGTGCTCAGCCGCCTGCGCCTGCACGGCGTCGCTCTATCGCTCGATGACTTCGGCACGGGGTATTCCTCACTCACCGAGCTTTGCCGCCTGCCCTTCAACGAGATCAAGATCGACCGCGCCTTGATTCAAGATGTGCCCAACGTCCGTGAGGCCTCGACGGTGGTCTCCGCCATCGTCGCGCTTGGCCACCGCCTGTCGATGCGCGTGTGCGCCGAGGGCGTCGAGACACATGCCGCATTCGAATACCTCGCTGAAGCCGGCTGCGACACGATGCAGGGTGTCTTGTTCGCCCAGCCCATGCCCGCCGGCGATGTGGAGCAGCTACTGGCGCGCGGCGTCGATCGCACGCCGGCAGGCGCCGCCGCAGGCTGACGCCTACACCTGGTCAAAGCGGACAGGGAGTTCCATGGCGATAGTTCAATCGGCTGAAGGGAGTGTTGGGCCGATCACGCGCTCCCTCAGCGCACGTCTTGTCCTGCTGGTGGTCGAGGAATCAAGCGCCGAAGCAGCACGGATCACCGGTGAGCTGGAGCGCTCAGGCTACACAGTGGCGGCCGAGCAGGTGCGCGACTCCGAGCACCTGGCTGCAGCGCTCGACAAGGGAAGCTGGGACGTGGTCATCTGCGGCAGCGGCGATGCGGCGGCGGTCGATGGTGTCGCTGTCGTGCAGGCAGTGCGTGAGCGACAGCTCGAAACTCCGGTGGTGTTCCTGACCGATGCCTCCGATGAGGTCACGAACCTCGAATCGATTGCTGCCGGCGCCGAGGATGTACTCAAGCGGGAAGATCTCTACCGCCTGCCGTATGTCGTGGGGCGCATCCTCCAGCATCAGCAGATCCGCCAGGACCAGGCGTCCATGCTGCGCACCGGACGTCTCAAGATCCACCGCCGACGTGGCTTCGGCATCCGGGTAGCAATCGGAGCATTCCTGCTGACATGCGCGCTGGCCCTGACCGCGCTCAGCGTTTGGCTCGGCATGAACGCCCGCGTGGTGGCGGAGACGCGGCTGCAAGCCCAGATTGAGGAAGGCAGCGGCACGGTCGCGTTGCTGGTTCAACAACTGGTCGGCGACGGCAGCGATCTGCGCAGTGTGGCGGATCATGCCGCGCTCCAGTCGAACCTCGCGGCTGTGGCACTGGCGCATGCCCGCGAGATCCAGATCGTCGATCACAGCGAGAGAATATTTGCCGACTCTTCACCGGCACGCACCGGGAAGCCCGTACGCACTGACGTGTCGCATGAGGTCGCTCAGATCCTGAAGGGCGGCCAGCCGCGTACGTTCGTGGTCGCAACGAGCGGCGAATCTCCGTCCACCTATTTCCACATCACACCGGTCCAGGCAAAGAACGGCACCATCGTCGGCGCGGTGCTGGTCGACTACACCACCGAGCGCGTCGAACTCGGTCGCGAGATCAAGAAACAGGTGCGCGGCCTAAGACTGATCTCCGGCACGATTGTCGCTGCTCTGCTGGTCTGCCTGGCATTCGGCACATTCGTGTACCTGGTGAGACCGCTCGAGTGCCTGCGCGAGGCTGCGGCCAAGTTGTCGTCGGGCTCACTCGACATCGAAGTGCCGCGCGGTCCGGCCGAGATGGGCGACATTGGTGTCGGCATCGATACGCTGCGCAAACGACTCAAGAAAAGCGTGTTGGCGCGTCAATCGGACATGGTGCAACGATTGCGGGCCGAGGAGGCCCTGCGACAGTTGCATCTGCGCTTGCGCGATCAGATCGACGCCACGCAATCGCGCGCACGGGAATTCACCTTGCTCGCGCAGATGGGTGCGTTGCTGCAGGCGTGCGCCACACGCGAGGAGTCGTATCGGATCATTACCCGATTTACCGGGGAGCTGTTTCCGAATTTCTGGGGTGCGGTCTATCTGGGCGGCGCTTCCCGCGAGCGATTCGAACCGGTCGCTCACTGGGGCTCCAGCACCGCAGCAGCCGCCGTGATAGGCACCCAGGATTGCTGGGCCCTGCGTCGCGGCCAGGCTCATGTCGTGCGAGCCTCCGGTCAGGAGCTACGCTGCGCGCACATCGATGCCCGGGAATTGGCGGACACGCTGTGCGTGCCGCTGATGGCGCAGGCCAGCGCGATTGGCGTGCTGTGCATGCGCCGGCAGGAGCCCGTGGCCGCCGCTGCCGAGGCAGCCCTTCCGCAGGCACTGGCGGAGGCTGCTTCGGAGCAGATTTCCCTCTCCCTTGCCAACCTCATGCTGCGTGAGGAGTTGCGCGAGCTTTCAATTGCGGACCCGCTGACGGGACTGCACAACCGGCGTTTCCTGGTGCAGATGCTGACCCGCGAGATTGAGCGCGCCGGACACCAGCAGAGCACCATCGGCGTGATCATTGCGGACATCGATTTCTTCAAACGCATCAACGATCGCTTCGGCCATGACGGTGGAGACGCGATGCTCAAGGGAGTGGCGCAGGAACTGCGCAATACGATCCGCGGCACCGACATCGCCTGCCGCATGGGTGGAGAGGAATTCGCCGTACTGCTCCCAGGGGCCTCGTTTGCCATCGCCCAGCAGCGTGCGGAGGAACTGCGCCGTGCGGTCGCCGCACTGCGAGTGCGTCACCTGGACACCGGTCTGCCTCCCGTGTCGCTGTCATGCGGCGTAGCGATATACCCCGATCACGGCAATACGGTGGATACGCTGCTGCGCGCCGCCGACCAGGCGCTGTACCGGGCGAAGGCCGGCGGCCGCAATCGAGTCGAATCCGCGGCAGCTTGAGAAGAACGACCCCGAGCTATTGCTATTGCCGATGCCGCGTCGCGCGTTGGCGCCCGCCTGCCTTGTTGGTGCGCGCGGGCTTAGCACTCCTGTTCCGTCCGCTTCTTGACACACGCGATGCGGGTCGTCCGGAGTGCGCGGGCGGAGCTGCCGCCGGGGTCATGCCGGCGCTCTCGTATACCTGCGCCGTCTCTCCGGGGTTCAAGGCGCGAAACCGCTCTCGTGCCAGTGCACGATCCATCCGTACCGGACCCAGGCCGATCCGCATTAGCCGGCTGACTTCGATACCCGCGGCCTGCGCGAGGCGGTGCACATCACGTGCGCGCGCACCGCGCGTGCTCAACGTATACCAGCGATTAGCGCCCTCGCCGCCCGCCGCTTCGATCGATTCAACTTCAAGAGTTGACTCGTCGTCGATGACGCCGGACTGCAGACGTGCACGCTGCTGCTCGTTGATGACTCCACGCACCCGCACGGCGAATACGACCCGCAGGGTCGTCAGCCGACGCATGAGGCCTTGCGCCAGATCGCCATCGCTCGTGAGCAGCTCCAGGCCTCCATCGTTGGGCGGCAGTGGGCTGATCGGCACCCAGCGGCGGCCGGCGCGCTTCGGGAGCTTGTCGAACAGCCGCCCGGACTCTGCTGATTCGGAGGGACTCAGCTCACGGCCTGGTGTGCGGTGATAGACCACGATCCGCGCCGCTGATTCTGGCTCGCGCAGCCGGACGGCACGTCCATCCAGCGTGACCTTGTCCCGTGGACGGAGTTGCGCACCCAGGGTTGCCGGCACTCCGTTGATTGCAAGACGTCCGGCCTTGATCCAGTCTTCGACCTGGCGTCGCGAAGCCACCCCGGCGCGTGCCAGCACTTTTTGAATCCTCTCGCCCATCAGGAACTCCGCACGCCCGGGCGGGCGTGACGAGGAAATGCCACCGCTGACCTAGTCAGCGCGGCCGCGCTGCGTCCGTCGTCGACCGTTAGTCCTCAACGCCACGCGCCACCATACCGGGCACGTGTGTCTCCTCGGGAGCAGACTGCTCGCCTTGGACCAGGTCGTCGTCGGCGCCTGGCGAGCCTCCACTTTCATCTGCCGGATCGCCCGCCGCATCCTCCGTCGGCACCTCGCCCACTTCGCCCGGCAGCTCGAGCTGCACGCCGAGGTTGTCCATGTCGCGCAGTTCCGCGAGGCTCGGCAACTCGTCGAGACTCTTGAGATTGAAGTAGTCGAGAAACTCGCGCGTGGTTCCCAGCAGCTCGGGGTGGCCCGGCACTTCTCGGTGCCCGACCACGCGGATCCAGTTGCGTTCGAGCAGGGTGCGCACGATGTTGGGATTAACGGTGACGCCGCGAACCGCCTCGATCTCGGCACGCGTGATTGGTTGCCGGTACGCGATCAGCGCGAGCGTCTCGAGCAGCGCGCGGGAATAACGTTGTGGGCGCTCCTGCCACAGGCGCGACACTGCATCGGTCAGCGTGTGCCGGATCTGGATGCGAAAGCCGCTGGCCACTTCCCTGAGCTCGATACCGCGATCGGCATAGTCCGACTCGAGCGCCTCGAGCACGGCGCGAACTTCGTCGGCCGCCGGCTGCTCGCGCGCATCGAATATCTCGATCAGCTCCGCAACCGACAGCGGTCTGCCGGCCGCAAGCAGCGCTGCTTCGATCACGTTCCTGAGGTATCGCTCCTGCATTCGTCCGCCTCCACTCAATGATCCATGCCGGTGTTGTCGGCCACCACGATCAGGTTCGGTACGCCGCTTCCCGGCCGCACGTGAATCGGCGCATAAGCGTCGGCCTGAACGATCTCGATGAGGTTTTCACGCGCCAGCTCCAGGATGGCGACGAAGGTTACCGTCACGCCCATGCGCCCTTCCTCCGGACGGAACAGACGGATGAACTCCACGAAGCTCGACTCTCTGAGCTGCCCGAGGATCTGGGACATGCGTTCACGCACTGAAAGCGGCTCGCGCTGGACATGGTGGTGCGCGAACATCGCCGAGCGTGCCAGCACTTCCTTGAAGGCGACCAGCATCTCCTGCAACGTAACCTGGGGCACCAGGCGCACGACCTTGCGCTCGATGACCTCCGCAGTGGCGATCCAGCCATCGCGCTCGAGGCGTTGCAACGCGTCGATATCCTCCGCGGCTTTCTTGAAGCGCTCGTACTCCTGCAGGCGTCGCACCAGCTCAGCGCGCGGATCGTCTTCCTCTTCCTCCAGATGCGCGCGTGGCAGGAGCATGCGCGACTTGATCTCGGCGAGCATTGCGGCCATCAGCAGGTATTCACCGGCCAACTCGAGCTCGAGCTCCTGCATGAGCTCGATGTATTCCATGTACTGGCGCGTGATCTCGGCGATCGGGATATCGAGGATGTCGAGGTTCTGGCGCCGGATCAGGTACAGCAGCAGGTCCAGCGGCCCCTCGAACGCCTCGAGAAATACTTCGAGCGCCTGGGGCGGGATGTAGAGGTCGCGAGGCAGTTCGGTGAGCGGCTCGCCTTCGACGACCGCGAACGGCATCTCACCCTGTTCCGGCGGTGGTTCGACCGGCGGCGGAGCCGGTTGGGTGGTGTCGACGACTCTGAGGTCCGGTTTCATCTCGTTTCGATGGCGCCTCAGCGGTAGTTGAGATTCATCGCCTCGCGCACGTCGTTGAGCGTCTGACGCGCTGCTTCGCGCGCCTTGTCGCAGCCTTCGTCAATGATGCCACGAACGAGGTCAGGATTGTCCTCGTATTCCTGGGCGCGTTTGCGGATCGCGGTGATTTCTTCGACGACTTTGTCAATCAGCGGCTTCTTGCATTCGAGGCATCCGATCCCCGCGGAGCGGCAACCCTTCTGCACCCACTCCCGGGTTTCGTCGGAGGAATAAATCTTGTGCAGGTCCCACACAGGGCACTTGTCGGGATCACCCGGATCGGTGCGGCGCACACGCGCCGGGTCGGTCTGCATTGTCTTGAGTTTCTTCGCGACTTCTTCCGGATCCTCGCGCAAGCCGATCGTGTTGCCGTACGACTTCGACATCTTGCGGCCGTCGAGGCCGGGAACCTTGGGCGATGCCGTGAGCAGGACCTGCGGCTCGGGCAGGATGGCGACACCCGTGCCTTCGAGATACCCGAGCAGCCGTTCACGATCGGCGATCGTCAGGCGTGCATTCGATTCGACCAGCGCCCGGGCCTTCTCGAGCGCCTCGGCATCGCCAGCCTCCTGGAACTTGCGCCGCAGGTTGCGATACAGCGTGCTGTTGCGCCCGCCGAGGCTCTTGATGGCCTTCTCCGCCTTCTGCTCGAAGTCTGGCTCCCGGCCATACAGGTGATTGAAGCGACGCGCGATTTCACGCGTGATCTCCACGTGCGCGACCTGATCCTCGCCGACCGGCACGAACGCCGGTTTGTAGATGAGAATGTCCGCACTCTGCAAAAGTGGATAACCCAGGAACCCATAAGTCGTAAGGTCTTGTTCCTTGAGCTGCTCGATCTGGTCCTTGTAGGTCGGCACGCGCTCCAGCCAGCCCAGCGGTGTGATCATCGATAACAACAGGTGCAGCTCCGCATGCTCGGGAACTCGCGACTGCACAAAGAAGGTCGCAACGCCCGGATTCAGGCCAGCGCCCAGCCAGTCGATGACCACGTCGCGAACGTTTTCCTCGATCTGTGACGTGTCGGCGTAGCCAGTGGTGAGTGCGTGCCAATCGGCGACAAAGAAATAGCACTCGTACTGGTATTGCAGCTCGGTCCAGTTGCGCAGCGCGCCGTGATAGTTGCCGAGGTGCAGTCGTCCGGTCGGCCGCATACCGGAAACGACGCGCTTGTTGCCCTGTGTGACCGCCAAATCCGCTCCTTTAGTGCATGTCGACGCCGCTGAGCGTCGTTACCAGCTGCGCGACCGCATTCAGGAGCGGCGTCAGCAGCGGGTTGAGGACACCGGCGTATAAGAGGCCGAGCAATATGAAGAACCCAAATGGCTCGAGCCGATCGAGCACATTGCCGAAACCGGGCGAGACGAAGCTGCGCAGGACGCGGCTGCCGTCGAGCGGTGGGATCGGCAGCATGTTGAACACCGCAAACAACGCGTTGACCAGAATACCGGCCGTACACATCGACATGAGCCAGGCTGGTTCGTTGCCGACAGCGCTCACTCTCTGCAGTACCGCGAGCAGCAGCGCCCACAGGAAAGCCTGGATGAGATTTGAGACGGGACCCACGGCAGCTACCTTGGCCATGTCGATACGCGGATTGCGCAGCTTCGCGGCATTCACGGGAACAGGCTTCGCCCAACCGATCACCGGGATGTTGAGCAAGAGCGCAAGACACGGCACCACGATGGTGCCGATCGGATCGATATGTTTCAGCGGATTGAGCGTGAGACGCCCGAGACGCTCCGCCGTGTCATCACCATAACGGCGCGCGACGAACCCGTGCATCGCCTCGTGCACGGTGAAAGCCAGCACCATCGGTATCGCCCAGATTGAAACCTTAGCTAGAAAGTGGATGAGGTCGTCCGGCATAACCTATTGTTTCGCCTAGATATGCCAAGCGGCTCACGCCTTGGGGCCCGAGGGTGGGCGCTCCCCTGCAAACCGGCGCCAATTATACGCGAGAAGACTGGCCGTCCCCGATCTGCCGCTCAAGGACGTCAGTTGCGCCGCGCCCGCGTCTGACGATCGCGGGCACTTCGCCCGCCAGGTCGATGACAGTCGTGGGTTCGAGCCCACAGTTGCCACCGTCCACCACCGCGTCGACGAGCTGTTGCAGGCGTTCGCGAATCTCGCCGGCATCGGTCATCGGTAGCGCATCGCCTGGCAATAGCAGTGTTGAGCTCATGATGGGCTCGCCGAGATCCCCGAGCAGCAGCCGCGGGACCGGGTGATCGGGAACACGAATGCCGATCGTGCGACGTTTCGGGTTCTGCAGCCGTTTCGGCGTCTCGCGCGTCGCGCGCAACACGAAGGTGTACGGCCCGGGCGTGAGCTTGCGCAGTAGCCGGTACTGGCTGTTGTCGATCCGCGCGTAGCGTGCAATCTCCGACAGGTCGCGACACACGAGCGTGAAATGGTGGTCCTTGCCCGCCATGCGGATTCGCCGGATGCGCTCCAGCGCGTTCTTGTCGCCGAGATGACAGCCCAGCGCGTAGCAGGAATCGGTCGGATACACGATTACGCCGCCCTCGCGAATGATGTCGGCGGCGCGTCGAATGAGCCGCAGTTGCGGGTTCAGCGGGTGGATCTCGAACAGCTGACTCATCCTGCTATGATACGCGGCCTTTCGGCGGCCCCGGCGACACGTGGATCATGCAGCATCTGATCGATTTCCTACCGCTCATCGCCTTCTACGTGGCGTATCTGTTGGGTGGCATCTACGCGGCGACCGCAGCGCTCATCGCTGGCTGCTTGCTGCAACTCGGGATTGACTGGTGGAGACACCGCAAGATCAAGCCCATTCACGGGATCACCGCGGTCCTGGCGGTGATTTTTGGTTCGGCAACTCTGCTGCTTCACGACCCGCGCTTCATTCAATGGAAGCTCTCGGTCCTGATGTGGCTGATGGGCGCTGCATTTCTCGTCAGCCAGTTCGTGGGCCAGCGACCACTTGCGCAGCGATTGCTGGAGAGCACTCTTTCGGAGCATCTGGCGCCCGTAAGCGCGCGGCGCTGGCGCTGGATCAATCTCACCTGGGTACTGTTCTTCGCGGCAGTGGGCGCATTGAACATCTACGTTGCACATACATTCAGCGAGCAGGCGTGGGTGAACTTCAAGGTCTATGGAGTCACCGGCCTCACGGTGATTTTCATGTTCACGCAGATCCTGTGGTTGCCGATGCGCGGCACCGAGACTGCCGATTCGTCGGGCCTGAACGAGCCTAAGAGTTGAGCTACCGCTCACGATGCATGAAAAGCCGACCGGAACGTATTCGCGCCCGCCTCGAGAAGGCTCTCGCACCCGAGGAGCTGAGCGTCGAAGATGAGAGTCATCTGCACGCGGGACACGTTGGTGCGCGCAGCGGTCGCGGTCATTTTCGCGTGCGTGTCGTGTCGCAGTCCTTCGCGGGCCTGAGCCCGTTGCAGCGCCACCGTCTCGTCTATGAGGCGCTGGGCGAAATCATGCACGAGGACATTCATGCGCTCAGCATCGAGGCCTACGCGCCGACCGAAACGGCGCAGCACACCGGTCGAGCCCCATGAAACTTCCGCCAGCACCGTGCAGAAATCTCACATGACATACGATCCCATTATTTCGAGGCACACAATGAAGCACCTTTCGAACCTGCTGATAGTTCTTGGCTTCGCAGCGCTGACCGCCTGCCAACAGAAACCGGCTACTCCGGCCGCCCAAACTGCGGCTACGAGTGCGCCAGCCGTGCTCGTCAACGGTAAGCCGATATCGACTGAGACATTCGATTTCTACGTCAAAATGCGTGCGAACAAGGCAACCTCCGAGCTCACGGCCGACCAGAAGCAGCAGATCCTCGATGAATTGATTCGCATCGAGCTCGCCGCCCAGCAGGCCACCAAGGATGGGCTCGACAAGCAGCCCGACGTCGTGAACCGCCTCGATCTCACCCGCCAGAACGTGCTGGCCGAGACCGTGTTCCAGAACTACCTCAAGGGCAAGACGCCGACCGAGCAGGAGCTGCGCGCGGAATACGAGTCGCAGGTCGCGGCGATGCCAAAGACTGAATACCGCGCACGCCACATCCTGGTCGCTACCGAGACCTTCGCGCAGACAATCATCGAGAAACTGCAAAAGGGTGGGGACTTTGCCGCCATCGCGCGCAAGGAGTCGATGGACAATTCCAAGGACCAGGGTGGTGAGATCGGCTGGTTCACGCCTGCCAAGATGGTGCCGGCATTCGCCGAAGCCGTAGCGGCGCTCAAGAAAGGCGAGATCACGACCAAGCCGGTGCAGACGCAATACGGCTGGCACGTGATCCAGCTCGAAGATACGCGCGAGGTGTCAGCTCCGGACTTCGAGCAGGTCAAGGAGCGGCTTGGGCAGATCGTGCAACAGAAGAAGCTCCAGACTTACCTTGATGAGCTCAAGAAAACCGCCACGATCGAGAAGAAGATCTAGCGCCCGGTGACGCGATTCACGATGCCTTCGAGGCGGTGCTGACAAGTTCGCGGAATTGCGGCTCGTCGAGGATGGTTACACCGAGCCGCTCGGCTTTCTGGAGCTTCGAGCCCGCTTCGGCGCCCGCGACGACGTAGTCGGTTTTCTTCGAGACACTGCCGCTCACCTTGCCGCCAAGATCCAGGATGAGCTGCTGCGCCTGCTCGCGCGTCAGGTCCTGAAGCGTCCCCGTGAGCACGAAGGATTTGCCGGCCAGCGGCGCGGCACCCGCGGTGCTTTCGCGTGCTACCGCGGGCCACTGGATGGCACCGCGGTCGGCATCGACCAGTGCTTCGATGACCTGCCGATTGTGTGGCTCCTGGAAGAAGCGATGCACGCTCGCTGCGATGACCGGCCCAATATCCGGGACTCTCTCGATCTCGTCGGCGCTCGCCTGAAGCATCGGCTCGAGTGCTCCGAAATGTTGAGCCAGCGCACGGGCGGTGGCCTCCCCTACATCCGGGATACCGAGCGCGAGCAGGAAGCGTGGCAGTGTCGTGCGGCGGCTGCGCTGCAGGGCTTCGACCAGGTTCGCTGCTGATTTTTCTCCCATACGCTCCAGTTCGGCGAGCCGATCGGCCGTCAGCATGTACAGGTCGGCCGGCGTACGGACGGTTCCATTCTCCACGAGCTGATCGATCAGTTTCGTCCCCAGGCCTTCGATGTCCATTGCGTGGCGGGATGCGAAGTGTCGTAACGCCTCCTTGCGCTGCGCGGGGCAGAAAAGACCGCCTGTGCATCTGGCAATTGCCCGGTCGGGGAGGCGTTCGACCGCCGATCCGCACACCGGGCAGCGTTCGGGCAGGCGTACCGGTGCAGTCTGTGCGGGTCGCCGCTCGAGCACGACCCTCACGACCTCCGGTATCACATCGCCGGCGCGCCGGATTACGACCGTATCGCCGACGCGAACGTCCTTGCGTTCGACTTCGTCCATATTGTGCAGCGTCGCGTTACTCACCGTGACACCGCCGACAAACACCGGCTCGAGCTTCGCCACGGGCGTCAGGGCGCCGGTTCTGCCGACGTTGAACTCGACCTCGCGCACAATCGTCGTCTCCTCCTGCGCGGGAAACTTGTGCGCGATCGCCCAGCGCGGCGCGCGCGAGACGAAGCCCAGACGACGCTGCGCCGCGATGTCATCGACCTTGTACACGACGCCATCGATCTGGTACGCGAGTTGTGCGCGCTTTGCTCCAATCGTGGCGTAGTACTCGAGGCATCCCTCCACGCCCTGCACGAGCCGAACTTCGCCGGAGGTTTTCAGCCCCCAGCGACGCAACGCTTGTAGTAATTCGTGTTGCCGATGCGGAAGTGAGCCACCCTCGCTGAAGCCGACCGTATAGAAGAAAATATCGAGCGGCCTTTGTGCAGTCAGGCGAGGGTCGAGCTGTCGCAGGCTCCCGGCCGCAGCGTTGCGCGGGTTCACGAGCACTTTCTCTCCACGTGCCTGCGCCGCGGCGTTGAATCGCTTGAACCCCTCGAGGGGCATGAATACCTCGCCACGCACTTCGAATGCGCGCGGAAAACCCTCCCCCCGCAGACGTAGCGGTATTGCGCGGATGGCCTTGAGATTCGCGGTGACATCTTCTCCCCTGGTACCGTCCCCCCGGGTCGCCCCCTGCACCAGCTCGCCGCCTTCATAGGTGAGGCTCACCGCCAGGCCATCGAGCTTGGGCTCCGCCGTGTACGCCACGGTATTCACGCCCGGCAAGCGCTCGCGCACACGTCGATCGAAATCGCGCACTTCCTCTTCGCTGAACGCATTGCCCAGGGACAACATCTGCACGCGATGCTCGACTTCGCCGAATGCGGCAACGGGTGCGCTGCCTACGCGCTGCGTAGGTGATCGCGGATCGACCAGCTCGGGGTAACGCTCCTCGAGCGCCTGCAGCTCACGCATCAGGCGGTCGTACTCGGCGTCGGAGACCTCAGGGTCGTCGAGCGCGTAGTAACGGTAGTTGTGACGCTCGATCGCGTCGCGCAGCCTTGCTGCGCGGTCTTGGTCCTCGCGCGATACGGCCATCGGTGCTTCAGCTCAGGCGCGGACCCGCCGTTTGTGTGCGCGCGTGCCACTCCGCTACGCTGGCGCGCAGATCCGCCAGGCGCTGGGCATTCAAGGTCGCGCCGCGCTCGTCCTGCAGCACGCCCTGCAATTCCTCCGCCAGACGTCGGCCGGCGCCGATCATTTCCTCGACCAGTGCCGAAGCCTCGAGCGGGCCCGGCAGCACCGCGAACAGAGTCACGCCTGGAAATCGCCGACCCTGGATGCGCTCCAGATCAAATGTACCCGGCTCTACCAGACTCGCCACGCTGAAGATCGTCGCGCCGTCCGGTGCTGTGCGATGGAAGATGGAAAACTTGCCATGCTGCAGGCCGACGGCCTGCAACGCTTCGACGAGCCGCCGGCCCTCGAAGCGCTCAAGAGGCGGCGCCGTCAATCGCAGGGTAATGATCTTCTCTTCCGGCGGCTCGATGCGTGGCGGCTCGGGACGCACGATCTCCGTGTCGCCCAGCACCGGCTCGATGCGAGCGAAGGCCTCGGCCAGGACGGGAATCGCTTCCACGGGCTCATCAACCTGTGGGACATCCGGTTCAACGAGCGTCTCGGAAAACGAAGGTTCTCGGAGCTCCGGCTGGGCTTCCGCGCGCCGTGCGGCAGGGGAAGGCTCGACGAGCCGCTCCGGGAGCCTGCCGAGCTCAGAGTCCGACGCCTGATGTTGCCGGCGCATTTCCCACCACCATAGCCCGATCCAGAACAGGACTCCGAGGCCGAGCAGGATCCAGCGCAATTCTGGCATGAGAAGCTACAGCTACATGGCCGCCATGCGCATGGCCTCGTCGACGTCGACCGCCACCAGCCGTGATACGCCCGGCTCGCTCATGGTCACGCCGATGAGCTGCGATGCGAGCTCCATGGTCGCCTTGTTGTGTGTGATGAACAGGAACTGCACGCGCTGCGACATGTCGCGCACGATCTCGCAGAACCGTCCCACATTATGGTCGTCCAGCGGTGCATCGACCTCATCGAGGAGGCAGAACGGCGCCGGATTCAGATCGAATATCGAGAACACCAGCGCGACGGCGGTGAGCGCTTTCTCGCCACCAGACAGCAAATGAATCGTACTGTTGCGCTTTCCCGGTGGTCGTGCCATCACCGCGACGCCGGCGTTCAGGATATCTTCCCCCGTCATCTCGAGATAGGCATGCCCGCCGCCAAAGAGTCGCGGGAATTTTTCCTTGAGACCTGCGTTGATGCGATCGAAGGTATCCTGGAAGCGCTGACGCGTCTCCTTGTCGATCCTGCGGATCGCCGACTCCAGCGTCGTGAGCGCCTCGGTGAGATCAGCGAATTGTCGGTCGAGGTATTCCTTGCGCTCGGACTGCTCCTTGAACTCTTCGATTGCGGCCAGATTCACCGAGCCGAGGCGCGCAATACGATCGGTAGTTTCCGCAAGGCTCAGCTCCCAACTTGCGATCGTTGCATCCGGCATCAGCCCGCCCAACACGGTCTGCAGATCAAAGCGGGTCGCAGCGAACTGCTCCGCCAGTGACTCGCGACGGACGTGTATCTCCTGTGCCGCAAGCCGCGCCTGCTCCATCGCGCTGCGCATCTCGTCGGTACGCGTTTCGCAGCCGACCCGCTGCTCTTCCAGGCCGCGCAACGCAGCTTCAGCCGCTTCAAGCAACTCGCGGGCTTCGCGCAACTCCTTCTCGACTGACACCTTTTCCGAGAGCGCCTGTTCCAGGGATCGCTCCATCTCGACCAGCGGTCCAGCCGCGCCCTGGATCTGGCTCTCGAGTTCCAGGCGCCGCGCTTCGAGTTGCGCAAGCTGGCTACGCATCCGCTCCAATGCGGCCAAGGTCGCGCTCTGCGCCGCACGGCGCGATTCGAGTTGAATCTCCACTTCGCGAGCCAGGGCGCGGTCCTGTTCGGATCGAGCACGAGCTGTCGAAAGATCGGTGCGCAAATTCTCGCGCTCCTCTTCGAGAGCAGGGCCGCGTCCTTCCAG
Source organism: uncultured Gammaproteobacteria bacterium (assembly GCA_963810775.1). Lineage (GTDB taxonomy): Bacteria > Pseudomonadota > Gammaproteobacteria > Steroidobacterales > Steroidobacteraceae > DATBVX01. The sequence goes on from CAWEOT010000015.1 coordinate 668,493, forward strand.
CACGCGCATCGTTGCCATTGCCTGCTCGAGCCGGGTTCGCGCCGACTGCAGGTCCTGCTCTGCGGCCCGGACCTGCCCGTCCAGTGTGGCGTGCTCTTCTACCAGGGCACCGAGGCGCGATGCAGTCTCGCTCGCCCGCTCCCGCGAGGCGTCGAGCTGTGCGCTCAACCCGGAATGCTCGGCGTGCCATCGGTTGACATCGGCCTGCAATGTATCGCGCTGGGTCTCCAGACCAGTGGCCCGCGCGCGGGTATTCGCGAAGGTCCTTTCCAGGTCTCGAACGGCCTTCTCAGCTTGAGAAACCTCGCTACGCAGCACGCGCATGTCGTGCTCGCGCTCGATCACGCCTGCGTGCGTGTCGCGATCGCGGCTCACTCGCAACCACTGCTGGCCGATCCAGATGCCGTCACGCGTGATGATCGATTCTCCAGCATGCAACCAGGCACGACGCACTAATGCAGCCGCCAGGTTGTCGACGGCATAGACCTGGCCCAGGAGCGCGTTGAGGGCTGCCGGGCCTTCGACCTTGGCGAGCAGGCTTTGCGGCGGCAGCTGTCCGCGCTCGCCGTCCTGCCCGATCAGGAAGCTCACCTGCCCGGCATCGAGCTGGTCGAGGACCGCCGTGACGGCGTCGAGGCCATCAACGCATACAGCCTCGAGGTAACTACCAAGGACGGTTTCAACCGCACGCTCCCAGCCCTTCTGCACGCGAATCTGTTGTGCGAGGCGTGGCCGCCCAGCGAACGAGTGCGAGGCCAGCCATTCCATGACGCGGCCCTGCGCCTGGCCAAGCGCAGCCTGTTGCAGCGCCTCGAGTGAAAGCAGCTGCCCCTGTGCCGCTTGCCAGCTTGCGCGCGACCCGTCGAGCTGCGTGTTGAGCTCGCTTTCCTGCGTCCGGGCCGCCTGCAGATCCTGCAGCACGCGCTCGAGGTCCTGGCGTGCCGTTTCGCCTGCCTTGCGCGCTATGAGCTCGCGGTCAGCGAGCAACTCGAGTTGAACGGTCGCTTCGCTTTTCTCCAGTGCGCTGCGTTCGGACTGCACGCTTTCGAGCTGCGTTCGCAAGTGACGCAGTCGATTCTCGATCTCCTCCATGCGCGCGCGTTCAACCTGCCCGCTCTGTTCGGCCGCGCTGCAGTCGCGTCCGTGCTCTTCCCAGCGCGCCTGCCACTGTTGCATGGAAGTCTCAACGCTTTGCTGGTGCTGCGCAGACGCTGTCTCGCGCTCGCGCGCCGCGACGTGATCCGGCTCGAGACCTCGCAGGGCCGAAAGCAGTTCGGCTACCTGAGCTTCATCACGCTCGAGCTGAACTGCCAGCTCCTGGCTACCGAGCTGCGTCTGGTCCAGGTCCGTGCGCTGTCTCTGGCGAAGCTCACGGGCGTGCTGAATCGACTGCTCGAGGCGCGTCGCGTTGGCGCCAAGCTGATAGTAGCTGGCCTGCACTTCGTTGAGACGATCCGACTGCTCGGACTGGTGTGAGCGAGCCTTCTCGATCGATGCCTCGACGGCACGCAAATCAGCGAGCGCCGCCTGCATGCCGAGCTCGCGATCACGCGTGGCCTGGTCGCGATTCGCGGCCTCGGCTTCGAGATCGCGCATCCTGAGAGCCAGCAACTCAGCCGCCAGCTTGCGCTCCTCTTCCTTCAGCACCTGGAAGCGACGTGCTACGGCCGCCTGGCGCTGCAGGTGACGAATCTGTTTTTCGACTTCTTCGCGCACGTCATTCAGCCGCTCCAGGTTCTCGCGCGTGTGAGCGATGCGGTTCTCGGTCTCGCGCCGCCGCTCTTTGTATTTGGAGATTCCGGCCGCTTCCTCGATGAATGCGCGCAGATCCTCCGGCTTGGCTTCGATGAGCCGCGAGATCATGCCTTGCTCGATGATCGCGTAGCTGCGCGAGCCAAGCCCCGTGCCGAGAAACAGTGCCGTAATATCCTTGCGCCGGCAGCGCGCGCCATTGATCAGATACACTGAGGTTCCGTCGCGCGCCACGACCCGCTTCAGCGACACCTCAGCGTAGTTCGCGTATGGGCCGCCAATCGCGCCGTCGCCGTTATCGAACACCAGCTCGATCGAAGCGGTACCCACCGGCTTGCGGGCACTCGATCCGTTAAAGATCACATCCGCCATCGAGTCGCCGCGCAAGCGTGTCGCCGAAATCTCGCCCATGACCCAGCGCACGGCGTCGATGATGTTCGACTTGCCGCAGCCGTTGGGGCCGATGATTCCGGTGAGATTGCTGGGGAAGTGGATCGAAGTTGGGTCGACGAAAGACTTGAAGCCGGCGAGCTTGATTCGGGTTAGCCGCATGATGTCCCTGGGCTGACTCCGCAGGCGTGGTTCACGATGGCGGCGTAGTGTAAAGTAAATTTACTGTTGGTTCGATACGTTGCAGGCCTTCCATGAGCGCACCGGCGAGCCGCGCGCGACCGAGCACGGCGCTCGAGACCTTCCCCAACCCGCAGCGCGAGCGCGATTACACGATCCGGATGTCCATCCCGGAGTTCACGTGCCTGTGCCCACGCACCGGACAGCCGGATTTTGCGACTCTTGAGCTCGAGTACGTGCCCGATACCACCTGCGTTGAGCTGAAGGCGCTGAAGCTCTACATCTGGTCGTTTCGCGATCGGGGCGCGTTCCACGAAGCCGTGACCAACGAGATACTCGATCACCTGGTTGCCGCCGTCGCGCCACGCTTCATGCGCCTCACCGCGCGCTTCAATGTGCGCGGCGGCATCTACACCTCGGTCATCGCCGAACATCGCAAGCCCGGCTGGCAACCCGTCGCTCAAGTTAGCCTTCCATAGGCGGGAGCAGTCCGATCCGGCCGCCGGATGGATGTGCCTCGAGCCCGTGGAGCAAATGCGCAGCGACGACACTTGAGCGAGGAACGCTCAAGGTCGCGCGCGAACCCTCAGCCCGGGCGGCGATCAGACGCCGATAGGCCATCTTGCCCGCACTGAATCCGGTCTGATCGCTGATCGCCCGGACAGAGGGCATTCGCTACACGAGCCCGAGGCACATCCACCCAGCGACCAGAGGGTCCTGCTTTAGCCAGGGAGGCGCACGCCGACTGCATCTTCAAGCTTTCAGTGCAGGAGCGGGTGGACGTTGGGTGACACCTGACGACTGCGCCGGCCACCTGTGTTTGCGGGTGTAACTTCCGAGTTACTGCTAAGGACGGTCGTGATCCGGCGCTGTCGGCACGGTCTGTCACCCAACGGCCGCCCGGGACTGCTCTTGCTGGACACTCACCCCCTGCCTATGCACAATTCGCGCGCCCCGGAGCTGCCCCACAGGACTGCATGGCCAAAGAAGAAGCAATTCAGATGGAAGGCGAGGTCGTCGAGACCCTGCCAAACACGACATTTCGCGTGCAGCTCAAGAACGGGCACCTGGTGACGGCGCACATCTCCGGCAAGATGCGCAAGAACTACATCCGCATCCTGACTGGTGACCAGGTGACGGTCGAAATGACGCCTTACGATCTCACCAAGGGAAGAATCATCTACCGCGGCCGATGAGTCCGGACGGCGAACGGCTACCGCCCTTAATCGCTCCCCTGGGTCAGCAACTCCGGCTCGTGGGCTGCGCGGGAGACAAGCACCAGCTCCGTGCCGGCCTCGTTCACGGTTACCCGCACGTGGCCGCCGCCGACTAACTTGCCAAATAGCAGATCCTCGGCCAACGGGCGCTTGATGTGATCCTGTATCAGGCGCGCCATCGGCCGGGCGCCCATCTTCGGGTCGTAGCCCTTGCGCGCAATCCATGTCCTGGCGTCGTCGTCCACTGTCAGAGAGACACCTTTCTGTTCGAGCTGCGTCTCCACCTCGACCAGCAGCTTGTCGACGACTCGCTCGATCGTCCCCGGGCCAAGCGTGCTGAACTGGATCACGGCGTCAAGACGATTGCGGAATTCGGGCGAGAAGATGCGCCGGATCGCTTCCATGCCGTCGCTGGCAGTATCCGACTGGGTAAAGCCAATCGCGGGTCGATTCATCTCGAAGGCCCCGGCGTTGGTCGTCATCACGATGATGACGTGACGGAAATCTGCCTTGCGGCCGTTGTTGTCCGTCAGCGTGCCATGATCCATCACCTGCAACAGCAGGTTGAACACATCCGGATGAGCCTTTTCGATTTCGTCGAGTAGCAGCACCGAATGCGGATGTTTGGTGATCGCTTCGGTCAGCAAACCCCCCTGGTCGAATCCGACGTATCCCGGAGGCGCCCCGATCAGGCGCGATACCGTGTGCCGTTCCATGTACTCCGACATGTCGAAGCGGATGAATTCCACGCCCATTGCGATAGCCAGCTGACGCGTGACTTCAGTTTTCCCTACTCCGGTGGGCCCCGCGAACAGGAATGAGCCGACAGGCTTGCGCTGATCGCCCAGGCCGGAGCGCGACATCTTGATGGCTGCGGCCAGCGCGTCGATCGCGGGATCCTGCCCGAAAATTACCAGCTTGAGGTTGCGCTCCAGGTTCTTGAGCACGTCCTTGTCGGAGAGCGACACATTCCTGGGCGGGATGCGCGCGATGCGGGCGACGACATCCTCGATATTTGCGACTGTAACCGTGGTGGCACGCTCCGCCGGCGGTTTGAGCCGCAGGCTCGCGCCTGCCTCGTCGACGACGTCGATTGCCTTGTCCGGGAGATGCCGATCGTTGATGTGGCGAGCAGCCAGCTCAGCCGCGGCCCGTAAGGATTCGTCCAGGTACTTGACGCCGTGATGCTCTTCGAACCTGGCCTTGAGACCCAGGAGGATGTCGATGGTCTCGGCCACGCTCGGCTCGGTCACGTCGATCTTCTGAAAACGGCGGGCGAGCGCATGGTCCTTTTCGAAGATGCCACGGTACTCGCTATAGGTGGTCGAGCCAATGCAACGCAGCTCGCCATTCGCCAGCACCGGCTTGATCAGGTTCGAGGCATCCATCACACCGCCCGAGGCGGCGCCCGCGCCAATCACAGTGTGAATTTCGTCAATGAACAGGATAGCGCCGGGATTCTTGCGCAGTTCCGCCAGCACGCCCTTGAGTCGCTTCTCGAAGTCGCCGCGATATTTCGTGCCGGCAATGAGCGCCCCCATGTCGAGCGCATAGATCGTGCAGTCGCTCAGCACATCGGGCACCTGTCCCTCGACGATCAACCGCGCCAGCCCCTCGGCAATCGCGGTCTTGCCGACACCGGCCTCGCCGACATAGAGCGGGTTGTTCTTGCGTCGCCTGCACAGGATTTCGATTGTGCGCTGAACCTCCATGCGCCGGCCGATGAGCGGATCGATCTTCCCGTCGGTCGCGAGCTTGTTCAGATTGGTCGTGTACTTCTCGAGGGGACTCGAGCCGCCCTCAATTTCACGCTCACCCTCCGTGGACGGCGCTTCATCCTTGGAACTCGGCTCATCGCCCACCCGAGTGAGGCCGTGAGAGATGTAGTTCACGACATCGAGCCGCGCGACATCCTGCATGCTGAGCAGATATGCGGCGTGCGACTGCTTTTCGCTGAAGATCGCTACCAGTACGTTAGCAACCGTGACTTCCTTCTTGCCGCTCGACTGCACGTGAAAAACCGCGCGCTGCAGCACGCGCTGAAAGCCCAAGGTCGGCTGGACTTCGCGGTCATCGTCTTCCGGGAGACGCGGCGTGGTCTGCTCGATGAACGCCGCCAGGTCGCCCTTGAGCTTCGTCATGTCCGCCCCGCAGGCACGCAGGATCTCGCGCACCTTGGGCGTGTCCAGGATGGCCAGCAGCAGGTGCTCCACCGTCATGAATTCATGACGCGCTTCGCGCGCGTTCTGAAACGCTTCGTTCAGGCAGTATTCAAGCTCGTTGCTCAACACGGTCAGGTCTCTTCCATGGTGCACAACAGCGGATGCTGGTGCTGTCTTGCGTAAGTCGTCACTTGGGCCACTTTGGTCTCGGCAATCTCAAACGTGAACACTCCACACACACCCTTACCTTTCGTATGCACCTCCAGCATTACCCGCGTCGCCGTGGTCCGGTCCAGGCCGAAAATGCGTTCCAGCACGTCGACCACGAACTCCATCGGCGTGTAATCGTCGTTTAGCAGCACGACCTGGTAGAGCGGTGGACGTTTGAGGCGCGGTTTGGCCTCTTCCACCAGCAACCCGGATCCTGTCTGCCCCTGTTCCTCCTCGCCCATATCGACCGTGCACGGCCTCGCGCGTTCGCTTGCACGTCATCGTCGCGACACACCTCGGCAATGTGGACGCAAGCGAAGCGATTTATAGGGCGCGTCGACCCTCAACACAAGTGCGCAGGCTGTGCGCCGATTGTGTGGATTCGGCGACATCACCCGAAATTGACATGCGCACGTTGCAGCAGCGAGGGCGGCGCTCTCGTCAATGCAAATCCCGCACCGTTTCACAGCGCCGGACCACCTTCATGACATATCTTGTGGGTGGCGATAGCCCCGGGCACACGAATCGGCGGGGCTCAAGAGAGGGGTCCCGAGCGGGGGTTGGAATCCAAGGGAAAACAATTGCTTGAGACCGAACGTGTAGAAACCGTATGATTGCCGAAATCATCCCGGCGGGTACATGAGTGCCAGCGCGGTAGTTCGACAGCGCCCATGAATGCAACCTCACTGCTCGGCAGCATCAAGGAATTCAACCCTGAATCGCTGTTAAGCCAATTCACGCGGCTGCCGCAGATCGTCACGTGGGTACTCGTGGTGGCAATTGGAATCCAGGCTGCGTTGATCGTGCGTGATCTGCTGCCGCAGTCGCCGCCGGCTGCAGTCGCCGCGGGCTCGGCGCCGGCGTCGAGCTCATCCGCGCGCGCCGCGCAGTCAGTGGACACGCAGAGCATCATCGACGCTCACTTGTTTGGCGTCGCGGCTCCGGATTCACAGACCGATGCTGACCCGTCCGATGCGCCCGAGACGCGGATGAGCCTGGTTCTTGCCGGGACGATCGCGTCCAGCGATCCAAAGGGCGGGCTCGGCATCATTGGCGAGACCGCGGCGACCGCCAAGGTATATAAAGTTGGCGATAGCATCGCAGGCGGGGCGCGGCTCAACGCGGTGTATGACGACCGCGTGATCCTGGATCGAGGCGGTCAGCTCGAGGCATTGCTCCTGCCGCGTGAGTATCGAGGCGGATCTGGTGCGAATTCTGCGGCGCTGCCGCCCCGCCCGATCGCAAACGCACCTGCTGGCGCGGGCGCGGAAGTCGCGGACCGGGTGCGACGCCTGATCGCGCAGGATCCAGGATCTGTCGCCGAGATCATGCGGCCGCAACCGGTATTCACGAATGGGCAGCAGCGCGGTTACCGGGTCTATCCCGGCCGCAACCGGCAGCAGTTCACGCGGCTCGGGTTACACCCTGGCGACCTCGTGATGTCGATCAACGGGACGCCCCTCGATGATCCCCAGCGTGGAATGGAGATCTTCAGGTCCATCAGCAGCGCGGACCAGGTGCGAGTAACGATCGAGCGCAACGGCAAGCCGCAGGAGCTGGTGCTAAACATGGCCCAGATCGCCAACGAACTGCCGGAGGACCAGGCGAGCGCCGAGGACATGGTCCCCATGGATCAGTCCGCGCAGATGCCGCCGGATCCCGAAAACGATGACTGACACGCCGCAGGCTATCCGCCGCAATCGAATGACTCAGAGGCCTAAGTAGCATGAAAGCAATGTCAACTCAGGCCGAAGCCCGTCCGCGCCTCCTGAGATCGTGCCTGTGCGCCACGCTTGCGGGGTGGATCGCGTGTTCCCTGGCCATCGCCCAGGGGCAGCCAACGATTACGCCGAACTATAAGGATGCTGACCTCGCCCAGATCGTCGAAGCGGTGAGTGAGATCACCGGCAAGAACTTCATCGTCGATCCGCGCGTCCGCGCCCAGGTCACGATGCTGTCGCACACGCCCATGACGCCCGATGCGTTCTACCAGGCGTTCCTCGCAATCCTCCAGGTGCACGGCTTCGTTGCGGTGCCCGCAGGCAAGGTCATCAAGATCATTCCCGATGCCAATGCGCGCCAGGTACCCGGTGACGACCTGCCGGATCGCATCAGCTCCTCGTCCGATGAGATCGTTACCGAGGTCATTGCAGTCAAGAACGTTAGCGCCGCGCAACTGGTGCCTGTGCTGCGGCCGCTGATTCCTCAATACGGGCATTTCACGGCCTACCCGGGCTCGAACATGCTGATCATTTCCGATCGCGCCAACAACGTGAACCGGATTGTGCGCATCATCCAGCGCATCGATCAGAGTGGCGACGAGGAAGTGGACGTCTTTCCTCTCGAGCATGCGTCCGCCGCGGAGGTCGTACGCGTCGTCAACGCCCTGTATCCGGCAGCGGCCGCAGAAGGGGGTGCCGGGGCGCGAATGGTTGCCGATGAGCGCACCAACAGCGTTCTGATCAGCGGTGAGAAATCGCAGCGCCTGCGTATCAAGGCACTCGTTGCCCACCTGGACACACCGCTCGAGTCAGGCGGCGATACGCAGGTGCGCTACCTGCGCTTTGCCGATGCCGAGAAGCTGGCTGCCAAGCTCAAAGAGCAGGCAACGGTCACTGCTGCCACCACCCAAGGCCAGCCTGCCGCTGGTGGTGGTGGCGCGGCCGCCGCGGCGGCGCAGATGGACAAGAACATCACGATCTGGGCCGAGCCGGAGACCAATGCACTCGTCATCACGGCGCCTCCAAAAGTGATGCGCGCGCTGATGACAGTCATCGACAAGCTCGATATTCGTCGTGCGCAAGTGCTCCTCGAGTCGATCCTGGTGGAGGTCTCGGTAGACAAGACTGTCGACCTCGGCGTCAATTGGGCCATCGACGGCAGCAACGACAGCAACGCGGTGGGCGGTTTCATTCAGCCCATCGCCGGCACCAGCATCGTGGACCTGGCGCGTGCCATCAACGACCCATCGACGGTCACATCGGCACCAACCGGTCTGAGCGTCGGCATTGGGCGCGTCATGGATTCGGGCACGAACTTCGCCGCGATCCTGCGCGCCTTGCGGACTGATTCGGACAACAACATCATCGCGACGCCGCAGATTGTGACCATGGACAACCAGGAGGCGGAGATCAAAGTCGCCCAGGAAGTGCCGTTCCTCACCGGGCAGTACGCCAATACGGGCAGCCAGGTTCCAGGCGTAAATCCTTTCCAGACGATTCAACGCGAAGAGGTCGGCAATATCCTCAAGATCACGCCCTCAATCGCCAGTGAAGGTGACCTGGTGATCCTCAAGATCTCGCAGGAGGCGTCGAACGTCGCGGCCAACTCGTTCAATGCGGTGGACCTCGTGACTAACAAGCGCACGATCACCACCAATGTGCTCATCGAGGACGGCGGCATCATCGTGCTGGGTGGTTTGATCGCGGACCAGGTCACGGGCAGCGAGCAGCGCGTGCCGATCCTGGGGCGTATCCCGCTCATCGGTGAGCTGTTCCGGGTACGCAATACGCAGCGACACAAGAGCAACCTGATGTTCTTCATTCGCCCGAAGATCCTGCGCGACGGCGTGCAGACAGCCGTCGAGACCAACACCAAGTACAACAATCTGCGCGACCAGCAACTCAAGATGCACAACGGCAAGGCCCCGCTCCTGCCGTTTGAAAAGCAGCCCGTGCTCGAGCCGCCGCCCCCACCGCCGGCCGCCGCTCCTGCTGCACCTGCGACGTCTGCTCCCCAGGCGCCGCCCAAGGAACCGCCGGGCGCCAGCACCACGCCTCTCGACTCTGCGCCGGCGGAGCCAGCGACGGCGCCGCCGCCCCCACCCGAATCGCCCAGGCAGTAAGATTCCACCACTCCGAGTGGTTAGGCAGTCAATGGACCAGGCCATCAGCAGCGATACGAGGCCAGAGCGGGAACGCCGCTTGTCGTTCACATTTGCAAAGCGCCACGGGGTGGTCGTCAGCGGGATCGAGAACGGCATTGCGCGCGCGGTGTGTCGCGCCGACGCGTCCCCGCTGAGCATGGCGGAGCTGCGCCGCTTCATCGGCGTTCCGTTGAAGCTCGAACGCGTCGAGCCGGAGGCCTTCGATGCGCTGCTACGCCAGATCTATGAGACCGGTTCCAACGCTGCGATGCAGATGGTGGAGGGATTCGAAGACACCACCGACCTCGCTCACCTCGCCCAGGAACTACCTGAGCCCTCTGACCTGCTGGAAAGCGAAGATGACGCGCCCGTCATCCGGCTCATCAACGCCGTGCTCACGCAGGCGGTAAAAGAGAACGCTTCCGACATTCATATCGAACCGTTCGAAAACCGCCTGGTGGTGCGCTTTCGCGTCGATGGCGTGCTGCGGGAAGTCCTGCAGTCACGCCGCGCAGTGGCGCCCCTTGTGGTATCGCGCATCAAGGTCATGTCGAAGCTCGACATCGCCGAGAAGCGCCTGCCCCAGGACGGGCGTATCAGCTTGCGGGTTGCCGGACGCGCCGTCGACGTGCGCGTCTCAACGATTCCGGCCGGCCATGGGGAGCGTGTGGTCCTGCGTCTGCTTGATAAGCAGGCTGGACGGCTCGATCTCGGTTCGCTCGGCATGGATACCGAGACCCAGCACGTGATGGATGAACTGATCCACAAGCCCCACGGCATCATCCTGGTCACAGGACCAACGGGTTCGGGCAAAACCACCACGCTTTACGCCGCGCTGGAGCGCATCAACGACAACACGCGCAACATCATGACGGTCGAAGATCCGATCGAGTACTACATCGACGGCATCGGCCAGACCCAGGTCAATACCAAGGTCGAGATGACCTTTGCGCGCGGTCTGCGCGCGATCCTGCGCCAGGATCCCGACGTGGTGATGGTCGGCGAGATCCGCGACGTCGAGACCGCGCAAATCGCGGTGCAGGCCAGCCTCACCGGCCACCTGGTGCTATCCACATTGCATACCAACACCGCGGTGGGCGCCGTCACGCGCCTGCGCGATATGGGCATCGAGCCGTTCCTCCTCTCCTCGAGCCTCATCGGAGTACTGGCGCAACGCCTGGTGCGCGTGCTGAATCCCGACAGCCGCCAGGAGTATGTGGGTGGTGAATACGAGCGCAGACTTCTCAACCTGTCGGCCGAGGACCCCGCTCCGCACCTCTTTCGCCCCGGCAACGATGCCGGAGCCGGCTATCGCGGCCGCACTGGAATCTACGAGCTGGTCAGCGTCGACGACACGATGCGCACCATGATTCATGACGGCGCCGGGGAGCACGAACTGGATCGCTACGCCCGCACCTTCAGTCCCAGCATCAGGGACGACGGTCGTGCCAAGGTCACGTCCGGCACGACATCGCTCGAAGAGCTCCTCCGTGTCACACGCGAGGATTGAACGACATCCTGTCCCGGCACTCTGCGGCCCGCCCGTGGGGCTTGTCCGCGGAGGCTGACGGTTGAGCGCATTCGAATACACGGCCGTCGACACGACCGGCCGCGAACGCAAGGGTGTCATCGAAGGGGATACCGCGCGCCAGGTCCGCCAGCTCCTGCGCGAGCAAAAGCTCCTGCCGGTCAATGTCGCGGAGGTCGTGCAGACCGAATCGCGTCGCCAGCAGAGCTTCGGCATCGGATTCGCACGCGGAATCTCCTCGACCGATCTTGCCCTGCTGACCCGGCAGCTCGCCACGCTGGTGCGCTCCGGCCTGCCGCTCGAAGAATCCCTGCTCGCTGTTTCGCAGCAGACCGAGAAGCCCCGCATCAAGAGCATCCTGCTCGGCGTGCGCTCGCGCGTGATGGAGGGCCACACCCTTGCCGACGGTTTCGCCGAATTCCCCCAGGTGTTCCCTGAGATCTATCGCGCGACCGTAGCTGCCGGCGAGCAGTCCGGGCGCCTGGATGCGGTGCTCGAGCGCCTCTCGGACTACACGGAGAATCGCCAGGTGATTCGCCAGAAGGTGAGCAATGCCCTGGTCTACCCGATCGCGCTCACCGTCATGTGCTTCAGCATCGTCTCAGTGCTGCTGGTGTTCGTGGTGCCGAAGGTCGTCAAGGTGTTCGAAACCAGCAAGCGCGAGCTGCCTATCGCCACGCGAATCCTGATCGGTTCCAGCGATTTCTTCCGCGAATATGGCATCTATGCGCTGATTGCCCTCGGTGTGCTGGGGTGGCTCACCGTTCGCCACCTGCGCCGCGAAGGACCGAAGCGCCAGTTTCATCACGCGCTGTTGCGCATCCCGCTGATCGGCCGCCTGGTTCGCGGCGTGAATACAGCGCGCTTCACGCGTACGTTCAGTATCCTGACCGCGAGCGCGGTGCCGGTGCTCGAAAGCCTGCGCATCTCCGCGGAGGTCATCACCAACGTCCCGATGCGCGAGGCCGTCGGTGAGGCGAGCGAACGAATTCGCGAGGGTTCGCCGATCGGCAAGTCGCTTGGCGCCAGCCGACTCTTCCCGCCCATGACGATTCACCTGATCTCGAGCGGCGAGACCAGCGGTGAGCTCGAGACAATGCTCGAACGGGCGGCCACCAACCAGGAACGCGAGCTGGACGGGCTGATCGGCACGCTGCTCGGCCTGATGGGGCCGGTGCTGATCGTCTTCATGGGGCTGCTGGTAATGGGCATCGTCTTTGCATTGCTCCTGCCCATTTTCCAGCTCAACGAGCTGGTGCATTAGGGAAACCCGACACCGCGAGACCTTCCCTCCGGCTTCTGCCAAGAACGCACTTGCCTCTCCCTGCGATTCGCTTTATAACCGCGCGCGTCGCGATCGACTGTCGGTGTTGCGCCATCGCGACGGTGCGTATCGATGAGCGAGAAAAGCGAGTCGGACGAATACGAAGAGGACGAGAGCGACGAGCCTGCGGAGGAATCCGAGGACCTCGACGTCGATCATCTGATCAAGGATCTCGAGTCCATGAAACGCCGGGGACCCAAGGTCACCGATCCGGCGTGGCGACGGCTGGAACGCTACATGGAGGAAAAGCGCACCTCCGAACAACTCAGCGATTTCGACGACTATGACATCGGCGGGGAAGGCGACGGCCACGGATCGCCAAAGCGCCGCAAGAAAAAGCACTAGCCCCGGCGCCTGGCCTCCACAGCCTGATCCGCGAGGCGCAGCAGCTGATCCGCGTCTGCATCGCTGAGCACTGCCTGCACCGGCACGTACCAATGACGCCGGTCAACGATTCCAGCACATTTCACGGCGTCCTTTTCAGTCATCAGCACCGGCAGCGAGTCGCCGAATTCGAGATCCCGGCGGCTGAATGCATGGTGGTCTGCAAACGGATGCGGAATGAGATTCAGGCCCTTGCTCCGCAACATGGCAAAGAAACGCTCCGGGTTGCCGATGGCGGCGAGTGCGTGCACCGGGCCTGGTGCGAACGTGGACAGCGAGCGGCGTTCGCCTCTCGCAAACGAGACCGCTTCTGCGCCAGTGAGAGACATCTTCAGTCCACCGACGCCATCGCTTCCGCCATTCACCACGACTGCATCGACGCTCTCGAGGCGATCAAGGGGCTCGCGCAACGGCCCCGCCGGCAGCAGGCGCCGGTTGCCGAAGCGTCGCTCGCCATCGATGACGACGATTTCCAGCTCGCGGCGCAGTCGCAAATGCTGCAGTCCATCGTCGGCGAGGATGACATCGACCTCCGCCTCGAGCAGGCGCGCGTCGGCGATACGATCTGCACCTGCCGCCACCGGACAGCCACTTCTTGCTGCGAGCAGCGCAGCTTCATCCCCCACGTCGCTTGCGCTGGCTGCAGCGCTGACACGGCGTGAGGTTCGAAAGCCGCTGCGGTAGCCCCGCAATATGATTCCTGGACGTAGACCGCGCTCCCGTAATCGCGCAGCCAGCCACAGCACCAGCGGCGTCTTGCCAGTGCCGCCAACGGTCAGATTGCCGACCACGATGACAGGGTGGGCGACGGCAATGGAAGGCGCCCAGCCGTGAGCGTAAAGCCAGCGCCGCACGCGCACGGCACCGCCGAAGATCCAGCCCAGAGGTCGGAGCACGACGCCCGAGGCGGCATTCGCATACCAGACGCGTTGCAACCAGTCGTACACCCGCCTCTCCAGCGGCCTGCAGATTCAGGCCTTGAACTGCATGCGATGCAATGCGGCGTAATGGCCGTTTCGCGCCAGCAGCTCGGCATGTGTGCCGCTCTCGACCACTGCACCTTCGTCCAGCACGAGGATGCGGTCAGCGCTTTCCACCGTGGACAGCCGATGCGCGATCACGAACGTGGTGCGATTGCGCATCAGCGCGGCGAGTGCCTGTTGAATGTGCCGTTCTGACTCACTGTCGAGCGCCGAGGTTGCCTCATCCAGGATGAGTACCGGCGCGTCCTTGAGAAGTGCACGTGCGATCGCGACGCGCTGGCGCTGACCGCCGGACAGCCTGCCACCGCGGTCGCCCACGCTGGTATCGAGCCCTTCCGGCAGTTCCTCGGCGAACTCGAGCACATGGGCCGCGCGCGCTGCATCGCGGATGGCGGCCTCGGTGCAATCGATGCCGCCGAAGGCGATGTTGTTGCGGATCGTGTCATCGAACAGCACGACGTCCTGGCTCACCAGGCTCACCTGGCGACGCAGATCAGCAAGGCGGTACTCGCGCACATCATGGCCGTCGAGCCGCACGCTGCCCGACTGCGGGTCATAGAAGCGCGGCAGCAGGCTCACCAGCGTCGACTTTCCACTTCCAGACTTGCCGACGATTGCCAGTGTCTCGCCAGAACGCACGCTGAAGCTGACGTGCCTCAGGACCTCGCCCTTGTCCGCCGCATACTCGAACGATACGTCCCGATACTCGACCTCACCGCGGGCGCGTTGCAGCGAGCGGTCGCCACCCTGGTCCTCCGCTGGCACGTCGAGCATTTCGAAGACACTGGCACCAGCAGCGATCCCTTGCTGCAACGGTCCGCTCATGCTCACCAGGCGGCGCAGCGGCGCGGTGAGCAGCAGCAACGCGGTGAGAAACCCGATGAACTGATCGACGCGCATCGTGGCACCCAGCACCTGCCGGATCGCGACGAACATGACACCGGCGAGTGCCACGGCCGCAATCTGCTGCACTACGGGGTTGCTGATCGACTTCGCCATGATCAGGCGCATGTTGTTGTGGCGATGCCGCTCGTTCACCTGCTCGAACTTGCGCGCCTCGAAGTCCTGCGCGTTAAAGACCTTGATCAGCCGCTGACCATCGATCGCCTCTTTCGCCACGCGCGTCACTTCGCCCATCGAGTTCTGGATACGCGCGCTGTAGCGACGAAATGCGCGGTTGGCCACCTGGATCAGCCACGAAATCAGCGGCGCCGCGATGAAGGTGAACAGCGCCAAGCGCCAATTGAGATACAGCAGGAATCCGACCAGGCCGACGATCGTCAGGGTGTCGCGAATGATCACCGTGATGGCATTGGTACTCGCCTCGGCCACCAGCTCGATGTTGTAGGTGAGCCGCGAGAGCATCTGCCCGGATTGCTGACCGTCGAAGTACAGCGATGGCAGATGCAGGTAATGGCTGAAGAGCTCCCCGCGCAGGGACTTGATCACCTGCCGGCCCACCCATCCCGGGAAATAGTTCGACACGTAATCGCCGATGCCGCGCACCAGGAACAGGACGAACACGCCGATGGGTACGAGGACCAGGATCCTCGGGTTCGGCTTGACGAACGCCCCCTCCAGAAACTTCGTGGTCAGCCAGGCGAGCGATGCGTCGCTCGCGGCAAACAGCGCCATGCCAATGACGCCGATACTGAACATCGCCCAGTGTGGCGCCGCGTAGCGCAGCAGGCGCCGATAGATGCCGAAGGCGTCGTCAGCGCCAAGGCTCACCTGCTACCCTGCTCGTTCAAAGTCGCAATGTTGATCTGGGCGAATCCCAGCCGGCCGACCACATCCATGGCGGTGACCACCGACTGATGCGTCGCGCGCGCGTCAGCGCGAATCGTAATGGGAATCTTGCGGCGCTCTCCGGAAATGCGCAGCAGCGCGCTGCGCAGTGTCTGCGGGCTGTTGTTGATGAGGCTGCGCTCGTTCACGCGATACGCACCCTGCGCCGTGACCGTGACCACAATTGGATCGGCGATGGTCGAATTGACCGGCACGGAACTCGCGTTCGGCAGCTGCACCTTGATGCGCCCTTCTTCCACAAAGGTGCTCGAGACCATGAAGAACACGACCAGCAACAAGACTACGTCGATCAGCGATACGACATTGATCTCGGGCTCATTGATGCCCTGTGATTCGCTGTCCCGGTTGAGATTCATGACGCGGCGGTCACCCGTGCGACTGTCGCACTCGCGCTCGCACCGCGGGCACTCGCCTCCTCCATGGCATCGATGAGCTTCATCGCTTCCTTTTCCATCTGGATGACAATGCGGTTCACCTTGCCGCGAAGAATGCGATAGGCAAACAACGATGGAATCGCGACGCACAGGCCCGCGGCAGTGGCAATCAGCGCCTCACCGATGCCGCCCGCCAGGATGCGCGGGTCGCCGCTGCCCTCGAGGGAGATGGCATTGAAAGCGCGAATGATGCCGATAACGGTGCCCAACAGGCCGAGCAGCGGTGAGACCGACGCGATGGTGCCGAGCGTGTTGAGGAATCGCTCCAGCTCGTGCACCACGTGTCGCCCAGCGTCCTCGAGCCGCTCCATCATGATGTCGCGCGTGCGATGGCGGTTGGTGAGCCCCACCGCCAGCACGCGGCCGAGAGGCGAATTCTGTTCGAGCGCCGCGATGAGCTTGTCGGTGACCTGGTTATTCTGAACCCACCGCCACACCTGCTCGGTAAGCTCGCGCGGCAGGACGCGCTTCTGCTGCAAAGTCCACAAGCGCTCCAGAACAATGGCGGCCGCCATGATGGAGCACAAGATGATGGGCCACATCATGGGCCCGCCGGCTTGAATGATTTCCCACATGCATCGAAGCCACTTTCTGCACCGCGACGGCGGCGGATGATACTGCATCAAGGGATACGCATAAACAATTGATTTAGTTGGCGCAGGCGATTCTGTCAGGGGCAAAGCGAGCGGCCTGCGAGAGGCGCGGAGGCGCTCCAGTAGTGGTGGTGTCCGGCGCGATAGGAGCGCGGCGGCTGCATTCCGGATTGAGCACTGAAGTCGATGGAAATCGCACCCCAGTCCGCCGTGTTGATCACTTGCGCATCGGCGCGACACCAGCGTTCGACGACCTCGTAGTGCGGGAAGTGCCAACGATTGCGCGCGCCTGCTGAAACGATCGCGTAGCGCGCATCGACCGACTCGATGAGTGCTGCGGATGAGGAGCTGCGGCTGCCGTGATGAGGAATGACGACTACGTCGGATGCGTGCCAGGACCCGATGCTGGCGATGTGCCCCTCCGCGCTCGCTTCAATGTCACCAGTCAGCAGTGCGCGGCCGTGCGTATTCGCAATCTCGAGCACGCACGAACCATCGTTCTCGCTCCAATGCTCTGCTCGCCCAGGACTCAGAAACGCAAAGCGCACGTCGTCCCAGATCCAGGCCTCGCCGCGTTCGCACGCTGCCGCTGGTACGTTCAACTCCTGGACCTGGTCACCTCGACGCAATTCCCGCAAGCCTAGCGCGCGCGTCACTGCAGGAACTCCACCCGCGTGGTCTGAATCGGCATGACTCACCACGACCAGGTCGAGAGCACGCACGCCGACGTCATGCAGATAGGGGACGACCGCGAGCTCGCCGGCCGAGCGCCCGTTTCGAAAGCGCGGTCCGGCATCGAAGAGGAGCGCATGCGCCTTGGTGTGCACGACCACCGCCAGCCCCTGGCCGACGTCCAGAGCCGTGAGCGTGAAGTCTCCGGGTGCCCGCTTCACAGGCTGCGCGAGCAGAAGTGGTACGAGGAGCACTGTCGGCAAACGCAAGCTCCACGGAAACGGCATGAGAGCAGCAAGTGCACCGATCACCAGCAGGATCGACAGGCTGATCGAAGGCGTCGGCAAATGAATGATCGCCGCCGGCACGCGCGCAGCCCATTCGAGCGCCGGCCAGAAACGATCGACGCACCATCCGGCGAGCGCAAGCAGGTTGTGTGCGACTGTCGGCGCAAAACCCAGGCACAACGTGCCGAACAGTGTTACCGGCACTAGGACGCAACTGAATACTGGGATGGCCACCAGGTTTGCGAGCGGACCTACCAGTGACACGCTGCCAAACAAGAGCAGCGTCGCGGGAAGCAATGCCACCGATACGACGTTCTGCGTGGTGAAAAACGCACGCAGCGGCTGCAGCGGCAACGCCAGGCTGCCGAGCATGGCGAGAATCGCAGCGACGGCAAGAAATGACAGCCAGAAGCCAGCCGTCAGTGCCGCATGCGGGTCGATGAGCAGGACTGCAGTCAGCGCCATTGATAGCACCTGTGACGCCGGCTGGGCGCGACGCAGCCAGGTCGAACCCAGTCCGACGAGCAGCATTGCGAGGGTGCGCTGCGTGGGCACCGAGAAGCCGGCGAGAAGCGCATAACCCGCCGCCGCGATTGCGCCCCACAGACAGGCGACACTCGCCTGACAGGTACGCGGCGATCGCCGACGCGGCAACTTCCATAGCCAACGCGTTGCCAGCATCGCGAGTGCCGCCACCATGGTGACGTGCAGTCCGGAGATCGCGATGAGATGCGTGGTGCCAGTGGCCGAAAATACCTGCCATTGCGTCGCGGAGATTCCCTCGGTGGCTCCCACAGCGAGCCCGGCGATCACCCCTGCGGCCGCGCGGCCGTGCAGCGCCTCGTTGATGTGCCGGGCGATGGCGGCACGAACCGCGAGCACCGGATATGCTTGGGCGCGATCCGCCAGTCTCAGGTTGTCCGCTGAGTTGCGCACATACCCGGTCGCGCCAATGCCGTCGCGGAACAGGCTTCCCTCGTAGTCCAGGCCACCGGGATTGGCGAAACCGCGCGCAGCCCGCAGTCGCACGCGCAGTTGCCAGCGCTCGGCAGCGCGTGGCGCTGACCCCGCATCGAACCATGTAAGTCGGAGTTTGCGGGGGACGCCGGGCTGCGCCTCCGGGGCAAAATCGAATCTCGCCTGGCCGGCGCTCAAACCGGGAAGGGAGATCACATCACCGCGTATCAGCCAGTCGGTCCCATCCTGCTCGGGAGGCAGTTGGTGCGCGAGGAGCGTCAGCGCACGGACGAGAGCCCAAAGCGTTCCCGCGGCACACCAGGCCGCCACGCGCGGGCCCCAGATACCGCACATGAGAAGGACGCCGACGAGCAGCGGTACGGCGTGCAGGAATCCTTCCAGGCCGCTGGAATGCTCCACGCACAAGATCCCCGCCAGAAATGCCAGGGCGTGTCGCGGTAACATGCGTCCCCTACGTTTTTGCTGCTAGAGTCCGTCCCCCGATCATGCCGCGTCGATTGCTGAAGAGGCTTCTGCCCGACCGACACTCACTGGCTGGCCGCTGGTATCTGCGGCCTTTTCGTGGCGCTTTGAGCAACCCGGCCTACTGGACTCTGCACCGGCGCAGCGTAATCCGAGCCGTAACACTGGGACTGTTCATCTGCTTCATCCCGTTGCCGGTTCATCTCCTGCTTGCGCCAACGGCGGCGATACTCCTGCGCGCCAATTTGCCGCTCTCCATGCTGACGATCCTGTTGGTGAATCCCCTCACGATGGTCCCGGTATTTTTCGGCGCCTACTGGGTCGGGACCGTGCTCACCGGCAGCAACCTGGAGTCCTTTGACTTCGCGCTCACATGGGATTGGGCGAGTGAAAATCTTGTCGCGATCTGGAAGCCGTTCCTGCTGGGCTGCCTGGTGAGCGGAACCCTGGCCGCGCTGTTCGGCTATCTCGCGATGTCGGTGTGGTGGCGCCAGCATGTCATGCATCGGTACCAGCGCCGCGTGGCGCGTTTAAGAGCCCAATCTGGCGCGATCGACCAGAATCCCGCCCTCTAGGGACAATACCCTGTCCATGCGCCCTGCCAGCCGCGGATCGTGAGTCACGACCACGAGGCTGGTGCCGAGCTCCCGATTCAGTTCCAGCATCAGCTCGAAAACGGCTGCGGCGTTCTGGCCATCGAGGTTACCGGTCGGCTCATCAGCTAGCACCAGCGCCGGCCGCGTCACCAGGGCACGCGCCACTGCTGCCCGCTGGCGCTCACCTCCGGACAATTGGGACGGGCGATGACGCAAGCGCTCGCTGAGTCCGACACGTTCGAGCAGATGAGCGGCGGCATCGCGAGCCTGCGCCGAGGCCATGCGCCGCACCAGCAAGGGCATGGCAACGTTTTCGAGCGCGGTGAATTCCGGCAGCAAATGGTGGAACTGGTAGACGAACCCCACCGCCCTATTGCGCAGCTCACCCCGTTCTGCATCCGACAACGCGCTCATTTCGAGACCCTGGATCGACACGCTTCCGCCCGTTGGCAGATCGAGACCGCCCAGCAGCTGCAGGAGCGTGGTCTTGCCTGAGCCGGACACCCCAATGATTGCGACGCGCTCACCGCGGCCGATTTCCAGGCTCACCCCATTCAACACATCGAGCGTGACGTCGCCCTGCCGGAACTGCTTGCGCAGCTCGCGCGCGCGGAGAACCGAAGTCGCAGTGGTTGTTGGCGCGGGCGCGTCATTCATGGCGCAGGGCCTCCGCCGGCTGTGTGCGAGCCGCACGCCAGGCCGGATAGAGCGTCGACAGGCAGCACAGCGCGAACGCCGTGCCCGCGATGCGCAGCACATCATCCATCTCAACCAACGCCGGCAGATCGCTCATGAAATACACGCTAGCGTCGAGAAACCGCGTGTGCAGCAGACGTTCAAGGCCATGAACCAGGCTTTCCAGGTAGGTCGAGGTCAGTACCCCAAGCGTCACACCTGCCAGGGTGCCGACGAGACCGATGATGGCTCCCTGCACGATGAAGATGCCGAGAATACTGCGCGGCGTGGAGCCGATGGTGCGCAGGATGGCGATATCTGACTGCTTCTCCTTCACCACCATCACCAGCGTCGACACGATATTGAAGGCCGCGACGCCCACGATCAGCAACAGGATCACGAACAGGATTCCTTTCGTGATCTCGATGGAGCGAAAGAAATTGGCATGCTTGCGTGTCCAGTCGCTGACGAAGAATCCGCCGCCGAGTGCAAGGGCAACATCACGCACGATCACCGGCGCGCGAAACAGGTCCTGCAGGCTCAACTGCACACCGGTGACGGCATCGCCCAACCGGTACAGCCGCGCCGCATCCTGCATTGAGACCAGAGCCAGTCCGCGGTCGAATTCGTACATGCCGGCAGAAAATATGCCGCTGACCGTAAAGCGGCGCAGGCGCGGCAGCACGCCCACGGGAGTAGCGTTGCCTTGCGCCACGACAACAATCACCGTGTCTCCGATCTTGACACCAAGCTCCTGCGCGAGCGCGCTTCCCAGCACGATGCGGTAACGGCCTGGAACGAGATCCTCGAGCGAACCCGCGCTCATGTGCGCACCGAGACTTCCGACCTGTCGATCCTCCTTGGGCACAATGCCGCGCACCAGCGCGCCACTGACGTGCGAGCCATTCACCAGCATTCCCTGGTCCTCGATGTACGGCGCGGCCGCAGTGACTGCGGGCATTTTTTCCACACGGTCACGAATGTCCCGCCATTCCTCGAGCCGACCTTCCAGGCCCATGATCGTCGCGTGCGGCGTCATGCTCAGGATGCGATTGCGCAGCTCGTGCTCGAAGCCGTTCATCACCGACAACACCACGATCAGCACCGCAACTCCCAGCATCAGGCCGGCGATCGAAATCAGTGCGATGACGGAGATGAAACGGTTGCGGTGGCCGGAACGCAGATAGCGCGAGCCCACGTACCATTCGTAGCTGTTGAACACTTACTCGTACCGCAGCGCTTCGGCCGGCTCGGTCAGCGCCGCACGCCGGGCGGGATACAGGGTGGCGAGCACGGTGAGGGCAAAAGCGATCGTGCCGATGACCACGACATCCGTGATCTGCAGGTCCGACGGGATCTGGGTGATGTAGTACACGTCCGCGTCCATGATCTGAAATCCAAAGGTGTGCTCGAGCCAGGGCGCCACCGTCGCGACGTTGAGCGCAAGCAGGACCCCTGCGAGGACCCCGAGCGCTGTTCCCAGCCACCCGATCACGACACCCTGCGTAAAAAACACACCGACCACGTCGCGTGGCCTCATGCCGAGCGTGCGCAGAATTGCGATGTCGGTGCGCTTGTCCGTGACCACCATGACGAGAGTCGCGACGATATTGAATGCGGCCACGGCGACGATCAGCAGCAGGATCAGCGTCATCATGGTCTTCTCGATGCGGATGGCGCGGAAGTAGCTGGCATTCTCTTGCGTCCAGTCGCTCACCGAGAAGTTGCCGCCCAGCGACTTGCCGATCTCAGGAGCGAGGCGCGGTGCTGCGAACACATCGGCGAATCGCAACCTGATGCCGGTCGGTGAGGAGCCCTGCCCCTGCAGCGCGAGCGCGTCGTCGAGATTGACCAGGGCCAGAATGCTGTCGTGATCCTGCAGGCCCACTTCGAACAGGCCTGACACCGTGAAGCGCTGGATGCGAGGGCTCAGTTCGCCGGTCACAGGATTTGCAACCGGCACCATCACCGTAACGCTATCGCCCGCCGAGAGCGACAACTGATAGGCCAGCACCCTGCCCAGCACAATATTGCGTGCACCCGCCTGCAGGGACCCGAGATCCCCGGAGACCATCGAACCTGAAACTGTGGAGACGGAGGCCTCGGTCGCCGGGTCGACACCCCGGATGAGCGCTGGCTGAAGCTCCGGATCATGGGCGAGCAGCCCATGCAATTCGACGTACGGAGCAGCGCCGGCGACACCCGGAACGCGACGCGCCTGCTCAACCAGCTGCGGCCAATGCGCCAGGGCTTGCGGATCACCGGAAAGCTTCGCGTGCGCGGCGAGGCTGAGCAGCCGGTCGCGCAGTTCGTCTTCGAAGCCGTTCATCACCGAAAGAATCGTGATCAGCGCGGCGACGCCCACGCCGATTCCCAGCATCGAGACCCAGCTGATGAAGGAGACAAAGAACTGGCTGCTGCGGGCACGCACATAGCGCAGTCCGATAAAAAGCGGCAGGGGAAGCGACATGCGGTAGCGTCGTGCGAAAGTGCCCGGATTAGAACATATGAGACGCCCGTCACACAAAAACCCATTGCCGATGAATTGCTTGCGTCGAAATGTTCCGGGCGCTTCTGGCGGTTGCTATAGTCGCGCCGGGCTTGAAATCCAGGGAGTGAAGTCATGAAAAGTGGACTGCTCACCGCTGCGGCCCTGGTTGCGACCGCGCTTGCCGGTGCCGCCTCCGCGGAGACTATCGTGATGGGCGACGGGATCGCCGTACGTGAGAGCGCCATTGCGCATCCGAACCGCGGCATGTCGATGTCCAACGTCGAAGCGAAATTCGGCCAGCCGGCCAACCGCCATAATGCCGTCGGCGAGCCACCGATTACGCGCTGGGACTACCCCGGCTTCAGCGTGTATTTCGAACATCAGTTCGTGATTCACGCGGTGGTCTCGGGCTCCTGACCTTGCACGGTGGGCGCTGGCTCGAAAGCCAGCGCCCACCATCCTTCTTCCTCGTTGAGATTTGCGGCGCTGCGCCGTCCGGGTAAGCTTGCGCGCCTTCGATTCGACGATGCATACATGCCCGGCTGCTGATGGTTCTCAATCTGCCCCTGCCTCGCCTTACGTCCGCCCGCCAGCGCTGGGGACAGCTGCACGGCGCTGCCGCTGCTCTCGCTATCGCACAGCTTGCAGAGCACTCTGCACGCCCCCTGCTGGTGATTGCTGCCGGTGCACGCGAAGCCGAGCGCCTGCAGGGCGAGATCGAGTTTTTCTCGCCGCGCGACGTGCCGGTGCGCCTGTTTCCTGATTGGGAAACGCTGCCCTATGACCTCTTTGCGCCTCACCCTGACATCGTGTCGCAGCGTCTCACGACATTGCACGGCCTGCCGGAGTTGTCGCGAGGCGTCGTGCTTGTGGCGCTCGGGACGCTGCTGCAACGGCTGCCCCCGCGGTACTGGATCGACGCGCACGTCCTTGATCTCGCCCGCGGCGAGAAACTCGATCTCGAGGCATTTCGCGAGCGCCTGGTCGCTGCGGGGTATGTGCACGTATCACAGGTGACTGCTCACGGCGAGTTTGCGGTGCGCGGCTCGCTTCTCGACATCTACCCCATGGGCAGCGATAGCCCAGTGCGCATCGATTTGTTCGATGCCGAGATCGACTCAATCCGGGTGTTCGATCCTGAGACACAGCGCTCTACCGGCCAATTCCAGAAGCTGCGATTGCTGCCAGCGCGCGAATATCCTCTCGATGCTCCGGGCGTGCGCCAGTTTCGTACCCGCTATCGCGCGCGCTTCGAAGGTGACCCAAATCGCTCCGCGGTATACCGCCAGGTGAGCGATGCAATTGCGCCCGCCGGTATCGAGTATTACCTGCCGCTGTTCTACGAGCGCCTCGAGACACTGTTTGACTACCTGCCTCGCGATGTTGTGCTGATCGACACCGCCGACGCGCCTTCACGCGCCGGCCTGCTTTGGAACGAAATCGTCGAACGCTACGAGCAAAGGCGCCACGACACCGAACGCCCGGTGCTGGGCCCGCCGGAGATCTTCCTTCAGCCCGAGGAAGTCTTAGCGCAGATGGGTGCGCGGACCCTGATCGAGGTGTCACCTCACAAGATCGAGTCCGGATCCGTGGCAGAGACCAGTGCGAATTTCCCGTCGCTTCTGCCGCCGTCGTTGCGCCTGGTACAGCACGGGGACGATCCCGGCGCGGCGCTGCAGACCTTTGTTTCCGGATTCCCAGGGCGCGTGCTGCTCGCTGCCGAGTCTGCGGGTCGACGCGAAATTCTGCTGGATCTGCTGCGTGGGCGAGACATTGAGGTCACAGTCTTCGAAGACTGGCGCACCTTTATCGACGGTACTGCACCAGTTGGCCTGACGGTGTCTTCTTTCGCGGGCGCGCTGCTCCTCGACGCCCCACCACTGGCGCTCATCACCGAAGAACAGATCTTCGGTGCACGCGCCCAGCAAGCACGCCGGCGGCGTCGCGCGGAGCGCGACCCGGCCACGCTGCTGCGGGAGCTCACCGATCTGCGCCTGGGGGCGCCAGTCGTGCACGACGACTACGGCGTCGGGCGCTACCGAGGCCTCGTTACGATGGAGATCGCCGGTCAGCGCGGCGAATTCCTGCTGCTCGAGTACGCTGACGGCGACAAGCTGTATGTGCCGGTTCATGCCCTGGAGCGCGTGAACCGCTATACCGGGGCGGCTCCTGAGACCGCGCCTCTGCACAAGCTCGGTACCGATCAATGGGCAAAGGCGCGTCGCAAGGCGGCGCAGCAGATCAGGGACGTCGCAGCGGAACTGCTGGACCTGTATTCGCGCCGTGCTGCGCGTCACGGCACCAGCCTCAAAGTCAGTGATGCGGAATACCGCGCTTTTGTTGCAGGCTTTCCGTTCGAGGAAACCCCAGACCAGCAGCAGACGATCGAGCAGGTAATTGCCGACCTCGAGTCGGAGCGACCGATGGACCGGGTCGTGTGCGGCGATGTCGGTTTCGGCAAGACCGAGGTCGCGCTGCGTGCTGCGTTCGTGGCAGTGCATGCCGGCAAGCAGGTCGCCGTGCTCGTGCCCACTACACTCCTCGCCCAGCAGCATCAGCAGACCTTTACCGATCGCTTCGCGGACTGGCCGGTGCGTATCCAGATGCTGTCGCGTTTTCGCTCCGGGCGGGAGAGCGCGGAAACCGTCGCGGCGCTCGCTGCGGGGCAGGTCGACATCGTGATTGCGACGCACCGGCTATTGCACGCCAATGCCCGCTTCAAGAACCTCGGACTGGTGATCATCGACGAGGAACACCGTTTCGGCGTGCGCGACAAGGAAAGGCTCAAGGCGCTGCGGGCCGAAGTCGACGTCCTGACGCTGACTGCGACGCCGATCCCGCGCACGCTCAATATGGCCCTGGGCGGGCTGCGCGATTTGTCGCTGATCACGACGCCACCCGCCGAGCGGCTCGCAATCCAGACCTTCGTGAGCGAATGGAACGGGCCACAGGTGCGTGAAGCCTGTCTGCGTGAGATCCGGCGCGGCGGCCAGATCTACTTCGTGCATAACAGCATCGAGTCGATCGAGCGACGCGCCGCCGAAATTCGCACCCTGGTTCCGGAAGCAGGAGTGCGGGTCGGTCATGGGCAGATGCGCGAGCGCGAGCTCGAGCAGCTCATGCTCGATTTCTATCATCGACGTTTCAACCTGCTGGTCTGTACCACGATCATCGAGAGCGGCATCGACGTACCCACGGCCAACACCATCGTCATCGACCGCGCGGATCGGTTCGGTCTCGCCCAACTGCACCAGCTGCGCGGGCGCGTCGGTCGCTCGCATCATCGGGCCTACGCCTACCTGATCACGCCGCCACGCCCCGTCATGAGTGGCGATGCGGTGAAAAGGCTCGAGGCGATCGAATCACTCGAGGATCTGGGCGCCGGGTTCGTGCTGGCCACCCACGACCTGGAGATTCGCGGTGCGGGCGAGCTGCTGGGCGAAGAGCAGAGCGGGCAGATCCAGGAGATCGGCTTCAGCCTGTACATGGAGCTGCTCGACCGCGCCGTGCACGCTCTGAAGTCTGGCGCCGAGCCTGAGCTGGAAAAGAGCATCCGGGCGGGCCCGGAGATCGAGTTGCGCCTGCCCGCCTTGCTGCCCGAGCACTATGTCGCCGACGTTCACCTGCGGCTCACACTCTACAAACGCATTTCCGGTGCGCCCGACAACCAGGCGCTCGATGATCTGCAAGCCGAGATGATCGACCGGTTCGGGCCGCTGCCCGAGCCCGCACGCAACCTGTATCGAATCGCCGTGCTCAAGCTTCGCGCGCGCAACCTGGGTATTGCCAAGATCGACGCCAGTGCACAGGGAGGCTACGTGCTCTTCAACGAAGGTAACGCGATCGAGCCGCAGACGGTTATCCGGCTCGTGCAGTCGCAACCCAAGGTGTATCGGCTCGACGGCCCCCTCAAGCTGCGCTTTACCTGGCGTTCCGACAACGACGCTGAACGCTTGCGCCGGACCGCGGAATTGATCGACGCGCTGGCCGTCGCGGCGCCGGACCAGCGCAAGACCGCGCACCGCACTGCTTCAAGGTAAACTCCACGCCATGCTCCGATCCATAGTCGGCTCGCTCGTTGCCGCGCTCGTCGTCACCGCTTCCGCCGCTGAACCCGCGAGCCAGGCCGATGCGCGCTATAGCGTGGAACTCATCGTCTTCCGTCCAACAACGCCGCTCGGCGTCACCGAGGACTGGCAAAGCGAGGCGCGGGCGACAGGCAATCCGGCTGTCGGTGCGTCCGAGAGCGGCGAATCGGGCACGGAAGCGCCTGCTCCCGCGCGTGCGGGGACCCTCAGCGTGAGCCCGATGTCCCCGGCCCTCTTCAAGCTCGCGGGCATCGAGTCGGGTCTGCAGCGCAGCCGCAGTTATGAAGTCCTGGGTCATGTCGGCTGGACACAGCTCGCGGTGCCGCGCGGTTCAGGTCTTGCCGCGGACCTCTCGCAACTTGGGCTTGGGGCAGGAGGGCTGCGAGGAACGGCCGCAGTCGAACGCGGCAGGTATCTGTACTTGAGGATCAACCTCAGCTACACGCCGGCCGATCCGCCAGCCTCACTCGTGGGCACTATAGCGGCCACAGCTCCGGTGACATTCACGCTCGATCAGGTGCGACGCGTGCGGAATTTCGAGCGCCATTACTTCGATCACCCGGCGTTCGGCGTCATCGCGATGGTCGCGCCGCTATCCGGCGCGCGTTGAATATTCGCCACTCTCCGGCGAGCGCTGATTACTTCGCCGATACTGCGACTCGATTTCTGCCGCCGGACTTCGCGACGCGCAGCGCCGCCTTCGCTCGCTCGAGCAGTAGCTCGGGGGCATCGTCGCTCCCCGGAACTATGCTGGCGGCGCCGCAGCTCACGGTCACGTAGCGTTCCACCGCCGAGCGCGGATGGTGGATGCGCTGCTCGAGTACCCGGTCGCGGATCGTGTCGGCAAAAGGCAGCGCTTGCTCGACGGTCATGCCCTGCACCAGCGTAATGATCGTGCCGCCTTCCCAGCGAGCCATCAGATCGCTGCTGCGCCGCAGGCATCCGGCGATGGCGCGCCCCACGCGCTTGACGCAGGAATCGCCCGCAGTGCGCCCGAATGTATCGTTGTAGGCGCCGAGCGCATCGATATCGAACATGAGCAGCGCCAGGCGGCGATTGTCACGCTGCGCAATGGCCCAGTCGCGTCTTAGCAGCTCTTCGAAGTAGACGCGATTGTGCAGGCCAGTCAGGCGGTCGTCGCGTGCGCCGCTGAAGGCGCCGCCGCCGGCTGCGGCCGGGCTGCCGTTCTCGCGCGGCATCGTGGCGCGATTGTCGAGCCGCATCCGCTCGCTCGCATCACGATGGAATCCGGCGTAGTGGGTAATGTCACCCTTGGCATTTCTGATCGGCACCAGGGTCATCTCGTTCCAGAACCGCGTGCCGTCGATCCGGTAGTTGCGCATCAGCACCCGGCAGGTCGTGCCGTCTGCCATCGCCTGACGGATGCGTTGGCGCGTCTCCTGCTCCCGATCCTCGGCCTGCAAGAGCCGCAGGTCGCGACCCTGCAATTCCTTCGCCTTGTAGCCCGTCAGCTTCTCGAAAGCTTCATTGACGAACATCACCGGCCAGCCGTCCGTGCCCTTCTCGCAGATCGCGATACCGTCAGGGCTCATTTGCACGAGCCTCTGCAGCAACTCCAGGGTCACAGAGCCGCTCATGCGCGGCCCGCCTCGAGACTGAGTTCCGGCGGCTCAAAGCTGCTGCGCAAGCGTTGATTGACGTCCTGCCAACGCGCGGAAGCGAGCAAGGTATTGCGGTCGGGCGCTGCGCGGCCGTGCAAGCGCATGAGCCGTGCCTGGCGCGCCGGATCGCCGACATCGCCCAGCTCCTCGATCAGCTTGACCGCAGCCCGTCGATCGTTACAAACGGGCAATACGTCGCAGCCGGCGGCGAGCGCAAGGCGCGCGCGTTCGAGCATATTCCCGACAATTGCAGCGCCCGCCATGCTCAGGTCGTCGGCGAAAACCACGCCGTGAAAGCCTAGATCACCGCGCAGGACGCCCGTGATCCAGCGTGTCGACAGGCTCGCTGGTAATGAGTCGACGGCTGGAAACACGACATGAGCCGCCATTACGCCGGAAATGCCGTTGGCGATCAGGCGACGGTACGGCGCGAGCTCCGCATCGAGGTCGACCAAATCACGACGATCCACCGGCACGGCGACGTGCGAGTCAGCGACGACCGCCCCGTGACCCGGGAAATGTTTTGCCACCGACACCATGCCGGCTTCGCGCATGCCGCTCATGATGGCGACGGCGAGCGTGGAAACGATCTCGGGATTACGGTGCAACGCGCGATCCCCGATGATCTCACTCACCGCGTAGTCGAGATCGACCACAGGTGCGAAGCTCAAATCGACACCTACGGCGCGCAACTCTGCTGCCAGTAACCAGCCACACACTCGTGCCAGTTCAGTGCCTGCCTCCGGATCAAGGTCATATTGATGACCGAGAAAGCGCGCAGGCGGCAGGCCGGAGAACGCCTTGCGAAAGCGCTGCACACGTCCGCCTTCGTGGTCGACGGCCACGATCAGGGGCGGATCCCGCAGCGCATGGACCTCAGCTGTGAGGCGCTCGACCTGCTCCGGGCTGGAATAGTTGCGCGAGAACAGCAGCAAGCCGCCCACCGACGGGTGTCGGAGCAGCTCGCGGTCGGTGGCATCGAGCTCCTGGCCGCGGACGTCGATCATTAAGGGTCCGAGTGACATGCGGACTTCCCACCTCCGGGAACAGCGATTCTGGCGCTCTCAGCGCCCAAAGACTGCGACGGATTCCACGTGGCTGGTGTGCGGGAACATGTCCATGACCCCCACAGAGCGCAGATTGAAGCCCAGCTCGTGCACCAGGATGCCCGCATCGCGCGCCAGGCTCCCCGGATGGCAGGAAATATACACGACCCGTTGTGCACTGGTCCGGGCCACCAGAGGAAGCGCGCCACGGGCACCGACCCGCGGCGGATCCAGCAGCACGCGGTCATAGGAGCCCCGCGCCCAAGGCAGATCCGCGTCGATAGCCTCGAGATTTGCGACATGAAACTCCACGTTGGCGATGTCGTTGGCGCGCGCGTTGGAGCGCGCCCGGTCCAATAGCCCCGAATCGCCCTCGATACCGACGACGCGCGCGGCGCGCCGTGCGAGCGGCAGCGTGAAGTTCCCGAGTCCGCAGTACAGCTCGAGCACGACATCGCTGCTCGATAGCTCCAGCAGAGCGATCGCCTGCGACACCATGAGGCGATTCAAGGCACTGTTGACCTGGATGAAATCGGTCGGGAGAAATTCGATTTTGACGTCGAACTCCTCCAGGCGATAGTGAAGCGGAGCGCAGGCGGAAAGTGGACGCACGGACTCGATGCCACCGGGTTGCAAGTGAATCTGGATACCATGCTGTGCGGCGAAACCATGCAGCAACTCGATATCAGCATCGCTGGGGGGATCGAGAACGCGGAAAACGACCGCCATGCCGTCATCCGCCGCAGCGACCTCGACCTGCGGCATGCGCGCACGAATGCTGAGCTTCGTGAGCAAGTCCGAGAGCGGAGCGATGAGCCGCCCGAAGGGGTCCGAGAGGATCTCGCAGCGCTGGAGGTCCGCAACCAGCGGCGCAGCACGCTCGCGAAAGCCCACCACGACTTTCTCCTTGCGTGGCACAAAGCGGGCTCCCAGCCGCGCGCGGCGACGGTAGCCCCAGACTGGTGCCGACAGCGGTGCCAGCACGCTGGCTGGTTCCACGCCACCAATGCGCCGCAGCTCTTCGAGCAGGTGGTGCTGCTTCATGCGCAGCTGAGCGGCCGGCTCGAGATGTTGCAGCGAACAGCCGCCGCAGACGCCGAAATGCGCACAGCGCGCCGTTACGCGCTCCGGCGAAGCGCTGAGAAGCCGATCGAGCTCGGCTTCGTCGAAGCTACGTTTGCGCCGCAGGTTGCGGACGCTGACGCGCTCGCCCGGAAGTGCACCCGCTATGAACAAGGTTTTGCCGGCGCGATGCGCGACGCCGCGTCCATCGTGCGATAGCGAGGTGACCTCGTGGAATTCGGCTTCGAGCGATGCTGCGCTCATTGGGCCGGCGGTGTCGCGCCATCCGGCCACGCAGCGCGAAATTCCTGAAAGTGAGCGCCGTCCTGTTGCGCCACATGCTGGCGAACACGCGCAATCTCCTCGGCGTACTGCTCCGCGTTCAAGCGGCCACGAATCAACTCGAAGCGCAGATAGATCAGGTACGTGTTGAGGACATCGATCTCGCAGTAATTGCGGATACCTGCCAGGTCACCGCCAATGTAGTGCGCCCAAACTTCGTTGCCTCGCATGCCGATCTTGCCCGGTAAGCTCAACAACACCGCCATGTCTTCCAGGCTGGCCCGCGCACGCCCCTGGAAACCGGATAGCACGTCCATCAGGTCGAGGTGACGCCAGTGATATCGGTTCAGGTAGTTGTTGTAGCGAAAGGTCTGCTCTTCGTCGCCCGTTTCCCAGTAGCGCGGAGCCGGCACCCCATGCAGTAGCGCCCGGTAATGCAGCACCGGCAAATCGAACGCCGAGCCATTCCATGAAACGAGATCTGGAGTGTATCGGTCGATGCCGTCGAAGAAACGCTCGATCAGCTCCCGTTCGCCCGAGGCAGCCTCGCCCAGGCTCCACAGCCGGAACGTGTCACGGCTTCGCAGCGCCACCGAGATCGCGACGATGCGGTGCTGCTCCAGCGATAAAAACTCAGTCCCCGTCTCCTGCCGGCGGTGCGTCAGCATGATCTGAGCGACGTGTTCATCGGCCAGGTCCTCGAGTCCATGCAGCCGTCGCCCGAGAGCCACGTCGGGAATCGTCTCGATGTCGAAGACCAGGCAATGCATGGGGCGTCGACCTTCAGGCCGCTGGCGGGCTGGAACCGCTCTTTAATAGCACCGCGACAGCGACCACGAGCCCCGCTTCATCAGTGAGGGTGATGTGACAGTCGCCAATGCCGAGTTGGTCGCGCAGCCGCTGGCCACGCTCGGAATAGATGACCTCGGGCTTGCCCCATGAGTTCTGCACCACGCCAACATCGCGAATCCACATGCCGTGCGCGAATCCCGTGCCCATTGCTTTTACCACCGCCTCTTTGCCCGCAAACCGCATCGCGAGAAAACGAGCCGGGCGCGCGGTGCCTCGGAATTGACGCTCTTCGTCGGGAAGCAGCAGGCGCGCCACGAAGTGCTCGCCGTGCTTCTCATAGACTCGCTGGATGCGTTCGAGCTGCAACACGTCGATGCCGATGCCGTAAATCATGCGTTACGCGCCGCGAGCATCACATGCTTCATTTCGCTCACCGCCGCCGCGAGGCCATGAAAGACTGCGCGCGAAATGATGGCGTGCCCGATGTTGAGCTCCACGATCGGCTGGATCGCGGCAATCGGCTGCACGTTGTGATAGTGCAACCCATGTCCGGCATGCACAGTGAGACCGAGGCTCGCAGCCTGTCGTGCCGCCTCCTGGACGCGATGCAACTCGGCGCCACGCTCGCCGCCCTTCGCTTCGGCGTAGGCCCCGGTATGCAGTTCCACGACCGCAGCCCCTGCCTGCGCGGCCGCTTCGAGCTGATGAGCATCCGGATCAATGAAGAGCGAAGCGCGAATGCCCCGAGCCTTGAGCTCGGCACAGGCATCACGCACGCGAGTGATCTGGCCCGCAACATCGAGCCCGCCTTCCGTGGTGACCTCATTGCGCTTCTCGGGCACGAGACAGCAGTCCTCCGGGCGTACTCGCAGGGCGATCGACAGCATCTCGTCGGTGACCGCCATCTCGAGGTTCATGCGCGTCTGGATCACGGCGCGGATCGACGTCAGGTCCTCGTCCTGGATATGGCGTCGATCCTCACGCAGATGCAGCGTGATGCTGTCGGCGCCCGCCTGCTCGGCCATGAGCGCGGCATAAATCGGATCCGGATAGCGGGTGCCCCGTGCCTGGCGCAACGTGGCGACGTGATCGATATTTACGCCCAGCGCAATCCAGCCACGAGCTTCCTTGCCGCTCACAGCTTGATCTCCTGTCGGCGCAGCGCAGCGAGCACCTCACGGCTCTTGAGACTGCGCCCTTCCAGACATGCATCGAGTGCCGCGCGCAACACATGCCGTGCATCGCGCAGGCTGCCCTCATCCGCAAGCTGCTCCCCGGCGAGCGAGAGAAGTGATGCGCCTCGATACGTGGCCGGCGCCTCTGCCACTGCAGGTTCCAGTCCACGATCGGGTCGAAAATAGTAGTAGCGCTCGGCCTGCAAGGGCGTGCCGCTGGTCGTCTCCCGCTCGCAATCAGGCCACAAACCCAGCGACTGGAGCAGGCGTTTTTCGAAGATCCGCAAAGCGCGTGCAGGTGCGCTGCCGTTGCCTAATGCTTGCAGTGCCGTGCTGTAGTCGTCAAAAAGCTGAGGCTGCGCGTCATGCCGGGCGAGGAGCTTCAACAACAGCTCGTTCATATAGAAGCCGCTGATGACCTGCGCCGATGGCAATGCGGTCCAGGCCCCGTCCCGTTCCACTCCGACCAGCGTTCCGGCCTCGCCGCGACCACTCCAGGAGACCAGTAACCGTTGAAACGGGCGCAGCAACGGCCGGGCTTCAGAGCCTTCGCGACGCACTCCGCGTGCAAACAGGCTGATGCGCCCGTAGTCGCGAGCGAGGAATTCCAGGATCCGACTCGAGTCACGCCACGGCATCTGGTGCAGCAGGAACGCCGGGGCCAGGCTGATGCGTGTGCCCCTCATGAGGATTCGTAGCCGAAGGACTTGAGGGCCTGCTCGCTGTCAGACCAGTTTTCCTTGACCTTCACCCACAGTTCAAGGTGCACGCTGATCTTCAGCAGCTCGTTTAGCTCGAGTCGCGCGAGACGGCCGATTTCCTTCAGCCGCTCGCCACCGGCACCTATTACGATGGCTTTCTGGCCAGTGCGCTCCACCCAGATGATCGCGCCGATGTGCAGGCGATTCTCCACGCGTTCGAATGTCTCGATCTCCACCGTCAATCCGTACGGCAGTTCTTCGCGCAGTCGCCAGGTGAGCTTTTCCCGGACGATCTCGGAAGCGAGGAAGCGCTCGCTACGATCCGTGACCTGATCGGTCGGAAACAGCGGCGGCGATTCCGGCAGGAGATCCACAATGAGCCCGGGGAGCTTTTCCAGCCTGTCGCGTTTCTCGGCCGAGAGCGGCAGCAGTGCGGTGAATTCAGCGCGTTTCGCCAGCGCTTCCATGAATGGCAGCAACTGGGGCTTGTCGTGAATACGATCGACCTTGTTGATGATAGCGATCGCCGGGCGCCCGGATCGGCGTACGCGCTCGAGCACTCGCTCGTCATCGTCGGTCCACACCAGCGCCTCGACGACGAACAGCAGTACGTCGGCATCGTCGAGTGAGCTGAGCGCCGAACGGTTCATGTACTGGTTCATCACGCGGCGCGTCTGGGAGTGAATCCCCGGCGTGTCGACGAACACGATCTGCGAATCGGGCCGCGTGAGTATCCCGAGTATGCGATGGCGCGTGGTTTGCGGCTTGGGCGAGACGATGCTGACCTTGGTACCGAGCAACGCGTTCAACAGCGTCGACTTACCGACATTCGGGCGCCCGACAATGGCGGCGAAACCGCACCGGTGCGTGCCGGGATGGTCGGTACTCATGACGCGGGGACGGCAGATCCGACAGCGATGGCCGCAAGCACTTGCTCGGCTGCGTGTTGTTCCGCGGCACGGCGGCTTGGGCCGGTGCCCGACCCGCGCAAGCCGAGGGCCGCGACGTCGCAGCTCACGATGAAAATCTGCTGGTGGTTCTCACCCATCACCTGATCGACTCCGTACACCGGTAACTGCAGCCCTCGCGCCTGAAGATACTCCTGCAAGCGCGTCTTGGGATCCTTGAGTTCGGCGACCGCCGCCAGCTTCGCGAGCTGCGGCGCCATGACGTGCTCGATCGCGCCACGGGCGGCCTCGAATCCGCCATCCAGATAGATCGCGCCGAACAAGGCCTCGAGCGCGTCCGCAAGGATCGAGCTACGGCGGAATCCGCCACTGCGCAGCTCGCCGGCACCGAGGATGAGCTGCTCGCCCAGCCCGATCTGCGCCGCGATGTCGGCGAGCGATTCACGCCTCACGATGCGCGCGCGCAGGCGGCTCAACTCACCTTCCTGCGCCCCGGGAAACTTGCGATACAGATGGTCGGCGACGATGCAGTTCAGCACGCCATCACCGAGAAACTCCAAGCGCTCGTTATTGGTGCCACCGGCGCTGCGATGAGTGAGTGCGGCGGTGAGCAGCCCTGAGTCACGGCAGCGATAGCCGAGCGCCTGTTCGGCCCAATCGATCGTGCGGTGCGCGCTCTCCGTCGTCACAACGCCCGCCGGAGCAACCAGCCCGAGGAGCTACTCGATCTGCACCGTCTTGTCGAAGTTGACCAGCAGCGACACATTGGAAACGTACGGAGCGGTAGCCTGGTAGACAGCCTCGACCTTGTAGCCATTCCCTTCCTTGGTGATCTTGAGCTTGTCTACGTCACGCACGGTCATCACGTGCACATCTTCCACATCGAAGCGTCTCTCGATCGCAACACGGATCGCGCTCGCATCTGGCTGGTCACCCTTGAGCTCGTCGCGCACCTGCTCGAGCGTCCGCGTGATTTTCATATATTCGAGATACACCGGGGTGAGACGAATCCCGGCATAGAACACCAGGGCTATCGGCACCAGGATGATCACCCAGCCCAAAAACGTTACACCGCGTTCGTGCTGCCGCATCGTGCCCCCACTGCTATGGTTCGAGATAAGTTGCAGTTACCGGATTGCAGAGCCAATTCGGCTCCAGATCGGCCCGCCCGGGCCATCCCAATTGAACCAGATTCGCACCGCCTTTCCGACCAGGTTTCCCTCCGGCACGAATCCGACACCCTCGTAGCGGCTGTCCTGACTATTGTCACGATTATCGCCCATAAAGAAATAGTGGCCGGCAGGCACGATGTACGTACCCTCGCGGCTGTCTCTCCCGGGGAGATAGAGCACTCGATGTTCGACAGCACCGATGTCCTCGACGCCGATCTGTGCCCCATCGTGTCCGTGACCCTCATAGATTCCGTCGAGCGTCACCGTCAACTCGGTGCCATTGATCGACACACGCTTGTCGCGCACCACGACCGTATCGCCAGGCAGGCCTACCAGGCGCTTGATGTAGTTCGTGCCCGGATCCGACGGCTTGCGAAACACCACGACGTCGCCACGCTGCGGAGAGCCGAGGTCGACGACCCGGGTGTTGAGTACCGGCAATCGCAACCCGTATGCGAATTTGCTGACGAAGATGAAATCCCCGTCCAACAGCGTCGGCATCATCGAGTCGGAAGGGATGCGAAAGGGCTCGAACAGAAACGAGCGAATCAGCAGCACCAGCAGGATCACGGGAAAAAATGAACGGGCATATTCGACGACGACCGGCTCGGGCGCGTCCGCCGGCCGTTTCGGTTTCAGTACCCATGCATCGAGGGCCCAGATTGCGCCCGTGAGAATTGTGGCGATGACCAGAATCAGCGCAAAGTCGACAATCATTCAGTACACCAGCAGAAAAACCGCGCGCAGTATTGTTGATTTCTGCTTTTGAGGCAACAACTTGCGACGCGCTTGCAAGTCCTCGCCAACTATTTGCGCCCGACCTTGAGCACCGCCAGGAACGCCTCCTGCGGAATCTCCACCTGCCCCAGCTGTTTCATGCGTCGCTTGCCCTCTTTTTGCTTCTCGAGGAGCTTGCGCTTGCGGGTGACATCGCCTCCGTAGCACTTGGCCAGCACGTTCTTGCGCAGCGCTTTCACGGTCGCGCGCGCGACAACCTGGCTTCCGATCGCAGCCTGCACCGCCACTTCGAACATCTGTCGCGGGATCAGTTCCTGCATCTTGTCGACCAGCTCGCGACCGCGCGCGTAGGCATTGTCCCGATGCACGATGATCGACAATGCATCGACACGCTCCTCGTTGATGAGAATGTCGAGCTTGACGAGCGGCGCCACCTGGAAGTGGCTGAAGTCGTAATCGAAAGATGCGTACCCCCGGCTCACCGACTTCAGGCGATCGAAGAAATCCAGCACCACCTCGGCAAGCGGCAGCTCGTATTGCAGCGACACTTGACTGCCGAGGTAGAGCATCTTCTTTTGAGCGCCGCGCTTCTCTTCGCACAGCTGCAACACACCGCCCACGTGAGCAGGCGGCATCAGGATGTTGGCGACGATGATCGGCTCGCGAATCTCGGCGATCAGGTTCGACGCTGGCAGCTTGGCCGGATTGTCGACGTACTTCGTCTCGCCGTTTTCCAGCGCGACTTCGTACACCACCGTTGGCGCGCTCGTGACCAGGTCGAGGTGGTACTCCCGCTCCAGGCGTTCCTGGACGATGTCCATGTGCAGCAGCCCGAGGAATCCGCAGCGAAAGCCGAAGCCGAGCGCCGTGGATACCTCCGGCTCGAAATGCAGTGACGAATCGTTGAGCCGCAGCTTCTGCAGGGCGTCCCGAAAGTTCTCGTAGTCTTCGGAGTTGACCGGAAACAGGCCCGCGAACACGCGAGGCTTGATCTGCTTGAAGCCGGGCAGCGCAGTCGGGCTCGGTCTGTTCTCGTGCGTGATCGTGTCGCCCACCGGCGCGCCGTCGATCTCCTTGATACCGGCGATGACAAATCCGACCTCGCCTGCGCTCAGCGATTCGCAAGTTCGGATTTCGGCGTGCGCCGGCCGAGACGATCGACGAGATGACTGCGGCCGGTGGACATTACGCGGATCTTGTCGCCGATCTTCAGCGTGCCGTTCACGACCCGCACCAGCGAGACGACGCCGACGTAGTTGTCGAACCACGAATCGATGATCAGCGCCTGCAATGGCGCCTGCGGATCGCCGCGCGGCGCGGGGATTCTCCGCACCAGCGCTTCCAGAAGCTCCGGTACGCCCTCGCCCGTCTTGGCGCTGACGAGCAGCGCATCGTGCGCTTCGATGCCGATGATTTCCTCGACTTCGCGAATCACGTTGTTCGGATCTGCCGAAGGGAGGTCGATCTTGTTGATCACCGGGACCACCGTGAGGCCCTGCTCGAGCGCCGTGTAGCAGTTCGCGACGCTCTGCGCCTCGACCCCTTGCGCGGCGTCGACGACCAGCAGCGCTCCTTCGCAAGCCGCGAGAGAGCGCGAGACCTCGTAGGAGAAATCGACGTGCCCCGGCGTATCGATGAAATTGAGCTGGTAGTGGGTCCCGTCTTTCGCCTGGTACTGCAGGGTGACGCTCTGCGCTTTGATGGTGATGCCCCGTTCGCGCTCCAGGTCCATCGAATCGAGCACCTGCGCCTGCATTTCTCGCGCCTGCAGCCCGCCGCACAGCTCGATGAAGCGGTCAGCCAGTGTCGATTTTCCGTGGTCGACGTGGGCAATGATGGAGAAGTTGCGGATGTGCTGCATCGGGGAGGGGGTCTGCTTCGGGCGCGCGGATTATACGTGTTGCCACGCGAATTGCCCGTGGACCGGCGTCTCAGCTCAGGCTGGCTCGCAACTGTTTCGCGGTCAGTGTCCAGCCGAAGAACGATTCGACGTTGAAGATCGTCGCCTCATGCGCAGCTGGCGGACCGGCCTGCAATGCGCCGTCGGTGACGAGAATTGGCCAGTATTCCTGGAAGTACGCATCACGCAGCGTCGATTCAACGCACACATTGGTGGCGATGCCCACGAAAAACAGATACCGGATGCCGCGCACGCGCAGCGTGGAGTCGAGTGTCGTTCCAGCGAAGCCGCTGTATCGCGTCTTGAGCACCACTACATCGCCCGCCTTGGGCTTGAGCTCATCGACAATCTCGAAATCCCAGGTGCCTTCGACGAGGAGCTTGCCCCTGAGCTCCGGCCGCGCACGCATAAGACACAGGGCGGTCTCCTTGCGCGGATTCGGCGATGCGTCGCCGCCGCCGTTGCTGAGATCCGCCTTATAGCCCGTCTGCAGGTAGACGACCTGCACTGACTTGTCGCGCGCAGCATCGAGAATCGAGCCAATCGTGCGTACCACGCCGGCAGCCGCGACTGAGACATCGAAACCCGCGAGATCCAACAGACCGCCCTTGCTTGCGAAAGCATTCTGCATGTCGACGACGAGCACAGCGGACTGTTCGAGCACCACGTCGATCGGCTCCGGTCTGGTCATGAGTTTCACGAGGGCGATTCCTGTTACGACGTTCCAGACAGATGGTACTTTTTCCCAGCCTCGGGCAAGCAGCAAAGTGCGTTTCCTCGTAGGATTCGAAATCCCAAGAAGGAGCCTGCCCCATGAAGAACCACGATCTTGACCCGGAATTCGTCAGTTTCCTGCCGGCGCTGTCACTGAACCGGCGCGACATCCTGGTGACAACACTCGCGACAGGCTTCGCGCTGGCAGTCCAGCCCATCTCGGCGCAGACCATCACTACGGATTCGACCGGGCTGCTCGCGGGGGAAGTCAAGATTCCGGTGGCGGACGGGGAGATCCCGGCGTATCGCGCGATGCCTGCGAACGGGAGGAACTTCCCTACCGTCCTCGTCGTGCAGGAAGTCTTCGGCGTCCATGAGCACATCAAGGACCTGTGCCGCCGCTTCGCCAAAGCGGGCTACTTCGCGGTGGCAACGGAGCTATATGCGCGACAGGGCGACGTCTCCAAGATAACCGACTTCAAGGAGCTGATGCCGATTGTCGGCAGCGTGCCCGATGCGCAGGTGATGTCGGATCTCGATGCCACGGTGGCCTGGGCAAAATCCACCGACAAAGCCGACGTCAAGCGCCTCGCAGTCACCGGGTTCTGCTGGGGTGGGCGCATCGTATGGCTGTACGCTGCTCACAATCCGAATCTCAAGGCCGGCGTCGCTTGGTATGGCAGGCTCGACGGTAATCGCACCGAGCTGCAGCCGAAATACCCGCTCGACATCGCGAGCGACGTGAGAGCGCCCGTACTCGGGCTTTATGGCGGCAAGGACAAAGGCATTCCGCAGACCGACGTCGACAAGATGCGCGCCGCTCTTGCGGCGGCGAATTCCAAGTCACGCATCGATGTCTATCCGGACGCGGAGCACGGTTTCAACGCGGACTATCGTCCGAGCTATGACGCCGAGGCGGCGAAGGATGGGTGGGCGAAGGCGCTCGATTGGTTCAGGAAGAACGGCGCCGGTTGATCCGGGACTGCCGAGCAGCGGCTGGGTGGCGCGCTTACCTCTCGCGTAGTAGCCGTCGCACCTCGTCAGCGTCAAACTGACCGTGACAGACCGGCGACCCGTCGAGCAGGAGCACCGGCACCTTGTGCCCGAAACGAGTGCGTAATTGGGCGTCAGCATCGACATCGACGACTTCGACCTGCCCGGGATTCGAACCGCAGAAGGTCTGCAGCTCGAGGAGCATGTCCTCGCATAGCTCGCAGCCAACGCGTGAAAGGAGTGTGAATTGCGGCGCGGTAGTCATCAGCCCGCTTCGCAGGAGGACTGCGAGTGTGTGCCCGCTCAGGGCTTAGGCCCGAAGGCTGGTACCGCCGGTGGCGACTGCGGAGCCCGCAGGTCCTCCGGCTGGGTGGAATGTGCTATCAGCTGAACCGTCTGTGCAGGCACTTCACCGACCGCGGTCACCTGGTGGCCGCGTGTCGTCGTCGAGAAGGTAAACGCCGACCCCACTTTCGCAAGGCCCTTGATCTGATCGGCCTCCGCTGGGTTGGTCTCGATGAACACGGAAACCGAGGCCAGTCCATCCGAGTACACCAGGTGAGTCACCGGCTCTGCCGAGCCCTCCAGTACCTGCGTGCTCGTGGCCGTGAGCTTGAACCCCGGCGGTACCTTCGCGGCCCGCCAACTGGACGCGAATGTCACGCCCTTGGCGCTCGACGTCGGCTGCCTGACCCATTGCATCCCTTCGGTGTTGACGCGCGGTTCCACGGCGGACTTCGGCAGGCTATCGGGAACGGCGATATTCGCGAACAGGATCTGCTCGACCACGTTCCCCTTCTCGTCGCATAGCTGTGTCTTGAGCGGCAGCGCCGTGCCCTCATCGATCCAGAGCTGGTAGCCGAAACGGAACGCATCGCGCGGATTGACGGCGATAACTTGAGTCGGCCGACCGAGCAGCCGGTCCGGCGCGAGCTTTTCCAAGCGGTAATGATCGGCCACACCGGCGTCAAAAGTCGGCAGCGTTCCGAGCAGCGAACCGCTCTCGACCCGCGATTCAACCAGCACGCGCCGTTGATCCGGCAGATAGCAGGTCAGCTCTTCTATCGTTGCGGATGATTTCGCGCCCGCTGCCATCCAGAGACACGAGGCGTTCGGCGACCTTGCCATCTTCCACGCGGTGCACGATGCGCAACGTCTCCACCTTGCCATTGCGAAGGTGGAAGAACGTGCCGTCGTAGTTACGGGTGGCGAGCGCCTGGTTCATGCGCTCCAGCCAGGCGCGCGCGTCGTCGTCATCAGCCCATGCGATGCTCAGTGCGAGCAGCAGAAAGCAACCGGTGGCCAGGCGCGTGCGCATGAATCAGGGCAGTTTCTTATCGTTCTCTTCAGCCGGCACAGCTGCAGGTTCGTCCATCGGCGTCGGGTCTTCAGCAATGATGCCTGAAAGCACGTTGCGGCGCCCGAGCGGGGATGAGTATTCACTATGCGCCACGACGTAACTGGTCAGGCGACCAGCGGGCATCACTGGAGCGCCGGTGCTTGGTGCCGGCACCGTATAGCTGACCTGTTCGTCGATCGCGGGCCCGCCAATGGCGGTGGCTGGAACCGACGATGATGCAACGACCGGTGTCGCGACCGCCGGATCCAACTGCTGCGTGCGCTGCAGGCCAAGGATCGCCACTGTCGCGACGCTGGCCGCAATGGCCAGGCCACCGACCGGGCGCAGCCAGCGCCCGAGCGATCGCACACGATCGACACCCTTGCGGCTGCCCTCCGCGGCTACGGCAGCGCGGACGCGTGCGGCGAAGCTACGGGTCACACTCCGCGCCGGCGCGTTGCGCAGGCATTCGCCTATGACGACGTAGCGGCTGAGTGCGATTTGCAGCTCGTCATTTCCCGCCAGACGTCGCAGCAGCAGCTCCACTTCCGGACGCGGCAGTTCCCCGTCCAGAAACGCCGACAGCTGGTCGCGCAGATGTTCAGTCATTGACGTTCATTCCTCTAATCGCCCCAGACCACCTTCGAAGATGGGCCTGAGGCGCTTGTCGATCGCTTCACGCGCACGGAAGATCCGTGAGCGCACCGTTCCTACCGGGCATTCCATTGCTGCGGCAATCTCCTCGTAACTGAGCCCTTCGATCTCGCGCAGCATGATGGCGGTGCGCAGATCTTCCGGAAGATCGGCGATCGCCGCATTCACCGTGTCGCGAATCTCGTCGGTGAGGAGCAGCCCTTCCGGGGTTTCCGAATCCTTTAGACGCGCCTGCATGTCGTACTGTTCCGGATCCTGCAGGTCGAGATCGTAGTCGACCGGCCGGCGACGGCTGGAGACCAGGGCGTTCTTGGCGGTATTGATGGCGATGCGATACAGCCAGGTATAAAAAGCGCTGTCGCCACGAAAGCTGGGAAGTGCACGATAGGCCTTCAGAAAGGCTTCCTGTGCCACGTCTTCGGCTTCAACAGGGTCACGGACGTACCGCATGATCAGCTTGAGCACCTTGTGCTGATACCTGAGCACCAGGTAGTCGAACGCACCCGCATCGCCTCGTTGCACGCGCTCGACGAGCATCAGATCGCTGGCGTCGTTGCCCATCCAGGCCCGTCACTCCGGTGTCCGAGCCAGTCTAAGCACCCCCTGTGACCCTCCCTGCACAGGAAAGTTCTCCCAGGAACGCGCTGCAGCCGGCTGTGATTGGATTCACTACGCAAAGTTCAACCGAGTTCACATTCTAGGGCCTGAAGAGGCTTCACTGGGAAGCTCGAATCGCATTCGTACGCGCAGCCGCCGGAATGGCACTTCTCCGACCGTGCCACGGGTCACGATTGCGCTCTGGCGAGTCATCCCGTCGTCCCACACCAGGATGGCGAGGCGACTCCAGCAGCGGGCGGGGCGAGCGAGCCTCGATTCCCACGTACGTCCACCTCGATCGACCAGGCACCACTTTCCGTCGGCCGACCAAATGGCTCGATGAACGGCACCGCGCGCCAGGCCGCTGGCAAGTGCCCACATCCCCCGACCACCCATCGACAGCGCCGCGAGCCCAAGGAACACACGTGCGGTGATCGACCACTCGAGCTGACCAATCGCGATCACCAGGCCTATCAACCATGCGATCAGCAGGCTGAGCAGCGGCC
Organism: uncultured Gammaproteobacteria bacterium; assembly: GCA_963810775.1. Taxonomy (GTDB): domain Bacteria; phylum Pseudomonadota; class Gammaproteobacteria; order Steroidobacterales; family Steroidobacteraceae; genus DATBVX01. The sequence goes on from CAWEOT010000015.1 coordinate 711,774, forward strand.
ATGGCGGCGTGAATTCAAGCTCGATGCTCGCGAAGGATGCGGATGACATTTTCGATCTCCGGATCCGTTGGCTCGGCGTGATTCAGCACGTAGGCCTGTAGCTCAGTATCCTGAACGCCAAGCAGGCGCTCGAACGCGCGCCGCTCGTCATGGGGAGCTCGTGGATAGCGCTGCTCGAGATAGCGTTGCAGCAGCTCATCGAGCTCGCGCATCCCGCGCCGGCACTGCCAGGCGAGACGACTCAATGACGTCGCTCCGCCAGGAGCTTCTTGATCTCGCCGATTGCCTTGGCGGGGTTGAGATCCTTCGGGCAGGCCTCGGTGCAATTCATGATGGTGTGGCAGCGATACAGCCTGAACGGATCCTCAAGCGCGTCGAGTCGCTCACCGGTGGCCTCGTCGCGGCTATCGATGATCCAGCGATAAGCTGCCAGCAATGCCGCCGGACCCAGGTACCGGTCGCTGTTCCACCAGTAGCTCGGGCAGGCCGTAGAACAGCACGCGCACAGGATGCACGCGCTCGGCCGGTCGATCTTTTCCTGCTCATCTTTCGACTGCAGCCGCTCCCGGTCCGGCGGGGGGGACGTGGAGGTCTGCAGCCAGGGTTTCACGGATGCGTACTGCGCATAGAACTGCGTGAGATCCGGCACCAGGTCCTTCACTACCGGCAAGTGCGGCAGCGGGTAGATGCGCACATCGCGCCCGACATCCTTGCACGAGAGACGTGCAGGCCAGCGTATTCACTCCCTCGATATTCATCGCGCAGCTACCGCAGATGCCTTCGCGGCACGAGCGCCGGAACGTCAGGGTCGAATCGATCTCGTTCTTGATCTTGATCAGCACATCGAGAAGCATCGGGCCGCACTCGTCCATGTCGATGCCGAAGCTGTCCATGCGCGGGTTCTCGCCCGCATCCGGGTCAAAACGATAGATGCGAAACGTCTTGACGTTGCGCGCGCCAGCCGGCGCGTCGTGGTGTCTTCCAGGCCGGATGCGTGAATTGGGTGGCAGACGAAACAGCGCCATGGTTCTTCCTAGTAGGTCCTCGCTTGTGGAGGAATCGTTTCGACTTCATCGGTCAGCGTCGCCAGGTGCACCGGGCGATAGTCGATGCGCACCGCGCCCGCATCGCTCACCCAGGCCAGGGTGTGCTTCAGCCAGTTCTGATCGTCACGCCGGGGGAAGTCCTCGCGCGCGTGGGCACCACGACTCTCGGTTCGGTTGGCGGCGCCGTGAATCGTGGCAGCGGCCTGCATCAGCAGGTTCTCGAGCTCGAGGGTCTCGATGAGATCGGTGTTCCAGATGAGAGAGCGATCCGACACACGCACGTCCTGTAGCGAGTGGTGGGTGCGCGCAAGCTGCTCGATACCTTCCTGCAGGACCTTGCCGGTGCGGAACACGGGCGCGTGCGCCTGCATGAGGTGTTGCATCTCCACGCGAATCTCAGCCGTGGGCCGTCCGCCCTGCGCGTTGCGAAAGCGGTCGAGTCGCTGCAATGCCTGGTCTGCGGCATCCTTCGCAAGCGGACGATGGGCCTGGCCCGGACGCACTGTCCGCGCACAGTGCGCCGCCGCCTCGCGTCCGAATACGACGATATCGAGCAGTGCATTGGAACCGAGGCGATTTGCACCGTGCACCGACACACATGCGGCCTCACCCGCCGCCATGAGTCCGGGCACGACCGCATCGGGATCGCTACCCCGCGGGGCCAGCACCTCGCCATGCAGGTTGGTGGGAATGCCGCCCATGTTGTAGTGGACCGTCGGCACAACCGGAATGGGCTCTTTGCCGACATCGACGCCTGCGAAGATGCGTGCAGTCTCGGCAATGCCGGGCAGACGTTCCTCGATCACATCCGTGCCCAGGTGCTCCAGATGCAGGTAAAGGTGATCCTTGCGCCTGCCAACGCCGCGCCCTTCGCGAATCTCAATAATCATCGCCCGGCTGACAACATCGCGCGATGCTAGATCCTTCGCCGTGGGGGCATAGCGCTCCATGAAGCGCTCGCCGACAGCATTGGTGAGATAGCCGCCCTCGCCTCGCGCACCCTCCGTGATCAGGCACCCCGCGCCGTAGATGCCGCTCGGATGAAACTGCACGAATTCCATGTCCTGCAGTGGCAGCCCCGCGCGCAGCACCATACCGTTGCCGTCACCGGTGCAGGTGTGCGCGCCGGTACACGTAAAATAGGCTCGCCCATAGCCGCCCGTAGCGAGAATCACGACATGGGCGCGAAACCGATGTAGCGTCCCTTCCGCGAGGTTCAGGGCGATGACTCCGCGGCACGCGCCATCTTCCATGATGAGATCGACGGCAAAGAACTCGACGAAAAATTCCGCGCGGTGCCGAATCGACTGCTGATAGAGAGTGTGTAGCATCGCGTGACCGGTTCGGTCCGCGGCCGCGCAGGTCCGCTGCGCAATCCCCTTGCCGTAATGCGTCGTCATTCCGCCGAACGGACGCTGATAGATGCGTCCGTCCTCGGTGCGCGAAAAGGGTACGCCGTAATGTTCCAGCTCGATCACGGCGCTCGCCGCTTCTTTGCACAGGAATTCGATTGCGTCCTGGTCACCGAGCCAGTCCGATCCCTTGACGGTGTCGTACATGTGCCAGCGCCAGTCGTCCTCGCCCATGTTTCCCAGTGCGGCGCTGATGCCGCCCTGGGCGGCGACCGTGTGGCTGCGCGTTGGAAAGACTTTGGTGATGCACGCCGTGGAGAGACCCGCCTGCGCTAGCCCGAGCGTCGCGCGCAACCCCGCGCCGCCGGCACCGACCACCACGACGTCATAGGTGTGGTCGACGAAGCTATAGGCGGCGCTCAAGGAGCCACCCCCAATGTCAACCTGAGGATCGAGTAGATCCCCGCCGCGCCGAGCAGAAAGTGAGCGAAGTCGCTCAGCATCAGCGTGGCGAGCTTGGCGCCTGGTCGATGCACATAGTCTTCTACGATCACCTGCACGCCGAGGCGTGAATGTATGCACATCACGATGACGAGCAGCAGCGTACCAACCGCGTGCCATGGCTCCACCAGCCAATCGCGTGCGGTCGCGAAGTTCAGCGCACCAACCCGCAGCAGCGAGACGAGATACCACAAAGTCAACGGCACGAGCGCGACCGCGCTGAGTCGCTGAGTCCACCAATGCGACACCCCATCTCGTGCGGCACCCCGTCCGAGCACTCGCCCCAGAGGCGTGCGCAGGCTCACGAGAACCCGCCGCCGCGCATGCGTACGATCCAGATCGCGCAGAGCACCGTCAAAGCGACCGCGGCAATGAACACCGCCCAGCCGCTCGCGCGGGCCTGCTTGCGCTCGAATCCCAGCCCGCAGTCCCACGCGAGGTGGCGGATGCCGTTGCAGAGATGAAAGAAGAAACTGAACAGCCAGCCGAGCAGCAGCCATTGTGTCAGCGGGGAACGAAACCGCTCGAGCGCCGTGCTGTACGTACCGGGACCGCCAGCGAGCGCTGTCAGCCAGTAGGTCAACATGATCAGACCGATCGATAGCAGGACGCCGGTGATGCGATGGGAGATCGACAGCACCATGGTGTACATGGGCCGATAGATTCCGAGATGAGGCGACAGCGGTCGCTCGCGACGTGCCATCAGAAGTCGATACAACGACCGGACTTTTCCCAATCGCCGTATCGGGTAGGATCCGGACCCGCGCGGCCACCGACCTCGCGAGGCGCAGTGAGCGTGACGCCTGGCAGCGGCTGCGCGGGCGTTTCTTGCGTGGGCTTGGAGGGACCGGGATTTTCCGGTGAGTTCGGACTGCCGGACATGCGGCAAGTCTGCCAGAATCGCCTTTGTATAACCACATGGCTTGGCTGGAGAAAGAGTCAGATTTGAACGCTAGGACGATGCGGCTCCCGGAGCTCGGAATCATGCGCATCGAAGGGGCGGATGCGCGCGGCTTTCTGCAAGGACAGCTCAGCAACGATCTGCGCCTGCTGACTCCTGCGGCATCGCTCCTGAACTCGTACAACTCATCGCAAGGGCGCGTCATCGCCCTGCTGCGACTCATCGAACGTGATCAGGAAACGCTCGCGATTCTACCGCGCGAATTGATCGGCAAGGTCATCGAGCGACTGCGCAAGTATGTGCTCCGCGCCAAGGTGGTGCTCAGCGACGCGAGCGAAGAGTTTTTTGTTTGCGGTCTGATCGATTTCGATGCGCCTTCCGCACTACGCCACGATATTCCGCATGCGGTGCTGCCCGGCACCCACAGCCTGGAGCGCGCAATCAGTTCTGTGTGTCTGCCCGGGCCGAGCCCTCGACACGTGCTACTCGGACCCGCGCGCGAGTTACCCGCTCTGCGCGAACGACTGCCCGCCGAGCTGCCCGATGATGAGGCCTGGCGCACTGCCGCTGTCGCCGCGGGCGAGCCACAGATCTATTCTGAAACCAGCGAGCTGTTCGTCGCGCAGATGCTCAATCTCGATCTCATCGATGCGCTCAGTTTTTCGAAGGGTTGCTACACCGGGCAGGAAATCATCACGCGCACGCAGCACCTCGGTCGCATCAAACGCCGCATGCTGCCCTTCCGACTCCCGCCTGGCGTTGATGCGAGGCGCGGTGAGCTCGTGACGGTGAGCCCGGATCGTTCGGGACGGGTGGTGGAGAGCGGGCGCAATTCCGAAGGTGGGTTCGATATCCTGGCCGTCGTTCCGGTAGCGATCCCGGAAAGCGAGGTGACGAACGATCCCACGTCGCCCAGTGCCACGCCTCTCGCGTTGCCGTACGCGATACCCGGATTTGCCTAGAGGTCTACCGTCTCGATACCTTCCGGATCGATTCGCTCGCCCAGAAACGTTCCCCCCACTCGCGCAAAGCGCGCCGGTCCATCGGTCGCAAGCAGTTGCATCGTGCCTGTTCCGCTGTCGCGATTCAGGCGTGCGCTGGCGAGCATGCGCTGCACTACCGCCGCGGTCGTCGCCGCGGAATCGACGATAGCGATCGACGGCCCGACCACTGCACTGAATACGGCCTGCAGTACCGGAAAGTGCGTGCAGCCGAGCAGGAGGCAATCGGGATGCAGCTGTGCGGGGGCGCGGAAGATCGGTTCGAGGTACCGCTGCACGATCCCGGTCACCAGGGGGCCGTCTACCCAGCCTTCCTCCGTGAGGGCCACGAAGAGTTGGCAGGCCTGGGCAATCACCCGCGCGGTCGGACGCAGAGCGTGGATCGCAGCCTGATAGGCGCCACCGCGCACGGTTCCTTCGGTCGCAAGCACCGCGATTCGACCACTCGCCGATGCCGCACAGGCAGCCTCGGCACCGGGCTCCAGCACTCCAATTACGGGCAGGGGAGCGTAACGGTCCTGCAGAGCGCGCAAAGCCACTGCGGAGGCGGTATTGCACGCTACCACCAGACACTTGATATCGCGTTCGACCAGCGCATCGCTGGCCAGAATCGAGTAGCGCACCACTGACTCGCCGCTTTTGGTGCCGTAGGGGAGCCGCGCTGTATCACCCAGGTAAATGAAATCCTCTGCGGGCATCCTGGCGCGCAACGCGCGCAGCACCGTCAGCCCGCCGATGCCTGAGTCAAAGACGCCGAGAGGCCGATCCACCGACACGCGGGAGCTATTCCGGCCTCAGGTGCGGAAACAGCAGCACGTCGCGGATCGAGGCGCGATCGGTGAAGAACATCACCAGCCGATCGATGCCCACGCCGAGACCCGCCGCTGGCGGCATGCCGTACTCGAGCGCGCGAATGTAGTCGGCGTCGAAGAACATGGCCTCCTCGTCACCTTCCGCCTTGCGCGCGGCCTGAGAGCGAAAGCGTGCTGCTTGCTCCTCGGGGTCATTAAGTTCGGAAAATCCATTGGCAAGCTCGCGGCCAGCGACAAACAACTCGAAGCGGTCGGTGATGAACGGATCCTGATCGTTACTGCGCGACAACGGCGAGACTTCAGTGGGATACGCGTAGACAAAGGTCGGGTCGAGGAGCCTGGCTTCGACCGTCTTCTCGAAGATCTGCATCTGCAGCTTCCCCGCGCCATCGGCTTTCACATATGGGATCTCCAGCTTGTCGCAGACCCGATGCAGATAGTGCTCTTCGCGCAACGACATGGGATCCAGGTCCGGGTTGTGCTCGAGCAATGCCTGCTCGAGCGTGATGCGCCGGAACGGCGCGTCGATATTGTAGGAGCGACCCTGGTATTCGATCTTGCGCGTGCCGCGGATCGCATCGGCGAGGCCACGGAAGGCTTTTTCGACCCAATCCATCACATCGCGATAGTCCCCATAGGCCCAGTAGAGCTCCAGCATCGTGAATTCGGGGTTGTGCTGAGTCGACAGGCCCTCGTTGCGGAAATTGCGGTTGATCTCATACACACGCTCGAACCCACCGACGACCAGACGCTTGAGATACAGCTCCGGAGCAATGCGCAGGAACATCTGCATGTCGAGAGCGTTGTGATGCGTGACGAACGGGCGCGCGACAGCACCTCCAGGTACGGCCTGCAGCATCGGGGTCTCGACTTCGAGGAAATCGAGCGCGTCGAGGAAATCGCGCAGGTACCGCACGATTCGCGTGCGGGTCCGAAAGACCTCGCGGCTCTCTTCGCTCATCGTGAGGTCGACGTAACGCTGCCGATAGCGCAACTCCGTATCGGCCAGGCCGTGCCATTTGTCGGGTAGCGGCCGCAGCGATTTCACCAGCAAGCGAAGCTGCGACACCTTGACCGAGAGCTCACCGGTTCGCGTCCTGAAGAGAGTGCCCTGCGCACCCACGATATCGCCGATGTCCCAGCCTCTGAAGGCCTCGTACGCATCGCCGAGCGCATCCTGTTGCAGGAACAGCTGGATCTCGCCAGTGCGATCCTGGATCTGCGCGAAGCTCGCCTTGCCCATGACACGACGGAGCATCATTCGTCCGCCCACGTTGACGGGCTGCGGATTCTTTTCCAGCCATTCGGCACTTTTCGGACCGTAGGCCGTATGCAATTGACCGGCGAGCGCGTCACGCCGGAAATCGTTCGGAAACGGTGTGGACTGCGCACGCAGTTGCTGAAGTTTCGCGCGCCGCTCGGCGATCAGCCGGTTTTCGTCGCGAGGTTCAGTCGGTTCGTTCATTGGATGATTTCTTCATAAGCCTTGTTTCAGACTCTCTTGGAGGAAGGGGTCCAGATTCCCATCCAGCACCGCCTGTGTATTGCCGATTTCCACGCCGGTGCGCAGATCCTTGATGCGCGATTGATCCAGCACGTAAGAGCGGATCTGGTTGCCCCAGCTCACGTCGGACTTCGATTCCTCGAGCACGCGCGCCGCGGCGTTGCGCTTGTTGACCTCCAGCTCGTACAACTTGGCCTTGAGCATCTTCATGGCCGTGGAGCGGTTCTTGTGCTGACTGCGCTCGTTCTGACATGCCGCGACGATACCGGTCGGCAAGTGCGTAATGCGTACCGCCGATTCGGTCTTGTTGACGTGTTGCCCGCCTGCTCCACTCGAGCGGTACACATCGACGCGCAAGTCCGCAGGATTGACCTCAATGTTGATGTCCTCGTCGACTTCGGGGGAGACGAACACGGATGCAAAGGAAGTGTGGCGCCTGTTCCCCGAGTCGAAGGGTGACTTGCGCACCAGGCGATGCACACCTGTTTCGGTGCGCAGCCACCCGTACGCGTAGTCACCTGTAAAGCTCACCGTGGCGCTCTTGATGCCCGCTACTTCACCCGGGTTCTCATCGATCACTTCGGTGCGAAACCCGCGCGCGTCGCCCCACTTGAGATACATGCGCAGCAGCATCTGCGCCCAGTCCTGAGCTTCTGTGCCTCCCGCGCCCGCCTGTATGTCGAGAAACGCGTTGTGCGAATCCATCGCGCCCGGAAACATGCGTCGGAATTCGAGCTGGCGCACAGCCTGCTCGAGGCGCGCTGCATCGGTTTCGACACCTTGCACCGTCTCAGCGTCATCTTCCTCGACGGCGAGATCGAGGAGCTGATTGGCATCGCTCAGCCCCGCGTTGAGGCGATCGAGTGTTCCGATCAGCGTATCGAGTTGCGCCCGTTCGCGCCCGAGCTCCTGGGCCCGTTCCGGTGTGTTCCAGATGCCGGGATCCTCGAGCTCACGCGTTACTTCGTCGAGTCGGTCTTTCTTCCGCTCGTACTCAAAGATACCCCCGTAAGGAGCTCGAGCGTTCCTCGAGATCCCTGAGAGTACGGCGTAGCTGATTGACTTCCATAAACTTTCCGGCCGGCTGAAAAGGCTGGACATGCTATCACGAGCCCTATGCCTCGCGGGCGAGATGCTCGATGACCAGTTGCAGACGCCGGGTGCCCAGATACTCGTTCACGTCGAGGCGATACGCCAGGCGCGCGCGGCCGCGGGTCAGGTCAGCTTGCGCATCCTCAATGTAACCAAACGCGATCGCATCGAAGGGTTCGCCGCTGGCAAGCGGCCGCACCCGCAACTTGAGGTGGCGCTCGCCGACCACGCGACAATCCAGCAGCTCGAATTCCCCATCGAAGGCGGGTTCGGGGAAAGCCTGCCCCCAGGGGCCGGCCGCACGGAGCTCGAGTGCGGTAACGAGGGTGATCTCTTCGGGTGCCAATTCCCCATCCGTATCGATGAAGCCCTGGGCCGCGGGGTCGAGCCACCGATCCACTTCACTAGCAAATGCTGTGGCGAATCGCTCGAGCTGCGCGTGCTGCAGCGTCACGCCCGCCGCCATCGCGTGACCACCGAATCGATCCAGCAGTCCCGGGTCGCGTGCCGCCACCGCGTCGAGCACATCGCGGATGTGAACACCCGTCACCGATCGTGCCGAGCCTCGCAAAGTCCCGTCTTCGGCCCGTGCGAATGCGATTACGGGGCGATGAACGCGCTCCTTTACGCGCGACGCGACCAGCCCGACGACGCCCTGGTGCCACGATTCATCGAACAAACACAATCCTCCCGCCATGACGCCGCGACCTTCGAGATGCAATTGCGCCACCGCTGCGAGCGCCTCCGCCTGCATGCGTTGCTCGATCTCGCGCCGCTCCTCATTGAGCTCGCTCAGCTGCGCGGCCAGCCTGCGAGCCTCGCTGATGTCGTCAGTCAGGAGGCACTCGATTCCCACGCTCATGTCATCGAGCCTCCCGGCGGCGTTGAGCCGCGGAGCGACCGCAAAGCCCAGGTCCTGTGCAACGATTCCGGAGGGCATCCGATTCGCCTGCTCGAGAAGCGCGGTGATCCCCGGCACACAACGCCCAGCGCGGATGCGCTTCAGACCTTGTGACACCAGAATGCGGTTGTTGCGATCGAGAGGCACCAGGTCCGCGACCGTGCCCAGCGCGACCAGATCCAGATATTGCGCCAAGCTGAACCCAGCGGCGGCGGCCGAGCCGCGCTGCTGCAGACGCCGAACCAAGGCCGCGAGAACGTAGAACGCGACACCGACGCCGGCGAGGGCGTGGCTTGCGAAACGCGCACCGGCGAGGTTGGGGTTGACGATGGCACGGGCTGCCGGCAGCGCGGCCGCAGGCAGGTGATGATCCGTGATGAGCACGTCGATTCCGCGGCGCGTGGCCTCGGCGACGCCCGAGTGGCTGGAGATGCCGTTGTCCACGGTCACGATGAGCCCGGGTGATTGTTCCGAGGCGACGGCTACGATTTCGGGCGTCAGGCCGTAACCGTAGCGAAAGCGGTTCGGCACCAGATAGCCCACGCTGCTGAATCCCAAGCGTCGCAGAGTACGCACAACGAGCGCGGAGCTGGTTGCGCCATCGGCGTCGAAGTCGCCGACGACAAGTACCCGTGTTCTGGCGGCCAGGTGCTCGAGCAGTACTTCGATTGCCGCATCCAGTCCGTCCAGGCTGCTGACTGGCAGAAGCTGGTCGAGACCGAGGGCGAGATCAAGGCTGGAGGTGAGACCTCGAGCCGCGTATACACGCCGAACCACGGGATGCAGCTCGCGTCCGAAGTCTGCCGGCGCGGCGCCGGCACGGCGTCGAATCACCCGCGCCATCATGCGGCTGCCTCGAGCCAGTGGCGGCTGGTTCGCCAGAACCGGAATGCATCCAATCGACTTACGCGAAATAGTCGATCGTTCAGGTGCAGTGCTACGGACTTGAGGCGGCCGTCGCGTAGCGCGCGCAGTACCGGCGCCATCCAATGTCGATCGATTTCGTTCAGACGCTGAGCAAGATCAAAGCACCTGGTGCATTCCAGAGTCACGATCACGCGGTCGCGATCCGGCGCCCCTAAAGCATCGAAATGCTCGGCTTCTGTGTCGACTCTTCCCTTCATGAGCCGCCACAACCCCACCAGATATGGATCCGCGGACGCCAGTCGCGGCAGCGGCCCGACGGAGAAAAACTCTGGCTCCGGTCCGCCGCCCCAGATCCAGAAACCATTCACTGCGGGTTCTCCGCGCTGGCGACGTGCTTCATTCACCGGGTGATCATGCAGCCACATCTGCACGCCGGTCATCAGACGGCGCAGCCTTTTGCCCTCGGGGCCTGTTGGCAACGCCGGTTCGACGTCCTGGCCGAGCACGCGCGTAGGATCAGTGGTGTTCGCCTCGATCGGGTTTGAAGTTGCGAGGAAAGCGGCGACATCTGTCGCGGTCGAGAGATGAAAGTCGTCCGCCGCGAACAGTCGATTGAATTCCGCGGCGAGAGTTCTCCATTCCTCGCTGCTGAGGCTCACGGGCCGCGCACTCATGTGCACGTGCGTCAGGCCGGCATCGAGGTGCACCGGAGTCGCCAGCCACCAATCGTGCTCAGTTTCATTACTCGCTTCTTCGCAGAGCGATGCATGACGGGAAATGGATGCCACCGGTACCCGCAGCACGTCGCGTCCCGCAACCTCGCGCAGAACCCAGCGCCGCCAGTCGCCAGGGGTCTGCACCTCGCCGCGCGTGAGAAGCGTACTCAGCGCGGGCAGAGCCGGTACGGATTGCGGGCTTGCTGCATCTTCGGCGATGAACAGATCGGTAAAGATCAGAATGAGCTCGTGCACGATCGTGCTGTCGGTCCGCTGTGCATCGCTGCGGACCAGTATCTCAGAATCCGTCGATCACTTAAGCTCCAAGTACATGCAATTCAGTCTTCAGTCGGACACCGAAGCCAACCTGGTACGCGCTTGTGCGCCAGGCGAAGTGCGCGTGCGTGAGCACATTATCCGCAGCAGCGTGATCCTCAGCGCCAGTGAAATCGTCTTCGATTGGCCGCCGGGCAAGGTTGAGGACCTGCAGCTCGATCACCTGCAGGCGGCATTCGCGCTCAAGCCTCAGATCATCCTGCTCGGCACCGGCGAACGGCTGGTGTTTCCAGCGCCCGCTATTGGCGCAGCCGTGCAGGCGACGGGAATTGGCTTCGAGGTGATGGACACGCGTGCCGCGTGCCGGACTTATAACGTACTGGTCCAGGAGGGACGACCCGTCGCGGCGGCGTTGATCATAAGCGCCACGCCGACACCCGACTGAAGGGCTCTAGGGAGAGGTCACCGAAGCGAGACCGGGAGAAGACACAGGGAACAAAAGCTTCAATCAACCAACCAATCATTCGAAGCTGACACATTCGAACAATTGCGACTTCTTCTTTTTGTTCTCACTTGTTCTTTTTATTCTTCTGACTTCCCCCTTCGCCCCTGTGTCTTCTCCCGGTATCGCTTCTATGCAGCAAGTGCCTGTCTTTGTTTGGCGACATGTTAAGCGTAGCGCTTGCTTACAAGCAACCTTGGAACAGCGCGGAAGTACCCGTTACTAAAGACTAATGCACCAGGCCTGGTGTTAGACCTGATCTAACCGCACTTCTCATCGCGGCGGTAGATACCAGCGCGGATCGACGGGCCGGCCGTTGTATCGGATCTCGAAATAGAGCATGGGCGCCTGGCCAGGACCCAGCCCCATCTCGGCAACCACCTGACCTGCCTCGACTTGATCGCCCTCCTTCACCTTGAGCTCGCGATTGTGTCCGTAGGAGCTCAGAAACACGTTGCTGTGCTTGATGATGAGGAGGTTGCCGAATCCGCGCAGCCCGCTGCCCGTGTATACGACCTTGCCGGCGGCAGTGGCTCGAACGATCTGGCCTTCATGACCCGAGATCGTCAGTCCCTGAGATTCAGTCGGTGCGTGGCGTACAGCCGCGATCTGGCCCTCCGTCGGCCACAGCCAGACGGCAACATCGTCGGCCGCCGGAGGTGCGGGTGGTTTGGTTGCGGGCGTGCCGGTCTTCGCAGCCGCGGGCGGCGCCGGCGGCGGCGCGCCGGCAGGCCTTGGGAGTTTGAGCACCTGCCCGGGATAGATGCGGTAGTCAGCAGGCAATTTGTTCCGGCGCGCAAGATCGCGATAGTCGACGCCATGCCGCCAGGCGATGGAGTAGACCGTGTCTCCCGATCTGACAGTGTAGGTGCGTGAGTCAGCTTTCCGATAAGGCGTCCCACAGCCTGCAACTGCGACAACGATCGCGACACTCACCACCGCCAACAGCTGCGGCCAGCACGCCGGCCGGGACGCGCGTGACCTGCTCATGGCGGCCGGCTCACGCGATGGAAACCGGCCCCTGGATCAATGGGACGAAGGCGACTGCCCCCAGCTTCTCGCGCTTCAAGCGGCCTTCTTCGCGCGTGATGCGCACCAGCTCCTGCCCGCCTTCGGAACCGATCGGAACCACCATGCGCCCGCCCGGTGCGAGTTGTTCGAGCAGCGCATCGGGTACGGCATGCGGAGCGGCAGCCACCAGGATTCCGTCGAACGGCGCCTGAGTGGGCCAGCCCTTCGTACCATCACCATGCTTCAGGCGGACGTTTCGAATCCCCAGCACCTTGAGCCGTTCGCGCGCTCGCTCGTAGAGCGGTTCCAGGCGCTCGATCGAGTAGATCCTGCCCACCAGAGGTGCGAGCACGGCGGTCTGGTAGCCGCAGCCCGTGCCGATCTCCAGTACCTTCTGCGGCGCTCCACCTTCGATCAACGCCTCGGTCATGCGTGCGACGATCCAGGGTTGAGAGATGGTTTGACCGAACCCGATCGGCAACGCCACATCCTCGTACGCCCTGCTCGCAAGCGCCTCATCAACGAACAAATGTCGCGGCACGCCGCGAATCCGGTCGAGCACCACGGGATTGCGGATGCCACCGTCCTTGAGCCGCTGCACCAGCCGCTCGCGGGTGCGCGCTGAGGTCATACCGATACCATTGAGGCGCGAGTCAACCATCGATGCCTCGCAACCATTCGCCGATGGCGTCGATGGCGGCGTGCCGCGTCAGATCGATCTGTAACGGTGTGACCGACACAAACCCCGTGGCTACGGCGTTGAAGTCCGTTCCCGGCCCCGCTTCCTGTTGCGGGCCGGCAGGACCAACCCAGTAGATGGCTCTGCCCTTGGGATCCTCGGCGCGGACGATGGGCGCGGAACGATGGCGAAATCCGAGTCGCGTGGCTTCGATTCCTCGCAGGGTGTCGTAGGGCCGATCCGGCACATTGACGTTGAGGATCGTCGAACCGTGCAGTGGTGAACGTGTCAGGTGCGCCACCAGCTCGCGAGCAATTCGCCCCGCAGTCTCGAAGTGCCGCGCGCTTCCAGGCTCCGTGCACAATGACACTGCAATGGTAGGCAGACCCAGGAAGCGCCCCTCAATGGCGGCGGCAACCGTTCCCGAATACAGGACATCATCACCGAGATTGGCACCGTCATTGATTCCCGAAACCACCATGTCGTGCTCGTAGTCGAACAAACCCGAGATCGCCAGGTGCACGCAGTCGGTCGGTGTCCCGTTGACGTAGTACACGTTCGGTTCCACCTGGAACACGCGCAACGGCATATCAAGGGTGAGAGAGTGCCCGGCGCCACTACGATTGCGCTCCGGTGCCACGACTGTGAGTTCCGCAAGGCCCTGCAGCGCCGCGGCCAGATGACGGATACCTTCAGCGCGATATCCGTCATCATTGCTCAGCAGAATTTTCACTGATGGCGACAGCTGGCGAGAGAAATCCGTGCATCACTATACTGGATGGGGTCGAGCGCCGGGTAGATTGCGGCGGAGTGGTCGATGAGCGATGACGGCGAAGAGAAGCGTCTGTTCCGCGACGCCGTACGCGGTGTGAAGCGTCTGCGCCAGCGCGCGCAGCAGCCCGCCCGCCCAAAACCACAGCCGCAGGCGCGCTTCGCCCGGCTCGACGATCTGGAAGTATTGCGCGAAAGCCTCGAACTGCGTCCCGGCGATCTGTACAGCGAAGCGGGCGACGCTCTGACCTTTCGTCGGGCGGGCCTGCAGGACTCGGTGCTGCGCAAGTTGCGGCGTGGTCAGTACCGCGTCGAGGCGGAGCTGGATTTGCACGGGCACACCGTGGCACAGGCCAAGCAGGCGCTGCGGGAATTTCTGGAGGGCATGGTGCGCGCTCAGGCTCGTTGCGTGCGCATCGTACACGGCAAGGGACTGCGCTCCGGTCATCGCGGGCCAGTGATCAAGAATGCAGTGAATGCCTTGCTGCAACGAACTGATGCAGTGCTCGCCTTCTGCTCGGCGCGGCCTGTGGATGGCGGCACCGGCGCCATCTACGTGCTGCTGCGCTCGCGGTGACGTCGCTGCCCGGGTTCAGGCCTTGCGCCGCAGGCGTTCGACGAGATTGCGCAACGTGCTCTGCGTCTCCGCGCTGAACCAGGCTTCATTCATCGCCTCGTAGTCGGCCCGGCCCAGGTTCGCGACGAGATTGACGAGGTCGGCCCGCGCCATCGCACGAGTGCGCAACACCGCCTGGGCAGGAAGGGAGCCCATTTGGCGCGCCCACTCCAGTGCGGCCGGTACCACGTCGTTCTCGTCCGTCACCCGATCGATCAATCCTGACGCCAGAGCCTCTTCAGGCGTAAGCAGGACACCGCCCGTGATCAGTCGATCGGCAACACCGGCGCCGACCAGGCGGCGCAATGCGCCATAGATGATTGGTCCAGGGAATAGTCCCACCTGCACCTCGTTGAGGCCGATGCGATACTTGCCTGCGGCCATTACCCGGTGATCGCAATACAAGGCGAGAACCGCGCCACCCGCCGGACTGTGCCCGGTGATTGCTGCTGCCACGGGAATTGACGCCGCCGCGAGCCGTGCCTGCGCACCGAAGAAGACCTCCCAGCCTCTGAGCATCTCCTTCCGATCCAGCGTCAGGAGCTCGGGCACGTCGAGGCCGGCGGTGAACATCCCGGGGCGGCCGGAAAGCACGATTGCGCGGCAACCGTCAGCTCGCGCTGCATCCAATGCCTGGTTCAGCCTTTCGAGCAGCTCCACATTGAAGGCATTTACGGGCGGGCGAGCAAAGCGGATCTCACGCGCTACCTCATGATCGATGATCTCCAGCATCGTCAGCCCTCCTCTGTCACGTCCAGCAACTCGCGTAGCACGGTAGTCGCAAAAGCACCTGCCGTGAGGCGAAACTCGAGCGTGAGCGCAGCGTCCTGGGCGTGCGCCTGCAGATCGGCAACCCGCAAGCGCAGTGCCCTGCGCTCGTGCGTGAGTCCTGCACCGGCGAGCGCCATCGTAACCGTCTCGAATCGTTGCTCCACTCCCGTCTCAATGTTGCGCACCTCGGATCCGGAGCTGGGCGAGTCAGTGCCCCACAGGGGTCCGGTCGGATGAATGTCGAGCGCCCGACAGCGCTCTTCCAGCTGCGGCGTTGGGACATCGACTGCAAAGATGCTGCCGCTGCCATCGAGATTGGCAACATCACCGGGTCGCAGGCGATCCCAGCTGCGGTCGATTACGCGCTCAGCGAGTACCGCATTGAATACGAGGCTGCGTGCGGCCGAGATCGTGAAGCTTCGTTCGCTCCGCGCCCGCGGCAGGTGCCCGCAGGCGATCCAGTCCTGAACGCGTGACAAGTTCCCGGTCTCACGTCCGAAACGCTGTGGGCCGAAATAGTTCGGCACACCGCAACGTGCGATTCTCGCCAGCCTCTCCTCGAGTGCTCCAGCATCCGGATCGAATTCGCGCACGCAGATGCGGAAGCGGTTGGCAGCCAAGGCGCCGCGCCGCAACTTGCGCGAGTGCGCGCGCACTTCGTGCACCCTGAACTCCGGGTGCTGCAGAGCCAGCCAATCCGCGCTGCTGAATTTCGATGCTGGTACGCTGAACCATTGCGCTGCCACGGCATGTCGGTCTTTCAGTCCCGCGAAGCCGACATCGCTCGCCCGCACACCCGCGAATCGCGCCAGCTGTCCCGCGACCCACTCCGTATTGGCCCCGCGCTTGATCACACGCAGCAACGAATGCGGTCCCTGGTCATCCGGCCGGAACGACAACTCTTCCTGCACTTCGAAATCCTCGAGGCTGGTGCGCAGCCTGCCACGCGCTACCGGATCGCCGTGCGCGCGCGGCGGATCGAGCGCCAGGTGGCGCCATTCTTCCGGCACGGGCTGGATCATGCGTCGCGTGCTATCGAATCGACCAGCACCACTGCCCAGGCAGCAATGCCCTCGCCACGACCGATGAGCCCGAGCTGTTCAGTCGTCGTCGCCTTCACGTTGACTGCTTCGGGCTCGAGACCCAGGAGTTCGGCGAGCCGGCGACGCATGGCCTCACGGTATGGACCGATGCGCGGCCGTTCGGCCAGGATGGTGATATCGACATTGACGGGCGTGTAACCCCGTGCGGTCAGCATGTCGGCAACGCGTTGCAGAAACTCGGCGCTCGCCGCGCCTCGCCATTGCGGGTCGGAATCCGCAAAGTACTGGCCGATGTCGCCGAGCCCCGCCGTCCCGAGCAGCGCGTCGCAGAGCGCGTGAATGGCGACATCACCGTCGGAATGCGCTGTGACGCCATGGTCGTGCGGGATGCGCACGCCCGCCAGCATAAGGTGATCTCCCGGCCCGAAGGCGTGCACGTCGATACCCATCCCGACTCTGGTGCTGGTGCTCATCTCGTCGTCGCCGCGCGCAGCAGCGCTTCTGCCAGGACCAGGTCAGCGGGATGGGTGATCTTGATGTTGTGAGGCGAGCCGCGTACCAGTCGGGGACGATGGCCAAGGGCTTCCACTGCCTGCGCCTCGTCAGTGACCCCGCTGCCTTGCGTCAACGCCTGGCTCAGTGCGAAACGCAACAGGTCGTAGCGAAACATCTGCGGTGTCTGCGCACACCAGAGTCCCTTGCGCTCGAGCGTCGACTCGCAGTGCAGACCGGCGGTATCGGCGCGCTTGAGCGTATCGGCCAGCGGAACTCCCAGCAACCCGCCGACTCGGTCGTCTTGCACTGCGACCATCAGGGCCTCGAGTGCTTGCGTATCGAGACAGGGGCGCGCTCCGTCGTGGACCAGGATCCAGTCTTCGGCCGCGGCCTTACCCTCGAGTGCAATGAGACCATTCAGCACGGAATGTTGACGCGCATCACCGCCCACCGTCGTCTGCAAGCGCGGCGCCGTTGCGATTGGCAGCTGCGGCCAGAATTTGTCGCCAGGAGCGAGCACGACGACTATTCCAGAAATCCGCGGATGCGACAGCAATGGTCGCAGCGCATGTTCCAGGACGGTGGCACCGGCGAGCTGCAGGTATTGCTTCGGTCTCTCCGCGTCCATGCGCCGGCCCTGGCCTGCCGCTGCGACGATTGCCCAGTTGCGCGGCGTTGCCGCGGAGGGCGTCATCGGGCTGCGGCGTGCTGAGTCGGGCGCGCCTTGCCCGTCGCTACCGCCGAAGAATCCGTCGGAGCAGCCTCCGTGGGCGCTGCATGATCCGTGGGTGGCGGCGAAACCACCTGGTAGAAAGTTTCGTTGGCTCCCACCATGCCGAGGTCGCTGCGCGCACGCTCTTCGACGGCGTCCAGTCCTTCCTTCAAATCCTTCACTTCCGCTGCAAGCTGCTCGTTGCGTTCCTTGAGCTCGACGTTTTGCTGTGTCTGCGCAGTCACTGCATTCTGCAGACGATGCACTTCGCGAATCCCGCCATCGGAAAGCCAGAGGCGGTACTGCAGGGCAAGAGCGATGACCAGCAGGGCGGCGGCGAACAGGCGCAGTGACATAGGGTTCATGCGCACGCGGCGTGAATCATGAGAGTGGCACCGGGAATGCCTTGCGCCCTGCGTAACGTGCGTGCGCGCCTAGCTCGGCCTCGATGCGCAATAGCTGGTTGTACTTCGCCACGCGATCTGATCGCGACATCGATCCGGTCTTGATCTGCGTCGCGGCAGTGGCTACCGCGATATCAGCGATGGTGCAATCCTCTGTTTCGCCGGAACGATGCGAGATGACCGCAGAATAACCCGCCTGCGTTGCCATCTCGATCGCTGCCAATGTCTCGGTAAGGGTTCCGATTTGATTCACCTTGATCAGGATCGAGTTGGCGATTCCCTGCTCGATTCCCTGCTTCAGGATCTTCGTATTGGTCACGAACAGGTCATCTCCGACGAGCTGTACGCGCCGGCCGAGCCGTTGTGTAAGCAGAGCCCAGCCCTGCCAGTCACTTTCGCTCATGCCGTCTTCGATCGTGATGATCGGGTAACGCCCGACGAGATCCGCCAGATAATCCACAAACTGAGCTGCGCTGAACTGCCGCCCTTCTGACGCCAGCGTGTAGACACCCTCGCTGAAGAATTCCGAGCTCGCCACATCCAGGCCCAGCAGCACATCGCCGCCTGGCGTGTAGCCCGCAAGTTGCACTGCTTCGATGATCGTCTCCAGCGCGGCCTCGTTCGACGGCAGGTCGGGAGCAAAGCCGCCCTCATCGCCGACTGCAGTCCCCAGACCCTTCTTGTGCAGGACTTTCTTCAGCGTATGGAAGATCTCCGCGCCATAGCGAATCGCTTCGCTCAAAGATGGCGCGCCGACCGGGAGAATCATGAACTCCTGGATGTCGACGCTGTTATCCGCGTGCGCACCGCCGTTGATGATGTTCATCATCGGCACGGGCAGCTCCAAGTCCTCCGCGCCCGCGAGGTGGCGGAACAGGGGAAGCTTGCGATCGTTAGCGCTGGCATGGGCCGCAGCCAGTGACACCGCAAGAATCGCGTTGGCTCCGAGATGCGACTTGTTGTCGGTGCCGTCGAGCTCGCGCATGCACGCATCGAGTCCTTCCTGATCGGCTGGATCACGCTTCAGCAGCGCCTGGCGGATCGGACCGTTGACGTTGGCGACCGCGTTCAGGACGCCCTTGCCGAGAAACCGCTTTGGATCAGCGTCACGGAGCTCGACCGCTTCGCGCGTGCCGGTCGACGCGCCGGAGGGCACGGCTGCGCGCCCCATCACGCCGCTGTCGAGAAGCACGTCGGCCTCGACGGTCGGATTGCCACGCGAATCGATGATTTCACGCCCGCGGATATCTGTAATGCCGCTCACAGGAGCGACTCCGCATAAGGCCGGCCTTTCACGGTGCGATCGATCTGCAGCAGCGTCTCGAGCAGCGTTTCCATGTGTCCCAACGGCCACGCGTTCGGGCCATCGCTCAGCGCTTTGTCGGGATCCGGATGCGTCTCCATGAAGACGCCCGCAACTCCAGCAGCCACGGCCGCCCGCGCGAGTACCGGAACGAATTCGCGCTGTCCCCCTGATGCGGATCCCTTGCCGCCGGGCAGCTGCACCGAATGAGTCGCATCGAACACCACCGGGCAACCGGTCTCACGCATTACTGCGAGACCGCGCATGTCCGAAACCAGATTGTTGTATCCAAATGAGAAACCGCGTTCGCACACCAGGATCTGCTGGTTGCCAGTGGCGCGCGCCTTGTCGACGACATTCTTCATTTCCCACGGCGACAGGAACTGGCCCTTCTTGATGTTGACCGGCCTGCCCTGCGAGGCCACCGAGCGAATGAAGTTGGTCTGGCGGCACAGGAATGCCGGCGTCTGCATGACATCTACGACTTCAGCGACTTCGGCAAGAGGCGTGTCCTCATGCACGTCGGTGAGCACCGGGAGTTTGAGCTGTCGCCGCACTTCCGACAGCACGCGCAGGCCCTCCTCGATGCCCGGGCCCCGAAAACTCGCTGCCGAGGAACGATTTGCCTTGTCGAAAGAGGACTTGAAGATGAACGGGATGCCGAGCCGCACCGTAATCTCTTTCAATTTGCCGGCGGTGTCGATGACCAGCGATTCGCTCTCGACGACACAAGGCCCGGCAATCAGGAACAGCGGCTGATCCGGACCGACTTCGAAGTCATGCAGTCTCATGCGCTGGCGGCAGCGGGCAGCTGCGACGCCCGGTGCTGGCGCGCCGCGCGGATGAATCCAGCGAACAGCGGGTGCCCGTCCCGCGGAGTGGAAGTGAATTCAGGGTGGAACTGGCACGCGATGAACCAGGGATGCGAGGCGAGCTCGATGATTTCCACCAGGCCGTCACTCGAGAAGCCTGAAAATTTCAGCCCGGCTTTCGACATCCGCTCCAGGTAGCGGTTATTGAATTCGTAGCGATGACGATGACGTTCCATGATGGTGTCCCGTCCGTAGACAGCGTGTGTCAGCGTGCCAGGCATCACGCGGCACTCCTGCGCGCCGAGGCGCATGGTGCCACCCTTTGCCGAGCTGTCATCCCGAGTTTGCGCCCCGTGCTCCCGATCCTGCCACTCGGTGATAAGCGCGATCACGGGATGTGGGGTAGCCCGGTTGAATTCCGTGCTATTGGCGCCATCCAGCCCCACGACGTGGCGCGCATATTCAATGACCGCAACCTGCATGCCGAGGCAGATGCCCAGATACGGAATCCCGTTGCGACGCGCGAATTCGACCGCCCGGATCTTGCCCTCGATGCCCCGCTCGCCGAACCCACCCGGCACCAGGATCGCATCCATCCCGTCGAGCGCTGAGAGACCTTGCATTTCGAGGTCGGTAGCCTCGACGTAGTGAACATTCACTCGCGTGCGCGTGCGCACGCCTGCGTGAGTCAGCGCCTCATTCAGCGAGATGTACGAATCGCGGATCTGCACATACTTGCCGACCATCGCAACGTTGACCTGCGCTTCCGGGTTCATCCTGGCGCTCACCACGTGGCGCCATTCGGACAGATCCGCGGGCGGCGCCTGCAGGCGCAGCTTGTCCACGATGATGTCGTCGAGCCCCTGCTCGTGCAGCAGCAGCGGGATCTTGTAGATGTCATCGGCATCCACCGCTGAGATCACCGCGCGCTCCTCGACGTTGGTGAACAGCGCAATCTTGCGGCGATGCTCCTCGGGAAGCGGCTCACGACAACGGCACAAGAGGACATCCGGCTGGATACCGATGCCGCGCAGCTCCTTCACGGAGTGCTGGGTCGGCTTGGTCTTGATTTCGCCCGAAGTACCGACCACCGGAATCAGGGTCAGGTGCATATATGCAACGTTGTTGCGCCCGAGCTCGACCCCCATCTGCCGGATGGCCTCGAGGAACGGCAGCGACTCGATGTCGCCCACCGTGCCGCCGATTTCCACCATGCATACGTCCGAATCGCCTGCGCCCAGGCGGATGCTGCGCTTGATCTCATCGGTGATGTGCGGAATGACCTGAACGGTCGCGCCCAGGTAGTCACCTCGCCTCTCCTTGGCGATCACGCGCTCGTAAATGCGCCCGGTGGTGAAATTGCTGTGTCGGCCCGTCGTGGTGCGCACGAAACGCTCGTAGTGCCCGAGGTCGAGGTCAGTTTCGGTGCCATCCTGGGTGACGAACACTTCGCCGTGCTGAAACGGGCTCATGGTGCCTGGATCGACATTGATGTAGGGATCCAGCTTCACCATCGAGATCTTGAGGCCGCGCGCCTCGAGAATCGCACCGAGCGACGCGCTGGCGATGCCCTTGCCCAACGAAGAAACGACGCCACCAGTGACGAAAACGAAATGGGTCATGCCAGACTCACCCGCAACGCATACGATCCTGTACTGACAGGACCGGTTACTCGATCCAAGGGCCGCGGGCGGTCGTCGGTGAGGGAGATCAACTTAAGATCCCGTCGCTCAGCTGCGCCGCGTCAGCCGCTGATTTTCGACGGGCAATCAGGCTACCAGAATGACGGTGCCTGCTCAATGAAACTCGCCGGCCCTGAGTCGGATGCAGCGCGCACGCGGCCTTGCGCCCTCAGTCCAGCGCCGGGTGATCGAGCCACTCGATGAGAATGCCCTGCTGACCCTCGCCGGCGCGAAATTCCGCGGCGAGCCCCAAGTCGCCAACCGCCACCAGCGCCTCTCCGGCGTACAGCAACGGAATGCGCCCGCGCATCCACGGCACGATGCCCCACTCCTGCATGAGGCTTCGCAACTCGCGATGGGGTCGGTTGGCGGCGAGCCGCAAGGTTTCACCGCCCGACCGCCATCTCACCCTCAGCTGGTCAGGAATGCCGGCCAGCCTCGCGCCACCGCAATCATCAAAGCGAGCACGAAGCTGCCCTGACCCTGCGGGCAGCGCGAACTCGGGCTCGGCTCGCCAGCGCCACGATGCTTCACCGGTAGGTTCGGCCGGTAAGCGGTCGCTCAAGTACAGCCGATCCCGGTAGCGCTGGATCACCTGGTCGCCCCACCTCACTTCCGGAGTGCGGTCGGGACGCAACGCCAGCATCTGCGCTTGGATCTGTTCGAGAACTGCGCTGGACGGGAGCGAGGCATCGCGCAAGCGGATCCAGAAGCGCAGGAGATTGCGCACCCGCGCAGGCTCCAGCGCGCGCAGGGCAGGAACACTCAGTAGGTCGCCTTGCGCCGCAACAGCATGGTCGGCGCGTGCCAGATCATCGAGGAGCGCGTGTGCGCTTGCGAGGTTATCGGCGCTGCGCACGGCGCTGGCGGCGAGCGACGGCCAGCGCTCCTGGAGGACTGGAAGGATGCGATGACGCACGAAATTGCGGTCGAAGCGCTGATTCTCGTTGGTCGGATCCTCGATCCACCTCAGCCCCGCCGCAGCGGCATACCGCTGCAGTTCATTGCGGCTGAAATCGAGCAGCGGCCTCAGGTGCTCACCTCGTCCGCAGGGTGCACGGCGCGGCATCCCTGCAAGTCCGGCCACACCAGCCCCGCGAGCAAGCTGCAATAGCAACGTCTCGAGCTGATCCTCCGCCTGGTGAGCCGTCAGGAGAAATTCTGCTGAAGCGAGCCCTTCAGCCAGCAGGTGATAGCGGGCGTCTCGCGCCGCCGCCTCGAGCGACTCTCCGCGTGCGGCCTGCACGCGAGCATCGAGCAGCAGGAACGGCACCCCCAATTGCCTTGCCAACCCGGCGCAGTGCTCAGCCCACTGGTCGGCGTGAGGCTGCAGGTGATGGTTGACATGGGTGGCCCGCAGCTCGAGTCCCGGGTGCTGTGCGCGCAGTTCTGCCAGG
Organism: uncultured Gammaproteobacteria bacterium; assembly: GCA_963810775.1. Classification (GTDB taxonomy): domain Bacteria; phylum Pseudomonadota; class Gammaproteobacteria; order Steroidobacterales; family Steroidobacteraceae; genus DATBVX01. The sequence continues at coordinate 734,941 of CAWEOT010000015.1, forward strand.
CAGTTGAGCAGGGCGGTCGAGTCCGGTCCGCCACTGAAGGCAACACAATAGCGAGCGACTTCAGGTTCAGCGCCCAGCGACGCCAGAGCTGCGTGCAGAGTTGCGGCGGAGAAGCCGATCATGCCACACCGACCGCAGCACTCAGTTGCCGGTGAACGCGCCGAATGTCTTGAGTCTCGTTTCGCGCGCGGCCAGCAGCTGTTCCACCGAAACCTGCTCAAGCTCGCTGAGATGGCGCAGCAACGCGCTCTTCACGCTCTCGGCGGTCGCCGCCGGGTCGCGATGCGCTCCGCCCAACGGCTCACGCACTACCTCATCTACGAGATTCAACTTGCTCAGCCGCTCCGCGGTAAGTCCCATCGCCTCGGCTGCCAACTCCTTCTTGTCGGCGCTCTTCCACAGGATGGAGGCGCAGCCCTCGGGGGAAATCACGGAGTAGATGCTGTACTGGAGCATCAACAGGCGATCGCACACTCCAATCGCCAATGCGCCTCCCGAGCCGCCTTCGCCGATCACGATGCTCACGATTGGAATCTCGAGCGTGCTCATCGCAAAGAGATTGCGTGCGATCGCCTCACTCTGACCGCGCTCTTCGGAACCAACCCCGGGATAGGCGCCTGGCGTGTCGATCAGCGTCACCAATGGCAGGCGAAAGCGCTCCGCAAGCTGCATGAGTCGCAACGCCTTGCGGTAGCCTTCGGGCTTCGGCATGCCGTAGTTGCGCCGCACGCGCTCCTTGGTGTCACGTCCTTTTTGGTGGCCGATCACCATCACTGCGCGCCCATCCAGGCGTGCGGGTCCGCCCACTACGGCGAGGTCGTCGCCATACATGCGATCCCCATGCAGCTCCTGAAAATCCGTGAATACCTGCCCGATGTGATCGAGCGCATATGGTCGCTGCGGATGCCGCGCGAGCTGCGTAATCTGCCACGGCGTGAGATTCGCGAAGATGCTGGTAGTCAGCGCGCGGCTTTTCGCCTTCAGGCGCGCGATTTCCTCACCGATGTTGATCTCGGTGTCGGAACCCAGGAATTTGAGCTCGTCGATCTTGGCCTCGAGCTCGGCGATCGGCTGTTCGAAGTCGAGGAAGTTCAGGTCCATGGGCGGGCCATGCTAGCGAACGCGCCGGCCCATTGCACGGTGGTAGCTACGCCGTGATCGAACCCGGACATTGGGTGGGGGCTTGTGCCAAGCCGGGCGGGCAATGTTCGCGGGGATACATTCGCGGATGGCATCGTCAGCGCGCATGATCAGCCCGGACTTGGCACAACCCCCCACCCAATGCCCGGCTTCTCCCGGTCGTCAGTTGACGCTGCGGCCGATACTGCTGCCGCCGTCGTCGCCGGCGCCGCGTGCTCCATACACCACGCGCAGGTTTTCCGTTCCGACGAAGCGCTTCAGCTGCTCGATGAGTTCCTGCGTAGGACGCACCAGCCATTGTTCGTCGAGCACCAGTGCCGCACTCGCGCCCGCGCCGCGATAACCAATCTGGATGCTGCAATTGCCGCCAACGTAGGGCTTGAGGATATCGATCAGGCACCGCACCTGATCGCTGCCATCGACTCCGGCCGGCCACTGCAAGATCAGTCGCCGCGCCTGCTGCTCGCGTGCTTTGTCGATGTCGAGCAGCCGCTTTGCGTTGAGACGCCAGCCCTCGCTGAATTCATCGAACCGCATCTGACCTTCGATGAGCAGGATCGCATCCTTGGCGATGATGTCCCGGTGCTGCTGATAGATTTCCTCGTAGAGCATTACTTCGATTCTTCCGCTGCGATCATCGAGCACCAGCGTGACGCGGTTAGCACGCCTGCGCACTTCGAGTACCAGGCCAGCGACGGTGACATTGCGCCCCGGTTGCCATCTGCCGCCCTCTCCTGCGCCAACCGGCCGACCGCTCGCGAGATCCCCCAGGCGTCCGCTGGTGAGGAAACTCAATTCCGCCTCGTATTGCACTATCGGGTGACCAGTGAGGTACAGACCGAGTGTGTCTCGTTCGCCAGCAAGGCGCGTGGCTTCTGGCCATTCCGGCAACTCGAACTCGCGGGCCGAATCCGGAGCCGGGCCCGCCGCCAGCCCGAACAGATCGTCCTGACCCACGGCCTGCGCGCGGGTGGTCTGCTCGCCCATGTGCATTGCCGCGCCGAGGCGGCTCATCAGCGTATTGCGCGTGTGCGCGAGGGAATCAAGGCAGCCGGAGCGGATCAGCGCTTCCAGCACACGCTTGTTCACGCGATTGAGGTCAAGCCGCCGGCACACGTTCTCGATGCTCGTGAATGGTCCGCGTGTGCTGCGTTCCGCCATGAGAGCCTCAACCGCCGACTGCCCCACACCCTTCACCGCCCCCAGCCCATAGCGGATGCTGTGAGCGCCGCTCACAGTAAAGTCATACTGAGACGAATTGATATCCGGTGGCTCGACCTTGAGTCCGAGGCTCACGCACTCGTCGATCAGCGCCACGACCTTGTCAGTGCGATCCATGTCCGCCGACAGCACCGCAGCCATGAACTGCGCCGGGTAGTGCGCTTTGAGCCACGCAGTTTGATAGGACAGAAGCGCGTACGCGGCCGAATGCGACTTGTTGAAGCCGTAGCCCGCAAACTTCTCCATCAGGTCGAAGATATGGCGGGCCCGAGGTTCGGGAACGCCGCGTTGCACGGCCCCTTCGGTGAACACCGAACGCTGCTTTGCCATTTCTTCGGGCTTCTTCTTGCCCATCGCACGGCGCAGGAGATCGGCGCCTCCAAGGGTGTACCCCGCCAGTACCTGCGCGATCTGCATCACCTGCTCCTGATACAGGATCACGCCGTACGTGCCGGCGAGCACGGGCTTGAGATCCGGATGCAGATAATCGATCGGCTGATCGGTGCGTCCGTGCTTGCGCGCAATGAAGTCATCGACCATTCCAGATTGCAGCGGTCCAGGACGGAACAGGGCGACCAGCGCAACGATGTCTTCGAAACGATCGGGCTGCAGGCGCCGAATCAGATCCTTCATACCGCGCGATTCGAGTTGAAAGATCGCGTTGGTGCGACAACTCTTCAGCAGCGTGAAGGTGGCGGGGTCGTCCATGGGCAGCAAGGCGATGTCGAGCAGCGCCTCGTTCGTCGCCTGGCGCTGCGCATTGATGGCCTTGACGGTCCAATCGATGATGGTGAGCGTACGCAGACCGAGAAAGTCGAATTTCACCAGGCCAGCGGCCTCCACATCATCCTTGTCGAACTGCGTCACGACGCTGTGCGAGCCCTCTTCGCAGAACAGCGGGGTGAAATCAGTGAGCATTGACGGCGCGATCACCACTCCGCCCGCGTGCGTGCCTGCGTTGCGGGTCAACCCCTCAAGGGAGCGCGCCATGTCGATGAGGCTGCGGACTTCCTCTTCCGCGTCATACAGTCGCTTGAGCTCCTGCTCATCCTGCAGCGCCTTGTCGAGCGTGATGCCGAGCTCGAAGGGAATAAGCTTGGCGATGCGATCGACGTACCCATAGCTCATACCCTGCACACGGCCGACATCACGCACCACGGCTTTGGCGGCCATGGTTCCGTAGGTGATGATCTGCGACACGCGGTCGCGCCCGTATTTCTCGGCCACGTAGTCGATGACCCGATCGCGACCTTGCATGCAGAAATCGATGTCGAAGTCCGGCATCGATACGCGCTCGGGATTCAGGAAGCGCTCGAACAGCAGATCGTGCTCCAGCGGATCGAGATCGGTAATGCCGATGCTCCACGCTACCAGCGATCCGGCGCCCGAGCCGCGGCCGGGGCCGACCGGAATCCCGTTCTCACGCGCCCAGCGGATGAAATCGGCGACGATGAGAAAGTATCCGGCGAAACCCATGCTGCAGATGGTGTCGAGCTCCGACGTAAGGCGCTGCTGGTACACGGTCTGGTCACGAGCCGCGCTGGCGGGAGCATTGACGAGCCCCGCCAGCCTCTTCTCCAGTCCATCGCGCGCTTGTCCACGCAGATAGTCGGCTGCCGTGATGCCGTCCGGTACCGGGTACTCCGGAAGTCGTGATTCACCCAGCTTCAACTCCAGGCTGCAGCGGCGTGCAATTTCCACCGAATTCTCGAGCGCTTCCGGCAGGTCCGCGAACAGCTCGGCCATCTCCGCCGGCGATCGCAGATACTGCTGCTCTGTATAGCGGCGCTGACGACCCCGATCGGCCAGCAGGCGACCCTCCTGAATGCAGACACGCGCCTCGTGAGATTCGAAGTCCTGGGGCCGTACGAAACGCACGTCATTGGTCGCGACGATCGGCGTCGCACACTCCGCCACGAGGCGCAGCACCGCATCCAGGTATTCCTCTTCGTTGGGGCGCCCGAGTCTCTGTACCTCGACATAGAAGCGATTGTCGAAGAGCTCGAGCCAGCGCCCGAGGAACCGGCGCGCCTCCTCCCGACGATTTCCGAGGAGCGCACGACCTACATCACCGTCCTGCCCCCCGGAAAGTGCAATCAAGCCCGCCGTGCTTGAGGCTGTGAGCCAGTTACGGTCGACCAGTGGCACGCCGCGTCGTTGCCCTTCCAGGTATGCACGGGTTATGAGCTGCGTAAGATTGCGATAGCCGGCCAGATTCTGACTCAGCAGCGTCAAGCGCGCGGGTTCCTGTCGCTCGGCCGCGTCGCGCAGGCGCACATCGACACCGACGATGGGCTTTAGCCCTCTCGCCTGAGCGCCCCGATAGAACTTCACCATGGCGAATAGATTCGTTTCGTCGGTTAGCGCGATGGCCGGCATCCCCGCACGAGCGACCGCATCGATGAGCTCCGGCACGCGCACCACGCTGTCGAGGAGCGAGTACTCGGTGTGAACGCGCAGGTGGACGAACTGGCTCATGGGAGGATCAGCAGTTGGACGGGCGCGATTGTAGCTGGCTGCACCGCCTCTGCGCCCCCGACTTCTGACTGGTACTCCTCGAATTCCCATCCAGTCATTTCCTTGACTGGCATGAATGAGCGACGATGCAGCGGACAGGCCCCATGGCACTCGAGCGCGGCGAGATGCTCCGGAGTCGCATAGCCCTTGTGCGATGCGAAGCCGTAGTCCGGCCAGATCTCATGGAACGAGCGCATCCATGCATCTCTGTAGGTCTTGGCCAGAATCGAGGCCGCGCTTATGGCGGGAACGAGCGCATCGCCCTGGATGATCGGGACAGCAGGACACGCGAACGCCAGGCCATCAAGCGATGGGCAGCGATCCCCGTCGATCCGCACCTCATCGGGCGCGATCCTCAAACCGAGCAATGCCCGGCGCATCGCGAGCAATGTGGCCTGCAGGATATTGAGCGTGTCGACTTCCTCGCGGTCGGCCCAGGCCACCGACCACGCGAGTGACCGCTCCCTGATCTTCACCGCGAGCTTTTCGCGTACCTTTGGTTCCAGCACCTTCGAATCCGCCAGTCCGCGGATTGGTCTGCGCCGGTCAAGAATGACTGCGGCAGCGACGACCGGTCCGGCCAGCGGACCGCGCCCGGCTTCATCCACACCAGCCAATCGGCAGGGGTCGGGGAAAGGCAGTCGTGCCTGCTTGCGTCGCCGCTTCATCAAGTGGCCACCGCGCTATTAGCGAGCAGCGCGAGAATCGCGTCTGCAGCGCGATCGCTCGCATTGCGCTCGAGCTGCCGATGGATGGCACTGAACACGCGCTGCTGCCGTTCGCGCAACGCCGTGTCATCGAGTTCGCGCAACAGCTCGGCGCCGAGCGTCTCGGGGCTCACCTGTTCCTGAAAGAGCTCCGGTACAATTCGCTCGCCGGCCAGCAAGTTGGGCTGGGAAAAGAATGGTGCCTTCATTAAATTGAAGGTTCGCAACAGCCAGGCCGTCAGCCCGCCGAGACGATACGCCACCACCATCGGCCTCCTGGTGAGCAGCGTTTCAAGTGTCGCCGTGCCGGAAGCGACCAGCACCACATCCGCCGCTGCCAGCGCGAGATGCGAGTTGCCATCGAGCACGCGAACCTCGGTACCCGTGGCATGCCTTTCCAGCGCCCGGGCGAAGATTGCCCGCACGGCTTCATTCGCCATCGGCGCAACGAACTGCAGCTCCGGCCGACGATTCGCAAGCCAACCAATCGTGCCTGCAAAGTCATCACCCAGGCGACTCACTTCGCCAACGCGGCTCCCGGGAAGCACGGCCACGGTTGGGCGCTCCTCCGGCAGGCCAAGCTCGCGGCGGGCGGCGCGAGGGTCAGTGTCTTCGCGAATCACATCGGCGAGCGGATGCCCGACGAACTCGGCGCGAATGCCGGCCCGCTTGTAGAACTGCTCTTCAAACGGCAGCAGGCAGAGCACCAGATCTACGGCCGCGCCTATGCCGCGCACGCGCCCCTGGCGCCACGCCCACACCTGTGGACTCACGTATTGCACGGTACGAAGCCCCGCAGCTCGCAGATCGCGTGCCAGCCCAAGATTGAATTCCGGCGCATCGATCCCGATGAACACATCCGGACGCTCCGTCAGCAATCGCTCGCGCAGATGTCTGCGCATCTTCAACAGCCGCGGCAGGTGACTCAGCACCTCGAAGAGTCCCATGACCGCGAGCGCTTCGGAAGGCAGCCAGGCTTCGCAGCCCTCCGCCTGCATCTTCGGACCAGCGACGCCGAAGAATTGCGCCGACGGAATGCGTGTACGCATTGAGCGGATCAACGCTGCGCCGAGCTGGTCTCCCGACGCCTCACCAGCGACGAGGGCGAAGCGCAAAGCCCTACCTCACGATACTGCGCGTAGTCTGTCCCAGAAAATCGACAAAGATCTTCAGCTCCGGCTGAGTCGGCACGAGTGCCTGAAGTTGCTGCAACGCCTCCGCGAGCTTGAGTCCCGAGCGATACAGTACTCGATACGCGTTGCGCAGATTGCGGATCTGCTCCGGCGTAAAACCCCGCCGCTTGAGGCCTTCGGCATTAATGCTATGCGGCTGCGCCGGCTGCCCGGTAACCATCAGGTATGGCGGCACGTCGCGCGTTACGGCCGTGTTGTTGGCGAGAAAGCAGTGCGCACCAACCTTGCAGAACTGATGGATCCCGGAGAACCCCGCCATGATCACCCAATCACCGAGCTCCACGTGGCCGCCCAGCGTCGCAAAATTCGCGAGCACACAGTGATCGCCGATCTGACTGTCGTGCGCAACGTGTGTGTAGGCCATTAACCAGTTGTCACTGCCGATTCGCGTGACGCCGCCGCCGTGCGTAGTGCCGCGGTTGACCGTGCAGTACTCGCGAAACGTGTTGTGATCGCCGATCTCGAGGCGGGTCGGCTCGCCCTGGTACTTCTTGTCCTGCGGTGCATCGCCCAGCGAAGCGAACTGAAACACCTGGTTGTTGGAACCGAGGCGTGTCGGTCCCTTGATTACCGCGTGCGGCCCGATGCGACAGCCAGGACCGACGCTGACGTGCGCCCCGATGATGGCAAACGCACCGACCTCGACATCCGTGGCCAGTTCGGCCTGCGAATCGATTACAGCGCGCGGATCTATCATGCCGGTGTGTCGGCCGCCGGTGCGACGCGCGCTTCGGGCGTCACCATCATTTCAGCCGATGCCACTTCCTCGCCGTCCACTTCAGCAACCGTCGCAAACTTCCAGATTCCCTTGAAGGCGCGGACCAGTTCCGCCTTCAATATCAGCTGGTCGCCGGGCTCCACCGGTTTGCGAAATCGCGCCTTGTCGATGCCGACGAAGAAAAAGCGCGAATGCTCATCGGGAAAGACGCCCGCAGTGCGAAACGCGAGTATTCCGGCGGCCTGAGCCAACGCCTCGATGATCATGACGCCGGGCATGACCGGTCGGTGCGGGAAGTGCCCTGTGAAGAAGGGCTCGTTGTACGTCACGTTCTTCAGGGCACGGATGGTTTTTCCGGGCGTGCAGTCGAGCACGCGATCCACAAGCAGGAACGGATAGCGATGCGGCAGCTGCTTGAGGACTGCGTTGATGTCCATGTAGGCCGGCTCAGTCATCCTCGCCCTCTTTTGATGTGTTCAGTTTTCGACCGCCGAGCTGCTCGACACGGCGCACCAGCTCGTCGAGGTGGCGAAACCGCGCGCTGTTGCGCCGCCAGCGACGCGCCTCGTCGAAGGGCAGCCCCCCTGAGTACACGCCCGGCCGCGTGATCGACCGGCTCACCAAAGTCCGGCCGGTGATCACGACGCCATCGCAGATCTCGAGGTGACCGGCGATGCCGACCATACCTGCGATCATGCAATTGCGCCCAATAGTGGTACTCCCCGAGACACCGGTGCAGCCGGCGATCGCCGTATGCGCACCGACGTGCACGTTGTGCCCGATCTGAATTTGATTGTCGAGCTTGACACCGTCATCGATGATGGTGTCTTCGATTGCGCCGCGATCTATCGTCGTGTTCGCGCCGATTTCTACGTCGTTGCCGATCCGCACGCCGCCGACCTGCGGTACCTTGAGCCACCGGCCCCGCTCAGGCGCGAGGCCGAAACCATCGGCGCCGATCACGACACCGGGATGGATCAATGTGCGGGCTCCGATGTGAACCCCATGACAGAGCGTCACGTTGGCGGTCAGGCGACTGTCCGCCTCCACGCTGCTGTCGCGCATGATCACGCAGCCAGCACCGAGTCGCACGCGCTCGCCAACTCGAACGCGCTCCTCGATCACGACGTTGGGTCCGATCGAGGCGCTCGGGTGGATCGAGGCATCAGCGCTGATGCGCGCCGAGGAATCGATCCCGGCGGGATATTGCTGCTCCGGGTATAGGAGCGCCGCGATGCGCGCGTAGGTCGCATACGGGTCAGCTGCGATCAACGCAGCGACCGGACAGGCGTCCGCCAGTTTCTGCTCGAGAATCACTGCCCCGGCGCGCGTCTGCGCGAGGTGTCGGCGATAACGCGGATTGGCGAGAAACGTGATCGCATGCGAGTCCGCATTCTGCAGCGTCGCGACGCAATCAACCTGGGTCGCCGGATCTCCCTTGAGTTCGCATCCGAAGCGTACCGCCAGCTCGCCCAGGGATATTGCCACGGTCGAGCTCAGCTCCTCAGCTCAGGGCTTTTTCTCCGCCGGCTTGGGCGCCGCCGGAGGCGCGGCTGCCGGCTTGGTGCCCGCGGGCGTGGCTGCCGGAGCGCTCTTGGAATGCGCCTGCAGATTGCTGAGCACCGCAGGCGTAATGTTGATGTTGTCCTTGGCGTATAGCACGCCGTCACCCACGACGAGGTCGAACCCCTGCGCTTTCGCATAGGTCTGGACTTCCTGCAACAAGGTCCGCTGCAGCTTCCCCAGTTCCTCGTTGCGGCGTACGTTGAGGTCTTCCACGTACTCATTCTGCCGGCGCTGCAATTCGCGCTGCCCATCGCGCAGATCGCGTTCCGCCTTACCACGTTCGGCTTCCGACATCACGGCGCTGTCACGCGTAAGCTTGTCCTCGCGCGCCTTGAGTTCCTTCTGCTGGTTCTCGATCTCGCGCCGGCGCGGCATGAACTCATCCTGCAGCGCCTGCATCGCACCCTTCGCCTGCGGCGATTCCTCGATGAGCTGCGGAACGCTCACCACCCCGATCTTGAGCTGCGCCTGCGCGGCGGGAACCGCTCCCCCCAGCAGCGCGACCACCGCCAGAGACTTCAACAACCAACGCTGTGTACCGATCACTTATTTGTTTCCTCAAAACGCCTGTCCGATAGAAAACTGGAACCCTTCCGTCTCGTCCTTGAAATGAATGGCATCCCCCTCATCAGCATTCAATGGGAAAGCATAGCTGAAGCGGAAAATCCCCAGCGGGGCCAGCCATTGCGCCGCAATGCCCGCAGATTGCTTCAGCTCATCATACGCGAACTTGTACTCGACCGGCGTCACACCATCCTTGCCTGTGAAGGATACGTGGCCGGTCGAGAAGACGTTGCCGATATCGAAGAAGAGGCTGATGCGTGCGGTGGTCTTCCACTTTTCCGGTACCGGAAAGAGGATCTCCGCCCGGCCAACCACCTTCATGTTGCCTCCGTACGGATTGCCGAAACTGTCCTTCGGGCCCAGCCGGCTTTCCCGGTAACCGCGCACCGAATCCGGCCCGCCGGCGAAGAACTGACGGTAGGGCGGGATCGAAGTTGTGTCGCCGATGTCCTCGCCGTACGCAAAGTCTCCAATCAGCGCCAGGGTGAAAGGCCCGGGCAGTGGCAGGAACTGCAGATAGTCGTAGTTGAGCATCCAGTATTCGACGTCGCTGCCAGGAACCGCATAGGAAAGCGACAGCGCATGGCGCGTGCCGTGATCGGCGAAGATCGCTCGATTGCGCGTGTCGAAGCTCCAGCCGCCAACCAGCTCGAAGGCCCTGTACTTGGTGCCGAAGAAGGCGATGGTCCCGCCGAATCCATCGGGCTCCCTATGCACAAATGGATCGCCGTTGTTCACCACCCACTCGACCGCCTGCCGCGCGCTACCGGTCAGAGTCGTCACCAGCTCGTTCTGCGATGCCGACATCCCGAAGCGCACGGCCTGGTATTCGGTGACCGGGTAGGAGTAGTCGAGCCCCAGGGTCATATTCTTGGTGGAGAAGTCCGATGAGGCCGAAACGAATTGCGTCACATCGCGATAGGCCAGCGAGATGGTCCGAGCGATACCGTCGATGCTGCGGTAGGGGTCGGTGTGCGAAATACTGTAGACCTTGCTGTACTTGCCGGCGTTGATCTCCGCGGCGATGCGTTCGCCACTGCCCATGAAGTTGCTGTGGACGAAGTTGCCGTTGAGGATGATGCCTTGCGATTCCGAGTAACCGAGTCCACCGCCGAACTGGCCTGGCAGTCCCTCCTTGATGTTGAAATCGACGTCCACCTCATCGGCCACTCCCGCTACCGGTGTGGTTTCGTAGTCGACCTTCTCGATGTATGGGAGCCGCTGGATGCGCTCCTTGGAGCGTTCCACCGCCGAGTTGGACAGCCAGCCGCCCTCCATCTGACGCATTTCGCGCCGCAGGACCTCATCGTCGATGGCGGAGGTACCGAGGAAGTTGATGTGACGCACATAGACGCGATTGCCCGGCTCGACGAAGAATGTCAGCGAAACTTCCTTCTTGCTGTCGTCCGCGGTCGGCACCGGGTCGACCTTCGCGAACGCGTAGCCCTGCTCGCCGAGTCGGTAGGTGATGAGCTGCTGTGACTGCGTCACCATCTTGTTGGAGAACGTATCTCCCGGATGCACCAGGATCAGGCGCTTGAGCTGCGGTTCGGGAACCACCATCGTGCCGGCGAGCTTGACGTCGCCGATCTTGTACACATCACCCTCGTGAACGTTGACGGTGATGAAGATGTCGTCCTTTTCGGGCGCGATGGCAACCTGCGCGGATTCGATCTGGAAGTTTGCGTAACCGCGATCCATGTAATAGGAGCGCAGCTTCTCGAGATCGCCCTGCAACGATTCGCGCGAGTAGCGATCATCCTGGCGATAGAACGAAAGCCAGTTCGGTGTGTCGAGCTCGAAATCGTCACGCAGCTCCTTGTCCTTGAACTGCGTATTACCCACGATATTGATCTGGCGGATCTTGGCGCGCTTGCCCTCCACGATGTCGACACTGACACGGACCTTGTTGCCGGGCAGCTCCTCGACATTGGTGTCGACGCGCACCGCATACTTGCCGCGACTGAAGTATTGATCGGTGAGGTACTGCTTCACTTCCTCGAGCACTGACTGGTCGTAGGTCTTGCCGGTTGCAAGCCCCACATTGCGCAGGCTCTTCTGCAGGTCCTCGGTCTTGATATCCTTGTTGCCCTTGATCTCGAAGCTCTCGATGGAAGGACGCTCGAGTACCACCACGACCAGCGTATTGCCGTCGCGGCGCAGTTCCACATCGCGGAAGAACCCCGTCTTATAAAGCGCGCGCAAGGCTTCCTGAATGCGCGGTGTGTCGAGGCGGTCGCCGATGTTGACCGGCAGGTAGTTGTAAACGGTGCCCTCGGAGATGCGCTGCAGGCCCTCGACACGGATGTCGCCGACCGTAAATTCGTCCTCGACGCCCGTTTGCGCGACCGCCCGCACGGCGAGCAGGCACAGGAACAGCGCAATGAGCTTGCGAATCATTAGGGGCCCGTGTCGTGGATTTCTAGTTCAGAAAACGCGAGGTAATGTCGTTGTAGAACGCGAGACTCATGAGCAGCAGCAACAGGGCGATGCCGACCTGCTGACCAAACACCTGCGCACGCTCAGACAGCGGGCTGCCCTTGGCGAGCTCAATCACCTGGAACAGCATCTGACCCCCGTCCAGGATCGGTATTGGCAACAGGTTGAGCACGCCGAGGCTGATGCTGACGATGGCCAGGAACGTCAGGAACGGCCGCAGCCCGACGCGCGCGGTTTCACCGGCAAAGGCCGCGATGTTGATCGGGCCGCTGATATTCTTCACCGAGACGCGCCCCATGATCATGTTCCACAGCATGCTCACGGTGAGCTGAGACATGATCCAGGTCTCGCCGCCCGCGCGCCCAAGAGCGGCAAATGGCCCGAGGCGCTCGAGTTCGGCCCGTTGCAACTCGACGCCGATTCGTCCCACGGTGGCGGCGCCTTCCTGCTCAGCGCGAATCGTGACCGCGACATTGCGCTCTCCGTCGCTACCTCGTAGCGTCAAGATCACCCGCTCGCCGGGGCGCTTGCTGACGTAGTCGCGAAACTCAGTGCTGGTCGCAACCGGATGCTCATCGACGGCGAGTACCCGATCGCCGGACTTGACGCCTGCCTGTTCGGCGGGACCGTCGGGAACCGGCTTGTCGACAATCGGTGGCACTTCCGGCGCACGGAAGTCAAAGCCAAGACCCGTGAGGAGTGCACCCGGCTCCGTGAGCCCGTGCCGTTCACGAACATCGGTAACAGCGAGTTGCACGTCGCGCTCGGCGCCGTCAGTCCCGCGCACGTGCAGTTTCACGCGGCCGTCGTCGAGCAGATCCTCGAGTAGCGCAAAGATCACCGACTTGGGATCCGGAGTTCGCTGATCGCCGACCCGCAGGATCTCGTCGCGCGGCTTCAGGCCCGCCTGCGCGGCGTGTGATTTGAGTACGACGTCACCGACCACCGGATGTGTTTGCGGCACACCCCACATGAACAGAACCCAGTAGGCAACGATCGCGAACAGGAAGTTGAATGCAGGCCCGGCGCTCAGCACCAGAAGCCGCTGCCAGACCGGCCGCCGCGTGAAGGAACGATCAAGCTCGGCAGCGGCGACGGGGCCCTCGCGTTCGTCCAGAAGCTTCACATAGCCGCCGAGCGGGATCGCGGCGATCACATACTCGGTGCGATCTGTGCCCGCGGTGCGCATCCATAGTGGCCGGCCAAAGCCGATCGAGAACCGCAGAACCTTGAAGCCAAGCCGTTTGGCGACCCAGAAATGACCAAACTCATGCACGGCGACCAGGACACTGATCGCTACGATGAACGCGAGGATCGAGATGGCAACCGGCATCAGCCAAGGGCTCCCGCAACCGAGTCAGGGGCCGCACCATCCAGGCGCGCAATCAGATTCGCGGCGGCCTGCCGCGCTGCACGGTCGACGGCAAGAATAGTGTCCAGGTTCGGCACGGGCGCCGCTGCCGCGCAGTTGAGCACGCCCTCAATGACCGTCGGAATGGACGTAAAGTTCAGATGGCCATCCAGAAATGATTGCACTGCGGTTTCGTTCGCGGCGTTCAGGATGGTCGGCATGGTACCTCCCGCGCGCGCCGCACGCTGTGCCAGGCGCAGACATGGAAAGCGCTCCAGATCTGGCGCCTCGAACGTCAATCGCCCCTGAGCGACGATATCCAGCGGCTCGACTCCCGACTCCCAGCGCTCGGGCCAGGAGAGCGCATGTGAAATTGGTGTTCGCATGTCCGGGTTTCCGAGTTGCGCCAGGACCGAACCGTCCAGGTATTCGACCATCGAGTGCACCACGCTTTGCGGATGAACGACCACTTCGATGTCGTCCGGCGTCACGCCGAACAACCAGCAGGCTTCGATCAGCTCCAGCCCCTTATTCATCAGCGTCGCCGAGTCGACGGATATCTTTCGTCCCATCACCCAGTTTGGATGCGCGCACGCCTGTTCGGGGGTCACCGCGCTCAATTGCTCAGCCGGTGTGCCCAGGAAGGGCCCGCCCGATGCCGTGAGGAGGATCCGGCGCACGCCCGGCGGACGTTGCCCCGCAACTGCCGCGGCGGGGAGGCACTGAAAGATTGCGTTGTGCTCGCTGTCGATGGGAATCAGCTGAGCGCCGCTCGCACGCACGGCCTCGATCAGCAGGCTGCCCGACATCACCAATGCTTCTTTATTGGCAAGCAGCAGCCGCTTTCCGGCCCGGGCCGCGGCAAGAGTCGGCAGAAGTCCCGCCGCCCCGACAATGGCCGCCATTACCACGTCGGTTTCGGGCAGGCGCACGACCTCTTCGAGAGCTGCTTCACCACGCAACACGCGCGTTGCGAGACCGGCGGCTTGCAACTGCTCCGCCAACCTTCCGGCGGCCAGCCAGTCCACCAGCACGGCCACATCCGGGCGATGCTCGAGGCATTGCTCGAATAGCCGAGCGTCGTTGGACCTCGCGGTGAGCGCCACTACGCGTAGTGCGTCGCGATGCCGGGCGATCACGTCGAGCGTGCTTGCACCGACACTGCCCGTTGAGCCCAGGATGACGACGCCTTTCACGGTTGGGATTCCATCCAGCTCAGGCCCAGCAAGAAGGTTGGCGCTGCCGCTGTAATGCTGTCGATGCGATCCAGAACACCGCCGTGGCCGGGAAATACCGATCCGCTGTCCTTCAGTCCCGCGTAGCGCTTGAACATACTCTCAGTCAGGTCGCCGACGATCGAGATCAGCACGACCGCGACGCACAGCGAGAGGAAAGCGACACGCCGCAAGTCGAACCACCACGCCCCAATTGCGGCGACAGCCACGGCGGCAGCAAGTCCGCCCAGCACGCCCTCCCAGGTCTTACTGGGGCTGACGTGCGGCGCCAGCTTGATCCGGCCGAAGCGCCGCCCGGCAAAAAAGGCTCCCGTGTCAGCTGCCCAGACGAGCAACAGCAGGAACAGCACCAGCTGCGGTCCACGGGTCGAGAGGCCAGCCCCAGGCTGCAGATACAAATGAGAGATTGCCACCCACGCAGGCACCAGCACCAGCAGCCCGCTTCCTGCCACGCTTGCGCGGCTTTGCGACGCAGGCGCCAGGCTGACCCAGAAAAACGCGAGGATCCACCAAGCCAGGGCCACGAGCAGCAGCGTGTGCAGGTGCTGCTCGCTTCGCGAGTAGAACCACATCAGGGCCATCGCGAGCGCGACACCGAAGACATACATCCAACGCGTCGCAACCACCGGGAAGCGCGGGAACACCGACCATTCCCACGCACCCGCGAGCACCACTGCTGCGAACACTGCGAGCGCGACTGCGGCCGGCAGCCAGAGGATCACGGCGAGCAGCGCCAGGCCCAACACGACCGCGGTGAGAATGCGTTGCCTGAGCATCAGCGAGCGACCACCTGCGCATCCGTCATGCCGAAGCGACGCTGTCGTGCGGCGAAGAATTCCAGCGCCCGATCGAACTCGCCGCGATCGAAGTCCGGCCACAGCGTGTCGCAGAAGTAGAGCTCCGTGTACGCCAGGTTCCAGAGAAGAAAATTGCTGATGCGCCGCTCACCGCCGGTGCGGACAAACAGGTCGGGATCGGGCAGGTCACGTAACGCCAGCTCTGACTGAATGAGCGCTTCGTCGATCGCATCCGGTGCCAGCGCACCGCTCGTACAGCGCCGCGCAAGCGCGCGGGCCGCTTGTACCACGTCCCAGCGTCCACCGTAGCCGACCGCGAGGACCAGGTTGAGTTTCTGGTTGCCGCGTGTCAGGTCCTCTGCTTCATTGAGCCGGCTCTGCAGCCGTACAGACAAGGAGCGCCGTTCGCCGATGAAGCGCACCCGCACGCCCTGCGCGTTGAGCTCGGCTACTTCGCGGTCGAGCGCTTCCATGAACAACTCCATCAGGCGGCTGACCTCGTCCGTAGGCCGGCGCCAGTTTTCGCTCGAAAACGCGAACAGCGTCAGCACTTCGATGCCGAGACTGGCACAGGTCTCGATCGCGACGCGTACCGGACCCAAGCCTGCCTTGTGGCCCGCGTGACGCATCTGACCGTGCGCCTTTGCCCAACGTCCGTTGCCGTCCATGATGATGGCGACGTGACGCGGCAGCGAGCTCGGGACGGTGGCGGGAAGCGGTCGGGACATCGGCGCGTCAGACTTGCATCAGCTCCTTCTCTTTCTCGGCCAGCACCTGGTCGATTTCGGCCACGTGCTTATCGGTGAGCTTCTGCACCTCTTCATGGGCCCGCCGATCGTCGTCCTGGGAGATGAGTTTTTTCTTGAGCCGCTCCTTGAGCTCATTCATGACGTCACGACGCACGTTGCGAACGTGAACGCGCGCATTTTCCGCTTCCGCGCGTACTACCTTGGTGAGTTCCCGGCGGCGCTCTTCCGTAAGGGGCGGCAGCGGAATCCGGATCACCTGGCCTGCGGTCGCCGGCGTGAGACCCAGATCGGACTTCATGATCGCCTTTTCGATCACCTGAACCATGGATTTGTCCCACGGGCTGACAGCCAGCGTGCGCGCATCCTCGACATTGATACTGGCGACCTGCATCAGCGGCACGTCGTTGCCGTAGTACTCCACCTTCAGATGTTCGACCAGGCTCGGATGCGCACGGCCGGTACGATGTTTTTTCAGGTCATTGCGAAACGCCACGACGCACTTTGCCATGCGCTGCACGGCGTCCTTCTTGATGTCTTCAAGCATCGTTGGTCCCCCGGAGGCGTGAGGCTGGTTCACGCCCCATTGTCGACGACCGTCCCCACGTTTTGTCCCAGCACGATCTTCATGAGATCGCCGGGGACGTTCAGATTGAAGACCTGCAGGGCCAGGTTGTTGTCGCGGCACATGACGATGGCCGTCGCGTCCATGACATTGAGCTTCTCTGTCAGCACCTGGTCGAACGTCAGGCGTGAATAGTGCTTGGCAGCGGGATTCTTGATTGGGTCGTCCGAATAGACGCCGCTGACCTTGGTTGCTTTGAGCAGCACTTCCGCGTTGATCTCGATGGCGCGCAAGCTCGCGGCCGTGTCGGTGGTGAAGAAGGGATTGCCTGTGCCCGCGGCGAAGATCACCACGCGGTCCTTTTCGAGGTGGCGGACCGCGCGCCTGCGGATGTAATCCTCGCAGACCTCGTTGATGCGCAGCGCCGACATCACACGCGCAAACACGCCGAGGCTCTCGAGGGCATCCTGCATGGCGAGCGCGTTCATCACCGTGGCCAGCATGCCCATGTGATCCGCGGTGACTCGATCCATACCCGCACGCGCCAGGCCGGCGCCGCGAAAGATGTTGCCGCCCCCGATGACGACCGCCACCTGGACGCTGAGTTGCGTGACCTCGCGGATCTCGGTGGCGATGCGCTTGAGCATCGCCGGATCGATGCCGTACTCAACGTTCCCGAGCAGTGCCTCGCCGCTCAGCTTTACCAGGATGCGCCGGTAGCGTG
This sequence comes from uncultured Gammaproteobacteria bacterium, assembly GCA_963810775.1. GTDB lineage: Bacteria > Pseudomonadota > Gammaproteobacteria > Steroidobacterales > Steroidobacteraceae > DATBVX01. The sequence goes on from CAWEOT010000015.1 coordinate 752,424, forward strand.
GCTGCTTGTCGTTCTGACCCATTCGGACGCCCCCGGGGAAGCGATTATAGAGAACCCTGCCTTGGCAGCGCTCTGAGGATCAATGCTTGCCGTGAACTGTTGCCATGACTTCGGCGGCAAAGTCGGCCTGCTTCTTCTCCAGGCCCAGCCCGACCTCGAAGCGGACCATCTCGGTGACGCTGGCGTTGCCCTGTTTGAGCAATTTCTCAACGCTTATGTCCTGATCCTTCACGAACGGCTGTCCGGTCAGCGCAATCTCGTTCAGGTACTTGCGCAGCCGTCCTTCGACCATCTTGTCGAGGATCTCCGGAGTCTTGCCCTTGCCCTCTCCCGCGGCCTGATCGCGCAGGATGCCGCGCTCACGATCGATTATGTCGGCGGGTACGTCGGACGGCTGAATGTACTGGGGGTTCGCCGCGGCGATGTGCATTGCCAGGTCCTTGGCGAGCTCCTCGTTACCCCCTTTCAGGGCTACCAGAACGCCGATACGCGTACCGTGCACGTAACTTCCCAGCACGGTCTGAGCAGTCATGGTTGCCACTCGCCGTACGTTGATGTTTTCGCCGATCTTGGCGACTAACGTGCGCCGGTGCTCTTCCAGAGTTTCACCCGAGTCACTTTTCTGACTCAGCAGCTGCGCTACGTCACGAGCCCGATTCTTGAGCGCCAAGGCGCCGACCAGCGCCGCGAAGGCGCGAAAGTCATGTTCGCGCGCCACGAAATCGGTCTCGCAGTTCACTTCCACGATGGCCGCCGTCAGGCCGTCGCTCGATCGCTCGACGACGATGAGGCCTTCGGCAGCAACCCGGGCCGCCTTCTTGTCAGCTTTCGCCAAGCCTTGGCGGCGCATGAGGTCGGCGGCGGCATCCAGGTCACCCCCCGACTCCACGAGTGCCTTCTTGCATTCCATCATGCCGGCGCCAGTGCGCTCTCGGAGTTGTTTGACCGCTTCTGCCGTGATTGTCATTGTCCTGGAACCTCGAAATGGAGTCCGCGACGCGACGTCGCGGAACGATAGGGCTCTGCCGTGTGAACCGGCGGAAGCGGGCTAAGCGCCCGCATTGCCTGCGGGTCCGGCGCCGGTATCACCGCCGCCCTCGGGCTTGACGGCGACCTTGCGCTTCGGCGGCACATGCCGGCGCGCGGCAAAGCGCTCAGCGGCACCCACCAGGTCATCCGGTTCGTCGCCGTCGCTGTCCGCCACATCGACCGCAACCGCATCAGCTGCAACCGGATCGACCGCAGCCGCCTCCGGCACGGGTGCCTCGGGCGCCAGCGGTTTCGCAGCCGGCTTGCGCCGAATCGCCGCCTTCTTCCTGGGCGGCGCCGGTCTGCGCCGCGCGGACTTCTTCTTGGGGTTGCCTTCCTCGTCCAGCTCGACGAACTCGTCCTCGCCTGCGGGTACTTCCGGAATCGACTGCTTGCCCTCGTTGACGGCTTCAGCGATGCCGACGGCATAGAGCTGGATGGCGCGCATGGCGTCATCATTGCCGGGAATGACGTAGTCGATCCCGTCCGGCGAGCAGTTGGTATCGACGACCGCGACCACCGGGATGCCGAGCTTTTGCGCCTCGTGAACCGCGATCTCCTCGTGTCCCACGTCGATTACGAATAGCGCATCCGGCAGGGCGCCCATTTCCTTGATGCCCCCCAGGCTCTTGTTGAGCTTCTCCATCTCCCGGCGCAGGGCCTGGGCCTCTTTCTTGCCGCGTTTGTCGAGCGCACCGCTCGTCTGAAGCTCATCGAGCTCGGTCAGGCGCTTGATCGACTGACGGATGGTCTTGAAATTGGTGAGCATTCCGCCCAGCCAGCGCTGGTTGACGTACGGCATGCCGCAGCGAGCCGCTTCCTTCTGCACCGCCTCGCGCGCAGAACGCTTGGTACCGACGAACAACACTTTGCCGCCGTCGGCAATGACTGCCTTGATGAAGTTCGCCGCCTCCACATATAGAGGCTGCGTCTTCTCGAGATTGATGATGTGGATCTTGTTACGCTCGCCGAAGATGTAGGGGGCCATCTTCGGGTTCCAGAAGCGGGTCTGATGTCCGAAATGAACACCCGCTTCCAGCATCTGTCGCATGGACACGCTGGTCATGAAAGGCTCCTTTTGGGGTTAGGCCTCCGCGCACCCCATGTGGAAACCGCTGCCAGTGCCACGGGTCCTCAGGACCCGCTTCACCGTCGGCGGCACCCGTCCACATGTGACGATGCGCGTGTGGTTTGCATTGCCAAAAAACGGCGCGCTTTATACCATAAACTTGTTGAGCGAACAATGCGTTAGATTCACCGGCACAACTGTGCACCCGCCATGCGCGAAGCAGCCTTCACACCCGCCATGAACGTCTCGATCAAGACTCCCGAAGAGCAGGATCACATGCGCGTGGCCGGTCGCCTCGCCGCCGAAGTGCTGGACATGATCGGCGAGCACGTCGTGCCCGGCGTGACCACGGACGAACTTGACCGGCTGTGTCACGACCACATCGTGAATCACCAGCACGCAATACCCGCGAATCTGCATTACAAGGGATACCCGAAGACGATCTGTGCGTCGGTGAATCACGTCGTCTGCCACGGCATTCCGGGTGAGCGGGTGCTCAAGAGCGGCGACATCGTCAATATCGATGTCACCGTCATCAAAGAGGGCTTCCACGGTGATACGAGCCGGATGTACTTCGTTGGCAAGCCCCCGGTGCAAGCGCAGCGCCTGACCGAGAGTTGTTTCGAGGCGATGTGGCGCGGCATCGAGCAGGTGCGCCCGGGCGCACACCTGGGTGATATCGGGCACGCCATTCAGATCCTTGCCGAGTCGCGCAACTTTTCGGTAGTGCGCGAGTACTGCGGCCATGGCATCGGGCGGATCTACCACGAGGACCCGCAGGTCCTGCACTACGGAGAGCCCGACACGGGCCTGGAATTGAAGACCGGCATGACATTCACGATCGAGCCGATGATCAACGCCGGGCGCCGGCATGTGCGCCTGCTTCCCGATGGCTGGACCGTGGTAACCAAGGACCATTCCCTTTCGGCGCAATGGGAACACACCATACTAGTGACGGCCACTGGCCACGAAGTGCTGACTCTCGGCAGCCGCGATCGCGCCGGCTGACCACGCCGCGATGATCACAGTCCCCGGGACCGACGATTACGAAGACAACGAGGCGATCACTACACGGGCGCCGGCAGTCTGGCGGCACCTGCAGTCTCTCAACGAATCACTCGATGCCGGCGGCAACTCGGTAGCCGCGTTCCGTGCTGCGCTGGAGCGCGGCGACGCAGAACTGCGCGAACGTTTCGGGCGTGATGAGCCGATAGAAGAGCTGGTGCGCGATCGAGCGCGACTCGTCGACAGACTCCTGGTCCGTGCTTGGTCAATGCAAGCGGGCGAGCACACACACGAACTCGCGCTGATCGCTGTCGGCGGCTACGGCCGCGGCGAGCTCCATCCCTGTTCCGACATCGACGTGTGCGTGTTGTTGCCGAAGGGGGAATCTTCCGCATGGGAGCGCGGCCTGGAACGCTTCCTTACCTTTCTGTGGGACATCGGCCTCGAAGTCGGGCACAGCGTTCGGAGCATCGATGATTGTCAGCGCGAGAGCCTCGCGGACATCAGTGTGGCGACAACCCTGCTCGAAGCACGCCGCCTCGCCGGTCCCGAACCGCTGTTCGCGGCCATGAAACAAGCGCTGGCGCCCGATCGCCTCTGGCGGGCAAAGGATTTCTTCGAAGAAAAAGTGAAAGAGCAGGTCGCGCGCCATCATCGCTTTCACGACACCGCTTACAACCTCGAGCCGAACGTCAAGTCCAGCCCCGGCGGTTTGCGCGATGTCCAGACTATCGGCTGGGTTGCGAAGCGGCACTTCGGCACCGACACGCTGGATGGTCTCGTTGCGCATGGTTTCCTGACACGCAATGAGTTGCGCAAGCTGAAGAGCGCCCAAGGCTTTCTGTGGAAGGTGCGATTCGCCCTGCACATGCTCACTGGACGGCGCGAGGATCGGCTGCTGTTCGATCACCAGATCCGCCTCGCCAAGCTGTTCGGATACGAGGACGCGACCTACACGCTCGCCGTCGAGCAGTTCATGCAGCGCTATTACCGCACGGTGATCGACGTCAGCCTGCTTAACGAAATGCTGCTGCAGCTGTTTCGCGAGGCGATCCTCACGCCGAGCGGCGAGCCGGTGCCGCTCAATGCGCGTTTTCAGACGCGCAACGACTATCTCGAGGTGACCGCGGATGACGTGTTCGCTCGCAGCCCATCGGCGCTGCTGGAGCTCTTCGGCCTGATCCAGCAGAACCCGCACATCCGTGGCGTGCGAGCGGCGACCATCCGTCTCATCGGCCGGAGCCTGTGGCTCATCGACGAGGAGTTCCGTCAGAATCCGCGTCATCATCGATTGTTCCTTGACATGCTGCGCGCCCCTGTCGGCGTGACTCATGAGTTACGGCGCATGAATCTCTATGGCGTGCTCGGGCGCTACATTCCGGCGTTTGGTCGCATCGTCGGTCGCATGCAGTACGACCTCTTCCACGCGTACACGGTGGATGCGCACACGCTGTTCGTGGTGAGCAACCTGCGCCGGCTGACGATAACCAAGTACGACCAGGAATTCCCCGCACTCAGCCCGATCGCACAGTCGCTCCCGAAGCTCGAGATCGCGTATCTCGCTGCGCTGTTTCACGACATCGCCAAGGGCCGCGGCGGTGATCACTCCGAGCTCGGTGCGGTGGATGCGGAGGCGTTCTGCCTTGAACAGGGTCTGAGCCGTTACGACGCGAGGCTCGTGGCCTGGCTGGTGCGCAATCACCTCCTGCTGTCAGTCACTGCGCAAAAGAAGGACATCGCCGACCCGGAGGTGATTCGCGAGTTCGCGCGCGTCGTCGGCGATCAGACCCATCTCGATTATCTCTACGTGCTGACAGTCGCGGACGTGCGCGGCACGAATCCCAAGCTTTGGAATACGTGGAAAGCGTCGCTCTTTGAGGAATTCTACGAACGCACCAAGCGCGCACTGCGACGCGGGCTGGAGAGCCCGATCGACCAGGACGAGTTGGTGCGCGAAACACAGGCCGGCGCACGTACATTGCTCGCGCAGCGTGGCGCCGACCCGCACGCGGTGGAACGCGTGTGGCAGTCCTGCACTGACATTTATTTCCTGCGCCACACGCCCGAGGAAATCGCCTGGCACACCGCCCTGCTCGCTGCGCGCGAGCCCGAGGACGAATCGCCGCTCGTGGCGGTCAATCCGATGATCGAGCGTGGCGGCACGCCCATCTTCGCGTATACGCCACGCCGCCAGCACAGTTTTGCGCGCACGACCGCGGTGCTCGATCAGATGGGCCTGAACATCGTCAATGCACGCGTGACGCCCACCGCCGACGGCTACAGCATCGAGACCTACCTGGTACTCGAGGACAATGGGCGCACGATCTCCGACCCCTCACGAATCCATGAAATCGAACGTGCGCTGCTGCGCAGTCTGCACCAGCCCTTGCATTCGCCGCCCGCCGTCACCCGGCGAGCGCCGCGCCAGGTGCGAATGTTTGCCACGCCTACGCAGGTGGTACTTACGCGCGATGAGCGCAACAACAGGACGCTCCTCGAACTGATCGCGGGTGACCGGCCGGGCCTTCTGTCGGAGGTCGGCAAGGTATTCATGAGTGAGCGGGTCGATATCCACGGTGCGCGGATCATGACCGTCGGCGAGCGTGCGGAAGACGTCTTCTACGTGAGCCACGAAGATGGCCGACCGCTCAGCGAAGAAGCCGGATTGCGGCTGCAGCAGAAACTGGTGGAGACGCTGGATAGGCGCGAATGAATCCGCGTCTCGCGTTGCTTCATCCCTATCCCTTCGAGCGCCTGCGGCGGCTGATTGCCGGCCTCCAGCCCCCTGCGGATCTCGCGCCGATCGCTCTATGGATCGGCGAGCCGCGCCATGCACCCCCTCAGTTCCTGATCGACGCACTGACGGCCGCTCTCGGCACGCTGGGCCAATACCCCGCTGCACTTGGCTTGCCAGAGCTGCGCGAGGCGGCGGCCCAATGGCTGGAGCGCCGTTTCGTCCTGCCCGCAGGCTGCGTCGATCCTCAGACGATGCTGCTCCCGGTGAGCGGCACACGCGAGGCGCTCTTCAGCTTCGTGCAGGCAAGCCTCGATGCGGCGAAGCAGCCTCTGGTGCTCATGCCGAACCCTTTCTATCAGATCTACGAGGGCGCGACGTTGCTCGCCGGCGGCGAGCCCTATTACCTCGACACACTGCCCGAAAATCGCTATTTGCCCGACCTGCGCGCGGTGCCAGCCGCGGTCTGGGAACGATGCGGATTGCTCTTCTTGTGCTCTCCCGGAAATCCAACCGGCGCCGTCATGCGACTGGAGTATCTGGCCGATGCGCTCGAGATCGCGGATCGTTATGGTTTCATCATCGCCGCGGACGAGTGCTATGCAGATGTCTACCTCGATGAGACGGCGCCTCCTGCGAGCCTGTTACAGGCGGCACGGACAGCAGGGCGGTCTCGCTTCGAGCGCTGCGTTGCATTTCACAGCCTGTCGAAGCGCTCGAGCGTGCCGGGATTGCGCTCCGGATTCGTGGTCGGCGATCCGCAGATCATGCAACAGTATCACCTGTATCGGACTTATCACGGCGCGGCCGTCGGCACTCACGTACAGGTGGCAAGCGTGGCGGCATGGCGCGACGATGCGCACGCGGCCGAAAACCGCGCCCTGTACCGTGAGAAATTTGCCGAAGTCGTGCCGATACTGGAGCCGGTCGTAGACGTGAAGCGCCCTGACGCTGCCTTTTACCTTTGGGCCAGGATCGGCGACGATGATGAGACCTTCGTGCGCGAGCTCTATGCGCGCAAGAACGTGCTGGTGCTGCCCGGCAGCTACATGGGGCGCGACGGCGTGCGCGGCAATCCGGGACGTGGCAGGGTCCGTATTTCGATGGTCGCCAATGTGGCGGATTGCATTTCGGCGGCGCGCAGAATTCGTGATTTCGTGGAGCATCGCTGATGGCGGATTCATCTGCTCTGCAGGCAATCATCGACTCGGCATTCGAGCAGCGCGCTTCCGTCGGCCCGGCTTCGGCACCCGCCTCGCTGCGCGCCGCCCTCGATGAGGCGCTCGGCCTGCTTGATAACGGCACGGCTCGCGTCGCAGAGAAGCAGGCCGGTCGCTGGGTCGTCAACCAATGGCTCAAGCGGGCCGTGCTGCTGCATTTTCGTGTGCACGAGCACCAGTTGTTCGATGCGGGTTACACGCGCTTCTACGACAAGCTGCCGCTGAAATTCGCGGCCTACGACGAGGCGGCCTTTCGCGCTTCTGGCGCGCGGGTCGTGCCGCACGCAATCGTGCGTAAGGGAGCCTTCATCGCGCCGAACGTCGTGCTGATGCCGAGCTACGTCAACATTGGGGCATACGTCGACAGCGGCGCGATGGTCGATACCTGGGCCACCGTGGGCTCGTGCGCGCAGATTGGTCGCAATGTGCATCTTTCGGGAGGAGTCGGGATCGGTGGGGTACTCGAGCCGGTGCAAGCCGCGCCGACCATCATCGAAGACAACTGCTTCATCGGCGCGCGTTCGGAGATCGTTGAAGGCGTGATCGTGGGCGAAGGCGCGGTGATCTCGATGGGCGTGTTCATCGGCCAGAGCACACGCATCTTCGATCGCGCTTCGGGGCGGGTGTCGTACGGTGAGGTCCCGCCCGGTTCTGTCGTCGTACCCGGTAGCCTGCCTTCAGCCGATGGTCGCTACAGTCTCGATTGCGCCGTAATCGTCAAGCGCGTCGACGCGCGCACGCGCGAGAAAACCTCGATCAACGAGTTGCTGCGCGAAACGGAGTGAGGGATGCACCGGATTGCCGCTACCCGCGCAGTTCGGCCCAGCCGTCACCAGCAGCAGTCGGAGCCGATCATTGGGTCTGGAGACATGGGCTAACTCGGGGCCGATCACGTTCGCGACCTGATCCAGCGCGTCGCCGACCGGGTGCACAGCCCCCCATCATCGCGCGTGATGGCGATGGTCGAGGAGCGCGGACGTGTGAGGTCTCCGCCCGGCCAATGGCTGCCAAATTCGCCGGTGGCGAAATTCGGCACGCTCTCCTCGCCCGGATGCTGGATGTTGATGAACAGGGTCTTGCCATCCGGCGTCTCGGCGACACCGGTAATCTCGCACTGCTTGGGACCCACCAGGAAACGCCGCAACTTCTGCTCGCCCAGTGTCTTGCCGATGTAGGTCGTGACGGCCTGGGTCGCCGCGCCATCCACGTTGTTGACGGTCCGCGCAGCGCCGTCGCCCACCACACCGGGAATCGCGGCCAGCAACATGCAATTGGTCACGTCCGTGTACGCGCCGTCGTCGGTCTCGATCCATAGCAGGCCCGGGTTTGCATGACTGAACCACAAACCATCCGGGCTCGAGAAATCGTTGGCGTCGCTGAGACCCGAGAGATTCACGGTGCTCGCATCCGCCGTGGCGCGCGCACCGAACAGGAACACATCCCAGGTGAATGACAAGGCATCGGCGAAGCCCGCGTCCTCGGCGAAGCGGATGATGTGCCCGTTTGGATTGCCCTTCTGATCGACCCCCGTGGTCTTACGATCGTTGTAGAAGCGCGGATTGGCGGCATCGACGCTGGTGATAGGTCGGCTGGCGGCGTTGGTGTTGGTGAGCGTGAAGTACACCTCTCCGTTCTTGGGATTCACCGCGCCCCACTCCGGCCGATCCATCTTGGTGGCGCCGGCCGCATCGGCTGCGAGGCGCGCATTGATCAACACATCGGCCTGATCGGCGAACGCGTACGCCGGATTGGCGGGCGTGATGTTGTTGATGCCGAACTTCAGCTCCACCCACTGGCCCGAGCCGTCGGCGAGGAACTGGGCCACGTAGAGCTTGCCGTCGTTGAGGTACTTGTCACCCGCTGCGAGACCGCCGTTCGCATCGCTCGGGTTCCAGCGGCGGTTCGACACGAACTTGTAGATGTACTCGTTGCGCGAATCATCGCCCATGTACCACACGAGGGGCTCGCCCGCCTTCACCGGGCCGAGCCACACGCCCTCGTGCGCGAAGCGCCCAAGCGCGGTGCGCTTCTTCGGCGTCGACTGCGGATCGAAGGGATCGATCTCGACCACCCAGCCGTAGGTATTGGCGACATTTCGATAGTCATCACTGCCATCGACGGAGCTGCCGAGCTTCATCGCGTTCCAGCGGCCGTAAACATTATCCGGTGTGTCGGGCGTCGGCGTGGCCCAGAGCTCCCGCCCCGTGCCGGCGACGCCGTAGCGTGCGAACGCCGCCACTTCCTTCGGTGTGCGGTTTGGATTGTCCGTTGCTACGATGCGCCGGAAGTACCCCGCCCAGTTTTCCTCGCAGGTGAGATAGGTGCCCCACGGCGTGTAGCCGTGAGCGCAGTTGTTGACCGTGCCGCGCGTTTTCGAGCCATCGGGCGAAAACTTCGTGACCATGTAGGCGGTGCGACCGGCCGGGCCGGACAGCTTCATTTCCGACAGCGTGTGGATGCGACGATTGAAACGCGAGCCCTGTTCGTAGTCCCAGTCCGTGCGGCGGCGAAACCGATGATTGAAGAACGCAAAGGCGGAGCTCTGGGAATTGGGCTTGCGATTCTTCTCCCGGACTACCTCGATGATGCTGACGCCGTGCACGAAGAACTCGCGCAGCACTTCTTCGGGGACCGTGCGCACGCCGTTGACGGTCGTGGGCCCGGTTGGGTGCAGGTACGCGGGCGTGATCGCTTCATGGTTCATGCACAGCAGGCCACGGCTCGAATTGAGCCGGTGATACTTTCCGTTCGGCCCCAGGCCGAAGTAGTGAATCCCATCGTGGTGATCGCCGGCTCGATGCGCGAAGCTGGCCGCAGCATCCGTGCCGTCGTTGCGGTAGTCGCCGACGCCCTGGACGATCGGGTCGCCCAGCGAGTAGAGCACGTCGTAGCTGTAGCGCGCCGGCAGGCTGACGGCATCTTCCAGGCTCTTCGGCACAGCCTCGAAACCGAGCCGCGGCGAACGGCTCGGGAACAACGGACCGTGCTGATTCGTGGCGGCGGAAGCGTCCCCGACTTTGCCGGCGAGCATTGCGATGGCCGCGGCTCCGGCGGTTCCGCGCAGCATCTGACGGCGCGACAGGCGCGCTTGCACGATGCGCTCGAAGGAAGGATTGCCGGAGGGGTTGTTATCCGCATCTTCGTGTTGGTCGCTCGAGATCAGCGCCTGGGACTCCGTCATTGCCCTTCTCCCAATTGTGGGCAGCGCCGATCGCTGCCCTTTGTCTGCGGGCAACCATACGGAAGCTCGGTGAAGCAATTATTACGGGAGCGACGCGCTGCCGCGCGTCACAGGGTATCTCGCGCACCGCGCTCAGGATTGCGCGGACTTCCTGGCGCCTTCGGCGATCAGTACCGCCGTGTCTTCGTGACGCACGTCCCGGCCTTCCACGAGATACAGCACGTAACGCGCGATGTTCTTCGCATGATCGCCGACGCGCTCAAGAGACTTGAGCACTGTGACTGCGTCCAGCATCGCATGGAGCCGGCGCGGATCTTCCATGACCTGAGTGAGAAGTCGGCGCAGCGCCGCCTGAAATTCCGCGTTGAGATCCTGGTCGCGGCGCACGACCTCAACTCCGGCAACCGCATCCATGCGATCGAATGCATCGAGCGCCGCGCGCAGCATCTCGAGCGCGAAACGCCCCATGTGACGAGCATCGCGCGCGAGCTGCGGGCTTGGCCGCGTGCTGCTGCGCTTCCCGTCGCCCCGCACTACGGCATGAGCGATCTTCTTGGCCTCGTCGCCAATGCGTTCCAGGTCCGATACTGCGCGCGCAATCGAGATGATCGCACGCAGATCACTGCCCATCGGCTGGCGACGCGCGATGAGTGCGATGCTGTCTTCATCGATGCGCAAATCGTAGGCATTGACCTCGTCCTCGCGCGTGAGCACGCTGTGCGCCAACGCCTCATCGCCATTGACGAGCGCGTTGACTGCGCGCTGCACCTGGTCGAGCACCAACCCGCCCATCTCCAGCAGACGGAGTCGCAGGCCAGCGAGATCGACGTCGTAGCCCTTTACCGTGTGGCCTTCTGTGATTTCGCTCATGGCAGCCTACTGCTCTAGCCGAATCTTCCCGTGATGTAGTCTTCCGTGAGTTTGTGTCTGGGGTTGGTGAAAATGCGATCGGTCTCACCGACTTCGATGAGATCGCCGAGGTGAAAGTAAGCGGTGCGCTGCGAAACCCGCGCTGCCTGCTGCATCGAGTGCGTCACAATGCAGATCGCATAACTGGCGCGCAACTCGTCGATGAGATCCTCGATACGCGCGGTCGCGATTGGATCGAGCGCCGAGCACGGCTCGTCCATCAGGATGACTTCCGGATTCACCGCGATCGTGCGCGCGATGCACAGCCGCTGCTGCTGTCCACCGGAGAGACTCGTGCCCGAGTGAATGATCCGGTCCTTGACCTCTTCCCACAGCCCGGCTCGCTGCAGGCTGGTCTGCACGATCTCATCCAGCTCCGCACGATCTGATGCGAGCCCGTGAATGCGCGGCCCGTAAGCCACATTCTCATAGATCGACTTCGGGAACGGATTGGGCTTCTGGAACACCATGCCGACGCGGGCGCGCAACTGCACGACATCCTGTCGCCGATCGTAGATATCCCTACCGTCCATGGTGATCGTTCCGGTGATCCGGGCTGACTCGATCGTATCGTTCATGCGATTGAGGCAACGCAGGAAAGTCGACTTCCCGCAGCCTGACGGCCCGATCATCGACACCACCTGGTTGCGACCGATGTCCAGGCTCACATTCTTGATGGCGTGCTTGTCACCGTAGTGAACGTTGACGTCGCGCGCCGACATGATCGGATCGTCAACGGTGACCGTGCCGACAGTGCGCCGGTCTGATGGGGGCGTGAGGTCCACACCGCCCGGCTGGCGGTGACTGGGCTTCAAGTTCAGGCCCGCCTCGGTGTTCGGTGCGGTCTTGTCGTCAGCGACGGCAGTGTTCATTTCAGCCTCTCGATGGACATGTGGCGCCTACCAGCGGCGCTCGAAGCGATTACGCAACAGGACAGCGAGCCCGTTCATCACGATCAGAAACGCCAGCAGCACGATGATCGCTCCGGAAGTGCGTTCGACGAAAGCGCGTTCTGGAATGTCGGACCACAGGTAGACCTGCACCGGCAGCACCGTCGCCGGATCGAACAGGCCCTTTGGAATATCGACGATGAACGCCACCATGCCGATCATCAGCAAGGGCGCGGATTCACCGAGGGCACGCGCCATCCCGATGATTGTCCCGGTCAGCATCCCCGGGAGCGCGAGCGGCAATACGTGATGCGCGACCATCTGTATCTTCGACGCGCCCATTCCCAGTGCCGCCTCACGGATCGACGGCGGCACGGCTTTGAGCGCCGCGCGACTCGCGATGATGATGGTCGGCAGCGTCATCAATGTCAGCACGAGTCCGCCCACTAACGGCGCGGAACGCGGCAACCCGAAGAGATTGATGAACACCGCGAGGCCCAGCAGGCCGAACACGATCGACGGCACGGCGGCGAGGTTGTTGATGTTCACCTCGATGAGATCGGTCATGCGATTCTTCTTGGCGAACTCCTCGAGGTAGATCGCCGCGGCAACGCCGATCGGGAAAGACAGCAGCAACGTCACCAGCAATGTAAAGAACGTGCCGGCGACCGCACCCCACACGCCCGCCAGCTCGGGCTCGCGCGAATCGCCAGAGCCGAAGAATTGCCGATTGAAGCGCAAGTGCGCGGCGCCGGAGTTGCGCAGATGATCCGCCCAGTCGAGCTGCTGATCGCTGAGTGGCCGTGTGTCTTCGATCTCAGAGCGCAGAATGCGGCCCTTGAAGTACTGATCGACATCGTCGTCTGCAAGGATCCGGACTTTTTCTCGGGTACCAAGCTTTGTCGGCTCGTCAGCGAGCCGGTGTTTAAGCTCAAACCCCGCCGATGAGCTCACCAGTGCATACAGCTGGCGCAGATTGGGCCGGCCCTCGACTTGCGGAAAGAGCGCGCGGAGCGATGCCTTGATCAATGCGTTGTAGTCAGCCTGTGCCAGCGCCTCCTTGGTGCCAGCGCCATCCGGGTCGAGCAGTGCCGGGTCATAAAAAACCTCAAGCTGCACATAAGTCTGGCGAAACGCCGACCAACCCTTGGAAATGATCGATATGAAGAGCACGGCGAGAAACAGCAAGCCGAGGCTCACTGCCGCAAGCCCGTACAGTTTGAAACGCATTTCAGCCCGGTAGCGCGCCTTGAGACCGCGCGCGACCGCTTCCGCAGCCTTGCGATGATCGCGAATTGTCTCGGGCAACTGCGCGCTCGGATTGTTTACCGATTCACTCATACTGTTCACGGTACTTGCGCACTACGTGCAGTGCGATCACGTTGAGGCCCAGCGTCACCAGAAACAGCACCAATCCCAGCGCGAATGCTGCCAGGGTCTTGGCGCTGTCGAACTCCTGGTCCCCGACCAGCAAAGTGACGATCTGCACCGTCACGGTGGTCACGGCCTCCAGCGGATTCGCGGTCATGTTCGCCGACAGGCCAGCAGCCATTACCACGATCATGGTCTCACCGATGGCCCGCGAGACAGCCAGCAGCACACCACCCACGATGCCGGGCAGCGCGGCCCGCAACACTACGCGCCGAATCGTTTCCGAGCGCGTACCACCGAGTGCGTAGGACCCGTCGCGCAGCGACTGCGGGACCGCCGTGATCATGTCATCGGAAAGTGATGACACGAATGGAATGATCATCACGCCCATCACCAGCCCAGCGGCGAGTGCGCTGCCGGAGGCCACATTGAGTCCCACGGTGGCGCCAACCTCGCGCAGCCAGGGACCGACAGTCAACGCCGCGAAGAATCCGTACACCACAGTCGGAATGCCCGCCAGGATCTCGAGCAGCGGCTTGGCGGCAGTACGAAAGCGCGGGTGGGCATACTCTGCGAGGTAGATGGCCGAAAACAGGCCGACGGGCACCGCGACCACCATCGCGATCGCAGAAATGAGCAGCGTGCCGACGAACAGGGGCACCGCCCCGAACGCTCCCGACGAACCCACCTGGTCGGCTCGAATCGCGGTTTGCGGACTCCATTCCGTTCCGAAGATGAAGTCCCAGATCGGGATCTGCTGAAAGAAGCGAATCGATTCGAACAGTACGGACAACAGGATGCCGATGGTCGTGAAGATCGCAAGAGTCGAGCACGCGAGCAGCGCCCACTCGAATATCCTCTCGACGCTATTACGCGCCCGCAGTTGTGGGGCGATTCGTGACCAGGTGAAGATCGCCCCCAGCATGGCGGCTGCCAGCGCGACGATGGCCATTGCCACCTGGCTCAGTGACTTCAGCTCGAGAAACCTCCTTGCTGCTGCCTGCTCCTGCGGCGCGATCTGGTCGAGCCGCATGTTCCCGGCGACCACGTTGTGTATATCGTTGAGAAGCAGCGAGCGCTGATCCGCAGGCAGGCTCTGCACGGCCTCTGGCATCTGCGCCAGCATGAGGCGCGTGATGATGGAATCCTGTGCCGTGGTCCAGATGCCCACGATCAGCAACGCCGGCAGCGCACACCAGAGCGCCGTCAACATGCCGTAGTACGAAGGTAAGGAGTGCAGGTCTCGTTGACCGCGACGCCCGCCCACGACTGCAAAAGAACGCGCACGGCCGGTGCGATACGCGATCGCGGCCAGTATCAATACCGCCAGCACCAGGGTCGAAGCGGACATCTGGATCGAGCTAGCCCCTCTTGCCTGATTTGTCTTTGGTTTCCGAACCGGGGCTGCACAAGATGTATCGCCAGCGGCTCGCGGTCAACCATCGCCGACTTGCGCCACCCCGCCAGCGCTGTATCCGCCCCAACCGTCTACGGACCCCGTGTTACGACAGCGTTACAAGCGCCCACTCAGACGGGAGGGCGTCAATCCGCCCTCCCGTTACCCAGGATCACCGCACCGCTCAGAACTTGACGTTGAAGTCGATTTGATAGCGGTCGTAGTCGAGATCCGTTCGCGGCGTACCCGCCACCCTGAGCGGCCTATCCATGAAGCGCGTGTTCAGGAAATACGTGCCGTTCAGCGTCCAGTTCTTCGCCGGCGCGAATACGAACCTGAAGACGCTGCCGTCTACGTCCGCTAAGCCGCCGCCAAAGTCTGAATCGATGAACTGCGCGAACAGCGCATCCTTCTCCGTCTTCTGATACGCGTAGCCGAACTCCCACGTCATCGGATTGCCGATTCGACCCAGGGTGAATCCCGCCGCATACGCGGTATTGAGATCGTCGGCCGCGGTGTTCTCCGCATAGTCGGCAAATACCACCAGGGGGAGGTTGCCGAGCGCGAATTCAGCCTGGCCCGGTGACCTGGTAGATGTCGAAGTCGTTCAAGAGGCGCGCGCAATTGTCGCCACTGTTGAAGGTGCTGTTGCCCTGCGCACCGCCAAAGAAGGCGTTGTTGAGCTGTCCCGCCGCGCACACTGCAGGTGCCGTCGCAGTGGGTGCGATGATTGCAGTCACCTCGTTCTGGACCGCGCCCAGACTCGTAGTACATGACGGTACCCTGTAACTTCACCGGACCGACATCACCCTTCCAGCCCGATCTGAGTGCCGAATACGTTGGAGTCCGAAGGTGAGCGCCGCTTCCGACAGCCAGTAGCCGAAGGCACTGCCGAAGAAGCCTCCGTGTGTGTACTTGACGGCACCGCCTTCGGGCGAGATGTCGTTGATCCCAGAAGAAGTCGGCCACGCGCGCGAAGGGCCACTGCATCTTGCCGAGTTGTATGTTCAGCCCGTTTGCGGGTGCCCAATCGAGATACGCCAGGTCGAAGCTCACGCCCTTGCGATCGAAGCCCTGGCCGAGCGTCTGGTTCGTGGAGCGCGGATCGTTGTTCGCACCATTGGTAGCGATCTGCAGCGTGGTGCTGATCGTGTCATTGATCTTGGCGGTCAGCCCAAAGCGAGCGCGAATGCGCTGACGCATCTGATCGTTCGCCGCCTCCTCCGGCTTGACGTATTCGTGGCGGTAGCGGAAGTCGCCCTTCCAAGCGATTCGCGAGGCCCAGTCCATGCTCTTGGTGCGCGCGCTGACCTGCGCCAGCTGATCGGTCTGGCGATCGTTCGTCTCCTCGAGTCGCCTTACCCTTCGTCTCCAGTTCCTGGTTCTTGGCTGTGAGCTGCTCGTTCTGTGTCTTGAGCGCCTGGTTCTGCTGTTCCAGGCTGTCGAGACGCTGGTTAACCTGTTGCAGAGCGCGACGCAGCTCGGCGAGATCGGCATCCGTCGCGCCCCACGACGTCGCCGGTACGACCAGGATCGCGGTGATGAGAGCGGCCGTGAGCAGATTGCTTTTCATGTGTTATCTCTCTCTCGGGTGGGTATCAAAGCTTGAGGCTCTTCATCGCGGTAGCGTCCGCGCGCACTTTCTTGGCGTCCGATGCAGGCAACGGGATCAGACCCTTGTCAGCGAGATATCCCTCCGCACCGAAGGCCTTGTCGCTTGTGTACTCCTGAACGAATTCGGTCAGGCCGGGAATGACGCCGACGTGAGCTTTCTTCACGTAGAAGTACAGCGCGCGCGAGACCGGATACTTGGCCGAGGCGATGCTTTCGAACGTCGGGGCGACGCCTTCGACGCTGGCGCCCTTGATCTTGTTGGCGTTCTCTTCCAGGAAGCTGTAACCAAAAATGCCTACCGCCATCGGGCTCGCCACCAGCTTTTGCACGATGACGTTGTCGTTCTCGCCGGCCTCGATGTAGGAGCCATCCTCACGGATGCCGTCGCAGACCGCCTTGAAGCGCTTCTCGTCCACTTCCTTGAGCTCCTTGATCCACGCAAAGTTCGAGCAGCCCGATTCCATCACCAGCTCGACGAACGCATCGCGGGTGCCGGAGGTCGGCGGCGGGCCAAGCACTTCGATCTTCTCGGCGGGCAGCGTGGAGTTGACGTCTTTCCACGTGCGATATGGGTTGTCCATCAGGCTCGACGGATTAGCGGGATCCGGGACCTTCTTTGCCAGCGCCAGGAACAGGTCCTTGCGCGTCAGGCTGAACGATGGCGCGCTCTTCGCATTCGCCAGCACGATGCCATCGAAGCCGATCTTGACCTCGAGGATGTCTTTCACGCCGTTCTTGGCGCACGTGTCGACTTCGGCGGGCTTGATTCGTCGTGAAGCGTTGGCGACATCGGGGTGCTGCGGTCCCACGCCACCGCAGAACAGCTTGAGGCCACCGCCGGTGCCGGTGCTTTCGACCTTCGGGGTCTTGAACTTGCCGGCGCGACCGAACTGCTCGGCGACGGCAGTGGTAAAGGGATAGACAGTGGAAGAACCCACGATGAAGATGTAGTCGCGCGCGGCTTGCGCATGAGCCAGCCCTGCTATGACAACGCTGGCGGCACCGGCCACGATCAGCAATTTCTTGAACACGTTGAGCCTCCGGTTGGACCTGGGTACGTGCCCCGTCGGGCGGGTTTCTTGCGCGCAGATCTGCTCGCAATTTTCGGCGAGCGTTATAAGCGGGAATTGTTACAGCGGCATGTCAGGCCGCGGAGTGCCTGCCAAGCTCATGTTCGCCAAGGGGAATGCACAGATCCCGGTCCGGGGGACAGTCGTGCCTTTTCGGGGCGCTGACCGTTGACATCTGCCTGTCATGAAACGGTCATTCTGAGCGCCTCGCCGACCGAAAATTGCCCAACGCAGATGCTTTGCGCTTGCAGCCGGCCGCAAATCTTCTTATAAAGCCGCGCGCCCGTGCCAAGCCCGGAGAAGTTCGCGTACCGATGTCCGACGCCCTCGACCTGACTCAGGCCCTCATCTCACGCGCCTCGATCAGTCCCGCCGATGGCGGTTGCCAGCAGCTCTTGAGCGAACGCCTCGAACGCATCGGTTTCGCCGTGGAACACATGCGCTTCAACAACGTGGACAATTTCTGGGCGCGCCACGGCAGCGCGGCGCCGTTGTTTTGCTTCGCCGGGCATACGGATGTGGTTCCCACCGGCCCGCCGGAAGAATGGAGCACCGACCCGTTCACACCCGTGATACGCGAAGGGATCTTGTACGGTCGCGGTGCTGCGGACATGAAGAGCGGGCTCGCCGCCATGCTGGTCGCCTGTGAGCATTTCGTGCGCGAGCATCCGCGGCATCGCGGTTCGATCGCGCTGCTGATCACGAGCGATGAAGAGGGTCAATCGGTCGACGGAACACGCCGCGTCATCGAAGTGCTCGAAGCCCGTGGTGAGCGGATCGATCTGTGCGTGGTAGGTGAACCCTCGAGCGAAAGTCGGATCGGTGACACGATCAAGATCGGACGGCGTGGGTCGCTGAGCGGGCGCCTGACGGTGCACGGCGTTCAGGGCCACGTCGCATACCCGCAGCTTGCGGATAATCCGATTCATGCGCTCGCCCCTGCGCTCATGGAGCTGACCAGTCGTACCTGGG
This sequence comes from uncultured Gammaproteobacteria bacterium, assembly GCA_963810775.1. Classification (GTDB taxonomy): domain Bacteria; phylum Pseudomonadota; class Gammaproteobacteria; order Steroidobacterales; family Steroidobacteraceae; genus DATBVX01. The sequence continues at coordinate 770,884 of CAWEOT010000015.1, forward strand.
ACGCGGGCAATGAACACTTTCAGCCGACCAGCTTTCAGGTCTCGAACCTCAACGCAGGTACTGGCGCGCCCAACGTGATCCCGGGTGAACTCAAGGCCCGCTTCAACATTCGCTTTTCCACCGAGCAGAGCGTCGCAGGACTGAAACAGCTCGTGGAGTCGATCCTCGATCGACACCGAGTGAAATACACCCTCGAGTGGTTTCTCTCCGGTAATCCCTTCTTCACTCCACCGGGAACGCTGTCGGACGCCGTCACCCGAGCCGTGCGCGACGTCACCGGCCTGACGCCATCCTTGTCAACCGGCGGCGGGACTTCGGACGGACGCTTTATCGCACCGACCGGCGCTCAGGTGGTCGAGCTGGGTGTCGTCAACGCGAGCATTCACAAGGTGAACGAGCACGTGGTGGTCGAGGATATTGCGAGATTGCAGCGGATCTACGTTCGCTTGATGGAGCTGTTGCTGGCGTAGCCCGTCGCTCAGCGGAACGTTGGCTCCACACGACGCCGTCGCATCGAACGCGTGTTACCGGAGCCGTGCCAGTTGATGACCACGCCAGCGAGACCCAACGCCGGCACAGCACATCAATACCCACCAGGGCATGCTCAGGCCGAGGAACGACCAGTTGATGGTCGCGCACTCGCCGGAGCCGGTGAGCACCTTGCGGATCACTTCCGTCACCGGGAATACATCGAACATGTAATCGAGTGTCGCGCCACAAGAGGGAACGCTACCGGGCGGCAGGCTCTGAACGTAGATATGGCGAGCGGCGACGCCGATCCCGGCGAGTGAGCACAACGCGATGAGCACTGCGTAGATCCGGGCACCCGTCGTGCGTGGCTGGTGGATGGCCGCGAGCAGAAAAACACACCCCAGCGCCAGCACCGCAACGCGCTGAAAAATGCACAGCGGGCAGGGTTCGAGATTCTGCACGAACTGCAGATAGTACGCGTAGCCGAGCAGCAGCGCGCACGCGAGCGCGGCAGCGAAATTCAGCAACCAGCGTCGCATGTGTCAGTGTGCGTCGGCCCGCAGATCGCGTTCGACATCGTCCAGAGACGTATGGCGCACATCCTTCCCGTGCACCATGTAGATCACGTATTCGCAGATGTTCTTGGCGTGATCGCCGATGCGCTCCAGTGCACGTACCACCCACATCACGTCGAGGGCGCGCCGGATGGTGCGCGGATCTTCCATCATGAAGGTGATGCACTGGCGCTGAATGGCCTCGTACTCCTCATCGACGACCTTGTCTTCCTGTGCGACCGTGAGCGCGGCTTGCGCGTCCAGGCGCGCAAATGCGTCGAGCGCTCCGTGCACCATTTCGGAGACCATGCGGCCGAGATGCTTGACTTCGCGGTACTTGTCGGCCGGACGTTCCATCGACGCGAGCCGGGAAGCGATGTAGCCGATCTTCTCGCCCTCATCCCCGATACGCTCCAGATCGGTGATGGTCTTGATGATCGCCACGATCACACGCAGGTCACCGGCGGTCGGTCCGCGAGTGGCGAGAATGCGGCTCGCCTCCTCGTCGATCGTGACTTCCATGCCGTTGACCTTGTAGTCGTCCATTGCCACCGATTCGCCGAGCGTGCTGTCACCCTCGACCAGAGCGGTGATGGCCTTCTGCAACTGTTGCTCCACGAATCCGCCCATCGTGAGCACTTTGTTGCGCAGACGCTCGAGATCCTCGTTGAAGCGGCGCGAGATGTGGTGCGAAAGGTCAGCGGTTTCCATCAGGATCTCCGGTGCCGTGGCGTGCGGCCGTTGGCGCAGTGTACTACGTAGCGAAACTCAAAGGATGGCTGCCCGATGCCACGCGCGCTACGTGACGGCAGCGTTACCCTGCGATTGCGGGCTTATGACACACAAGGGACCGAAGACATAAGATCGCTCACCCGCTAGCGGCAACCTCATTCCGCCGGAACGGCGACTACCGACGCGCCGGGAATATTGATGCGCGGCTGCAGATTGCCCAGGAACTGCTGCGTGGCACGCTGCCACGTGAAGGCTTGCGCATACCGCCGACATGCCTCGCGATCGAGCGTGAGCGCACCCGCGATGGCTGCCTGCAGCTCCTGGTGCAGACAGCCGCCGACGCCCTCTTTTACGACATCGATGGGGCCCACCACCGGAAATGCGGCAATCGGCGTGCCGCACGCCATCGCTTCGAGCAAGACGATCCCGAACGTGTCCGTGCGGCTCGGAAACACGAACACATCCGCGGCAGACAGGTGGCCCGCGAGGTCTTCCCCATGCTTATAACCGGTAAAAACTACAGCGGGAAAGCGCGCGCTCAGTGTCTCTAGCGCAGGGCCGCCGCCGACCACGTACTTGGTACCAGGCATCTCGAGCTCGAGAAACGCCTCGAGATTCTTCTCCACCGCGACGCGTCCCGCATACAGCAGAATCGGTCGCGGCGCATTCAGCACATCGCGCGGATGCGGACGAAACACCGACACGTCGACGCCGCGGGTCCACAAGGCGATGTTGCCAAAGCCGCGTGCCTCGAGCTGACGGCGCAGCTGATCGGTCGAGACCATCATGCGCGCCGCCTTGCCATGGAATCGACGCATGAAAGCGTAGCTCCAGCTTTTCGGAATCGGAAAGCGAGCGCGCACGTACTCGGGAAACTGTGTGTGGTAGGAGGTGGTGAAGGGATGGTTGGCCCTCAGGCACCAGGCACGAGCCGCCTGCCCGAGTGGGCCTTCGGTTGCGATATGCACCGCATCAGGCGCAAAACTCTCGAGTCGATGCGCTACCTGTCGCCCGGAAAAAAGCGCGAGACGTATTTCCGGGTATGTGGGGCACGCAATGGTGCGAAATGCCTCGGGCGTGACGAGCAGCGTTTGATGCCCGAACCGTTGCAGCTCAGCCAATGTGCTCACCAATGTGGTGACGACGCCGTTGATCTGCGGCCGCCAGGCGTCGGTGATCAGGGCAATCTTCATCGGGAGGTGGATTGCACCAGGGTGGCCAGCGCGGGACGTGCCCTCACGCTGCGCGCTGGATCAGCGGCATCAGGCGCTCGCGCTGCTCGGCCCAGTTCCACAGTGACAGGCGACCGTTGAAATCCTCCACCAGCACGCTGCAGCTCTCGACCCAGTCGCCGTCATTGCAATACAGGACACCATTGAGCTTCGTCAGCGCCGGCCTGTGAATGTGCCCGCACACAACGCCATCTACACCCCGCCGGAAGGCGGCATATGCGACTGCCTGCTCGAAGCTCGCAATGTATTGAACGGCGTTGCGACTCATCTGCTTGAGGTGCGATACGAGCGACCAGTGCGAAAAGCCCAGCACGCGGCGCACGCGGTTCACGTGTCGATTCAGCCACAGCAGCGAGTCGTACACCCAGGTGCCGAGGCGCGCGAGCCAGCGACTGCACTTCACGACACCATCGAATTCATCGCCGTGCAGGATCAGCAGCCGTCGACCGTCGGCAGTCTCGTGCAGGTATTCGCGGTGAATCTCCAGGTTGCCGAACACGGAACCCTCCAGCTCCCTGAAGACCTCATCGTGGTTTCCCGGCACGTAGATGACGCGCGTGCCGTGCTTGGCCTTGCCGAGAAGCGCCCTTACGACGTTGCTGTGTGCCTGGGGCCAGAAGACGTTGCGACTCAGGCTGCGGACGTCAACCACATCACCCACCAGGAAGAGCGTTTCGACCTGCACGCTCTTGAGCAACTCCAGCAGCAAGTCCGCCCGGCAGCCCCGAGTGCCGAGATGAATATCCGAAATGAAGGCACACCGCAGTCTCAGCGTGGGCACGTGACTCATGCCGCTCCCTATATAGAAGAGAGAACCGACGATGAGCCTGAGGCTGCCGCGTTACACGGTCTTGAAATCCAAGCTACAATTTCTTTACAGCGCGAGAGGTTACGTGAGTTAGTTCACATCAGAACGCAGGAATCGGCGGCAACCCGTTTTCTGGTGACCTTCTCTAACCTTCCGCCGCAATCCTCGTCGGGCTCTGCGCGGACTCGATCACCCGCGAGCGCGGAAAGTGACAGGTGAAGCGGCTGCCGCGACCTTCTTCACTCTCGATGTCCAGGCGGGCGCCGTGTCGCTGTAATACATGCTTCACAATGGCGAGGCCGAGCCCCGATCCGCCATGCTGACGCGCGCGGCCCGGGTCTACACGGTAGAAGCGCTCGGTGAGACGCGGGATGTGCTCGGCGGGGATTCCAATTCCGGTGTCGCGCACTGACAGGTGCGCACCACTACCGTCAGTCCACCAGCGCACCTCGATGCTCCCTTCGGCTGGGGTGAACTTGACGGCGTTCGCGATCAGATTCGAGAACGCCGAATGGATCTCGCCTTCTTCTCCGGCGAGCTTCGCATTGCTTTCGAGTTTCAGGACGAATTCACGCGGACGCTGTGGTCCTGCCTGCACTTCCTTGCGCAACAGCGACAGCATTCCGGCTACATCGACCGGCTCGTCCCCCGCCTCCTTGTCGGCGGACTCGAGCTTCGACAGTTCGAGCAGATCGTTGACGATCGCGCCCATGCGGTCCGCCTGCCGGCGCATCTCGCTGATCGGCCCGAGCCATGACGGATCGATGGCAGTGTCCTCGGCGAGCGTGTCGAGATAGCCGGCGACCACCGTGAGCGGTGAACGCAGTTCGTGCGAAGCGTTGGCAACGAAGTCCTTGCGCATCGATTCGAGCTTGGCCTGCCGAGTCACGTCGCGTACCAGCATCAGCTGCTGGCCACCACCGTAGGGAATGAGCTGCACGGACAACATGGACTCACCGCCCAATGGCCAGTTGATGACTACTGCGTTGGTGTAATCGCCGTGCTCCAGGTATTGCACGAAATCAGGCGCGCGGATCAGGTTGTCGATGCGCAGGCCGAGATCGCCCTTGCGCTGCAGCCCAAGCAGACGGGCAGCCGTGCGGTTGAACCACTGAATTTCGCGTCCGGCGTTGAGCACGATCACGCCGTCCGGCATCGCGGCCGTGGAACGACGCAGCTCGCGAAACATCTGGATCAGGCGTTGCTTGTGGAAGCGCTTGCGCCGATGCAGGCGCACGACCTGCCCCACGACATCCGACCAGGCGCCACTCACATCAGGCGGGTCGAGATAGTTGCGATTGCGCAGCCAGCGGTGCAACCGATAGAGGTTGATGAGCTGCAACGACAGGTAACCGGCTAGCACCGCTACGAACCACACCAGCGGCCTGCCAAACACGAGTCCACCCACGAGCGCGATTGCCAACAGCCCCAGTAGACGAGCGAGCGCGAATGACCAGGCGGAGGTCATCTCGAAGCTCCGTCAGGCTTCGCGCACCGAGAACCGGTAGCCGGCTCCGCGAACCGTCTGTATGAAGCGGTCGTAATTGAAGACCTCGAGCGCCTTGCGGAGCCTGCGGATATGCACGTCGACGGTACGCTCCTCGACATAGACGTTACCGCCCCAAACCCGGTCGAGCAGCTGACTACGGCTATAGACACGTTCGGGGTGCATCATGAAGAAACTCAGCAGACGATACTCCGTCGGCCCGAGCGACACAGTCTGATCGCCGACGGTGACACGGTGGCTTGCACCGTCGAGTACCAGCCCCTCGATCGCAATCACTTCTTCAGTACCGGCCGGTGCCGTGCGGCGCAGAACTGCGTTGATACGCGCCAGGAGCTCGCGCGGCGAGAATGGCTTGGTGACGTAGTCATCGGCGCCACCCTCGAGCCCGGACACCTTGTCCTGCTCTTCGGCCCGGGCCGTCAACATGATCACGGGCACCTCACGGGTGTCCTTGTCCCGCTTCAGTGCGCGCGTCAACTCCAGGCCGCTCATGTCGGGAAGCATCCAGTCGACCAGGAGCAGATCCGGTCGTCGATCGGCGAGGCGTGCCCGTGCGGCGCGGCAATCTTCCGCCTCCAGAACGTCAAAGCCGGCACGCCTCAGTCCGAAGGCGATCATTTCGCGGATCGGCTTCTCGTCCTCAACGATCAGTATCTGCTTGGCGGGCATGGCGTTCCGTGCTGAAAAAGACGCGCGTATTACAGGCGAGAAATATGACAGTTCCATGACTCGGACGTCCGAGTTTATGTCTTTTGTGACACGTTGTGAGTAACCCTGTCACGCAGGTACACAGGCAAGGCCTCCTCGGGCGCCACCCCCGCTCCTTCCCGCCACCCCGCGGCGCCGAGGCGCGCGATCTCCTCGGCCCGTGGCAATAGGCTCCCTTGAATGGTCCGGGGTGGGCTCTCCCCCACACTCAGACGTTCGATCATCTCCGGATACGCTGCCCATCCCGTGCCTGCCGCGACCCAGCCTCTGGATCCGTCCACGTGCACGTCTTGCGGCCGACTCAGCTGCTCCGGCGAATCAGCCCGGACGAGTCCGTCGACCGACACGTCGAACCGGGCCCAGTACACCTCGCCCATGCGTGCGTCCATGCACGCCACCACCCTCTTTGTATCCGGCGCGTGCGCGACCCGCTGTGCGACTGCTGCGAGGTCCGACACGGGCACGATCCTGAGCCCTGCTCCGAACGCGAGACCCTGGGCCACGCTGATCGCGATTCGCACACCGGTGAATGCGCCAGGACCCCGGCCCACCGCGATGCAATCGAGCGCTTCGAGCTGCAACGCGCCCTCCTTAAGCACCGCGTCGACCATCGGCAGGATCAGCTCGGAATGTCCGCGACCCGGTTCCTCGTAACGCGTGATCAGCGTGTCACCCACCAGCAGCGCCACCGAGCACGCCTGAGTGGCGGTATCGATCGCCAGCAGTTTCATACCTGCGATGTTACGCGCTCGAGCATCGCGATCGCTTCACGCACTTCCTGGGTCGCGGGCATCGGAGGCAGGCTCTGCACGAACACGCGTCCGTAGCTGCGCGTCGTCAGCCGCGGGTCGCAGATCATTACTACGCCGGCATCGGCGTTGTCGCGGATCAGGCGGCCGACACCCTGCTTGAGCGCGAGCACGGCCTGGGGGAGTTGGTACTCCGAAAACGGCTTGCCACCGTGGCGTCGAATCGATTCGAGCCGCGCCGCAAGCACCGGATCGTCTGGCGAGGCGAAGGGCAGCTTATCGATGACTACCAGGGAGAGCGCCTGACCCTTGACGTCGACGCCCTCCCAGAAACTACCCGTGCCGAGCAGCACTGCGTTACCCAGCTCTCTGAATTGCCGTAGCAGTTGCTCACGCGGGGCTTCGCCCTGGATGAGTACCGGGAACGGCACGCCAGCGCTGATCCTGTTTCTCATCCACGTGGCGCCATCCGCCAGCGCGCGATGGCTCGTGAACAACAAGAACGCACGCCCACCTGCCGCCTCGATCAGCGGCCACGCAGCCTGCAGGACATCGCTCGCATGGTTTCGGTCTGCCGGGTCGGACATCACCTGCGGAAGATAGAGCAGGGCCTGACGTCGGTAATCAAAGGGGCTGTCGATGCGCACGGTGCGCGCCTCGGGCACGCCGATGCGATGGGTGAAATGACTGAAATCCTCGCCGACCGCGAGCGTTGCGGAAGTGAAGATCCATGCGCACGCTTGCGCCGCGATGAACTGCTGCAGGCGGCTGGCAATCTCGAAGGGCGTGAACTGCAGCGTCCAGCCCTGTGCATACAGCTCGATCCAACGGACGCCCGATTCCTCGTCGAGAGAGCGCAGCTCCGCACACTTTGCAGCGAGCTCACCCGCGCGCCGCGAGCAATGCTCGAGTCCCGCCGATGTATCTGTTGCGCTGAGCGTCTCGCGCATGACCTCGAGCTGGGTCTCGATCTCGGCCAGGCGCTCCGCGGCGGTAGAGCTCAAGGCACCCCACTCGATGCGCTTTTCACCGCGCGGCAACTCCTGGCGAAATTCCGTGACTCACGGTCTCCAGCGCGTTCAGGGAAGCCTCGATCGAGGTGCCGCCCAGTTGAGCCGCTCGCAGCTCGACTCGCGCGTCGCGTATCAAACTGCTCAGCTGCCGCGCGCTCAGGCTTACGCCGAAAAACTGCGCAGCGATCTCTGGAATCTGGTGCGCTTCATCCAGGATCACGGCTTCCGTGCCTGGCAGCAGGTCCCCAAAACCGCCTTCCTTGAGCGCGAGGTCGGCGAGCAGCAGGTGATGATTCACGATCACGATATCCGCGGCCTGTGCGGCACGTCGGGCTGCGAAGACGTGACAATCGTTGAACTGCCGGCAGTCGGTGCCGAGACAGTTCTCACGCGTCGAAGTCACTGCAGGCCACACCGGATGATTTTCCGCAAGACCACTCAGCTCGCTGATGTCGCCGCTGCGCGTTCTGCGCGACCACTCCGCGATCCGCTCGAGCGCTCGTGCGCCACCGTTCTCCTGCAACGGCAGCTCGCGCTCTGAGTAGGCGAGCTCGAGCCGGTGCCGACACAAGTAATTGGCGCGGCCCTTGAGCAGAGCCACCTTCACGGGCCGGCCGATGGCGGCGCTCACTGCCGGCAGGTCGCGGTGATAGAGCTGATCCTGGAGCGTGCGCGTGCCGGTTGAAATGATCACATGGCGCCCCGACAGCAAGGCGGGGACGAGATATGCGAATGTCTTGCCGGTTCCGGTGCCGGCCTCGACCACCAGCGGCTCGAGAGCAGCGAGCGCCTGGGCGACGCAGCGGGCCATTTCGAGCTGCTCGGCGCGCGGTGCAAAGCCGGGAAAGGTCCGGGCCAACGGTCCCTCGATGCCCAGAATATCGTCGCAGTCTTTCAATCAGAACCTTGCGCTAAGTTCCCTGAAGGTGTCCTGGTCGGCCTTGATGCGCAGTTTAATGAATGGTCCCTGGTCGGTGTACCGATTACGCGAGAAATCCTCGTCATGGAAGCCGGCGAAGTTGTAGCCGACCGCGATCCACACGTTGCGAGCAATGGTGATGCCCAGGTCCGCACCCAGCGTGTACTCGTGCAGCCCGGCGCTCCATGAGTTGAGCGCGGCGGCCTGGACACCCACGTCGAAGCGTCCGCCCAGGTCGCGGCGCAGGTCGACTCCCTGCAGATCGCTGTAGCCATCGTAATGATCGCCGTCGATCGTCGAGCGCGTGTACCGCGTGCCGAACTGGAGCCCGAGCTGGGTTCGCTCGTCCAGCTTCCAGTTGGCATTGAACGAATCGACCGCGCGCCAGGACTCGAGGTCCTGCAACAGGCCTTTGCTGTTTTCACTCAGCAGGTCGAGGCGATTGAGCAGGATCCAGCGGCTCTCGGTCGGCCGATACGCCCAACCGAAGCTCAGGTCGACACGCGTGTCCTGCTGGCCCGTCGACAGGTCGCTGCTCAGCGCGAACAGCGAGAGCGAGAAGGCCTGCCCGGCGACCGGCTCGCGATACAGCCCGCCGCTCAGCGAGACACGATTCTCCAGATCCGCGTTTCGATATTCGAGCCGCGACGTCATGGTCCAGAGTTCGCCGCGATACATCGCCCCGGCGTAGGTCGCAAAGAAATCGCCCACGAGGCTGCCGGACGCAAGCGGCACTTGCGGGTCCAGCGGTCTTGTGCCTGGTTCGGTGAGGGTACTGCTCTGATCGACGCCGAAGTCGAGCGCCCAGCGCTGGCCGAGCTGGAATCCCTGCGTGAGGCCGAGATTGGCGAAGGTGCGCGGACCGAATTCCGACTGCTCGGCATTGATGCTCGAGACAACCTCGGCGCGCGACCAGGGCGAGGCACGCACGCCCAGGCGCGTCATGTTGCTGCTCAGGTTCTCGCCTTCGGCGTGTTCGTACTCGCTGAACAGCGTCATGTCCTGGGTCGCGCGCCAGTCCGCGCCAACGACGGTGCGTGTCGGGAAATCGGGGCTCGCAGCCTCGCTGCCCAATGAGGTTTCCGCCGAGCCGCGCAGTCGCACGCGCTTGTCCAGTATGTCCATGCTCCCGGTGATGTAGGCCTGGTCAGAGCCCTGCGCTTCGCCATCGACCTGGTCATTGACGTGTCGCACGCCGACACCGCCGCCACGCACCTCATCCTGGTAGTGCAATTCTGCCGATCCCGCTTCGCGCGTATTACCGGAATCGAGATATTCCTGCTCGTACGCTTCCGCCTGCACGGCGACGCGCTCGGTGAGATTGACACGACCGTCCGCGCCGTACTTACGCGTGGCGGATTCGGTCGAGAGCTGCTGGCCGAGGCCGAATCCCTGCTCCTGCTCGCGCAAGTACACCCGCCCGTCCAGGCGTCCGCTCTGATGAGACAGCTCGGCGAGGTATGCGTGCGGATCATCGCCCGCGAGAGAGTCTTGCGTCGATTGCGCCGCTTCGGCCTTGAACTCGGTGCCCGCACCGATGTTCCAGTGCATATCTGCGCCCGCCAACTGGCGATCGCCGGCCTGGGCACCTTCATGCACGAAGCTCGCGCCGAGCTCGACCTTGTCGCCGGCAAGGCGCACCGATGTACGACCTCCGGCGGTCAGCTCCTCGCCCTGCTCACCCTGCGTCTCATACTCGACGATGATGAACACCGGGTTGAAATTCGTATCTCGATCCAGGATCGGTTCCTTGAAGAACAGCTCACCGCGCTCGTAGTCGATGCTGTAATCCAGGAATCGCGTCATCGTGCGCGACTCTACGACCCGCTCGGTATGGAACCGGTCGCGCGATTCGACGCGCAGCTTTTCACTGCCGATTACCAGCGGCGCGTGCGAGAGCCGGTACAAGCCCGACGTGCCGTCGCCACGCATTTCATCCTTCACGAAGCCTTGCGCACTCTTCGCGGCGAACGCGTTCGCGCTCCACTGCTTGCCGGCGAATTCGGTGTGCAACCCGCTCAAGCTGCGGCTGTAACGCGACAACTCAGTAACGGTGAGCCCAGTATCGAAGTCGCCGAACAGCGCGTAGAACTCTCGGCGCTCGAGCTTGAGGTACAGCTTGTGCTGGCTCGCGGCCTCGTTGCGCTGCTCGGTCGCATCGCCATACAGCGTGTAGTAGCGATCGGGATCAATCACGTCCTTGAGGCGCGCCCGCGCTGCTTCGCGGTCGCGCGCAGAGTCGTATGCAATCGTGACCAGGAAGTCGCCGCGGATGCGGCCCTTCGCGAACAGTGCGACGCGACCCGACTCGTCCAGGCCCTCTTCGACCCCAGCTTCGCGCGCCGCCTCGACGTTCTGGCTAATGGTCCGGTAGGCGGCCGTACCCTCGGCGACGCCGACCAGGACCCAATCGCGCGCGGCCGGCGTCAGCCAGGCGCGGATCTCCTGCTCGCGATCGTTGTTGAACTTGAGGTGCACGACGACTTCACCGCTCTGGGTCGTGGGCTCGAGCTCGATGGTTGCGACGCCGCCGTCCTCGACTGTGTAGGTCGGCTCGCGATGTCCGGTCACGAGCAACTGGTTTTCCGTCAGGGACTGCACCTCGAACCAGGAACGTCGCGGCGGATCCACTCGGAAAGTGCCGAGCGTGCCGCGACGTGCGGGCTTGCCGTAGGCGTCGGCCACCTTGATGCGAATCATCGGATGCGTGCGACCGTCCGCTACCAGCAACGACGATGTCGCGTCGTACTCCGCGCGTACCGGACCGCCACCGAAGTGGATGTCGCGCGTCAGTCGGGTGACCTCGGCACCATCGGCATCGCGCACGATCGCCACGAGTTCGCTTGGGCCCTCCGGAATATCAACGCCGCGCCACAGGCTGACGGCCACGGTGTGCGCCCGATTTTCGGAGGTCCCGTAGAAATTGAGTGGGCTTACCGGCGAGCCATCGAGCCGCAACTCGACAGTCTGTCCAGGCAGATGTCTCACGGCGGCCTTGATGCTGGTGATCGCCGGGTGGAAATCGGCACGCGGCAGCTCCCAGTCGATGCCCGGCGCCAGCGACTCGATGTTGGGCAGATCGCCCCCTTCCGCATCGAGATCGATGCGTGGCTGAGTACCCGCAGGCAGAGTGGACTTCGCCGCTTTGATGAACGCCAGTACGCCTCGCGTCTGTGTCCGGGTCGCCGCCGCTGCTGCACCATCAGCGGCTGCCAGCGGCAATGAAACCGTATCCGTCTTTTGACCGTTTTGCGTCGGCGAATCGAACAGCAGCAGCGCGCGCACGGCCGGATCGCCTGCCTCACTCGCTGCAGCGTTGACGGCGAAGCCGAGCTTGCGGTGCCACTGTGAGGTCGTTTCTCCCATGCGGAAGGTCAGCAACGCACCGCTTTGCTCCGCATCGTCAACAGACTTGCCATCGGCGGTCGCACTGCCCGTAACATACGAGAAGCCCTGCGGCAGCATGACGAGCACCTTGAGATTGCCGACTGCCACGCCGTCAACCGTCACATCGAGACCAAGCTGAGTGCCGTTGGCTTGCGCCGATACATCGCGATCAAGCGCCAATGACACATTGCCTTCCGGTGGCCGCCGCGTCGTGAGGTTGAAATCCGCCCGATACAACGAGCCGCCCCGGACGTCCGCGAACTGTGAGTAAGCGCGGCCCGCGTGCCGGCTTGCAGCGTCACAGCTCATCGGCTCGAGGGTCTCGGAGATGCTGTCGGTGTCGAGCTGCACCACGTGAGTGCCTGGTGCAACGTCCTCGAAGTGATATTTGCCTTCGCTATCAGTGACGCTGTAGCGCCCGTCTTCCAGGTAGACGCGCACGCCTGCGACACCCGGCGCCTGCAATGAGTCAGCGCCGCATACGCTGTCGACGACCCGCCCCATGATGAAGGCACGATCGGTGTTGAGCGCACGTTGAATGCGAATCGTACTGCTGGCGGGATTGGACACCATGTTGTCGGCGCCCGCGGCCAAAGCACGGTTCGTGAGCACGTCGCCCTTCACGCTAAGCGTGAGCGCCGCGACGTAGCGCACGGTGATCTTCTCGCCCGGGCCAAGATCGCCGCTATCGAATGTCAGCGTGCGGCCGTCGACTCCGATCTGGGGATCTGCGCCGCGCACCGCCTCGAGCTGATTGCGCACCACCCGGGTCGATCCGGCCTGGTAGCGCAATCCGGCCGGAAGAATGTCGGTGATATGGGTGGCCGTGATCGTGCCGCTGGTGCCGGGGTTTTCGAGCATCAGCGTGTACTGAATGAAATCGCCCGGCGACGCCAGCGTCGTAAGAGTCGCCTTCTGCAAGAAAAGTCGTGTGCCAGTCGGATCCAGGGGCATATCGATGTTGGCTTCAGATGGCGCGGCCACCACGTAGGCGGCCGCGAAGGATCCGGCATTGAGGGTAAATGGCGCCGTGGGCAAGGTCTGCAACACGGCAGGATCGGCCGTCGATGGGAATCGATAGCTCGGCGATGGCGTGAGCTCGAGTCGATAGTTGCCGGGTGCATCTACGATCGGGAACCGGAACGTGCCGGCCGCGAATACGTAACTCGTACCCGCAGAGTCCGTCACAGTCGAGCCCGAGATGATTTCACTCGGGAAGGTGCTCACGCCGTCATCGCCGCGCACCATTGCTGGCGCGCCCGTGGCGGCATCAACCAGGCGAATCCTTACGCCGTCGACCGGCTGCCCGGTCTGCGAATCAAAGATCAATCCGCTGGGGTCGATGACCGCGCTTGCTGCAACACTGTCGCTCGCGTCCCGCGGGTCGACATAGCTCGAGCTGAGCGTCGCATCGCGTGCCACCTGCAGCATGCAATCCCCGGGCGTAGCCGAGGTCGTGCTGGTCTGCAGATAACCCACGAAGATCCCGCTCGCCGGTGTCGTCTCAGTCAGGCGGATCGTTTCACGATCACTGGTCTGCTGGGCAACGATGTGCACGTCGACGCTCTCACGGACCGTCGCATCGCGGTTCTGGTCAGCGTCCGCGAGCCTTACGAACAGCGGCTCGCCACCGTGATAGTTCGTCGTGGTCGTGAGTGCGATCGGCTGCGTGGGGTCAATCGACTGACCACCGATCAGCACCGGGTTGGGAAGCGTCTGGAACGTGGTGCCTGCAAGACAGTGAGTCGGTCCCGCCCGCTCGGTGACGATCGGATTGCCAGCGCCTGGGCGCAGCAGCTCGATCGCCGCCCGCGAAGCCGGCGGTGCGACGATGGTAATCACTTCATTGGAATTGAGCGTCCTTGCCGCCCCGCCACTGGTCGTGTAACTGGCCTGACCGGTATTGCGAATCGCCGTTCCTGGCGGCGTGGCGGGTTGAGATTGGGCGAAAGATTCCTGCACGCTGCCGGCCAGCACGAACGCGCACGCGAGCACCCCGCGCCACAAATGCAGCGGGGCAGAGCGGACCCGTAAGTCCGCCCTGCCCCGGTTCGTGGCCGGAGTATCGAATGCTCGGTCGCGCAACCGGCTGGCAGCCGACTGCAGGTGTACGACTATCAGCCTGAAGGCTGCGCCGAGCGGCCGCATGGCGGCTCGCTCAGTCATCCTTCACTCGCTGACGATCAGTTGATCGTCGCGCGGAAGCGGACCGTAGCTGACTGGCCCGCCGCAACGCTGATCGCGCTGGTCGGATTCACCGTCAACGTCTGACCCGCACGGCTGCAGCCATCGGCGTTCGAGTCGGCTCCCGACTCGGCGACGCAGAACGTGGCTGGCGAGGCGCCAACCTGGATCTGCACGTCCGTCGCACCCGCATACGCACCCTGCACGAAGGCCAGGTTCGCATTGAGCGTGTCGGACACCGAGATGCCGCCTGCAGTGGCCGCGCCAGTGTTGGCGATCGTCACCACATATTCGACGGTCGCGCCCGGAATGGCCTTGGGATTGGTCGCGCCATTGAACGGATCACTGATCACCGACGAGGTCTTGGAGATGGCGAGCGCCGCGGACGCTACGAAGTACTGGTCATCCGCAGTTTCGGTCGCATCCCGAGCCGCATCTGCGAACACGATATCGACGCCCACGGTGTCAGCTCCGGCGGTCTGTGTCTCGAGGGTCGCGCCTGCGGTTCCCGGCACCGCCGCACGCGCCTGCAAGCGCACATTTACCACCTGCGCATTGGTCGCGCCGTTAGGAATGTTGACGACCACGAACACCGCCACGCTGGCATCCTTCGCCAACGAGTCAATGTTCGCTGCAGCGTCGACGCCGGCGTTGTACACACCGTTGGCATTGCTGTCGACAAACACGCTATAGCCAGCGAAGTCCGCGTTGTCGGTGCGTGTGAAGAGCACCGTGCCGCCAAGATTGCTCGCCGAGAGCTGGTAGCCCTGGGGCGAGTTGCCCGTATTGCTCACCAGGTAGGTCAGCACCGCAGCGGTCTGCCCGGGAACCACGGTGGTGGCAACGCCACCGACCTCGGTCACCGTCAGGTCGATCTTGTTGTCGACGACAAAGCTGGTGGGCGCGCTCGTGACC
Source organism: uncultured Gammaproteobacteria bacterium (assembly GCA_963810775.1). Classification (GTDB taxonomy): domain Bacteria; phylum Pseudomonadota; class Gammaproteobacteria; order Steroidobacterales; family Steroidobacteraceae; genus DATBVX01. Next base: position 786,063 of record CAWEOT010000015.1, read on the forward strand.
GGGGCCTGAGCCACGCCACCCACGTTGTAGTTGACGGTCGCGGTATTGCTGACCGATGTGCCGGCTGTGGTGCCGGTGGCGTGAGCCACCTGCACTCCTGCCAGCAACGACAACAACACGGCAATGCCGCTTGCTGCCTTCAGTCGCTTCATGATCGATGTCATTTCGATACTCCTGTCAGTTTAAAAAATGCAAGGCGCAGAACCGGAAGCCGCGGACCCCTGCAAGTCCGCGACACCGTTTCCCCTGGAATCTCTGTGGAAGGAACTTCGCGCTGTTATTCGAGGCGGGCGCGGAAGCGTGCGAACGCGACCGAGCCGGGCTTCAGTGGGTTGCGCATGACCCAGCGAATGTTGGTGTATTCATCGGCGCGCGCTTCACGCTGCGAGCCGTCGGGATTGGAGACCTTGAGAGCTGCGGGTTTGTCGTAGTGAAACCCGCTGTCAATCGAATAAGTCACTTCGGTGCCGGGGCCGACCGCGGAATTCGCGAGGTACTTCATGTGCTCCGGCACCGGATTGTCGATGACGACGGCATCCGCCGGCTCATCGCAGATGTTGGTGGCGCTGACGGTGTAGACGACCTCGTCTCCCGGAACGATCTTTTCCGCCGGTACCAGGCGCGTGGTTTTCTCGCCGCGCTCGTTGGTGTCAACCTTCTCGATCTCGGCGACGGTCTTGAGCAGGATGCAGCCGCGCTCCTGCGCCGAAACCGTGGTCGCGACGAACGCGAGGATCATTCCCGCCGCAAAGATCTTCATCCGTTTCATGACTCGACTCCTGAAGCTCTAGTTGATCGTTACAGTAAAAGCGATGGTCTGGGGCCCGGCGGCCTGTGTCAGGTCGCCGAGCGCGACTCGAATCGTTGCTGTCGTGCCTGCGATGAGCTCGCCGGCATCGGCATCCGCGCTGTCGCTCAGCGCCAGCGACGTTCAGGCGTAGCGAACCGACTGAATAGGCTGTTCCAACCGGAACAGGATCGGTGAGTACGAAGCCGTGCGCAGTGCCACTGCCAGTGACATTCACAACGATCTGGTAGTTGAGGCGCGCGCCGGGCACCGCGGTGGTGCCTCCGGCCGGGTCGATCACGGTCACGCTCTTGGCGAGACTCACCTGCACATCGCCGACGAGATACTCGCCGAACGCCTCGGCCTGTCCACCGTTGGCTCCTGCCACTGCATCGGTGCCGCCCGAGCCCTGACCAGGAAACGAAGTACCTGGTGTACCCGTGCCGGTCGCAGCGCGCGCATGCAGGCGACTGCGACCGAGCGCGCCGTCCGCGGTGGAGACCGGAATGTTGTTCACGAGCAGTACCCCGATCGAAGCATCTGGCGCGAGGGTTGGATCGTTGCTGCCGGGAACGTAAGCAACATCCGCGGCGCTGAGGTCACCACTTGCGTCGCTGTCGAAGTAGATGGCGGGCGCCGCAGCCTGCGGATCGAAATCATCACCCGCGACCAGGTTGTCGATCGTGAGCGGGAAAGTTTCACTGCCATTTCCGGTGTTGGTCAGCCGGAACAACAGCACGCGATTGGTGTCGCCTGCCGAAACGGAAACCGTCGAGCTCTGGCGCGTCACGTTGGGGTCGAGTATCTCACCGACCAGGAACGCTGTGAGGTTGGATTGCGCGGAGCCGGGCACGCCACTGATCACGAAACTTACGTTCGCCTGGTTCGAGATCGAAGTGCCCGCAGCCGTGCCAGCGGCGAGCGTGTGCACGGACAGCAACGCGCCAATCGGCAGGACTGCAATGTAGAACTTCAAGCGTCTCATTACGCCGTACTCTCGCTGCACGCGGTGCGATCAATGCACCGCAAAACGAACCATCCACCGGACCCCGACTCGCGGGTCCGTTACAGCGAGAGCAGCGATCAGCTGGGGTGCCGCGCGGCGATTCGAGTCTTCACCAGCGCGACCCGGATTTTCCGAGTCCGCACGAGGGGTTGCGCGGCGACCCGGTCCGTGGGATTGGCCTTAAAAACGCTTGTGATCATAGGGATAATCGATTTAACTCAACGTGATCACATTCACAGCGACCCGGCCGCCGAAATGACCGCTGTCACGGTTGTTCGCCTCGACCAATAACCGCACTATCCCGCCATGAAAACGAGCCGCCGGACCGAGAGACGTGGGTCACAAACTGGCGTGCGACCACGACGGCGTCACGGTTCTTCGGAGGACAAATCCATGAACCAGGGAGCGGCCGCAAACGCCTCAGAATCGGCGGAAAATCCCCGCATGGAACTCCCCGGCAGTGATGGATTTGCGCCCTCGGATCGCGGCCAGGCGGAGCTCGATCACGCTGCAGCCAACCAGGCGGCCGAGGAAATCCTCGGTGCAAACCCGCTGGTCGGTTTCGACCGCTCCGAGATCTTCGATGCGCTCGGCCGCTTTGCGAAGCTGCTGGCCCTCGACCCTGGAATCGTGGTGCGCGAACAAATCAACCTCGCGCGCGAATTCTTCGGTGTGATCACGGGCCGCTCGCAGCAACAGCCGGACCCGAAAGATCGGCGCTTCAGCCACGAGATCTGGCAGAAGAACGGCTACTACAAGCGGCTCATGCAGGGCTTTCTGGCGTGGCGCGACAGCATGACGCGGATGCTCGAGAACGCCAACGCCTCGGCCGAGGACCGCGAACGGGCGCGCTTCGCCCTGTCATTGGTGACGGAGGCATTTGCGCCCACGAACACCCTGATCGGCAACCCAGGTGCGTTGCTGCGAATTTCGCAGACGCGCGGCAAGAGCCTGTTGTTCGGCCTGCGGAACTTTTTCGACGATCTGCTCAACAATGGCGGCATGCCGCGCCAGGTCGATGATAGAAAATTCCAGGTCGGCAAGAACCTCGCGACGACGCCCGGCGCAGTCGTCTTTCGCAACGAGGTGCTGGAGTTGATTCAGTACCAGCCGACAACCACCGAGATCTACCAGCGGCCGCTTCTGATCGTGCCGCCGCAGATCAACAAGTTCTACGCACTCGACCTGAGCCCGGGGCGCAGTTTTGCGGATTACGCGGCGCGCAACGGCGTGCCGACGTTCGCGATCAGTTGGCGCAACCCCACGGCCGCACAGCGTGACTGGAATCTCGAGACCTATCTCACCGCGTGCAAGGAGGCGATCGGCGTCGTCAGCGAAGTTTCGGGCAGCCCCGACGTCAACACGATGGCGGCGTGCGCCGGCGGTTTCACGCTGGCGACCCTGCTCGGTCATCTGGCAGCTGCGGGCGACAAACGGGTGCGCAGTGTGACGCTCCTCGTCACCGTGCTCGACACGGAATCGCCCACGCTGCTCGGCACATTCGCGTCCCGCAGCGGTATCGCAGCGGCGATTCGGCGCTCGCAATCCAGAGGTGTGCTGGAAGGCGACGACATGGCGCGTGCCTTCGCGTGGCTCCGGCCCAATGACCTCGTCTGGATGTTCGTCGCTAACAACTGGGTGATGGGCAATCGCCCACCGGCCTTTGACATCCTGTACTGGAACTCCGATACCACGCGCCTGCCAGCGGCATTCCATGCGGATCTGCTGCGGATCTATCTCGAGAATCCCCTGCTCAACGCCAATCGGCTCAAGGTGCTCGGCACGCCGATCGATATGTCGCAGACCAACATCGACAGCTACGTGATTGCAGGTATCACGGATCACATCACGCCGTGGCCTGCCTGCTATGAATCGCGCAAGGTGTTGCGCGGTTCGATGACCTTTGTTTTGAGTTCCAGCGGCCACATCCAGAGCATCGTCAATCCGCCCGGCAATCCGAAGGCGAAGTATTTTCTGAACTCGGATCTGAGCCTGACGGCCGACAAGTGGATCGAGAGCGCCACTGCACATCCAGGATCGTGGTGGGACCATTGGCTCAAGTGGTATGACGCGCGCGGCGACGGCAAGCGTCGGGCGCCGGCACATCTTGGCAGCGTAGCTCATCCCGCCGGCGATCCAGCCCCTGGCCGGTACGTGCATCAGCACTAGGTGTCTCTCCGGCAGACTCCCACGACATGAAGATCTATGGACCGGACGGCAAGGAGTTGATGGCGATCACCGCTATCGAACGCGAAGCTTCGACACTCATCGTGCGGGGCAAGATCTTCGGCACCATGCCGCTCACGGCAAGACTGCAACCCGGAGAACTGCGCAAGGGACTGCGCCTCATGAGCTGGCGAACGTTGTGGTTCGCATTCACGCTGCCGTTTCGACGCGGCTGAGAAGCGTGTGTGGTCCATGCACGCTCGCGAGCGTGAATCCCGGTAGAGTCCGCGCCAGCCCATCACGGCAGCAGGTTGTGACGTGAACAAACGGTCAACTAGGCCGCCAAAAATCGAGTACATCGATGTCGACGGCGTGATGCTGAGAGTTGCGATCCGCAGCGCTCGCGGCGGCATACCGCTGTTGCTGTTCAACGGCATTGGCGCAAATCTCGAGCTGGTCTTTCCATTCATCGAGGCGCTGCACGATCGGGAAGTGATCGTGTTCGACATGCCGGGAATCGGCCGCTCGCCAATGTGGTGGGTGCCGCGGCGGTTCGGCGGCATCGCGCGACTGACGAGTCATCTACTCGATCGCCTCGGATATCGCACCGTCGATGTCGCGGGCGTGTCGTGGGGCGGAGCTGTCGCACAGCAGTTTGCGCGCCAGTATCCAGATCGCTGTCGTCGCCTGATTCTCGCCGCAACGTCCGCGGGTGCCATCATGGTGCCCGGGCGTCCCAGCGCACTGATGAAGATGACCACGCCACGGCGTTATCTTTCGCCGCAGTTCATGCAGAAGGCAGCGGGGGCAATTTACGGCGGCGAAGTACGCGATCGGCCCGAGCTCGTGACCGCACATACCGCAAGAGTCATCCCGCCGCAGCTCCTTGGCTATGTCTATCAGCTGATCGCGGGTGTCGGCTGGACCAGCATTCACTGGCTGCACAAGCTCAAACAGCCCACCCTGGTGATGGCAGGCTCCGACGATCCACTCGTGCCGCCCGTAAACGCCCGCCTGCTTTCGCTCCTGATCCCCGACAACCGCCTGGTGATCATTCCGGACGGCGGACATCTCTTCATGCTCCACTGCCTCGACCAGGTGATTCCCGTGATCCAAGAGTTCCTCGGTGCGGTGAACTCCGACGCCACGCAAGGTGCCCCACTCACTCAGAAGGCTTGACACAAGGCAGTTGCGCGCTTATTGTGCGATGCGCCATTTGTTGCGCTGCACCCAGACTTTTAGTGGAGAAATCATGGAGATTCGTGAACAGCTGATGCGTGCCCGCCAGAGAGCGGAAGCACGGGTTGGAGACTACCGCCATGCCGTAGCCGAAGCCGCCCGCAGGACCGCCCAGCAAGCGGCGGACGGTGTTGTGGCCGCTCGTACCCCAATGCGGATCGTGGCCGATGCGGGACGACGCGTGAACGACGCCTCGCATCGCTACCTTGCGCAGTTTGTGAAGCAGCAGCTTCACAACCTCGAGGGCGTCATCGAGGACGGCGCCGAGCGACTCAGCCGGGCGGCCGAGGCGAAGGATTTCAGAGGGCTGATCGCTGAGCAGGCGAAGCTCTATCCCGCGAGCCGCGCGCGCCTTAGGCAGGACCTCAAGGCAACGTGGACCCTGACTGCCGATACCAGCCGTGAGCTCGGCTCGATTGCTTCGCAGACCTATGCCCAGCTCGTCCACGGCGCCAGGATCGGCCCGAAGGCACCGCGCCGGCGAAAGAGCGCGCGGCGGAGCAAGGCTGCAAAGAAGAAATAAGTCTGCACCGTGTGGGGCGCCTCATTGGGGCGCCCCGCTTACCGGCATTTCACCCATAAGCGGGTATCAACCGATCCAGCCGCTATAATCGTCAGACAACTTTGAAAGCTTGTGCGGCCGGCCGCTATTCGCCCTCCCTCGCGTTCTGAAGCGGAAATCCGGCCAAGAGTAAGGACTCCATGGCGACCGCACCTCAGCAAGTCACGACCTTGAGCCAGATCAGTCCGGGGGTCCGCGAGTGGGTGGCGCAGGTTGCCGGGCAGACGAAGCCAGATCGGGTGCACTGGTGCGACGGCTCCGATGAGGAATTCCAGGCGCTGCGCCAGGAGCTCGTGAGCGACGGGGAGCTCTTACCGCTCAATCCGCAAACGCACCCAAGGTGCCACCTGTATCGGTCGCATCCCTCGGATGTCGCCCGCGTCGAGCATCTGACCTTTGTCTGCACCACTTCCCAGGCGGATGCCGGCCCGAACAACCACTGGTTGAGTCCCACCGATGCGCACCGGCGCATGGACGAGTTGTTCAACGGCTGCATGCGTGGCCGCACTTTATACGTCGTGCCCTATTGCATGGGACCGCTGCAGTCGCCCTCCTCGCGCTGCGGCGTGGAGATTACTGATAGCGCGTACGTGGTGCTGAACATGCACTTGATGACGCGCATGGGCCGTCCGGCACTCGAGCGCATCGCACGCGATGGCAGCTTCGTGAAGGGTCTGCACTCGACCGGCGATCTCAATCCCGAGCGGCGCTTCATCATGCATTTCCCCGAGGAACTCGCTATCAAGAGTTTCGGCTCGGGCTATGGCGGCAACGCGCTGCTGGGCAAGAAGTGCCATGCCTTACGGATCGCAAGCTGGCAGGCACGGCAGGAGGGCTGGCTCGCCGAGCACATGCTGCTCATGGGTGTGGAGAATCCTGCCGGTGAAACACACTACCTCGCCTGTGCATTTCCTTCAGCGTGTGGCAAGACCAATCTCGCCATGCTCATTCCGCCCCAGTCGTACAAGGGCTGGAAGATCTGGACGCTGGGCGATGACATCGCGTGGCTGCACCCTGGCAAGGACGGGCGCCTCTGGGCGATCAATCCGGAATCGGGCTACTTCGGCGTCGTGCCTGGCACGAATGCGAAAACCAATCGCAACGCCTACGAGATGATCCAGCACGACACGCTCTATACGAATGTCGCGTTGACTGCCGACCAGCAACCCTGGTGGGAGGGTCTCGAGTCCGGCCAACCCGTGGTTGACTGGCAGGGACGGCCCTACGACGCGAAGCGCGGACCTGCCGCGCATCCGAACGCACGCTTCACTGTCGCGGCCACGCAGAATCCTGGCTACTCACCACTGGCGGAGAGTGCTGCGGGCGTGCCGATTTCAGCTCTGGTCTTCGGCGGGCGCCGGCGTGAACTCGCGCCCCTCGTGTACCAGGCGCGCGATTGGAGTCACGGCGTTCTGGTCGGCGCGTCGGTCGCTTCAGAGACGACGGCGGCAGCCGTGGGCGAGGTTGGTGTCGTGCGTCGTGACCCGATGGCCATGAAGCCGTTTTGTGGCTACAACTTCGCCGATTACTGGGCGCACTGGCTTAGCTTCCCGACGCGCGCCACCAAGCTTCCGCACATCTTTCACGTCAACTGGTTCCGCCGTGATAAGGCAGGCAAGTTCCTCTGGCCAGGGTTTGGCGACAACCTGCGGGTACTGCGTTGGATCATCGACCGCAGTGCCGGGCGCGCAGCAGCGAATGAGACGGCGATCGGATACCTTCCGAAGCCGGAGGACCTGGATGTGAGTGGCCTGAATGTCTCGCCACAAGCGATGCAGGAGCTGCTGGCCGTGGACCCGTCCTCGTGGCGCCAGGAAATGAAGGACCTGGGCGAATACCTGCGCACTTTCGGCGCACGCCTGCCACCGAAGCTCATGGACGAACACAGGAAGGTGCTGGAGCGACTCCGCTGAGGAACGCGAAGCGGCTGACGCCGTTCGCAGATCACGCTCTTATTCTTCGCACACGAACCTGATCGCCTGAGGTGAGTTGGCCTCCGGGAGCTTCCCGAGGCCGATGTAGCCTTCGCCTTTGATCTGCATGCTGTCGCGGCGGACGAACGCCTCCTCACCTGCGCTCGAGAGCACGAACGTGCCGTTGGTGCTCTGATCGATCAACACGAACTTGTTGCGATTGACCTCGATGCGTGCGTGCAAGCGCGAAATGAGATTGCCTTTCACCACCAGGTCGTTGTCCTCGGCGCGTCCGATCGCAATGTTCGTGCGCTGCTCGTCCACCACGACCTCCTGTCCCTGATAGCGCAATCGCATCCGCAATCTCTTGCCATCCCGCTGGCTCATCGCGATCGCGGGCAACATGCTGGTGACATCCTCGGTCTGCCACAACACCTCGAACAGCGCCACTTCGCTCGAGCGGCCCTTGAGGGTCGCGACATCGATCTGGCGCACTGATGCACGCCATTCTGGTGAGAGCTGATCCACCATCGTCGCTGTGGTGATGATCTGGCCAGCCTTTGCCTGGCTGGTCATGCGATTGGCGGTGTGCACGGCGGCGCCAAAGATGTCACGGTTCTCGAGTACTACCGGACCGAAATGACAGCCGATGCGGATCGAAACCGGCTGACCGTCTACCTTGAGCTCGGGGTGAGCCAGGATCGCCTGCTGCATCTGACCTGCCGCATTGAGTGCATCGTCGACCGTGGGAAACGTCGACATCACCTCATCGCCCATGGTCTTGATCACCGTGCCGTTATGCTGCTCGGTCGCGGTGCGCATGATTTCGATGCAGGTCGCCACCATATCGCGTGCCTTCTCATCGCCCATCTGCTCGTAGAGCTTGGTGCTTCCGACCACGTCGGCGAACAGAATGGCGAGTTCGATATCCTTGGCCATGGTTACGCTTTCTGATGCAACTGCTTGAAGTTGCGGAAGGTTCCAGCGCGACTTGTTGTGCCGCCGGATTATACGGGATGGCCGCGCATGGAACATCCCGCGAATTGAGGTGAAGGCGGATACACGCGTGGTGGAAACGCCTAAGGCCCGGCGAAACGTGGCACCGAAGCGCGCCTAAGCGGCCTGTTGCTGGCGAAGCAGGTCACAGGCACGCCGCAAGACCTCGATGCCGGCGCTGCTTTTCCGGCTAGCCTCGGAGAAATAGCGCCTCCAACTCCGTGCACCGGGCTGACCCGAAAAGAGGCCAAGGATGTGGCGTGTCATGGCGCTGAGGGAGTGGCCGTCGCGCAGCTGACTCTCTGCATAGACGGTAAAGCGTTCCAGCACTTCGAGGCGCGATGGAGGTTCCCAACCAGACTCCGGATGCAGCGCTCGATCGATCTGCGCCAGCAGGTAGGGATTGTGATACGCCTCGCGCCCGATCATGACGCCATCGCAATCACGCAACAGCTCCTGGACCTGTTCCAGATTGCGCACTCCGCCATTGGCCACGATCGTGAGTTCGGGCAGGTCATGCTTGAGGCGTTGCACGATGTCATAGCGTAACGGTGGCACCTCGCGATTTTCTTTCGGCGAGAGTCCTTTCAGCACTGCCTTGCGGGCATGAATTGCGAATACCGTACAACCGGCTGCAGAGACCTTGTCGATGAATTCACGCAAGCGCTCGTAATCACGCTCCGTGTACTCGAGACCGCGACGCACCGCTCCCTCGCCCTCCTCGATGCCGATTCGCACCTTGACCGTGACTGGCACAGCGGTCCGTGCACGCATCTGGGTAACACAATCTGCGACCAGCAGCGGTTGCGCCATCAGGCACGCGCCGAATGCTCCCGATTGCACGCGATCACTTGGACACCCGACGTTCAAATTGATCTCGTCGTAACCGGCCTCGGCACCATATTGAGCCGACTCCGCGAGAGCCTTCGGATCGCTGCCGCCAAGCTGCAAGGCAACCGGATGCTCGGCTGAATCGAACCCGAGGAGTCGCGCGCGATCACCATGCAGGAGGGCGGCAGCCGTGATCATTTCCGTGTAGAGCAGCGTGTGCGGTGAGAACTGGCGCAGGAAGAATCGGCAATGCCGATCCGTCCAATCCATCATGGGCGCCACGCTGACTTTTCGGTCCGCGATTCCGCTTGGTTTTTCCACACAAGCAGCTTGTTTGGCAGGCTTTTCTGACACCGGCGTTTCTAGGGATTTCTGCGTCGAGCGTTCAAGCTCACGAGAGAAACGAAATGGTGCGGACCTCGATGCTCTCGCGCGGCGGCGCGTCGGCCGCCGCGGTCGGGTCGTCGAACGCGGTGTGGGCCGTCCACTGTGGTCGCGTCGCATCCGAATCGAAGAGCTTGAAGACCAGGACCTCCCCAGGCTCCATCCGCGGCACGTAGTACCAGCGATGCTGCGGTCCGTAGCTCAGCGTATAGCCGTACAACGTCGGACGGTTTGGATCGTTCAAGCCACCGTGAACTTCGCTGTTGTTGAGCTCGCTGCGTTTCACCGAGGACGCATCGCACAGCGCCAGAGGCGTGCGGAGCACGGTACGAATCGGGCGCCACACGTTCATCAGGACGAACCTTCGCTGCAGCCAGGACTCGGCGTCCTGAGGGCCCAGCAGATCGTGCGTGAACTGTCGCACCGTGCGCTCGCCGTAGTCCACGTGCGCACCGTACGCCGGACGCTGTCCATCGCCGGTAGCCGTCGAATCGCTTCGCGCCACTTCGCCGAACACCAGGACCTTCTCGGCTCCCAGGAGGCGGCCCACGAGCGCCTCGATCTCCGGGTAGTAGACATCGCGAACTTCCGCGGCATCACGGAAATCGCGCACGGCGGTCGGCTCGCGGAGGAGCACGAACCCTTGCCGCTCGAGCGACAGTTGCGATGCCTGCGGCCTGACATTCTGGATATCGACGGGATGCTCCTCGGCTGGCCAGTAGGAGCGCGTCCTGTTGGTCGGATAGAACAGCGCGGTTTCACCCGGTACCGCATACCGAATGGTGGCCCGGACGCTCGCCGGCATTTCGTTGGTGCGGCCATACTCGGTCGCCATGCCGGGATTGTACGGCTGAACCACGCGGTGCCGGTTGCACTATGAGCGAGCTACGCCGGTCGAACGTTCGCGTTCAGTCGGAACAGATTCGCCGGATCGTATTGCCGCTTGAGCGCTGCCAGCCGCGTGTGATTCGGACCGTAGTTGTCATCGGTCTGCCGCTGATCCCCTTCGTTCAGATTGACGTAATAACCGGCCGTGAAAGGCTTGACCTTGTCCCATCGCGAGCGCACCTCGCTGCGATTGCGGTCATTGTCGGCTGCATCCTTCCACCCACCGCTCACGTAGACCATGAAATTCGCTTCGCGGTGCGTGAACGCCGTTGCCGTGGGGCTGCGATCGCCGATCGCTCCGCCGAAATGACTCACAGATACACCGAAGGTCTCGTCGGCGTGTAGTTCATTCACGATCACATCGATCAACCCGGGCTGCACTTCGCGCAGGAAACCGGACTTGAGGTAGCTGTTGTATTCCGAGAGAGGCGGACCGTCGAACTGCTTCTGCACGGCTACGTAATCCTGCATCTTGATCGTATTCACCAGCGGCTTGCCGAAGGCGAGCAACGGCGCGAGCACTTTTTCCCCGGCTTTGGGATCCGCTGAGTAGCAGATGTTGATGGTCGCGCTCGGGCCATTCTCAAGAGGTGTGGCGCAATCGAACTCCATATGGAGTTCGCGTGGCGCATGTGAAGCGTAGTCCGCATAGAACTCGAGGACCTCGCGCAACTGTGTCGCCGGATAGGCGAGGTAGCCCGCCAGGACTTTGGGGCCAACGGCATGCAGACGATACTCGAACGAGGTCACGACGCCGAAATTGCCGCCGCCGCCACGAATGGCCCAGAAGAGATCAGGATTCTCCTGCTCACTGAGACGGTGAAACTGCCCGTCAGCCGTGATCAGGTCGGTCTCCACAAGATTGTCACACGCCAGCCCAAAGCGCCGGCTGAGCCACCCATAACCGCCGCCGAGCGTGAGACCAGCCACTCCCGTGTTCGAGATTGCGCCTAGCGGCGTTGCAAGACCGTAGGGCTGCGATTCCGCATCGACATCGCCGAGCCACGCCCCACCCTCTGCACGCACCGTCTTCGCAATCGGGTCGACGCGCACGCCGTGCATGGTCGACAGATCGATGACCAATCCGCCATCACAGGTCGAATAACCTGGAAAGCTGTGTCCACCTCCACGCACTGCAAGGAGGAGTTCATGCTCACGCGCGAATTGGACTGCAGCTGTTACGTCGGCCGCGCCGGCACAGCGCGCGATCAATGCGGGGTGCCTGTCGATCATGTGGTTCCATATCCGGCGTGCCTGCTCGTAACCTTCCTGGCCAGGCACCAGCACCGATCCACGCAAGCGCGAACGCAATTCCGCGACTGCGGCCTTGGGGACGACGGTTTGCCCACCGCCGAGCTTGATCGCCGCCAGATCGGTGTCCGGCGCTGACCCAGCCGCTGCGCCTTCAGCCCTTAAGTATCGAATCGGTAGCGCGGTGATGGCAGCGCCGGCCAGCGTCGCTGCGAAGAACTCTCGTCGCTTCATTGTTACCCCCACCCTCCGCGCGAGCGAAGGGGAACGCCAGTGGTTGGTCTGTTTTCGTGCAGCGAGTGCAGAGGCGCCGCGAGCTTACGCCTATGGAACTTATCACGCCAAGCCGGTGCGACAGGAGAGGTTGGCGAGTGGTACAAGATTTCCACCGCTGCGACTCTCGTGAGACGGCGGCGGCGTCCGCTCCGTGGCCGATTCGACTGCTCGAGCGATTGATACTCTTGCCGACTTCCGTCCAACGCCTGCGTTGCGCTTTATTGAGCGCCCTGAGGCTAGCGATTGTTGAACGAATTTGCGACCGACACGGCGCGTTCCCAGCGCGCCAGCCATTCGACCGGACACAAGCTCATCGCACATGTACACGGGGATGGCGAACGCGCCTCCGCCGAACAATTCATCTGCGAGGCCTTTTTCCGCACACACCAGGCGTGTATTCAAACGTTCCTGCCGCTGCTCTTGTCCCTTAAGGATGCCAGCGGCGTGCTGTGCGCCGTTGTGGGATGTCGCTTCGCCGAAGACGACGACCTATTCCTGGAGCGCTACCTCACGGCGCCGATCGATTCAATACTCACAGAACACGCCGGAAGATGCGTGCGGCGCAGTGCGGTGGTGGAGGTTGGCAACCTCGCGTGTCGCGACATGCGCACGGCACAGTGCCTCATCGGCATGTTGCCTCGCTATCTGATCGCGCGCGGTCGCAGTTGGGTGGTCTTCACCGCCACCTCCTCTCTCCGCAGCATCCTGCGCGCGACCGGCGCTCAGCCGCTCGAGCTCGCCATAGCCAACCCAGGCCGAATCATCGACGGCGCCGATAAATGGGGCAGCTACTATGAAAACGACCCGCGCGTGATGGCGGGATACTTGCCCCATGCGCGTCGGCTTCCCGCGCTCTGGAACGCTGCGAGTGAAGACTGATGCGCTACTCGATTCGACCCGGACCATTTCCCCGGGACGAATCGCCCTGTCAGACCAGGTCAGGGCGGTCACTTACGGCTCACTGCCCGCGCTCATACATGCCGAAGCGCACTTTCTGTCTGCCAACGGCGGCACGCGCTATGCGCTACTGGCAGAGAACGGATGTGGATGGGCGATCAGCGATCTCGCGCTGCATCACCTCAAACTCCTGAATGTGCCCCTGCCGACGTACTACACCGCAGAGCAGATCCTTGGAACGATCAACCACGCTGGAGTCGACACGCTAAACAGGCCGTAGCGTGTGCAAACGCACGGCTGCCGGACTACGCACGCATCAAGCGCTGGGCGTTTCTGCCCGAGACACCTTCGCGCGCCAATGGGCTATTGACGGCGAACGGCCGGCTGCGCCGCGAACGCGTTCTCGAACGCTTCGGAGCCGTAGTCGATGAGCTGTTTTCCAACTGACCCCCTGGGACTTTGCACACGATGACCAACGCGGAACGACTCAGCTTACTCACGCAATCCGAACGCGAACGCCTCCAGGATCTGCCGGTGATCCAGCGAGCGCTTCACGGGGATGTCACTCGGGGGCTGTACGTGGCCTTCCTCACACAGGCCTACCACCATGTCCGCCATACCGTACCGCTCCTGATGGCCGTTGGCGCACGTTTGCCCGCACGCAGCAATTGGCTGCAGGCGCGACTCGTGCACTACCTCGAGGAAGAACTCGGCCACGAACAGTGGGTGCTTGACGACATCGCCGCTGCCGGCGGCGATGCCGACCGAGTGCGCGAGAGCTCTCCTGCTGTCGAAACAGATGCGATGATCGCTTATGCCTATGACACCGTGATGCGGCGCGCGGCCGTCGGGTTTTTCGGAATGGTCCATGTGCTCGAAGGCACCAGTGTCGCGCTGGCGCTGACCGCCGCAAGCGCGATTCAAGATGCGCTCCGCCTGCCCGATGGCGCATTCACCTATCTGCGCAGTCACGGCTCACTCGATCAACAGCACGTGAGACATCTCGCCTCTATCATCGACCAGCTCGATATCGATCTGGATCTGCCCGCGGTGGTGACCTGCGCGCGCGCGATGTACTGGCTGTATGGAAACGTCTTTCGCGGCCTTGAGGCTGCCAGCTCATCAAACGACCGATCGGCGCTGTTGAGGAGGACGTCCGCATGAAACTCGGCTCACTCAAGGCGTTGATCACCGGAGGTGGCGGAGGCATCGGCAGCGCAATTGCCGCCGAGCTGCTGAGTCACGGGGCCCAGGTGCTTCTCGTTGATCGGGACATCACGTTGCTGCATGCCGCCAGGGATTCGTTGCGCGCCCACTCCGACCGGATCAGCGTAGTCGTGGCGGATCTCACCAATCCAGCAGATCGCACCCGGTTGTGCGAAATGGCCCGCGGCTGGCGTGGTGGCGTCGATACGCTGATCAACAATGCTGGTCTGAATCACTTCATGTTGTTCGAGGAGCAGTCTCCGCAACAGATCGACGCGGCCATCGCAGTGAACGTGCACGCACCGCTTCACCTTTGCCGAGCACTGCTGCCACACCTCAAGTCCCGGGAGTGCGCCTGGATTCTCAACACCGGCTCGGTCTTCGGGGCGATCGGCTACCCAGGTTACGTCACGTACTCGGCGACCAAGTTCGCGTTGCGTGGGTTCACGGAGGCGCTGCGACGTGAGCTCGCCGGGACAACTGTCAGCGTACATTACCTCGCGCCGCGGGCGACACGTACGCCGATCAACTCCTCGAATGTAGAACGCATGAACGCGGAGCTCGGCGTGGCGATGGATCCGCCGGACCGCGTTGCTCGTGCCGCCGTCGCGCTGTTGAGTGCAGGACGTCGCGACGCAACCATCGGCTGGCCGGAGAAACTCTTTGTGCGGCTGAATGCACTCTTCCCGGGGCTGGTCGATAGCGCCATCCAGCGCCAGCTTCCAATCATCGAAAGCTATGCGCGCTTGACGCCGGCTTCAAAGGCGATGCCAGACGCGGCATCGATTCCAGTAGAAACGAGGAGACACGGAACATGAGACGGGTTAGCAAAGTGTGGTTGACAGCGATCATGATGGCTGTCTTCCAGGTGAGTGCAGCGCATGCTGCCGACACGCCGTTTGATGCCGAACTCTCGGCAATCGCGCAGGCGTGGGACCACGCAAATTTCGAGAGCGCGAGTAAGGACGAAAAGGGTGCGGCCCTCGAGGCACTCAGCAAGCGCGCCGCGAACTTCACCCACAATTACCCGCAGCGAGCCGAGCCACTGATATGGGAGGGCATCGTGCTCAGCAGCTACGCAGGCGCCAAGGGTGGCCTCGGCGCCCTCGGTCTTGCCAAGCAGTCACGCGAGCGCCTGCTGGCAGCTCTCAAGATTGATCCGACCGCGCTGAGCGGGTCCGCGTATACGAGCCTTGGCGCGCTCTACTACAAGGTGCCCGGCTTTCCCCTCGGATTCGGTGACCACGACAAGGCACGCGAGTACTTGCGCAAGGCGCTCGAAATCAGTCCGGATGGCATCGATGCAAACTATTTCTACGGCGAACTCATGATCGAGGATGGGGACTATTCGCAGGCGCTGCGCTATCTGCAGAAGGCTCAGGCCGCACCGCCGCGGACGAATCGTCCTGTTGCCGATGCTGGTCGGCATAAGGAGATTGGGGCTCTGATTCAGCGTGGGATATCGACAAGATGCTCCTCGGCTGGCCAGTAGGAGCGCGCCCTGTTGGTGGGATAGAACAGCGCGGTTTCGCCCGGCACTGCATACCGAATGGCGGCCCGGATGCTCGCCGGTATCTCGTTGGTACGGCCCATTCTCGTCGATATGCCGGGATTCTACGGCTGAACCACGCAGGCCAAACTTGGCTAACGGCGAGCTGGCTTCTCATCCAGCCCGCTGGCGGTCTCACGGATCAGCCAATCGACGACCGCATTCAACCCCTCGCGCTCGCTGGCGCCCCGCGCGCGCGCTTCCTCGAACACCTTGAGCTGACGATGCGCACTGGTGCCGCGTTTCAGGATCGTGCGCGCATGCGCGATATCCGCGCTGCAGCCCACCGTTTCGGCATCTTCCTTCAGTAGCTCCAGCAGTTCTTCGAGCAACTCACTGAAGGGCACCAGCTCGCCCTTTGCCAGATCGAGCAAACCTTCATCGAAACTGTAGCGAGTGGCCCGCCAGCGATTCTCCCTCACCAGCATGTCCGCGTAGACACGCCAGTGCTGGTTGTTACGGCGCAGGCGATAGAGCATCCGTAACAAGCACAGGTTCAAAGAGGCGAGCGCGATCGAATCATCGACATTGGTGCATACGTCCATGATGCGCGTCTCGAGCGTCGGGTAGCGCCAGCTCGGGCGCAGATCCCACCAGATCTTGGACGTGTCCTGGATCAGGTTATTGCGAATCAGAGTACCGATGTGACGCTGATACTCGCCGTAGCTGGCGAAATTCTCGGGCAGGCCAGTGCGCGGCAACGAACTGAATACCGTGAGCCGGAATGACTTGAGGCCGGTGTTCTCGCCTTCCCAGAAGGGTGACGAGCAGGACAGTGCCAAAAGGTGCGGCAGGAAATAGGCGAGCTGCTTCATCAGGTCGATGCGCAGCTCATCGTCCTCCAGTCCGACGTGCACGTGCATGCCGCAGATGACCATGCGGCGCGCGGTCGCCTGCATCTCGCGGGCGAGCGCCACGTAGCGGTCCTTATCCGTGTGCTTTTGCTGAATCGCGCGCGCGAACGGATGGGTAGATGCGGCGATGGGCGCGATACCGTGCTTGCGCCCGACGTCCACCACGATCTTGCGCAGGCGCGTGAGGTGCGCGCGCGCCTCCTGCATGTCGCGGCACACCGGCGTGCCGATCTCGATCTGCGAGCGCAGGAATTCCGGGCTTACCTGCCCCTCGCCGAGCTCGGTACATTCCTTGAGCATGGCTGCCGGCGGATCCGTGTCGAGATCACGCGTATCGAGGTTCACGAGCAGATATTCTTCTTCGATTCCCACCGTGAACGGTGGCTGCTTGACTGCCATGTTGCCTCGGTGCGGTGGCTGCGGCCCTACTCTTTTAATCGATGGTGCAGGCCCGGGTCCAGAAGGATCGGCTGCAGGACCCCATGCAGGAGCTCGGCCCAGTGTTTGACGCCCGCCGCCGTATCGATCTGGTCCTGCCGGACCTCAATGCACACGTGCGGCAGTTTGGCACGCTCGGCATGACGCGCCACCGTGTAATCCGCGGGATGCCGGCCTGAATACGGCAAGTTGTCGCCCACCGTCAGCCCCTCGATGGCCCGCAGGCGCTCGAGAAAAGGGACGGCAATTCGCGGGTCCCGGTCCCACAGCACGCCGATATTCCACGGGCGCGGCTCGCCACTGCTGATCGCGGGAGTGAAGCTGTGTACCGAGACGAACGCCGGAATCACTTCGCGACGGCGGAATTCATCCAGGCGCAGCTCGATGGCCCGGTGGTATGGCACGAAAAAACTGCGCAGGCGTTCGGCGCGATCCGCGTCGCTCATCTTGTGGTTGCCGGGAACAGGCACGCCATCGCTCGTCGTCACGATGGAGGTCGGATCTTCGGGGGCACGATTGCAGTCGATCAGCAACCGCGAGTAGCCCGCGAGCACCGCCGGCGCATCGAACAGTCGCCCGAGCACTCGCGTCAACGAGGCAGCGCCGATGTCCCAGGCGATGTGCCGTGCGGTATCCGCGCTGCCAAGACCGAGGTGCTCAAGCGCATTCGGAAACGCGCGACTGGCGTGATCACAGACGAGCAACAACGCGCCTTTGCCGGCGATATTGAGCAGCGTGAAGGGCGGCGGATCCTCGGGGCCGATCAAGGAAGAGTCATCGTGTTCCGAAGCGCTCTCGAGGGCCGATTTCATCGACCGCGATTCTACATGAGTGGGCCAGGGCAACTCTGCACCGATTTCATGGAGCGCGGTGCAGAGTTGCCCTGATGCTCAGCCCAGGCGGCGCAGGTCGGCAGTCAGAGCCCGGGCGAAGGGGAAGCGGGAGGTGGGCTCGGGCTCGGCGATGTGAAAACCCTGTGCGTAACTTACGCCGAGCCGCGCGAGCTCGGCGAGCACCTCGGGTGACTCGACCCGCTCGGCGATCGTCTGGATGTGCATGGCGCGGCCGATCTGGCTGATCGCCTCGACCATGCTGCGGTCGATGGGATCGCGCGTGACATTCTCGATGAACTGACCGTCGATCTTGAGATAGTCGACCGGCAGCGTCTTCAAGTACATGAACGACGACAGGCCGCTGCCGAAATCATCGAGCGAAAAACGACAGCCGCGATTCTTGAGCTCGCGCATGAAGTAGACCACGTTGGCGAGATTGGACACTGCCGCGGTCTCCGTGATTTCGAAGCAGATCGCGCCAGGACTCGGTGTTTCCTGCGCCAGCTCGCTGATCAGGAACTCGAGGAAACGATCGTCGTTGAGCGATGTGCCCGATAGATTGATCGAAATCGTGTAAGGGGGATGCGGGTCGCTGGCGCGATGCGCCAACACGCTCAACGCGTGTCGTACTACCCAGCGGTCGATCGCGGGCATGACGTTGTAGCGCTCGGCCGCCGGGATGAATTCGATCGGCTGCACGAGCGCGCCACTCTCATCGCGCATCCTGAGCATCAGCTCGAAATGGCGGCGCAGATCGCGATTGTTGCCGATGGGGACGATCGGCTGGAAATAGAGCTCCAGTCGATCTTCCTCGCACGCGCGGGTGAGGCGGGACACCCACTGCATTTCGCGGTGTCGCTCCGGAACATTGTCCTGCTGGTAGACATGCACGCGGTTGCGGCCCTGGTCCTTGGCTGCATAGCAGGCCACATCCGCCGCGCTCATGAGCGCCGCCATGCTCTCTGTGTCGCGGCTGATCTCGACGATGCCGATACTGACGCCCACGTTCAATGCACCGTCGTGCCAGACGAAGCGGTAGTCGCGAATCGCCTGGCGCAGGGTCTCCGCGATTCTCATCGCCTGGTCAGGCTGACACTCCGACAGCAGGATTCCGAACTCATCACCGCCGAGCCGCGCCAGCGTGTCGCTGGCGCGAATGCGTGTCTGAAGGAGGCCAGTGATCTGCTTGAGCAACCGGTCTCCGGCCGGATGGCCGCAGGTGTCATTGACCAGCTTGAATTGATCCAGGTCGAGGTAGAGCAGCACATAGCCAGGCCCTTCACCGCGGCGGGTGCTCGCCAGTGCTTCACTAAGTCGGCTTTCGAACTCGCGCCGATTGATGAGCCCGGTCAGCGCGTCGTGACTCGCCTGATAGGACAGCGCGCGTCGCAGCCGTCGCTCGCGGCTCACGTCATGGAACACCATGACGGCACCGATGACATTTCCGGCTCGATCGCGGATCGGCGCCGCCGAGTTCTGGATCGCGATCTCCTGTCCGCGCCGATTGAGGAGCACGGTATGGTCGGACAGGCCGATCACGCGTGCCTCGCGCAGGCACCGCACCACGGGATTCTCTACCGCCTCACGATCGGTTTCGTTGATCAGACGGAATATCGCCGCGACTGGCAGTCCGTTCGCCTCGCGGGTGTCCCAGCCAGTGAGGCTTTCCGCGACTGGATTGACATAGTTGACGCAGCCACCGGCGTCCGTGGTGATGACGCCGTCGCCGATCGACTGGAGCGTGACCTGCGCGCGTTCCTTCTCTTCGAAGACGGCGGTCTCCGCCTTCCAACGCTCAGTGATGTCGGCGATGGTACCTTCGTAACCAATGATCGCGCCCTGCTCGTTGCGCACCACGCGCGCACTTTCGAGCACGACGATGACTCGACCGTCCCGGCGTCGCAGCGGATATTCAGCGTTGTGAACCTCTCCGTCAGCTTCGATGTGCCGGATAAATTCGACGCGGTCTGCCGGATCAACGTACAGGCCCGCGGCATCGCCCATCGCGTACAGCTCCTCCGCCGAATCGAAGCCAAGGATGTGCACGAACGCGGGGTTGACTGACAGGAACCGCCCCTCGCGGCTGGTCTGGTACACGCCCTCCATGACGTTTTCAAACAGGCCGCGGAATTTCGCCTCACTGGCCCGCAGCGCGTCTTCCGCGCGGCGTCGCTCGGTCGCGATGCCGGCGAGTTGTGTCATTCGCGCCATGAGCTCCAGCTCGCGTCGCCCGGGCGTGCCAGTCTGGCGCCGATAGATCGAGAAGCAGCCGAGCGCACTGCCATCGACCGCCAGGATCGGAGTCGACCAACAGGCCTTGAGGCCGAAGCGCAGGGCAAGATCACGGCGCTGCTCCCACAACGCATCCTTGGCAATGTCTGCGACAATTACCTGACGGCCGAGAAATACCGCGGCGGAGCAGGACCCAAAGCGCGGGCCCACAGGAGTGCCTTCCATGCCGGCGCAGAACTCGGCGGGCAAGCGGGGCGCTACCAGCTGCTGGAAGGTGTGGGACTGCTGATTGAGCAGGCTGATCGCGCAGTACGCCTCTGGAGCGACCTTCTCTATGACTTCGGTGATCGCTTCGAGCGCCACGGACAGGTGCGCGTGCGAAGCGAGCTTTTCGAATACCCGTCGTTCGCCGGCAGCGACCAGCTCGGCGCGCTTGCGGTCGGTGATGTCGGTGATGCTGCCGCGGATCAGCTTGCGTGTGGAGCTGGGAAGCCGGACCAGCCGGACCTCCGATGGAATGTCGTTGCCAAGCGCATCACGGTGCAGCCATTCGAACACCGGAGTTTCACCATTCAACGCGCGCTCCAGATAACCGCGCGCCACCCCGAACGAAGACGTGCCGTCGGGCTGTGCGGGTGGGCTCACCTGTTCTGGGCCGCATTGAAGCAGCGCCGCGCGATCCATCTTGAAGAAGCGCACCGCATTGTCATTGACGTCGATAAAGCGGCCGACGTCTATGTCGAGCACCACGATGGCTTCCGGAGCGTTTTCGACCAGCGTCCGGTAACGCGCTTCGCTTTCGCGCATGGCCTGCTCGGAATTGCGCCGATCCGTAATGTCACGCAGGCAAACGACGAAGACGCGACGGCGGTTCACGCGCGCCTCGCTCACCGCGATGTCCGCGGCAAACGGCGCGCCATCCTTGTTCCGACCCCAGGTCTCGTGGGCCGCCAGATCGATATGGGTGTCATCGAGCCGCGCCGCGAGCCGCGACAAGTAGTCGGCCACCGTTCCCTGCTTCGCCGCCTCGGGCACGAGATGATCGAGCGTGCGGCCGACGACCTCTGCCTGGCTGTAGCCGAAGATGCGCTCTCCGGTGGGATTGAAAGTCTCGATGTGCCCACCCTCATCGACGGTGATGATGGCGTCCTTAATGTGATCGAGAATGGCTTGCAGCTGGGCAGACGTCTGCTCGCGAATTTCGCGCGTGAGGGCCTGCGCCTCATCCGACATGAGCTGCATCGAACGCACGATGCCGCGGCGCTCCTCATCTACCGAGTCGTAGTGGCGGCTGATGGTATGGAGCAGTTGAGCGAGTTCGGGTGTCCCAGCGGGCGAGCCCGTAGCAGCGATGCGCAGTTGCTGGCGAAGCAGTCGGTTAAGGTTGGGTGTGCCGGTGGGGAACTCTCCCGTCCAGCCGGTGGGGTAGGTAGCTTCGGGATCAGCGCCCGACGGCTCAGGGAGCCGATTCGGCGCAGCTGCTCTTCCTCCCGCATTTGACATAAGCCGTGCCCGGACCTTGCGCTTCGAAGCAAGCGTGGTCGGGCATCTTAGTTACGCTATGGAAAATGCCTGTGTGACCCGACTCTCGATTCCATGACGAGTTCCAGGAGTCCCGGTGAAAAGCTCTCGCCGGGTCGACGACGGTCTCACCCGGAAGCGGCGCGCAGCATTCGCTTGCGCTCTTGCTCGGTCAGGGCGCGTTTACGCAGCCGTATGGCCGTAGGAGTGATCTCCACCAGTTCGTCGTCCGAGATGAATTCCATGGCCTGCTCGAGCGAGAGACGGATTGGGGGCGTCAGGATGAGCTTCTCGTCGCTTCCGGCCGCCCGGATGTTGGTCAGCTTCTTGGCCTTGAGCGGGTTGACAGTCAGGTCGTTGTCCCGGCTGTGAATGCCGACGATCTGGCCCGCGTAGACCTCCTCGCCCGGACCCACAAACAGGCGCCCGCGTTCCTGGAGGCTGAACAGGGCGTAGGCCAGCGTGCGTCCCTGGCCGTTCGAAACCAGCACGCCGTTGGTCCTCAGACCAAGCTCGCGCGTGACGAGCGGCCCATAGTGATCAAAAACGTGATGCAAAATGCCCGTGCCCGAGGTCAGGGTCCTGAACTCGGTCTGGAATCCGATCAAGCCACGCGACGGGATCATGTAGTCCAGACGCACCCTGCCCTTACCATCCGGCTGCATTGCGCTCAACTCGGCGCCGCGCTCGCCAAGACCCGTCATCACCGCGCCCTGAGCGGAGTCTTCTATATCCACGGTCAGCAGCTCGTAGGGTTCGCAGGACACGCCATCGATTTCCCGAATGACCACTCGTGGCTTGGAGACCGCGACCTCGTAGCCTTCGCGGCGCATGTTTTCGAGCAACACGCCAAGGTGCAGCTCGCCGCGGCCGTAGACAATGAACTTGTCCGGGTCGTCCGTTTCCTCCACGCGCAATGCGACGTTGTGAAGCGCCTCGCGCTGCAGGCGCTCGCGCAGCTGTCGGCTGGTCACGAACTTGCCGTCGCGCCCGTAGAAAGGCGACGTGTTTACCTCGAAGGTCATGCTGATCGTGGGCTCATCCACTGTGAGCCGCGGCAGCGCCTCGGGTTGTGCCGGATCGCACAAGGTGTCGGAGATCTTCGGCTCGCCAATCCCGGCGAACGCCACGATGTCACCCGCTTGTGCAGACTCCACCTCGATGCGGGTGAGGCCGATGAAGCCCAGGATCTGGCCGATGCGCTCGTTGCGCGTCTTGCCGTCCGCGCCCACCACGGTGACCGCGGCATTGCGACGCAAAGTGCCGCGCTTGATGCGGCCGATGCCGATGGCGCCCACGTAACTCGAGTAATCGAGCTGGCTCACCTGCAGTTGCAGAAACCCTTCCACATCGACGTCCGGTGCCGGGCAGTGCTGCACGATGGAGGCAAACAGCGCGTCCATGTTGGAGGCCGGATGCGCCGGATCCAGTGTCGCGAAACCCTCCAGGGCAGACGCATACACCACCGGAAAATCAAGCTGTGCCTCAGTGGCGCCGAGACGATCGAAGAGGTCGAACGTCTGATCGAGCACCCAGCCCGGACGTGCTTCCTTGCGGTCGATCTTGTTGATGACCACGATCGGCTTCAGTCCATGAGAAAAGGCCTTCTGCGTAACGAATCGCGTCTGCGGCATCGGCCCGTCGACTGCATCCACCAGCAACAGCACCGAATCGACCATCGACAGTACGCGTTCGACTTCCCCGCCGAAATCCGCGTGGCCTGGCGTGTCGACGATGTTGATCCGGTAATCCTCCCAGCGGATCGCGATGTTCTTGGCGAGAATAGTGATGCCGCGCTCGCGTTCCAGCGCGTTGGAGTCGAGCACGCGGTCGGGCAGTTCTTTGCGCGCGTCCAGAGTGCCCGACTGCTTCAGCAGCTGATTGACGAGCGTCGTCTTGCCGTGATCGACGTGCGCGATGATAGCGATGTTGCGGAGATTGGCGATCACGAAAGGGGCCTGGGCTCAAAGGGCGCGCATTGTACATGGACGGGCGCGCGGTATCGACGCTCCTCGTCGCCTTGCGCCCCGCCGCTGAATGCGCCGTTCTAGTGCCCGGAATCGGTGGCCGCTTTGGATTCGGTGGTCGCCGCCTGGTCCGCCGGGGCGCCGACCACTACAGGAATGGCAAAAGTACGCGCGATGCTCCCCGTATCACTGTCGAGCAGCACTACGGCGCTGACGTAATACACGCCATTGTCCCGTGGCACGACACTCAGTTCGTGACGATAAACATTGCCGGACTGAATATCCCGATACTCGGCCGGGCCAGCACCGGGCTGTACAGCGAGCGCATCGGTCGAGATGTACGTCACTCGCATCGTGTTGGCCGTAACCTTGGGCAGCAGCGCGATCGAGATCACGAGTGGCTGACCGATTTGGGGGCGGTCCTGGAGCTCGAACTTGAGCCCGACTGTCGACTCATCCTTGCCAGCGCTCACGCCGCTCACCATGCGTTTGAGCGCCGCATCGCTCTCCGGATCTCTTGCACTCACCGCCGCGCCCGGGGTCGCAGCGACCTGCGCGTTGTCGCCGGCCGGATCACGACCGCAACCGAAGAGAGTCGTGGCCAATACCACGCCGAAAAGGGAGCCCGCCGTAACATGTTTCATGAACGACAAAACTAGCATAGTGCTGCCGACCTGTCCGAGATCAGAGGCTGAGCGGCTGCTCATCCAGTACATCGAGCTGGCCCTGCAACGTACTCACATGGCCTTCCCAATATCTGGGTTCGGCGAACCAGGGAAACGCCCGGGGAAAGGCCGGATCACTCCACCGTCTTGCCAGCCAGGCCGAGTAATGGATCAGCCGCAGAGTCCGCAGCGGCTCGATCAGCGCGAGCTGTGAGGCGTTGAAAGCCGCGAACTGCGAGTAGCCCTCGAGAAGATCCGACGCTTGCGCACGCATTTCGTCGCGGGTGCCGGCGAGTAGCATCCACAGGTCCTGGATTGCCGGGCCCGTCATGCAATCGTCCAGGTCGACGATATGAGGGCCCTCTGGCCTCCAGAGAATATTGCCACGATGGCAGTCACCGTGGATGCGATGCCACTGAGGGCTCTGAGTCTCGAGTCCCGCCTCTCGAACCTTCTCGAGCAGATGCTCCGTGACCTGCGCGTAGCGGTCGATGAGATAGTCGGGCAGGAAGTCACTTTCCAGCACTGTCTCGCGCGCTTCGTCGCCGTGCGTTGCGATCGACAGCATCGGCCGATGCAGAAAGCGGCGTGCCTGCCCCATTGCGTGCAGCCGGCCGAGAAATCGCCCCATCCACAACCGATCGTCGCTGGTCGCGAGCTCGGGCCATTGGCCATTGCGCCGGGGGTACGCGGCGTAACGAAACTCGGCGAAGGCGAGCAGTGTCCGCGCATCACGCGACAACGGCGCCACGACCGGAATCTCAGCACCGGCGAGTTCGAGTGCGAAACCGTGTTCCTCGAGGATGCTTTCATCGCTCCAGCGATGCGGGCGATAGAACTTGACCACCACCGGTTCCCCCGCTTCCAGACCCACCTGATAGACACGGTTCTCGTAGCTGTTGAGCGCGAGCACGCGCCCGTCACAGACGTAGCCCGCCGCCTCCACTGCCGCGATGACGATTTCAGGTGTCAGACCGGCAAACGGAGTCTCGTTCGCGGGCTGTGTTATCGGACCGGCGTCCCTTTCGTTATCATGCACGCGCGACGCAACTCCTTCTTTGGGTGTGAATTCATGCCTCGATCGGCAATCCTGGTAACGGGTGGCGCAGGTTACATCGGCAGCCACGTAGCGCGACAGCTCGGTGAAGCCGGCGAGACCGTCGTGGTCCTCGACAACCTCGTGACCGGCTTCCGCGAAGCCGTGCTGCACGGAACGCTGGTCGAAGGGGAGACCGGCGATCGCGAGCTCCTCACCCGCATCCTCGCCGAGCACCGCATCGATACCGTGATGCATTTCGCTGCGCACACCATCGTCCCCGAATCTGTCGCGAAGCCACTGAAGTACTACGGAAACAATACCTGCGCGACGCGTAATCTCCTGGAGTGTTGCGCGGCGCAGGGCGTGCGCCACTTCATCTTTTCGTCGACCGCCGCCGTCTATGGGCTACCGGCGGGAGGGATTGCCGCTGAGGACACGCCTCTGGCGCCCATCAATCCCTATGGAACCTCGAAGCTGATGAGCGAGTGGATGCTGCGCGATGTGGCGCTAGCCGGAGATCTCCGTTACGTATCCCTGCGCTACTTCAACGTCGCGGGCTCAGATCCGCAGGGGCGCATCGGACAGTGCACGCCCGCCGCTACCTTGCTGGTAAAGGTTGCCTGCGAAGCCGCGGTCGGCAAGCGTGCGAGTGTGTCAATCTTCGGCACCGACTACCCGACGCCGGACGGCACCGGGGTGCGCGACTACATACACGTCGAGGATCTCGCCAGCGCCCATGTGCAGGCGCTCAGCTACCTGCGCAATGGAGGCGAATCGATCACGCTCAATTGCGGTTACGGACATGGGTACAGCGTGCGCGAGGTGCTGCGGATGGTGGAATATGTCGCGCAACGCCCGCTCCAGATTCGTGAAGAAGCACGCCGGGCCGGCGATCCTTCCATGTTGATCGCCCGGGCGGATCGGGTGCGCGAGGTGCTCGGATGGACTCCGCGGCTCGACGATCTGGAGATCATCGTGCGCACGTCACTGGACTGGGAACGCAGGCAACTCACCGCACCGTGGGCCTCGTCACGAGCGCCTTAGCGGTGAATCGGCCCGCAAAACAGCGACTTCCCACTCGATCGTCGCTCCGGCCGGGCTGCTAGAATTGCCGGTCATGCGCTTTACCAAGCCGCGATCCCTGAGCGGGCTGATGCTGCTCGGCATGTCCCTCGTGGCCGTGCCGCTGTTGTTCGCGGTCATCAATGCGGCGTTTCAGATCCGCCGCCTCGCCAGCCAGAGCGAAGCGCTCGTCGTGCAGGGTGTGGAGGGCACCCGCTACCACCAGTTGCTGTTCGAGCAGATCGCCTCTCTTGAACGCAGCGCCCGCCTCTACCAGGTCATCGGCAATCGCGAGCTGCTCGAGGTCTACCGCCAGAATCACGAACGGTTCCAGGACACGCTCGACAAGCTTCGTCGCCTGCAGAGCGACCGGCGCGGTGACACGCAGGTCGAAACGCTGCACACCGAAAGCGTCGCGATCTGGCAGCTACTGAGCTCGCGTCAGCGGGGCTCGCCGGAGATCACGCAGGCGGTCGGCAATTTTTCCCGCCTGTGGGAAACGGCGACGGAGCTGGCGGATGCCAGCCGACGGCGCATCGATCAGCAGCTCGAGAAGTTGCAGCTCGCGACTGCGAGTGCGCAACGGAATCTCTTCTGGCAATCCGCAGCGCTGGTTCCGGCCACGCTGATCCTGACCCTCGTATTCACGCTGGTGCTGGCGCGGCCGATCCGCCATCTGGACCGGGTGATCGGCGAGCTCGGGCGCGGGACGTTTTCTCGCGCAATTCGGGTCAAGGGGCCGCGTGACCTCGAGGCCCTCGGTCAGCAACTCGAGTGGCTGCGCATGCGTCTGCTCGAGCTCGCGCAGGAAAAGAATCGATTCCTGCGACACATGTCCCACGAGCTGAAGACCCCACTCGCCAATATCCGCGAGGGCACGGAGCTCCTGCTCGACGGCTCGGTCGGCCAGCTGGCCGAGGATCAGCGCGAGGTGACCGGCATCCTGCGCGACAACGGACTGAAATTGCAGCGTCTGATAGAAAACTTGTTGACCTTCAGCACCTGGCAGGCGCAGAGCGTCGGCCTCGAGTTGAGTGAATTCAGGCTGCGACCGTTGATCAAGAGCGTATTGGAAAGCCAGCGCCTGACGCTCGTCAGCCAGCGCGTGCGCCTCGATGTAAGTGTGGAGGATGTGACAGTCGCAGCCGATCGCAGCAAGCTGAAACTGATCCTCGACAACCTGCTTTCGAATGCCATCAAGTTCACGCCCCAAGGTGGCACGATCCATATCCACGCGCAGACGATGCGCGACCAGCTGGTGCTCGATGTCGCCGATTCCGGACCGGGCATTCCGCTCGAAGAACGCAGCCGCATCTTCGAGGCCTTCTACCAGGGCAAGACGCCGCAGGGCGGGCACGTGAAGGGCACCGGTATCGGGCTCTCGGTGGTGATCGAGTTCGTCCACGCGCACAGCGGCACGATTGAAATCGTCGACGGCCAGTTCACGGGTGCCCATTTCCGCATCCGCCTGCCGCTGCGTCAGCCGGGTGTAGAGGCAAGGGAGCCGGCGCATGCGGCGTAGCGCGTTTGCGGGCGTAGTAGTGCTGGTCCTGACTGCCAGCTGCGTCATGCCGAGCGCGCCGGTTCGCGCGCCCACGACGCCAACGACGCCAACTGACCCCTCTCTCGGTTCAATGTCGAGCTATCTCGACATGATGGAACGCCTGTCGCGCGGCACGCCAGCCGAACAGGCTGAAATCGCGCAGGCCGCCAAAGAGGCCTCTGACGTCACGCCGACAACGAGCAACCGCCTGCGATATGCGTTGGTGCTCGCGACGCCGGGGCACGGCAAGTCGGACGAAGCCGCCGCCCGCGATATGCTGACCCAGCTTCTCGCGACGCCAGAAACCATGCTGCCCGCCGAGCGAGCGCTTGCGTGGATATGTCTCAAGGACGTTGAGCAGCGACTGATCCTGCGAGTGGAGAATCTGCGCCTGCAGGCCAACACGATCCAGCAGGACCGCGACAAGACTGCAGTCACCAACAGGCGCCTGCAGTCGGAGATCGAAGAGAACGCACGCCTGCGCAAGGAGCTGGCCGAGGCGCAGGCCAAGCTGGACGAAATAACGCGCATCGAACGCGCCATCATCGAGCGCAATCCGGGGAACGGCGGCAAATAGGGCCCGGCTCGCCTTTCGGTATCTCAAACCGGGCGTGCCTCGCTATAATGGCCCGCCTCTTCCGGACCGGTTCAATTTGACCTCACCAGCGAAACGCAAGGCACGCATTCTCGTGGTCGATGACGATCCGGGATTGCTGCGTCTGCTGACCATTCGCCTGCGCGCCGAGAACTATGATGTCGAAGCCGTGGAGAGCGGCGTCGCAGCTCTGGCCGCTGCCAGTCGATTCCGGCCGGACCTCGTCATCACCGATCTGCGCATGGATCAAATGGACGGCATAGGCCTGCTCAAGGAACTGCAGAGCCGCTGGCCGGGCCTTCGCGTCATCATTTTGACCGCGCACGGCACCATTCCTGACGCCGTTCACGCTACACAGAGTGGCGCCTTCGGTTTCCTGACCAAGCCGGTCGATAAGCAGGAGCTGCTCGACCAGGTGCAGAAGGCATTGAAGATTTCCGGATTCGCTCAGTCAGACGAGGACTGGCGCGCAGAGATCGTGACACGCAGCCCGATCGTCGAGGAAAAGCTGGCGCAAGCCCACATGGTCGCGGGCAGTGACGCACGCGTCCTGATCTCAGGGGAGAGCGGTACCGGTAAGGAGCTCCTTGCCCGGGCCATCCACAAGGCGAGTCTGCGTAGCGAACGTGCCTTCGTCGCTATCAACTGCAGTGCGATGGCCGAGGAGTTGCTGGAGTCGGAACTCTTCGGCCACGAGAAGGGCGCGTTCACGGGCGCCATCCGTACGCATAAGGGCCTGTTCCAGGCTGCCGATGGCGGCACGCTGCTGCTGGACGAGATCGGCGATATGCCGCAGCGACTGCAGGTGAAGCTATTGCGGGTGCTGCAGGAGAACCAGGTCCGCCCCGTTGGCAGCACCGATGCACTGCCGGTGAATGTGCGAGTGATCTCGGCAACGCATCGGGATCTGCAGCAGCTTCTCGCGGGCGGTACTTTTCGCGAAGACCTCTACTACCGCCTGAATGTCGTTCACATCGAGATGCCGCCGTTGAACAAGCGGCGCGAGGACATACCGCTTCTGGTCGCGCATTTTCTCGAGCAGATCGCGAAAGAGACAGGTTCGCGCAAGATCTACGCGCCCGAGGCCGTAGAGCTGCTCGCAACTGCGGAATGGCCGGGCAACATTCGCCAGTTGCACAACGTCGTGCGCCAGAACGTGGCCCTCACGCGCACTCCCATCATCACCGCGGAGCTCGTGCAGCAGTCACTCGGCGGCTCGCCCTCACGCCTGCCCTCCTTCGATGAGGCGCGCGATGAATTCACGCGCAGTTACCTGGCACAGATCCTGCAAATCACGGCCGGCAATGTCAGCCAGGCGGCGCGGCTCGCCAAGCGCAATCGCACCGACTTCTACAAGCTGCTGGGCCGTCATCAACTGGTACCGGACGATTTCAAGGCACGCTGACGGGCGGCCTTCTCGCCCCGGATTCGATGGGTAACGCAGACAGCGCCGATGTCCTGGTCGTCGGCGCCGGCGTCGTGGGCCTGAGCGTCGCGCGCGCACTCGCGCTCCATGGACTCGACGTTATAGCCATCGAGCGCCACAAGCGAGTGGGTGAAGAGACCTCTTCGCGCAACTCCGGCGTCATTCACTCAGGAATCTACTATCCGACCGGCAGCGCGAAAGCACGCCTGTGCGTTCGAGGTCGCGAGCTGTTGTATGCCTATTGCGCCGAGAAGGGCATCTCCTACCAGCGGTGCGGCAAGATAATCCTCGCCCAGGAAGGCGAGGTCGCCAAGTTACGGGACCTTTCGCAGCGCGCAGCCGCCAATGGCGTGGGCGATTTGACCTCACTCGATGCAACAGAGGTGCGTGAGCTCGAAGCGCAGATCCGCTGTGCTGCGGGGCTCCTCTGTCCCAGCACTGGCATCATCGACGTACACGAGTTCATGACCGCCTTGCATGGCGATCTGGAAGCCGCGGGTGGCTCGTTGGTGTTCGATACCGAGTTGATCGACGCCAGGAGTGAGCAGGGTCACATTCGTGCACGGTTGCGAGCCGGAAATGACGCCGCGCGTATCGAGTGCCGATGGCTAATCAACGCAGGTGGCCTGCACGCGGTCGACATCCTGCAGCGCGTCTCTGACTTTCCCGCTGAAAACATTCCACGTCGCTACTTCGCCAAGGGCAACTATTTCGATTGTCTCGGCGCTGCGCCATTTCGACGGCTGGTATATCCGATGCCCGCCACCGCAGGACTCGGCATCCATGCAACCCTCGACCTCGCCGGGAAGGTGCGCTTCGGTCCTGACGTCGAATGGATTGATGAAATCGACTACCAGGTGGACGCCGCCAGAGCCGCCTCGTTCTATGAAGCCATCCGCACCTACTGGCCAGCTTTGCGCGATGGCGCTCTCGCGCCGTCCTATGCAGGGATCCGTCCCAAACTTGCAGGACCCACCGAGCCTGCCGCCGACTTTCGCATCGACACGCCCGACGAGCATGGTGTCGACGGGCTCATCAACCTCCTCGGCATCGAATCACCGGGCCTGACTGCATCGCTGGCCATCGCAGAACATCTGTCGGGTGTGCTCGACGGGCACCCATAGGTTCACGAACGCGCGGCGAGCTGAGCACGGCGCAGCAGCAGAAATAGTGCCGGCACGATCACGAGCGTGAGCAGTGTCGCACTCACCATGCCTCCGACCATCGGCGCGGCGATCCGCTTCAGGATCTCCGCGCCCGCTCCATGCCCGATCATTAGCGGTAGCAAGCCGAGGATGATGGTGAGTACGGTCATCATCTTGGGGCGCAAGCGCCGCAGTGCGCCCTCGGTAATAGCCGCTTCGAGATCCGCCGTGGTGAGCGTTCCGACCAGAAGATTGGCGCGCACGCCATGCGGAATTGAGATACACGAGCATGACGATCCCGGTCTCCGCAGCCAGGCCCGCCAGGGCAATCAGCCCGACAACCACCGCAACGCTGACTTCATAGTCGAGCGCCCACAGCAGCCAAATCCCTCCCACCAGGCCGGCGGGCAGCGAGCCGAGAATCAATGCAATGTCGGTCCAGCTGCGGAACACGAAAAAGAGCAGCAGAACTATTACGCCGATCACCAGCGGCACGATGAGCTTCAGGCGCTCCATGGCGCGCTGCAGATACTCGTAGTGTCCAGACCACGTAACCGTATAACCCTTGGGAATGATCGCGGCCGTGGCGATACGCGCCCGCGCCTCTCGTACGAATGTGCCGAGGTCGCGATCGCCCGGATCGATGGTCACCCAGGCAGCCGGGCGTGCGTTCTCACTGCGAATCGTCGCTGGCCCCGACTCGATTTCAATGCGAGCGACGTCCTGCAGTGTCACCTGCGCCCCGGTGGGCGTCACGACAGGCAGGGTCGAGAGGCGCGCCGCGGAGTCGCGCCAGCTCTGCGGATAACGCACATTGATCGGATAACGTTCGCGACCGTCGACGGCTTCCCCCACTCGGCTCCCGCCGATCGCCATGGTCACGACATCTTCGACGTCGGCAATGTTCAAACCGAAGCGCGCGGCAGCGCTGCGATCGATATCGATAGTGATGTAGCGGCCCAGAGCTGGTCGCTCCGCAAATACCGAGGAACCGCCAGGAATCTGCCGCAGCACGTGCTCGACGCGAGCCGCGACCTCCTGTGCAACCCCGATGTCTGGTCCGACGATCTTGACGCCGAGCGGTGTGCGGATGCCGGTGGCGAGCATATCGATGCGAGCGCGAATCGGTGCGGTCCACGTGTTGGCGATTCCCGGCAGATCCACCTGGGCAGCCAACTCAGCCCGCAGCTTCGGCAGGGTCATGCCCGTTCGCCATTCCGCTCGCGGCTTGAGGGCCACGACGGTCTCGAGCATCTCGAGCGGTGCGGGATCTGTCGCCGTATCTGCCCGGCCGGCCTTGCCAAACACGCGCGTGACCTCTGGTACCTGGGCAATTGCACGATCCGTCTGCTGTAGCAGCGCTCGTGCCGCGTCCGCAGATAGCCCCGGTTGTGTCGCCGGCATGTAGAGCAGATCGCCCTCGTCCATCTCTGGCATGAATTCGCTGCCGAGATGCGTTGCGGGCCAGATGCTCACCAGCAGCAGAACGATCGCGGCCCCGACGACGGCGAGCGGATACCGCAACGATAACTTCAAGAGTGGCGCATAAAGACGGGACAGAAACCGACTGATCGGATTGCTCGCTTCGGTGCGAACGGGGCGCATGACGAACTTGTCAGCAAGCACTGGCACCAGCGTGATCGAAACCAGCGCGGCAGCGAGCATGGCGTAAGTCTTGGTGTAGGCCAGAGGGGCAAAGAGCCGCCCCTCCTGCCCTTGAAGCGCCAGCACGGGAATGAACGAGAGCGCGACGATCAGCAATGAGAAAAAGAGCGCCGGTCCGACCTCGATGCAGGCCTGCGCGACTACCACGCTCCTGTCACTACTGTTCGGTTCGGCATGCTCGAGACGCTTGTGCAGGTTTTCCACCATGACGATGGCGGCGTCCACCATGACGCCGAGTGCGATCGCGATGCCGCCGAGCGACATGACGTTCGCCGTGATTCCCTGCAGGTGCATGAGCAGGAACGCGCCCAGCACTCCCAGCGGCAACGCGATCAAAACGGCAAGCGCTGATCTGAAGTGCAGCAGGAAGATGAGACATACAGCCAGGATGACGATGAATTCCTGCACCAGTTTGCCGGTGAGATTGTCGATCACCCGATCGATGAGACGCGCACGGTCGTACGCTGGAACGATCTCGACGCCCGCAGGCAGGCTCACGGCGATTTCGGCCAGCTTTGCCTTGACAGCAGCTATCGTCGCCCGGGCGTTCTCACCGTCGCGCATGATCACGACCCCGCCGACTACTTCGCCCTCGCCATCCAGGTCCGCCAATCCGCGGCGCAACTCGGGTCCGATGCGGATCTCGGCCAGATCGCCGAGCGTGACCGGCACCGCCTGATCGCTGACGCGAACCGGGATTCGTTGCAAATCCTCGATGCCCCGCACGTACCCGGTGGCGCGCACCATGTATTCGGCTTCCGCCATCTCGATCACGGAGCCGCCACTGGCGGCATTTCCGTTCTCGATCGCGGACCTGACCTGCGCCAGCGTGATTCGCGCTGCACGCAGCCTGTCAGGATCGACGATGACCTGGTACTCCTTGACCATCCCGCCGATGCTCGCGACTTCCGCCACGCCGGGAAGCGCCTGCAGCTCGAATTTCAGGAACCAGTCCTGCAGCGCTCGCAGCTGGGCGAGATCGTGACTTCCTGCGCGATCCACCAGCGCATATTCATAAATCCAACCGACGCCACTCGCGTCAGGAGCGAGAGCCGGTCGCACGCTCGCAGGCAACTGTGCGGTAGTTTGAGCGAGACGCTCTGTCACCCGTGTGCGCGCCCAGTAGGGGTCGGTTCCGTCCTCGAACAGCACGTGTACGAATGAGTCGCCGAACATGGAATAGCCGCGAACCTTCGCTGCACGCGCCACGCCCAGCATCGCCGTGCTGAGCGGAAACGTGACCTGATCCTCGACCAGATTCGGCGCATGGCCCGGATATGAAGTGCGGATGATGACCTGTACGTCGCCAAGATCCGGCAACGCATCGACCGGTGTTCGCAGTACCGCCCAGATTCCCGCGATGGTCAGCAGTGCAGCGCCCAGCAGGACAACCGCGGAATTGGCGAGAGAGGCGCGAATGATGCGGGCAATCAGCCCTTCGTCGTTGCCCCGCACGGCGCGCTACGGCTTGCCTGCCGCCGCTGTAGCGGCATCGTGTCCCTCACCGTCGGTCATCCGACCGAGGCTGGAACGAATGTTCGACTCCGAATCGATCAGAAACACGCCCGACGTGACGACCTGATCGCCCGCCTGGAGCCCTTCGAGTACCACAACTCGATCACCGCTTTCGCGTCCCAGCTTGACCACACGCGGCGCGAAGCGTCCGCCCCCGAGAGCGAGAATGACGCGATCCATGCGGCCGTCGCGGATAACAGCCTCGCGAGGCACGTTCGCAACTGCGTCGGATGCGCGACCGTGCAGAGTCGCAGAAACAGTCATGTTCGGTTTCAACGCACCATCGCGATTCGGCAGCACCAGGCGCACGCGCACCGCGCGGGTGAGCGGATCCACGTCCGGATAGAGGTAGTCGACACGCGCGCTGAATGTCCTTCCGCCGAGACCGCCAACGCTGACGTCGGCCGGTGCGCGGATTTCGAGCTCACCCGCCTGCGACGCGGGCACGTCGACGATCACCCACACTGGATCGACTGCGGCCCACTGCAACACGCTGGCACCTTGTGAAACCACTGCGCCGCTGCGCGCGTTGAGCGCAGTCACCACGCCCGCGGTCGCCGCACGATATGGAATCCGCCCCACAGGGCGGCGCTTTTCGCGCAAGTCCGCGATCAGGTCGTCGGTGAGGCCGAAGGTGCGCAGACCGTTGGCGTAGGGATTCTCACCAGCGGGTGTCTGCGGATTGAGCTGCCTGCAAATACTGGTAATCGGCCGTTGCCAGCGCCGGTGAATACAGTTCGAACAGCAGTTGGCCTGCTCGGATGCTCTCGCCCACGCTGTGCACGGAGAGCTTTTCGACCTGCCCGGTAGTCACGACGTACGTCTCGGTCACCGAGCGCGCATCGAACTGCACAACGCCCGGCGCGCGAATCTCGGCGGGTAACGCGCCAACGACAACCGGAGCGGAACGTACTCCAATTCTCTGCAACATTGACGGGGAGAGTTGCACCACACCAGTCGAAGACGGGGCATCTTCGTACACTGGTACGTAATCCATCCCCATGTCGTCCTTCGCCGGAACCGGCGAAGTGACCGACGGATTCATGGGGTGGCGGTAGTAGAGGGGGTGTCGGGGAAGCTGTGCGGAGGGCGGCGTGCCGCTCAAGTTGCCCCTTGAGAGTCATTCGGCGAATTGGCCCTCGAACAGGCAACTAGCACATACGCTGCGGCCATTATCGCCAGAACGCTTCGCCACGACTGCGCTCAATCTGCACTCCCATCGATCTTTCAGGCCGGCCCCGACATCAGAGCCTGACGATCGCTGCGACGGACGGGACGCCATTGGTCCCGATGATGAACAACATGTAGTACCCGGGCGGCGCAACCGTCGCGTTAGCTGGCGAGGTGACGGACAGGTTGCCACTGCCCGACGAGAATGCCAGCGAGACAAATCGTTGGTTCATGTTGAATGCGTGCGTCATGCTGCCGAGTGATATCAGCTTGACGCTCGTGATCGTGCTGGCATCGGGTGTCTGCAGATTGAATGCCTGGCCGTACAGCAATTGTGCCGGAGCAGACGTGATCGTAGGCCGTGCGCCCTTGAACAGATAGGGCGGCGAGAAATACTCCGCATTGAGCTGATCGCTGGGCGCAACGACTCCGAAGCCGCGACCGCCTCCCGATACGAGCACGCGACCGTCCGGCATGAGCAACGCCGTTCCGTGATAGAGGCGCGGAGCCTGCATGGAGCTGAGCGTCGTCCATGTTTCCGACGTGGGAGACCAAAGCTCGGCCTGATAAACCGCATTCGCGGTATCGGCCTGGCCCGTCGTCCGGCCACCACCCGTGACGAGCACATTGCCATCGGGGAGCATCGTGAATACATGGTAGGCACGCGGGAAGGCCATGGAGGGGACGGTGCGCCACGACGGCGAACCTACGTTCATGTCCAGGACCCGAGCCACGGCGGTGGATGCGACGTTCGTGTTCGAATCGGTCGACGTGCCAGCGACGAGCACTTTACCCGGGGCATACATCGCGGCACTGCCGCTTTCGAAGACCCGCGAGTCCACGGTGGTCCAGGTTTGTGTATTGATGTCGAGCTGTATGGTCGCCATCGTGGTTTCGGATGAACCGGCGATGACCACCTTCCCATTCGCCAGCTGATAGGCGTGCGGATACCACGGAATCGAGCGCGACGCGCCCGCGAGCTGACTCCAGGTGTTAGTCGCGGGGTTATATATCTCTGGGATTGGCGCATAACACTGCTGGCAGTTCATCTCGCCGGACAGCGTCAGAATCCGGCCATCCGCAAGCGTCGTCAGGGTCGGATACCAGCGCCCCTGGGTCATATTCGGAGTTGCGCTCCAGGTATTGGTCTGGGGATTGAAGATGCGCCCTGTGCTGGTTCCAACGTGAGTAGCGATGTCGCCGCCGGCGAGCAACACACGCCCGTCCGGAAGGTTGGTGAAACCGGCACAGAAAACGTTCGTGCCATCCCCAATCGGAACGGTCGTGGTTGAGCTCGTCAGCGGATCAAACACGACCGGGTTCGGATACCCGAAGGCCAACTGGTCCCAGGTCAACACGCGGCCATTCGTCATCAAGTTCATATGAATGGCGACGAGAGGAAGTTGAATGAGGCCGCCCCAGAAACCCGTCTGCGCCGGATTGGCCGGACTCGCATTGGAGAAAGTCACTGAGACCGACGAACTGGTGCCGATGTTTCGTTGCGCATCCCAGGCATAAGCAGTGAGCTGGTGGCGTGCCGTTCGCCATCTGCGCGGTGGTGAAGTTGACCGAATAAGGCGCCGACGTATCGGGAGCGCCAACCGGAATGCCGTCGACCTGGAATTGAACTCCCGCGACGGAGCTGTCCGGGTCGGAAGCCGATGCGGTGATCGCCACGGTCCCTGTCAGCGTCGCTCCGCCCGCCGGGGAGCTAATGGCGACTGTGGGTGGTTGCGCTCCCGTGCCAGCCTGCGTGGTCGCGCTTGCAATCGGCGAATACCCGCTCAGGTTCCCCGCAGCATCGGCGGCCCGTACCCGGTACCGATAGGTCGTAGAGGCCACGAGGCCGCTGTTGTTGTAACTCGTGGTGCGTGACGGTCGTGAGCAGCGCGAAGTTAGAACATCCCGCGCCCTGGCATCGCTCGATCTGATAGCCCGTCACGCCGACGTTGTCGGTGGAGGCCGTCCAGCTCAGGTTGATCTGCGTGCTCGATACGGCGGTCGCCGTCAGGTTGGGCGGCGATGATGGCGGGGTCGTATCTCCGCCGCCGCCACCGGTCAGCGCCGCGCGGAACGCCACCATCTGCATGATCCAGCTGCCATCGGTGAGCGGCGCCGTGGCGCTGTAGCTACCGGTCGCCGTCACCACCCGATCCTCCAGGATCGAACCGTTCGGATCGGTGATCACCCGCGAGGTGTAAAGCCCGAGCCCGCACCGGTGCGTGTGCGTCGTCACATAGTTCGCACCCACCAGCAGGTCATTCGCATTGGTCGTCGCAGCGGAACCACTATTGCTCAGTGTTCCTGTACCCAGCTCCTTCGGCGCCGACATCAACAGCGTTCACCGCATCGATGCCGCTGTATTCGGCGATGCGCACATCCGGGTACGGCACCGCCGCATCAAAGGTCACCGTCACCGTATTGGTCCCGGCCACGATGTTCGCCGCGTAGTACATCGCCTGCGTCCCGGCTTGCGCTTGCGTCGTGGGGCCGGCCGCCAGCACATAGTTGTTCCCACGGCTGTCGGTCACCGACAGCACGTGCGCGGTGGTGTTAAACCACCCCACCGCTACCACGTTGAGACTGCCCGCACTCTGCGCCGCACCGAAGCTCACGTTCACCGTCGTCTGCGGCGTCTGCGGCGTGACAGCACTGTTGATCTGCTTGAACGTAATCGTTGCAGGTGTGCCCGACGGCGTGCTGGCGGTAGCAGTATTCGAGTAGCCACTGAGGTTCCCCGCCGCATCACTCGCCCGCACCCGGTAGCTGTAGCTGGTGCTCGCCGCAAGTCCGGTGTTGCTGTAACTGGTGGTCGTGACGGTCGTGAGCGGTGCAAAGTTCGAGCAGCCCGCACCCGTACAGCGCTCGATCTGATAGCCCGTCACACCCACATTGTCGGTAGAGGCCGTCCAGCTCAGATTGATTTGAGATGCCGAAGCTGCCGTCGCTCCCAGACTCCCCGGTACCGTCGGCGCCGTCGTATCGGGCGGCGGCGGCGTATAAGTGACCGTGAGGGTGTCCGTGCCAGTGTTACCCGCGGCATCCTGCGCCGTCAGCGTGAGTATGTTGTCTCCGCTCTGCAGCACAATGCCGCTCACCGACCAGCCCGTGGTTGCCGGTCGCCGTGCCACTGCCACCGCGGTCGTTCGACCAGCTCACCTGCGTGACGCCCACATTGTCTGCAGCGCTGCCGCCAATACTCAGCGGCGTGCTGCTGGTGCTGTAGTTCGCCGCACTGGTCGGCGTACTGATCGTGACAGAGGGTGGCGTCGTGTCTGGCACCGCCAGCGTCGTCGCATTCACGACCGTGGAGTAGCCACTCAGGTTTCCAGCCGCATCCGTCGCACGCACCCGATAGCGGTACGTCGTCGAGGCTGTCAGGCCTGAGTCCGGATAGCTCGTGCCGCTCGCCGTACCGATCTGCGCGTAGTTGCTGCAGCTCGCTCCCTGGCAGCGCTCCACCAGGTAACCGGTCACCCCGACGTTATCCGTCGAGGCGGTCCAGCTCAGATTGATCGCATTGGTCGTGATCCCGCCCGCCGCCAGGTTCGTCGGTGCACTCGGTGCCGTCGTATCCGGTACCGCCGAGCGTGGTGGCGCTCGATACGCTCGAGTAAGCCACTTAGGTTGCCTGCAGCATCCGTGGCGCGCACCCGGTAGCTGTAGCTCGTGGAAGCAGCAAGCCCGGTGTTGTTGTAGGTCGTGGTGGTCGACGGTCGTGAGCAGCGCGAAGTTCGAACAACCCGCACCCGTGGCAACGCTCGATCTGATAGCCCGTCACGCCGACGTTGTCGGTGGAGGCCGTCCAGCTCAGGTTGATCTGCGTGCTCGAAGCGGCATTGGCAGCAAGATTGGTGGGCGCCGTCGGTACTTGGGTATCGGTGGACCCGCGCTCGCCGCGCGGAACGCCACCATCTGCATGATCCAGCTGCCATCGGTGAGCGGCGCCGTAGCGCTGTAGCTACCGCGTCGCCGTCACCACCCGATCCTCCAGGATCGAACCGTTCGGATCGGTGATCACCCGCGGGTGTAAAGCCCGAGCCCGCACCGGTCGTGTGCGTCGTCACATAGTTCGCACCCACCAGCAGGTCATTCGCATTGGTCGTCGTCACCGAGCCGCTGTTGCTCGTCGCCCCAGTGCCCGTGCCCGATATCGCTACATCAAAAGCATTGAAGAGATCGATGCCGCTGTACTCGGCGATGCGCACATCCGGGTACGGCACCGCCGCATCAAAGGTCACCGTCACCGTGTTGGTCCCAGCCAGATGTTCGCCGCGTAGTACATCGCCTGCGTCCCGGCTTGCGCTTGCGTCGTGGGGCCGGCCGCCAGCACATAGTTGTTCCCACGGCTGTCGGTCACCGACAGCACGTGCGCGGTGGTGTTAAACCACCCCACCGCTACCACGTTGAGACTGCCCGCACTCTGCGCCGCACCGAAGCTCACGTTCACCGTCGTCTGCGGCGTCTGCGGCACAGCACTGCTGACCTGCTTGAAGGCGATGGCAGCCTGCGCCGTGCTCATCATGAGGAGCACGGCAATCCCGGCCAGTACAGTCAGCGTGGCAGCGCGTAGTGCCCACCGCGACAACGTCACGAGAGGTCGTTGTTGACCACGACTTCTGGATTTCACGAAATCTACCCCGTCAGGCCGCAGACCACGCCGCTGCGGCCCTTATTTGTGTCTGTTCTCAGCCGGTACTTATCGCATGCACGTACTCACACCTATGAGCAATCGCGCACATTTTGAAGCCAACGCAGCGCGCCATGCGAGTGCCATCGCGCGACTTGTAAAACATTTCGACACAAGGGGGCCCGATGCCCATTCAGCCAGCCGCCTTGGCCGGCCCGGCCGCCTGTTGCGGGGGCCCGTTGTCATATGGCGCGGTCAACTCCAAGGGTAATTTCGACAGGTCCGAGCAGCGCAGATAGTCGTGCATCGTCGTGCCGGTGCAGTACGAATCGACGTTCTCGGCGCCGCGCAGATCACGCACATCGGCGAGATTAACGATGCGGAAGTCGATGCTGTAACGCGTGCGACCACTCGAATTCGGCACCGTCGAATGCAGCTGGGCACCGGAGAAGATCACGGAGCCTCCGGGCGGCGGCAGCAAGCGCACGTCGGGCTGAAGTTCGACGGGTTCGAGCGCCTTTGGCTGTGGGCGCGTGTCCACGCCGATCTGCTGCGCTGCGTTGAAACGGCTAACCCGGTTCCATTCCTGGTAGTTATAAATCTCCGAGCTGTTGTGCACACCACGCGAGAAGTAGCGAGGGTGAAACGCCATGCAGTTATCGGCCGTAATCGGGTAGACCGGCATCCAGAAATTGATCTGGCACATCGGCGCCGAATACCAGGTGTCACGGTGCGGATGGAACGCGTAAGCGATCCCGGTGCTCAGGTAATCGTCACTGGTGGCGGAACGCAGTCGCGGCACATCGAAGTAGGTCTCGCCCGGATCACAGCCGAGCCCCCGAAGCATCTCCGGCAGCAAGCGTTTGCAATCTGGATGATGAATGAACCGAGGCTTGAGCTCACCCAGCAGCCGGGCGAACTCCTCCACGTTCATCTCGTATTGCGCGATCTCCGGATCGCGGGTCCCGAACGCTTGCGACAACATCTCCCGCGCCAGTTCCACCAGCGCCAGGGAGGCCTTGCTCGGCGAACATACGAACAGATCGCCGTGATAAATGAGTTCGCGACGCCGTGCATCGTCGATCGCCGCATCGTAGTGAATACTGGTCATATCGGTCCGCCTAGAACGCGCATAATTTATCGACGTAGAACCCTTCCGCCCAGCCCGACTCCGCGGCTGCCTCGACACCGCGAAGCCGCATCAGCCCGCGGAACGTCTCCGCGGTGAACCAGCCCTTGGACGACTGGCTCGCATAACACGCGAGAAGTGTCCTGATCTTGGCCTCGACATGTGCCTTCTCGAGCCGTACGTAGGCGTTCGGTGTGGCAAGACCGCCTTCGTACTTCGGAATCTCGTATTCGAAGATGAGGTGATTGCGGAAGGCATTCCAGGTCAACTCGCTCACGATGCGATGATCCTGGTGTCGATCTGCGCGATGGTGCGTGAAGATCAGGTGTGGTGAAGGCAGGCACTTGAGCGGCTCGAACGCCTCCTTGATCGCGATGTATTGACCTGGGAAATAGGTATCGCGAAATCCGTGCGTGAGCACCTCGGCACGCGCTGCACCGCGCATGAAGCGCCGTGCGCTCGCCTTGAGTTCCCGCGCTCGCTGGTCTGATGCGCTGAACGCCACCCAGGTGATCTCGGCGCGTCTTTCCTGCGCCAGAAGCTTCAATAGTGTTCCGCCACAACCGATGTCGATGTCATCACAGTGCGCGCCCAGGCACAGGATCCGCAGCGGGCGTCGCACGCTCGAGCGTGGCAGCTGCAATTCCAGCATCTCAGGCTCCGCCGGGATAGGGGCGATCAGCCACGACCGCGCTCCCATACCATCCATGGGCAGTTACCCTGGGCTTCCATGCGGTCCAACGTGATCTTGTCCTTGAAGGTATCCATCGCATGCCAGAAACCGCGATGGCGGTAGGTCGCCAGCAAGCGCTTCTCAATCAGGCGCTCGAAGGGCTCGACCACGAGTTCCTCGCCTTCCTTCATGTAGTCGAATATTTCGCCGCGCAGGACGAAGTAGCCGCCGTTGATCCAGATCCCGCTATCGTTCAGCGCACTCATGCCCGTGACCATCCCGTCCTCCCCGGCCTGCACGGTGTGGAAGGTCTGCGCACTATTGACCGAAGCGAAGGTAGCGACCACCTTCTTGCGGTTGAAATCCGCGAGCAGCTCATCGAGCGGCAGATCGGAAATGCCGTCCGAATAGTTCGCCAGGAACATCTTTTCGCCCTCGAGATACTTGCGCACGCGCATCAGGCGCTGGCCGATATTGCTGTGCAAACCGGTGTCGACGAAGGTGATCCGCCAGTCGTCAAGGTCGCTGCTCATCAGCTCCACCTTGCGGCCACCCTGCGAGAGCGAGAAGTCGTTGGTCATCGCCTCGTTGTACCTGAGAAAGTACTCACGAATCATGTCGCCGCGATACCCGAGGCACAGGATGAAGTCCTTGTGTCCGTAGTGCGCGTAGTAGCGCATCAAATGCCACAGCAGCGGCCGGTAACCGATATTGACCAACGGCTTGGGAATGGTCTCCGAGTGCTCGCGCAGCCGGGTTCCGAG
Organism: uncultured Gammaproteobacteria bacterium; assembly: GCA_963810775.1. Taxonomy (GTDB): domain Bacteria; phylum Pseudomonadota; class Gammaproteobacteria; order Steroidobacterales; family Steroidobacteraceae; genus DATBVX01. The sequence goes on from CAWEOT010000015.1 coordinate 828,880, forward strand.
TCCGCCACAGAACAGGACAACTTTCATGGGACAGCTCTCTCCTCCCCGATCGGCGTGGCCACGCGCAGCAGTCCAGCCGTGGTTAATGCAGCCGCAGCTGCGGTCAATGTCTCAAATGGTAGGTGCGATCGCTCTGCGATATCCAGCACGCTGTGTGTGCCGTCCGATTGATTGAGGACCCACAGCAGCGCGTGCTCAAATTCCGCCGGGATGGGTTCCACCCGTGGAACGAAACAGGCCACGCTTGCCGAGCCGCGGCTCACACTTTGGATTCAGATTCTCATAGCACTCATTGCCTTCAGCGAGGCGGATCAGCGCCGCACAGGCAGCAAGCGACTCGGCCATCGAATCAACATCCAGGATGGAAAAGCCGTCGGCTGAAGAATGATATTCAGGGTACTCATTGTTTGGGGTGCGGGTGAGGCGGCCCACCGGCAAGTCGAATCCGGGCGAGCATAGCTGTCGCTCGTCGTAGCCGTACGGCGAGAAGTCGACGAGGCGCGCGGCGCGGTTCACGCGGGGCAATACGTAGCTTGCGATCTGATCTATCTCGGCGGTGTGCCGGCGGCTGCGCTTGTACGTGAGCGGACCGCGATCACCCAGCAGCCCAAGCACGAGACCATGTCGCACGCGACGTGTGCGCGATTCGTTACCGGCCAGCCAGGTAATCGAACCGATGGTGCCCGGCGCAAATACCAATCGGTACGTGAAGCGCCTCGGTGAGTTCTTCAACACCTGCGCAAGGATCGCTGTCAAGGCGATACCGCTCAGGTTGTCATTGCAGAGCGAAGGATGGCAGATATGAGTGAAGATCAGAAACTCATCAGTGCTCGTTCCGGGAATCACGCACTCGCCATACGTGAGATATCCGGCGGTGAGCGCGCTGTCGATGCACACCTCGTAGTTCCCATCCGTTAACGCCTCGAGCAGCCGATGCGGGAGGCAGAATCCCCAGTCTTCCCGGTAGTAGCTGGTTCGATAAGGAATCCAGTCGGGGTGATCCGGAAGCGAGTGCAGATGCTGCCGTAATTCCGCCAGTCTCATGGTGGCGCGCACTGGCGTGCTATAGCTCATGAGATGCAAGGTGTGATCGCGCAGATCGACGACGCGACGGCCATCCGGTCCCTTGATCCAAGCTTCGCGCACGTTCCATTCGAGCGGAACTTCCCAGTCGAACACCTGCGTGCCTGAAGGGACCTCGTTGATCTCAAGGGGAACGTGCTCACCTACGATGGCGAGCGACTGACGCACACCCTCGCCCGTAATGCTGCGGCAGATCGGGTACAGGCGTTCCATCAACTGCCACGCCTCGCGCATGAGCGGACGGCACTCATGGAGGGTGCGCAGGTTGTCGATGGTTGTAACCGTCACTGCAACCCCTCACGCGCCCTTTGAACCCGTGCGGCGTACGCACCCGGGTCGAAGTCCGCGTAGTCACGATCACGGCCGATGATCGTGATCGGCTCCTGCACGGGCCAGCGGATTGCGAAGGCTGGATCATTCCAGCGCACGCCGTAGACGAGCTCAGGCGCGTGCCTGTCGGTCATCTGGTAGAGCACTTCAGTGTCGTCGGCCAGCGTCTGGAAACCGTGCGCCACCAGGGGTGGTATATAGAGTGCATTGCTCGCTTGCGCCTGCAGCTCGAGCGCGAAGTGGCGCAGATACGTCGGAGACTCCGGGCGAAGGTCGATGATTACATCGTAGATGGAGCCCCGCGTGCACCGCACCAGCTTCGATTCCCGCGACGGTGGAAGCTGCAGATGCATGCCGCGCAGCGTGCCCCGACGAGCGTTCCGCGAAATGCTCACTTGCACGAGTGCGTGTTCCAGCCCCTGCGCCGCAAACTCCTGGCTGCACCAGGTGCGCGCAAAGAACCCGCGCTCATCGATGTGCGGCTCGATGTCGACCACGAAGGCACCGGACAGCGGCGTCTCGCGGAACTTCATTCCTCAGGTCCAGTAGAAGTCTGCGTCGATCTGCTTGGTCGACTGGAGATACTTGAGCTGCTTGAGGCGCGTGAAGGCGCGAAACTGAAAGGTGTCAGGCTGCATCTGGATGCGTTCGAATATGGCATGCAGCTGTCGCGCGCCGTCGCGAGCATTGAATTGGCATTTGAAACCGGGGAGCTCGCGGTGAATGCGATCGAAGTTAACCCGATAACTGCGCGTGTCGCCGCTCTTCTGACCAACGCTGACTTCGCAGCCTGGAAACTCTTCCGCTACGATCTGGGCCAGTTCCCGGATCCGGTAGTTATCCGAGTTCTGACCGACGTTGAAGATCTTGCCACGCACGTCGCTCTCGGGTGCTACGAGCGCGCATTGGATAGCCGCGCAGATGTCGTCGATGTGTACCAGGGGACGCCACGGACTGCCGTCACTGACCATGGCGATGCGGCGAGTGGTCCATGCCAGCGCACACAAGTCATTGAGGACGATGTCGAACCGCATGCGCGGGGATGGACCGTACGCCGTTGCGTTGCGCAGGAACACCGGACAGAAGTCATCCCCTGCCATCGTCCCAACGTCACGCTCGACGAGCACTTTGCATTCGGCGTATGCGGTTTGCGGGTTGGTGCGCGCGGTTTCATCGAGAAAGTCACCGGTGCCCGCGCCATAGACACTGCACGATGACGTGTAGACAAAGCGGCGAATGCCAGCCTCACGGGCCATTTTCGCAATACTGACGGAGCCGAGATGATTGATCTTGTGGGTGACCGTGGGGTTGTTCTGCCCGAGTGGGTCGTTCGATAGCTCCGCGAGGTGAACTACGGCTTCACAACCTTCGAGATCCTGTGGGGACAGGTCGCGCAGGTCCTTATAGATGGTCCGCGCACCGAACCCCATCGCGCGGTTCTCGCTGTACAGCCAGCCGTCGCGGTAATAGCCGGTGTCGAAACCAGTCACCTGGTGGCCCCGGGCCAGCAGCAGCGGCACCAGGCGAGCGCCGATGTAACCCTCACTACCGGTAACGAGAATTCTCATTTTCGATTATCCCCTTGGGGGTTTGAGACCCTTCGGGTCGTGTTTGGGCGGCAATTATCCACACTCTTCCCTCGCCCGCCGGTGACGTGGATTTCGTTTCAGGCGGCCAGCCGTGCTCATTTGGGGTCACTCAGCCCCACCCTGCCAGTGATTCAAGTCACATTATGGAAAATTGGCCGCTCAGGCGCTAATCGGAAGGTGCTTGCGGTACCACTCGACGGTTCGATCGAGACCCTCCTCGAGAGAAATCGCGCGCCCGCCAGTTAATAAGGCGTGCGGTCGCCTCCACATCGGCACAACGAGTGGGTTCAAGGCGGCGATCCGCAAGCGTGCCTAGCCTGATCGCTCCAGCAGCACCCAGGCGCTGACCAATTCCCTCGGCAACTTCCCGCACCGTAGTCAGAACGCCGCAGCCGATGTCGATCGTCGTGCCGCTGACATCCGTGCGCGAACCAATTGCGAGCAACGCGTCAACGACGTCATCGACGTAGACCCAGTCGAAGCTTTTGTCGTCCGCTGGAAAGCTCGGCGACGCCGCCACGAAGGAGTTGCGAAGTCACGTAGGGCACGAGCTTCGTCAGGTCCATTTGTCCAGGACCGTATGCCATGAACGGTCTGCCGATGCCTACGGAGAGCGAAAACACTTCCGTGAACATTCGCGCGTACGCGGTCGCTGAAAATTTCGCCGCCGCATAGGGCGAGGACGGAGCTACTCGGGACTCCTCATCAGGCTCCTGCAGTGACCCGAGGCACACGACTCGCGAGCAGTTCAACTCTGCAGCCGTCAGAAGAACATTTACCGTACCCACCAGGTTGGTCATCAACGTTGGAACGACCAGATCCATGCCTCGAGACCCGCTGACAATTGCGGCTAAGTGGTAGACAACCTGCGGACGGCACGCGCGCATCGCGTCGCTCACCTGACGCAAATCGGCGACATCGCAGCGATGCCAGCGAGGAAAACATCTTTTCGCCTGGCTCCGTTCTCGACAGCGCATGCACTTCAACCTGCGAACTCAGCAAGCGGCGGCACAGATGTTGACCGATGAATCCGTTGGCGCCGGTGACAGCACACCGGATCGTGTCTGCGCTCATGGGTGTTTCCACGCTGCTCGCATGTACATGTACATGTTCAAATTCTCCCATTCGCTTTCCATGCAATCAAATCGCTAGGCGCTGAATGCTCCAGCACGTCATCACTTCACCCTTCTCTGCTGAGTGCGCGTGCGTGCACACGCAACGCTCGTGCAGTTGATTCGCGAACGTGTAACAAACTTTTTTCATCGCGCAATCGTGTGAAGAAAAAATCAACGCGTGTTGTCGTTGGTTGGCGACTCACTTCGCGAGTGTGTCGCACTCTGGAGACTCTTGACCGAGTCTTCTCGATTAATAGACTCGCACACGTCGAGCAAGAGCCAAAGCCGCTGAAAACTAGTGTCGTAACGCTTCAACGGAAAAGTGACTCGCGGATTTTAAGGGGATCCGCACAATAGTTTTTCTCGTCATCGCGGGCTGCGCGCGTACTGCGCCTAGCACGTTGATCGTTTGTATGCGGCCATCGCTCTGATTGCGCAGACACGATCTCATCTGTGCTCGCGCTGGTGAGAGTTCTTGGTTGAGTTTTGTTTTGCGCCACTCCGGTCGTTGATCAGGGAAGGATCGCGGGGGGATCGCGGTGCACTGGAGTAGTCATTATGCATTTGTCACATCGCGCGCGACTGCAAAGTACGCAATTCTTTCTTGCCGCATTGCAGCACTGATCATCGCTGTCCAGGTCATTTTCACCACCGCCGTGGCGGCGAATCTATCCCCCAAGATATCCGGCACGCCTCCCAAGAGCGTCAGCGCTGGCCATCGCTATTACTTTCAGCCCACGGCGTCCGATCCGGAAGGCAAGACGCTGAAGTTTTCGAGCGCTCAACAAGACCTTCCTGGATGAACTTGAGCACCGCTACCGGCGTCATCTCCGGGTATCCGACCCGTAGGCACGTACTCGCAACATCACAATCAGGGTTTCAGACGGCGTAAACATCGCCTCATTGCCGGCCTTCACGATCACGGCAGTTTCCAGCGGTGGCACCGGAAATACGGCACCGAAAATCTCCGGCACACCTCTCAAGTCGATAAACGCGTCCAGCGCCTATAGTTTCCAACCAACAGCGAGCGATGCGAACGGCGACAAGCTCACATTCTCGATCGGCAATCGGCCGAGCTGGGCCTCTTTCAGCACATCCACGGGCAAGCTCGCGGGCACACCCACCGCAGCGCAGGTCGGAACCTATTCGGGCATTGCGATCAGTGTGAGCGACGGCAAAGCGAGCGCGTCTCTGCCCACGTTTTCAATCGCCGTGGTGCAGAACTCGAACGGTGCGGTGACACTCTCCTGGACACCGCCGACACAGAACACCGACGGGTCGGTGCTCACCAATCTTTCCGGGTATCGCATTTACTACGGCACCAGTTCCACGACGCTCAATCAGACCATCACTTTGAATAACCCCGGGCTCAGCGCCTATGTCATCCAGAATCTGTCGCCAGCGACTTACTATTTTGCGCTCAAGTCGCTGACGTCGAGTGGGAAGGAAAGCGCGTTTTCGCCCAAAGTTAGCAAGACCGTTCAGTGAGGAGTGTGGGACGCGCTCTGCGGCGACGTCAGCAAACCGTTGTTCACGAGTACCGTTCGCATGGATGCGAACTGGAACTCGCCGAGCAGGCGTCGCAAGCGTGCCTCGCACTTGTCCAGGTTGGTGTAGTGGCGAAAGCGAGATAACCAACCGACACTCACGCGCGGCTGATCTACGTCGATTTCCCATGGGTGCAGATAGAAAGTGAAAGGCCGGCGTTCGACGTGGTTGACGCGCTCGAGCCCGGAGCGTACGAACCAGTAGGGCAACAGGCGAAAGTATCCGCCCCCAGATATCGGCACGCGCAAGCCCAGATACGAGGCGGTGGACATCGGAAACTCCACCAGGCTCCTACCCGACGGGCTCTTTATGACGCCGGGGAATCGAGGCGCATTCGGCATGCCGTAGCGGTCGTGCCTCACAGGAAAGACCGAAGAGTCGTACTCGAATCCGAGGTCAATCAGGATATCGAGCGCCCATTGTGATTCGGCGGTGATCGAGAAGCTGGCCGCCCGGTAGCCGGCGACTCGCACGCCCGTCAAGTCCTCGAGCAGCTGTTTCGAGCGTCGCGTTTCTTCCTCGAACTGCGCTCGGCCCTGCCGGTAGACAAGTTCGTGAGAGTATCCGTGACAGCTGATTTCGTGCCCTGACGCGGCGATCTTCTTGATCAAGCCAGGACAGTGCTCGGCGACCCAGCCGAGCACAAAGAATGTTCCCTGCACGCGAAACTCCGCCAGCAAGGCCAACAGTATCTCTGTGCTGAGTTCAACCCGTCGCTCACGTTGGGACCAGCTGTCGCGCGAGATGGCAGATGCCAGCGCGGAGACATGGAAGTAGTCCTCCACGTCTATTGTGAACGCGTTGATGATTTGGTCGTTCATGTAGCCGTGCAGTCGTTTCTTAGTTGTTGCTCGGGCTTGATGTGCGCCGTCGGCGCAGAAAGCTCATTGTGGCCAGAATACCTGCCGCCGTCCCAATGAGGAGAGACATACACAGGGCCAACGTGAGGCGAGTGTTGCTTTGCGCCAGAGGGCGCAATATCGGAAGCGCCGCGAAACGCATTTGGATCGTCCACGGCGAAAGGCGTACGGCGTTGCGCCAGATCTCTCTGGCACCATCCTGTATTGCCGCCAGCGGCGGCAAAGAATCTGCTGCGCTCCTGAAATAGAGAATCGATCCGTCGGACTCCGGCGCTGCAAAGGCAACCGATTTCCCTCCATGAACTGTCGGTCCGGCAGTTACTGATCCGCTTTGAATGCTGAACCACTCGGTCAAAAACTCACGCGCATCGGATCGAAGGTCGACCGTGAATGGGGAGCCGTCTGGCGCGTATACCATCAACGCGTGTGGGCTCCTGAGCGCGTAACCAGTCGAAGCGAGGTCGCGGTTCGGAAGAAACGCTCCGATATCTACATGCTGCGCTAACAGTCTCGCCAGGCCAATCCCCGCCCTGATCTCGACCGCCTCCTTGGTAGGCTCCAAACCTACTGAGTCGGCACCGACATAGTTGTCCATATACAAAAGATTCAATCCGCGGAAAAAACTGCGCCACACCCAGGGAGGATCCGCAAACCGCGCGCCGCCTAGGTGGTCTGTATCCGCTATGACGACCTTATTTTCAGACGTCGGCAGCGGAGCCGTGGAGTAGTGTTCCGACTCCGCTCCCGGAGAAATCCAGTCGGCTTCGCTTTCGTATAGCGTCGCGTTCTTGCCCTTGATCTGAAACGTCAGGCCGATGGGATGCTGCTTTGCTTTGCCGGCCTCGTACGAACTCAGGTACTCCAACATCGAACGCTGCCATTCGGTCGAGTACGAGCCGCCTTCGTCCGCAATTTCATACAGCACGTTGTCGAACTCGTTGACAGCGTCGACGACCTCCCTGACGTATCGCTCCTGCAACCGAGTCAGCTCTGGATGACGCAGGGTGAAGACGTCTTCCACGTTCTCGAGATAGTCAGTGGCATTGATGTTGTTCTGCGCATGGAAGGGATGGGAATTGCCCGTCGGGACGATCTGAACGACGTGTGCCTCGAATAGCATCACGATGACATAAATGCCCCGGTCTGCAGCGGCGTGTACTCGGTGTCTCAATCGCTGGAAGTACTTAGGATCGAACCGGGTCAGGTCGAATTTCGGCTGGCCGCCAAAATCAGTGCCGGGACCAGTGCGAAGCCAGGGTTGGGGTGCTGCTGCGCGCATGTGCGGATCCTGGATCGCATCGTCACGCCATGGCACCTCCCAAGCCCAGAGGCGTACAAGGTTGTGATTTTGCGTCTGGAGAAAGTCCAGGTACGCATCGAAGTCGAACGGTCGCGGCGGATATGAGGCCCCCATGTCAACGAGGTCATTCCAGGTATGCGAGCCCGCAAGATAGACGGCGTGACCTGCGGGGTCAGTGAAATAGCGTGGATTGGCCGAGTGGACTTTGAGAGGCCCGAGCGGCTCCAGGGAATTACTGGCTGCAGCCTCTGCTGATGCTATCCACGTCAGTGCGCACAACAAGCCTACCGATAATTCAATACGCAGGTGAGGCTCCGGCCCGCCACTCATTGCACGCGACGCAGCCAAATCTCACGGAAGTAAGGATAGATCTGCCGCGGGCAGAAGAGCCGTCGCTCGCTGTAATCCGAGGAACACACAACGCCATCGAGCACGATACACGGGGATTTCATCACCAGCATCTTACCCGTACGCTCATCGATGAGGCGCTCGACGCGGCGTGCGACTTGGAAGCGGCTATTACAGAATTGCGCCATTTCCTTGTCGAAACGCATGCCACGATTGAAATTCTGCTCCGTGATCGTGCCACGAATTTCGTCGAGCGGCCGCACTTTCACCCACTCGCCCTGCCTCAAATTGAGATTCTCTGTAGGAGTGGGTTGTCCAACCGGAATCACGCCCTGCGGATATGGACTCGGCCTGCCCGTCAGGGCTCGGTGCGCGAAGTCGTGAATTGCAACCGCGGCCCGGTATCCAATGCCAAGGTTTCGCAGACTGTAGAGTCCTCGCAGGAACGCCACTCGCAAGAATCGCGCTACGCCGACATTGCCGTACCACAGGTCACGCAAATACTGCCTGACATCCCACCATTGCAGGGGCTGAGTTGCGTCATATAAACGCGTAGCCTGACACGAATAGACGAGATCACCCGGCTCGCCGCGTGCAGTGGCCGCCTGCAGACGATCGATGCCCGAGCCTGCCGTCGCCGTTGCGGTTCGTTCAGGCCCCGCGCGATTTGCGGGGCGGACCCAATCGGTCTTCCAGAACAAGAGACACCCGGCTTGACAACCCCCATGCGCCGACCCGTCGCAACGAGTCCCTTCGAGATGCAATGCATTGCGAACGCGGCGCCCGCCCGTCTTGTTCGCAACATCGCAGGTCTTGTGAGCAATTGCCGCTACGCGCAACTTCATTCCGCAGAACTGGAGCATTTCCGGCATGAAAGGCATGCCATCGACTTCCGCACGGGTATCCAGAGTCGCTAGGATTTCCTGCGCAGACTTGACCTCCACCCAAGCGCCTGCTCGGTATTTCATGTTCTACCGGGTGCGCCGAACCGGACCTGAGGTCGCCGTTGCATTCAGCTTTGCGCTGGCGGGTCTTCGGCCCAGCAGTTCCTGTCGTGCCCACCAAGCACGCCTGGCAAGCCAACCATAAAGCCTGAGCTTCTGCCGTAGGGCTACTGGCGCATGAGTAACGCCGCGAAAGCGCTGGGCGAATTGCAGCCGCGGGCGCAGCGTCGAACCGAACTCCTCGTCGGGGTAATACTCGTGGAAGGTTTCCTTCGTCCCCTCGCCGTATCTTGCGCCCGACTGAACTCGCCGATAGAAAAGGTATTCGGGGACCTCAACGAACTTCCCATACAAGGTCAGCTCCTGGGTCAGCGCCATATCCGACGATGCGTAGTCCCAATTGAGCGTGGTGCCCTTCAGCGCCTGCGCTCGAACCACGGCATTGACGAGATTGTTCATGAACAGCCGCTCGCCGCACTGCGCGTAGCGTCGCACCGGATCATCGTCTTGCAAATCCATGTTGTCATCGTGATCTCGCAAGATGCCACTGTCCTCGTCGAAAAGGCGCGTCTTTGCGTATGCAAGCACTGCGTCAGGACGCGCTTCGAGCACTGCGATGCATCGTTCCAGCAACTGCGGCTGGCAAATGTCGTTGGACGAAGACCACTTGAAATACTTCCCGCGCGCCAGAGCCAACACGGCGTTGTAGTTGCGCGGGACGCCGATATTCTCCGGCTGACGTACGTAGCGGATTCTGGAATCGGCTCGGGCCAGGTCACGGCACAGCCCGGCGGTCCCATCTGTTGAAGCATTGTCCGAAATGATCAACTCAAAATCAGTAAAAGTCTGGGTCAAAAGCGACTGCAGCGTCTTTTCCAGGAACCTCTCGGAATTGAATACCGGAACTCCGACGCTAGCCATCGGCAGGCTGGGCCCTGTCATAAGACCCTGACTCGCGGGATCGGTACGACGAAGCGACCGCCCCATTCCTTGATGTAGCCGTGCTGGGCGACGATTTCAGCCTGCAGATTCCACGGCAGGATCAACACGAAATCCGGCCTGGCCTCGCGCAGCGCGTCGGGGTGCAGGATCGGGATATGCGTTCCGGGCGTGTAGCGCCCGTACTTGTGCGGGCTCAGGTCAACGGTGAAATCCAGAAAATCCTGTCGGATTCCGCAGTAGTTCAATAGCGTATTGCCCTTGCCTGGCGCCCCGTAGCCGACAACTTTCTTGCCGGCTCGCCTGGCATCGATCAGGAATTCGAGCAAGGCCCGCTTGGTTTCCTTTACCTGCTCGCCGAATCGCGCATACATCTCGAGTCGGTCAAACCCAAGTGCGCGCTCACGTTCAACCAGCTCAGCTACCCGGGGAGTGCTTGCGTGGGACATGTCTGAAGCATGGCTCGCATAGATCCGCAAGGAGCCGCCGTGAGTCGGAAGCTCCTCGACGTCGAAGAGTTCGAGCCCATGCCGCATGAAGATACGTTGCACGGTACTAAACGACAGATAGGAGAAATGTTCGTGGTAAATCGTGTCGAACTGGTTTTGCTCGATGAGCCGCTGCAAATGCGGAAACTCCATCGTGATGACGCCCCCGTCCTTGAGCAGCCCCTTCATTCCTGCGACGAAGTCGTTGATATCGGGCACGTGGGCCAGGACGTTGTTGCCAAGGAGCAGGTCCGGTCTACCGTGCTCTTTCGCGATCGCAAGGGCAGACTTCTCGCCGAAGAAGCGCACCGTCGTAGGAATGCCTTTTTCGATGGCGGCCTGCGCCACGTTGGCCGCAGGCTCGATACCCAGGCAAGGTATCCCAGCGCGTTTGAAGTGCTGCAAAAGATATCCGTCGTTACTTGCGATCTCCATCACTTGGGATGCGGGTCCGAGCCCGAAACGTTGAATCATCAGGTCTGAATAGCGACGCGCGTGCTCAACCCAGCTGTTCGAAAACGACGAGAAGTACGCATAGTCGGAGAAGATTTCCTCCGGTGAGACGTACTTTTCGAGCTGGACGAGAAAGCATTTGCTGCAGACCCACACGTGCAGCGGGTAGAAGCGCTCCATATGGTTGAGCTCGTGCGGCTCGATGTGCGTCTGGCACAGCGGCGACATGCCGAGGTCGACGAAGGTCGTCCCGAGGGCGGTGTCGCAGAAGCGGCAGCGCGCTTCAGAGGAAGGAACGGATCTGGCACCCACAGCGACCACGGCTCACATCCTCAGGCCAGCTCGCGTCGACCGCCGGCGGCGGCCGCATGAACGGATCCGGAAGTTTCAGGCTGTGCCCTGCTGTCGGAGGTGTCGGTTAGTCGAGGATAGAGATTTGCGGACCCGCCCACCTCCACCGGCGAGGTAACCATGATGGAAGCGACCGGCTCGATATTCTCGAACCACTTCCCGGTATCGTGCTGCTGCAGCAGCGTGCAGACGTGATACGTCCCTGATGCCAGGTTCAGCTCCAGCTCGAAGTTGCACGTGTACTCATCGCCGGGCTCCAGTCGCAGCAAGCCACGCCCGAGCCGGTCGCTGGAAATGTTGAAGATCTGATAGTAGGAAGCGTCCCGGATATAGACCATGCAGGCGAGGTGCTCCGTCAGCCTGCGGGCGCGCATCTTGACTTCGACCCACATCTTCTCGCCGGCGCGAAAGTCGAGCTTCGGACCGCTTGCGCCGTTGATCGACACCGACAGGATTTCAGTGTCGTTATCCTCCGTCCGGGTCCGTCCCGCGTTGATCTGTTCCATGTAGGTCTGAACAATCTTCGACGTTGGCCCGTCCGCCACCAGCCTGCCGTGATTCAGCAGCAGCGAACGGTCGCACAGGTCCGCGACGGCACGCAGGTTATGGGAAACGAATACGACGGTCGTGCCGCTATTCAGCACCGAGCGCATCTTGGCCACGCCCTTCGACTGGAAGGCGAAATCGCCGACGCTCAGAACCTCATCGATGATGAGAATGTCCGGCTCCATGTGCGCCGCGACGGAGAAGCCGAGTCGCGCGTGCATGCCCGATGAATAGCGCTTGACCGGCGTGTCGATGAATTCCTTCAGTCCGGAGAATTCCACTATTTCATCGAATTTGCGACGAATCTCTGCACGCGACATGCCGAGAATCACGCCGTTGAGAAATATGTTCTCACGACCGCTGAGATCGGGATGGAAACCCGCACCGATCTCAATGAGCGCAGAAAGACGGCCGTTGACCTCCAGGTTCCCGGAAGTCGGGCGCATGATGCCGCTCAGATGCTTGAGCATCGTGCTCTTGCCGGCACCGTTGTGTCCGATGATCCCAACCGCCTCGCCCTTGCCGACTTCGAACGAAATGTCGTGCAACGCCCAGAATTCTTCCCTCTTGAGCTCGAATGGCTGCGCCACCCTGCGTACTGCGCCCTTCGCGAGGGCCGGAATCAGGTCACGCAAGGAATCGTGACGTTCGCCCTTCTTGAACTTCTTGTAGACGTGGTCAGCGCGCAGTGCAACGTTCGACATTTGCGGACTCACAGGCTCTCGGCGAACTTCGGTTCCAGGCGTTTGAACATGCCGTAGCTCAGAAGCAGAACACCGAGCGAGGCGGCGACACTGTAGGAGAGCCAGCCGAGGTCAGGCATGCGCCCATAGACGATTGAATCCGCCATGCCTTCCAGCAAGGGAGAGATGGGATTCAGCATGACCAGGGGCTTCCAGCGACCGAGCGCACTGGCGTCATACAGTACCGGTGTGAAAAAAATTGCGTACGTGAGCAGCACCTCGACCAGATATTTGACGTCCCTGAAGAACAGGTTCGCCGCTGACAGAAACAAGGACAGGCCCGACGTAAGCGCGCAGATCACTGCCAGCAGCGGCACTGCCCACAGGATCTGCAGTGTTGGAAGCCAGCCAAGCAGCAGCAGCACGATCACAACTGCGACGAACGCAATCAGGAAGTCGAACAAGTTCGACAGCACTGCAGAGATGGGAAACACTTCCTTCGGGAAGGCTAGCTTGGTCACCAGGTTGGGATTCGCAATCAGGCTGTTCGTACCGAACCTGATACCTGTAATGACAAACGACCAGACCACGGCACGGAGCATTACCGACTCGACGTCCTGGGTGGACAGTTCCGTTCCCGACCAGTGTGCAGCCGCCATCCGCACGAGGATGCCCGCGCCGACCACCACCGCAGGCATGAGGATCGCCCAGAAAAATCCCATAACGGATTGCTTGTAGCGCACACGGATATCGCGCCAGGTCAGCATGTAGAGCAAGTCCTTCGCTCGGACCAGTTTCAGGATGTCTGAGATCACGTTGAACCTTGTCACCGAATACGCAGCGCGCCGCAGTCCCCACGCGGCGCTAGTCGCATGGATTCCGGGCTGGCGCACCGCCTTCGCTGATTGTACTTGCGGTCTTGCGCCGTGCGCATCTGCTAGAGACGACCCAAGGGTATGGGCAGCGCATCTTAGGGCCTGGCAGCTTCTTGGAAGCGTGACCGATTTCGCATGAACGCCGGCCCGCACTCGAAAAGTGCGCGCCTGTGCGCGTCGCCTCCGACGTCGTATCAGCGGGCTGCTGACGGACCGCGTCGTTTGCGGGTGCCGCCAGTACACCACGCCGCATTCCACAGGCCCTTGAGCACGCCCTTCCATGATGCGTTCGATTTTGTAGTGTACTGAACCGGGCTACCAATCACTCAGCGGATACAGCGACATCTTGGCTCCCCGGGACGTGCTCTGTCTCCGCCAGGTTTCCGATCTCGCCTCCCGCTTTCCTGCTCGCTACCCATATCGCCAAAATCAGAAGGGTCCAGCGCGCCATACAATCGTTGCGCGCGAGGAGCCGCTCAACGCCAGAGTAGGGGATCAGATCGTACAGGGCGGCACGTCGGCTTCTGAGATGAATACTCTCCAGCTCCAATATTGCGGGATCCTGCAACCATCGAGTTAACGGCGCGCCGAAGCCCTGTTTGCTGCGACGACGAAGAGCCGCTGGCCACCGAGCCGCAAACGCGTGTCGCAGGATGATCTTATCCTCTCGCGTCGATACTTTCAGGCGATACGGCAACGACATGCAAAATGATGCAAGTTCCACATCGAGGAACGGAGCACGCAGCTCCAGGCCATGCGCCATCGATGCGCGATCGATCTTCGTAAGATTGTTTGCCGGCAGGTAATCGCTGATATCAAGTCGAATTGCATCGTCAATGGATCCATGCGTGCCGCCTGGCCGCGAATCTGCATCGGATTCTGGCAGTGGCAGACCTAGGCCCTCGATATCTTGCCGATCCAGAATGCACAGCTGAGCCTTATGCGCTTCAAGAGCTGACGCATACCGCCGGCCGAACGACATGCCCATGATCCTGTATTCCCTTGCCGCAGCTCCAGGTAGTTTCAGTAAGGCAGCAGCTCTATTCACTAATCGCTCTGCCGTCCACCTCAACAGACCAACACGGCCCTCACGCTGCATCCACAACAAAGGCTTGTACCATGCGTATCCGCCCAGGAATTCATCTCCGCCGTCTCCGGTCAACACAACCTTTAGATGACGTCGTGCCTCACGGGCCAGGAGGTATGAGGGAATCACCGCACTATCCGCGAACGGTTCGTCGTAAACCTCTTGCAGCTGCAGCATGTGCTTTCCGATTTCCGTACCGGAAGATTTGAGCTCCGTGTGATTCGTACCGTATTGACGGGCAACCTGTCGCGCAAACTCGACTTCACTGTGTGACCCCTCGAAGTCGAACGAAAAGGTGCGCAACTCGCTCGCCAATTCCCTTGCCACCAAGCATATGGTGCTTGAATCCAAGCCACCGCTGAGAAACGCCCCAACCGGAACATCAGCGACGAGCTGTCGACGCACAGCGTCCTTCAGCAGGGCTGCCATGCGCTCCGAGGCATCGGCGAGGTCAATATCGCTTTGGATGTCGGGTGCAGACCAATACCTGCGAATCTCGACTTTGCCCTGCCTATATGTCAGGCAGTGCGCGGGGGGAAGCACGCCCACGTTCTTGTAGATTGACTGATCCGGGCGCACGCATTGACGCTGTAAATAGCGTGCAACCGCCTCACGGTCCAATACGGGATCTATGAGGCCTGACGCGAGCAGACCCTTAATCTCTGACGCAAACAGGAACTCACCCTTCCTGCCAAGCGCATAGTAGAAGGGCTTTTCCCCAAAACGATCCCTGGCGCAAAAAAGTTCCTGCCTGTGCTCATCCCAAATCGCGAAGGCGAACATGCCGGGAATTCTGTCGACGGCTGCACTACCGTATTTCTCGTAGAGCGCCAAGATCACCTCCGTGTCGGAGTGCGTCCGGAACGCATATCCTGCAAGGGAATCTCGAATCTCACGGTAGCCGTAAATCTCGCCATTGAAAGTCACAGCTAGAGGTCGATGCGCCGATAGCATTGGCTGGGCGCCGTCAGCGATGTCGACTATGGCCAGACGTCGATGTCCAAGGATGCATCCACGTAAGGTCACTTGGCCGTGGCCGTCGGGGCCTCGATGTGCAAGTGACGCCACCATTCGTGCCACCATCTGGCGATGGCGCGACTCAATCTGAGGTGCAGCAATTCCTGCTATTCCACACATTCTCGTTTGGCGCCGCTTTGCTTAGTCGAGTTCCACCGCTGAGGTTTCTCTAGCGCCTGAAGCGCGCAACATATACGCATTACTATCTTCATCACAGGAACGGAGCAGATCAGGATGAGACGGTTGTCACAAATGTCGCAGAATCCTGATCGTCGTGCCGACAGATTGTCCCTGACGCCTGTGGTCCACGCATGAACCTCGTCGCTAGAATACCATCGTGTTCGCGATGGTCTGGCTAGAGGGAGCTGATGATAACCGACGCACCGCAAATCTCCGTAGTGATCCCCGCCTACAATGCGGAGCCATGGATAGGAGAAACGCTCCAATCATTTGCCCAGCAAACATTCCGAGACTTCGAAGTGATCGTTGTCGATGATGGTTCGAGTGACGGAACCGTCGAGGTCGCAGAATCTTTTCGAGAGCTAGTCAGGCTCAAGGTAATTCGCGGCAAACGAAGTGGCGCGCCAGCGCGCCCGTGTAACGTCGGCGTCACGGAGGCGCAAGGTCGCCTCATCCTTCCATGTGATTCGGACGACCTTGCTGCACCCGACCGATTACGGAAAATGAATGAAGCCTGGCAGACAATCGACGAGCAAGACTGTCTCATCTTCTCGGACTACTCTGAGATAGATGGAGAGGGAAACGCGGTAACTGCCAGCAAACTGTCCAGCTATGCTCGGTTGAACCCCACTTCTTTAAAGAAGCTTGCCGAGGACACGTATTTTCTTCCTGCCGTTACCGCCTTTGATGCTCTGGTAATGGGCTGCTTCATCCGCCCGTGTTCAGTCGCCATTCCGAAGCGAGTTATCGTGCAGGTGGGCGGGTACGATGAGAAGCTGCGTAACGGTCAAGACTATGACCTGTTTCTGCGAATCGCCCATCAAAACCCGTTTGTATGGGCCAACAGGATCCTCGGATCCTACAGACTTACGCCTGGGAATATTAGCTCACGATCAGCTATCGATCTGGTGCCAAGCCGCGTTGCCGTCCTGAATCGTGTCCTCAAGCTGTCATTGACGCGCACTCAAATTGCCACTGTTCGAGACTGGCTGGCGAAGAACTATGAAGCGTTGGGATATGAGTACGGCAATCGAAGAGAAATCCGGCGATCTCTCGAGGCATATTGTCAGGCATTCCGTCAGCATGCCAGCTTGCCGCAGTTGAAGGGAATGCTGGTCAGCCTCGCAAAAGGCGTGATCAGATCGTCCCCTCGGGGACTCAACAAACCCTTCCAACGTCCCTGATCCCTCGAGCCCTGTATTTCCTTCGCCGCGGTGATGAACGCACCAGCGGGATGCTAAAACAGCCGGAGGAGTCGACTTCCGAACTGTGTGCTTGAGGGGGAACCCTTACGAAATGTTTTCGCAGGGTATTGTCGGCTCTCGCCGATCAGAAGGTTTGCATGAGTCATGCAGCCTGTACAGCGTCCCAATCCAACGCTTCGTGAGAAGTTGTGTAGTTGATAAGCGTTGAATCTCCTGTGAAAGGCTCGCCTTGTATTGAGTCCGGCGTCCCGTTCCGGCAAGAAAGTCATAGCGCCCGACATTTCTGCTGGCTGCGTGTTCCAATGCGTAGCCGAAGTGTAACCGACCAAGCGATACGCGCTCGCTAAACGTTTGATCGAATCCCATCTGGAGATTGTATTGTCCGCGGCTCCCCACCACGTCGTACAACACGGAAACGACTCTGTCGCCGACCCAAAGCCTCGAGAGAAATAGACGTCCGACCGCCGACATTGCACGCGCATACTCCTGGTGGAACGCCAAGCGTTGGCCAGTGAATGCTGGTTCGCCCCATCGGCTGCTGTGCAAGCGGTTCATGAGGTTTAGCGTATCGATGAGTTCGTCAAGCGACGCATGATCGAAGTGAATGCTTCCGTGTCCCTCAAGCCGCCTTCGCAAGAGGTACAAACTGCGACGGGACGATCCACCGAGAGATCCAAGATACTCACCGAACCCACGAGTCAGGTCAGCTGCATAAGCATCGATGTAGTCGGTCCCCCGGCAATACCCTCCTCGTCCATATGCCGAGTCCCGCAACGCTTGACTCACGACGCTGCCTGCGCGACCAAAACTCACCACGAATTCGTCGCACGCGGTTTCGCCAAGCAGCCAAGCCACGCCTGCACGCGCAACGTCTCGCGCGCAGTCCGGTTTGGCGATGACATCAAGGTATTCGGAGATCAAAGCATCTGGGTTGCGGAAGTGGTGGCCCACCATCTGGACCGACCGGAGTCTCAGCCCTCGCCGTCGAACAACTGTCAAATAGGCGGGCATTAATCCAATGAGCTTCCCGTTGCGCTCGAAAGATAGTAGTAACAGCTCTCCCCCGAGCGTTTGACCAAAATGACGCCACCAACCCGTTTGCCACTCCCAAGACGAGAAAATTGGGTCGCCCGTCGACCCATCGAGAATATCGTTCCAACGTGCCCTACTTTGTATCCACTCCTCTTCGGACCACCGTCTAACTACTATGTTGGCCACGGCGTCTTCACCGGGCTCGGCCTCTGGACGGAAGGCCTGTGCGCATAGAAGTCGTACGCGTTGTGCTGAAATGCGCCCGCAAGGTTCCGAATCCATCAACGAGGGTTGCGGAATCGCTCAAACGTGCACGACCCTGAAAATCGCCCTAGCTCAAAGGGCCGCTCCAGGCTTACCGGTGCGGGAACAGATAGGACGGCATGTTCGTAACCCGCGTCCCGAAGAGCTTCGATGACGCGCGCATCGCAGTCCTTACGTGTTCCGTTGGGGAAGGCAAAACTCCTTACACGCGCTCCTGTCATGTTCATCAGCATCGATTTGCTCGTCGCGAGATCCGAGCGGATTTCGTCATCGGACATTGTGGGCAGACAAGCGTGTGCATATGAATGATCGGCGATCTCAAACCCCGCTCTGCCGATCTCCCGAAGGTCAGCCCACGTCATCGCCTCAAAAGGCCGCATGTCAACATCCTCGGCGCAGATGTTTACCGAAGCGGCCAGCTCTGATATCGCACCGTCGCGCGTTGCGGTTGAGACGAACACAAGCTGACTAGCCAATTTGCGCCATGCCGACTCGCGCTGCGCGTAGCTCCCCAGGCTGATCTGGATCCCCTCCCAGTGTCCCTTGAGAGCGTAGGTCCCGTCTGGAGTTGCGTTCAAGAGCGCTCGAATCCGATCCGGCCACAAGAAGAGCTTGCGGTCGACGAAACCTGTTGTAACAAACACCGTGGCCCGAATACCCAACTCCTGAAGAAGGGGAAATGCCAGTTCGAAAAGGTCCTTGTATCCATCATCTATCGTGACAGTTGCCAATAGACGCCGGGCGGGTTTTTTTGCACGCTTCCGATCAAGTAACTCTGACAGGGGAACTATTTCGCACCGCTCCCTGAGGAGGATCATTTGGTTGCGAAAGTCCTCGATGCTGACGTGCTCAGCTTCTGCTTGTCTACTGAAGCGGTGATACATGAAGATTCGCGGACACCCAGACGTGAGCCTGGTCACCAATGGCGAGAGTGTTCGTTTGAGCAGCCGATAGTTCTCCAACTCTCCATCCGTGCGGGATTTCCTGGAGACGTTGGTCGCGGCTACTCGAGCGACTCGGCCAAAGGTCTTCCAGGTATATGTGTCCAATGGGTCCAGACTGACAGCCCTCGCTCCGTCTTCGATGGCTGCCAGGGGCTCCTCTGTTACCCGGGCACGTGCACGATTTGCGAATGTGTTACCGAACGCCCGTCGTTGAAGTCGACTAGATATCCTCCCTGGGTTGTCTCGGATGAACTTCTCCATGATTCGAAACGCAGATGCATATCGGCCTCGCCAGTTCTTCGACATCTGTCCAGACCAAATGCGATATGCGTATGTCGGCCTGGGGAAGTAGTCAAATTCATACTTGGCACTAATTCTCAGCCATAGATCCCAGTCGATGCCCATCGAGAGAGAGTCATCAAATGCTCCGAGTTCCTCAATGCACTTGCGCCTAATGAGCGCAGTACCGAAGGGTACAAAGTTGCTAAGGAAGAGATGCTCAAGCACATCACCGCGAAAGAAGTTGACAGGCAACTGATAGAGAAGGTTACCGTCTGAATCTATGGTGTCGACCGCGCTATAGACGACCCCCGTAGCCTGCGATTTGTGAAACAGCGGTAACTGTACCTCCAACTTGTTCGGATACCAGTAATCATCTCCGTCACAGAATCCAATGAACTCTCCTCGCGCTTGCCTAATACCTCGATTCTTCGCCGATGTCTGGCCGGCGTTGGGTTGCCAGAGATACGACATTCGATCGTCTTGAATCTGCTCGACCACTGCCCGAGTGCCATCGGTCGATCCGTCATCTACTACTATCAGTTCCAAATCACTGACCGACTGACAAAGAACCGAATCTATTGCGCCCTTTAAGTACGCACCCGAGTTGTAAGTCGCAATGATGACGCTGACTGAAGGACTACGCATGCACCTTACCGGTGATTTCGGGCGCTCACAGTGCCGACACCCGAATTATTTACAGACATTACCATTCCAGCTGCAAGCCACCAGTAGATTTCACGTAGATCTTGCCCCAAGAAACCCAACACTAGCCGGGTCAGAACGAACACAATGAGCGAATTGGTCACGGCAAGAAAGAAGCGGTTTGTACGGCGATCAGTCTCCAGGGCTTCCCGACTTTCTTCCCTGATCTTCACGCCCGAGACGAATACAAGCCTGCACGGTGCCGCTGCATGCGCACGCGGCCGCTTCCTCGAAGGACAAAGAATGCAATTTGTGTTTGTACCGGCTCGGTGCGTTGCCTTATTGGGCTCGCACGTTGGTGGGCGGTAGCGGCGCCGGCGCCGCGGCGGTTCCGCATCCGATGCGCTGCGTGGATACGGCTACGTTGTCGATGAGCGTTCCCACGACCGAATGGTTTCCGTCGTGATGAAACAAGCTGAGCGACAAGATCTGGAGTTTGAGCTGTGAAGAAGTTCTAATCCAAAGAGCGCCAAAGTCGCCGATGTTCTGGGAGTCCACCCACAACGTCAGGCGGCCATCCGCCGAGTTCGCGCTCGTCGTGGGTGTCCCCATGTCCACCATTTGCTCGATGCAGTACCACTGCCCTGCCGTGAAGGCTGGCAAGGCTGCCTTGGGACGATCCTCCGCCTTCGTACAATAATTTTGGCCACTGTCGTACACGCAGGGTAGCGAGTCGCCGAAGCAGCTCCCATTTGGATCGCTGCAGTCCTGGTACATGCCTCGGTAGTAGCTGTACGAGTACGGTTTCCGAGAGTTTTCCTGATACTGGACGCTGAATGATGCTTTGTCATTGCCGACTGGGCGGTAACCAGAATTGCCGAGTAAGTCGCGGTCACCGGCTGCCAGTCCGCTGCCGTGGTTGGGAGCAGAAAAGTTGAAGCCGACTTCGTACTTCACGTACCACCGGGCGTAAAGCCGATCATAGCTTCCCGGTAGGACTTTGAGCAGGTCAGAATAGCCTCGTTGGCCGGCCGGCACTCGGAACCTGATCGCTCTATTCGCGGGATCGTTCGCAGGCCCGCTGTCTGACACGATCTGGTTTTCGGTATCAGGGTTTCCGTCGTAGTCATCGAAGTGATCTTTCGGATTCGTACCTTCAAAATCTTCACAAAACACCGTTCCAGGTGGTGGGCTAGCGCACTCGCTGCGAACTGCAGATCCAGCCGTAAGCCCCACACAGCAGAACAGCAGCAACCCAAGGCCGACTAGTAAGCGCCAGCGGTGGTGAGATGTCGGCGGCTGGTTCGAGATAGCCGCATCAATCTGAACAGAGTTCCTCATGTGCGCTTGATCCTTTCGTTCAACGAACTTACGCAACGTTCGTCGACAAGGACGCGGCAAGTTCCGCATATGGCGTAGAGGTTCAACGGGCGATCACATCATCGGGAGGATTAGGTTGAGGTGCGCTAGGTGGAGGGAGATGGGCAGTTGCTGCTGCAAAGCGGAGCGCCGCTACTATTGACACGTCCCTGCGAATCTACGACGTACAGGTAGAGGGGGCTTGCGGAGAGCAGCCCGCGAGATAACTTGAAATTGATTTGCGTATTGCTCCACGAACTAACCTGCTGCAATTCCTTACTGGCGGAACCAGTCCAGGTCGGTGAATTGCTCAGTTCAACTCGTGCACGAGTATTGCTCGCGTAGACATCCGAAAATTGAAAGTCGACAGCTGGCGGACTCGCGCCCCCAGGGTCAAATCCGATTCTCTCCAAGTGGATGCCGACACTGGCAGGCCCCCTCTTTATGGAATCAGTGACGTTATGGACCAGTATCCCTCTGGTCCATGCTTGGAGTACATGAGTATTGACATTGACGTACATCTCCAGTCGGTTCCACTGGTTTGTATTTCCGCCCCAGCCGCCCCAACTGGTCCCGCCATCCGTAGTTCCGTTTTCATATGTAAGGTGCATCTGCGTCCAGGAGATGCGCGTGCCGTTCCCGTTGTTGTCATCCCAGATCCTCATGAGCTTCGATGAGTGACCGGAACCATCAATGCTCGAGGCTGGTTTGAACCAAAACGAGATGTAGAGTTCTGTGTATGCCGAGGACGGGGCTTCACCGCCAAGCGCTCTCGGATTTTGCAGATAACCGCCCCCGCTTGAGGCGCCCACCTTGAACACCGCAGGCGAGCTACCGCGCGGGTTTGTGCGACTCAGCTTTACTGCGCCGGGGTTGAGAAAAGTGTTGTTATGAAGGGGTATTGGGCGCCAGTTGGTACGGTCTTTCCTTCAGTAAAGCTTCCGTACGTTGCCTCGTCTGGCCGGTCGAATACGACTTTCTTGTTGGTGGTGTCACCGAAGCCGCTGCCCGAAATAGAAATCGTGGCTCCTTCAGTCGTTGGTCCAGCTACGGACTGAATTTGCGCCTGCGAAAGAGCGAGGCTCGCATGCAAGCTGAAGAGCAAAACGGACAGTGAGTAGATTCGTTTCATGTTCGGCAACCTTGTCCGCGCCGCTTCGAAGAACAGCGCGACGTGAGTGTTTCCCTAGATCTACGTGCGATTATAGTTTCGGTTCAAAGGCTTTCGTAACTGTCTCAAACATGCGACATCAAGACGAAAGTGTGCCGCAGGTCACACTGACGTTTGCTGCGCCAGTTCGAAAATGTCTGCGGAGGGCGACGCTTTCTACATCATGCAGAGCTGAGTCGCCCGGCACTTCGAATAGCACCGTGGGCACTTCATGCGGCTGGGTACGTGACCGCGTGCCCATCGCGCGGCCGAAGATCAGTGGGCCACCGACCACCTGAGTGAATTGCCCGGGAACCGGAGACTCTGTGGCTGGAGGGCTGATTCGACGATTCTGATGGCGCTCCGCTGCAAGCGCCGCTCGCGCCTGCTCGAATACACCAAGTCGCACTCCGCGCTTACGCGATCGACAAACCGTGCGAACTGTGGCTATCGGTCCGGTTTGGAGTTGGATCTCGCGCGAAACGATGTAGCAGGAAGATCCCGAGGATTCGCTTGGTAGGCGTGCGAATGACTGACCAAGCGCCAAGCGCGCCGGCGGCTCTGAAAAAGCTCTGTTCCTTACGTTTGAGCTCTGAGGGGCTGTGTTGATACCAGGCCCCGCAGATCGCCAGCGCAGTCGCGGAAGGCACCCCAAGTTAGATGGCATAATCTCGGTAAGTTTCTGCGATTCGTGTCACAGCGGAGACCTCATGTTGACGAGAGCATCGCGCAAAGAAAACACCGCTTCTAGTCCCGGCGAACTTGTTCACAGCGTGATCGTGACGGAATGGACAAAGTAGAACAAATCGACGGTCGCTCGAACTTGCGTTGACTCGAGAAATCGACTCCATGGATCTTCTGAGACCAATTGTTGCTAACTGGACGTTTAACTGGTTTTCTCGCCGTGATGGTCGAGATTGGCTCAGGTGTCGCGACGAACTTGCTCGGTCTCAATGGTTTTCACGGGACGAGCTCGTGGATTTGCAGACTCGCCGGCTAAGAGCCCTGATCGAATTCGCCTACGAGAAAAACCCGTTCCATCGAGAACGAATGCGGAAGGCAGGTCGTCATCCCCAGTGACGTGCGTAGCCTCGCGGATCTAGCAATCCTCCCCCTCCTTGGTAAGGACGATATCCGTGGTGCTGGTCCGGATTTCTTTTCGTCTGGCTACTCTAGCGACAACACCGTGCATACGCGCACCGGCGGTTCGACCGGAGTCCCGCTTCACGTCTACATAGACAACGAAGCGATGAATTGGAAGTACGCCGCGACCTGGCGCCACAATGGTTGGGCTGGATGGCATCCTGGAGACAGGGTAGCGGCGGTCTGGGGCGATACGGACAAGGGCTTCAGCTTGAAAGCATGGCTCCGAGCCGTGCTGAAGGATCGAACGATATACCTCGACACACTGAGGTTTTCTCCCGAAAGACTGCGCGACTTCCATGCGCAGATCTGCAAGTTCAAGCCCAAGATCGTCATGGGGCATGCGCACTCCGTGTACCAGTTTGCAAGGTATTGCCAATTGAACGATCTGCGCATGCCGAAGCTGTCCGGCGCCATTACCACAGCGATGAGCCTGCCGGACAAAGAACGGCACTGCATCGAAGAAGCTTTCGCCTGTCCAGTGTTCAATCGGTACGGTTGCGAAGAGCTGTCGATTATCGCGTCTGAAACAGATGCGCACTCCGGTATGCACATCTTCTCAGAAGGCTTGGTGGTTGAGTATCTCGACACTGAGGTAGACGGGGAGTATGAGTTGGTCATCACGGACTTGCTGAACAAGGCGATGCCGATGATTCGTTACGTTATCGGTGATGTTGGGGAGCCGGTTACAGGACCGTGTCCAAGTGGCCGAGGATTGGAGCGCCTTCGGCGTGTCTCAGGCCGCACGGCGGACTTCTTGTATCGACCAGACGGAACGGCGGTCTTCGGAATTTCTATTCTCGATACTCATATCATTCACATACCCGGCGTTCATCAAGCTCAGATCGTCCAAAACGAGCTTCATAGGTTGGAAGTTAATGTCGTGCCGGAACAGGGATTTGGCGCAGACTCAGAGCGGGCGATCCAGTCCGTGGTGGAGAAGGAGTTTGGTGGCGACGTTGAGGCGGTGATTCGAGTCGTGGACTCTCTCGGCCAGACGCAGAGAGGGAAGTACCGTTTTTCTGTTTGCAACATCCCGCCTCCGGCACGAGCCGGATCTGAGTCTGGGTGACGCCGAACATGCACGAGATGTGGTGGTCCGGATCCCTTGTTAGGAGAATTTGGCATGAGACAGGTGGATGCGGTTCCGAAGCTCGGCACTTGTACCGGAGCGGCTGACACAGAGCTGTCCGAACGCCTCAGGATCCTTCACGTCATCGATAGTGGCGGTCTGTACGGAGCGGAGAAGGTACTGCTAAGCCTTGCCGTAGAGACGGTCAAAAGAGGACACCACGTTTGTGTGGGTACGATCGTAGCGCCACAGGATGAACAGGACGCTGTTGGCTGCGCGGCCAGAGATTTCGGACTGAACCACGTCACGTTTGAGATGACGGACGGCCTCAATTGGCGCGGGTTGGCAGATATCTTGCGGTTTGCTCGAGAAGAGCGGACAGACCTGATTCATTCGCATGGGTATAAAGCCAACACACTGTTGGCGCTGAGTCCGCGACGCTGGAGACCGTGCGCGATCGCCTGCACGCTCCATGGCTGGACGGCGACCAGTTCCCTCACCAAGATAGCCGTTTATGAGTACCTCGAAAGGAAGATCATCAGACGACTGGATCGGGTGGTTGCGGTTAGCGACTCGATTCTTCGTCGAGTCGCACGCGGTCACGATGGCTTCTCAGTGAAGATTCCGAACGGCGTCGACGTGGCCACTGCATATGTTCCGTCGCGCGGGGGCGGTTCCACTAGGAACGCGGGAGGCCCCGGGCAAGGTACTCGCAGTTGGGCGCTTGAGCTACGAGAAAGGATTTGATGTCCTGATAGCGGCTACGCAGGTGCTGAAAGAGCGAGGTGTGTTCCTAGACGTGACGATTGCCGGTGAGGGGGCTATGCGTCGCGGGCTGCAAAGCCAAATAGACGGGTTAGGTCTTTCGAGTCAGATAAGGTTGGCGGGGTACGTCTCTAATCCCGCAAATCTCTATAGGGATGCTGACGTCTTCGTGCTTTCCTCACGAACGGAGGGAGCCCCGGTCGCGTTGCTCGAAGCCATGAGTTTCGGTGTGCCAATCGTGGCCACCCCTGTCGGCGAAGTCCCGACCATACTTCGTAACAACGAAGGTGGGTGCCTTTTGGACTCTGTGGGTCCGGACGTCCTGGCCGACGGCATTGCTGAAGCGATCGTCGACAGGCCAAGAGCTCTGGAGCGTGCAGCGAAGGCTCATGAACTCGTTTCCGAGGAGTACTCTACAAGCGCCATGACGAGCAGCTACCTTGCGGTTTATAGGGCCGCAATCCGAGCTCATCGAGGCTCTTACCATGGCAGTTAGATCTGGCGGCGCCAGGCCTGAGTCCCTGGCGCGGTCCAGGGTGCCGGAAGACATGCGAACGGGGCGCTACGTGCATGGTCGCGTTACCGAATTTCGAGCCCGTTCGGTCCCGATGCTTATCCAGTGGTCGTTCTACATCTACCTTCTATGCTGGTTCTGGCAAGTGGGGGTTCGACAGGAGTGGTTGAGGGCCACACGATTTCGAGTTTGTACTAGGAGCTGGGCTCACAGTCTTGGCGTTTGTGCTTCTAACGGCGCGAACTTCCGCGCCGGTTAGGGGTGAATGGCCGAAGTCTCTGATTACATCCACCCTCACGCTCATGCTGTTCATAGCCATCTTCGTTCCCCTGTCCATCGTTCCAGACCTCTCGGCGGATATCTTTGTCGATCGAGTGTTGAAATTCGCGACGATCACTCTACTCATCGTCGCATTCGTGCGGAACGCCAGCGATCTCAGAGCGCTGGTCATCACGCTGTTGATTGCCTGGGGATACCTAACGCTCGAATCGTTCAGAGGGGCGTTGACCGGCGCGATGATGTGGGAAAACCAAGGTGTGCCTCGTCTGCATGGTGATACTCCGATGTTTCAACACCCGAACTCGCTGGGGGGCATGGCGGCGGGAGCTCTGCCGTTCATTTTCTTTGTCTTTCCCTTAGCGACCAGGGTCTGGCAACGCGCGATTCTGGCAATTAGCGCAACTACCGCGCTCGCATGCGTAGTGTATTCGGGCTCTCGTACAGCGTACGTTGGAGTCTGCCTGCTGTGCCTCTACTTCACATTCGCCGTCAAACGTTCTTTAGTCAAGGCGGTTGGTCTTGGCGTGCTCGTGCTGGGACTTGCCTTCGTTGTGCTCCCGCGCGAGTACGAAGCGCGTGACGCTGACCATTTTCACAGGTCAGGAGATCGAAGGAAATTCCATGGGCGCCAGGAGGGAGATACTGAGTGATGCGGTTGCCGTTCTGGCGGAGCATCCCTTTGGCGTTGGTGTCGGTGCGTTTCCAGAAGCGCGTCAGCGAATGTTCGGGCGCGACCCAGGACACGCACAACCTGTATCTAGAGGTGGCTACCAATATCGGAGTGCAGGGTCTGTGTGCGTTCCTGGTTTTCGTGGGCCTGTTGCTTAGAGTCCTTTGGAGCGTCGTGAGGCATAGTGAACACGCGATCAAAGATCTCCGCGAGTTCGGTCACGGGGAGTCCAATCTCGCTCAGAAGGCTATGCTCCGCGATTACCTCTGGGTTCGTGCGGCCTCGCTGGCAGTCATTGGTTACTTGTTCATGCGGCTAGTCGTGGGGCTGTTTGGGATGGATCTCTACGAGATCTATTGGTGGCTCTCTACGGGATTCGCCATTGTACTCTGGCGGATGACCTTTAGGCTCGAGTGCGCACGAGAACGGTTAACCCCTCGAGCTGACGGTGAGCGTGCTGCGCGAGCTTCGGCAGTTGCGCGATGAGAACGCCGAGCTCAACCGCTGGTTGCTGATCTCACGCTCGACAAACACATCTTGGCCGAGATCATCCGAAGAAACCGAAGGCCGGCACACCGTCGAGAATTCGTGACTTGGATGCAGCTCACGTACGGTGCGCGTCTCAGTCCGGCGTGTCTCTGGGACAGATCTCACGATCTCTAACAGTGAATGGCCGCTCGTGAAGGCCTAACAGTTAGCCCAAAAAGGCTCAGCCATCGTTCGGACATCTATGCGTTGCCTCTTTATCTATAAGGAAGAATTCCCCTGGGACGTAAGAGTCGAAAAGATCATTAATGGTCTGATCGGTGCCGGGCACGAGGTCGTGTTGGTTTGTCGCAATTTGGCGCAGGCACCCGTTGAGGAGCGGTTCAATGAATTTACGATTCGGAGACTCCCTCGTACGAAGTGGTTGCCCGGTTTCTTTCGGAAGGCGCTAAACGTTGCGCTTTGGTTCAATCCGATCTGGCTTGTAACCATCCTTCGTGCAGTAGTCGCGTTTCGGCCGCAATTGATTATCGTGCGAGACTTGCCGCTGGTTGCTGCTGGCGTGATCGCAGCGCGGTTCTCTCGGAGCCGAGTCATCTTCGATATGGCGGAGTGCTACCCGGAAATGTATCGATCGGCTCGACAGTTCGAGCAAGCCCGACAAGCAGTCGACTTCATCAAGAGTCCCTGGTTAGCGGAGCGGTATGAGCGAAGTGCGGTCAAAGCAGTGGACCACATATTCGTGATGATCGACGAATCTCGCGATCGTCTGCTCCGAATTGGTGTTGACTCGGCGAAGGTAACAATCGTCAGTAACACACCGCCTTTGGCGCGGATTCCGGCGCGTCCACGAGTACACGAGGGTCAGGATCTTCGGATCATCTATGTCGGGTTTATCACTCGATTGCGCGGACTCGATTATTTGATTTGTGGTGTCCGGGAGTTCCTGTCGTCTGCAGCGAAGGCGCAAATCTCTCTGGACATCGTGGGGAAGGGTGAAGCAAGCCATGAACTACTGGCGCTCGTGAAAAAGCTTCACCTGGAATCTCATGTGCGGATCCACGGATGGCTCCCTCAGAGTA
Source organism: uncultured Gammaproteobacteria bacterium (assembly GCA_963810775.1). GTDB lineage: Bacteria > Pseudomonadota > Gammaproteobacteria > Steroidobacterales > Steroidobacteraceae > DATBVX01. The sequence goes on from CAWEOT010000015.1 coordinate 857,505, forward strand.
CCGTGTCGGAACTCTTTTCTCAGTCAAACGTAGGGGCTCTGACGTATCGAATCTGTAGCCATTGGAATCACACGATTCCCAACAAGATTTTTGACTACATGGCGGCGGGCCTTCCAGTGTTGGCTACGGCCGTCGAGCCTATCGAGCGTATCTTGAGGGCGAATGATTGCGGTCTTGTATGCAGAGGAGATGATCCGAGCGACGTAGCGAAAAGCCTTTCGAAGTTGATGGACCCATCCCTCAGACAACGACTTGGTAATAACGGGCATGAGGCCGTGCGGGGTCAGTACAATTGGGAAGCTGACGAAAGACGCATGGTGCAGGTTCTTGATCGCCTGGGTAGCGTTGAGCCTCGTTCATAACGCGTGTCGGTTTGTGTCGTCGCTGGACTGCTTGTCGTCTCAGGTGGCCTGAACGTTTGGCAACACGGAGTTCCTTGGTGTGATTGGAACGAGGGAAGAAACGCGAATCGGCAGGTCTCCGGCTTCATGGCTCATATCTGCGCTGCTCTGGAGCCGCGGGCTCAAGCTTCGCGGCCCATTGGCGGCCATTGAATCTCTGAATGCGGCCACTGAAGAGTCAGTAAGAGCGTATCAGTTCGAAAAACTCCGTTCGCTAGTCGAAATGGCCTACAAGGGAAGCGTCGCCTACCGCACTATCTGGCAGCGAGGTGGCTTTGCTCCAGAGAAGTTTCGGTCTCTGGATGACGTGGCTCGTGTCCCGACCGTCGATAGAGTTGCGCTCCAGGAATTCTCACGGGAGGAGTGGCGGACGTCCAACCGGGCGGGGGCGGTCTCAAGACGCACTTCAGGGTCAACGGGAGAGCCGCTTGACGTGGAACTCGACAAAGAGGGCTACGCGGCCCAGCTGGCTGTTAGAGCGGGCTTCATGATGGGGCTGGGTTTGCGTTTCGGCTCCCGCGAGGCGCGGTTCTGGGGCAGGCCGCATGGCTTGGCTGATCGTGTCCTGGATCGAATTCTCGAGCGGAGGAGATTTTCATTTGCCGGGTCGAATGACCCGCGCGATGTGTTGCACGACTTGCTGAGGTTTCGACCGGAGTATATTTACGGATATACATCTCTCCTGGTCGAGCTTGCCGCTCTATGGAGCGCGTCGGAATACTCGCTTCCTGGCTTGCGTGCTGTGGTTTCGACTGCAGAGGTGCTTCACCCGTTCCAGCGCAGAATTATCAAGCAGGCATTCAATTGCCCCGTCATCAACGAGTATGGTTGCAGCGAGCTCGATATTGTCGCGTCCGAGTGCCGCCACGAAACTCTTCATGTTGCCCAAACCAACGTGTACGTGGAGTCAGTACAATTTGAGGGAGTCGATGAGATAGTGTTGACCGGCTTGGAAAGCCGCTTCATGCCGCTGATTCGATACAGAGTCCGAGATCGTGGTCGCGTGTCGTGGCTGCGATGTGAGTGCGGACGGGGCTCTCAGATCATTACCAATCTGGAGGGGCGGACTTCCAAGCAGATGGTTATTCTTCCCAACGGGCAGCGGCGGCATTGCGTAGTATTCAGTGAAATATTGAACTCCCTCCCTGCCGACTTCGGCGTGCGAAAGTTTCGAGTGGTGCAGGAAGGCATTGACAGGTTCCACTGGTACATCGATTGCCCGATCGCTACCGACGCGGCCAAGCTCTTGCTGCTGCTTCGCCAGAAAACGCACAGCGAACTGAAATATCTCCCAGGGGTAGATTTGACGGTGGGCCCGATCCCGCCCAATGAATTCGGCAAGTTTACGGACTTCGTTGCATTGGACGTAGGTGATTGACGGTGCCGACTGCTTTTCGCATAGCCGCGGTGGGGGATGTCTGCCTTGCTGACTCGGCTTTTTGTATCGGACTGGGGGCGCGCTCTCAGATAGACAAAGTGGGCGTTGATGACGCAGTGAAGCGCTTGTCTCGCGTACTTCATGGTGCCGACGCGGTATTTGGAAACCTGGAGGCGGTTCATTCTGACATCGGGCGCTCCAGATTCCGTCTGTGGACGATGGAGATGAGAGGTCGGCCTGAGCATCTCGACGTATTGAGTAGAAGTAGTTTCAAAGTCCTCAATGTCGCGAACAACCATGTGTTCCAGCACGGCCTGGAAGCGTACGACGACAGTAGGCAGCAAATTGCCGACAGAGGTATGGCAGTTGTCGGTCATGACGAGCAAAACGCATCCGTACCTGCGATCTTGACCAAAGATCGCGTTCGGTTGATTTTCGCAGGCTTTTCGCTTCGGCCTGAACAGTATCGATTCCAAGAGCCCGTGCCATATTCGATTCGTCAGAATGGCTCCGACGTAGTGGCAGAGATGCGAAGACTGAGGAAGACTGAACCTAATGCGACGCTAGTCTGTTCTCTCCACTGGGGTCACGAGTATGTGGACACGCCTTCACGAGAGCAGCAACTACTTGCTCACGAGCTGATCGACTCAGGTGTGTCCGTTGTTCTGGGGCATCATCCCGCACGTACTCCAAGGCATAGAAGAATACGGTGGGGGCTTGATCGCCTATAGCTTGGGGAATTTCATTTTCGACTTGCGCGAGCCGCCGACTCTAGCAACAGGCGTACTATTCATGGAGTTCAGCGAAAGGGGGCTCGAGGGGTGGCAGTGGCACCCAGCTCATATTGGCGGCGATTTCTTCCCAGACGTCGTCGAGGGGCGAGGCCGGGAGGCGGCGGTCGGGAGGATGCATGCTCTGTGTGATGCGATTCGGGACCGGGAACCCCCTCCAGCCGAAGTCCTTGAAAACGAGGAGCGCCGGCTATCCCGAGAAAGCAGCCTCTTCACCTACAGGTTCTTCGCGAAGAATATCTACAAGTATGACCCGCTCTTTGCGGTTCAGAGCGTGGGTCGATCGTTCCTTCGGAAGGTGGGGCTCGCCCACGACCCATGAGACGTTAACTCCACGGCAGGGCCTGTTGGGGTAATCGCCCGGCTGAACCGATGCGGCGCGATGTGGACGACGTCAGGCCGCCCTAGGCTGCCATAACACTCAGAGCGCTCACAAATGCATCCACGGTGGCGGGTTGATTACGGTTTCACGGCAAGCTTCGTGTAGAGCGCGGCGTGCTGTTCGATCATCCACCTTAGCGAAAACAGCTCTGTTGCGCGTCTTCGCGCTCGCAGGCCAAACTCTTTGGCAAGCTTAGGGTCGCTCAGTAATACAGCGATGGAGTTCGCCAGCAGCGTAATGTCACCTACAGTTACGAGATAGCCGGTATGGTTATCAACAACGAGCTCCGCGTTTCCCCCAACATTCGTACACACGGTCGGCTTGCCGGCCACCATGTATTCCATTACGGCATTCGAAAGCCCTTCCGACTCGGAGCACAAGACACAGACGTCAGCCGCAGTAACAGTCGGCATTGGATCCTGTTGCTTCCCGAGGAACAGGACGTGATCGGCGAGTCGGAGTTTGACGGAGAGCGCGACCAGCTCGGCGCGATGCGATGGTTCAGTCTCACCCGGCCTGTCCTCTCCGACGATCACCAGATACGCGTCCGGGAATCGCGCCACAATTTGAGCCAGTGCTTGCACCGCGTCTGCAATACGCTTCAGGGGTCTGAGATTCGCCACAATTACGACAAGCTTTGCATTGGCTGGCAGCCCAAGACGCGCCCGCAGATCCGTCCCCTGCGCACAAGGCTGTCGCACCAAGGCGTTGTAGATAACATGCACCTTCTGTGGAGCGAAGCGCTCGGCTCCTATTACTGCATGTCGAACCGCTTCACAATTTGCAACTACCGTGGACACAAATGGCGCATTGAAGCGCAGTAAGCGCACCAGGTTCCGGCTATGCCAAAAGCCGAGATCGCGGCGCGACACAATTGTAGGAATGCCCGCTAAGCGCAGCAGCATGGGAAACGCAATTGATACATCGTTGAAGAACAGATGCGCTACATCGATGCCGGAACGTCGCGCGCGAATCGCAACCCTGAGAATTCGCCAGATGCTACCCGGCGAACGTAGTCTGCTTACATGAAGCACGTTCACTGGCACGCCGGATCGCCCTTCCAGGAAGGGAGATGCACGCAGCAGCACGATGGAAGGCTCGAATCGTTCGCGGTCCAGGTGTTGCAACAGCGTCCAGAACTGCAGCTCAGTCCCGGCCTGTGGATCGTCGAAGGCGTCCAGGATGTAAAGGACTCGAATCTTGCGCTGCGCAGTCACCCTGCACGAGGCTGCCATATGACCTGTTGTTCCCCACGAACGAAGCGCGTAAACGCAACAGCACAGGCGACATTCAGCAGCAGAAAATAGTAGCGACATCCGAGCGATCGGCAGCGCGACATGTCTGCTGCCTGCGATATGCCGCGGACCAGAACACGACCTGCGCCACGAACAATCCGCCGTATAGCCATCCACTGGTGATGAGGGCGATGTTGAGTATCGACGCGAGCGCCAGCGGCACAAAACTCACGTACCGCAAGACCTTGTGCGACCACAATTGCCAGGCGAACAAGCGGACGAGTAAACGGATTGAGCAGCTTGACCTGGCCGCGAAGCGCCCAAAGCGCGCGCAGCGAGACGCGAATGCGCATCCGCAACTCGGCCGAGGACTGCACTCAGAGTCTCCTCGTACAGATGCGCCTCCGGCTCGAACACCACCCGATATCCCTGCTCGACCACCTCCAGACGGCAGCACGAAGTCGGGCAGCTGGTCGGCGCTCATCGGACGGTACAGGACTTTGCGCACTGCATCGATTCCGCCGTCCACACCGACAACCGAGCCAATGCGGGTCTCCAGCGCGCGCAGGCGGTTCTCGTATCGCATGTAGGCACTGCACCCGTCGCCAACGAGCGAGCCGTCCGGATTGACATACAGCATGCGTCCTGTGACATAGCCGACGGCAGGATCCGCAAAGTTTCGAACCAGCATTCGAATAGCGTCCGGCCGGTAGATCGAGTTCGCATCCGCAAACACGACGATCTCGCCTCGCGCTTGCGTTATCGCCAGGTTCAAGGCCGCTGGTCTTGCCCTGGCGCGGCTCCTGTCGCAGCAATCGCACGCGTGAACTTGCTCGAGCGAGCTGCGTCACGATTTCGTCCGTGCCATCGTCCGAGGCATCGGAGACGACGATGACGTCCAGTCTGATCCGCGGGATAGTCCTGGGTAAGCTTGTTCCTGACGGTGCCCTCGATGTGGCCGGCCTCGTTGAAGGCCGCGGTGATCACCGTCACGGTTGGCAGATGGTCGTCGCGCTGTGCGCACCGTTCTGTTGCGCAGCCGACCGATGATGCCTGCCAACAACGGGTAGATCAGGTACGGGTAGATACCGACAATCAGCAGGATCCAGAACAGCGTCGCCAGCATGAGAGCACGATGCCGCGCGATCATTGCGCTTGCGCGGCGAAGTGATAGACGAAATTCAGGCCGACGCGGTTTTCGGTGAAGGTGGCCGAGTCGTCGGTGCTGTCCTGATCGAACGATTCGTAGAGCAGCGACATCGCAACACGGCGACCCACTGCGCCAGCTCAAACCCGCCGATGCCTCGACGATCTCGTTCTCGAAGGACGTGGTGTCAAAGTCCTCGCGACTGTAGCTCGCTGCCAAGACTGAGGCTGAGAAAGGGCGTCATCAGACGCTCGAAGAACTGCATTCGCGCCCTTGGTGGTGCGATCGAGCGTAGGGTCTGCGTCGTGGTCCTCCTTCGTCGCCGACGACGCCGAGCGAGAAGCCTGTGTGCGCGCTGCTGAAAAGTCCCATCCCGCCCCGATCGTGTCACTGACGAAGACGTCCGCTGTCGCAATTTCCGTCGACGACTGGATCGGCGTGCGTCGATCCGGACCCGAGCGAAACATGTTCGTCGCATCACCGATATCCCGTGACGCATAGACCGAGATCGTTGAGGCCGGTGAGACGCGCCGCGCCAAGTTCGAAGCGCCCCACCCACCCCCCTGATGTGTCGCTGTCGCCGCCGATATCTACGTAGCCGACGGCCGCGTGCAGAGTCGTGCGACTTCCGTTGCCACGATAGCCCAGGTAGTACGCGTGGCGCGTCGTAGTCGGCATTCGCCGGATCATCGTAATCGATGTGCTGCGCATCACGCTGAGACGATAGGCACTCGAGATGTTCGAGATTTCTCGCGTCAACATCAGCAAGCCTGAATAGCGCGTGCTGTCCAGGTCGGTAAACTGCGGCGAGTCGGAGTCCGACGTGACGATTGAATAGTCAGCGCGCAGCGTGAGGCGCGTCGCTGACGTCAGCGGCAGATCGAGTTCTGGGCCCGTCGTGAAGTAATTGACCGACTGCAGATTGTCTGGAGTGAACGGCATGCAAGGCGTCGACGATCGCCTGATCGAAAGTGTCCCGAAGTTCCAGCGGAAGCGCTCGGTCCCGATTCCAAGCAAGACCGTCCAGATAACCGATCGGGTAGGCCGTCATAGCTGTCATCCAGGTACTCGGTCCACGCGAGATCGGACTCGAGCGAATAGTCGAGGTGCGTGCCCTCGCGCGCGATATCGGCAACCAACCCGATCGTCGCTAGCGTGTCCTCGACTTCGTTGTCGGCCGTGCGGCGCACGTTGTCCGAACGAGTAGCGCCAAAGGTGAGGTCGAGCACGCTGCTCGTTGCTGTCGGTGTACTCGTCAGACTCGTCGGCCGTCGTCTGAGCTTGTGCACACATGACGACCGCGGCGCTCACCGCCAGAGCGAGCGCGACGCGGCCGAGACAACAGAACTGAAGGTGCGCCCTGCCGGAGCGGCGGCCGCGCAACTGCCGTTCGCGACGTGCTAGGAAGCACCGGACCCTGACGCATCGTGGTAGTAGTAGCCCGAATGAGCTGCTCTCATGCTCTGATTGAGCACGAGCGATATCGGCTTGGCCTGCCCGAGCGAGCCGAGCGCATCCAGAACCACTTTCTGTGAGGTCTTCTCGGCGCGGACGACGAGTACGACCTGTCCCAGTGCCTGGGCCAGCGCGAGCGATTCCGTGGTGAGCAGCAAGGGCGGTGAGTCAAAAAGCACGATCCGATACGGGTCGCGCTGACTCATGCGGGCGAAGAGTTCTTCCATTCGCACGCTGGCGAGCAGCTCCGTGGCATTTTCCGCATGCTTGCCCGCCGATAGCACCGACAGCCTCGGGATGTCGGTCTGCAGGATCAGCGATTCCACGTCCAGGCTGGTGTCGCGCAGGGAGTCGAGCAGGCCTGGCTCGGACTCCACGCCGAGAAGCTTGCTGATGTGAGGTTTCGCCACGTCCGCGTCTACCAGCAGAACGCGAATGTCCTCTTCCAGCGTCATGCTGAAGGCGAGGTTCAACGCCGTAAACGTCTTTCCCTCACCCGGCATGGCGCTCGCGACCATGATCAGGTTGCCCTGCGGAAGCCGCTGCGCACCGCGACCGAGCGCGCTCGCAATCAGTGGCCGCTTGATGCGTCGATACTGCTGAGCGAGGGTCTTGTCCTGCTGCTCCGGCAGCAAGAGTCCCGCGGCGCGCAGGGCGCCCTGATCGATCACGATGCGACGCGCGGGAGGAGCATCGCTCGCCGGTGCGCCATCAGCCCGTCGGGCAGCGGCACCGCTCACAAGCGTGCCAAAGGCCATCGGAGCCGGCCCTGGGCGCGCGGCGTTCCGAGCGGATTGCAGCTTCTTGATCGCAGTCTCGATGACGCTCATATACCGTTACCGTCCGTGGCTCAACTGATCAAGCCCCTGAGCATTCGTGTGGCATCGCTCTGAATTACCAACATGAGTGTCGCTGCGACCACCAGCAGCACACCGATCGCTACGTAGGCGATGGCACCGCGCCGGGCCGCCGCCTGGTGCCGACCCAGAAAGATCATGTTCACGAAACCGAGCACTGGAAGACCCGTGATCTCGCCCAACTGGCGAGTGGAGCTGAACACCGGCTTGAGCTGGTGCAGCAGATAGGCAAGACCGGCCCCGGCGGCGAGCGCACCGAACAGCACCGCAAGGATGAGACGAGGACGATTCGGCGCAACCGGGACGAAACTCGCTGACGGTGGATCGATGATCTCGAAGCGCACGATGCCCGTCTCATCGGCTTGCTCGGACAACTTGGTCCGCTCGAGCTGCTCGACCAGAGCCTGGTATTTCTTCTGAGTCACATCGTAATCGCGATTCAGCCGCGCGAACTCTGCCTCGACCTCCGGTGCCGTATTCACGAGTTGCTTGAGGCTCGCGATCTTGTTCTGGTGATCGGCGATTTCACCGCCGAGCGCCGCAATTTCCACTTCGGTCTGATTGAGCTGCAACTGGATGCTCTGATACACCGGGTTCGAATCCAGACCGAGCCGTCCAGCTGCACCAGGATCACGCCGCATCTCCTCGATCTCGTCCTGCTGCTTTGCCTTGAGGCCCGCCAAAGTCTCACGCAAGGCTATGACATCCGGATGCTTCTCTGTGAAGCGCAACAGGAGATCATCCAAGCGCGCCTGCGCCTCTCGAATGCGGGAGGCCGTATCGTTTCCAGGCGCACCCTGGGTCGTTGTGCCACCGGGCCTTGCTGTGGTATCCGCGCCGATGATCCATTGACATAGGGCTGCCCGGCGGCGAGCTGACGTTGCAGCTCGTCGCGCCTGCGTACCGCAATCGTGTACGAGGCTTTAGCCTTGTCGAGCGCGGCCATTTCGCCCTGCAGTCTCGAGAAGTAGTCGCCCTGCGCTCCGGGCATCAGGCCCACATTCCGTCGCTTGAAGTCCGCCAGGCGATCCTCAGCCGCTGACAAGCGCCGCTCGTACTCCGCGATCTGATCGGTGAGAAATCGCTGCGCCTGTTGCGAGCCCGCGCGATTGCCGCCCAGGGAACCCTCGACGAACGTGTTGAGCAGACGATCCACGATGTGAACGCTGCGCTCGCGGTCCGGGCCAGCGTAGGCAATGCTATAAACGCCGGCGGTTGGATTGTCTCGGGCGGCGCTGCCGGTAATCGTGATTCGCTCGCGAATCTTCGTGACCAGTTGCTGGCGCTGTTGCGGAGTCATGGTCGAGAAGTCCGGAAATACCTCGCGAGCCACCTTCTCGATCTGCGGGCCGCCGATCAGCGCCTGACGGACGCGCTGTATCTGCGTATCGATGTTGGACTCAACGCCGATGCCCTCCGTGACCTTGCTCAGCGCCGTGCGCGAGTCGACGAACACCCTGGCCGAGGCCTCGAACGTGTCCGGCATCAGGAGGACGAAAGCCCACCCGCCGATAGCCACCAGCCAGGCGACGACCATCGCAATCCAGCGAAAGCGCCATGCGCTCCGGAATTCCTCCAGCAGTCTTTCAAATAATTCATGCATGGCTTTAGAAGCGGCTCTGCGGCACCACGAGCACGTCGCCCGGCTTGAGCGCCAGGTTCTGGCTCAGGTCGCCCTTGTTGAAGAGGTCATCGACGCGTACGCGTATCTCCTTTTTCTTGCCGTCTTCGGTACGCACGATCTTGGCGCGATTGCCGGCGGCGAATTGTCCCAGTCCTCCTGCTGCCAGGATCGCGTCCATGACTTTCATGCCTTCGTGGTAGGGAAGCTGTTGGGGCTTCGTCACCTGGCCGATGATGTTCACCTGGCTGAAGGTGCTGAGCGGCGTCGTGACGATGACGTTGACGGTCGGCGATCGCACGTACTCAGCCAGCTTCTGCTCAAGATCGCGCGCGAGCTGTGACGGCGTCTTGCCCGCGGCCACCATGTTCTCCACCAGCGGCGTCGAGATCTGCCCATCCGGACGCACCGGAATCTGCACGCTGAGCTCTGGATGATTCCAGACAAAGACGTTCAATGTGTCTCCCGGCCCGATGACGTATTGATTGTCTGCTGGCGGAGTTTGCGCTGCAGGCGGAGTTTGCGCTGCAGGCGGTTCCGCTGCCATGACGAGATTGGTCGCCGCACACAGCAGCGCCACGAAGGTCGCGATCCGTCCGGTTCGCACAGGTATCTTCGTTGGTTTTTGCCCGGAAAGTTGAATGCTATCAGATACATTCGCGCGGCGCCGGAGCCATTCTGTGAAGCAGGCCACAGTTGGAATGTCAGTTTCTGAGCTGAGTCAGAAGCTTTTCCGCGTCGGCGCGTTGAGCGAATGTCTTGGGGGCCTCGACCGCCCTGCTCAATGCCGTGCGCGCCTCGGCATGGCGGCCTGCCGCGGCGAGTGCCGCTCCATAGTGATAGCGAATCTCGGGGTTGTCCGGCGCGCCAGCGGCCGCTTTCTCGAGCAGTTCCAGGGCTCGTGCCGTTTGCTTCTTGCCGAGCAGTATCCAGCCATACGTGTCTGAGATTGCAGCGTTTGACGGCGCCATCTCGTGAGCGCGCCGGGCGGTTTCTTCGGCTCGTGCATCGCCTTGCGTGTAATAGAGCCAGGCCAGATTGTTAAGCACCACGGAATTGTTCGGCGCCTGGCGGCTGACTGTTTCAAGCTCCGCCATGGCACGTTGCGACCGGCCGCTTTGCAGGTAGTACTGGCCGAGCACCGAGCGCACGCGGCTATCTTCCGGGCGCAGAGCGAGCCAGCGGATGAGCGGCGCTTCAGGGCGCTCGAGGTCACCAAGGCGCATCGCTTCAAACGTTTTCACGGCCAGCGCCGCATCGGGTCGAATCTGCTCAGCGTCCTGGTAAGCCCTGGCGGCTGGCGCGTACTCCTTCATGACCATGCGCACATCGCCTTCAAGGGCGATCGCGGCTGGTTCGTCAGGCTGGCGGCGGCGCAGCTCCTGCGCGCGTTCAAGTGCAGTGGCAGGTCCGCTCGAACGCAGATCGAGCAGCACGAGCAGCGTCGACGCCGGCATCCAGTCGGGGCGTAGTGACAGCGCCTTATCCAGCGATTCGCGCGCTGCCGCGGACTGGTTGAGCGCAAGCTGAGCGCGCCCGGCGTTCAGCCAATAGGACGCATTGCCGGGATCGAGCTCGGTTGCGCGTCGAAACCGCGCCAGCGCCTCGTCGAAGCGCTGGCTCTCCGAGAAAATCAATCCGGCAGCATTTTCCGCATCGGCGCGCCCGCCGCTTGCAGCCACCGCGGCCTCGATCTCGGCACGAGCCTGTGTCACGTCGTTGCGACTGAAGCTCAGACGGGCCAGCGCGAGATGAAGGTCCGGACTCTTCGGTTCGGTATTCAGTGCCCGGCGCAGCGCTTGCTCCGCAGCCTGCACATTTCCGGCAGCGAACTCGACACTCGCGAGCGCGCGCAATGCACGCCCGTTCCCCGGTGCCGCTTCGAGCACGTGGCCCAGGTAGACGCGCGCGCGTTCGAATTCGCGCTGTGATCCGAAATACATTGCAGCCAGGTAGAGCAGCTCTGCGTTGCCGGGCTGTTCAGCGATGAGCCGCTCCAGTTCGGCCCGCGCCTGCGGCTGACCTTGCTGCGCAGCAGTCGCGACGACAATCAAGGCTGCCCGCCTCGCGCTCGGCTTACCCGGCGTGCTCTTGAGCACGTCGAGCGCGTCGGCATAGCGGCGCGCGGAGATATAGGCAGAGGCCAGATCTAGCCGGGGGGCTTCGGCGTCGGGATGCAGGCGAACGGCCTGCTGCAGGGTTGCGAGCGCTTCTTCACCGTTGCCGGCGCGCAGCTGCGCAGCGCCCGCCAACGAATACAGCTGTGGATCGCTGCCCTCGCCTTCGAGCGCTGGAGTCAGCACACGTAACGCCGCATCCGGGCGATCGAGTTGCAGGCGCACGCGCGCCAGGAGTTTGCGCGCCTCGATGTTGTCCGGCGCGTGGTCTACCACCTGGGCCAGCTGATTCTCTGCTTGCAGGAAATTCCCTTGGGACAACTGCGCTGCGCCCAGCATCATTCGTGCCTGAACAAAGTCCGGCGCCGCGACCAGCACGCGCTGCAGTTCGGCAATGCCAGTCGCATAGTCACCACGCGCCAGGTGCACGCGCGCTCTAAGCAATTGCCCAGCGGCCAGTTCGGGCATTTCACGTGCCAGTATCTGCTGGGTGTTATCGGCGGAATCAACCTTGCCCTGGGCGAGCTGCGCCTCTGCCAGAAAGGTCCACAGCATCGCCCGTTGTAGCACGGCAGTGTCCGGGGGAAGCTGATCGCGCGCGCGAAGCAGGATCGTTTCCGCTTCCGAGTACTGCCCGCGGCTGAGCAGAATGCGGCCTTGTAAGATCCGCGCTTCCGTGGCTTGCGGGTCAGCGTCCGCAATGCCGCCGAGTAGTTTCAGGGCTTCATCCGAGTGCGCACGCACCACCAGGGTCTCGGCGAGCCCGATCTGAGCCGCAGCGTTGCCCGGCTCTGCCTGCAACGCCTGTTCGAACGCAACGGCAGCCTCGGCCGGCTTGCCCAGGGCACTGAGCGCGCGGCCGCGAAACGTCGAGCGCGTCGGCTCGACCAGGGCCAGCTTCCCGTCATCGATCAGTTTGACGAGCTCGGCAGGCTGGCCGAGCCGGAGCTGAATCTCCGCCGCGACGGGTGCGCTTCGAGCCGGATCAATGCCATCGCGCACGGCACGCTCCAGCTCGCTCTGTGCAGCGCGGGTATCGCCGAGCTTCAGCAGCAGGGTGGCCAGCATCATGCGGACTTGGGGATCGGCTGGCCGCTTCTTCAGCACGTTGCGCAGATCGATGGCGGCGGCGCGGAAGTCACCTTGCGACATCTCGTGCTGCGCGCGCTCCACGCGGGCCTGCGAGGACATGAACAGGTCGCATCCCGCGAGCGCCAGAAGCACACTCAGTCCACAGGCCGAGAAGGAGCGCCTCAAGGAAACGTTCATCGTAGGTTGCCGGCAGAGAATGTCATGTCAACGATGGCGCCGCGGCAGCGAGGTCTCCATCTCGCGCGCCATCTGCTCAAGGAAAATGTCGGTCAGACTCCGCGCGCCGTCGCACGACTCCGTTGCAGGCCGTGCCGTAGGCAAGCAAAGCCGAATATGGCGCGCCGCCCAGCGAGCGGATCCCATACCAAAGCTGAGACTGCAATGGTTTCACAAATTGACGCCCGCCAATGTCATACCGATAGCGGATGAGAAATCTTCGGCGTTCGCGGTCCTCGCCAATCAGTTCGCGAAATTTGCCCGCCGGAGTGCTCACGATCTCATCGCTGACCACCGTCGTCTTGCTGTCACCCAGCAATGAGGCGCTGTCGCCGATGAGTTCCGAACCCTGCTCCTGAAGGCGATAAATGATTGCGGCCACCTCGACCGAGTTCCCGACACCATCTCGATATGTGACCTGTTCCACGATATCGGCACCGAGAAATTTCGGGCGCCAGTCGGAGGTCGCCAATAGCGTCGGGCCGGACCAATTGGTGCGGCCTGCGGGGAATTCCATCTTCATCGGTGCCGGTGTGCGGGCATCGGCAGCCGCCAGCGCCTGCCCCAAAATCGGCGCGATCAGCAGCACTGCTGCAGCGGCCATGTAGGCAATTGCTTGTGGGCCTCGGGATGTCACGGGCGAATCCGTGTGTGTTGACGAGGCTGCCTCCGGATCGGGCTTGGCGGTGATCCAGATGAAGGTGCCGACGACAATTGCGAACAGCACCCAACCGAACGTGTAGTGCTCTCTGATCAGGAAGTGCTGCATGTCGGTCAGGTGCCCGGCCATCACGATCGTGAACACGCGGACCCAATTGCAAACAATGGTGAGCGCCGCCATGACGGCTATCAGTTTCACACGCCGGCGAATCGGAGCGTCTATGAGTTCGCCCTGCAACACTGCCAGGGCCAGACCAACCACGAGAAAATGAATCCCGCTGCAGCCGCCCTCGATCTCGAAGGTACCTTCGGGAATGCCGACCGTATTGCCCTCGATGTAGACCCGCAACCCGACGGCCGAAGCAAGTAGTCCTACCGCACGCGTCGTCAGCGCCTGCAGTACCGGGGCGAGATGTGCCCATCCCGGCCATGCGAAGTATAAAAACCCGATCGGCAGAGCCAGAGCCACCGCGACGTTGCGTCCGAACGCCGCAAGAACGCACAGCCACAGGATGGCCGGAATGAGCATCAAATGCGGATCCTGCAGGCCACCTCGCCAGAGGATGAGCCATGCGAAGCTCGCCAGAAGTAACGCGGTCAATGCCACGATCGAGGGTGTTCGCCCGTGCCAGTGAACGAGCGACGCGAGCGAAAGACCAGCCACAGGCTGATCCCTAGAACCAGAAACCCGTGCGTGTCGCCGAGGTTCCTGAAGTCGGTCCAGACCTCGTACAGCGCCTTGCTCGCAGGCCAGTACGCTACCGCTGCCAATGCGAACAGCACATAGACCAGGAGAACGTTGCGGAACACGGACAAGGAAGCCAGCGGTGCCGCCTTTTCGCCGAGTGTGCCGTCCGTTGCCGCGGCCATCGTCACCCGGCTGCCTTGCCGTCGCGGGAATCCGGCCGCATCCCGTAACGTTCCATCAGGTCATAGAGCGTGGGTCGGGTAACTCCCAGCAGCTCCGATGCACGCGATATATTTCCATCGGCGATCGCCATGGCCTGGCGAATCGCTTCCTTCTCGGCCTGAGCGCGCACTTCTCTGAGGTTGAATGCGAGAGTCCGATCCAGGGCTGTCGCCAAGCCCCAGATCTTCTGCGGTGATGACGGGAGCGTCGCTCATGATCACCGCGGTCCTGATCTTGTTCTCCAGTTCCCGAACGTTTCCCGGCCAGGCATAGGCACTAATGGCGGCAGTGGCCTCCTCCGTGAAGCCGCGTTTCGGTCGCCCCTCAGCCGCACAGAGACGACGCAGGATTGCATGGGCGAGCACGAGTGTTCCGGTGCCGCGCTCCCGCAGTGGGGGCACGACGATCGAGATCTCGCCGATCCGGTAGTAGAGGTCCTGACGGAAGCGCTGGCCAGCGATGAGCGAGTTGAGATCCTGGTTGGTGGCGCACACGATGCGCACATCGACACGGATTTCCTCGCGGCCGCCCACTCGTTCGATGACGCGGTCCTGGAGAAATCGCAGTAGCTTGGCCTGCAGGGCGAGCGGCATGTCGCCGATTTCATCGAGGAACAGCGTCCCGCCGTCGGCCAGCTCCACTTTGCCGATTCGTTTGCTTTGCAGCTCCAGTGAACGCGCCTTTCTCATAGCCGAACAGTTCGCTCTCGAGCAGCTGTTCCGGAATGGCCGCGCAGTTGATGGCTACGAACCTGCCGTCGCGCCGATTACTTTCAGCGTGCACCGCGCGAGCCAGCAGCTCTTTGCCGGTGCCGCTCTCGCCGAGGATCAGCACCGAGGCGCTCGTCGGCGCGATTTTCTCCACCATGCGACACACTTTGAGCATGCCCTCGTCGGTGGCGATGATGCCCTCAAGCGGACTGCTGTCTCGCGCTTCCCGGAACTGCCGGTTCTCCTCCTCGAGCGCGTAGATATGAAAGGCACGGTTCACCAGCAGCCGCAAGATGTCGGTGTCTACTGGCTTTTCATAAAAGTCGTAAGCGCCGAGCGAGACGGATTTCACGGCACTGTCGCGATCGTGGTTGCCGGTGACCACGATCACCTTGGTCGCAGGCGCGAGGCTAAGAATCTCTCGCAGCGTTTGGATTCCCTCGCTAACTCCGTCGGCATCGGGAGGCAGCCCCAGGTCTTGCAGCACAACAGGCGGGGAATGACGCCGCAGTTGCGTCAAAGCCTCGGTGCGATTGGTCGCGGCGATGACGTCATATTCGTCGAAACACCATTTGAGCTGAGTCTGCAGACCCAGGTCGTCTTCGACGATCAGCAGTATGGGCTTGTCTGTGGGCACGTAAATTACTTGTTCAGGCGAGTTCCGCTGCCACGCTGGTCACGAGCGGCAGATTAATCGAGAAAGTGGTCCCCTGCCCGGGTCTGCTTTGCACTTCCACCTCGCCGCCCAGCAGCCGCACGTACTCGCGAGCCTGGAAGGCACCGATTCCCATCCCCTCGGCGCCCTTGGTCGTCACGAAGGCGCGAAACAGCTTGTGACGCACGAACTCGGCATCCATGCCACAGCCAGTATCGCTGATCTCTATCACCGCACTAGTGGCGTTGCTGCGCAATCGAACCTCGACTGAACCTCGTGGCGGAGTAGCGTCTTGAGCATTGCGTATGACGTGCTCGAGCGCGGAAGTCAGCTTCTCCGGATCCGCTTCAACCATGGTCGGTGTCGCTCCTGGTCGAAAATCAGGCACCGGCTGACGGCCTCGACAGCGCTCCACAGCGCTGCGCGCGAGCTCGTTGAGATCGGCGGGCCGCGGGCTGCCAATCACCGCCTTCTGTTTCAACTGCTCCGTCAATCGTGTCATTCGCTCAACGGTATTAGCGATGGTGCCAATGGCATCGTCAATGAAGTCGGGATTGTGCTTGTGTCGCGCGGCGTTGGTGACCAGGAGCTTGAGCTGGGCCACCGAGTTCTTGAGGTCATGCATCATGAATGCGGTGAGCTGGTTGTAGGCGTCGAATTGCCGCCGGTCGGCCAGACGCCGATCCGCTTCATGTTGGGCGATGTGTGTAGCCACGTGCCGGCCCACTGTCTTCAGCAGGTCGCGATCCTCGTAAGTCATCCTGAATCGCGTCGGCGGATTGTCGAGCGCCACAAATCCGACCAGGCGATCGAGCGCGAGCAGTGGCGCTATGAGACGCAGCTCCGTATTGGAACTGGCCCATACCGGCAGCTTGAGGTTGTCGTACGCTTCCGGTGAGGCGCGGTGCTCCTGCAGATCGATGATCCACTGTCGATCCCTTAGGAATACGACCAGGTCATCGCTGCTCGCGACATCCTGGAGGCCTGCAAGTGTCTGTGCGTCCTTCGGCCAGACGGCGGCGGGGACGTAACGTCGTCCTGAATCATCGGCGACAAACAGAACCCCTCGAGGGCTCGAGAAAATCTGGGCCACGGCGCGAAGGGCGGTACGCCCGACATCTTCCACGCCGCTCGAAGAGAGCGTATGGATGAAGCGCAGCCACTCGATACGGTAATCGTACTTGTTACGATAAAAATGCTTGCTGAGAAAGACCCTGGCCCCCGCGCGCACGCGACCGGAAAGAATCAGCGCCGCCAGCACCAGGCCGGACCCCGCCAGGAATACGATCTGCGCCACGCCTCCCCAGGTGCCGCCGACGCTGCGCACGTAGTAACCGCCGAGCGCCATCAACAGCAGGTACGCACCGACCAATAGCAGACTGCCCGAGTAGAAGACGACGTGTCTCGACACGAAGATGTCGAGCGACCACTGCGGACTGCGCCGCACCCCGATCGCGACGGCCGGAACGACCAAAGCATTCACTACGCCTCTGGCATTCCACGCATCGAAACTCAGTTGCCGCAGCAGCTCCGCCTGCGAGTACAGAAAGAGGTCGTAGGCGAACATTCCCCCGATGCCGAATGCGAAGTAGCGCAAGCCGGAACGCGCCGACGCACTCGCGCTGCGATAGACATGCTCGATAAGAACGAGCGCCACCAATGCGACGCCAAGACCGCTGCGGACCAGCAATAGCAGGGGCTCGTCGGGGCCGATTCCCAGTCGCTGCAGAGGCGCCAGCGCCAGCGCCCAAAGTAGCATTGCGCACCACAACACCGGTGCTGCCAGTCGGACTGCACGGGGAATGACGGGTCGTGCCATGCCGGCAAGGACCGCCAGCCAGGCGCCGTCGCGCAGGAGCTCAGCAACATAGACGATGAGGAACGGAAAGTGCGCCGATGCAGCCTGGACCGCCAGCACGAGCGCCCAGAGCGCGCTCGCCAGGGATGCGACGATGACGCGGATGCCTGCCGTACGTCCTTGCGAGCCGATGAGCAATAGCAGCGTCAGCACTACGAACGCCAGCGCTGCCAGGCCATAGCTTGCCGACCCAAGAGACATGCCGGTGGGCGACCCTCGATCCAAAGCGCGGATCATATCCTGTGGCGAAGGGTCGGGGGCGCGGTGTGAACTGCGTCACGAGCGTAGCCCTCGGACGCAGGCGCGCTTGCCAGGGCGAGCACTCACACGCGGTACCGGCGCGGCGAGCCTGGCGCTCGGGCTTGCGGCGCCGAGGCTGGAGTCGGGAATCAGATCGTCTTTGACGCGATGTTGGAAAGCATGCTCTCGACGCCCTGGTTGCTCACTGCGATCACGCCAAAGAACCAGGTTCCGGAGCTGAGGTTGTCGATCACGTAGGTATTGATCGCCGGGTTCTCGATGGACACCGACTCGCTGAGGTCGCCGTTACTGCGCCCGTATCGGACACGAAAGCCAGCAAGATTCGTGAGCACCGTGCCATCCATGTTCATCGTGGGCGGAACCCACGAGACTGTCGCGGTTCCCATGCCGATCTGCGTCACCGAAATACCGAAAGCTGCAAGGGAAACGGTTGCCTTGCCGTCGCTCACGCTGATCGTGATGCCGGCATAGTTACCGACATCCGCCGCAGCGGGCGTGCCGCTCACACGACCGCTCGCAGGGTCAATATTCACCCACGATGGAAGATTGGCAGCTGCGAACTGCAGCGCGTCGCCGTCTGCGTCACTCGCGGTCGGCTGAAACATGTAGGCCTCAGCCACGCGCACGGATGTTTGTGCTTGTCCGGAGATCACGGGCGGTGTGTTCGAACCGCTCGGGAGGTTCTGCGCTACTCGATTGCGAGTCTCCCCCGTCCCCGCCCCCGCAAGCGCCAATCAGTAACGCGGTTCCGGCGATCACTACTGACGCAGCAAGCCTCGCCGGCAAGT